>CBDDBH010000025.1:0-180118 GCA_965225625.1 Gammaproteobacteria bacterium
GTCCCCTGGCGGCAGCGTCCTCTTTATTGTTGCCAACGATGAGGCATCGAGAGGCGCCCAGCATCCCCATCTCGGCATTGCCGGTCTCCTGGCGTTCACGCCGGTAGATGGCGAGCAGCTCGCCAATTTCTTTCCAGCCCACTTGAGGCCCTAAAAAAACACCATCGGCAATGCGGGCTGCCCGCCGCACCGCACCGGGACTCTGCGCGCCAAATTCGATGGGCGGATGGGGTTGTTGATAGGGCCCAAAGCCCAGGCGGCCAGCTTCCACCGTGACATATTTGCCGTGATAAGTTACCTCTTCACCGGTCCAAAGTTGCTTCATGACGTCGAGTGACTCGACCAGCTTGGGGACCCGGTCTTTGCGCGTCAATCCAGCGATCTGCAATTCTTCCTCGCGATACCCAATCGACACACCTAACGTCAGCCGCCCATGGGTAAGATGGTCTAGAGTCACTACATTCTCCGCCACCTCAACCGCGTTCAGCAACGGCAACAACAACACCGAGGTTTTAATTCTCATGTTCCCAGTTTCCGGTGCCAAGCGGGCCACGAGCGGGTATGGCTGAGGCCAGACCGTGGGGTGTGACAACCAATGATGCGGGGTGGAGACCCAGTCGTACCCCATGCCGGACGCGGCCCGGACGGTTTCAATGACCTCGTCTAGGATTTGTGTCGGTGTCCGCTCCGGAGGACTGAAAAAAGGCGTGAGATGCAGGCCGAATTGCATATGTCTTTCCTTTATTTAAAGGCATAGCCGAGACTGTCGCGCATAGGCGCTCGAAACGGATGCGGTTGGAAAACTAAAGATGGGGGTAAAATATCCTCAACGATGCTTCATGCCTCGAAACAATTTATCACGTTGAATTATTAGCGTCTCAAAGTCAATGGACATGTTGATGTGAAAAAAAGTAATCCAGACCACCTTGGATTTCAACTGGAATCATCCGGTAGAAGTGGTTTCAGTCGATTGCTCCGTAAACAAAAGATTGGTGAAGGACCGGATCATGCATCGTTCACACAAACATCAAGAGGAGTTACCGCACTGGCAACAGGTGCACACCCGCGTGCCTGTCCTTCCTCAAAATTCGTCCGCATTGATTTTATTGGGTTTGGTGGTGTCCAAGCCAGCCTGAGATACATGTTTAAAAGGCTAGAAATGTTGTAGGGTCGAAAAAACCTCATCTGTAATGTGATCTATCCCTGTCCTTCCTCAATATTCATCCGTAAGCAGACCTAGGCTGCCAGCCGAATATATTCATGATGTAAGCTACCGACCCGCGGTAATGCAACTACCCTACCCTCACACGGTCGCTGTACCGTTCGCTCCTGCAGTGCATCCTTTCCCAGCGATAGATGGGTCCGCGTGCCGTTGTAGTAGCTAAAGTACCGCTTCATCATCCGCCTCAGATGCCGTTCCCCGAGAATGATGACGTGATCGAGGATCTCTCGCCTGATAGATCCGATCACCCGCTCCGCATACCCGTTCTGCCACGGCGACCGGGGTGCTGTCAGTACTTCTTCTATACCCAACGCTGAGGCTTGCCGAGAGAATCTTCTGCCGTAACTTTGGTCTCGATCCCGAAGCACGTAGCCAGGCGTCTCGCCCTCACCGACGGCCTCCAACAGTTGCCGTGCTGTCCACACCGCCGTCGGATGCGCGGTCACATTGAAATGGATTATCCGCCGACGTTCATGGCTTAGTATCACCAACACGAATAAGACTCGAAACGTTGCTGAGGGCACGGTGAAGAAATCTATCGAGATCAGCTCTCGGGCATGATTGTCCAGGAAACTCCGCCAGCTTTGAGACGGTGGCCCACGACGGCGGAGCATGTACCTGGACACCGTTGCCTCCGAGACATCGATGCCTAGCTTCAAAAGCTCGCCATGGATCCGGGGTGCACCCCACAGAGGATTAGCACGACACATTTGCCGAATGAGGACCTTCAATTCCGGATCAATCTTTGGGCGACCCCGGCCCCGACTCTTCCAACGCCAGTAGTAGCGAAATCCTTGGCGATGCCAGCGCACAACGGTGCCCGGTTGAACCACGTGTAGCGAGCTTCGCCAGTTCTTCCACAACCGCGACAACAAAACCCAGAACAGGCGATCGGTGTCCGTTAGTCGCGGCTTTGGATGACGGTGTTTGACCGCGGCTAGCTGCTGACGCAGCGCTAAGTTCTCAAGTGCCAGCTCACGCCGGCTGCGAAGCGCACTTCTGCGAGTTCCGAGGAGTATTCCCAACCATTTCAACATGGCCGACAGGCTAACTGGGCTGGAAGAAAAAGTGCAATAAAATCAACGCAGACCAATTTTGAGGAAGGACAGTGTCGATGACGAACCGAACTGAGTTCTCACACAGCCTCGGCCACAAGCCGACATCTAGCGTGAGCTACTTCAGCCTCGCCAAAGACTGTTCGACGGTCGGAGACTCGCCCGCCTCAATTGCCGACCGGCGAAGCTCGTGAAATTGGGAGAGTACTGAGTTCGCCTTCGCCAAGATCTCAATCTCGTCCACGTATGCCTCAAGCTTGGCACCGGACAGACCCCACAGCGCGATGTCGTCACGCAGAGCATGGAGGTAGGCCCGAGCCCCGCAGCAACCAAGACTCGAAGCGGAGCGCGAAGTATTGAGAACCTGCGGGATCAAGGCGCACGCCGGGCGACCCATCGCCACTGGTGTCTCGCCGTCGACTCGGGTCAGTGCCTCGGAAAGGATCAAGCCTTGGGATGCGCGAGCGAAGAGCAAAACAACAGAGGGTCGTTGCGTCGCTTCGTGAAGCGGTCCGTAGACGACTTGCTTGCTGCGATTTGTCATGACCGGTAGCGCTTCGACCTCGCTGGGCCTGAGATAGTCGAGCCCTTGCATGGCACCGAGCGTGGCCTCGAGCTCGTGTTGTTGGCTGCTTGGGGCATCCGCCAGATTGTGGGTATAGATACCAATCGAACAGTACTTGTGATGTTCGGCGTTTGTGGCCACCGTCATGCGCGCGCCGAGTTCCCAGAACGAACAGCCCGCGGGAACGGGGGCAGAAGGTGCCTCCACGCCGGTTGGAATGGTGTCCAGAAACGTTACCGCCACCGGAGGTGTTGTCAGTTCCAGAGAGTGCTCTACTCGCTGCGCGAGTTGCGCGAATTCGTTCATTCATGGCCTCCATTTGCCGATTCTTGAGCACTCGTAGCATATCAGCATATCAGCTGAGGCCGAGCGTCCGTTTCGGGTCGACTCCGGAAATACGCGACCGAATGAGCTTTCGATCGCTTCAACAATTCCGCTAATGCCTCCTTGCGGCCAGAAGCGAACGCTTAGCCTACTGAAATTCCGCTATTCTTCTCGTCTATGTAACCACTTCACACAAACCCCTACTGCGAACACGAAAGTCGAGTTTCCGATTTTCGGATGGGAACGCAGCGGCCAGCTTACATTTGCCTGGTAATTAATGATTGGCTATTTTTTAAGTAACAGTTTCTCATCAATCGCTATAAATTTGTTGGCTTCTCTAATTAACAAATCGGAAGTTAATTGAGGGACACCATAAACTTCGGTATTGCTATTAAACCGTTTTTTAATTCGCTGTAACAAAATATCAAAATCTCCATCACCAGAAGCTAAAATCACAGTGTCGCATTTTTCCGCCTCTTCAAAAATATCTAAAGCAATACCCACATCCCAATCTGCTTTTGCTGTGCCGTCAAGACGTTTTAACATGGGCTTGAGTTTTACGGTGAAACCAATAGCTCGTAAGATATTCTGGAATTGCGCTTGTTTTTTATCACCGCGATCAGTTGCATAAGCAAAAGCATTAACAACTTCACGATCACTCGTCACATCTGACCAAAATTTATTGTAATCAAAACTGCCTTGGTAGGCCTGACGACAAGTGTAGTAAATGTTTTGTACGTCAACAAAAATGCTGATTTTTTCCAATGGTAGATCTGTCATTACTTTTTATTGTTACGTCAGCGTTTTAGTTCACCGATATAATGGTCGGTAAGGGTGAATACGAGAAGCGCAAAAAATAACTTTACCGCAAAGCTGATAAACGCTAAAGCTTCTCTATCATTATTAAAGGAAAAACTGACCGGCTGCTTTGGGTCTATTGTGCTGAAAAACCCTGATTCCCACCGGCTTCCTACTCAATCTGCGACGTGTTTGTCTAAGGTCGGGTTTTAAACCGCTGGTCAGTTCTGATTAGTGATGCGAACCGATAGCATGTCGGTGGTCTTAGGTCACGAGCGGTACGGCGGTTGTGTGAAGAGGTTCATCTTAATCTGGCGGATCATGCTGGCAGTGGTGGTGGCGAGGGGCGGACTGCGGGGCTTACTGCTAGCGTCGGTTGATCGCGTGCTTTAAGCGGGCAATAGCGAGTCCCTCATTTCGCCGGCCACGCCTCTTGTACGAACTTATCACGTGCCGCCCAGAACCGCTTCTTGGTTTCTTGGGGTAACCGTGCGAAATCGTACAGGCCAGGCAACCACTCCACCGACAGTGCGCGTGTGCGTACGGGGGATGCCGTAAACTGCACCTTGAATCCACTGCCGATATCAATAAGCGCACTGCGGTTATGCGCGGCGCTTTTGCCGGTGCGGGTCGAGCCTCGCGTGCGTGTAACGTTGTTTGACGGGTCAAGGAGCATCTGTTTGCGCGGCCCGTGCTTCACCTTGGCTGGTCTCTTTTCCCTCGCTTTGCGGCCCGTACACACTTCACGCACCGCCTCTACCGGCAGTTCGAACTTGTCCGCAATCTCAGCAAACGACAATCCCTCAGCCCACAAGGCCTTCATCAGCTTACTCAGCAGTCGCCAATATAGGCGACAGATGGAGCAAGAAAGAATGATCGAACAAGGTGGGGCATACGCTTGAGTTGGGTGAGTTGCTCCTCGATCTTCTCGCGCAGTGTTTCGCCCGCCCGCAGTGGCCGTCGCGCTGCACCCGTGCGCTTGACGTGACTCCACACCCATTCATCGGGGTTCAGGTCTGGCGCGTAACCGGGCAGAAAATGCAGGCTCAGCCGGCCATTCGTCGAAGCGACGTAGTCGCGCACGCGCGCGGTCTTGTGCGCCGGCAGACTGTCGAGCACGAGATGCACCGGCTTGCGCCGGCCCCGCATGAGCTGGCGCAGCAAGGTGATCAACAAAGCGGCTTTGAGCGCGCCGCTATAGGTGCAAAACCAGAACGCCCCGTTGGCGTTGACCGCCGAGGCGGCACTGAACGATTGACGCTGTCCGGGTCGGTACACGACCGGCGTCTGGCCGCGCACGCCCCAGGTCTTACCGTGCACCGTATCAGCACGCAAGCCAGACTCATCCCAGAAAAACACCTCGCCACCGTGCTGTTTCGCTTGACGGGCGATGGCTGGGAAGGTTTCACGCTGCCAGCGTTCAATCGCCTCGGGGTCCCGCTGATAGGCTCGCTGCAGCGGCTTCTGCGGCGTCAATCCCAGTTTCGCCAACAACTCCCCGACCGCCGTGACGCCTATCGTCACCCCGAACTTCTGCGTCACCAACTCCACGACCACCGCGCGCGTCCACAAGCCGAAGTCCAATCCATACTGTCGCGGGTCACGACCATTGATCCAGCGGAACACCTGTCGCTCTTGCGCCGCGCTCAGGGTTCGTGGCCGCCCCGTAGCCTTCGTCGAACGCAACGCCTTGATGCCGACACCCGGCTGCATCGCCGCTTTGATCCATTTGTAGATGGTCGTCCGGTTGAACCCGAACGATGCGATCACCGTCGCCGGCGACTCGCCTTCGCGAACGCGCTCTATCGCCATCAAGCGAATAGCTTCCAAGGTCGAATGGTCAAGCGTGCGGCCGTCCAGTTTCATATCTGATCCGATCGGTACGCTCTCAGAAAGTTCCATCGATGTCGCCTTATTTATCGACTAGTGAGTAATGTCGGACTTGTCGGGCGTAACCGCGGCCGTGGTGTTCATGTGCTCCCTCAAGCTATCTTTTTTTTAAGCCTCCATGGTGAAAGTATAGGCGCGATCTTCTCTGCTTCCCGCGTTTTGGAATGAACGCCGCAAGGCCCGGCTGCTCTGCTACACTTAATGACACAACAACAATCCCCTAAAAACTTCGGGCCGGGCGTCCTCTTCCCTCTATCTCGGCCCCGGCCCGGTTTCTTTGCTTGGCCCACCCCGCCAGCCGAGGTTTCAGCCTGTGCCCTCTCATTTCCGCACTCCTGCGGTGCGTCGCCGACGCTATTTTTCCAGGAATATCTCCTATGCTTATTGAGTCAGGGGCGAAAAGTACGGCTGAGCATTCGGTGCACTGTTTTGATGGAAACCTTACACGACTTGCGGTACCTATCGCGTGGCGACATTATCAAGATGCGGCACAAGCACACGGGTCGTATCGTCTACGCGCAGGTCACTAGCATCTTCAACGCATGGGTCGGACGAGCCAACCGGATCACACTGGAGGGCGACGAAGCCTACCTCGGACAGTCTATGCGAATAGATGCCGCAGACGGCTGGTCAAAGGCGCGGCGGGAAGTGTTTCCTGACCTGAAAGTGCGGAAGCGAGAGCAGAAATGACGCAACTCGCCCACGTTGTCAACCTTGCTATGCGGCCCACCAAGAAATGCTGGGGGTGTCTTAAATCCATGCCTGTCTCCGATCCACATCACCGCTGTGCGCAGTGTCGGGATCAGAGAGGACGGAGGAAGCGGTGAGGGTGGTGCTGAATGATCATGCCGGTTTTAACCTGCTCTTAACATGCTCGAATCCCTGCGCGGTCGCTATTCAGCACCGAGCGTCGATTAGGGGTGCTGCTGGAAGACGCTGGCTGCAGAGCCAAGCCAGGACAATATCAACAAGAGTCACCGCCAGGCTTGCGGGCGTTTTGCCCTGCGTCACATCTCTTTATAATTTTCCTCCGTTCTCTGTCTTGTCGCGGGTGTACTTCGCCACAACATCAGGGTGCTTAGACCAGCCCAGTCCGCCGCACTGCACACAGCGGTACTGGTACTCATAACCCTTGCCGGTGCGCATGCGCTTTTGTCCGGTGATGTAGTAACCGAAGTCGTGACCACACTTTTTGCACGCGAACTCTTTCAATCCCACCGCTGCTCACCACTGTGCTTCCTCAAAATTCGTACACATTGATTTAATTGTAATTTTTCTGCGGGCCCAGTTAGCCCTACAGCCATGTTGAAATGACTGGTGATACTGACCTTTCCGCCGCGAGGGTTACCAGAATGTGGGGGGGCCGATGCCTTGAGGCGTCCTCAATCATTTTTGGCGGCAAGCTACCGCGGAGATAACGACAAAGAAATAAGCCGCCATTGGTCTTCGTCGACCTGTAGGATTTCCCCTACGAACCGATTTCTAATCTGTGCACCAAAGGCATTCTGTGCATCCACCCACGATTCAATACGATATTTGCCGTTGCCCAATGCAGTGACATGCCGCTGCCGTTCGGAAATACCCGGAAAACGCGCAGAAGTCGGTGACTTCAATCGCCGCGTCACAAAATCTTCCATCATGATGTAAGCCGCGATTGAGTCGTCTTTCGTCTGCCAATCAGAACCACCGTTGCCGAACATTAGCCAGCCACCAACGACAAAACCAACAACGATGGTGAGGATGAGGCAGCCGATATCGCCGGCGGATTGTTCGGCTAGATAGCTCGTAGAGTTCGTGGCGCCGGATGTGCTGCGATTTTTGGGCCGCACGCGGCGAATACCGGTGAGTTGCGTGGAAATTTCATCACACGCCGTCGCCTTATCGTCGTCCTTCAAAAACGCGAGTTGAACACCCGGGTCGAGATTGCTTTCGAGCGACGTGCTCGAGAAACGTTCAAGCTGTCCGTGATATTCGCGAACGTATTGAATGTCGTGCCCTGCCGCAGGATTAGAAACCTTGTACCAGCGGGCAACCGGGCGCCGGGTTTCTGACCATATTTCAGTGGCGACGTATTCGACTTTTATCGGTGACGCCGACATCAGAAGCCGCAGTTTGACTGACCAACATTCCGAATTCTCTGCATTGAATACTCCTTATAGGCCGTGGCCCTGGGAAGAGCATAGCTCTACTTTGAGCCAATGCCAAAAGATGCGCAGCTCGTGGCTTTGGGTCGCAAGATCCGAGTGCTTCGCAAGGCAAGCGGCTACTCTCAGGAGGGCTTTGCGGCTGAAGCGGGGCTAGACCGGGCCTATTACGGCGGGGTTGAGCGTGGGGAGCGCAATGTGGCGACACTCAACCTTATCCGGATCGCAGACACGCTGGATGTGGAGGTAGGTGACCTTTTTCCGCCCCTGCGGTCCCTGAAAAGGAAGCGGTAACGATTTCTACCGCTAACACTCCTAAACCCGTCGAGACCATTCACCCGGGCTAACAGCGCCAAATTTTGGCAAATTGGCCCACATTTGAAGCGGAAACAGCGGTAGTGAAGCGAATGCGGCCGGGTTCCCATTAGAAAAAAATGCGATACCGCTTGCATCGCCTTCACCGAAGGTTCTACGATGCCCTAACGTAACTTAAACACCGAAACCGACCAGACATGGATGCGCACTTTTGTGCACCCATGTCTGGCCGGTTTTTTTTGCCTGCGATGCAGGGACAGGAGCCGAAATGAATATTGCAATGAAAGTCAAAATGACGGCGTTGGAAGCGCTAACGCCGTATGCCCGCAACGCCCGTAAACACTCGAAACGACAAATACGTCAAATCGAGAAGAGTATCTGCGAATTCGGATGGATGTTCCCGATACTCATTGATCACAACGGCGTGATCATTGCCGGCCATGCCCGGTACGAGGCCGCGAAACGCCTCGGTCTCAAGGTGGTGCCCACCATCCGTGTCGAGCATCTCACCGAAAAGCAGATCAAAGCCTACCGGCTCGCCGATAACAAGCTTGCGGAAAACGCCGAGTGGGACGAAGCGCTATTACGCATCGAGCTTTCCGACCTTCAATTCGACAGCGAAATTGACTTCGATACGTTGGGGTTCTCGACGCCAGAGGTGGATCTGCTCTTGAGTTCCACAGGCCTCGTCGATGAGGACGTTAGCCTACCCGCGTTACCACCACCCGATGCAGTTGTCACCCAGCTCGGCGATATCTGGGCGTTGGGCGATAGCCGCTGCGCCTCCGGGGATGTCGGTGATCCCGATTTCATGGATCAAGTTATGGGTGATCAACGGGCAACGATGGCATTTACCGATCCGCCGTATAACGTCCCCATCCCAGGTCACGTCAGCGGCCTGGGGAACATCACCCACTCTGATTTCTCGATGGGCGCCGGTGAGATGTCCGCCGAGGAATTCACCCAGTTCCTCGTAGCAGCGCTGACCCAAATTACGCGGCTCACGCTGCCAGGGGCAATCATTTTCGTCTGTATGGATTGGCGCCATATGCAGGAGCTCCTGGCAGCAGCTGAGGCGGCCGGTCTGAGCCTCCACAACCTGTGTGTCTGGTCAAAAACGAATGCCGGCATGGGCAGTCTCTATCGGTCCCAGCATGAACTCGTCTTTGTGTTCAAACACGGCTCAGCCCCACATATCAACAACGTCAATCTCGGGGCCCACGGCCGCACCCGGACCAACGTCTGGTGCTATCCAGGCATGAATGCCTTCGGTGAAGAGCGCGACCAGATGCTCTCTATGCATCCCACCGTTAAACCCCTACAGATGGTGACGGACGCGATCCTCGACGTCAGCAACCGTGGCGACATCGTGTTTGACGGGTTCCTCGGCAGCGGCACCACGCTGTTGGCCGCACAACGCAGCGGACGCATCTGTTATGGCCTCGAAATCGATCCGCGCTACGTCGACGTAACACTCCGCCGTTGGATGAGGGCAGCGGGTGAGGTGCCCGTCTTGCTCGAGACCGGCGCGTCTTTCCACGAGGTCGCCGCAGCGCGCGGCTGTCCAGTCCCAGAGGAGGCGTAAACATGGCATCGAGTGATTACCCCATCGGCTACAAGAAACCGCCGACGCACACAAAGTTCAAACCGGGCGCTTCGGGTAACCCCAAAGGGCGCCCGAAGGGCGTGAAAAATCTCGCATCCGACCTTGAGGAGGAGCTGGGCGAGAAAATTCTCGTTACTGAAGGCGGTACGCAACAGGAGATCACCAAGCAACGCGCCATGTTGAAAAGCCTGTTCGCCAAGGCACTGAAAGGCGAAACACGCGCGTCCGACGTCCTGATCAAACTCATACTCGGAGTCGAATATGCACAGGCAGAGAAACCCCAGGGTGACGGCTTATCCAAAGACGACTACGCCATATTGGACGCTTACCGGGAACACGTTTTAACCGATCCATCCACCATAAAAGGAGAGCATCATGAATAAAGAGACCCTAAACGCGGTACTACGAAGCCATTTTTACTACTTTATTCAGCGAGCGTTCCGTGAGCTGAACCCTGGAAGGGAGTTCCTGCCGAACTGGCATATTCAAGCGATCGCCTATGCGCTGACTCAGGTGTACCTGGGCAAGACGACGCGGCTCCTCATTACCGTACCACCGCGACACCTTAAGTCCATTTCAACAACCATCGCGTTTGTGGCGTGGTTGTTGGGTCGCGACCCAAGGCTCCGTATTGTTTGCGTGAGCTACAGCCTCAACCTGGCTCTGCAACACGCCGCAGCAACACGGCAGATCATGCAAAGCCCGTGGTACAAGGAGGCGTTTCCGAAAACCGTGCTCGACCCCAAACAGCTCACGCAGGAGTGGCTGCATACGACACAAGGTGGGTACCGCTACACCTGTTCAGTCACCGGATCGCTGACCGGCCACGGCGCTGACATCATCATTCTCGATGACGTCTTAAAGGCTGAAGAGGCACTCTCCGATACGATCCGAGAGAGAACCAACCAATGGGTGTCGAACACAGCAATGACGCGTTTGAACGATCAAAAAACGGGACGCGTCATATGCATTCAGCAACGCCTGCACGAAGATGACGTTATCGGCTACCTCAACGCGAAGGGTATGTGGGAGCACTTGAACTTACAGGTGATCGCGGAGGAAGGACAGACGATCCCGATTGACGACGGCAAGGTTCACCGACGGGAACTGGGTGATCTACTGCATCCTGCGGCACAGCCGCTTGAAGTCTTAGATCAATTGAAAGCCGAAATAGGCAGTTATAACTTCGCCGCCCAGTACCAGCAAACGCCCGTACCGCTCGGTGACGGATTCGTAAAATGGGAATGGTTTAAGTCGTACGGCGATAGCTACCCCTATCCCGGCGAGGTCATCGACAGTTGGGATTGTGCCTCCTCGGTCGCCGAACACGCTGACTACACGGTCCGTATCCGCGCCTGGGTTTGTCCGCAGGGGATTTACCTCCTCGACTGCTACCGCGCACGACTCAAATACCCGGACTTGCGTCCAATAGTCGTCTATGCGGGTCGAAGTGCGGATGTTGTCCTCGTCGAGGCAATGAACGCCGGTTATGCGCTCGTGCAAGAGCTGGAGCACAGCAGCACAATCCCGCTTGTACCGGTACGCCCCCGACTGGGTAAGAAAGAGCGGATGATGCAGGAAACACCCGTCATCGAACAGGGTAAAGTCTTTTTACCCACCGCCGCACCGTGGCTCAAAGATTTCCGACATGAGTTGCTGTATTTCCCGAACGGCAAACATGACGACATGGTCGATGCGTTCTCACAGCTCTTGTGGTACGTGCGGATAACCGGCTACGGCCCACCAATGGGTAAAGTCTATGCGTACGCTATCACTGAGGACGATATCGTGGGTGATCCGCCGCCAGAGCCGAAGGAGCACCGCTCCCGGGCCAGTGCCGCGGAGGCACACCGGGTTTTGACAGCTATCCTGGAATAATCGCGACTTCGTCCTTCCTTTTGACGCCCCGCTCGCTTGGATATCAGCCAACGGTGGGGCACGCGAAGTGCGGCGTGGCAACCACCTGTCGGTCTACCGGTGTAGGCTGAAACCGCGCAACGATCCCTTACGACCCCAACCGGACCATCGCAGCTCCATTAGTCGAACGTCCGTTATTCCCCAGAGCCTTGTTCAGGTCTGTTATCGACGTGAGACACGCAGAGGTTTGGCGAGCAAGCATAAGCACGTGACCTATACTTAGGGGTATGTGGCAAGCGGCTCAACTCCAACGTTCGGCGGCTTGGGCTGGAACTTTTTCTAGCTATGGTTCGTCCTATATACCAAGTAGGGGAATAGCGAGTTAAATTATGATACGTTCGCCCTTGGCGACTTTAGTCGGGGTCTCATTAATTTTAGTATTAGTTGCCTGTGCTTCTGAGACCGATGGAGGTGATGCCGCCAGCGAAGGATTATTGACTGGGACCGATACGATAGCTCCGGCGGCAGTAACCAAGACGCCCTCAGGGTCTTCAGGGGACGCTGGGTTTTCTGCCGAGGACCCGATGTCCATGCCTGAAAGAGCCGGACCAACCGGTCTATCCACTATTGGCTTGCCGCATGATAGGGGCACCATAATTGGATTGTTTAATCGGTTGCCGGAAAGGCTACTAGGCCGGACCCGTGGCGATGAAATCCGATCGCCCCTTCCCGATAGGATCAATGCATCCTACGGAAAGACTGAGCCAATGGGGTGCGGAATGGTGGGTCTTCAAGCAGCGGATGTCTCCAGTGGAGACTTTTACCCAACTGGTTGGACTGCGGAGCGAGTCATCGCCCTTTTTGCTTCTGGGTCGGATTGGACCGTTGGAAGATTCGGACGGGCCGGAGAGTTGTTTTGGGTGAACATGAATACGACCTGTAGTTTTGGATCCTCGTTAAAAGATTCCCTTGAAATAACAACTTGGGGAGTCTCGGGGAGCCCTTGGGTCTTTTCGGCGACGGCCCAGGACGCTAAAGGCAGGGACGAACTCGTTGCCGCATTTGTGGAAGCATCAGGGTAGGACTTGTGGTTCCCGAAAACTCATATGGCACTGAATCAAGCCACCATTCGTTCATAATGGTGATGCAAACCGCCGAGCTCCGGGAACTGAACAACGGTCCCCGATCCTGGTAGCGGTACTGGTCGAGAACTTGGACTATCCATCTCGAGCGATAAATGAGTGCGCCAGCGATGGTAATAACTGAAATAGCTGGCCAAGATCCGTTTCAAATGACGCGCGTTCAATACGACGACATTGTCCAAACAGTCGCGCCGAATGCTACCGATCATTCTTTCCACGTCAGCATTCTGCCAAGGGCTCCGCGGAGCCGTCAGGATCTCTTCGATACCCATGCTTAGGACGCGCCGTTGAAATTGTCTTCCGTAGAGACCATCGCGATCCCGGATCAGATATTTCGGTGCCGAGTGGAAAGGAAATGCTTCAATGATCTGTTGGCCAGTCCACTGCGCAGTCGGGTGTACAGTGACATTGAAATGAACAACCTGTCGGCGATGATGCGACAGGATCACCAAAACATACAACATCCGAAATCGTACGGTTGGCACGACTACGAAATCGATTGATACCCTGTCCTTCGCGTGATTGTTCAGAAATGATTTCCACGTCGGTGACGATGGTTTCCGGGGACGTACTCGGTACTTCTCGACGGTAGATTTAGCGACGTCGATACCCAGTTTACGAAGGCCGCCGACAATTCGCGGCGAGCCCCAGCAGACATTCGCCGCTGACATCTTCCGGATCAGGTCTATGATCTCTTTTGGTGCGGGCGGCCTACCGGGCTTGCCATGCCTACTCAACTTCGCCCAATGATCCCGAAACCGTTTTCGTTGCCACGCAATAACTGTGGCGGGTTGCACAATGACGAGCGCATCCCGCCAACCAAACCACCTGCGCGCGATCCAAGACCAGATTATTCGGTCACCTCGTTTTAATCTCGGTCGTGTCGTTGAGCGTTGATACACCATGATTTGATGTCTCAATGCGACCATTTCGAATTGCAGCGAGAGTCGCGACCGTAAAGTCGTAGAGGCGAATGCTAACAGCGCACCGATAATGGGTTTCATGATCCTGGATCCTCACCCACTCTAATAGTAACCGGAGGTCTCAGGCTGGCGTTGCTCGAGAATTTCGTCAAGGATATCAACGAGTCCGAATATTCGGGAAGGACAGGTCAGACCGACTGCACAAGAGCGGCGGGATCCTTTCGTTCAACCCCTCGCGAATGAGCCATCGAGGATGGCGTTGTGGGTGAGTTTCGAGATGGGGCTCAAATCGCCGCTGATGCGCGAGAACGAACGGCCCTCGTTTTGGCTCCAGTGCACCTCGCCCTCGGTGGTCCCGACGAAGAGGCTGAAGCCCGTGCCCGAATCGTGGAGGGCCAACGCCTCGATGTTGGGCTTGCTCTCCGAAGCAAGGGTGATCGCCGCCGGGTCCCAGGTCTTGCCGCCGTCATCGCTTCGAACGATCGCCGCTTTAGCGAACTGCGACTCGAACCACGAGTGGGGCGACTTTGCTGCACCAGCGATGAAGATCGACGTACCGTCAGGGGAGAGCGACAACGCGTCCGGATACCCGATCCGGAAACTGGTCGTGGTGAGCTGACGCCACGTCACGCCCCGATCCGGGCTGTGATAGAAGCCGGTCCCAGCGGTCATGTAAACGCCGTCGCCGTCGCGACAAGAAACGACTCGATGGATGTCCTTGTACGGCACGTCTCGCGGTTTGAGATACCCAGTGGACTCTTGCCAAGTATCGCCAGCGTCCGAGCTGATGAACAGACCGCCCTGCTCGATCCCCACGTAGAGATGGGCAGAGTCCGTCGGGTGGCAAGCAATCGTCTTGACATGAGCGATGTGTGGCGGCGCGGGAAATGTCCATTGATGGGCTCCGTCAACCGAGAGGAGTGAATGATCGTGCACCCAGGTCTCGCCGTTGTCGTCGGTGTGCAGTAGTCCCGCCGGCTCGGTCCCCGCGTAGAGCACGACGCTCCGATCCGTCGCAACCCTTGTGAGGCTGTAGATATGAAGGTCCGCCACGGCGGATCCGGCTATTTGCCACGTGTTGCCCATGTCGGACGACCGGTAGAGACCTTCGCCATGCACGCCGGCGAAGAGCAATCCAGTGGATGTATCGTAGACGAGTGCGCCGATATGCAGACCTGTCAGCGAACGGTTGGCCAATACCCACTCTTCATTGTCGGTTTGCTGTAGCTCTGCAACGCCGTCAACAGTGGCAACGAACAACCGCTCGATCGGCGACGCTGCCGCGTAGTCGTTGAGCCCATTTGGCGATAAGCACGCAATCATTTCGTTTCCTCCTCACGCGTGTTCGGTTGGGGCCAACGGCAACCCCAGCGCGGGCGCCGTTATCTCGATGGATCAATCAGCACTTTCGAGTGCTCGGATTTCACGTCGCACATTGAGGTAAGCAAAGCGGGAAGACCGCCGAGCTCGATTTCTCCGGTCACGGTAGCGAGCGGGTCCACGCGCTTCTTCTCGACAAGGTCCATCACCGCCGGGAACTCGTCGAGCATTTCGTAGCCGAATGCATAGATCACGTCGATCTCGCGAACGAGCGTTGAGTTCATCTCGATCATGGCAGGGGTTTCCCACGTACCCAGGCTCACGAGCCGCCCACGTTTGCGCAGTGACTCCAGAGAGACATCCACAGCTGCTTGAGCCCCGGCGGCATCATAAGCGATGTCCACGCCCTGGCCCTTGGTCAACTCCGCTACGGTGAGCGCTACGTCTTGACGACCCGGATCGATGACCGCCGTGGCGCCGAGTGACTTCGCAAGTTCCCGACGCGAGGCTGAAAGCTCGCTGACGATGATTTCGTCCGCTCCGCCCACGACCGCGCACTGGATGACTGCGGCACCTACCGCACCAGCGCCCGCGATGAGCACTTTCTCGCCGATAGCCAGCCGGGATCTGCGTACTGCGTGAAACCCAACGACGAGCGGCTCGATTAGAGCTGCGCTATCGAGCGGCACGCTTTCGGGAACTGGGAACAGCAGCCGTTCTGGCAGCGCCACGTACTTTGCGAGACCGCCGTCGATGTGGAAGCCGACACCGATCATCTCATCGCAGAGGCTGAACAGGCCCGCGCAGCAGTACCGGCACTTTCCGCAATAGTCCATGGGCGCGACCGTCACACGGTCGCCCACTGCTACTCGCCCCGCGTCCTCTCCTACCCCGACGACGGTGCCAGAAAACTCATGGCCGATGACAACTCCAGGCCGCAGGAAAACTGGGCCGTGGCAGAATTCGAGGGTGTCCGTGCCACAGACACCGACGCGGGCGACCTCGATGACGGCACATCCCGAGGCCACCTTGGGCTCCGGCACATCGTCGATCCGGACGTCGTGATTTGCGTGGTATACCGCAGCTTTCAGTTGTTCTCTCCAGAAGGAACATGTGATGGGGACCCGCCGCCTACAGCTACCGGCGGGCGTGAAAACATCGGACCCGCTGTGTATTCGTGCAGATCGGTACCTCAGATCCCCGTAAACCCAATTTCAATCAAGATCTCATGGGCCGCTGGGACCGCGGCTCCGACGCTTGCGACGCGCAGCCGTTTATTACCGCTGAATAACGCAGCCTTTATCATCGTTCTCTACCTGCGGTTCGTCGTGTTGTCGAAGGGTCAACGTTCATTCGCCCTCGCTACAACGGGTAAATTAGATAACGGGGCGGAGTATTGTCAATGTACACTTCCTTGCGTTCGAACAAAGCGCGGCGGGCCTCAATGCGGACCACATCGTGATAATAACCGATCGCGAGCACCCCGGGTGATTGATCGACGTCCGTATACCCCACGAGAAAATTCGCGCGGACCTCGTATACGCCGTCGCCTTTAATCGACGCAGAGACCCGCTGTATCGCATGTCGGGCCCGGTAGGGCTGAACCGTACCGACCCAGACCTTGGTAATATATTTAACGCGATCGTGCAGGCGTTCCCGACAATCATCGAGCATATAGGCCAGCGGTAGCCCGCGTTCGACGTTTTCCATGCTGTACGCGGCATAGAAGCACTCGTCGGTAAATAGCTTCGGCCATTGCTCGAATTCGTGATTGTCGAGCACCCAGGCATATCTGCCGAACAGCTGGTCGAGTAGTTGGTCGTGTTCAGGGTCGATGGTGCCGGTCACGGGATCAGGCCCATCAGGTCCCGATAGTGGGCCCACCAAACAGTATTGCTGGCCTCATCGTTTTGTGTGGCCTCGGCAATAGGCCGGCCGACGCCCTTCACAAACCGTTGATACCCGCCGTCGCGTGCGGTCAACTGCACACGATTGTAGACAGCCGCATCTTCGATACTAACCAGTCCGCTCGGACCGAGAAGATTCGATGACTGGCGGATCCGGTGTCGAGCGTACTCGGCGCTGTCGCTGACATGACCGAAAAATGCGTAACGTACCTCGGTATGGTCCACGTCCAGCGGCCTCGCGAAACGCACGTTAACGGTGTCGAGGTGCCTGGTGACGCCGGTAACCGGTCGTAAGGCAACCACGCGGGCGCGGTCATCGGTGCCGCGAAATTCTACGATGCTCGGGTCTGAAAGATAACCGTTGTCTTGGTAGTCTTTGATCTGATAGAGGATGCACATGTGGCCGTGCGGTTGGGTGGTGATCATCTGGCCTGCCGCGCCCTGCCAATTCAACAGTCGAAACGCCAGGTGCAGCAGCGGCGCGTGGTAGGGATCGTTATCGATGTAGATCTTCCAGTTGGCGTTGTAGACCACGCTCTGGTAACCCAGCAACGTCAGGCGTCCGTCGTCGAGCATGCAATCGCGCAAAGGCGAGGCAGCTTCGCCCAAAAAATCATCCAGGTCCGGTGCGGCGGGGTCGCGGCTGACGAAGATCAGCCCGGCGCATTCAGCGACACGCAGCGGGGTGAGTCCATAGTCGGCCTCGCGGAAGTCAGGGCGGAATTCGCGCCGGCCCGGGCAGGCACGCAACGCCCCCTGAGTATCGAAGATCCACCGGTGATAGGGGCACTCGAACTCGTCGGTTTGGCCGTACCGCCGTTGTTCGAGGAGGGTGCCGCGATGGGCACAGGCATTGACGAACACGCGGATCTGGCCGTCCTCACCGTGGGTCAACAGCAGTGGAACTTCGGCGAGCCACGTGGTCAGGAAATCACCGGCCCGAGGCATCTCGGCGCGGTGCGCAACCGGATGCCAAAACGCGCCGTAGAAAATCCGCTGCAGTTCCTCTGCGTAAATCTCGGGCTCTGAAAAGATTTCTTTGGGGAGGTCGGCGGGAGTCGTGAAACGCGGCGCAATGCGGGCCGCGATCTGATCGTAAGCAGCCATTACATCCCTCCAGTCGTCTATTGCACCGGGCTCTATATACCAATAGGAACCGGTTTCAAGTGTGTAATGGTGCCGAGACCGGCTGCGATCGTACGCCAGCTGTCCCCGGCATCGAAGGATGCGCAAACCGCTCCACCCGTGGTGGCGTAATAAACTGCGGGCTCACCGCCATCCCCGTACCCGGACTCCATAGTCCAAACCATATCGAATAAGCCACTGTGCGCCGTGTCGGGCACCGGATGCCAGTGATCACCTGCATCGCGCGAGCGAAATACTGTTACGTCGGCGCCCTTGCGTCGACGCAGACGCGAGGGCGACAAAAAATAAACATTGCCGCTGAAGATCCCGGTCAGAAGTTGCACCACCGACGCCCACTTCGGTGGTATACCGTGCGCGGCGGCGACGAAGTACGTATCGGGATCCTCCACGTCCACGGCGATTGCGTCTTCAGTATACAGGCGATGACCCAGCCCCTCATTGACTTGAATCCAAGTCGCGCCGTCGTCGTCGCTGCGGTACAGGCCGAAACATCCGCGATATGCGCCGGTATCCAGACCGGTCGCGACCAGCAGCCGCTGGGGGCGTGAGGGATGAATCACAGTACGATGAAGATCGTGGCCGACCCCTGATGCGACGCTCCAATTCTCACCACCGTCGCGGCTAATGAGGTAGGAGCCTACTTCGATGCCGACATACAATAGCGACGGATCAACGGGGCTTACCTCTATGGTACGCACGTGTGCGATCTTGGGCGGTACAGGAAAACTCCAGTCTTTTGCTTCCGGTAGCGCCCGCACATCGCCGCACGGTTGCCAGCTCGCCGTACCGTTCTCACGGCGGAACACGGCCGCAGGCTCGGTTCCAGCATACAGAGTAGGTGAATCCTGGTTATCAAAACAAAGCGCGCGGACGTCCCGGTACGGGAGATCGCCCGTGATCTCGTCCCACGTGTGCCCCCGATCGTCGCTGACAAAAACACCGTCTTTGTACACACTCAGGGCAATACGTCCGGTTCGCGCGGCGAGCGCCATCGCCATGAAGCGTTTTCCACATAGCTGCGGCTCGCCGCGCTTAGCCTTGTCGTCGAGTGAAAATACCCCTTGCTCGCCGGCGACAATCAGCATCAGACACGTTCCCCTTGAACCTCTTCAGGTCCGTCCAGCGGTACCGGTTCGTTGTAAGCGAAAAACGGCCTCGGTATGTGCAGTTCATGCGACACGTGAATGGCATCGACGTGGCAATCGATAGCGCAAAGACGGCAACTGTGGCACTCGTTGGGGTAGCTGATATGCGCTTTCCACCCGGAGGTCTCCCACGGATTTCCGATTTCCACCAATCGTATGACGTCGGTCGGGCAGCTATCGATACAAACGTTACAGCCGTCGCAGGCAACAAGATCGATCGACTCAATCATAGCTCACGCCCCAACCGCATAACCTTCGGGTACTGTATAGGGACTCGCTGTACGTCCGCTAGGCATTTTGATCGGCCACGCATCGTGGGGCAGCGTCCGATGGTTCAGAATCGGCTCTCCACCCGCCGGTGAACGTCGCATCAGTATCCATTTCAGCCAGTTGTCATTGTCCTGATACGGATAATCGACTCTGAACAATTCACCCCGGCTCTCAGTGCGCTCGAGCATCGCACGGCAGGACAAAATCGCGAGATCGAGATAATTCTTCACCTCATGTGCCTTCGACGTCTCATGCATGTCCGGTGCATGAACTTTAGGGAGCAGCGTGTCCCGAAGGTCCTTCAATTCATTCATCGTGTTCTCTATGCGGCCCGCGGTCTTGAATAACGCGAACGATGCGTCGCAGGTAATGCGGCCGATTTCCATCCACACGTCCGAGGGACGAACCTGGCGTAGCCGCTGCGTGGGACTGAAATAGGCGGCGAGGCACTCGTCAACCTGCTCACCTTTTAGTGCGACATGATCGACCTGGCGCGCGCGGTTTGCGGCATGTTCGCCGGCACGATATCCGCCGACCGCGGAAAAGCTCGAGATCCCGCTACCGGAGATCCCGGACATCAGGTGCGGGCACGATGTTCCGTAACCAACGGCATACAGCCCGTCAATATTGGTGGCGGAGTTGAGGTCGATGTGCGGCCCGCTGGAACTCCCGGTGCCGATCACCACGAACGGACTCAGCTTAAGCAGATCTCGCGAAGGATCGATGTTGAATTCCGTGAACGCTCGTTTGACCGTTGGGCTGACTTCGTAGAGGAGTTCGATGTCTGCCTGCGGAACATGCCGCAGATCGAGCATGCAGGGACCGCGGTTCTCGAGGTTTTCCGTAATAATTGCACGCGAAACCTGGAACAAGCCCGACTTCTCGCCCCAAATGGGATCGTAGCGCTTCATGAAACGCTCTCCATCCGCGTTTAGGAAGTGTGCCCCGATTCCTTGGATCTTTGCCTGGCCCGGTGTGAAGAATTGGTCGTTGAAATAACTCCAGGCCGCAAACTGGGCGAACTCCATCCCTGCAAACTGGGCCCCGACTCTCCAGGCTGCGGCCTGTCCCTCGCCGGTACAGTGGTCGGCAAAGGCATAGTGTATTTTCGGATACCAGGGCCCGACGTTGAGAATGACACTCTTCGCCCGAACCACGCAGGTTTCTCCGGAACGAACGTGCACACCGACCGCCCCGCAGACGGCCTCGCGCGTGGGTTGCTCGCCGTCGCTCGTCAGCAGCTCGATCACAGCGGTCTTTTCGAGCAGCCGCACGCTCGCCGCCTTCAGACGCTTCCGCAAGATCTCCATGCAGACGCGTCCGTCTACGCCCAGCGTCGTGCCGATCCGGTGGCCGCGCACCTTCACATACTTGAGGTTTCCGTCAGCATCCCGCGTATAGGGTACGCCCCACTCGATCTGCTCCCGAACACGATAATAGCTTTCACGAATGTACTGCTCGACCCAGTCTTGATCGGCCAGGTAGTTGGCGCCAACGACGAACTCCTCCATCCAATCGTGCAACTCATCGCCTTCGAGCAGCTTGTTCGGAGCATACTGACTGTGGACGTAAGTCATCGGTCCCGCGCGGGAGATAACGGCTTTTTCCATTACTGCTACCGAGGCTCCCAGTTCGGTGGCGCGCAGCGCTGCGCGTGCGCCACCGATTCCTCCGCCCACGACCAGAACATCGACATCAATTGGGGGGTTCTGTTGTCGAAGGTTCATTTTCACAGCAGGCTGCTCATATTCGCCATCAGGATCGTATTCTGCGTGATGAGTGCCTTGCGCGCGGCAAGCTTGAAGCCGCCGCCGCGATAGCGCCGCAGCACGTCCTCGCGGCGCGCACTGATGCCTTCGTCCCGATCCAACAGGCGGTTACGACTCAATACCACGACCGAGTGGACGGTAAACGCGTCGGGCTCGGGCATCGGTAACACTTCAATATTGGAAATTGTGCGTGTTTCGCGCGGCCGTGGATCGAGGCTCGACACACCTGCTTTGCTCATGCGCTGGATACGAAAACCAAGTGACTCGTAATCATCGTCGAAGTGATCCGTGTCGATTTTACGTACGGCCGCGGCATCGCGAATGTAGCGGCTGCGCCGTGCCGGCACCCAGTAATGGATATCCGTGGACAGCAGCTCGTACCATTCGTCTGAACGTTGTTCGTCGAGTAACCGGGCTTCAAGAAAGAGGAACTGGCAAACTTCGTGATAAAGCTCCAGGTCTGCAACGGGCTGGTTCGTCTCAGGCATCGACTGCCTCCGCCGCCCAATGTGACTTCGCAAGCGGTATTTCCTCCCAGCTCCGCGCTTTCATGAACTCCGCCCACCGGCGGTAATAGCCGCGGAAACAATTATCCGAGACACGCTGATCGACGAGACCCGGGAATTGCGGATGGGGCTGCTCCCGTCCCTGCCCCATGGCATAGTGCGAAATTTGCCGGGAGCTTTGCGGCGCCGTTACGGTCATGCCGACCCGCTCCATATTGGCACAATCATCGGTCTCGAACATTCCAGAGGTACCGAGCATCCGAGCATTAAACCGTACCATCTCCTCCTTGAGTTCGAGCGGCAGGTCCTTTTCCACGACGGTCCACATCCAGATCTCACAAGCGTCCGGTCCCTTGGGGTGTATCTGGCGAATGGTGAACCCGGGAACAAACAGAAAGTTGGGGAACAGCCCGCCATTGATGGAAGAACCGACGAACCAGGCCCTGTCCTCGCCAAGATGGTCGATGTAGTGTGGCCGTTGCCGATCGACATAGGCCATCCAAGGCTTCGGATCCTTGAATAACGCAAAGACGCCGTGTCCGTCGAAATTCGCATTCCAGCCGTGGCCATTCAATGTTGCAGAAAGATCGTCCTCGCCGGCCTTGGAAGCGTGCCCCCTCGATGCCGATTTCCATTGGCTTATTGCCCATGCACACGCGGACTGAAACCGCGTGCGCGGAAAGTACATGGTAAGTATCGGCGACGATGTTCTCGGCGGCGATTTTCCAGTTGCATCTGAGTCGGATCCGCATTGTTCCACCGACAAATTCGACACCACTCGGCAGGGGATCGAATACCGCGTCGAGATACCACGCGAAATCGCCGAGAAATTCACGCAGCGAGGGCGCGGTGGGATCAAAGTTACCGAAATGCAGACCTTTGTACGATTCGACGCGGATCCGGCGCAAACTCCAGCGTGATTTATCCAATTCGCCATGGTAGCCGTCGTCACCGTCGCGGGGCACCCCGACCAGGTCACCGGCCACGTCGTACGTCCAGCCGTGATAGGGGCAGGAAAACGACTTCGCGTTGCCTTCTTCGGAGATGCACACCTGCGTGCCCCGATGGGCGCAGGTGTTAAGCAACGCGCGTATGTCACCCTCCGGTTGGCGGATCACGATGACCGGGTCGCAACCCATGTAAGTCGTCAGATAATCACCCGCCGCCGGTAACTGGCTATCGTGCGCCAGGAACAGCCAACTGCGACCGAACACGTGCTGCAGTTCGTGCCTGTACACGTCCGGATCGCTGAAGATATCGCGGCGTACGAACGCACCTTTATCGCGCACAAGTTCATCTATATCCGGCATGCCGCCTCCTGTTCTTGATTCGTCGGCTTAGCCGACTGCGTTACGTAGCGGGAAATATGCTTAAGAGTACCATGTGAATTTACTACCACCAGCATCCGGTTAAGAATGGGGGCAGGTCCTTTAGCGTCAGGCGGTGGCTGTAAACAACAAGCAATACTTCCGTGTCATGAGTGATGGAACCCGAAGCGCGCACGTGTTCTGCGATTCACCGCCGGTCACGACGATGTGTATTTCGTTCTCTGTGAAGACTGAAATTTCCTCGTCCGGTGCAGCCTTCAGGCGGGTCGCAACGGGTCCAACACCGGCGACCGCCAATGGCTTATGCAGCGTATTTGCCCATTGGTCGTCCCAATAGTCGCGGGCCGGCACCTTCGAGTTCCCGGCACACCATTCAATCAGCTTTTCCATGGTGTCGAAGGGCGCCACCCGTGGGCCTGTTCCCCTGATCCCGTAAACTCAACGTCCTGCGCGTGGCTGCCACCCACGCGCCGCGACAGCGTTCGCTCGCGGCCGGTTGCGCTCGGCAATGCAACAGGAACAGGGTGGGATCACTGCCACCGCGACGGAACTCGGCGCGACCTCTTGGTCACCCTGCCGGCGAATAGCTGCCCCTGCCCGTGAACTCTCAGTGTGGTATTGCGCAAAAAGGGCTTTTATTCTACTTACCCTCGTCCCTCGTGTTCTTACCGCCCTGCACAGAGAAATAAGTATAGTGTCCCCGTGAAATTCGGCGTTTTTCTACCCAACGGTAGCAATGGCTACATCCCGTCGGCCGGCAGTCCCGTTTATCTGCCGACTTTCGAGCACAACAAAAACATCTCGGTGGACGCGGAAAAGCAGGGGCTCGACTTTGTTCTGTCGATGATGAAATACCGGGGTTTCGGCGGAACAACGGGTTACTGGGATGCCTGCCTCGAATCCTTTACTTTAATGGCTGCGCATTGGGAACTATCGGGCGAAATCTTCGAAAGACCCACGCACGCCCAGTGGAACAGGGGATCAGCGATGTTGAATTTGACCGCATTATTGACCATCTGGAGGCATCCCTTACGGAACTGAAGGTCCCGAGAGATCTTATCGGAGAAGCACTGCAGACTATAGATGGATTAAGGAACGAGGTCTTGAACAAATAGGATTTACGGTCGGAGAGAGGTTGCGATCTGCGGCTTGAGATTCACTGAAGTCTAACGTTTCGTTCATCTAAGTGCAGAACTGTGCAATCGATGTTCAAGGGGTCCGGATGGGCACCGACCGAAGATACACAATTTCTTTTCGCGCAATGGAGTTGGCCGAGAGCGGGCTTTACGCTTTCTTCTAACCGGCTAGTGCATGAATTTTTCGGCCAAGATCCTCAGGATCATGGTGGGCGTAGTGACGCTGCGTAGTTTCGATATCTCGATGTCCGAGTAGTCTAGAAACATCGAACATCGTCAACCCTGCATCAAGCCAGCGCGAGCCACATGTCCGGCGAAGGTCATGCAAACAAACATCCGTGATTCCGGCGGTAGTTCGCATAGCGTCCCACTTTCGTTTTGGCTCAATGATGTGTGCGGCGTTATTTATGGGGGACGGGAAAACCCAAATTGATCCGGGTGCTCGCACTATCCACGCTTCGAGAATGTCGAGAATCTCAGCGGTCAGCCAGACAGTACGTTGCGTCCCCGTCTTGGAATTGGAGCCACGGACGACTAAGCAACGCTTTGCGAGGTCCAAGTCCGATCGTTTTAGACTCTGCGCCTCTGCCCGTCGTAACCCTGTCGTCAGTAAAAACATGATGAAAGGACGCAGGTAGTCATGGAGTTTTTCATCATGTTGAAGAAGTTCCGTTCGAAGTCGAGTTTCCTCGTCTCGCTTCAAAATTCTCGTGCGAGGCTGCTCTGGCTCTACCAACTTGCCTGCAATCGATACTGGGTTCTCTTGCATCCAACCTCGTGATTTAGCCAAATTCAAGGCGGCCCGGAGGTACTGGAGACCGCGATTGATGGTGCCGGCACTGTAATTTCGTCCGTATCGACTCTTGGTTTTTTTGAGTCTCGCCTTGGCAAAGTCAACACGTTCGGGTGTGATCCAATCAACGGGATGTTGTAACCAGGCTGGGAACAGTAAACGAATACGGTTCGCCGTTTCCCGCGGCCACTTCCGATTATTGGCTGCCATCCGCGCCTCATACTGATCGACAACCTCCGCGACTGTCGGTATTTTTCCAAGGTGTCCTAATCGGGTCATGTGTTCTGATTGAGGATCGGCTCCTTTGGCTACCTCACCGCGAACCTGCTGTGCGTATGTCCGGGCATCCTTGAGCGAGAGATCGCCAACGCGACCGATTTTAAAATCCTGTATCTTTTTTGAGCCACGCGCGCGATAGCGCAGATACAAGGTCTTACAACCGGCTTGCGTGACGAGGACATATAAGCTGTTGGTTATCGTATCCCATACGCGATAAGGGCCGCCGGAGGGCTCCAATCTTTCAATTTTAGATTTGGTTAAGCGGACAGGATTCCGTTCCATCACATTTCCACCAACGTTCGAGTAAAATCAGGGTACCCCAATGATCATAGATAAATCCAATAGTTTTAGGGGGTTAAGTACCTGAATTTACTTGGGCTTACTTTGTCGAGGTCGCGATCATGGGCCTCCGAAGCCAGAGGTCGCAGGTTCGAATCCTGCAAGGCGCGCCATACCACCATGAACCTTACAGCCAGCCATCCCTGGCGAGACTTTCGCGACATCGCTGCAGACCTGCCCGGCCATCCCTGGCCGGGGCAGACATATGCGCCTGCTATGTCTGCATTTCTGCCATCCATGGCGGTCACGCTCGCTCGGCTGCGAATGTTCACTGGACATTCGGTCCTCGCTCGCCGAATTAAACTAAGTTTTCACTTCAGCGGTTTGCGGCACAGCATCCAAACTGGGTGATTTCAACATCAGCAAGGCAACAACTCCAATAAAGTAAGGGATGCTGAAAATTAGGAAATACATCTCTCTTGCTAACCCCAAGCCGATCAAAAAACCAGCGACAACCGGGCTTATTACGCCGCCTATCCTGCCGATCCCTGTCGTCCATCCAACGCCAGTTGATCTCGATTTCAGATTAAACAGGCGGGCTGCAACGACATAGTTACCTACGCTCGCACCAAAAAAGAAGACGCCTATAAACAGACTAAGAATTCCAAGCACAAGCGCGTTAGCCGGTGATAAGCCAAATATGATCAGTAAGGCTGCGCAAGCTAAGTAGAAGGAAAGGAGTAGCTTTCGTATCCCGACTACAGATGAATAGTAACCGAAAGCAACGATACCAATCGCAGCACCTAAATTAAAGATAACACTGATGTATATCGCCTTAGCCAACGGAATGCCCGCATCCACAGCAATTTTGGGCAACCAGTTTTGTATAAAGAAAAGACCGAATAATGAAATGAAGGCACAAATCCAAAGTAACGGGGTCCATTTTAGCAAGTCACCTTCGAACAAACCTTTAATCCCAGACTTGCCTACAACTTCCGCTTTGTTTTCTGGCCACGCTTGTAAGGGCGGGCGATTCATCCGTTCAAGAATACGATTCACCTTAAGCAGCTCATCCTTTGAGCCCTTCACTAGCATAAATTCAAGGGATTCCGGCAGAAGAAAATAACTAACCAACCAGATAATAGCTGTGAGCGTCCCGGCAACGAGGAAGACAGACTGCCAGCCGAAATTTTCCAAGATCGCCGCTGTTACAACACCACCGAGGACCCCACCTATGGGCGCCGAAACGTGCATTACGCTAACGGTAAAGTTACGGTGCCTGTCAGGGGAAAACTCAACGATGATACTGGTCATGCAGGGCAACATACTGCCTACACCTAGGCCCGTAAAAAACCTCAATATAATGAGTTGAGTAGTGCTGTTAGCAAAGGCGGTTAAAAAGGTAGCAACAGTGAGTATGCCCACGGAGATTAATATAAGGCGTCGTCGTCCATAATAATCACTGAGTGGCGCAATAAATAAGGATCCCAATACCATACCCAGGAAGGCGGCTGAAAGTATAAAGCCCAGTATTTCGGGTGACAGGGACCATTCATCAGAGAGCACCGGCGCTACAAACGACATGGCAAATAGGTCGAAGCCATCGAATAGGGTAAGGAAGATACATAATCCAATAATCTTGTACTGGTAAGGTGATAGTCTTTGCGCATCTACCAGTTGAATCGCAACCACGTGAGTTTCTCCTGCTATTAGTTATTTTGACCCTTTGCGTAATCGTGCTGATAGATGTTAGAGCTCCGACAAACGGTGTTTTGCTTTACACACGTCCAAATATCGACACAGTGTATCGCGCTTCGCCCCCTTGCTTTTGGGGACACATCGCGCCCAGTTCCATCACATCTTCACCAATGTTTCGGGTAAAATTTAGTCTGGCCCAATGAACGTGACAAAACCCAATAGTTATATGGCTGAGGGGGATTTGCCTGGGTAATCGCGCGATCAAGGGCCTGCGAGTCCCCAGGCTGCAGGTCTAATCTCTGCAAGACGCGCCATACAAACATGAATATGACTACCCGCCATCGCTGGCGAGATTTTCGCGATCCCGCCACTGACCAGCCTGGCCATCCGTTGCCGGGCGCTCGCTCGGCTCGAGTCCGAGCGGGGCGCTCTTGAAAAACTTCCATGCATAACGACGTCGTCCTGGTCCTGGTTTTAATCGCCTTTCTCGGGATTGGCGCACAGTGGTTCGCCTGGCGTTTTCATATTCCGGCTATCGTGTTGTTGGCAGCAGCAGGCCTCATCGCGGGGCCGGGGCTGGGCTTGTTGCACCCCTCGGCGGTGTTTGGTGATCTGCTGCGTCCCTTTATACAACTTGGCGTCGCAGTGATCTTGTTTGAAGGTGGATTAAATCTGCGCATCCACGAGTTGAAGGAAGCCGGTAGCGCGGTGCGGCGTTTGCTTATATTTGGCATTCCACTGGCGTGGGTTTTTGGCAGTGCTGCGGCGTATTACATCGGTTACCTGTCATTACCGGTGGCGCTGCTGTCCGGTGCAATCGTCGTCGTTACCGGGCCCACGGTAATCATGCCGTTATTGCGCCAGGCAAAACTACGGCAACGGCCAGCGTCTCTGCTCAAATGGTAGGGTATTGTCAATGATCCTCTCGGCGCCCTGCTCGCTGTTCTGGTGTATGAGTATTTTGTCCTTTCTGGTACTGGCGGTGTAGTCGGCGAAGTTGTCGCTGGCTTAGTGTGGAGTTTGATCACGTCCGCGTTTCTGGGCTTTGGTGGCGGCTATCTGTTGGCACAGGCGTTTCGGGCCGGCTACGTACCGGAGTTTCTGAAGGGCCCGATGATGTTGGCCATGGTGGTGCTCGTTTATGGCCTTGCAAATGTGCTGCAGGACGAAGCCGGTCTCCTTGCAACAACGACGTTGGGGATAGTCATTGGTAACGCCAGGCTGGCAAGCATCGATGAGCTGCGGCGTTTTAAGGAGTCCATTACGATACTTTTGGTATCGGCCGTGTTTGTGATGCTAACAGCAGATCTCGATCCGAAGACACTCGCGCAGTTAGATTGGTCCAGTGCGGCCTTGTTGTTGACGGTCATTTTCGTAGTGCGACCGCTGACAATCATGTTGGCAACTATCAATGCTGGTCTAGAGCTGCGTGAACGAATTTTCATTGCGTGGATTGCGCCGCGAGGCATCGTCGCTGCCGCGGTTGCCGGTGCGTTTGCCCCGGGGCTTACGGAAATGGGCTTTTTAGGCGCTGAGAAGCTCGTTCCGCTTGTGTTCACCCTGATATTGCTGACCGTTATGTTGCATGGGTTCAGCATCGGCTGGCTTGCGCGCCGCTACGGTTTGGCCGCCTCGCAAAACAACGGTGTACTGCTGGTAGGGGAGTCTCCCTGGAGCCTTGAGTTAGCTCAAGAGCTCAAGAGCTCAAGAGCTCAAGGCGCTAGGCGTGCCGGTGATCCTGGCGGACTCTTCCTGGCACCGATTGCGCCCTGCACGTCTTGCCGGTGTTGCTGTGTACTACGGCCAGATCATCTCAGAATCGGCCGAAGCGTCGCTGGAGTTAAACAACATCGCATACCTGTTCGCGGCCACGGACAACGATGCGTATAACGCCCTCGCGTGTACGCGGTTCGCGAATGACTTTGGGCGCAATAGTGTGTTTCAATTACCGACCCTGGCGGCCGAAGACGATCCCAAGGGTCTGAGCCCAACATTGCGAGGCAACCTTGTCATCGGCGACCGTGCCATCTACGAGGAATTGTTACGTGCTTACTTTCAAGGTTGGCAATTTCAAAAGACCCGCTTAACCCCAACCTATACGTTCGAGAATTATTGCGCAGACTACGACGACGTTCTCGTGTTCATGTTGTTACGACCCGACGGACAACTGCGTTTCAACACGGTGCGCAGTCCCTTGGAACCGAAAGCGGACGACACAATATTGGCATTCATGCCAGAGCGAACAAAAGTACAAGATCCGCCCGTATGAAGGATCTCAACGAACTGGAGCTGTTGCTCAAGTCCAAGACTCCGCTCATTGTCGTGGAAACCCACGAAGAGCGTCGCGTGCTGATTCTATTGATTCAAATTGCGCTAAAGCTAATGCACCCGCTGTTCAGGTGGACCGCAACCGACGGTTTACAACGTGCCGATCTGGAGATGGAAGCGCAGCGGATGAATTCGCGTCCGGAGGATGTGCTGGGGCACATCAAAGCGACCACGTTCGACGGTATTTATGTGCTGATGGATTTTCACCCGTATTTGGATGAGCCGTTAAATGTCCGTCAGCTCAAAGACATCGCATTGCGGCGGGACGTAACGCAAACCATCGTGTTGGTATCGCACGAACTTAAAATTCCGCCGGAGATGCAGCCTTTCTGTGCGCGTTTCGAATTGTCAGTACCCGATGCTGAAACTTTGGAACGTATCGTTCGCGAGGAGGCGCGCGATTGGGCACAAGCGAACACCTCCCGCCGCATATCGACAGATCGCGCGACGCTAGACCGAGTCGTTCAGAATCTACAGGGGTTGTCCCTGGAGGATGCCCACCGCGTTGCGCGCGCGGCGATCTCAAACGACGGGACATTGTCCGAAAGTGACTTGGATGACATTCAACGCGCGAAATTCGAGTTGTTGAGCCAAGAAGGCGTGCTGGATTTCGAACCGGATACCGCTGCGTTTTCGAATATAGGCGGCTTGGATAGCCTAAAGCAGTGGTTGGACATCCGCTCGTCGGTATTTACCGGCAAGGTCTCAGTGCCGGGACTGGATCGGCCCAAAGGGATAGTGCTACTGGGTGTTCAGGGATGCGGTAAGAGTCTCGCAGCAAAAGCGGTCGCCGGCGTTTGGGGGGTACCCTTGCTAAGACTCGATTTTGGCTCTTTGTTCAATAAATTCTACGGTGAAACCGAGCGCAATTTGCGCGAGTCACTGAAAACTGCGGAGGCGATGTCGCCGTGTGTACTGTGGATCGATGAAATCGAAAAAGGAATTAGTACCGACGATACGGATGGTGGTACCTCACGCCGGGTTTTGGGAACGTTTTTGACCTGGATGGCGGAGCACCAAGGTAATGTTTTCATCGTAGCCACTGCCAACGAAATAGAGGCACTGCCGCCGGAATTGGTCCGCAAGGGCCGCTTTGATGAGATTTTTTTCGTTGACCTTCCCGATCCGGAAACGCGCGAGGAGATCCTTAGCATCCATTTGCAGCAACGACAGCTGGACGCGGATACGTTTGCAATTGACTCGCTGGTGCAACAGTGCGACGGGTTTTCCGGTGCCGAGATCGAACAGGCGGTGGTTTCAGCGATGTACACGGCACACGCCCAAAATTGCCAACTCGGATCGGCCCATTTGATGGAAGAGATGGCGCGAACCCAGCCCCTTTCGGTGGTCATGGCCGAGCGTATAGAGCGGCTGCGGGATTGGGCCAGCGGCCGGACCGTCCCGGCCCACTGAGCAACAGTGGGTCTGCAGCGTATCAGGTGTTGTTACTTTGGACGCTCGCCACTATCGCGCTGCGCGCTGGTTCGCGCTCGCGGCGGCCGCCTGCTCCGCCGATTCCTCGCGCTCTTTATCGACCAGACGATCAATAACCTTCATTAATTGATCAAACCCTCCGGCCATGGTTCCGGAAGAACGGTATTTTCCATTGATTATGACGGATGGAACTCCGGCAATGCCGTATTCGCGGCTCATGGTCTTTGCCTGGCGTGTTTTCGAGTCTATGGCGAAGGAATTGTAAGTACTGTCGAATTTGTCCCGCGCGACGCCCTGCTCGACAAAGAAGTCCGCCAGGGATTTCTGATCCGTCACCTGCCGATGTTGTTTATGTAGGGCCTGAAAAAGTGGCGAATGGATTTTATCGAGCACGCCCAGTGTCTCCGCCGTGTAATAGGCACGCGCGTGAGGCACCCAATCATTGCGGAATACGCCAGGCATACGACGAAACTCGACATCATCGGCTTTGCTACTCAACCATTTTTCCAAGAAGGGTTCGAAGTGATAGCAGTGCAGGCATCCGTACCAGAATATCTCGAGCACCTCGATCTTATCTCCGCTTTGTACAGGTTGTTGCGGCACTAACTTCTCGTAGTGTTGGCCCTCAACGTAGGCTTCCTGGGCAGCGACGTCGGCAATGCCGATACTGAATGCCAGAGCAATAAATAAAGTCCGTATCACTTTAGCTTTACCTCCAAAATAGTGTCCGATTGCAAAATCAAAGCTCTCCGTAGGAATGCAATCCCGACAAGAACATGTTGACGCCGAGGAACGCAAATAAGGTTATGAACAGGCCGATAACCGACCACCACGCCATCGGTACTCCATGCCATCCTTTGGAGATGCGCATGTGCAACCATGCCGCGTAATTCAACCACACGATTAGCGCCCACGTTTCCTTGGGATCCCAGGACCAGTAACCGCCCCATGCCTCCGCGGCCCATAGCGCGCCAAGAATCGTTGCCACGGTAAAAAAGGCAAAGCCCAAGCCGATAACGCGATACATGATGTTATCGAGCAAATCGAGATCTGGCACCGTTGTGGCGATGATTCCAGCCGGCGCAATCGGCGTGCGCCAGGCGCGCAGCAAGTACGCCGTTCCTATCATTGCCGCCAGCGCGAAGCAGCCGTAGCCGATAAAATTCGCCGGGACATGGATCTTCATCCAGTAACTCTGCAGAGCGGGCACCAGGGGCTGTATCTCGTGGGCGCCGCGATCGAAGCTATACCATAACAAGAACGCGACGGCGGCCGAGATGATGGGCAGCGCAAATGCGCCCAATGCGCGCGTTTGATAACGCCGTTCGTAGTGTAGGTAGATGAGGGCCGTGATCAAACAAAACAAAATGAATACCTCGTAAAGATTACTCACTGGAATGTGTCCAATGTCCTCGCCCAGTAAGTAAGACTCATGCCAACGAATGAACATGCCGGCCAGGCCCATTGCAGTTGCCACCCAAGTCAGTCCGCTCGCCGTCTGACCGATGAATTTGGAGCGGCTTACGAGGTGAGCGATATAGGTCATCGTTGCCAGCACGTATATCGCACTCATCCACATGACGGCCGATTGGCTCGCCAACAGGTATTTCAACCAAAAATTAGTATCGGCTCGCGCTAAATCGCCTGCGTAGCTGTATAGGGCAAAAAACGTTAAAACCGCAACGGCAATCGTGAGAACGCGGATCGCTGTCCAGCCCCAGGCCAGAAACAAAATGCCGCCACCGGCGCCAACGAGGATCCCGACTTCATAGCCATCCAGTTCCGGCCAATAATCGAACAGCACGTACGCGGTGCCGGCCAGCAGCAACATGGCATAGGCCCACGCGAAACCGCGTCGTTGTGGGGGCCGCGCATCGTAGAGGGCGTCAGCGACGTGTTCCTGGGTAACGGCCATTTGAATTTCCGCGATCGAGAATTATGAGATTAGTTTAGCAGTTTGACAGTCCGGCCCGTGAGTTGTTCACGGGTCCGTTGACCAGTTTTGTGCAGCCCGTTGCTGGAGCAGAGCTGATATTTGCTCGCTGAAACCTCGGAATTCCAGGGAAAAATCATGTGGGTGCCTAAGTTGTTGCCCGGCGAGCAAGATCTGGTTGCCTTGCGGGGTATCTGTTATGTGGCGCCAGATCCGGCGATTTGGGATGTACAGCATCAAGAAAACACCACAAATGAGCAGCGCGAATCCCAGGTAGACAATCGGTTTGCCGGGTGTGCGCGTAATCTGCAGGCCAGATGCCTCGACGTGCTCGAAATCAACGATTTCAACGAGAAACGGCGAACCATAGAGGTGTAAAACTGCAACCGCTTGTACCACCTCCTCGAAATATTGGATTTGCTCCGGCGTGAAGTCGCTTGAGCCTGCGTCCGCCACAGTTAATAGGGATGTTGAGTAGATTTCCCACAGTATGCGCTCGAGCAACTTGACATACGCTTGTTTTGCCGTCTCGCGCTGGCCATCGGGTACCGCCGATTCGACAAATTCGGTAATCGCGTCGTAGCCTCCGGCCAGGAACAATTGCACCAGCCGGGAAAAGGCTGCCGCAAGACCTGGTTGCGACTCGAGCTTGTCCGCCAATACTGTGCCTAATTCAGGCAGAGCATGCACTACGGCGGCTTCGACGATGGCCGCGTCATTAAGTAGCGACTGATAACGTATGAACTCTCCAGCTGAACCGTCATCGTCAACAGGAATGTGTAGATATCGAAACTCCTCGGCAGGGGAATCTCGCGTGCCGCTGAGAAAATATTGGCGCCCGTCTTTTAGAACCGGATACATATAATTGACGTACTCTTTGGCAATTCCGGTGGGCCAACGCAGGCGATAGGTCACGCTTGGGCCCCAATCACGAAACTTACGGCCAGACGGATCGTCTTTGGGAAGCGGGTTGACATTGAAGCGCCGAAAGTCAGTGAGTTCAAGGTCCAAATTTCCGCTGGCGCCTCGCAGCGGAATGGTGTCGTTGATGGCACCGTTCAACGCAAGTGCATTTATCGAGCGAGCGCCAAGCGGGTGTGCAAGTAATTCCAATTTCGACCCACCGTCACCGAAACTCGCTTGATAGATCGTGTATCCGCGATACTGTAAGGGGTGGTTGACCGCTATGGTCTCGACGAGAGTTTCGCCAGAGTCAGGATCATGGATGATCAAATCGCTCTCGAAGGACTTAGGTTGGCCGCTGGGATAGTGTTCCACTCGAAATTGCACCAGCTCCACCGCGAACGGCAAATCTTGCACCACATAGCCGTTCGCCACGTTGATAAATGCAGCATCCACGCGTGCACTTTCGGGAATCGAAACAGTTGCACGGAAACTGCGATTGTCACGCGGCAGTCGACTCGCGGCCGGGATCTGCGACAAGGGGATTTCGCGAGTTTCGATCGCCAGGTTACCGAAGGCATGGCTTAGCTTGAGCATCAAGCTGCCGTCCACCAGGCCGCCAACACAAATAATCACAATGGCAACATGGGTAAACAGATAGGCGTAGCGATTCATAACCCCGCGCATTGCAGCAATACTTGCGCGCCCGTCGACAACACCAACGCGGGTTCGAAAACCGTGCTGCAGTAACCAGGAATCAATGCTGGCCGTTATTTGCGCTAAGGGTCCCGATTGTTGCCACTCGCTACTACAACGCATTGCCCGTAGCGATGCTTCACCCACATTGGTTTTAAAATCACGCGCCTCGCGCACCATCCGCGGGCCGTTACGGGCGATACAGGTGCTGGTCGAGACGACCAGAAATCCCATGATGCATAGAAACCAAGTGGACGCATAGACGTCGTAGAGGGCCAGGGCGCGAAAAACTTCGTGCCAGAACGGACCAAATTTGATGATGTAGTCCGGATAGGGCTGATTTTGTTGGAGTACCGTTCCAATGACAGAGCCTATAGCGACGCTAACCAACAATGTGATCGCCAGGTTCATCGATCCGATGAACCTCAGCCAAGCGCGGACATTAGCCTGCATTTTCACCGGATCTCGGAAGTCGTGGGAACGTGAGCCGGCGTCGCCGGCCACTGGGCCGGTCGCTAATTCAGACCGGCAATATAGGAAGCAACTGCTTCGATCTGTTCGTCGCTGAGTCGTGCTGCGATTGTGCGCATCATCGCCGCGGGATCTGTACTTCGTTCACCTTTTTTGTACAGCTGCAGCTGCGCGCTGGTGTAAGCGGCATGTTGACCACTCAAAGTTGGATAGCCTGCTGGTGGATTGCCGGCGCCGCTGGGCCCATGACAGGCCATACAGGCAGGTACGCCGGCATCGACGCGGCCGCCCCGGTAAATTGCCGCGCCCAATTCCACCAGTTCAGCGTCAGCAATACCGGCATAAGGCTGCAAGCCGGCGTAATAATCCGCCAGCTCAATAATATCGTCGTCGCTAAGCGGCGCGACCATCGCCGTCATACTCAATTCTTCCCGGGCGCCGGATTTGAACGCTTTTAACTGGGCAACGAGGTAGCTAGCATGTTGACCGGCCAGATTGGGCCATATCGGGTTAACACTATTGCCGTCAGCACCATGGCAGGCAACACAGGTTGCAGCCGTGGCCGGCGCGGGATCTGCGGCGAGCGCAGGTAACAGCGCAAGGCATCCGACTATCAGTATGACGAATAAGCGCATAGTTCTGTCTACAGTTATGATCACGCTAGGATCTGAGCCGCGAAAGCGTTGCGTATAGCAGTTCGCAGCCTCAGCACAACGTCAGAGAATACACGAATCGCGAGCCGCAATCACCTCAAGGGAGGCGCTTTTAAGATGTCCACAGACGAAACTCTGCGCGGCTTTTTCTCGACAACCAAGTTTGTCACGGCAGTGCACAATCTGTCTGATTTGCCGGAAGATAGCGGCTACGAGGTGGCATTCGCGGGGCGTTCTAATGCGGGTAAGTCCAGCGCTATAAATCTGATTACCGGCAAACCCGGGTTAGCGCGCACCAGCAAAGCGCCTGGGCGCACGCGACAGATCATGTTCTTCGAGATCGCGGAACAACGTCGGCTGGTTGATCTGCCCGGTTACGGTTACGCCAAGACATCGCATCAGTTGCAACGCCATTGGGGTCGAAGTCTGCCGGAGTACCTGCGCCGCCGCGCTTCGTTGTGCGCGCTGGTGGTTGTAATGGACATCAGACATCCGCTCAAACCCATGGACGCTCAGCTCTTGCAATGGAGCAGTGATCTTGCAGCGCGCCGTCATATCCTGCTAACCAAGGAAGACAAACTCAGTAAATCCAAGAGCCGACAGGCTCTCCAAGAGGTCCGCACGGCAGTGGGATCGGCGAATGTGACAGTCCAATTATTCTCGGCTAGCCGCCACACCGGGGTTGAGGAAGCCCGCGCTTTTTTATGTACATGCCTGGAAGTTTGATCGGATCGACGACTGATATGAAGAAAAAAGGGAGCCCCGGTACAAATTTAAGGGGGGAGTAGATATACCGGGGCCAAGAATACCCGGCTGGGGAAACCGGGCTTGAAAGTTCCCGCTCGGGGAGGGAGAGCGGAATCAATCACGAAAACTTACCCTCATTATGACAACCGTTGCTTGGGTTAGTTCCGCCGACGGTATTATTTGTCCGCCGAAACTCAAAGTATACACCACGATTTCAGAAAGGCCACCTTGTCCATCGTTTGATTGCCGGCTTATCAGAACAAAATTACAACCAATTGATTTTAATATTAATTTATCGCCAAAAAAGCGACCGCTTAGGCATTGCCCACAGACCTCGGTACGAGAAGTTAAGCACAGTTATTCCACAATTTTATCCACATGATGTTGCGCAATTACGACACTGCTTTACGGGCGCGGATGCCGGAGTCGTAAAAATGCAACATGCATTAATTCCAAAACACTGCGCCGCTGCGCTCGCCCTTGCGAGAGAATCCCATCATGGGTGAAATTCACCGCGAAAGTACTTTTAAATCCTCCGGGTGGCGGATACGCATCCGTTGTTCTCCGCTACGTTCATAGATCCAACCGCGAACCGCGATCTCACTGGCAAGCAAGTGCTCGAGCGCTAATTCACGGAAATACGCCCGGTCCGCAGGCGTTATGCGCAGCCGAAGTCCGCCGGCCAAATCAAGCCACAAGGCGCCCGGCCGTGGGGCAATTCGCACCACCGTGCCCGAAACGAATCGATAGCCAAGCGAGTCAGGCGGTAAGGCCTTTGCAGAGACGGATTGATAGGCGGGCAGTGACCACAAACCCGCACCCGCCGCACGCGCGTGCCCTTGCCTTCGCCGATAACAGTCCAGTAGTCGGGTATTGGGGGAATAGCAATCGCGACGGCAAGTCCGCGATCCAGCAACCACGATTAAAGATTGATTCCGTCGCCGGTAAAGCAAGTGGGCCAGTTGCCGTCCGTAACGATCCTCGGCCTCAGGGCCATACTGCAACTTTACTGCTGCATGGTGTCCCAATACCGTGGCAAGTTCACGCTTGGCTGCCCGCGCGAAAGGCGCCGCCGGACGCCCGTCGTGGGACAGTTCGGGCGTATCGATACCGATAAGGCGCACTTTTAGCCCTTGCTCCAACCTCACGGTGTCGCCGTCAATAACGCTCGCAACGTGGGCAAGCGTGTCGACTGATGTAGCACTGCAGGGTTGCGCATTGGCGTGGGCGATCGCCATTGCACTGAGCAGGATAAATGCACTAATTTGAATTCGCGCGAGTCCTGACCCCAACTGCGGCCGGCGCGCGCACCACCGTACGACGTTGGTTACTTGATACCGTATTTGCGACGAAACTTATCGACCCGCCCGGCAGTATCGAGAAGTTTTTGCTTACCGGTATAGAAAGGATGGCAGCTCGAACACACATCGAGGCGCAGATCTTCCGCAAGTGTCGAGCGGGTTTGGAACGCATTGCCACAGCTACACGTGACGGTAATTTCGTTGTATGCGGGATGGGTTTCGGGCTTCATTGTTTTGCTCACAACGCGAAGGGCCGCGATTCTATCCCCCGACGACGGTGACAAGCAAGTAAATCAGGGACTTTGCCGACCAACAAGGCAAATTCGTCAAACATCGAACTTCGCTACCACCGGCGTGTGATCAGAGGGTTTCTCCCAGCCCCGTGGCGATTTGTCAACGAAGCACGCCTGCAGCGTGGCGGTCATCGCCTCACTGGCGAGTATCAAATCGATACGCATACCGTGATCCCGACGGAAACTACCGGCTCTGTAGTCCCACCATGAAAAACCGCTCTCCAGCGGTTGCGAAGCTCTGAAACAATCCTGTAATCCCAGCGCAAACAGCGCCTGCAGCCGTTCGCGTTCCGCTTCACTGACCAGTATCTTGCCCTGCCAGGCCGTGGGGTCGTGCACGTCGATGTCCTGTGGCGCGATGTTGAAATCGCCGACGACAACCAGCTTCGCCTGTTCGTCAATCAACGATTTTATGTAGTCCGCCAAGGCGGTCAGCCATTCAAGTTTATAGGCGTATTTGTCGCTGCCCACGGAATTACCGTTGGGTACGTATAAGTTCAGCAGCGTCAGATCTCCATATCTCGCTGCCAGTACTCTGCGCTGCGGATCGTCAATAGCGGGCAAATCCGCAGTGATTAAGGTCCCGGGCGATTTGCTGAGAACTGCTACCCCGTTATACGCTTTCTGACCCGCGAAAAGCGAAGTGTAGCCGGCCGCCTCTAACTCGGCAGATGGGAATTGGGGATCCTGTGTCTTGGTTTCCTGCAGCGCGACCAGATCGGGCGATTCACGCGCTAGCCAATCAAGCACGTGTGCGAGTCGCGCACGCAAAGAATTCACATTCCAGGTTGCTATCTTCAGCATCGCGCGGCGACTTCGTGGAACATGCGGGCTAAACCCGGAATCCTCCATGCCGGCGTCTGCTGTAGATGTCCATGCAATACAGACCGGCGGCAAAACCGATGATGATGGTGACCAGCGCCAATATCATGATGTTCTTATCAGTAAGTAGCGCGGCTTCGGCATTAACCACCGTAGACTGCGGTGCCGGCGTCTCCGCCGTTGTCTGTCCGAGGTTGTAGTCATTGCCAGCCGTAAGCCTACTTTTGCCCTGCAGTGCGGCAAGTTCGGCCTGCAGCTCGCCAACCTTGAGTTTTTCCGAAGCCAGCGTCTGGCGTAAGTCGTCGTAACGTTTGCGTAAATCTGCCGTGTCGCCACTCACCTCAATCGAACCAGCGGGTAGCGAGCGGATCTTGGCTTGTGCTTCACGCAGTTCATCGGCGAGATCTTTGTTTTGTTGATCGAGGATCTCCAGCAAAGCGCGGGCCGGTTGTTCGCTCATCAGGTAGCCGGCATCGACCCAACCGCTAACGCCCTCGGGCTCTTTGACGAACGCTAACTCACCTTCCCTTTTTAATACCTGTAATTCTGTCCCGGTCGGCAGCACTTTGAGTATCGGACTATCAAGGGCTTGTTCCTCGTGCAGACCCACGAGGAGTTTATCGATGACATAGGAAGTTTCCGCGCGAACCTGTGCGCTGCACAATGCGCCCATGCAAACCGCCAATAACAGTGCCAGCGCCGCTCGGGCCTTGTGCGGGCTAACCTGCAATTGAGGACTGTCGTAGTAATGCATCGAATTCTGGCTCTCTGCCGCGAAATTCAATAAATAAATCCAAAGCTGGTTTTGACCCGCCCTGTTCCAGAATAGTTCGCAGGAATTCTCCCCCAGTTGCACGATCGAAGATACCGTTTGTTCTGAACTTCGCAAATGCGTCGGCCGCGAGTACCTCAGCCCATTTATAACTGTAATAACCAGCGGCGTAACCGCCCGCAAAAATGTGCGAGAAGCCGTACTGGAATCGATTGAATTCCGGGTAGCTGACGACCGCTATCTCCGCTCTTACGTCCTCCAATATTGATTCAATAGTGCTGCCCTGCTCGGGGTCATATTGTATGTGCAGCAAAAAGTCGAATAGCGCGAGCTCCAACTGCCGCAACATCTGCAGGCCCGATTGAAAATTTCTCGCAGCTAACATTCTGCCGAATAGTGCCTCGCTGATGGGTTCGCCAGTGTCTACGTGCGCGCTTAGCATGCGCACGCTTTCGTATTCCCAACACCAGTTTTCCATAAACTGGCTGGGCAACTCCACGGCGTCCCATTCGACGCCGTTAATACCCGCTATTGCACTGCGGTCGATGCGTGTTAACAAATGCTGCAGGCAATGGCCGAATTCGTGAAACAAAGTCGCCACTTCGTCATGTGTGAGCAGCGACGGTCGGTCCCCGATTGGCGGGGTGAAGTTGCAGGTCAGGTAGGCGACCGGTATTTGCACTCCGGCTTCAGATTTTCGGCGGTTGATGCATTCATCCATCCAGGCCCCGCCACGTTTGTGGGTGCGGGCGTACATATCAAGATAAAACATGCCGCGGATCTCACCGTCAGCATCGGTGATGCGAAAAAATCTGACGTCTTTGTGCCATATCTCGGGATTAGGTTGCTCAGTGATCTCCAGGGCATAGAGTTTTTTTGCGACGGCGAACAAACCCGCAGTTACGTGTGGTGCGGGGAAAAAAGGTCGTACTTCTTCTTCTGACACCGCGTGTTTTTCAACACGCAGCTTTTCAGAGAAAAAAGGCAGGTCCCACGCCTGCAACTCGATGTCGCCGGCTTTTTCACGCGCGAATGCGTTGAGTTCATCAAGTTCCCGTAGCGCTTGCTGCCTGGTTCTAGAGGCAAGCTCGCGCAGGAAAGTCAGTACCTCACCGGGATTACGAGCCATTTTCGTTGCCAACGAATACTGAGCATAGTCATCGAATCCCAGGAGTCTGGCGAGTTCAAGACGAAGACGGAGTATTTCCTGCGCGATCGGCGCGTTATCCCACTTCGGTGCGCTGGCTGCCCGTTTGGAGGCACGCGTTACGAAAGCCTCATACACCTCCAAGCGCAACTGTCGATCCTCTGCGTAGCGCATGACTGGTAGATAAGAGGGGATCTGCAGCGTTAACAGCCATCCCTCGACGCCTGCTTGTTTCGCGGTTTGTGCTGCCAGTTCCGCGACGCTTTCAGGCAGCCCGGCCAGGCCAGCGGGATCGATGACGTGTTTTACCCATCCTTGCGTTGCGTCAAGCACATTTTCAGCGAATTTGCTCTGGCTGCGGACCAGTTCTTGCTGTATCTCACGGCAGCGCAGCCGCAATTCTCCCGGTAAGTTCACACCGGCTAATTGAAAGTCCCGTAAGCCAAGGCGCACCACCTGTTGATCAGCCGCCGGCAGCGCCGCGAACCCCTTGTCGTTGGCGATACTCTCGAAACGTTGATACAGGATCTCGTTTTGACCGAGTTCGCTGTGGTAGTCGGCTATCTGCTCGGCGGCCTGCGTGTAGGATTCACGCAGCGCATCTTCATCGCGCACACTATGTAAATGGCGCACCGGCGACCATGCGCGTTGCAACCGATCTTCGAGCTTCTCAAGTGCCAGCACGGTACCTTCGTAATCGCCAGGTAGGGTGTGTTTTGGAAGTTCATCGAGTTCGTAGCGGTTGTCGCGCAAAACGGTTTCGACGGCGGGAAGCACGTGCTCAGCGCGGATCTGGCTGAACGCCGGTAATCGGGAGTTCGCAATTAGTGGGTTGTGCATCAGGGCAGGGACGTGACTTCTCGCCGCGCGTGCTGTTATCGGGCGACGACGCGAATTTTAGCACGTATGGAGCCGTCTCGACGCGGCCTGTAAAAGCGGACGCCGGCCGATTCGGAATCCGATTGCTAATGATAATAATTATCACTTTAAATCAGCGAGTTAGCGATTGACATCGGGTTGAGAGCCGGTATAGTTGGGGCCCGCCCAGCCGCTGCACTCGGAGCGAGTAAAAATGAAAGGTGACAGTACAGTCCTAAAGCATTTGAACGTCGTGTTGCGCAATGAACTCACGGCTATCAATCAGTATTTCCTGCATGCTCGGATGTTCAATGACTGGGGCTTGTCCGCGCTTAACGACAAGGAGTACACCGAATCAGTTGACGAGATGAAACACGCAGATAGTCTGGTCCAGCGGATCCTGTTTCTTGAGGGTTTGCCCAACCTGCAAGACCTTGGCCGCCTGCGCATCGGAGAGGACGTCGCCGAAATGCTGCGATGCGATCTTGAATTGGAAAACGAAGCGTTGCCCAATCTGCGCGAGGCGATTACGCACTGTGAGCAAGTGCAGGACTTCGTTTCCCGCGACTTGTTCGAGCAGATACTCAAGGGCGAAGAAGATCATGTCGATTGGCTGGAAACCCAGCTCGCACTGATCGACAGAATGGGCCTACAGAATTACATCCAAGACCAGACCTGACCTACGCCCGCCGAATGTCTGGTTGGCGATGCTTATCACCAAGCCGCGCGAACTAATCTGATCGTCTCAGCGCGGCCCGCAGCGGCCGGGTATTATCCAATCGCACCCCGTGTTGCGAATGCTTCTCATTTGTACTACTATTCGGACTACGGATCTCAATTGGACAAACCGATGTACGTCTGTATCTGCCACGCAGTCACAGAGCGCGATATCCACCAGGCCGTCGAAGCCGGCGCCCAGTGCTTGTGGGAAGTCCAGAATAAAACAAAAGTTTCAACATGTTGCGGTGCCTGTAGGGACCGTGCCGAAGAGTGCATCGCCCGCTATAGCGACATCGAAGATCCCGCGCTGATTGCGCTTCCGGCGTAGCTGGCCGATGTTAATGGCCTACGCTGGTGTCACCTGCTTCTAATAGCCTTTCACAGGTTTCTGCCTTTATCCGCAGCGTAGCGGCGCGGGCAGGCTGTTATTGCTTGATCGCCGTCGCTGTAACGTTTCCCGCGCTTACCTTTGCCCAGGATGTCTACCAGCAGCCGGGCGAGTTTATCGCCGAGGCGTTTGACGGACAGCCGCCCTCGTCGGCAAAACTGTGGTTGGGTGGCCAACTGCGTGCCGAGATCCGGGATATTCTGCAGCGCGATCTGAAATCGCTGCGTCTGCGATATTGGAAAAGAGGCGGCCGTAGCGCCTGGATTCTGGAAGAAATCGGCAAAGAGAAGCCGATTACCACCGGTTTGGTGGTCAATCAAGGCGCCATTGAACAGCTTAAGGTGCTCATATTCAGGGAAATGCGCGGATGGGAAGTTAAGTATCCGTTCTTTACAGATCAGTTTACCGGCGCCGTGCTTACATCCGGGCGCGAACTCGATCGTGATATCGACGGGATCACGGGTGCGACACTGTCGGTAAACGCATTGAAAAAACTTGCTCGCCTGGCACTTTTGTTGGATCGGCACACGCAAGAAATCATTCATGTGCAACGGTAGTCCGTCGTCCTTAAAGCCTGATTTACAGACCTTGAGAAATTTGCAGAAGGGGTGTGTCGCTCAGCCGGCATGAGACATGCGGGCAAGCGCTGCGCGTCACCGCTGGCTATTCTCTTTGCACAGGACGATCGGCGTGTGTACGGCGCTGGTCCTCGTACTGTTAGCCGTAAGCGGGTTGCTGCTCAATCACGGTGAAGATCTACGACTCGGCCACCACCGTGTCACTAATTCGTATTTATTGGGTTTGTATAACATCTCCGTGCCAGAGCCGAGCGCAAGCTTCGCCGTTGCCGGTCGCCATGTTACGCAAATCGGCCAACGCGTTTATTTCGATACCACGGAGATTGCGCAGGACGCCGAGAATTTGATCGGTGCCGTAGATTTGGATGGGACGATTGTCGTCGCACTAACCGGACGCTTGTTGCTGTTGAACCTAAGCGGCCAACTCATAGAAACAATTGACGGTTCTGGCGGCGTCCCGGCGGGCATGCGCCAATTAGGTGTGAGTGATAACGGCTCATTGGCAGTAGAGGCGGCGCATGGTGTTTATCAGGTGCAAATCGAAAATCTCAACTGGCAGGAATCGGCACGAAACAATACCCGCTGGCAGGTACCTGCACGGCCGCCCGAAACACTTTATTCAGCGCTCGCCATACAATACCGCGGGGCTGGCCTCAGCCTCGAGCGCGTACTGCTCGATCTCCATAGCGGCCGTATCGGCGGCGCAATCGGCGTTTGGATCGTTGACGCAACCGGACTACTTGTTGTGATTCTGGCGGCAAGCGGCTTATGGATATGGACACTACGAAGACGTCAACGGGAGTGATGAATATGTACAAGTACATACGCATGGCGATACTGATCACAGGTCTTGCGTTGGCCGCGCTCGCCACCGCGGATGAAGTCAACGTCTACTCCGGACGCAAGGAAAACCTCCTCAAACCGTTATTGGATCGGTTTTCGCAGCAAACGGGGATGGAAGTGAATCTGGTAACCGGTAAAGCGGATGCGTTATTGATGCGTTTAACCCAGGAGGGGGAACACACACCTGCGGACGTGTTTGTAACCGTAGATGCTGGCCGCATGGTGCGCGCCAAAGAGGCGGGCGTGCTGCAGACGATAATGTCCGCGGAGCTGGATGCTGCCGTGCCCGAAGCTTTTCGTGACCCCGATGGCACTTGGTATGGGTTGTCGCTGCGTTCGCGGGTAATTGTTTATGCAACCGAGCGTGTCGATGGTGCGGAAGTTTCGACCTATCAACAATTAGCGGCCCCGCAGTGGCGGCAGCGCATCTGCGTGCGGTCCTCAGATAACATTTACAACCAATCTTTGGTCGCGTCCATGCTTGAACACCTTGGTGCCGAGCAGACCGAACAATGGGCGCGGGGCCTGGTGGCCAATTTCGCTCGACCGCCTAAAGGTGGCGATCGTGACCAAATAAAGGCCGTCGCAGCAGGTCAGTGCGATCTGGCGTTAGTAAATACTTACTACCTCGCTGGCATGTTGAATTCAAAGGATCCTGCCGAGCAGGCAGCGGCGGCGAAAGTGGCAATCGGCTGGCCCGACCAAAACGGACGCGGCGCGCATATGAATGTTAGCGGCGCCGGTGTAACCCGCGCTGCAAAGAACCGCACCGCGGCTATTGCGCTACTCGAGTTTCTGGTCAGCGATGAGAGCCAGGCCTGGTATGCACAGCAGAACTTTGAATATCCGGTAAAGCCGGGGATCGCGATCAGCGACACATTAAGTGCCTGGGGCGAGTTTAAACGCGATGCACTCAGCGTCACTCGACTCGGTGAACGCAACGCCGAAGCCGTCCGCTTGATGGATCGCGCTGGCTGGCGCTAGCGCACCGGTCTCCACGCTACGCGATCGCGAACGGCGCAATGCAGACTTTGCCCCGAACGTGGTCGCTGTTCGCATTTACGCTGGCAGGACTATTCTCAATTCCTATCCTCGTGGTGATGGGTTCCTTTTTGATCCCGTCCGGTGAGATCTGGGCACATTTACGAGCCACGGTATTACCGGAGTATGTGCGCAATTCTTTGAGCTTAATGCTGGGCGTTGGCGTCGGTGCACTATGCCTGGGCGTGGTTCCGGCCTGGTTAGTCAGTACCTGTCAATTTCCTGGTCGCCGGCTATTCCAATGGGCGTTGCTGTTGCCTCTGGCGATGCCGGCATACATCGTTGCGTACACCTATGTTGGCATGCTGGATTTTTCCGGGCCGCTGCAAAGCAACCTGCGTATGAGCTTCGGTTGGGGTTACGGAGATTATTGGTTTCCCGAGATCCGTTCGCTCCCAGGTGCAATTGCAGTTCTGTCTCTGGTGTTATATCCCTACGTGTATCTACTCTCTCGCGCCGCTTTTTTAGAGCAATCCCTGTGCGCGCTGGAGGTGAGCCGTACGCTCGGTTGTGGCCCCTGGACTAGTTTTGCGCGAGTCGCGTTGCCGTTGGCGCGTCCGGCGATTGTTGCGGGCGTGTCGCTGGCGCTGATGGAGGCTCTTGCCGATTACGGTACAGTCCAGTACTTCGGCGTGGCAACATTCACTACTGGGATATTCAGAACCTGGTTTGGGCTGGGTGAAACGGCCGCGGCCGCGCAACTTGCAGGGATGCTGCTGTTATTCATCGGCTCCGTATTGTGGTTGGAGCGTTGGTCGCGCCGCAGAGCCCGGTATTACCACACGACCGGGCGCTACCGCACACTACCTGGACACCGCCTTAGCCGCGCTCGAGCTGCGGCGGTTATTCTCGTCTGCGCCTTTCCGGTGACATTCGGATTCATCGTGCCTGCCACGCAGCTTGGCGTGTGGGCGTTTCGCAGTGGCGCACAAACCATCGACCGTGTCTTTTGGGGCTTAGTCACTAACAGTTTTCTGCTCGCCGCCGGCACCGCTTTGCTGGCCTTATTCGTTGCTCTGTTGTTGAGCTATGGAGCGCGTTTGCAGCCGCGGCTGCGAGCCCCCAGGCAACTGGTGGGATTGGGCTACGCCGTCCCCGGCACGGTGATCGCGATTGGCGTGATCGTGCCATTCGCTTTTTTCGATCATGCTGTTGATGCCGCGTTGCAAAATCTGACAGGTTGGTCGTCTGGTTTAATCCTCAGTGGCACGCTGGCCGCACTATTGTTTGCCTATCTGGTACGGTTTCTGGCGATGTCGTTGAACGCCATTGACGCTGGTCTGGCACGCATAGGCGAGCACATCGATGAAGCCGGTCGCTCCTTAGGCACAGACGTCGTGCACTTGCTGGGCAGGATCCACATACCAATGATGCGTGGGTCGGTGCTGACCGCGGTAATGTTGGTGTTCGTAGAGGTCTTGAAGGAATTGCCGGCGACCTTAATTCTGCGTCCGTTCAATTTCAATACGCTGGCCGTGCGTACCTATGAGCTGGCCAATGAAGAGCGACTCATGGATGCGGCACCGGCGGCGTTGACAATTGTATTAGTCGGTTTGCTCCCGGTCATCGTTATCAGCCGCAGCATCGCACGCTCCAGGCCCGGTGATGTCGTCCATACTTGAACTGCGTGATCTCGCGCTGGGGTATGGCGGCAGGACATTGCTGGCCAATGTTTCCATAGCGCTTGAACAGGGCCAGATCGGCTGTTTTCTGGGTGCCAGCGGTTGCGGCAAAACTACACTGTTGCGCGTGATTGCCGGATTCGAATCACCGCAAGCCGGCGAAGTGTGGATCGACGGTAGCTGTGTTGGGTCTGCCCTTAGTCACACACCGCCCGAGCAGCGCAACGTGGGCATGGTGTTTCAGGACTATGCATTGTTTCCGCACCTCACGGTATTCGACAATATCGGTTTCGGATTGCGCCACCTGACTACCGGCGCGCGCTCAGACAGGATCACCGAACTGCTGGCATTGACGGGCCTGCACGATTGCGCGGATGCCTATCCAAATACGCTGTCTGGTGGTCAACAGCAGCGGGTGGCGTTGGCCCGCGCGATGGCGCCGCGCCCGGCAGTTTTGTTGTTGGATGAGCCGTTCTCGCAGCTCGACGTCGAGTTGCGCGAGGATCTCGCCGTCGAGGTGCGGACCATCCTGAGCAACGACGATACAACCGCAATACTGGTCAGCCACAATCAACAAGAAGCCTTCGCGATGGCCGACGCCATCGGGGTCATTCATCAACAATGCGTAGTGCAATGGGACTCGGCCTATAACCTGTATCACAAGCCGAAATTGCCTTTCGTTGCCGAATTCGTGGGCGCTGGAAGTTTATTAAACGCGAGTGTGCTTGGCCCGAAAACCGTGATGACGGCTCTGGGCGAACTGAGCGGCCAGCTACAACCGGGTTTTGCGCAGGGCGATCGCGTATCAATCCTGATCCGCCCCGATGACCTGGTGTGCACGCCTGAGGGTTCGCTCACGGGAACACTGATCGATAAGGTATTTCGCGGCGCTGAATATTTGTATACAGTCGAGTTCGCCGACGGTGTGCGTCTGACGAGCCTGGTTTCCAGCCATCAACAACACAAGCTCGGCGCACAGCTACGCTTTCGATTGGACCTCGAGCATTTGATTGCCTTTCCAGCTGACCCTTAGTGAGCCAACCACCTACTGGCCGATCGAGACCTGCGTATTATGATCGAGGGGGCAAGCGGGTGAAGGGTCGTTGTCGACCCGAAAACCGCTGTAGTGGTATCTCGCCGAAGCTTTACCACGGGTCGGCCACCTGTCCGATCTCGAATGCACAGAGTTCGCTAATCATCCTCGGCATGCATTGAGTGGTGGTCTAGCACGCCGACCCCGCGTCGCGGTCTTCTCTCGTCAACGACCCTTCACCCGCTTGCGGACACCTCGTGCCTGTTCCAGCCGCCACGGAACTTTCAGGGGGCCGCCGGGGATAGGGGGCTCACCAGTGGATACCCGGTCCCTAGTGGCCCCCTGCGGCACGGACAATGCGGGGATTTCGAGCCACTTAACCACAAACGGGGCAGGCAGGATCTTGAGCGAATCGGACGCTGCGCCATTGCATTGTCAAAGCGTCTAGCAACAGTATTTGGTTTGTCAGAACAGTGCCCACGCCGGTGATTATTTTGAGGGTTTCCATGGCTTGGACGCTACCAATGATGCCTAGCAGCGGCGCCACCACCCCCGTCGTTGCACAACGTTCCTCTTCCGCCTGCAGGTCATCGGCAAACAAGCAGCGGTAACACGGGCTATCATCGCGGCCTGGAAAAAGTACGCAGATCTGCCCGGCAAAGCGAGTCGCTGCGCCAGACACCAAAGGGGTACGGCAGGCATGACACGCATCGTTTACAGCGAAGCGCGTGGCAAAGTTGTCGCTGGCGTCCACGACGACGTCTGCATCCTCAGCAGCCGTGCCCAGTTCGTCGATGCCCATACGTTGTGCAATCGCATCGACTTGGATTTGCGGGTTTAGTGCCAGCAGGTGCTCTCGCGCGGAATCGACTTTGAGCCGATCCAGATCTCCACTGGAATGAATTATTTGGCGTTGCAGGTTGGACAGCTCGACTCGATCGAAATCCGCAATCGTTAACCGTCCCACCCCGGCTGCGGCGAGGTATATTGCGGCCGGGGAGCCCAGGCCGCCCATTCCAACGATTAAAACGTGCGCGTCGAGTAGACGCTGTTGTCCCTCGATGTCGATCTCAGGAAGCAGGATTTGGCGGCTGTAGCGCAGTAGCTGAGCGTCGTCCATTATTGCTCCGAACGTTTGTGCAAGTACTGACGCCACTGCTGTGGTCGATCATCGCGCCGGCCGTGGCGGCGGGTCCGATAACGGCTGAGGTAGGCTGCACGCACGTACGCGTCCCAGCCCGCTTCTATATCGTGGCAATCGCGCTGTATGGTCTCGGTGTAATGCCGAAAACTTCGTTGTATACGACTCAGCCAACCGCCCGCCAGCGCAATACCCGCGCCGGCAAGAATGGCTTCAATCTCTGCCAACGAGATCTGGCGCAGGTCATAGCGCAACTGCAGACGTTCATCCGCGCCTACCTCGACTTCAATACTATCGATTCCCGCGAGTGCTTTTGCCGCTGTGTTACAGGCATCTCCGGGCAATGCGATGGATCGATATTTGAACCAGTCATTCATGGTCGCGCTGCGCTCGCGGTTGTGACACGGTCCAGGCCTGCGAGGTCTCGATGGGTTCGTGAATTGGCAAAGCCGGCCTTACCCAGTAGCGCGCGAACGCCCGGGGCCTGCTCGTGAGCGTGCTCGAGAATCAGCCAGCCACCCGCGCGCAAGTGCGCCGCAGCGCCAGCGATGATTAGCCGTATTGCATCCAGACCGTCGGAGCCTGCCACTAATGCCCCGCGTGGTTCATAGCGAATATCGCCGCCGTGTAGTTCCGGAGCGCTGGTGCTGAGGTAGGGGGGATTGCTGAGGATCATTTCGAACTGCGCCTCACCGACCGCGTTGTACCAATCACCAACCGCAAACTGAACGTTGTGAATACCAAACCGCACCGCGTTGCGTTGGGCAACCGCCAGAGCCGGCGCCGAGCAATCTACGGCAATAATTCGACAGTGCTGGCATTCCTGCGCTATGGCAAGCGCTATCGCGCCACAGCCGGTTCCCAGATCCGCAACACTGGTAATCGCTTCGGCGGCTATCGTCGCCAGCGCAATTTCCACCAGCAGTTCAGTTTCGGGCCTGGGAATGAGAGTTTCGCGATCAACCTGAAAATCAAGCGACCAGAATTCCTTGCGGCCGACCAGGTATGCCACTGGCACGCCGCTGCGGCGCTCGGCAATCAAATGACGAAGCCTCGCCTGCTGCGCCAGCGTGGTGCTTCGCTCGGGGTGCGCCATGACATAACTGCGTTGCTTATGCAGCACCGTGGCGAGTAATACTTCGGCGTCCAGCCGCCGTGTTTGAGAGGAGTTGAGTTGCGATTCGCCGTAACGTAACAGCTGACCGACACTATTACCCGCGCCCTCGCCAGCGCAGAGCGAACCGGTCACGTTCCCAGCGACGCGATGAGATCGGCCTGATGTTCCTGGATCAGGGGGTCGATCACCAGGTCGATGCCGCCGGCCAGCACTTCATCAAGCTTATAGACCGTCAGATTTACGCGATGGTCAGTGACGCGTCCTTGCGGGTAGTTGTAGGTGCGGATCCGCTCTGAGCGATCACCGCTGCCAACCAGGTTGCGTCTGTTAGCGGCGATTTCGGCGTCCTGCTGAGCGCGTTCCGCGGCGATGAGTTTGGATTTGAGCAGGCTCATCGCTCGGGCTTTGTTCTTGTGTTGCGAGCGTTCGTCCTGGCACTCGACAACAATGCCACTGGGCAGGTGAGTAATACGAATCGCTGAGTCGGTTTTGTTGACGTGTTGCCCGCCTGCGCCGGAGGCCCGGAAAGTGTCAATACGCAGATCTCCAGCGTTGAGATCCACATCCGCGATCTCTTCCGCTTCGGGCAGTATCGCAACCGTGCACGCTGAAGTATGAATGCGTCCTTGAGATTCTGTTTCAGGCACGCGTTGTACGCGATGCGCGCCGGATTCAAATTTCATTCGCGAATAGGCGCCTTTGCCTATGATGCGGGCAATGACCTCTTTGTGTCCTCCAAGCTCGCTTGCGTTGTCATTGATGATCTCCATTTTCCAACCCCTGGATTCGGCATAGCGCGCGTACATGCGGAGCAGATCGTCGGCGAATAAAGCGGCCTCATCGCCGCCGGTACCCGCCCGGATCTCGAGAAAGATATTGCTGTTGTCCGCGGGGTCTTTTGGCAACAGCAATAATTGCAATTCGTCGGCAATTTTGGCGCACTGGGCTTCCCCGCTGCGTAGTTCATCTGCGGCCATTTCACGGATGTCCGAATCGGCGTCTTGCAACATCTCGCGGGCGTTCTCAATGGCACGTTGCTGCGCTTGGTAGCGACTAAAGCATGCGACCACCGGGGTGATCTCGGCATGCTCGCGCGCCAGTGCTCGAAACCGTGATTGCTCGGCGATAACCTCGGGATCGGCGAGCAGGCCTTCCAGTTCGAGCAGGCGCTGCGAGATGATATCGAGCTTTGCGTACAGTGACTCTTTCATAGCTTGATCGGCGGCTTCATTCTTTAGTGGTGTCTTCGGATGAAGATAAATCGTAAAGCTCGCGCACGGTTTCGATGAACTCCACGCGCCCGCTCGCGCCCGCATCGCGCAGCCGCACGCTTGGCTCATGCATTATCTTATTGACCAATTGATTCGCAAGCGCGGTCATGACGTCGTCGGGATCGGCGCCTTTGGCAAGCCGTTGTCGTGCTTGTTCGAGCAGCCCGTCACGTAGCTGTCCGGATTTGTTGCGCATATCCCGGATCGTTGGCTCGGCGTCGGTTGCCCGCAACCAACTGAGGAAGTGATCGGCTTGGGCGATGACAATCTCGTTTGCCTGCATCGCGGCCGTCTCCCGGGATTGCTGGTTTTCAGTTATGACGGTCTCTAGATCATCGACGCTATATAGATAGACATCCGCCAGCGTCCCAACATCGGATGCAATGTCCCTGGGCACGGCAATATCGACCATGAAAATTGGTCGGTGCCGTCGAACTTTCAAAGCGGTTTCCACCGTCGCGCGAGAAATAATTGGCGTCGTACTCGAGGTCGCGGAAATAACGATGTCGGCTTCCGCCAGATGTTCAGGCAGCGTGTCCAGTGTGATCGCGTAACCGTGGTGTCGGCTCGCCAGAGTTTGCGCCCGTTCCAATGAACGATTGGCAACTATCAAGCGGCCAAGATCGCTCTCGCGTAAGTGGTTGGCGGCCAATTCTATGGTATCGCCGGCTCCGATCAGCAGACCGGTACAAGCGCTCAGCGCGCCGTGGATCTGCTGCGCAAGTCGCACCGCGGCAAACGCTACGGACACAGGACTTGAGCCAATCGCAGTATCGGTACGGATCTGTTTGGCAACGCGGAACGCATGTTGGAAAAGTTTATTGAGGCGCTTACCGACAACGCCGCGATCGACTGCGGACTGGTAGGCGATTTTCAGTTGACCCAGTATCTGCGGTTCACCAAGCACCATTGAGTCTAGCCCGGCCGCAACGCGCAAGATGTGGCGCACCGCAGCCAGGTCCTCGTAACTGAACAGGTGATTTTGTAACTCGCCGATGCCGATGCGGTGGAAGTCACTCAGCCACTCTCCCGGCACATGTAGCGCTTTCTCATGCACAACGCCGTATATTTCAGTGCGATTACAGGTCGACAGTAACGCGACTTCATCGACGTGCGGATGCGCTTCGAGTTCGCCCAACGCGCGCGGTAGCACGTCGTCATTGACGACTAGCTTCTCCCTGACCTCGACCGAGGCTGTGTGATGATTGATGCCGGTGGCGAATACAAGCATACGCCCGTCCTGAGCGTTTTATTGGATGCGCAACATTATAAACGCCCAATCAGGATAGGCGCTGTGTCCGCCAGTCCGCGGGCGGATGACATTAATTTTCTTCAAGAACTACGGTATAGTTGCCGAAAGCTACTGTGTTCCGGGCAAAAGCGTGGCATTGGTACCTGGCGGTCGGCTCCCGCGCAGTAATTACGTATTTTCATGGTCCAATTCCTTAACAACCCTCTCACACCTAGAAACTTGAGTATGGTCCAAGCAAGCTGGTACGCAAGCCGTTTCGTCCTAGGTGCAGCGATGCTGGCGCTATGCGCGTGTGCAACTACCACGCAGGCGCCCGGGCGAAGTGCTCCCAAGTCCGTTGACAAAGCGCCGCAGACCACCGCGGCAACCACGCCTGTGCCGCGAAAATCTCAGCTCACCGGCGATGTTTTGTACAAGCTGATTGTGGCCGAGGTATCCGGTCAGCGTGGCAGAATCGATGTTGCCCTAAAAAATTACCTTGAGCTTTCAAAGAAACTCGATGATCCACAAATCGCCGAGCGGGCTACCCGCATTGCCGTATTCGCGCGCAAAACAGATAAGGCCCTGGAGGCGGCTGGCCGCTGGGTAGCATTGGCGCCACACAGTGTTGAGGCGCGTCAGATCATTGCTGCGATGTACATTCGCGCTGGGGATATTGAGGCGTCGCTAGAAAATCTCGAATACGTGCTGTCGGTGCATAACGAGAATGCCGGCAAGACGTTACGGATGATCGCGAATTTTCTCGGGCGCGAAGAGGACAAGGATGTTGCGTTGACCGTCATGGAACGTCTGATCGAGCGCCGTAAGGACGATCCCGATGCGCTGCTCGCGTACGCACTGTTGGCGATCCGAGCCGAGGACCTTGACCGGGCTCGGCAGGCGATGGACAAAGTGGCGGAAATTGCACCTGACAATCTGAGTGTAGCAATGGCGTATTTGAGCGTGCTGCAGCGTCAAGGTGATGTGGAAACTGCGTTGGAATGGTTGGAAAATTCGCTCGAAAAAAATCCGGGCAAGTTTGAAGTGCGCATGGTTTATGCACGCATGCTTGCCGATGCTAAACGTTTCGAAGACGCCGGCGAACAGTTCGAACTACTGGCAGAACAAGATCCCGAGCACGCAGACGTACGCTACGCGCTAGGGTTACTTTATCTACAATCCAGTAAGCTGGATGCGGCCAAGGAACAGTTCTCCTATCTGTCCGAACACGCAGAACGTCATGACGACGCAAATTTCTTTCTCGGTCAGATCGCTGAGTCGAAAAAAGAGCATCCGCAAGCTCTCGCCCACTACCGCGTAATCAAGGAGGGAGATCACTATTTCGATGCCCAGTTGCATATTGCGTTGGTACTGAGCAAGCAGGGAACCATCGCAGCCGCGCGCGCACAGCTGCGCACTATTTCCAGCAGCGACGAAAAGCAGGAACGCATGGTCGTGCGGATCGAAGGTGAGATGCTCACAGAGGTTGGGGAATACGACGAGGCAATGTCAGTTTACAACGAATCGCTGCGTCAGCGCTTTGATACGGAGCTACTTTACACGCGCGCCATGCTGGCGGAAAAAATGGGCAAGCTCGATCAGCTCGAGCGGGACCTGCGCGCGATCCTCGAGGTCGAACCCGACAACGCGCAAGCCTTGAATGCGCTCGGTTATACCCTGGCCGACAGAACTGAGCGCTACCACGAAGCGCTTGAGCTGATCAGCAAAGCGCTGGAACTTAACCCGAAGGACTTCTACGTTCTCGATAGTATGGGCTGGGTTCTGTACCGACTGGGCCGCCTAGAGGAAGCCATTCCTTATTTACGCAGCGCCCGTGAAATTCGCGATGATCCCGAAGTTGCCGCACATCTGGCCGAGGTTCTGTGGGTGGCGGGTGATAAAGATGGGGCTCGGGACGTATGGGAAAGTGCCCTGCAAACTACGCCTGACGACGAGATTCTGCTGGACGTCATTAAACGCCTGACGCCGTGACGCCTGTAGCCTGGAGAAACGGCGCGCCTACGAAACTGTTGTGGCTGCCGTTGGTGTTTTTGCTGCTTGCCGGTTGCGCGCAAACGCCCAGGCTTGATGCCGAATCGGTCGATGTGACACGGCGTTGGAGCGAACGCAAACAGAAAATTTATACGCTGGACAACTGGGAGTTACGGGGTCGGGTTGCGATCCAGGCGTCTGGCGAGGGATTCAGCGGCAAACTCGTTTGGGCTCAAAGCGGCGATGAATATCAGCTGCGGCTGGAGGCGCCATTTGGTCAGGCGAGTTACCAACTAATCGGCACCCCGACGCGAGTGAGTCTGCTTGCGCCTGATCAAGCCCCCGTCCATGCACCGGAGCCCGCAGCTCTGTTGCAGTCACAGCTCGGTTGGAGCCTTCCGATCTCAGGCCTTCGTCACTGGGTTTTGGGGGTGCCGGAACCGGATGCACAGATCACGCAATTGCAGCTCGACAAGCTAGGGCGGCTGAGCATATTGCACCAATCGGGCTGGCAGATCAGTGTCAAGCGCTACGGGCGCTTAGGCGATGTCGATGTGCCATCGAAACTATATCTGGACCGAGAATCTCTCAGGGTCCGTTTGGTCGTTCACAAATGGAAGACCGGGTGAGCTCGGGCTGGCCGGCGCCGGCAAAAATCAATCTGTTTCTCCACATTACAGGTCGCCGTGCCGACGGCTATCACACCTTGCAGACAGCGTTCCAGTTTTTAGATCTGTGTGACGAGCTTGATTTCACGTTACGTACGGATGGTCGCATCACACGCAGCGCCGGGCCGTCCAACGTAGCGCCTGAACAAGATCTGGCGGTGCGCGCCGCGCAGCAGCTAAAACAGCACACAGGCTGTCATCTCGGTGTTGATATCCGCGTGCAAAAGCGCATCCCCATGGGCGGAGGACTGGGTGGTGGCAGCTCCGATGCGGCGTGCGTGTTGGTTGCGCTCAACGCGCTCTGGAGGTTGGCACTGGACACGCAAACGCTGGCCGAGCTCGGCCTGGAGTTGGGTGCCGATGTCCCTGTGTTTGTTTCCGGTCACGCGGCCTGGGCCGAGGGCGTGGGTGAAGAACTCGTGCCACTGGAGCCGCTGCAAAGATGGTATCTGTTGATTCAACCGCGCTGCGAGGTGTCGACCGCAGCGGTGTTCGCGGATGCTGAATTGACACGCAATACACCTCCCATCACAATGCACGCGTTTCTCGAATCGGGCGGCCAAAACGACTGCGAACGAGTCGTTCGCAGACTCTATCCGGAAGTTGGCGATGCGCTTGATTGGCTGGCGAGCATGGGTGACGCGCGAATGACGGGTACGGGGGGTTGCGTATTTTGCGGCTTTCAAACGCGCGAACAGGCACAGCAGGCCGCGACGCAGGCACCGATGCAATGGCGTAGTTATATAGTTCAGGGACGTAACCGTTCGCCGCTGCTAGAGCGATTGCAACACAAGCTTTGATGCAGGTTCTTATATTGGGGTGTAGCCAAGTGGTAAGGCACGGGGTTTTGATCCCCGCATTCCCAGGTTCGAATCCTGGCACCCCAGCCAAAACCGCCCGCCGACGAGTCTAATAAGGTAAATACGATGTCACTGGATTCGATGACCCTTTTGTCTGGGAATGCCAACCCCACGTTGGCGGCATCGATCGCGAATTATCTGCACATGCCGCTGGGCAAAGCTACCGTTGATCGCTTCAGTGACGGCGAGATCATGGTGGAGTTGGTAGAAAACGTGCGCGGTCGGGACGTATATATCATTCAATCGACCTGCGCACCGACCAATGACAACCTGATGGAACTCGTGGTTATGATCGATGCTGTGCGACGCGCTTCGGCGCAACGCGTAACGGCGGTAATACCGTATATGGGCTATGCGCGCCAGGATCGGCGGCCGCGATCTGCGCGCGTACCAATAACCGCTAGAGTCGTTGCTGACATGATCGGCGCGGTCGGTACGGATCGGGTCTTGACCGTGGATTTGCATGCGGATCAAATCCAGGGTTTCTTCAGCATGCCGCTGGACAATATTTACGCGTCGCCCATCCTCTTGGGCGACGTATGGAAACACGAGACGGATCATCTCGTTGTGGTCTCGCCCGACGTCGGCGGTGTGGCGCGCGCCCGTGCGCTGGCAAAACGTCTCGATGATGCCGACCTGGCAATCATCGATAAGCGGCGACCCAATCCCAACGAAGCTCAGGTCATGCACATCATCGGCGAGGTCAAGGATCGCACCTGTGTCATTATTGATGACATGGTCGATACGGCGGGGACGCTGTGTCAGGGTGCGGCAGCGCTGAAGAGGGCGGGCGCGAATAAAGTCGTGGCCTATTGCACTCACCCGGTATTATCGGGCAAAGCGCTGGACAACATAGTCAAGTCTGAACTTGACGAAATCGTGGTAACGGATACGATTCCGCTGCGCCCTGAAGCCGAGAAATGCGAGCGTATCCGTCAGCTTTCGGTCGCCGAGCTGTTAGCCGAGAGTATTCGCAGGATCAGCGAAGGAGAATCGTTGAGTTCGATGTTCATCGATTAAAAACCCGCTGTTAATGGCTGAACCTGGTCGCGGGTGAAGCAACGGCGCCTGTTCGACGGTGTGGATCTGCAAGGCGCAGACGCATCGATAACAAGTAGGAGATTTTAAAATGGACCAGTTTGAAATATCAGCAGAACTCCGGGAAACGCAAGGTAAGGGTGCGAGCCGCCGCCTGCGGCGCGCCGGCAAGGTGCCCGGCATTATCTATGGCGGCAGCGGCGAACCACAGCTCATACAGGTCGATCACAATGAGCTTAGCTATCGATTACGACAGGAAGCGTTTTACTCGCATATCCTTACGATTAATCTAAATGGTTCAGCGCAACGTGTCGTCCTCAAGGATTTGCAGCGGCATTCCTATAAACAGGAGATTCGGCATCTGGATTTACTTCGCATTGATGAGGCAGCCGAGTTGACCATGCGGGTACCGCTACACTACATGAACGAAGAAAAATGTCTGGGCGTCAGGCAGAGCGGCGGGGTCATCCAGCATGTATTGACCGAGCTGGAGGTGACCTGCTTGCCGAAAAATCTACCTGAGTATATCGAGGTGGACGTCGAAGCATTGGACATCGGTGATACCGTTCAGGTCGGCAATCTGACTATGCCCGAAGGGGTGCGCGTCTTGTCGCTACTGCATGGCGGCGATCCGACTCAGACGCTGGTGTCAGTGCAGATACCGAAGGTGGTCGTTGAGGAAACCGAAGTGAGCGACGAAGAAGCTGAAGCCGCTTTAGCCGCTGAAGCCGTAGAGGCCGGCGAAGAGGCTGCCGACGGGGCAGCGAAACCCGAGGGTGCCAGTGAAGAATCCGCTAAGGAAGGAGACGAGGCCAAGAAATCCTGACGCAGCCGGGGTGTCAGACGCTGTGCCGAATTGACGGCCAAATGAGCGGGCTGGGCTATGCCCACGTAAGAGACTGGTGAAAATGCAGGGCACGTCCGCGCCGCCACAGTTGATTGTCGGGCTCGGCAATCCGGGAGCCGAACACCAAGCCGACAGACATAACGTCGGTTTTTTGGTTCGTTGACCACATCGCTGCCACGCAGAGGGCAAGCTTTAGCGCGGAGCGGCGTTTTCACGGCAGCGTAGCTAGCATCCTCGGCGGTGAATGCCGATTGCTGAAACCGTCGACTTATATGAATCGCAGCGGTCTAAGCGTCGGCGCGCTGCTACGCTATTTTCGGATCCCGCCCGCGGCTTTGCTAATCGTGCACGACGAACTCGATCTGCCGCCTGGCGTTGCCCGTTTCAAATACGGTGGCGGCGCCGGAGGACACAACGGCCTGACGGACATCATTAGCGCCTTAGGCGTGCGCGACTTTTGGCGTTTGCGCATCGGCATAGGTCGCCCAGGTGCGAGACAAACGGGCAGCTCTTACGTGCTGCGACGACCCGATGCCCAGCAGCAGCAAGCGATCGATAGTGCGATGACCCGGGTTGCTGAGTACTTACCCGAAATACTCGAGGGGAAATATCCGCAGGTTATGAACGAAGTGCACCGATTAGACCCGGGTTCGGAAAAAACCTAGCCGCGATGGGTTTCAGATGCGGTATCGTCGGGCTGCCAAACGTCGGCAAGTCCTCTCTATTCAACGCGCTGACTGATGCGAGGATCAGCGCGGAGAATTATCCGTTTTGTACGATTGATCCCAACGTCGGTGCCGTTGCGGTGCCCGATCCTCGCTTGCAGGCCATTGCCGCAATTGCGAAGCCACAACAGGCGACGCCCGCATTTATGGAGTTCATCGACATTGCCGGTTTGGTGGCCGGAGCGTCAAAAGGGGAAGGTCTGGGTAATCAATTCCTCGCGCATATCCGCGAAACGCAAGCCGTTGCGCATGTCGTGCGTTGTTTCGATGATGCGAATGTCGCGCATGTGGCCAACAAGATCGATCCACTTGCGGATATAGAAACGATCAATACCGAGTTGGCTTTAGCGGATCTGGATACAGTCGCAAGGGTGTTGGAGCGTAGCGAGCGGCGCGCAAAAACCGGCGACAAGGAAGCCGTTGCGGAGAACGAGTTTCTACAACGACTACACACCGGTCTCAATGATGCGGTGCCGGCCCGGAACATGAGTTTCGGCGATGCGGATAAAAAACGCCTGCGAGAGTTGCACCTGCTTACGGCCAAACCGGCGCTCTACGTCGCGAACGTTGACGAGGAACACCTCCAGGGAAATGCATATTCCGATGCGGTTTGTAAACACGCTGCGGCTGAAGGCAGCGGCTCTGTAATACTGTGCGCTGCAATCGAGGCTGAACTCGCCGCTCTGGATGAGCACGACAAACAGGAATTCCTTGACGAACTCGGGCTGGCCGAGCCCGGACTGAATCGTCTCATCCGGGCAGGTTATGAATTGTTGAAGTTACAAACATTTTTCACTGCAGGTCCGAAGGAGTGCCGCGCCTGGACCTTGCGCAGCGGTTTGCGTGGGCCGCAGGCAGCGGGCGTAATCCACACCGACTTCGAGCGCGGCTTTATTCGCGCGGAAGTCATTCCTTATGAAGATTTCATCGCCCACCGGGGGGGGCAAGGCTGCAAAGACGCCGGCAAATGGCGTTTAGAAGGAAAGGATTATGTCGTCCGGGATGGCGACGTCGTCTTTTTCCGTTTTGCCGTCGATTCTAATCGCTGACCGCAGACGCCGCTGTGTCGTTGAGAGTGGTCTTACTCCAATTTTAAAATAAACTCCCACTCCGCATCGCTAACAGGCATGATTGATAAACGGTTGCCTTTTTGCAGCAGCCGCATGTTTTCGATTTTTTTGTGCGTCTTCAGTTCGCTCAGGGTGATGACGCGTTTCAGCTTGCGCTTGAAGCGTACATCCACCATATACCAGCGCGGGTTGTCGGCATTGCTATCGGGATCGTAGTACTTCTCGGCCGGATCGAATGCGGTGAAATCAGGGTAGCCTTGCCGCGCAATTTTCATGACGCCGGCGATGCCGGGCACTGCGCAGGCGGAGTGATAAAAAAAGGCCAGATCACCTTTACGCATGTCATCGCGCATCATGTTGCGCGCCTGATAGTTACGTACGCCTTCCCAGAAGGTTTTCTTATGCGCGCTGCCGCGTAGATCGTCGATACCGAAAACGTCGGGCTCGGATTTCATCAACCAATAGGCCATGTGTTTCTCGCGGGGCAGATGGAAGGCGTCCTCCATTAGTGCCGCTGCTAGCCTTCGACTTGAACCAAGGGTTCAAGTTGGAGCTTAGTGGGGAGAATCAGGCTTGCCGCTACTCGGGCGGCCTTGCACAACATCGCCCGCAGGGCTGCTCCAAAGGTATGTACTATAGGCTCAAGAATACCCGGCTAGCTGGCGAACACCACAGAGGACGCCAATCCTGTCATTGTGACGCATCCGAGAACTGCAACTGCTGACCGCGGCTAAGCGCCTCGGCGATTTTGCTCTGGATACGGCGAATGCCGGAGTCAACGGCAGACGTCATAGATTCTTTTTCAGTCTTGTAATCGAGATACTCGTTAGCAATATTCAGGGCAGCCATGACGGCTATGCGTTCGTTGCCGATGACTTTACCGCTCTCACGCAGTTCACGCATTCGACCGTTCAAGAAGTCGACGGCCGAATAAAGGGAGTCGCGTTCGTCGTCTTCACAGGCAACCACGTATTCCTTTTCAAGGATCGTCACACTTACCGGCTTGGCATTTTCCGTCATTAACGGCTCTCCATTGCTTTGAGTCGGGCGATCATCGCTTCTACACGGATCCGAGCGAGTTCAGTTTTTTCTATCAACGTTGCGCGTTCTGCGGTTAATGATGATTGTTGTGTACGCAGGGCGTCGTTCTCACTGGCCAGTCCGTCCACCGTACGAATGAGCTCATCAACGCGCGCTTCGAGTGTGGTTAATTCCAATTTTTCTTCGCTATTTTCGTTCATGGTGCGCTAAGGTCGTGGTGGTTGCCGGTAAGGTAATTCATGAACTTTGCTAAGTATATGCTTAAGTTATGCTCGAATAAACGGGGACGTCTTGCGGCGGTCAACCCCGCTTCGGATTAGTGTTAATCTTACAAAAATATGGATGAGCTTAGTACAGATTTCGACGAAATTCAGGCGCAACTCGAAGCTGCTGATGCGTTGCTTGGTGCTGCGGAATGTCAGGGCATGCTATGCGGTGTATTGTGCGCAAATGGTGCATGGGAACCCGATGTTTGGTTGGAACAGATCGCTGGATCGGATCTGGAAGAGTTGTCTCCCGGGCACCCGCTCCTGCAGTTAATCGGCTATGTGTGGGAAGATGCGGCGCGGCAACTGGACGCCGAAGATTTCTCGTTTACGCCATTATTGCCGCAGGATGATAGACCTTTAGCTGACAGAGCACGTAGTCTGGGGGAATGGTGCCAGGGATTTTTGTTTGGTTTCGGCGCTTCGATCGCCGGGGTGGCTAATGTACCGCCGCGCAGTGAGGAATTTCTACGGGACTTGCGCGAATTTTGTCGTATCGATGACGGTGCTGTTGGCGACGAAGAGGATGAGGTTGCCTATGCGGAGTTGGTGGAGTACTTGCGCGCTGGCGCAGTAATGCTAAGAGAGGAGGCAGTTCAAGCCATCCTCCAAACCCATGAGAGCGTTCATTAATGGAGAAGAAGGAGTTTACAAGACGGCGTAAGCGGTTGATGGATATCGTCAATGTCGGTGGTGTCGCTATCCAGCCAAGCGCCGGCGTGCACATACGAAATCGGGATGTGGAATTTTCGTATCGGCCCGACAGCGATTTTTACTATCTGACCGGGTTCCCGGAACCCGAAGCGGTCGCAGTGTTTGTGCCGGATCGGCCACAAGGCGAATACATAATATTCTGCCGTGAACGTGATCTGGAGATGGAAACCTGGCACGGGCGCCGAGCTGGCCTGGAGGGAGCTTGCGAGCGTTACGGCGCCGACGATGCATTTCCGTTCAATGACATGGACGACATAATTCCCGGGCTAATCGAAAATAAGGACCGTGTTTTTTACACCATGGGCTTTGACGCTGACTTCGATAAGCGTGTGCTCGGCTGGATCAACCAAATCCGCGGCCGGGCGCGCGCCGGCGTTACCGCACCCGACGAGTTTGTCTCGTTAAACCACTCGGTGCATGAGATGCGGTTGTATAAAAGCCGCCAAGAGGTCAAAACGATGCAAAAGGCGGCGCAGATCTCGGCCGTGGCGCATCGCCGAGCAATGCAGGTGTGCCGTCCCGGCATCAAGGAGTACCAGATCGAAGCAGAGTTGAACTACTCTTTCCTGCAAAACGGCGCGCGCTCGCCTGCCTACCCCTCAATCGTCGGTGGCGGGCCCAATGGCTGCATATTGCACTACACCGAGAACAGCGCGACCTTGAAAAGCGGCGACCTGCTGTTGATAGATGCTGGTGCAGAGTACGACTACTACGCCAGCGACGTAACCCGAACGTTTCCGGTCAACGGTCGTTTTACGCCGGAACAGGAAGCTGTTTACGAGATCGTGCTCGCCGCGCAAGCGGCTGCGATCCGTAAAGCGAAACCGGGTAATCATTGGAACGATCCGCATGAAGCGGCGGTGAAGACCATTACCAAGGGCCTGGTTGAACTGGGCATCCTCAAAGGGCGGCTGCCGCAACTCATTCGAGACGGCGCATACCGGCGCTTTTATATGCATCGCACCGGCCACTGGTTGGGTATGGATGTACACGATGTTGGCGACTATCGGGTCGGCGGTGAATGGCGAACCTTGGAACCCGGAATGGTCATGACCGTGGAACCAGGTTTGTACATAGCGGAATCCATTAAGGGTGTCGCCAAGCGTTGGCGCAACATCGGCATTCGCATTGAAGATGACGTGCTGATAACCGCTGAGGGCAACGAAGTTTTGACCGCCGGTTTACCTAAGAGCGTCAGCGAAATCGAAACCGTAATGTCCAATGGTGCCGCAAACTGACTTCGATTGCGTAATCGTTGGAGGTGGGCTGGTCGGTGCGACCCTAGCAATAGCGCTCGCACCGCTTGGTCTGCGTCTGGCACTGGTCGAGGCCGTGCGCTTTGACTCCGACACCCAACCCAGCCATGACGCGCGTGGGCTTGCTTTGGCTTTGTCCTCGGCGCGTATTCTGGAAACTCTGGATTTATGGACGCCGCTCAGTGCAGCGGTCACGCCGATAGAGCGGGTACACGTTTCAGATCGGGGGCGGTTCGGTTTTGCCCGTCTTCGCGCTGCCGACTTGAACCTTCCGGCGCTGGGCTACGTGGTAATCGCGCGTGCGCTGGGCGGCGAATTAATAGCGGCGCTGGAGCACCGTCAGGCAGCGCAGGTTCTGTGTCCGGCGCGAGTTTGCGCAGTGCAGGTGAAATCAGCGCATGCCCTGGTGACACTCGCGCAGAACGGCACCGAGCGGCAACTGAGCACGCGCCTGATTATTGCCGCGGATGGGGCGGATTCGGTAACGCGAAGCATGTTGGGCGTCCAAGCCCAGTATCACGATTACGACCAAGTTGCCTTGGTTACCACGGTTGCAATAGAACATGAACACGCCAACACAGCCTACGAGCGGTTTACCCCTGATGGGCCATTGGCGGTATTACCCCTGCCCGGGCGTCGCTGTGGCGTGGTTCTCACGCTTAACAAGCAAGCGGCGGCCGAAGTCCACACCGGTCAGCAATTCTGTACATTGGCCGGCGAGCGATTTTCCTGGCGCCTCGGGGAATTTTCTGACGCCGGGCGCCTGGTACGCTATCCGCTGCGACGGGTAATCGCAGAGTGCCGCTCCGGTCCGCGGTTTGTCGTTATAGGCAACGCCGCGCAGAGCGTACACCCGAACGCGGCACAAGGTTTCAATTTGGGATTACGGCAAAGTGCCTTACTCGGCGAAACGCTCGCACACGCGGCTCGACACAGTCTTGATCCCGGTGATGCGCAAGCGCTGAACGCTTTTACCAATGCCAGCGAGCGCGACAGGCAGCGTGTCACTATGGCAACGCACGGTCTTGCAACTCTGTTCTACAATGATTTGCCGCCGCTCGCGGCACTGCGCAACGTGGCAATGTTGGCCATCGATTTCATTCCGCCGCTAAAGCGATCAGTTATCACAACGCTGGCCGGTCTGGATCCGCCGCAACCACGCCTGGTGCAGGGGTTGGCGCTTTGACCCCGGTGTCCAAGGGACGCGAGTCCGACCACGTCACCGTCGTCGGCGCAGGCGTGGTGGGCTGCACCATCGCAGCATTGCTCTCGCAAGCGGGTTTGCGGGTGGCTATCGTCGATCACGCGGCCATTGAGTCCGAGGTGGCTCCCAGCGACTACGATTTACGTGTACTGGTATTAACGACGGGTTCAGAGCGCATTCTCACAAGCGCAGGTGCCTGGTCGCAGATCGTGGCCGAGCGTTTCGGGCGGCTGTGCCGTATGCACGTTTGGGACGCTGGCCAGCCTGAGGGCGTGCAATTCGACAGTGTCGACGTCGGCCGCCCAAACCTTGGCTTTATCGTGGAACAACGTGTGGTACTCCAGGCATTACTGGACACGCTTAAAACTGCGCCCGCGGTTAGTTGGTACCGGCCAGCGCAATTGGGCGAGATCGTTCGGCGCGAGGATCATCTCAACTTACGCCTTAGCGATGATCGGGTAATCCGCACGAAACTGTTGATCGGCGCGGACGGTCAACATTCTCAGGTGCGTACGCTTGCGGGGATCAAAACAACGGGTGCCGATTATCATCAACACGCCGTCGTTGCGAGCGTGCGCACCGAACATGCACACGGGGAAACTGCCCGGCAGATTTTTCTACCGTCGGGGCCCTTGGCATTTTTGCCGCTGCACGAACCAACACTGTGTTCGATTGTCTGGTCAACCGGTGACTCGCATGCACGCCGGCTTTGTGCTGCAAATTCGGGCGAGTTCAACCAGCAATTAGCCAGCGCTTTTGAACAGCGTCTGGGCAAGGTCCTTTGGAGCAGCGAACGTCGCAGCTTTGCACTGTCACGCGCACACGCTACAACTTATATTGGAACGCGCCTCGCGCTGATCGGCGATGCGGCGCATACCATCCATCCGCTGGCCGGTCAGGGAGCCAACCTGGGCTTGCTGGACGCGGCGGCGCTGGCGCAATCCATTGCAGAGGCGGCGGAACGGGGTTTCGATATTGGCAATCCACGCGTTTTGCGTCGTTACGAGCGTTGGCGGCGTGGCGAAAACCAGTTAATGCAGTGGTCACTTGACGCACTTAAGGCGATGTTTGCCAGTGAGCGTAATGAGATCCGTTCTGTCAGAGATTTTGGATTGCGAGTGACCGACAAGATCGTCCCGCTCAAGCGTTTAATAATCGGGCATGCTTCCGGTCTCAGCGGCGACCTCCCGCGCGCCGCGAGGTAGAATCGCGAAGCTTTAAAACTGGAACAGCACAATGCGCACACCTTTGTTTGAATCGAATCTCGCCAGTTTAGCCCTACTGCAACGCGGTAAGGTCCGGGACATTTACAGCATTGACGATACCAAATTGCTGATAGTCGCGAGCGATCGCTTGTCAGCATTCGATGTTGTACTTGCCGATCCAATCCCAGGCAAGGGTGCGGTGCTCACGGCTGTCGCAAATTTTTGGTTCGAACGTATGACGCATATTGCGCAAAACCATTTGACTGAATTCTCACCGGCCGAGTTCGTAACAGCCGATGAGGCCGAAACAGTTGCGGACCGAGCCATCGTCGTCAAGCGCCTGCAGCCGTTGCCGGTGGAAGCGATCGCGCGTGGTTATGTCATCGGATCGGGCTGGAAGGATTATCAACGTACGGGATCTATCTCTGGGGTGGATTTACCCAGCGGCCTGGAACAGGCGGCGAAGTTACCCGCACCAATTTATACGCCATCGACCAAAGCTGAAGTCGGCGCGCATGACGAGAACATCGACTTTGATACGACCGTATCGCTGCTTGGACGTGAATTGGCGCAGCGCGTGCGCGACGCAACATTGGAGATCTACAAGCATGCGGCTGAATTCGCCCTGACGCGTGGCATCATCATCGCCGATACGAAATTCGAATTTGCAGTTGATGAAAACGATGAGCTTGTACTTATTGACGAAGTATTGACGCCTGACTCGTCACGATTCTGGCCGGCGGACGAATACCAGCTCGGCATAAGTCCACCGAGCTTCGACAAACAATTCGTCAGAGATTATCTGGAAACGCTGGCTTGGGACAAACGCTCGCCAGCACCACGCCTGCCGCCCGATATCATCGAAAAGACCGCGGCGAAATATCAGGAGGCGCAGAGGATCCTGATGGGGTAAACGGCCACACTGCGGCCGCTCCGAGATATGACTTGCTGCGCCGCGTCGTTCGGCTTATGCCGCGAGTTCCCGCTCCACTTGTTCGCTGTATTGGCCCATTGCCGCCAGGCCGTTGCACCGTTCACGGTGCGCCAGCGCTTTTTGCGCCGCCGCGACGTTGGCCGCATCGCCGGCCCACAGTTTCAGCGCTGGTTCCTGCAGCGCACGGCCGTAGGAGAAGCTCAGTGGCCAGGCAAGTTGGTCAGCATAACCCACGTTCATCGCATTGAGGTGAACGGTAGCGGCTTCCGCGCTCTGGCCACCGGATAGAAAGACGATGCCTGCTACTGCTGCCGGTACGGCGTTGCGAAGACAGCGCACAGTTTTTTCAGCGACCTCAGCAACCCCCGCCTGCTTGGCACACTGTTTGCCGCTGACGACCATATTGGTCTTAAGGATTAAATGCTCCAGCACAACACGCTGTTCGTTGAGTTGCGCGAACAAACTGCCAAGCGCCGCCGAGCTCGCCTCATAGCAAACGTCTATATCGTTGGACCAGTCCATTAGTACTTCGGGCTCGACCATGGGAACGATGCCACATTCCTGACAAAGTGCTGCGTAGCGAGCAAGCGCGTGCGCATTGGCCTCGATACAACCGCGCGACGGAATGTTATTGCCAATCGTGATGACGGCTCGCCATTTGGCAAATTTTGCGCCGAGTTCGCGGTAGTCAGTGAGCCGCTCGCGCAAACCGTCTAAACCTTCCGTGACCTTCTCCTCGGGATGTCCTGCCAAGGCTTTGGCACCGGCGTCGACCTTAATGCCGGGCATAATGCCCGCATCTATCATGACCTTGGGAAATGCCACCCCGGCCGCCGATTTTTGTCGCAGCGTTTCGTCGAACAGGATCATGCCGCTGATGTATTGTTCCGCCCCCGGGCAGGTGATGAGCAGATCACGGTAGGCTCTACGGGATTCTTCGGTCGACTCGATACCGATGCTGTCAAAGCGTTTTGTTATGGTGGGCATGCTTTCATCGATCGCGAGAATACCCTTACCGCGTGCGACCATGGCTGCAGCCGTCGTTGCTAGTTCCTGGGCGGACATAATTGGTTGTTTCCTTAATAGAATGTGATGCTCGAAAATTATAGCAGAGGGCCGACAACCCGGATCTTAGGCTACCCCGGCAATATGCTCGCCGACCCGTAAGATTTTCATGCCATTGGTGCCGCCGGTGCGCCCGAACACGTCGCCTTTGGTAATGATCATGGTATCCCCGTCTGTCACAACGCCACGCTCGACCAGGTCCTGAACCAGGTCACGGTTAACTTCTTGATGTGACGTCTGGGTCTGATCGAAGGCAACCGGATAGACGCCGCGCAATAAGGTCACGCGGCGTTGGGTTGCGAGTTGATTGGTAAACGCGAATATGGGGATCGACGAACTTGTGCGGGACATCCACTTGCAGGTGGCGCCAGTCTCTGTGAGCGCGGCGATTGCCTTGGCGCCGATGCGGTTAGCCGCGTGCATGGTGGACATCGCGATGGCCTGATCGATGTGTTCGAAATGTGCATCGACCCAGTAGTCCGGTGCCTGGTCCAACCACTGCTCCTCGGTGCCCAGGCAGATCCGTGCCATGGCCTCCACGACTTTTTCCGGATGCGCGCCAATACTCGTCTCGGCGGACAACATGACCGCATCGGTCCCATCGAGCACAGCATTTGCGACGTCTAGTACCTCCGCACGTGTTGGCATTTGGGTATGGATCATCGATTCCATCATTTGGGTCGCGGTAATGATTACCCGGTTCATTTCCCGCGCAAGTCTGGCCAGGCGCTTTTGCACGGGTGCCAGCAATGCGTCACCGATTTCCACGCCCAGATCGCCACGGGCAATCATGATGCAATCCGCTGCTTCGACGATTTCCTCAATGTTGTCGAGTGCTTCAGCCCGCTCTATCTTGGCAATCACGCCGCAGTTTCCACCGGCGTCCTTGATAAGCTTGCGGGCGTTATAGATGTCCTCGCCATTGCGCGGAAACGACACGGCGATGTAGTCAACATTCTGTTGTACTGCATGCTTGAGATCCATGCGGTCTTTACGGGTGAGGGCTTTCGCGGTCAGTCCTCCACCTGCGCGGTTCAAGCCTTTATTGTCAGATACCGTCCCGCCAAGCAGAACCACGCATTCAACGGCATTGCCGCTCACCTGCTCTACCTGCAATATGATGCGCCCGTCGTCGATCAACAAGGTGTCGCCTTCGCTCACATCTTCGGCGAGCTGCTTATAGGTGACGCCGACATGATGCTCGTCGCCTGACTTGGCTTGCAGATCGGCATCGATAACGAACTCGTCACCGGTATCCAAAATGATGGATCCTTGTTTGAACCCCGCAATGCGGATTTTTGGTCCCTGTAGATCCGCGATCACTCCAATTTCGTGACCAGACTGTTTGGCGAGACGGCGTATTCGGCGGATCCGTCGGCGATGCTGGTCCTGCGTGTCGTGAGAGTAGTTGAGCCGCACGACGTCCACGCCTGCGTTGATGATACGGTTCAAAGCGCCGCGGCGGTCCGTGGCGGGGCCGAGAGTTGCGACGATTTTAGTGCGACGGATCATTGTGATTTAGTCGATCGGGTCAGCTTTTTGCCCTGTCCGCGCGTGTTTCGAGAATGGCAACCGCCGGTAATTTGCGGCCTTCGAGAAATTCCAGGAAAGCACCACCGCCGGTTGAAATGTACGATATTTTGTCAGCGACGCCGAACTTGGCGATTGCTGCCAGCGTGTCTCCTCCACCTGCAATAGAAAAGGCAGGCGCGCGGGCAATTGCTTCGGCGATGCGCCGAGTGCCCATGGCGAACTGTGCGTGCTCGAATACGCCCACGGGCCCATTCCAGATAATGGTGCCGGCGGTTGCCAACAGGCTTGCAAACTGCGTTGCGCTGTCCGGGCCGATGTCGAGGATTAGCTCCCCGGGCTGGACATCGTCCACCGCTCGCGTTCGAGCCTGCGCGTGCGGGCTGAACTCGGTTGCACACACGACATCCGTCGGTAACGGTACTTCGGCGTTACGCGCTTTCGCCTTCGCAATAAGCCGCTTTGCAACGTCCAGCAGTCCCACTTCGCACAATGACTTGCCGATCTCGTAACCGGCCGCTTTCAGGAAGGTATTGGTGATCCCGCCGCCAACGATTAAGCGATCGACCTTATCAATCAAGCTGTCCAATAATTCGAGCTTGGTCGAGACTTTGGAACCGCCAACGATCGCAACAACGGGTGTCGCAGGATCACTGAGCGCTTTTTGCAGTGCGTCGAGTTCGGCTTCCAATAATGGACCCGCACAGGCAACCGGCGCATGCCTGGCGATTCCGTGTGTGGATGCCTGCGCGCGATGAGCAGTTGCGAAAGCGTCATTGACGTACACGTCGCACAAAGCCGCAAGCCGACGGGCGAGGCCGTCGTCGTTGTCTTTCTCTCCGCTCAAGAAGCGTACGTTTTCACACAGCACGGCTTCGCCGCTCGCCACGTCTACGCCATTCACCCAATTGTCTACCAGGCGTACCGTTTTCCCCAGGCGTTCGGATAATTCTCGTGCAACCGGTGCCAGAGAAAGTGCGGTATCGACGGCACCTTCTTTCGGGCGGCCCAAATGGGAAACAATCAACACTTTGGCACCGGCATCCACCGCGGCCTGGATGGTCGGCATAGCGGCATCGATACGCGCTGCGTCGCTAATCGTGCCGTCCAACAGTGGCACGTTGAGATCCTCGCGTATCAACACCCGCTTGTCGGCGAGTAACAGATCGCGCATAAACAACATCGTCGGTGCAGGCGTCAGGGCGCGTTGTGCAGCGCGATAGTGGTGTCGAGCATGCGATTGGAAAAGCCCCATTCGTTGTCATACCACGCCAGCACTTTCACCAGGCGTCCCTCAATGACTTTCGTCTGACTGGCTTCATAAATGGACGATGCCGGGTTGTGGTTGAAGTCCACGGAGACAAGCGGTTCGTCGTTATAGGCGAGTATGCCTTTGAGCGAGCCTTCCGCCGCGTCCTTAAGAACTGAATGGATCTCGTCGATGCTGGTTTCTCGATCCGCATCAAAGGTCAGGTCAACCACTGATACATTTATTGTGGGAACCCGCATAGCGAATCCATCCAGACGGCCATCGAGTTCCGGCAGCACCAGGCCCACTGCTGCTGCCGCCCCGGTCTTGGTCGGGATCATTGACTGGGTTGCGGAGCGCGCGCGCCGCAGGTCGGTGTGGTACACATCCGTCAACACCTGGTCATTGGTGTAGGCGTGTATCGTCGTCATCAGACCGGAGCGTACGCCGATCGCATCGTGCAGCGGTTTAACTAGAGGCGCGAGGCAGTTGGTAGTGCACGAGGCGTTGGAGATGATCTGGTCCGTGGCTTTCAAGGTGCCATGATTGACACCGTACACAATGGTTGCGTCTACATCTTTTCCCGCAGGCGCGGAAATAATTACTTTCTTCGCGCCGGCGTCCAGGTGCGCACTGGCTTTGTCGCGGTTGGCGAAAAAGCCGGTCGATTCGTGCACGATGTCCACACCAAGGTCACCCCAGGGTAGTTTGGCGGGATCGCGTTCTGATAATACTTGGATCCGATCGCCGTTTACGACCAGGAATTCGCCATCAACGCCAACCTCCCCGGGAAAGCGTCCGTGAGCTGTGTCGTAACGCGTCAGGTGGGCGTTGGTCTGAGAATCGCCCAGATCGTTAATCGCGACAATTTCGATTTCATCAGTACGCTGAGATTCGTACAGCGCCCGCAAGATGTTCCGACCAATCCGGCCGTAGCCATTGATCCCTAACTTAATTGCCATGTTATTCGGCTCCCAGGAGTGTTTTCAATTGAAATAGGGATCACTGCAACAACGCTTCGACTACTTCGACGACGTGTTCTGCGGTAAACCCGAAATGCACAAATGTGTCAGCGCTTGGCGCGGAGGCACCGTAGGTGTCGATGCCAATAACACGGCCGTCGATACCCACATATCTATACCAGGCTGCGGTTGTCGCAGCTTCCACGGCGACGCGGCATTTTATCGAGGTGGGCAGCACGGACTCGCGATAGTCTTCATCTTGAATGTCGAACACTTCGGCGCAAGGCATAGCGACAACACGCACGCTACACCCTCCAGCATTCAGTGATTGCGCCGCATCCATCGCCAGCGCTACCTCCGAGCCTGTGGCAATGATGAGTGCCGTCGGCGTAGTCTGTGGCTCCAGCAACACATAGGCGCCGCGCTCAATCGCGGCCAGCTGTTCGCTGCTGCGAGGTTGCGGCGCCAGTGCCTGGCGCGTCAGTATCAATGCCGTTGGCGCATGCTCGCTGTGCAGCGCGGCTTTCCACGCAAGCGCGGTCTCGACCTCGTCACAGGGCCGCCAAACGGACAGGTTCGGTATGAGGCGCAAACTTGGGACGTGCTCCACCGCCTGATGGGTCGGTCCATCCTCACCGAGCCCGATCGAGTCGTGGGTATAAACGAAGATGCTGCGCACCTGCATTAATGCCGCCAACCGCACGGCGTTGCGCGCGTAATCGGAAAACACAAGAAAAGTACCGCCGTAGGGAATGCAGCCGCCGTGCAGGGCGAGCCCGTTCATAATGGCGGACATGGCGAACTCGCGTACCCCATAGTAGATGTAATTGCCGTCATCGCGCTCGTTGGTGATTGCCTGCGCGCCGGCCCACAGCGTGAGGTTAGAGCCGGTCAAATCGGCCGAGCCGCCCATCAACTCAGGTGCTATGGGGCCGATTGCGTCGAGCACATTTTTTGAGGCCTTACGGGTTGCGATTTTGTTTGAGTTTGCCTGCGCATGTGCCGCGAAATCCTCGAGCACACTATTGAGCTCAGGCGGTAGCTTGCCGTGAATACGCCGCTCGAACTCGGCCGCAAGTTGCGGATGTGCCTGCGAATAGCGGGCGAACGCCGCATCCCATTGTTGCTCCAGCTCGGCGCCGCGCTCGCGGGCGTCCCAGCCGGCGTAAACAGGTTCCGGAATTTCAAATGGTGCGTGCGTCCAGCCGATATTCTCACGCGCTAAAGCCACCTCGTCTTCACCAAGCGCTGCACCGTGACAATCCGCGGAGCCCTGTTTGTTCGGAGCGCCGCTACCGATGATTGTCTTGCAGCACAGCAGACTCGGTCGCCCGGATTGCGCATTGGCGGCGCTGAGCGCGGCCACGACTGCCTCAGAATCGTGACCGTCGATCTCACGAATTACGTGCCAGCCGTACGCTTCAAAGCGTTGCGGTGTGTCATCGTTGAACCAGCCGCTTACCTTACCGTCGATCGAGATGCCGTTGTCGTCATAAATCGCGATCAATTTGCCCAGACCCAAAGTCCCGGCCAGCGAACAGGCCTCGTGCGAAATACCCTCCATCAGACAGCCATCGCCGAGGAAGACGTAGGTGCTGTGGTCGACAATGGCCAATCCCGCGCGGTTGAATTGACCCGCCAGCGTACGCTCGGCGATGGCCATACCCACGGCATTGGCGAGACCCTGACCCAACGGACCTGTGGTGGTCTCCACGCCGGGTGTTTCTCCATATTCGGGGTGGCCAGGCGTACGGGAATGAAGTTGCCTGAAACGTTTGATCTCGGCCATGGGCAGGTCGTAACCGCTCAGATGCAACAGCGCATAGAGCAGCATCGAACCGTGCCCGTTCGACATTATGAAGCGATCTCTGTTCGCCCACTTCGGGTTGCCTGGGTTGTGGCGGAGAAAATCGTTCCACAATACTTCACTGATGTCCGCCATACCCATAGGCGCGCCGGGGTGGCCTGAGTTAGCGGCTTGCACAGCGTCCATGGCGAGCGCTCGAATGGCGTTCGCGAGTTCACGCCGCGGCGTTTTGTAATTGCTTTGGGGTTCCAGCGGGCTTGCGTTAGTCATTATCGTTATCCGCAGACAGTTATTAAATGTACGCAGCGAGCATCATTTATGATTCCTCGAAGGGTTTGCCAATTCCCGGCCGCGCACGTTTCGCGCTGCCGCCAGAAAACAGTAGCGCGACGACATAGCGCGGAATCGCATTTCGGTGAATTTCCAACTGCCGTGAAGCGCTGCACCAAGCACTCGTATTCTACCCGCCCGGTTTGCTCGAGCAAGAGTCGCCGGTTCCTTAGCCACCGAACGCAAGTTAAACTACTGGATTATCGCGTTTCCTAATGGACCCTGATGTCCACCGTACAATCATCCACACGGCGCTTCAGTTTCGAGTTCTTCCCTCCCCGCAGCCCAGAGGCGGAGCAGAAACTCGTGCGGACGTCCAACTTGCTTGCCCGCCTGCAACCAGACTACTTCTCGGTAACGTTTGGTGCCGGCGGATCGACTCGGGAGCGCACCTTCGAAACCGTTCAGGACATCCGCGCGCGCACCGCCGTCCCCACCGCTCCTCATATTTCCTGTATCGGCTCCACGGCCGCCGATATTCGCGCAACGCTGCACCGCTATCGTGAAGCCGGTATCGACCAGATAGTCGCACTGCGCGGCGATATGCCCTCGGGCACAGTCGGCCATGGAGAGCTCCGTTATGCGAGCGAACTGGTGGACTTCATCCGCGCGGAAACTTCGGACCACTTTCATGTCGAAGTCGCCTGCTATCCGGAAGTTCACCCGCAGGCTGCCAGCGCGGCCAGTGACTGCGCTAATTTGAAGCGCAAAGTAGACGCCGGCGCCAACGGTGCAATCACCCAATATTTTTATAATGCGGACGCCTACCTTAGATTTCGAGATGAATGCGAGACGGCGGGGATCACCGTTCCAATAACGGCCGGCATCATGCCGATAACCAATGCAAGCCAGTTACTGCGGTTCTCGGAAACCTGTGGCGCTGAAGTACCACGCTGGATCCGCCAGCGACTGCGGGACTTCGGCGACGATCGAGCCGCGATCCGGGAGTTCGGGATCGATGTGCTCACCCGCTTATGCCTGCGTTTGCTTGAATGTGGAGCCCCCGGGTTGCATTTCTATACACTCAATCAAGCCGAAGCCACATTGGCAATCTGTGAGAATCTGGATCTAGGACGTTGGCGGGATTAACTCGTAAATGTCCCGCCAGCCTGGAAACAACACACCGGGATGCCGCAAACCCAAAGTGCGCACAATTCGCACGCTGATGCGGGGTAGTCGATAGTGACTAACGAGCATGACACGTTTAGCGACACTGCCCGCCCGGCGGTACTGCTCGTTGATGATGATCCTCTCATCACGGAATCGCTCAGCTTCATGCTGGAGCAAGAGTTCAACGTTTACATCGCGGGCGACCGCGAGGCCGCCAAGCGGCAGTTGCAGAGATTGTCGCAGCCGCCGCCGCTGGCATTGATCGATTTGGGATTGGCGCCGCTGCCGCACCAACCTGATGAAGGTTTTGCGCTCATTGCCGAGCTTCTCGCGTTTAACCCAGAGATGAAAATTCTGGTGCTGTCGGGTCAGGATAAGCGCATCAATGTCCGACATGCGCTGACGCTCGGTGCTGTGGATTTTGTCGCGAAACCGGCGGATGCCGCGCTTCTCATTGCGCGTTTGCGGCATCAATTGATGTTGCTGGAAGCCGAATCAAAGCCCGTCGAAACCTTGGCAGACGAACCGGCTATGCTTGGCCAGAGCCCTGCTATTGAAACATTGCGGGCGCTCATTTTGCAATTCGCCGACACACCGTTTCCGGTGTTGATAGAGGGTGAATCGGGAACCGGCAAGGAACTGGTTGCCAAGTGTTTGCACGAGGAAAGCAGCCATGCGGACCAGCCGTTACTCAGCATCAACTGCGCGGCGTTCACGCCCGAGCTATTGGAAGCACAGTTGTTCGGGCATGCGCGCGGCGCCTTTACCGGTGCGAATGTCGAGCGTTTGGGATTCTTCGAGGACGCTGGCGGCGGCAGCTTGTTTCTCGACGAAATTGGAGAGTTTCCGTTGGAGCTGCAGCCCAAGTTGCTACGCGTGCTCGAGAATGGCGAATACTATCGTGTTGGCGAAACGCAATCCCGGGTGGCGGCGGCGCGGATCATGGCGGCCACTAACCGTGATTTGCGCGAGGAGATCCGCCGCGGACGATTCCGTCAGGATTTGTATCATCGCCTGAGCGTTCTTACCGTGAGCGTCGCGCCGCTACGCGAACGCGATGACGATAGCTTGCTGCTATTGGACTATTTTCAAAAGATGTACGCGGCGACGGTCGCGCCGTTCCAATTGGATGATGAAGCGAAGGCATTTCTACGGGTATATGAGTTTCCCGGCAATATCAGGGAACTGCGCAATATCGTTATTCGTTTGGGCGCGAAATATCCGGGCCAACGGATCACGCTGGAAGGTCTAAAACCGGAACTGGAAATAGATGTCGTTAAAACCAATGACCCGGGAGCGGTCGATGAAGCGGCAAAGCAGCAGCTAATGGCGACCGGTTTTCGCCTTGATGACACGCTGGGAGAATGGGAGCGGCGATATATCGAAGCCGCGCTCGAGTTGTGCGGCGGCAACTTGAGCAAAGCCGCACGGATGTTGGGTGTGAACCGCACTACACTGTACAGCCGTATCGAGCGCCTTAACATCGATACACAACAGGAAATCTGAGTCATGTACTACGACCATTTCGGTCTCACGCAAGCGCCTTTCAAGATAACCCCGGATACACGTCTGTTTTTTCCAGGCGGCAATAGAGGCGCCGTTCTGGAGGCGCTGGTTTACGCAATAAGCAACGGCGAGGGCATGGTGAAGGTTGTGGGTGAGGTCGGCAGTGGTAAGACCATGCTGTGCCGAATGCTCGAGATCGAACTGCCGGAAAACACTGAAGTCGTTTATCTCGCCAATCCGAGTTTGCGGCCCGACGATATTCTTCATGCGATCGCGTTCGATTTAAAGCTTGATGTCACCGCGGATAACAACCGTCTCCAGGTTACCCAGCGCTTGCAGGAATACCTCGTTAGCAAACATGCTGGCAATGGCAGGGTCGTTGTTTTCATCGAAGAGGCGCAAGGGATGCCGGTGGAGACACTGGAAGAGATCCGGTTGCTCAGCAATCTTGAAACCACTCAGGACAAATTGCTGCAGATCGTGTTGTTCGGTCAGCCGGAACTCGACCAGAATCTGTCGGCCCACAACATCCGCCAATTGAAGGAGCGCATCACCTACAGCTTTGACCTTACCCCTTTCAAAGTCGCAGACATTCGCGAGTACATAAACAGCCGGCTGCGCGCCAGCGGTCATCGCGGCATGGATTTATTCACCGCGGCCGCGATCAAACAAATTGGGCGCCATTCCCGGGGATTGTTACGGCGTATAAACATCCTGGCCGACAAATCCCTACTGGCGGCTTATGCGGCCAATGCTACACAGGTTAAGCCGAAGCACGTCAGTACTGCGGCGCGCGACAGCGAGTTTGAGACGGTGCGTGGAACATCGCGTTGGGTGGCGTTAGCAGCGGCCGGGACGGTGGTATTGGCTATTTGCGCTTGGGCGGCGTGGCAACTCATTGCGACTACGCAAGTAGACCCGCAGCATACGGTTGCGCAGCCCGCGCCTGCGCAGTCAGCGCAGCCGTCTATGCCGATTAAAGCGGCGCCACAGCAGAAAGCCAAGACGGTTGCCGCGGCCGAGTTAATACCTGCGCAGAATAAGGAAATAGCTGCAATTTCGGCGGAGATCCACGACGATGTGCCCATATTGAGAACACCCAGGCCGATCGTCACTGGCCTGCTTACGATGGAAACAATTGAGCCGATTCTGGAGCCCATGGTGGGCGTTGAGACCTTCGAGCAATGGCGGCAAAGTCGCAAAAATCCAGCTGATAACTAGGGTTGGTCTAGGGAAAAAATGCTAAGCTTTGGAGGTCTACTGTTGTGGCACTGCACTACGGGGATTTAGAAAACATAAAATCTAGTAATATGAGTAGGTTGCATTTAATATCTTATGTGTTATCTTAAAACTTGCAAGACTAGCCTCCGAAGGTCGGCATCTCATGTATAAATCGCTATTGTTTTTCATAGTTGCGCTGCTTGTGGGCTGCGCGCAATTAGTGCCCGAGCCAATGGCTCGATCGGCCGGGCATTTATCCGCCGAGGACGCGGCGCCGGCCAGTGACGCCATCCCGGAGGTAGTAGAACAATCACCGTATTTACCGCCGCCCTCGGCGGTTGAAGAAAGCGAGAAATACACGGTCGTCGTCAGCGATGTTCCGGTTAAGGAACTTTTGTTTGCCCTGGCACGCGATGCTGCACTGAACATTGACATCCATCCCGATGTAACCGGTAACGTTACGCTCAACGCAGTTTCTCAGACCTTGCCTCAAATCCTCGCGCGTCTGTCAAAGCAGGTAGATTTACGATACGAGACGGAAAACGGCACGCTGTCGATTACGCCTGACATGCCGTATTACCACATCTACACAGTTGATTTCCTCAACATGTCTCGTGATACCACCAAGACCGTGACGGTTGCTACACAGATTGACACCGGCGGAACCACCGATGTCACGGCGGGAAGCAGCAGTTCCTCCAGCGGCAGCGGCGACAATAATTCCACCACCATCATCGAGAGCGTCTCAAATCAGCATTTCTGGGAACGCCTGGTGAGCAACATACTTGCCATTCTAGGTGAAAAGGTTGAGGACGACGATGAAGCGGGCAAAATTCCGGTTTCCAATTACGTGATCGCCAATCCCGAAGGCGGGGTCATCACGGTGCTGGCCACTCATGCCCAGCAGGAACGTATCCAGATATTGATCGATCGGGTCGTTGGCGCCGCCCAGCGCCAGGTTCTGGTCGAAGCGACCATCGTCGAGGTCACGTTGAGTGATCGCTACCAGGCCGGGATCGATTGGACGCAACTAGCGGATAAAGGACGCGTCACCCTGCAGCAAAGCCTGCTCGGAGGTGGTTTGGGCGCTGGTCAGTTTTTCAGCTTGAATGCTGACTACCAGGAAGTGGATGTCACCGTCAGAGCACTCAACCAGTTCGGTGACGTGCAGGTGCTATCGAGTCCGAAAATAATGGTCCTGAACAATCAGACGGCGCTACTCAAGGTCGTGGATAATGAAGTGTATTTCACGATTAACGCAGAATCAAATCGACACGCTGACGGTCTTCGATACGACACCGCATACGGTGCCGGTGGGCTTCGTCATGAGCGTGACGCCTGGAATCTTCGAAAACGACACAATCATATTAAATGTCCGTCCGACGATTTCTCGTATCGCAAGGTTTGTTAACGATCCAAATCCGGAACTCGCCAGGGAGAACGTGACGAGCCCTATCCCAGTGATCGAAACGCGAGAGATTGAATCGGTATTGAAAGTCGTGAGTGGTCAGACGGCAATACTGGGTGGTTTGATGCAGGACAATCAACGTGTCAACACTGAGGGCGTACCGTTCCTGTCCAAGATCTATCCTATTTCGGAGCTATTCAAGAATCGTGACAATCAATACACCAAGTCCGAACTGGTTATTTTTCTACGGCCCACGGTAATTCGCGACCCAAGTCTCAAGGGCGACTTCAAACAGTATCGTGAATACCTTGACCGCGAATTAAACATGGATTTGCCGGCGCCCAGGGGTGTGTAACTGCCATGAGCCTGTTGATGGATGCCCTCAAGAAGGCCGAGGAAGAGAAAAAAAAGGCAGCTGCCGAGCTGCAGCGTGAAGTAACCACCGAAGCCGCGCCGCCTCAGCCGCACATCCCCGATGTTCCGGATCTGCCGGGCGACGAAGACGGTTCCCAGAGCCTGGCCCTGACTCCTTTGGATGATGCCTCGGTATCCCAGCCGATCGAGCTAGAGGACGCTACTGCCGTACAGTTCCCAGAAGAAACACCACTTAGCCTGGCACCACTGGATGAATCGATTAAGACCACCCAATTAGACACGGGCGTTCCGGCTGATGATACCCGAGCAACTGGCACGCAGCCGATCGGGCAATCGACGCGTGACGGGCAGCGCTACGACCAAGAGTCGACCTTACCCTCGGAACGTTCGATCAAGAGTTCGCTGAAAGAATATTTTGAGTCGTCCCAGTCGATGGAGCGATCGCAGGTCGATGCATCGATACAATCGAAAGTGGCTACGGACGATGCCAGCATGGTTGGTTCGCGGGTTACCGCGCAGACTGTTTTCGCCGCGAAACAGGATAGCGGCTCGAAGACCGTTGGCGTGCTGATTTTCTTTGTTGCGATGATCGCTATCGGGCTAGCTTTCGTTGGTGTTTATTTCTACCAACAAACGCCCGAACCGCGCAATGCCCCTTCACCGCTTGTTGCTAAAGGCGTGGAAGCAACCGAAACACGTGAATATGTGTTTCCCGAGGTAGTTTCGCAAAACGCTACGGCCTTGCCTGCCGAGCGTGAAATGACACAGGCGCAGGCCCTGGCCGTATTGGAAGCCGATCCGCGCACCTCGGACATGACAGTGCCCGAAGGCGTGTCGCAGCCGGCAGGTGTAGTTGACCCCAGCATTAATCAGGTAGTGGCGCAGGCGGCTCCACTTGCTAGCGCACAAATTGATAACGCACAGACACCGCTCGAGACACCCGACGCGGATCTCGATGCAATTAGTCTTGAAGGCACGGTGGCGATAAGTCCACGGGCTATTGAGATAACCCGACACAGTGCAGCGTCACTCGCACCGGACCCGAAGGTCCTGCAGGCTTATCAAGCCTATCAACAAGGTGATTTCCAGGGCGCCGAAGCGAGCTATCGCGAGGTCCTGGCGAAGGCGCCCGAACACCGCGATGCGTTGCTCGGATTGGCTGCAATCGCATTGTTGCAGGGGCAGCCGGAGTCAGCGTTGCGTATTTATCAGAGACTGTTGAAACTTGATCCGAGCGACATCGTCGCTCGGAGCGGACTTGCCAATGTACTGGGCGCAGATTCGTTTCTGGGTGAAAGCGAATTGAAAACAATGCTGGCGCAAACGCCGGAAGCCGGATACCTATACTTCGCCCTGGGCACCACATACGCACGAGCTTCGCGTTGGCCAGAGGCGCAGATGGCTTATTTCGAGGCCTACCGGCATGCAAACGATAATCCCGACTATGCCTACAATCTGGCGGTCAGCCTGGATCATCTCGGCCAGCGTCCGGCGGCGCACGATTTCTACCGCAAAGCCCTCGAGATGGCGCAGGGGCGTGTCGCCCGGTTCGACACCTCAAGCGCACTGACGCGTATTCAAGCATTAGCGGATACTGCCCGCTAACCGGGATCTCATGAATGCCCCAAGCAGCATCTGCGCATCGGCGAACTGCTGGTTCAAAAAGGTGTAGTCAGCCCCGATCAAGTCCGCATTGCTCTAACTGAGCAAAAGAAACGCAAAGAGCATCTCGGCAAAATCCTGGTACGGCTGGGGTTCGCCACCGAAACAATTATTCTCGATGTGCTCGGGGGCGCTCTTGGTCAGGATAAGGCCGACCTGTCCAAAGTCGTTGTCGACAGCGAAGCGATCAAGTTGATACCCAAGGATCTGTCGCGCCGTTACCGCATTCTGCCGCTTACCTATGAGATGAACCGCAACCGGCTAACGGTAGCGATGGCGGATACGTTCAACGTCGTCGCGCTGGATCAAATCAATGCGTTGCTCGGCGGTGATGTCGAGGTCGTGCCGCTGCTCGCGGGTGAAGCCGAGATTGAAAAAGCGATCGACCAATTCTACGGTTTCGAATTGTCAGTTGATGGCATTCTGCAGGAAATAGAAACCGGCGAAATCGACTATGAGAGCCTGGAGGCCGACAGCGAGGAGTATAGCCAGCCGGTCGTACGTTTAGTCAACGCATTGTTGGCCGATGCCGTGAAGCGTAGCGCGTCGGACATTCATTTCGAACCGGAACAAGGCTTCTTGCGCTTTCGCTATCGCATCGACGGTGTGTTGCGACAGGTACGCAGCCTGCACAAGAATTATTGGTCGGCAATCGCCGTACGTCTCAAAGTAATGTCTGGCATGGACATCGCCGAAACCCGTGCACCCCAGGATGGCCGCATATCACTTTCCTTATCGGGCCGGCCGATCGATTTTCGCGTATCGACCATTCCCACGGTGCACGGCGAGAATATCGTGCTGCGTATCCTGGATCGGCAAAAGGGCATTGTTGAACTGGACAAACTGGAGCTGGAAGAGGATGTCCTCAACACATTGAAGCTCATGGTTGCGCGCCCGGAGGGCATCATATTGGTGACCGGGCCGACCGGCAGTGGCAAAACCACGACCCTGTATTCAGTACTCAATCATCTGAACACCGAATCGGTAAACATCATGACGTTGGAGGATCCGGTGGAATACCCCATGGGTATGATCCGCCAGAGTTCGGTCAACGAATCGGTGCGTCTGGATTTCGCCAGCGGTATTCGCTCTATGATGCGCCAGGATCCCGATATCATTCTGGTGGGTGAGATCCGCGATGAGGATACCGCGCAGATGGCGTTTCGGGCCGCCATGACAGGCCACCAGGTGTTCTCGACCCTGCACACCAACACCGCGTTGGGCGCGATACCGCGACTGCTCGATATCGGACTGCGCCCCGACATCATGGCTGGCAACATCATCGGCATCGTCGGTCAACGACTCATCCGGAGCCTGTGTGAGCAATGCAAACAGCCCTATGAACCCAGCGACATCGAGCGGCGTCTGTTGGGACTTAAAGCGAGCAGCATGCGCCAGAGCTTATTCAAACCTACGGGCTGCGTTGCGTGTGAGCACCAGGGTTACAAGGGACGCACGGCATTAATAGAGTTGCTCAAGTTTGATCGCGACATCGACGAATTAATCGCTCGCAGTGCGACCCAGCGGGAACTATCCACTCTAGCGCAATCAAAAGGTTTCAAGTCGCTTGCTGACGTTGGCGTGGAACGAGTCCTTGGCGGGACCACAACCCTGGACGAGGTCTCGCGAGTCGTGGATATCACCGAACGGTTTACCTGATGGATGTATTTCAATACAAAGCGCTGAACGCCGATGGACGCATGCGCTACGGGCGCGTTGATGCCGTCAATCCAGCTGATCTAGAGATACGTTTGAGCCGCATGGGGCTCGACCTGATCAATTATCGAACTTTGCGAGCCAGAGGCAGTGGCGGAACCGGCCGTGGCGTAAAACGCGTCGATCTGATCACGTTTTGTTTTCATCTCGAGCAGTTGACACGAGCCGGAGTACCGATACTAGAGGGGCTGGCGGACCTGCGCGACAGCATCGACAATCCCAGGCTTCGCGAGATTACCGCTGCGCTGATCGAATCAATTGGAGGCGGCAAGAATCTGTCGGAGTCGATGTCAGATTTCTCGCATGTGTTCGACGACGTTTTCGTCAGCCTGATCCGAGCGGGCGAGCAGAGCGGGCAGTTGTCGAAGGTGTTGGAGCATATCGTCGAGAACCTGAAATGGCAGGACGAGCAGGCTGCTCACACTAAGAAATTATTAATGTATCCCGCGTTCGTGGGTATCGTGGTCACTGGAGTATTGTTTTTCCTCATGATTTACCTGGTGCCCGAGTTGATGACATTTATCACCAACATGGGTGGAGAATTGCCGTTTCATACCAAGTTGCTTATCTTTATTTCGAATTCATTTGTAAAATATTGGTACCTGATCCTGTCCATACCGATGCTGACGTTCGCTTTAATCGTCGTTGGGGTAAGAACCAATCCGTCCTTCAAGGTTAAAGTGGATAATTGGAAACTCCGGGTGCCGGTCATCGGTCCGATAATGAACAAGATCATCCTGTCCCGGTTTTGCAATTATTTCGCGATCATGTATTCCTCCGGTATTACCGTGCTGGACTGCGTGCGCGTCGGCGAGGATATCGCTGGCAATGCGGCGGTTGCCGCGGCCATAAAAGAAGCCGGACGCGATATCGCCGATGGCGCCGGGATCTCAAAGGCATTCGAGGATTCGCGTCTGTTTCCTCCGCTGGTTGTGCGCATGTTGCGGGTCGGCGAAAACACCGGCGGCCTGGAAAACGCACTGATGAACGTCAACTATTTTTATAGTCGCGACGTTAAAGAGTCCATTGAACGCTTGCAGACCATCATAGAACCGGCGATGACCATCCTCATGGGTGGTTTGTTGGCCTGGGTGATGCTATCTGTGTTGGGTCCAATCTATGACATTATCACTAAAGTCAAAATTTAGTTTTACCAGCAAACGAGCGTTTTACGTCACCGGCGATCGGTTGTTCGTCTACCATTGGCAGAATGGAGAAATGCAAGATCCGTTCGTGTTCAATGCCGATGACACCGGCTTGCTGCATGTTGAGCGCTATTTACAAGAATCGGAAAATCATCCGGTTTATCTTCTCGTCGATGTAGTCGAAGAGGAGTTTCGCCAGGATACGGTTCCGCACGTATTCGGTGGTGACCGTCGTTCCGTAACGCAGCGCAAACAGGCGCGACTGTTTCGCGGCGCGCGCTATTGCCACGCCATTGCCCAAGGGCGCGAGTCGGACGGTCGACGCGATGACAGGATATTGTTTACAGCGCTGACAAATTCGGATGTGGTCTCGCGTTGGGTCAATGTTCTTGATCAACACAAAGTACCGCTGGCGGGTATCTATTCGTTGCCCGTACTTACCAAATCATTGTTGCCGAAGTTGGATGCTGATTCAGAGAACACGCTGGTGCTGACCCTGCACAGCGCCAGCGGTCTTCGCCAGTCGTTTTTCCGTGACGGCGAGCTGAAGATCAGCCGGCTGGCCACTATGCAGCGACTCGGATCGGAACCCTTCGGGGAATATCTGCTCAGCGAGCTGGAGAAATTGCGTCGCTATCTCAACAGCCTGCGCTTAATCTCGGGTAACAATTCGCTTGATGCCTATATCTTGGTCCACGGCGAGTTTCTGGATGAACTGAAGCAGCAATGCAGAGATTCCGATGTCGTGCGCTACCACTTAATTGACGTCGCCGAAATTCAGAACCAGTTCGGCCTGGCGGTGCGCAACACGCCCTTCAGCGATTCGATATTCGCTGCGCTGCTGCTTGATACGACCCCGCCCAATCACTATGCATTATCTGAGGAGACGCGCTATTTCGGACTACACAAGGCGCGCATTACAATGCTGGCCGCCGCCGTTGTATTGCTGCTTAGTAGCCTGGTTTGGAGCGGCTTTAACTTCATAGAGGGTGTCTCGCTAAAACAGCAGTCGGTAGACGCGGAGCAAAAGGCTAACCATTATCAAACCCGCTACGAAATGGCGAAGGAGAACCTGCCGCCGACCGCGGTGGAGCCGTTAGATGTGCAAACAGCTGTCAATGTTGTTGATACACTCGCCAAATACAAAACCAACCCCTTGCAGATCCTGCGCCTCATCAGCGGCGCACTGGATGGGTTTCCCACCTTCCAGTTGGACCAAATAGATTGGATGGGCAGTACCGATCCCAGCGCGGAGCCGGAATATGTTAGTAGCGGCCGGAGCTCAAGTCTGGCCAACAGCGCGACCCCGGACCCGGGTGACTATGATTACTACCAGATAGCGAAAGTTAAAGGTCATGTCGATCCGTTTGACGGTAATTACCGCCGAGCGCTGACACAGGTGACGCGTTTCGCCGATAAGCTGCGAGAGCAAAACAACATTCAGGCGGTCAGGATCATCGCTCTACCACTGGACGTAAGCTCCGATGCCAAACTGGAAGGAAATGCCAGCATAGAGCTGCCAAAAGAAGGCGCGCATTTCATTCTGACTGTTGTCATGGGAATTAATCATGGCACGAGCTAAAGTCGAGTGGTCGGTTTTGCGCGGGGCGTTTAGCATATTCGCGATCTGCTTTTTGATGAGCGGGATGATGTTGGGCGCAAGTTACTATTTTCGCGACGAGATGAATTCTGAGTTTTAGAAAAACCAGATCCGCTTCAAGACGGTAAGCCGCAAATACCTCGCCGTCGATGAAGAGGAGCGAATTATCCGCACCACCTATCCGCATTTCATTGAACTGTACAACCGCGGCATCATTGGCCGCGAGTCGCGGCTGGATTGGCTGGAAACGCTGCGCACCGCCGGCGAAAAAATCAAGATCCCGGATTTGCGTTACAGTATTGAGGCGCGCGAGCAGTACACACCTGATTTTTCCGTCGCCACGGGCGCGTTTAACATTTTCGCCAGCACCATGGAGTTGCAGGTCGGCTTGATGCACGAAGGGGACTTCACGCTGTTGCTTGATAGGCTTGATCGCAATGCAGATGGGCTTTACAACATCGATAAATGTTTGTTTCGGCGTGTGGCAAGCGGCAGTTCACGGCGCGGCAATAATCCGAATCTGTCCGCGTCATGTGATTTATTGTGGTTTACGGTGGCCCTGTCCGGGCAGGAGATTGTGCTGTGAAATTCAAGCGCTTGGTTCGAATGGAGATGGTAATCGCGCTCGCGATCCTTGTGTCAGTGACGGGTCCTGCGGCCAGTGCTGAGGATCTGGGCCGCTTGTTTCTGACGCCCGAAGAGCGCGCGCGTCTGGACCGTGCCAGGCAAGGTACGGCTCCGGAAGTCGCCGAAATCAAGCCGCGTGAACGTGTGCAAACACAAACTCAGGAGGAGGAAGTGCCCCAAGTGGAGCGTATCATCGTCAACGGATTGGTACAGCGCTCCGGCGGCACCACCACGGCATGGGTCAACGGCAAGAACACTTTTGACGGTGATTTCGCCTCCGAGTACATCGCGGTAGAGACGCCGGCTGCTGGCGCCCAGCATGTGCGTATCAGGACGCCGGCGCATTTACCCGACGTTGATCTCAAGCCTGGGCAAGCCTATGAACCGTCATCACAACGTGTCATCGACAGCTACCAAATTCCGCCAGCGGCAGAGACCGATCGCTGATCTGCTGCACCTCAATGGATGATCGGGCAGTGAGTTTCCTGCGTTCGTGAGTACCCTTCTACGGCAACGCGCCAATGGCTTGCCGCGCCAAAACGGCGTGGTATTGCTTGCGTTCCTGCTGATATTCATCGTCGGTACTACGTTTACGCTGATCGCGGGTCTTAATCGGCAATCAGCCCAAGCCAATCAACAACAGCAAACGGCCCTGGCTCTGGCCGAAGCGAAAGCGACGCTGATCGGATACGCCGCAACCTATCCGGACAACATCAATCCCGCGTCCGGGCCAGGTTACTTACCCTGTCCCGACGTAACCAATGACGGTGAGCCACGCACTGCCTGCGCCCTCGCCACTGATACCCATGTTGGCAGATTGCCGTGGAATTATTTGGGCATCGGCAATTTACGCGACGGCAGCGGCGAGCGGCTGTGGTACGCAGTGGCCGACAATTTTCGTTACAGCCCGCAGTTAGTGCCACTAAATAGCGATACGCTGGGTCAGCTTACGGTGGATACAACGATGACCGATATAGTGGCTGTAATCATTGCACCCGGCACTCCGGTCGGCGCCCAGGCCGGGCGCGCAGCGGCCCCTAACGACCGTACAAATTATTTGGAGGATGATAACGCTGATGCCGACGTCGGGTTCGTGACCCAAGCAGCCGGCGTTTTTAACGACCGCGTCGCAATCATTACTCGGGCCGAGTTAATGGTCGCGGTCGAGCGCAGGGTGCTTGGCGAAGCGGCAAACGCGTTGAATAACTATCGACAGGATCCGGATCGCGACGCCGTGCCCGGGCCGCTTGCTTTCCCATGGCTTAGCCCATTCGCGGATCCAACGGACTCGCCGTTTGACCAATTTATAGGACCGTTTGACGGAGTCGTCGGTACTTTCGAAGGCCACCTGCCTGTTCATACTGCCGGGCAGAATATCCTTGCTCCATTTCAAGTGAGTTGGGCTTTAACGAGCATAACCAATGATGATCCCACGGGTGTTGCTCCGCCAATCTTGCCGTGTGTTAGTAATAGTGGATGCATTGATCCCGTTGCCGGACCTTTACTGAGTCCCATCATCGCAAATACGCTTAATGGGGATAATTGCGTGTGGGTTGCAAAGGATGTCATCAACTGTACCGTCTCTCAACCGTTGAATGCCCCGAACTGGCGCCAATATGTATTCACGTTCAACAATCCGGCGGTCGCCGCAACGCTGTCACCACCAGCGGTGGGTGGACTGCGCATGCGCCATTTCAACTTATCGGGGACAAACACAATTGGACAAATCGACGTCTCCGATTGGAGTCCGGGGCCGGTTGAACTTGGCCGCAGGGTCATCACTACCGATGCGGGTACCTTCGACCTACTCAACATTCCATATGATCTCGATCCAAACGCTGGTCAGAACGAGATCGCACAATGGTTCATCGCCAACAATTGGCATCATCACATCTATATAGGTTACGAAGCGAGACCTTTGCCTTTGACGGTGCCGGGGGATCTGACGGTGTGCGCGGTGGGGGTCGATTGCTTGACTGTCTGTAGTTCGGGCGTGAACTGCCCTGCCGATGCTGCGCCGGCAATCATTACCAACGCGCGCGCCGTTGCAATCACTGCGGGGATAGAGTTACCGGCCCAGCTTGGTAATCGCCCGTCGGCGATACTGGGTGATTACTTTGACCTGGAAAACGCTTTAACCGCCGACCGCATTTTCCACAATCAGAGCAGTGGGCCGCTGTTTAACGATCAGGTTCGCGTGGTTTTGCCGTGATAGACTAAAACGCGATGCACGAATCTCGCAAACAAGTCGCCGGGTTTACGCTCATCGAGTTGGCGATCTCGTTCTTTATCATCTCGCTGCTGTTGGTCGGCATCCTTGGCCCCATGGGGACCCGCCTGGAGCAATCCAACCGAGAGCGTACAGAGCAACAACTGGAGCAGATACGCGACGCGCTGTACGGATTTGCATTGGCCAACCGTCGGCTGCCTTGTCCGGATTGCCCTAATAACACGCTTGCCGGTTGCAACACGCTGGCGGCAGCACAGATTAACGACGGCCAGGAAGATCTTCGCGCCGAGGCGCCAGCGACAAGTTCCTGTGTTGCGGGTGCCGAGGGCGTCGCTCCCCCCTCTGATCCTATCAATCGCGCGTCGATTGGTAATCTCCCGTGGATGAATCTCGGCGTTACGCGCACCGACGCCTGGGGCAATACCTTCGGTTACGCGGTAACTGAAACGTTTTCCGACGATGTTCCGGGCACTGGCTGCGGTGTTGCAAATCCGCTGGCCTCATTCGAACTGTGTTCCAACGGAGAAAACCGCATCTTTCCGAACTCTGCCGCGGTTGCTGCTAATACCCCGGATTTCGACAATATTCCGGCCATGGTTGTCTCCTACGGCAAGAACGGCTTTCCTACCGGTGCTTCATCCTTGCATGAACAAGAGAACTTCGACGGCGATCGTGACGCGATTCTCAAACCGTTCGCGCGACTGGCGGCAGAGGAGTTCGACGACTTATTGATCTGGCTGCCGCCCAATGTCCTGCGTAACCGAATGGTTGTCGCAGGACAGTTACCGTAGTCGCGGCGTTACCGGACATAAGTAGCTAATTTTAACCCCTCACCTAACCGCCAGGGATGGCGGAAATGCAGGTAATGCAGGAGCAATTACCTGCCCAACCCCTCTCCCGCAAGGGGCGAGGGGTGAGGGGCTAAACCGTGGGTCTCTTCTCCCCTTGTGGGGTGAGCGGGGAAAAGCAAGAGCCATTTAACATGGCGCTTGCCCCGCGAACGCCCTTGCCGTGAGGCAAGGGCTGGGGGTTCTTAACGAGGCGTAGCCGAGTTCTAGAACAGGAGAGGCAGATTAATGCTCCTCGGCTTTGGCTCCTGCTTCGCCCTACCTCCTACATCCTGTAGTCGTGCATAATCTGCACTTCCGCCATCCCTGGCGGTCGGATGAGGGGTGAAATAATAAGAATGCAGGGCTATAAAAACGCCCGCCCGTTTACCTCAATGAGCGACGGTCACATCCCCCTTATAAAAGACGATATTGAGGCTCTTCGTCGACGCCCGAAGAATTGCGGCCCAGTTCAAAACGTACCTGCCCCGCTTCATTGTTGGTGAGCGTGAGCTTATAACCCAGTAGTTCCGCCTGTCTCGTTGCCTGGTAAAGCCCTATTCCGAGCCCAGTATCCGATGCGACAGGCTGCTTACCCAGATCCGCGGCTTTGTCGATGCTAAGGGCTGCACCCGTATCGCTGACGGCGAGCGTGAGTTCGCCGGCCCCGACGGTCAACTCTACTTTGATCACCAAATCGGTCTGCGTCGCGCGCTTATGGCGAGCGTTTTCCAGAAGGTTTTCAACAACGCTATCAAACAACTCCGTAGGCACTGGTGTGTTTTGCGTAATGTCCGCCTCGTAAATCGTATTCTCGTCTTCGTTGCGCGCCAGCAGCGAGGCCCACCAGTCTTGCACCGGCGTGAGCGCGGCGGGTGCCTCCTCCGGCGCCTGCAGTTTATCCAGCGCAAGCTGCAAGCGTTGGGTGATATGCGGTATCTGCCTTTCGAACAGCCTCTGAGCTTTTTGACTGCCAACGCGACGTTCCGTGCGTGGCCTGGATACGCGTTCCTGGCCTATGGCGCCGGTGATAGTTTGCAGCGACTGTAACAGGTTCTTAATGTCGTGCGTCACGCGCGCGCCGGTTTCGTAAATCGCCTGTAGATGTGCGCGCTGCGCCAGTTCCTGTTCGCGCAATTTCGCCTCATGGAAATGGTTGAGCAGCTCTACCAGAAGTTTGCAATGCAACAACAAGGTCGGCCCAATTGGGCGGCGAGTGCTGATGTAGGCTGTCACCGTGGACGCGGGCAATTCAACTTCATGCGCCGATGGCACCCCGATGCTTTGGACTTCATCGCCAGTTGACCACCGCACGCCCATGATCCAATGAACCATGACCAGCTGCTGCATCGCCGCGGTTAAAAATTCCGGAGGCGTTTTTCGTTGTGCGGCAAGCAATGAGAGCTCCGTTAGCCATTGTTCGAACGGCGTGCCTATGTTCAATAGAGAGCGTTCCCACAATTGAGTGAAACCGCTAAACCCGGCGTGGGGTGACAATAGCCAACTGATCAGGAGCAGGAATAATGCCAGTGCAACCAGCGACTGAGACAGTGCCACCGGATAGTCGACATCGCTGTGGTACATAATCAACAGACTCCCAAATGCCAGCATCGCGCACATCAACGCTACCGCCATGCCGCGAAAAAAATCGACGCCGCCGGACGCCACCGGCTTGCTTGGATCAAAAGGCACAAACAGAATCCCCAACGGGATCACTAACAGCCCGTACTTGAACAACGCATCGATGGCGGCGGATAGGGCAGGCAGGCTGAACAGCCCCGGGGTGGATTTGATCAGAAGCTCAGAGATCAAAAGTACCAGCGTGCCCAGATAGGCATAACGCTCATAGGTCTCGCCCACGTTCCGCCCCGAGACCAGCCCGATGAGCAGGCACAGCCACAAAAACGTAATCCACCAGCTGAGCCAGATTACAAAACCAAGCGTGAATACGAAGAAAATAATGGTCCCGAACAAATCCAAATTCTGGTCGCGCCGCCAAATGGGTTGCCACAGCATGAATAAGCCAAGGTGAGCGAGCATCAAGGACGCCGATAATGGTGTCGCGAAGTCACTCCATAATGACAAATGCAACAGCAACATCATGCAACCCAGCACCCAATACTCGTTGGTTTGGGTGAGATTGAGGACAAGTCGCCGCGCCCCGCTTGCGAGTCGCTCGCTTTCTCTGCTGCCTTTGTCGGGTAAACTTGTCACAGTACCTTCATTATAATCGGCACGGCGGCGTATCACTTGGGAAAATTCCAATGAGTTCTGCGACATTTGCTCAGATCGCCACAATTGCCCGATTTACCTATCTCGAGGTTCTGCGCAGCCGATTTCTATGGCTGTTACTGCTTGGCTTAATGGCCCTGCTGGGGTTTGCGGAATTTATCAAGGCGATTTCAGTTACCGAAGGTAACTGGAATCGTGTGTCTGTGTTTGCCGCCACGGTTCGATGGTTCCTCGTTGTAATTACGAGTCTGTTTGTTGCGACCAGCATGGTGCGCGAGTTCAACGATAAAGTGCTAGACATGATGCTGTCATTGCCCATCGCGCGTGGCGCCTACTACGGTGGCAAGTTGCTCGGTTATACAGCGGTGGCAATTAGCGGTGCGGCGATGGCGGGCGCAGTTTTACTGGCACTTGCGCCCATGCAATCTGTCGCAATATGGACCGTGTCACTGATCTGCGAGCTGACACTATTGGTGGCATTCGTGCTGCTATGTCTGGTAACTTTCAACCAGCTAACCGCTGCGGTAAGTATCGTTTTTTCGTTCTACATCCTCGCGCGCAGCATAGACGCAATTCAACTTATGGGGCGCGGACCCTTGGTCGCTCCCACTGATTTGTCGAGTCAGGTAATAACCGCGGTAATCGACGCCCTAGCCTACGTGCTGCCCGCGCTGAGTCGCTTCACTTCGGCTGAGTGGCTGATACACGGCGCCGCTTGGTCGGTACTCGGTGACATCGTGTTGCAAACTTTGATCTACGTCGCGCTGCTTGCCGGTGCGACGATGTTTGACCTGCAGCGCAAGAACTTCTGAGAGTAAATATGGACGAGCGCTCGCTAAAATCGGTTCCCCGCGGCGTTTATGGTCTTTTGCTTGTGGGTTTGCTATTACAAATCTCGTGGCATGCGTTTGCACCGCGGCCACAGGCGGTCGCGAGTGCGTTACCACAGGCTCCGCCCACGCAGATGTTACGAGTCCTGGGATTCGGTGAACCCAATCCCTTTGCCCGGATCTTGATGTTGTGGCTCCAGGCTTTCGATAATCAGCCCGGGATAAGCATCCCATTTCGGGACCTTGATTACGATCGTGTGATCAGTTGGCTTGATCGCATCCTCGCGCTTGAGCCGAAAACCAATTACCCGCTGCTCGCTGCAACCCGGCTGTACGGCGAGATCCGGGTTCCCGACAAACAACGCAAAATGCTCAATTTTGCCTATGTTAAGTTTCTTGAGGATCCCAACGGGCGCTGGCAGTCTCTTGCTCATGCAGTTTTCATCGCTAAACATCGGCTGCGCGATCTGCCGTTGGCGCTCGATTATGCGCAGGCGCTATCGCAGCACGCGACGGCCCCCGACATTCCCAGTTGGGCCAAGCAGATGCACATTTTTATACTTGAGGATATGGATGAGATAGAAAGTGCGAAGGTGCTACTCGGTGGCCTGCTTGCGAGCGGTTCAATTACCGACGAGGCCGAGATCAATTTCCTAAATTGGCGCCTGGATGGGTTGTTACAACAAACTAAGCCGCGCACACCTTGAGTCCGCTAGCCCGCATATTTCATGAAGGATCCTGGATGCTCGCGCAGGACGACACTTACTTAGACGACTGGTAGTTGGTAATGCCTTCCCAAGTTTCAGTCGGTGGATCACGTTCGAACGCCGTGATCCGCTCGAGAAATAAAGCGTAATATTCGGGCCGCTTACCGTCAGCCTTTAGCTTCGAGAACAACTGCCATGCGGTCTGCCAGTCTCGGGCGTAATAGGCTTGTATGGCACGTGCGTGCGAGTTCAATTCGTCCTTCAAATCGCTGTTCGCTGCCTCGAGCGGTCCAAGTGGCTCGAATATCCGCGTTGCGATTCCTTTGCCTTTGACGCGTACGAAGTCGAGTTCCCGGAATAGGACATCGGGAATTGCTTCTTTAGTCGTTTCACTGACGATGATGTCCGAATTGTAAATACGAGTCAGATTCTCGATGCGTGAGCCCAGATTAACCGCGTCGCCGACGACCGTGTATGCAATTCGAAACTGCGACCCCATGTTGCCGACATTCATCAATCCGGTATTGATCCCAATGCCCGTTTCCACCTCCGGCCAGCCACGTTGCTTGAAGTTGCGGCGCAAGCCAACGAGCGCCTCCTGCATTTCCAGCGCGGCATCCAAGGCGCGCTTTGCGTGATCGTCTATAGGCAGTGGAGCACCCCAAAACGCCATGATTGCATCACCAATATATTTATCGATGGTCGCCCCGTGGCGATGCAGAATATCTGTCATTTCCGTGAAATAGGTATTGAGCATTTGCGTGAGTTGGCGCGGCTCCAACTCTTCCGACATGCCTGAGAAATTCTTGATGTCCGAAAAAAACACGGTTAACTCGCGCGCTTCGCCTTCAAGCGAAAAGTTATCTGGATTAACGCTAATGTCCTCGACCACCTCTGGCGGTACATATTGGCCGAAGATTGTGATGAGGCGCTGGCGCTCGCGGGTTTGCATAAAATAACTGGCCATCACATTCACCATGAACAGCGCGAGGATGGTCCCGAGCGTATACTCCAGCGGAATGTAATCTGGTTTGGTCGGAATATTGTACGCAACCAGAAAAGGTACCAGCGAAACACCCAGAGTCAGCATGGATGCGTTGGTTGGATTGCACATGGGCAGCGCCACTGACAGCGTGATGCCGGCCAGCGCGAATATCACGAAATCAACGCTGGTCAGGATAGCTGGCAGGGTGCCATCGCTGAAGATCTGCAGGATGAACTTGTTGCGAACCGCAAAGCCCGAATCCAGGTCGAAATGAACTTCTATCATGCCGGTCGCATGGGTGGCGGCCAGCGCAAAGATTGTCAGTACGAGCGCGATCCGATATTTGTAATGATTAAGCTTGGCGAACATGAAGGTTAAGTGGGGGTCTACTGCTCACACGGCGATAGTATAGCCGGCCTTATGCGGTGGCCGCACAAGCGGGTGTTGGTCGCTACGAGGGGTTCTCTTGTGTCGATAGTTCGACGATTCTGTCGAGAGGTCGACAGTTCTACCGCTATCTTCGCCGGCCGCCGAGAAATTATTCCCATTGTTTCAATAAGTTAACTTATTGGCACGCAATCTGCTACTACTAAAAATAACAAACCTGAAATCAGGATTACGCCCATGACAAACATTCAGCAACAACGTGGATTCACACTGGTCGAGTTGGCCATCGTTTTGGTCATCATCGGCTTATTGCTCGGTGGCATCCTCAAAGGACAGGAGCTTATCACTAGCGCCCGCGTGCGTAATATCGCGGACCAGAACTCCGGGATCCAGGCGGCCTACTACGGCTTTATCGATCGCTACCGGCAGATCCCCGGCGATATGACCGGTACGGTTGCGTGTCAGCAGATCGGCAACGATGTTTCGGGTTGCCCCGGCGCTGGTGTTGGCGGCGACGCGAACGGCCGTTTGTTGGACGAAGATTTTGCCGAGGGTTCCAATTCCTGGGCCCACCTGGGTGCGTCGCGGTTTATACAAGGTGGTTATGTTGGTGGTGCGACCGGCGTTGGTGATTACACCTCAAACGGCCCGAAACGCGCGCCTGTGAACGCGTTTAACGGCCGGGTCTTTCTCACTCGTACCGATGAGTATGAAGGCGCAGGTGGTGGTGCAGCAACACGCCTTGGCCTGGTGCTGGGCGGCTTCATTCCGGTAAAGGTTGTGCGCGAACTCGATTTGAAGGTCGACGACGGTCTGCCGCAGACCGGTATTATGCGCTCAGCGGAAACGGCGCCCGCTGCCCTCGGGGCGGTTGGTGCTCGTGGCGCTGGCTGTGTACTCGCCGGTGCGCCAGCGATCTGGGACATTAATTTCAACGAGCAGGACTGTAACGCGCTGTATCTGTACTAACGCGGTTCCGCTTAATGAGCACAGAGAGTCCGCTACGGCGGACTCTCTTTTTTGTCGTGGTAGGATTCAGACGATCGAAAACCCAAGGACCGAGATGTCAGTCGCGCTCAGGTTCAAACAACTGGTCAAGCGGTACGGTAAACACGCCGTACTCGATGGTATCTCCCTGGACATCGCTGCCGGTGAGTTTTTCGGTCTGGTCGGCGTTAACGGTGCTGGTAAGACGACGTTGATAAAGAGCCTGCTGGATTTATGCGAAATCCAGTCAGGCAGCATCGAGATATTCGGTGAACCGCACACGGTAACCGCGACTCGCTCGCGTTTGGCGTATTTGCCCGAGCGCTTTACCCCTCCGTATTTTGCGACAGGCCATGAGTTCCTGGACTACCTGGCACGCCTGCATGGCGGCAGCTATACCCAGGGTGAGCTTGAGCAATGCCTGCATACACTGGATCTGGACGCCGCAGTACTGGCAAAGCCGGTACGCGCGCTTTCCAAGGGCATGGGGCAGAAACTCGGCCTTGCCAGCGTACTGCTCAGTGGCAAGGAATTACTCGTCCTGGATGAACCGATGACAGGTCTTGACCCTAAAGCGCATGCACGACTGAAGGTCTATCTCGACTCCATCCGATCCGGCACACAAACTGTATTTTTCTGCTCCCACAACCTAGCCGACGTGGCGGCACTGTGTGACCGCGTTGGGGTCTTGCACGAAGGGGTATTGCGTTTCTGCGGTTCCCCGCAGGCAATGTGCGACAGCTACGGCGGGGGTGATATCGAGAGTGCCTATCTGCGCTGTGTAGCGAACTGAATTGAGTATGCGGGGATTTCCCTCTCAGCAATCGCGCTTGATTCTAAAGTTTTCCCCGAGTGGCCCGCTAAATCGGTGAAGCTGTTACGGGAGCACAACAATGACAAAGACGACCAAAGTGTCGCCGCCGTTCGAACCTATGGAGATCCTGGATTCGCTACCCATAGGTGTCGTGATTACCTCGACCAATGATCGGATCAGCTATGTAAATACAACTGCGTGCATTCAATTCGGGCTTGCGCCCACTGATCTGATCGGCAAACGGCGCAGCGCATTGCCGGCGCGCAAAGCGTTGACACTTTCGAAATCGATACGCCGGGTCAAGATCAAAGGTCAAGGAGATTCCCTGGATCGCTGGTACGAGTGCATATCCCAAAAGATTAACGGCGTTGACGGCCTCGCGGAGCTAAGTTGCTTCGTTGACGCCACTCACCATGAAGAGCGTGATTCAGTTCGCCGGATCTACTCCGATCTGCACGATCCCGAAAGAATTGATCCCGTTACCGGGCTATTCAAAAAAGCAGCCGTTCGGCAGGAACTGACCGCCCAGGTATCGCGCAGCCGGCGCTACAATAATCCGCTGTCGATCATTATGCTGCGCATCGCATTGGAGGATCGGGACCAGCCCGTGGTCGCCGAACTCGAACGACAACGCGCGTTACGTAACATATCCAGAATGTTGCGCGACAAGTTGCGCTGGGTAGATATCGTCGGCTGCTGGGGCAAGAGTGAATTCTTGATGGTGCTGCCGGAGACCTGCGAAGAGCCGGCCACCAACCTGGCGAAAAAGATCCGTGGTTACATAAAAAGGCTAAAACCACTGCATGATAACGATGAGCCCTCATTACCCGTGCGGATCGGCGTTACCGAGTGGCTCCAGGGCGATGACGTAAATTCGCTAGTGGAACGCGTCGAGCACGAGCTGCACGGCGAGACGCTGCAGCCGCACTCTACGGTTGAAGTCGTTTAGGGAAGCGTCTCTTCAATTTCGAAGTCGTGGGTGATCCGAGCGGTTTTGCCCAGCATGATAGATGCGGAGCAGTACTTTTCGGCCGATAGCTGAATCGCCCGCTCGACGTGATGGTGTTTGAGCTCATGGCCAGCGAGCACGAAGTGTACGTGGATGTTCGTGAAAACCTGAGGCGGTGTGTCCGCGCGGTTGGCGGACAGTTGTGCGCGGCACCCGCTTATGCGTTGGCGCGATTTCTTGAGGATGGTCACTACATCGAGCGCGGTGCACGCCCCCATCCCGGCGAGCAGCATTTCCATCGGCCTCAGTCCTTTGTTCTGTCCGCCCAAATCCGCCGGGCCGTCAATGACAACGTTGTGACCGCTGTCTGACTCTGCCTGAAACTGAACGTTGTCGACCCATGTAATGGTGGTTTCCATAAAATAGCCTTCTGCGCAGCGGGCCGCGAGGGTAGCACAGTTCGACATCGCATTGGACCTTGAATTAGACTAACAGATTGAAAAGAAGGGGAAAGTACAATGGAGGTGTGGATTGACCTTAGCTGAAGAACGCAAGCCTTCGATAGACGACGCAATTGCCCGTTTGCTTGATCATTGCCAGCGTAAGCAATTTGCTGCGAAGTACACGATCGTTCGCCAAGGTGATCCATCCAGGGATCTGTTTTACATCATCGAGGGCTCCGTTACCGTGTTGCTCGAAGATGCGCAGGGCCATGAAATCGTGCTTGCTTACTTGAATCCCGGTGATTTTTTCGGAGAAATCGGCTTGTTCCGCGAGCAGGCCAGCCGCAGCGCACTCGTTCGGGCTAAAACGCCGTGCGAAGTAGCGCAAATCAGCTACGAAAAAATCGAAAGCATGTCGACGATCTATCCTGACCTGGTTTTTGCCATAGCCTCCCAGCTCGCCATGCGTCTCATGAAGACCAACCGAAAAGTCAGTAACCTGGCATTCATGGACGTCTCCGGCCGAGTTGCTCGCGCGTTGCTGGATCTAACCAACGAGCCGGACGCAATGACCCACCCTGACGGTATGCAGATCCGCATTACCCGTCAGGAACTCGGACGCATTGTTGGCTGTTCCCGCGAGATGGTGGGCCGAGTCCTGAAAACACTGGAAGAACAACACCTGATTAGTGCCAAAGGCAAAACCATCGTTGTGTTTGGCGTCAGGTAGCTAGCGCGTCTTAATCTCAAATTCCAGGTCTCGTCCCGCGTAACCTGGAGTCATATCGGCAGCTAAATATCCCCCGAATGAGGGGAATTGCAATGGGGCTAAATTGACTCCAACCCCCTTTTTCACGACAATCGCGCCTCGAAAACTGGACGCCACCGCGAACCTCAACTCGAACGTAGGAGCCGCCTGCACGCGGCCACTAGAGTCGAATCGCAGCACGACCAACGATGTTGGAGCTGGAGCATGGCGAAGCCACCGCAGCACGGCCACGGATGGCGAGTATGATCTGAGACTGTGGCTATGTAGCTCAGTTGGTTAGAGCGCGGCATTCATAATGCTGAGGTCGGTGGTTCAAGTCCACCCATAGCCACCAATAAAAATCAATACGTTAGTGAATTATCTGACCCGTTGTAAACAGGCATCAAAAATTGACCCACCATTGGCATCGAATATTGACCCACCAATAATGGGTAAAAAGCTCAGTTTCAGCGAAGGAAGCATCGTTGAAAGTGGGTCATTTTTCGACGCCTATCACACCTCTAAGTGGGGCATTTTTGCATGCCGATTTACACGGATCTGCCGGTACCGAATCTTGGACCAATGTGGGGTTCGCGATGGTGCCGGAAAACAACGGCAGTACAGCGGTCGGTCCCATAGTATTCAGCGGCGCCTATTGCAGCGCTAATACATCGATAGCGGATCATCACAACCGCTTTATCGTCGGTACGGTCTGGAATGATTTGAACGGCGACGGTGATTACGATGCAAACGAGGGTTTGAACAACGTCACGGTTATGCCCGATTCGGGTACCTAATTTTACGCAGACCGGAAACGCGGGTGGCTTTGCCATTCCGATCGCGGCGGCGGGAACCTATACGCTGACTTTTTCCGGCACGGCGCTGGGAGCTGGCACCTTGCAACGAATCGTCGAGGTGGGCACGGTCAGCGTGTTACAGGATCTGGAATTGTCCAGCGCGAACGCCGACACTGATGGCGATGGCGTTTTCGACAATGTCGATAATTGTCTGGCTATTTCAAACGCCGATCAAACCGACACAGACGGTGACGGCGAAGGTGATGCCTGCGACAGCGATGACGATAACGATGGTGTCCTCGATGAGGACGATCCGGCACCGCTAGATCCGAATGTATCGGGCGTTAATAGCATTCTTCCGATTTTGCTAGATTTTATTCTTGGCGACGAATAGGATCCGTCGCCACGTCTGTGGCGAGTTCCTATGTAATCGTTATCCGTGATGTTATTCACGCAAAAGGTCACCGAATATCTATCATCAGCGCCGCGCCTCCAGTGGACCGCAACACCGGGTGTAGTATGATCTCGGTCCCGTGAAGGTATACAGCGACATTGCCCATGATTGACTATAGCACTGTGCCATATCCCATCCGCCCGGATTTCGCCGCGGCGCATAATCGCTACTGGGAGCGCCTGGCCGGACCGGGGAGCTGGCTGACCGGTGCGCAACGCATCGAGGTTGCCCGCGAGGTCAGACACGCGTTCGATTGCGATTTCTGCCAGCGCCGCAAAGATGCGCTGTCGCCGACCCATGTCGATGGTACCCACGACAAGGTCACCAGCCTTTCCGACACAATGATCGAGATGATCCACCGGGTAGTCACCGATTCGGGCCGTCTCACCAAGGCCTGGTTCGACGGCCTCATCGCCCAGGGTCTCAGCGAAGAGGAATACGTCGAGATACTCGGTACCGTCGTCAATCTCTTCTCCATCGACGAGTTCTGCCGCGCGCTTGCACTACCACCCAATCCATTGCCCGAACCCAAAGCTGGTGAACCCACGGGCTACCGTCCACTGACGCTGGTCAATGACGGTGCCTGGGTCAAAACGCTGCCGCATACCGTCGACGAAGGGCCGGAGTCCGATCTGTGGCCAGGTAGGACTGGTTACGTCATCCGCGCTTTGTCGCTAGTGCCGGACGAAGTTCGCTCCATGCTGGATCTGCTGGAGGTACATTACCTCAGCAACGATTACATTTTTAAAGTCAAAGGATCACCCAAGGGAACGCTAACACGGGTGCAGGCCGAGGTAGTCGCCATTCGAGTATCCGCACTCAATGGCTGTTTCTACTGAACCTCCTCACATGCGGTGATGCTCCGTGAGAGCGCCACGAGCAACGGAGAGACAGTCAACCTGCAGGGCCTGTCAGATCCGAATTGCAGCAAGCTGGACGATGTACCGTATTCCGAGGCGTTGATCGGTTTATCCGACGCGTTTCTAAGCCGTGATGCCGAAGCGTTGGCAGCCGCGCGAGATGCCCTGGAGCGCGCGATGGGGGTGGAAGCGATGATCGATGCGGCTGGGGTCGCCTCGAATTTCCAACGCATGGACCGGATTGCGGACGGCGCCGGGATCCCCTCGGACGCGCCGATGGTGATCATGGGCGAGGATATCATCGAACAGTTAAAGCTGGACGAATACGTGTCCGCTGGAAATACCCCCAAACTGTCGTGGCTGATGCGCCAGATCATGAAATTCCTGGCAGTGCCCAAGCTGCGCGAGCGCTTTTCACTCGACTAGCCGCAAGTGGCGCGCGCGTACATTCAGGAATCCTGAACCGTCGCAGACAGCTCCGCCGTCTGCCGTCATGCGCGCTCACAAACCCGCAATTTTAATCCTCGCGGCGTTGTTACCGACCGCGCTTGTAACGATGGCGCACGCCTGGACAGCCTATGGCGGAGGCGCTGGCGGCGGTCAGTATTCGCCGCTCGCGCAGCTCACAGTCGACAACGTGCAACGACTCGCGCCCGCGTGGATCTATCACACGGGTGAACTCGCCGACGGCAGTAACGGCATCGCGCCGACGACCTTCGAAGTCAATCCGATTTTCGTCAACAACGCCCTATATTTCTGTACACCCTACGGTCGGGTCGTGGCGCTGCGACCGGATACTGGCCAGGAGTTGTGGAGCTTCGATCCCGGCATCGATCGCACGACAACCATTATCGGCGCACACATCTGTCGTGGTGTCAGCTATTGGGAAGATGCACGGGCCGAACCGGCTAGCGTTTGTCGCAAGCGGGTGTTTCACGGTGTCGCAGATGGCCGCTTGATCGCGTTGGACGCTGATACCGGGCGCCGGTGTGAGGACTTCGGCCAGGCTGGAGAAGTCCGCTTGGACGCATTCGACTATCACGGCCACGGGGATGTCGGCCTGACATCGCCGCCCGCCGTCGTCAGGGATCGCGTCGTCGTGGGCGCCAGTTTTCCAAGCTACGAAAAAACCGATTCCGTAGATGGGATTGTTCGCGCATTCGATGCCCGCACAGGAGGACAGGTTTGGTCCTGGAATCCGATCCCGCCGTCGTTGAGCAGCAGCATTGGCGGCGCCAACGTGTGGGCACCGATATCCGTCGACCGTGCGCGCGGATTGGTGTTTGTGCCGACCACCAGTCCCACACCGGACATTTACGGCGTAGCGCGCGAGGAACCCGTGCCATACGCGAACGCCGTAGTCGCACTCAACGCAGACAGCGGCACCGTGCAATGGCACTTCCAGACCGTGCATCACGATTTGTTCGACTACGATCTACCGGCGCAGCCGCTGCTAGTTGAACTTCAACGCGGGAATGCGACCGTGCCTGCCGTGGTGCAGGTGACCAAGACCGGTTTTGTGTTCGTGCTGCATCGTGAGACGGGCGAACCGGTGTTCGCCCGTCGAGGAACGCCCGGTGCCGCCATCTGATTTGCCGGGTGAAGTCGCCGCCGCGACCCAACCGTTTTCAACTGAACTGGCACCGTTTGCGAGACAGGACTTCACGGCCGACGAAGCATGGGGTTTGACGTTCTGGGATCGGGGCCGTTGCCGCGCGGCCGTCGAGGCGCTGCGCAATGAAGGACTGTTCACACCGGCGAGTCTGCGAGGGAGCATGTTGATACCGAGTTCCGCCGGCGGTGCGAACTGGGGTGCCGCTGCTTTTGATCCGCAGCGGCAGATCCTGATTGTCAACAACACCAATCTGGCGTTCTCGTCGCGCCTTATTGAACGCGAGAAATTCGATCTGGAGCTGGCGCGGCAACGCTATGCCACCGTCGGCATGATGCCCGATACCCCCTACGTCTGGATGGAAGCGCCTATCATGTCGCCCTTCGGTGTGCCCTGTACGCCGCCCCCTTGGGGGGCCATCACCGCCTACGATATGACGGCAGGTGAGATCCTCTGGCAGATTCCTTTCGGGCGTATGCCGGTCGGCCCGTTTCGCACACCGCGGGCCTGGGGCGCACCGCACATGGGCGGCGCCATCATTACCGCCGGCGGGCTGATCTTTATTGGCGCGAGCCTGGACAGCAGGCTGCGAGCCTACTCTTTGGCTGACGGCGAACAGGTTTGGGAAGCAGAACTCCCGGCCCCCGGCGTCGCCACGCCAATGACTTACTCGGCCGGCGAACCGGCGCGGCAGTACGTGGTTATTGCCGCAGGCGGCCACGCAAGACTCAGCTCGCAATTATCAGACGCACTCGTCGCTTTTGCCTTGCCGGCTGCTCACTAGCGCAGATCGGACCGAGCCTTCGAGATTTTGGGGGGTCAAGTCTTGTCTTTTGCTAGTGGTATGGACGCTTTCACAGATTTTGGGGGGTCAGGTCTTGTCTTTTGCTAGGATTTTCACAGATTTTGCAGATTTTGGGGGTCAGGTCTTGTCTTTTGCTAGTGGTCTGGACGCTTTTAATTTTTAGCTTGCGGTGAATACCAGATGGGTGACGTCCACGCCATTTCCTGGATAACGTGCCTGGAGCTATCTTCACAAACTTCAGGCCTATTTGGCTCCTCATATTTCAGACAGTCCAGCAGGCTCCAGCGCGGACTGGGGTTTTCAACAACGCGAAGATAGTAATAAGACGGCACACCCGAGTCGAACTCGTCATCTATGAATACAGCACATAAGGAATCATGACCCTCGCCGAACTGCGCACCGGTAGTGGTATCGACGCCAGCACCATTGTCCGCATTCCCCGCGACAGTGTGCACTTTATAATGTGGCTTGCGCTCACTATCGATCCAGCCCTTGATTACTTGTAACTGTTGTAGCGGAGTCGCATCAGTAGCCGGGTCGCGAAGTGCTGACACAATAAAAGATGGTTTGCTTGCCTTGTTGGGTATCAAATCAAGATCACCGCCCATGGGAACGCCAGTAGCATAAGCCTGAGTCATCATGTCTGGCATTTCACAACTTTTCTCTGAAATTGCCCAACCGCCAAAAAAACGCGGCACGATTCTCGGTCCTGAGGTACCGAATACTTCGCGGCGCTGCATCGCATTGAAAATTGCATCGCGGGAGTTCTCTTCCGCCCACACTCCGGCCAGTCCACCTGGACTACCAAGGATCCCGGTGGGCAAAGTGCCTGGTTTAAGGCGATTATCGGGTAACATCTCACCAGTCACGTAGCCGCCCCATTCATCTTCTTTTACTGAGCCCGGTGTTGAAGTATGTCCATCGCTCGCCGCGACAACACCAAATTTCACCGGATTTACTCCAATCGCCTGTTCTTCTGCAAGGCCCGTCAACAGAGCGCTGCGTAAGAAGTCATTGGCAGATACACAGCCACCGCCCATCATGCCATGACGACCGAAACCTTCTTCGCATTCGGTTGTTTTTGCAGCAGGGTCTTCCGTATCAAAAATTAGCTTGGCGCCATCCATGCTGATATTAATTCGCTTCGCCAAGGTGCCAATGTTACGGATTTGCTCAAAATCACAAAGCTCATCAGGTGCACCAATGACGTTGCCTAGTCCATTTATGCATTCCGATGCTCCCTTGTGCTGAAATATCTCCATGATCGGTTCACTTTGCAATCGCGCTTGCGCGTACATTTTTCGATTATCGAGAGTCGGTTCAAGATCGGCATAAGGCGTCAATAGACGACCATTGGAAAGGTTGCTGTTATGGGGGATGGTTAAATATTCGCAATCGTTACTGTCGTTGCAGACGGCGTTTAACTGTTTCCATAAAAGATAGTCGAATGGATTTTCCATGTAGGTGACAGGTAAGGCCGGAACATTGGCATTGCGAAAGATAACATTCCGATGATAGTTGGAGTTGTTAGGAGTACCCGTGTATTCGTAGGCCACAAAACTGGTAAATTTACATTCTGAACTGCGATCGTAGGCTTGTTCGGCAGCATCAATAACCACCTGCCAGGGTCCGGCAGCATAATCGCGACATATTTCCCCATCATCACCGCATAACATAGCAATGCGTTCGGGATAATCACCACTCATGGCTGTTGCTATCATGGCGCTCCCACGAAATTCGACCTTGCGGTATTCGACACAAAATTCACCATCGTAGGCAGGTGATTCCGGCGTTTTACATAGTGCAGTTTCACCAAGGAACTCGCCGTGATCTGTCACTGCTGCAAAGTCGAGGGGACGATCGATAGAAATTTCTCCAGTAACATTACCTTGCTCATCAACCGGGAAAAATGGAATCGGTTCGCCTTTGGCGAAACGATAGGCATCTGCCGGAAGTGTTTTAGTGCGCCCTGCGGCTGCATCAAATGACAGCGAGGTATGCACATGCAATTCACCAAACAGAGCTTTGCGCTCCACGGCAAAATCTGCACATGCCTCGCGGACTTCGCTGTATTCGCGAGAGGAACTTGAATCGGGCGTTGATGTTTCAGTTGAGGGGGCTTCATTCAACGCCGGAGCAATAGAGATGGCATTTGTGTCAGCGTGATCGTCCGAACAACCACCAAGCGCCAGTAATAAGACAGTAACGGCCATAAAATGAAGGCGAATTTGCATCAAACCGACTCCCGTGAATGCGAATTACAACGGCAAACTAGCATATTGATACAGCTATTGAACTCACCATCTCACTCCATGCTGTGACTTTGGTTATGTTCATGTTGTGTCCCCCTCCAACGCTACGTTATTCCAGCGACACGTCCAGGCGAACCAATCATTTTGCGGTTCGGATTCAAGCACCCCGTCAACCATCTTTCATCCAGAACACCGTTTCGGTATTGACGCCAATCGGGTTCACGAAGCAGTCGGTGGTTCCACCCAGTATCCTGCACCTATTGGGACAAATCTATGCTGGTGGACGGAGCCGCAAGGAGCGGGCTGCTCGGCATTCTTCTATCTGGTCAATAGCAGAGTTTTATTAAAACCCGTTACCGCTTGAGACATACGCTTGCTCGACGAGCACGCCGGAATGTATGGCCGGTTCGTCGCCTGCGCTATATCAGTTTTAAAGTTATTTTGATGAACACGTCGCACCAAGTGCGAATGCCAACTACCAACTCGCAAGCACCGACTCGGCGTAGACACCTCAACCACGTATCGAAACACGATACAATTCACAGGCCAGCATTCGGGGGGCATCGCTTGGCCGACTCCATCATCCAGCAGTTAGTCCACCGCAAGATGTTCCGCATCACGGCGGGGTATCTGGCGGTGGCGTGGGTGCTGTGGCAGGTGGTAGACACTACGTGCCCGACCTTTGAGTGTTCGCTGTCATTTCAGAAGTCCATATTCTGGTTTCTTGTAGCCGGATTGCCGGTCACGCTTACAGTTGCTTGGGTGCACTGGAAGACGGCCATCCTTGTCGGTGTGGGAATACTTGCCGGGATAACGGTCACTCTTCTGGTGACTCGAGCTACATCGCCTGCCCCAGAGTCTAAAACTACCGCGATTACCCCGGTGACCGAAGTTACCCAGCCTGCCCCCACACCCACCGCAACAGTTGAGGAGAAGTCCATCGCAGTGCTGCCGTTTGTGAATATGAGTGATGACCGGGAGCAGGAGTATTTCAGTGACGGTATATCGGAGGAAATACTAAACGGTCTCGCTAAGGTAGAGACGCTGCGTGTCGCTGCGCGGACCTCGTCGTTCTTTTTCAAAGGTAAGGACGCCGATCTGGAGACAATAGCTGAGAAACTGGGTGTCGCCCATGTCCTGGAAGGTAGTGTCAGAAAGGCGGGTGATCGACTTCGTATCACGGCGCAACTAATTAAGGTCGATGACGGCTTTCACTTATGGTCCGAGTCTTACGACCGTGAACTGACGGACATCTTTGCTGTTCAGGATGAGATTGCCAATGCAGTTGTCGATGCGTTGAAGATAGAACTGGGTGTTACAGCGGGCAGTACATTGGTAGATATCGGCACGACCAACCGCGAAGCCTACGATTGGTATTTGCGCGGCAAGGATGCATTGGTTACCGGTAGCTTAGAGGGATTCCAACGCGGCGTTGGATACTTCAATCGCGCGATTGAGCTGGATCCCGACTATGTTGATGCTTACGCCTATCTCGCGTTCGCGCACATATTGCAACATCCGTTTACGCTCTACCAAAAACCCTACCGAGAATTAGCACCGGACATCAAACACGCCTACTCGCGGGCCTTGGCATTGGAGCCCGCACACAGTGCGGCGCTGTGCGCTAAGGGATATGACAAGATGTTTTTAGAGTGGGACTGGTCCGAGGCGGGGAAGCTATTCCGAGCAGGGACTGGCGAGGGTAAGGTTAATGACGTTTGCCTGGGAACCTATGTCGCGTGGTATCTTCTAGCGCTCGGTCAGTACGAGGAGGCAATCGCATTACTTCGCAGCGCCGAGCGGAGCGATCCCCTGAATCTCGAGCTTAAACATCAGCTCGGCGCTTATCTTGGACAATTTGCCGGCGAGTGGGAAGAAGGGAGCAACCACCTCCGTGCAGTAATCGACGCCGTGCCCGACCACGTATTCGCGCTCACCGATTTACTCAGCAGTCGCCAATATAGGCGACAGATGGAGCAAGAAAGAATGATCGAACAAGGTGGGGCATACGCTTGAGTTGGGTGAGTTGCTCCTCGATCTTCTCGCGCAGTGTTTCGCCCGCCCGCAGCGTCCGTCGCGCCGCACCCGTGCGCTTGACGTGACTCCACACCCATTCATCGGGGTTCAGGTCTGGCGCGTAACCGGGCAGAAAATGCAGGCTCAGCCGGCCATTCGTCGAAGCGACGTAGTCGCGCACGCACGCGGTCTTGTGCGCCGGCAGACTGTCGAGCACGAGATGCACCGGTTTGCGCCGGCCCCGCATGAGCTGGCGCAGCAAGGTGACAAACAAATCGGCTTTGAGCGCGCCGCTATAGGTGCAAAACCAGAACGCCCCGTTGGCGTTGACCGCCGAGGCGGCACTGAACGATTGACGCTGTCCGGGTCGGTACACGACCGGCGTCTGGCCGCGCACGCCCCAGGTCTTACCGTGCACCGTATCAGCACGGAAGCCAGACTCATCCCAGAAAAACACCTCGCCACCGTGCTGTTTCGCTTGACGGGCGATGGCTGGGAAGGTTTCACGCTGCCAGCGTTCAATCGCCTCGGGGTCCCGCTGATAGGCTCGCTGCAGCGGCTTGTGCGGCGTCAATCCCAGTTTCGCCAACAACTCCCCGACCGCCGTGACGCCTATCGTCACCCCGAACTTCTGCGTCACCAACTCCACGACCACCGCGCGCGTCCACAAGCCGAAGTCCAATCCATACTGTCGCGGGTCACGACCATTGATCCAGCGGAACACCTGTCGCTCTTGCGCCGCGCTCAGGGTTCGTGGCCGCCCCGTAGCCTTCGTCGAACGCAACGCCTTGATGCCGACACCCGGCTGCAGCGCCGCTTTGATCCATTTGTAGATGGTCGTCCGGTTGAACCCGAACGATGCGATCACCGTCGCCGGCGACTCGCCTTCGCGAACGCGCTCTATCGCCATCAAGCGAATAGCTTCCAAGGTCGAATGGTCAAGCGTGCGGCCGTCCAGTTTCATATCTGATCCGATCGGTACGCTCTCAGAAAGTTCCATCGATGTCGCCTTATTTATCGACTAGTGAGTAATTGCTATACATCTCAATTCGGGTCAACTGGAAAAAGCGGAATCGCTGCTCCGTTCGGAAAGTTTAAAAGGGCCGAACACCTATCCGTATGCCATGTGGTTGCGGGTTGTGCTTGACGTTCTCCGCGGTGATAGCGCTAAGGCGCAATCTGTCTATGATGAGGCGCGGCGCATTGGCGAGAGCAGCGTCAACAAATCACCGGACCTGTGGCATGGCCTGGGGTTCGCAGCGGCGTCATTGGGTCATCTAGACGAAGCGATAAGCTGGTTCAACCGCGGTTTCGAGGAGGAGGCTTTGGCTAGCGTCGTGGTGCGCCCGTTCGTAACGTCGTGGTCAGCGTTTAAGCAAGGCCACGGCCCTGCCCTCATGGCCCACCCCGACTTCCAAGCGTTCCTTGCGAAAATGAATCTAGACGATGCGTCAATAGCGGCGTTGGAGGCGGCTGCAGCAGCAGGGGATTAAGCATCTCTGCTAGGCGAGATGGTTGTCGGAAGAACGCATTCTCAAAATGAAATCCGGACAAGATTACTCGCCGAATCGTAAAGCCGCTCTAATCGATAGAATTTTGAGTAGCACGGCTTATGTATGCGAGGCCCTCGACAACATGGCTTCTGATCAGCGGGACGCGTTACGTGACAACGTCGCCAAGGTAATCGCGGATCCCGGCGCTTCACTTGAGTCAGTGCTAGACGTTTATCGGATCGAGGTGCCCAGATTTGCCGCTTTGTGGCGCGACCTTGAGAATGCTCACCAAGACTCAGGGCGGTCTGCGGCAATTGAGCATATTTTGGCCGGGAACTACGGGACCAAACTGCGATGAGGGACCCGAAAAGCACCGCTCGCTGACTTCGTCGAGTTAATGGACGCCCAGGTCATAAGCCCCGAATAGACTCCCCGCCGGCAGTCTGCGAAGCTGCCCTGACACATCAGCGGGGAGCATGACGATGAGTAAGTATGAGAGGGTGGATCCGTATAACGAATTAAGCACAGCTATAGGCGAACACGTCATGAGTTTTGCCGGTATGCTGTTTTCTGGCGGTCTGTGTAATCAGCGTCGTATTCCTGCGCTCCGCAAACCGCGGTTTTGAATCAGGAGTTTGACTATGCTCAGGCTATTCTCAAATAAGCAGCGTCCGACCCATCTGGGCCCCTACCCGCTTGAACGCTTGCCGCGCGCTGAAGAAATTCCGTCGTATACACCGGCGAGCGCGCCCGAGCCTCTTGAGATAGTGGATAGTGCGAACCTTTATAGTGTTGCCAACGCGTTGCCACGATCTTTCGATTTATATCGCAGGCTGCGCGATGGCAAAGTTCGCGCAGACGAGGCCGTCATTCCCACGGATCCTTCGGCCCGTTCGCAGCACCTGAAAAGCTTTTGCTATTTCCTCGATGCAAGTCAGGTTGGGGTTTGCGCTATCGCTGAGCGAGCGCGACTGGCAAGCCCAATAAAGATCGAATTTGGTAGTGCGGGCGACGGAAATACGGATGCCACAGCACAAATTCGACACGACGCGCTTACCAAGCACGAAAACGAATACGGCGAACAATTAGGCGATCCGAGTAAACACAAGTTCGCGCTAGCCATTCTGATCGAGCATTCCCAAGATCCCGCGCCTGGCGCTCCGGGTTCTGAGTTTATTCGAGGCAGCCATGCAGCACGCTCCGCAGTTCGCGCAGCCGAGCTCGCGGTCACGATTGCGATGTACCTGCGTCGGCTCGGTTGGCCAGCACGCGCCCACCTTGCGACGGCAAGCGAGCTGGATCACGACTACATTCTGCTGGCCGCCGGGTTGGGCGAAGTCACTTCCAGCAAAGGAATTGACCGCGTAACCAATCCTTACCTCGGCGATCGCTTCGGCGTCGCCATTGTTTCGACCACGCTGGAATTAGGCGTCGATCAGCCTTTGGCTCGACGGGGCCTGGCGGCCAACCTTCTGGCTCGCGGACCGCGATACTGGCTCGGCGTCGGCGGCACGCGTCCCGGCTGGAAGTGGATCACGGGAGAATCCCGCCCACTCCACAAGGGCGTCTATCCGATGGAGGGGATAAAACACGTTGAAAAAGCTACTACCTATATTGACGTCGAGGCCATACAACGCGTGCCCAAACGCGCAGACTTTTTCAGTCGGGGTGCGTTCGGCGATCTTGGGCCAGCTGCAGAACGCGAGAGCGTTGGCGGCCACTTCATGGAGAAGGAGCCCATCGGCGCGACTATGGGTGTGGTGGTAACGGAAGGCGTACCGTTGCAGTTCGGCGAGCCGGCGGCAACTAAAGCGCCGCATTCCGATGACCCGGATCGCAATATGCACAGTATCCGTGCGCTTTGCCATTTCTTGGGAGCGGACATTGTCGGCTTTACCCCGGCCTATGCGCATACCTGGTATTCGCATCACTTCGACGGCACCCCGATCGAGCCTTATCACAAAAATGCGATCGTCCTCGTGCTCGACCAGGACCAGGAAACCATGTCCGGCTCAAGCGGCGACGACTGGATTAGCAACGCCCAGAGCTTTCGCGCATACATGCGAGGCGCCTTTCTCTCCAACATTGTGGCCGAACATATCCGCGGCCTCGGCTGGTCGGCGCGATCGCACACCGCCTGGGACGAGGACGTGCTGCACATTCCTTTGTGTGTACACGCCGGTATCGGCGAGTTGAGTCGCATTGGCGAGACGGTACTCAACCCATTTTTAGGGCCTCGTTTCAAAGACGCCATCGTGACCACTGACTTGCCGCTGACGCCCACCAAATATGTTGATTTCGGTTTGCAGGATTTCTGCGGCAAATGCCAGAAATGTGCCCGTGAGTGCCCCTGCGACGCGATCCCCTACGGCGACAAAATTCTTTTCAATGGCTACGAAATCTGGAAACCGGACGTGCAACGCTGCGCGACTTATCGGATCACCAACTCAGCGGGTGCCGTGTGTGGCCGCTGCATGGCCACCTGCCCGTTTCAGACAGAAAGCACCGTGTTTAACCGTGGCCTCTTATGGGCTTCGATCTATCTGCCGTTCCTTCGTAGCTCGCTGGCAAAGTTTGATGACTGGCGCCGCAACGGTGAGATCAATCCCGTAAAGAAGTGGTGGTGGGATCTGGAGGACACCGGCCATGGTCTCGGACCGGCCAAGCGGGTCAACGCAAGGCCGCTGTTCTTCAAACCGCGAATAGAAGGTAAGAAACGAAAACAAAACGCCGTATTTCCGCCACACATGAACCCGCCTCCAGCTGCAACCGAAGCGGTGCCGGTCGATCGCGCCGCCGGTATTGCCGCGCAACTACAGTGCGCAGCCGATCTGCAACGCTTGAAGGAAAAACAATAAGGCGTTTAGTGGAGTCTTGGCTCCATAATTGAGCGGTGTATACGTCTTACGAATAAGGAGAGACTGGTATGCCACGGTTGTTCATTCTCGTCGTGTGTTTGCTGCTGAGCGGCCACGTCTCCGCAGAGCATCCACAAGGTTCCGCCGATATCGTGCTTCGCAATGCACGGATCATCAATGCGGCCGGGAACGTAATGCAGGGCGGTTCTCTTGTCATTAGCGGTGATCGGATCAGCGCCGTTGAGCCTGGGCTAACGCCGGTTCGCGCAGCTGTTGAGATAGACGCTACCGATTTGACGGTGATGCCGGGCCTGATCGATGCGCATCGCCATTTATTGATCAGACCCGATCTGGACAGCGACGCCGCATTATCGCGATGGCAAGATGAGCACCTTCAGGCAATGCTCAACGAATACCTGGAAAGCGGTTTTACAACCGTCCTGTCGGCGGGCGACTATCACCCGGCAATTATCCAGATAAAGCAGCGTCTAGCGGACGGGACTTTAACCGGGCCCCGGATTCTCGCCCTCAGCGTCGTGTTTACAGCGCCAGGCGGCCACCCGGTGCTTACTATCTGTAAGAACAATCCGTGGTGCCAACAGCGCGTCGCGATCCAAGTCGCCGATCCTGACACGGCCCGCGCGACAGTCAGAGATTTTGCAAAAACCGATATCGACGGCTTAAAGCTCATTTATGACGGCTATCTCGGTGTACGGCTCGACGACTCTGTTTTCGCGGCCATCGCCGACGAAGGACGGCGACATAGCGTGCCCGTGTTTGCGCACGCCTCAAGCGTGGAAGATATGATTCGAGTTGTCGATCTAGGGGCCAATCGGCTGGTTCATCCGCCGTATTTCGGTTCACTCGCCGGAATCAAGGCTGGACGAACGCTGCGTGACGCAGCGGTGATGGTTACCACGACAGTCTCCCGACCGCTCGGCCTCACAGCGCCGGATCGTGTCCAAGCGCTGGCAAACCTGCGACAGCTCTGGGATGACGGTGTGACCATCGCTTTCGGTACCGACCTGCAAGTTGGGCCCGCCGCCGGCCTGGCGCGTGAGACTCAGCAACTCGCACAGGTACTCTCGCCAAGCGAGATCATCAGCGCATTGACTCGTAACGCCGCCCTGTTCCTGGGACTGGGTGCGGAGATCGGTACCCTTGAGGTCGGTAAGGTCGCCGACATATTGATCGTCACGGGTGATCCGCTAAATCGAATTGAAGATCTGGCGAACGTCGTAATGGTAATCCGCAACGGTGCCATTGTCGTCGATCATCGCTGAAACATGCGATTGCTTGCCTAGCGTCGCGTTCAAGATTCCCAACGCCGATCACCGCGCCGGTGGCGCCACTGTTAGCTGGCCTGTCACGCCGTGCTGTTCGATGAGGCTGGCAACCAATCCGCTTGCTTTTGCTTCCTCGACGAAGTCGTTTAAGAAGGCGGCACCGATCGCGTGATCCGGCTTCGTGCCGATGGCCTGTTGCACTGAGGAGTACTTACCTTCGAGTATGCGCGAACCGGGAAGGCGCTCCACGTCATTTATGAGGCGCGGCCGCAATCCCGCCAGCGCATCAAGGCGTTGCTGCACGAATAGATCGAAGGACGCATCCATGCCGTCGGTCTCGACGAGATCCGCGTGTTTGATATTGTCCTTCAACCACAACCCGTAGGCGGCGCGGCCGTAAACTGCAATGCGCACACCTTCTCGGTCTACTTCCTCGATGGACTGGATAGACGAACCAGCGGGCAGCAGATAGGTAGATTCAATTTCCGCGTAGGCGGCGGTGAAGGTAATCACTTTCGCACGTTCGGGCTCCGCCCCAATGTTGGCGATGTCCCATATGTCCTCGGAGGCCGCGTCCGCCAGCTCACCCGGTGTCTGGAAGTCTATGTACTGCACTGGCACGCCCAAGCGCGCCGCAACTACGCGGGCCATATCGGGAGACACGCCTTGCGGGCTCTCCCGCAGCGCTTCTGCCGGTAACAAGGAGAAAGTTGGAGAGGTTGATGCCGGCGCGAAGGACACCGGTGGGCGCCAACTCGGCACGTGCTTGTTCGATCATTGAGCTCAGCCCTTGTTTCAGTTACCTAACAACTTTATTCGTGAAGCTGCCTTATAAGCAAGACGGGCGCTCGTTTAGATGAATAGCATTCCGTATACTTAACTGTAGCAGCGGCCCATAGAGGGCAAATATGTTTGAAGGTCTTGAAAGGCTGATTTACACCGGTGGTGGGCATATCTTTCGAGAGGGAACTCCCGGAGACCGCGCGTACCTCATCGAGGATGGGAGCGTTGAGGTATATACCGGGCACGGAAAGATGCACCAACGAGTGTGTATTCTCACCGAGGGTGAACTCTTTGGAGAAGTCGCGCTGATTGATAATCAGCCTCGCACGGCGACCGTCACAGCCTTAGAGGAAACTCGCGTTGTAAGCATTCCTCGGGATTTGCTCGAATCGAAGTTGGCCAAACAAGACCCGGTGGTTGAGCATCTACTGCGCGTCATATTGAAACGGTTTCGAAATACCCAAAATCAACTGTCACAGCCAAATCGGTTATTTCCGGCAAAATCAATCCACGACCCTGATGAGGCGCTTTCCAAAACACAAAAAAACTTAATCCAGCATATAACGATTGTCTCAGACATCAACGACGCTCTCAAAAACAACGAGTTTCGACTCTTTTATCAGCCCATCATCTCGCTGAAAGACAACCAACTGGTCGGCTTTGAAGCATTATTACGCTGGGAACATCCTGAAAAGGGCATGATCCCGCCTATGGAATTTCTGAATGTGGCGGAACAAACCGATCAGATTCTCCCAATAGGAATTTGGACCTTAAAGTGTGCCTGCGATGAGATAAACGAGTTGACTGAACATGCGTCGGACGCCTCTTCAGCCTCACCTTTGTTTGTGAGCGTTAATCTGCCCCCCCCCCCCCCCCCCCCCCCCCCCCCCCCCCCCCCCCCCGGCAGTTGACCAAAGCAGAAGAAGCCACGCAGTTCGCAAAAATCCTCGACCGAGCGGGCATAGACCCCGCTCGTATCAAACTGGAAGTTACGGAAACCGTGTTCATCGAAGAACCAGAGGCGACGCAACAGATGTTGTCATCACTGCGCGCTCTGGGGTTCGGCGTGTCCCTGGACGATTTCGGAACTGGTTATTCAAGTTTGAGCCATTTACAGAAATTCGGATTAGACGATATAAAGATTGATCAAAGTTTTGTCAGACGCATGCACTCTGACGGCAACAGTTTGAAAATTGTCAAAGCCTCGATCGATCTAGCCAGGGCACTGGGCATTGGAATGATTGCCGAGGGCGTTGAAACCAAAGAAGATGCCGAGCGACTTGCTGCAATGAATTGTTCCTATGCCCAAGGATATTACTACGCGAAACCGTTACCCCTGTCGGAAGCTAAAAAATACTCGCCACGCACTACTCGATGAGAAATTGCAGCATCTGTTTACGTTTATAGTTGTCCAGGGCCCAGCTATGCACAACGTGGAACTACCGCAGGACCTGATTGACTTCGTCATGTCCCGGCGCGGTCGTCTAAACGTTTTTGACGATATTGATCCAGCGACTACGGCGATGCTGGTCATTGATATGCAAAACGCTTATGTTGAGCAGGGCGCTCCGCTGCATCTTCCCTGGGCGCCCGGCATTGTTCCTGAGGTGAATACATTGGCGGCGGCGCTGCGCGAGGCCGGCGGTCTGGTCGTGTGGCTGCAACACACGAACGGTGCTCCGGGCACGTCTGATTATTGGTCGATGTATTTTGATAACTTTGTTGATCCGAACAAGCGCGAGGCACTGGGCACTGGGCAATGCGTTAACGCCGGGTAGTCATTATCACGGTCTGGCACCGCAATTGGATGTACACCCAGATGATCTGGTATTGGATAAAAGGCGCTTCAGCGCACTGATCCCCGGTTCGTCAACGCTGGATGAAAATCTGCGCGGGCGCGATATAAAGACGGTGATAGTGACCGGCACCTTGACCAATGTTTGCTGTGAGTCAACCGCGCGCGATGCCATGATGATGGATTACCGGGTATTTATGCCCATGGACTGTACCGCCGCACGTAGTGATAACGATCATCTAGCCGGATTGCGAACAGTTTGTCAGGCAATCGGTGATGTACGCTCGAGCGCCGAGCTCATCGACATGATAAAGCAGGGAACCGGAGCAGCAGGCGACGCGAGTTAAGGAGAGCCCACGGCAATGGTCATAGGACATGAACTGCGGGGAAGCGGCGAAGAGCACGTCATCATCATGCACGATTGGCAGGGCGACCATCGAAATTACGATGGGATCCTCGCTTACCTGGATACGGCCGCCTTTACCTATGCCTTTGCGGACTTACGCGGCTACGGTTGGTCCCGGGAGATCGGTGGCGAACATTCGGCGGCAGAAGCTGCCAATGATGTGATTGCTTTAGCCGATCACTTAGCTTGGGAGCGATTCCATGTTGTCGGCCATTCCATGACCGGTATGGTTGTGCAACGCATTGCCATCGATGCCGGGAAACGGATCAAAAGCGTCGTAGCCTCGAACCCGGTCCCCGCCTGCGGAATAGCCATTCCTGCCGAAGCGCTCGCCTTTTTTGAATCCTCCATAACCGATGATGCCAAGTTCAAAACATTATTGATGGATATAGTCAGGCCGGATCTGTCCGAAGCGTGGCAGAACTACAAGCTGCACATCTGTCGTGACAGTGCAGATTTCCAGACGCGCAGTGACTATCTACGTATGTTTACCTCGACCGATTTTTCTGCCGAAGCGCAGGGAATACAAACACCGATATTGGTCCTGGGCGGAGAGTTTGACCACGAATCATTATCGCAGGCAAACCTGCAGGCTACATTCGGCAGCTGGTACCCCAATGCCACAATAAAGATTTGCGCCAATGCCGGTCACTACCTGATGGAAGAGATGCCGATTTATTTCGTGTCGGTTATCGAAGCGTTTATGCGTGGGGACGGATAGGGATTTGGAGTTTTGATTGAGAGCGGGTAAAGAGATACCCACCTGTCAGCACGCCGCAACCGCGGAGAAGTCGTCCCCCACAACGTTCAGTTTTCAGCGCTAATTTCGCGCAGCTAGCATCTTGGCGGTTAGTTTCGGCGCAAGACCGGGGCGGCTCCAGGGGCAGATCGACAAGCAGATTGCGCAACCGTAGTTCTCATTGAAATACGGAACGCATTTATCAAAATCGACGTACCATTTCTCCACGCCACGTACTATCTGCTTTTCGTTTGAGATGGCTACGGGTGGGCACGCATTAGTGCACGCTTTGCATCGGCTGCAATAATCATCGACGCCGATGTCTATGGGTTGGTCCTCAACCAGCGGCATGTCGGTTAATACAAAAGAAAACCGCATACACGATCCCAGTTCATTGTGTATCAATGAACCGTGCTTACCCAGTTCGCCCAATCCCGCGGCATGGGCGGCCGCCAGCAGAATAATCGGCGCGCCTTTGGGTCCGCCGTGGCCCACGGCGTCGTAACCCTGGGTCCTGATCCAGTCAGCCAATTTCCATGCCGCAATTTGCGAGCGAAGGTAGGTGCCCAATACTTCACGCACTTCCGGTAGGAATTTGTTTTTCCAGAAGGGCCGCCATCTGCCATCGTCCTTATCTAGATTTTTCGACAATTTTTTATAATCCATGGACCGGCCCAGTACGATGATCCAGGGATGTTTGACAAGGCCAAGCTGATTGTCGCGATCGAAAATCAGATCAGGCGTGACTTTTGTGATCCCGACTATGTCGCACTGTGGATGTGCAACGGCTATTTCCTTAACCGTCCGAGACCAGTTCGTTGGAGTATCTTCAATTTTTTGGTGCGCAATCGGACGATGACCGAGTCGGTCCATCAACCAGCTGCGAAAGATGATGCGACCTTGCACCATGTCCCACATCTGTCTGCCGTAAAACGATTCCTGTACCCAGTACCAGGGATGTCGGTGACTGCGGCGATGATAAACAGGTGTGGCCGGGCGTTTTTCCGTTTCGCCCAGTCCGTTGATTTCGTTACCGGTGATGTCCGGTTTCAGATAGTTATGCAACCAAGAGGGTTGATAGCCATCCGCAGTCTGGTGTCCGTAAAGAAAACCCATCAAAGTCTCCGTGCACTGTTATCCCGCATATTTCATGAAGGATCCTGGATGCTCGCGCAGGACGCCTGCGTCTGGGCGCCGCGCTGGAGTGCCAAGCATAGCCGTAGCTATGGTTGGCGTGAAGCGCAAGCTCAGGCGTGCGCGGACCCGCGAGTGCCAGGATAGCCGCGCGATGCGGTACGAACTGTCATTTGCCGTTGTTGACATGGAACGTTTACGACGCCTGGGTTTCACTCGCATCGCGTGGCGTGACCGCCAGGGATGGCGGAAATGCAGACCATGCACGACTGCAGGGATAATGGTATGGACCCACTCCACTTCTTAAGCGGCCTCGTGATGGGCCAAAATGGAGTTTCAGTTAACCATTTAACAGAAGCGGAGTGGATCCAAGATGAAGATTACAACGATTGGTTTGGATATAGCAAAATCAGTTTTTCACCTTTTTGCGGTTAATCAAACAGGTCGATTGATAAAGAAGAAACAGCTCAAGCGCAAGCAAGTATTGGGTTACATGGTGAAACTTGAGCCTTGTTTAATTGTGATGGAGGCCTGTGGAGGTGCCCATTATTGGGCGCGGGAATTTGTCGCCTTGGGGCACGACGTCAAACTCATCGCGCCGCAGTATGTTAAGCCCTACGTGAAAGGCAACAAGAACGACTACAACGATGCGGAGGCCATCGCGGAGGCGTCGCAACGGGCGAACATGCGTTTCGTTCCAATAAAATCCGTTGAGCGGCACGACTGCATGGAAGCAGGAGGTAGAGCAACGCCGGGAGCGGTTGCCGAGGATGTTCAAAATTTCCACTGTCAACGCGAACGCATCAAGAAAGAACGCACGGCGTTGGTGAACCAGGTACGTGGCTTGCTGGCGGAATATGGTGTGGTTATCCAGCTCGGGGTTAGTGCTGTGCGCACAGCGCTGCCTGAGATTTTGGCAGATGCAGATAATGGCTTAACCGCTCTGGCACGGGCGTTATTCGCAGAGCTGCTGGAGGAATTACGCCTGGTTGAGCAACGATTTGAGCACTGTGAGCGCCGGATCAAAGCCCTCAATGACGACCATGAGGTGTGTCGGCGTTTAGAGGGCATATTAGGCATCGGGCCGATCACGGCCACCGCCATCTACGCCGCTGCCGGTGAGGGCAAAGACTTTGTCAATGGCCGTCATTTTTCAGCCTGGTTAGGCTTGGTGCCCGGTCAGCATTCGACAGGCGGCAAGACGGTATTACTGGGCATCAGCAAGCGAGGCAATAGCTATCTCAGGACGCTGCTTATTCACGGGGCTCGAGCGGTGCTGCGACACTCAGCGAACAAGACCGATCGCTTTAGTCGTTGGGCTCAATCCGTGTTAGCACGCAGAGGGCACAACAAGGCGTGTGTTGCAGTAGCCAATAAGCTGGCCCGGATGGCCTGGGTCATTATGGCCAAAGGTGACGTGTATCGCGTGGCGATATGAGCGGAATAACAGGATTGTACGGAAGCTGAATTTAGCCTGTACACACGACGCAAGAAACCTGTTACTTCAGTTGCTAAAGACAATGATCGGATGGTGAGATAGGTCAGACCGGTTCATTCAAAACCTGTTTCCTGCATTGGCCATAATGAGGCCGGAGGGATGATGAGGAGGATGAGCGCAAATAACCATCGGGGCCAGGAAGTAAAAAGCTTCCATCAACAGGCCGGATATATGAGAGCAATGATTTTCTCTCAACATCAATGATCACATGTCTTGCAAACAGGAGTGGGTCCATATATGCAGGAGGTAGAGCGAAGCAGGAGCCAGAGCCGAGAAGATCCTGTGGTGATCGAGAAGATCCTCAGGCACCTTGAGCACAAAGACGCAGCCGCCACTGCCACGCGTTCACCCCCGTCTCGGGCGCCGCCCCAGGTCAGCTTGTTCGGCTAATACGCATCAACCACGCTAGCAGCGGCTGCGGCACCGACGACGCGGCACGGTTGCTATTGTGCGGTCGCTCAGAATCGTCTGCAAATCACGCTGAGTTGCGGAGGTTCTCCCGGCCCGATTACAGCCAACACCGCATCGAAGTGCCGGTTGACGGCTGTTTGATGCCCTCGAAATACTCCGCAGAATTGGGGCAAAGGGCGTTTATTGGTCTTATACTCTACGCGCCGTCCGTGACCGGCTTGCGGACAACGCTTACGTCATGCGCACGGTCTTTGATGTGAACAGCTAGAAGATTGAGAACACTGCCCGCTACACGCAGGTCGCGACGAAGTTGCTACGCGAGATAACCGGACCATTGGAATATCTGGAGATAGGCTCACCCGGCTAAGTCGTGGCACAGCCTGAGCTAGCGGTCGCGGATATCTTCCGCGACCACGGGCGGTCATGGCGGCATAACAATACCGGGCATGTAAGTCTGGGTCAGCTCAAGACCATGTCGGCCATTGAGCGCTGCCGCACGGCTGCGCTCGGCGGTCATGTGTTGCGCTGTGGTGAGTGCGACACGCAGCAGATCGCCTACAACTCGTGCCGCAACCGGCACTGCCCTACGACTGCATGGATGCAGGAGGTAGAGCAATGCAGGAGCAATTGCCGAAGTGTCAGGGCGCGACAGCTAAGCGGTGGCTGGCCGATCGCCAGGCGGATCTCCTACCCCTGGCGTATTACCACGTGGTGTTCACGTTACCGGCTGAGATCGGCAACATCGCCTATCAAAACAAAGCGGTGGTCTACGACCTGTTGTTCAAGGCGACGGCCCAGACCTTGCGCACCATTGCCGCTGATCCTAAGCATCTTGGGGCCAAGCTCGGCTTCACCGCGGTATTACATACCTGGGGCTCGGCCATGACCCATCATCCGCACTTGCACTGCATTGTGCCCGGTGGCGGTCTCTCGCCCGACGGGCAGTGGTTAGCCTGCAAGAAGGGGTTCTTCCTGCCGGTCAGGGTATTGTCGCGATTGTTCCGATGACGGTTCCTTGAACAACTCCTCGGTGCACACGCTCGCCTTACGTTTTACGGGCAACTCCAACACCTGGCAGACGCGGCGGCCTTCGCTGGTTACTTGGCGCCCTCCAGAGGCGTGGAATGGGTCGTCTATGCCAAACGTCCCTTCTCGGGTCCAAAGTCGGTGTTGGCCTACCTGTCTCGGTATACCCATCGCGTGGCCATCTCCAACCGACGGCTCCTGCGTTGCGATGAGCGCGGTGTCAACTTCAAGTGGACCGACTACCGCGCCAAGTCCAACAAGCGCCATAAAACGATGCAGCTCGCCACGGATGAGTTTATCCGCCGCTTCCTCATCCACGTCTTGCCCTCAGGCTTTCATCGGATCCGCCACTTTGGGATCTTGTCCAATCACTGCCGGGCAGAAAATCTTCGCCTGATCCGCAACCAACTTGGTCACGTGGCTCGCAACGAACAAATCGAAGCAAAGCTCAACGATAACGCCATGGCCACCTTCGTGTGCCCTATCTGTAAAGCACCGATGATCGTTGTGGATATCGTTCAACGATCCGCCAGACCCCGAGCACCGCCATGACCGCGCACCTGGGACCCTAGTTGAACAACCCAGCACATTGTCACAACGGCGATGATGGCACCTTATGGTTTAACCCCTTCGGATCGGCTGTTGCTGCGTTGTCGACGTGCTTATCGCCGCAGAAAAAACACGCGCCGATACAAAACCTAGCAACGCGCAACCGCTATCCTGATGAACATTTACCCGTCCATGAACCGATCACGCCTCAACCACTACCTACTATCCCCATAGCGCCTCAGCACAACCCCGCGGTTTCCTACCTCGAGGCTTATTAGACACCTGCCCCAATAAGGCCGTGCCAAACGGTAAGACTTTTCTGTAAGGGCAGGCGTCTAACAACCCTTAACGACTGGCGCCGCAAGAAGCTCCTTTCTGAATGTCTGCTTTAGTTAATTTTCTGACACGGTCTGTCAGATAAAATCCCGACTACTACGCATTAATCTTCGTCTGGCGCGACGTTTCCGTCTGCACTATCGTGCTCAACTTTCCTACCAATCGGATACAAGGTCACCAGTGCCACGAGGTATAAGCAGAACGCCAACCAACCAAGATTCGTATAGCTTTCGCCGACGACGAGACTGCCCGCGGCGGGCCCGATTGTATTACCAATACTCCGAAATGCCGGCGCCGCAGCGGCTACGCGACCGTAGCGATCTAGAATTGCCAGAAAAGCAGTGAGATAAATCATCACGAAGATGCCGACGACCTGGAACAGGACGATGCCGAGCAGATAGGCGGGCGCGGAGCGACTATAACCAAGCACCAGTGCCATACCGGCGAGGATCGCAAGTCCAATCGCAATGGGCGCTGCGCGTCCAAAACGCGTGCCCAGCCGATAGGCAAAAATAGAGCCGATAACCGTCAGCGCCAGCGCAAACGACAATGCCCTTCCCACCTGTGGAACACTCAGGCCTACATTAACGCCAAGGCGTTCGACGTACGTCCACAGGGCTCCTTCAGCGGCGAAGAATACGCCTGTACCGAGCAGTGAAAATACGACAATCCAATTAACCGGCGAGCGCGCGTCCGACTTCGGGGGAGGTTCACCCACGGTTGCAGGTAACCAGCGCAACACTGGAATACCAATGATCGTAATTACCGTAACGAGTACAAATATGCTGGGCGGGCCATAGCTCTCAACAAGCGCGGCGAGAATCAAATAGACAATCATGGCGAACGACATTAAAGCCACATAGGACAGGGCTAGTACACGATCGGGTTTTTGCGTACCAGCCACTGCGGCGTGCACGGCAGCAAGTATTGCGCCGTCGCCTAGACCCGCCAGCGCACGGCTGGTGACGAAGACCGGCACGTTAATCCACATTGCCGACACAACGTTGCCAATAATGATGAGGACAATGCCCACAATCGATATCGTGCGCCTGTTCAGAACGCCCATTCGCGGCGCTAGTGCAAGCGATGATAATGCCGTGAAGCCAATTTGAACGGCGCCAATGCGGCCAGACTGCGCTGTGGTCAAACCATAACTATCGACAATCGCGCCGACCCAAAACGGTTCCACGGCAAGCCCGGTGAATCCGATACACCAGATTATGAGGATGCTTGCGACGCCCAGCGCGCCTACGTCTGGTTGGGCGCTAGTGTCCGAACTCATCGACGCTAACGATAGGGGTCAGGCGGATAGATTGAGGGTACTGGGCGCAGATCGACCGGCACCGAAGGACGGGCGGTGCCTGGCCTAGCACGCACTTATTCGTTCAATGTCTGAATAAGATTGATGAATACGCCGTTTGGATCGCGCAGAGTCATCTCAATTTTCGGCGGGTATCCGGGAAGTTCAACCCGCAGCGGCTCGCATACCAGCGGATGTCCCCGGGCCTCGAGTCGTTTATGAATTTCATCTAGATTGTCTGCATCAAAGATCAGCGAGATTTCGCCGCGCGCCTTACCCACCGGCGGCTTGGGGTGCAAAGCGGGAATATTGGGATCAACAATTTCGAACAAGCCGACCATGCCGTAATCAAAACCAGGTGATTGGAGTATCGCGACTTTGATGTCCGCTCGCTCTATGCCGAGCAGCCTGAACACGTGATCATCACTATGGTCTTTTTTTACCTCGGCTTCCCACCAGATCTCCAGTTCGAACACATCCTTGTAGAAACCTACGGATTCTTTGAGATCATTCACGATGATCGAAGTCCGTTTAACCGGTCCTATCAGAGCCATTTGTTGATCTCCATTCAGTGCCGTATTCGTTGTCGAACATTAACGACTGGAACCGCAAATCCGCGGCACTATACTCTACGGCCGGGTTACGCGGGTTCGGGTACCCCTCTCACAACTTCCTTCTGACGCAAACCATAGTACTTTTCGGCCTGTTCACGGGTGACGAATTCGTTGCTGATGTCCTCCAATAATTGTTCGCGCGGGCGCTCACGCGGATCGCCATAGCCGCCGCCGTTTGCGGTGTATATGCGAACCAGATCACCGCACTCCACGCGGACGTTCGTTGCGCGCGTGTAATCGTCCACGCTGCCATCGTTACGATAAATGCGCGTGAAATTCAGTGATCCTTCCCGGCCGCTATTCATTCCCCATGGCGGATGGCGGCCGCGTGTGTGGTAACCCGTCAGCCATGCTTCCTCAGAGCGGATCCGATAATCCGCAAAAATACCCTTGCCACCACGGTACTTGCCCTCACCGCCGTCGAGGTCGTGGAAACCGTAGCCTTCGATGATGACACCGTGCCGCGCCTCGCGGATCTCAACGGGACAGTTAAAGGTCTCACCACTGGCTCCACTCATCTGGCCGTTCTGCCCGTCCCGGTCATGGCGCGCACCCCAGCCCCCCACATTCGGCTCAATCATTACCTGAAATTCATCCGTGTCGGGATTGACCCCAGCAATAATGATTCCCGAAACCGAGTTCATTTGACCTGCAGGCAGTCGCTCCGGTACGTGCGGCGCTAAGGCTTTCCAGATCAGATCCATCGCATGCAATAGTGGCTCAAAGTAAATTGAAACCGGTGCAGGTCGCTTACAGTGGAAGATCGAACCTTCATCACAGAGCAACTTCAGCGGTCGAAACGTCCCCTCGTTCGACACCGAACCCGGATCAGTCACCGCATTGAACACCATCTGTGCCGCCGACCACGTACATGCCCACGGACAGTTGAACGGCCCGGTGTCCTGCACAGGATTACCCCGCAAGTCCACAATGAACGCCTCCTCGGTGATCTCCACCACCACCCGCGTCGGCTTACTGTCCTCGGTCCAGTCCTGGGCCTCATAACGCCCCCGTGGTAACTCCTGCAACGCCCGCCGTGCCGCCGCCTCGCCGTAATCCAAATGCTGCTCTATCGCCTCCAGCACCGCCGCTCGACCGTAGCGGCGCACCAACTCCACCGTGCGTCGCTCTCCCGCGCGCAACGCCGCTATCCCCGCCCACATGTCCCCCAGCGTGTACTGTGGTAAGCGGCAGTTCGACACGATGATGTCCACCACCGCCTGATTGATCTCTCCCTGCTCGAACAGCTTGATGTCCGGCAGCTGCAAACCCTCCTGGTACACCTCCACCGTCTCCGTGGACAGACTCCCGGGTGACATCCCACCTACGTCACTCCAATGCGCCTTATTCACCATCCACGCTACGATCTCCGCATCGACAAACACCGGCAACGACAACACCACGTCATTGAGATGGCTTACCCCGCCGCTGTACGGATCGTTGCTGACGAAAATGTCACCGGGCGCGATCTGCTCGCGGCCAAATTTCCCCAGCACCGCCTTCACTCCCGAGTCCAGCATGCCAATAAAACCGGGCAGACCCGAGCCCTGGCTCGCCAGTCGCCCCGTGCCGTCGGTCACCGCAACGCCGAAGTCCAGGTTCTCGTAGATCACCGAACTCATCGCCACCTTGCGCAGCACCGCGAACATCTCCTCGCTCGCCGCCTGAAATGAGTTCTGGATCACCTCCAAGGTGAAGGGATCAAATTTTTCTTGTGCATTCATCATTATTCGGCCAAGCCGCCCTCTCAAATATTGGTTTGGATATACAGATTTCCGTAATCGTCGACCGAGAGTTCTTGCTGCGGAAACAGCACGATTGTGGTGTCCGGCTCCTGAACAATGGCGGGCCCCTGGATCTGCATGCCAGGCTCCAGGCCCGAGCGTTCATAGATCGTTGTTTCATGTATCCCGTCTAGATCGAAATCCACCTGCCGGTGGCCGCGTACGCATTCGGATAGGGTTCGCGCGCTACGCTCCAGCTTCTGCGGCTCCGGTTTATCCACCTGCCCAAACGCCACCACATGGTAGCTGATCAATTCGACCGCGGTGTCGAGACGGTAGGTGTACTCACGTTCGTACTCTCGTTGAAAAATATCGATCGCCGTATCGATCAACTTAGTCGTCACCGCGCCTTCGGGAAACGGAACCTTAACCGTGTGCTCCTGGCCGTGATAGCGCATGTTCGCGTAGCGTTCGAACCGCAGGCGCGTCGGCCCGATGCCGTCCTCGCTGAATTCGCTGGCCGCTTGTTGCTCGATCGATTGATAGGTCTCGTTGATGTCGGTTGACGAATCGGCACTCACTTGCGTTGGTTTCGTCACCACATAGTCACGGCGCAGATCGGACATCAGCATTCCCCACGCCGAAAACACTGAAGCATTGTTCGGAACGATAATCTTCCCAATCTGCAACTCGGCGGCTAACCCAGAGGCATGCATGGCGCCACCGCCTCCAAAAGCCACCAGCGTAAAATCTCTGGGATCGTAACCTCGATTAACCGATACCAGTTTGAGCGCGTTGATCATATTGTTGTTTGCGATCCTGATTGCGCCACGTGCGATCTCTTCCATGCCCATGCTCAAGCGCTCGCTGAGCGCCTGAAACGACTGCGTAACACTACTCATATTGGCCTTGATGCGGCCACCCAGGAAATAATTCGGATCAATGCGACCGGTTACCAGGTTCGCGTCGGTCAGGGTCGGTTGTATTCCGCCACGCCCGTAGGCCGCCGGCCCTGGGACAGCGCCGGCACTCTGTGGCCCGACGTGCAATTTACTGCCTTCGTCCGCCCAGATTATGCTGCCGCCCCCCGCCCCAATCTCAACAATGTCGACGACCGGTGCGAGAATTGGATAGCCGGCGTAACGAGGCGTCTTCTCGATCATGTAGTCCGTGGAAATTCGAACTCGACCGTTCTCGATCAGCGAGCATTTGGCCGTTGTCCCGCCAATATCCAGTGCAATGATGTTCGCCACGCCGAGCAAATTTCCAAGTGCGGCGGCACCGAGCACGCCACTAGCCGGACCCGATTCGACCATGCGAATCGGGCGCATACGCGCCGATCCGATGGTGTCGATCCCGCCGTTGGACTGCATGATGTAGTGTTGGCCGGCAAAATTCTCGGCTTCCAATTGCGCCTGGAGCTTGCCAAGATAACGATTGGCGATCGGATGAATATAGGCCGACAGCACGACCGTATTGGTGCGTTCGTATTCACGCCACTCGCGGGTTATCTCGTGTGAAGCGACAATGTCGACCTCAGGCCATAGCGCGCGCAGCGCCTCGGCAAGCTCAAGCTCGTGCGCAGAATTGACATATGAATGCAGCAAACAGATGGCGATTGCATCGACCTGTTCGCTCTGGAAGTAATCGACAATCGCCGAAAGCGCATCGAGATCGAGTGGCTGGAGCACTTCGCCCTGATAGTTGATTCGCCCCGGGATCTCCTTGCGCAGGTGTCGAGGAACAAAGGGTGGGGGTTTAACGTAACTGTAGTTAAACAGATCGGGACGGTTGCCGCGGGCGATCTCGAGAACGTCTCGAAACCCTGTCGTGGTGATCAAGCCAACCTTGACGCCTTTGCGCTCGGTAATGGCGTTGATAACGATAGTCGTGCCGTGCGCAAAGAAGTGTATGGAATCGGGCGCAACCTCGCCCGACCGAAGCACGTCCATGACGCCCCTTTCAAAATCGGGCGGCGTCGTATCGACCTTAGCGGTCTTTAGGGTATTGAAGCGCTGTGACTCGACGTCGTACTCGTAGTAGACAAGATCGGTGAACGTGCCTCCGACATCCGTTGCTGCACGAACGTAAGCCTTATTCATATTGCGCCGTTTAACTAAAGCAGAGCCCGCATCTCTCCTTAATAATGTACACGCAGCGTGAGACCCCACTCGCGCGGATCCGAGAATGCACCAACCACGGTATTGAATCCGAACAGACTCACGTCTTCAGCCATTGCGCGATAGCGTTCGTCGGTCACATTTCCACCGCCGCGATGTTACCGAGTATAGTCGCACCCGATTCGAGCGTATTACCCTGCAAATCGTTGTAATCGTAGAAGAAACCGGCAAGATTGGCGCGCAGCCGATTATCAAACCACTCGGATTTTACGCCGCCCTCATAGGCCCAGATCGTTTCCGGATCAGCGGCGGGCGGGACTACCGGATCAAGCGCGCGGCCATTGAATACGCCACTGCGGAAGCCGCGCGATACAGATGCATATACCATCAAATCGTCGCGCCAGTGGTACTCGATGCCGAACTTGGGCGAAATGTCATCCCAGTTGTCTCGAATGGTATTAAAAGGCCGAACCAGCGCACCCGACATATAATTATCGTCGCTCTTTTTTTCATAGGTGTAACGAACACCGGCAGTCACCGCTAACTTCTCCGTCAACGAGTAGGTGCCTTGCCCGTATCCCGCATAGCTCTTGGTGTCTGTGCCGATAAAAATAAAGAGCGGCGGCGAGACCTCAACATACTCCTTAAAACCACGGCCAACGCGACCTAAGCCGGTCGTAACGATAGCCTGAAAAAACGGAATATTCTCGATATCACGACCGCGTTCATGAAAATAGAAGAAACCGGCGATCCAATCGAGCCGATCGTTGAACGCACGCCCGCTCAGTTGAATTTCCTGACTGGTTTGTTTGTGATCAATTTCGATTTCCTGCTCAATCTCCGGGTATGGCGTGCCATCCAGATCCCAGCCGGTGTGTGATTCGATGCGCCTATAGGACGTGATCGATTTTGCCGTGATATTGTCGGTAATATCCCAGCTCGCTGTAAGCGAGAAACCGTAAATGTTGTTTTTGTCGATATTAGCTTCGTTCGCAAATGACTCGTCCGGGCTCGTAGCGACAAAACTCTCTATGGGCGGCAATCCCTGCGGATTGAGGAAAAAGATGTCATAAAGATCGCTCAACGCTGGCGCGCCGCCCGCCGGCGTCGGCACGAAACTTAAGATTTGCTCCGTGTTACCCTTTTGACGCGTACGTGTGTAATCCGCGATGAACCGAAAATTGAGGTCGTCGCGCGGTTCCCACTCCAGCTGTCCGCGAAACACATCCCGGTTTCTATCGCTCGATTCCTCGCCGCTTAGCACGCGCTCTCCCCAACCGTCCTGATTGAGCGTCGCCGCCGCAACTTTGAGGAAAAGTTGATCCTTTATGAGAGGAATGCTGACATTGCCTTTGACATCCATCCGATCGCGCTCGCCGACGGTGATTTCACCGTTTACCTCAAATTCGCGCGCCGGGCTTTTCGTGATCACCTGGATGGCGCCGGCCGTGGTATTGCGACCGAACAGCGTGCCTTGGGGACCTTTCAGAACCTCTATTCGTTCAACATCCACCAAGTCGAGAGCGGCGCCAGTCGAGCGTGCGATGTAGACGCCGTCGAGATAAAACCCCACGGCCTGTTCGGCAGTCATAATGAAATCGAACAGCCCCAGACCACGGATGAAATATTGTCCGTGTGAACTACCTCCACCAAGCGAGGTGAACGAGGTTACATTGGGTACCACATTGGCCAGGTCGAAAGCATTGGTCAACCCACGATTCTGGAGTTCCATTGACGTCAATGCCGTCACTGCCACAGGTGTTTCCTGCAGGCTCTGCTCGCGCCTCTGTGCGGTGACAACTATCTCTTCGAGTGCGCCGGAAATCTCGCCACCGCTCGTTTGCGCTAGTGCGAATGTCGAACCCGCTGCCAAATATACACAACTGCTAACAGACGTCAGCAAAAGGGTAATCAGCCGTAGTTTGGTAGTCATATAACTGACCTGATGAGTTACCGGAGACGACAGCTCGTAGACGTCACTGAGTCTGTTTAACATTGTTAATCTCCCTCCATCTACTGCTCGTTGAGTACGTGCGCGCCAATCCTACGCGTTCCCCACGACTAAAGCAGCTTTTCCGATACGACGGGAGACCGGTGGGCTTTGTCAGGTTGTTGTGCGTATGACAGATCGTTTGGCGCAAGACGCGCCTTCGTTGTTCAGTAGGCGCGCGTCACCTGCGACCAAATTCGAAACGCCCTAGATCGTAGTTCACGCTAGTTCTGTGCTTTCAGGAGATGACGACCGAGGCGAATTGTTCGCATATTAATCTTGGCAGTGCGGCACTGACGGGATCACCTCGCGTTTTGCTGCCGCGTAACCGCGGAGCTTATCCGTTGTTATCTCCATCGGCACTTGCAATTAAGAACGCATTGCCTTTCGAAAAAAGCGTTTAGCAGCGTTAGTATGCTTGCGTTTTTGTACGAGAATCTCAATAAGATTGCCGTCTTGGTCAACGGCTCGCCAAAGGTAGCGACGCTTTCCTTGTAGTGAGACGACGACTTCGTCGAGAAACCAACGGTCGCCGCGCGGGCCGTGACGTTTGTTAATTCGACGAGCGTAATCGGGTCCAAACGTGAGACACGACTGCCGAATGGTTTCGTGCGAAACCGTAACACCGCGTTCCGCTAATAGGTCTTCGACATCGCGAAAGCTGAGCGTGAAACGATGGTAGAGCCACAACGCCCGTGCGATGATTTCAGGGAGGATCGGAATCCGCGATAATTAGGAGTCTCTGTCATGAGTTAACTGTCGGCGATCCGGCGGCAACCTGGCAGCCTAGGTTTACAGATGAATATTGAGGAACGACAACGGACAACGGAAATTGCACCGGTCGGTTACCGAGATTCGCAGATCGCGCAACGGACGGTGCAGCGTATCGGTAAGGGTAATGGGTTGCTTGCGTTTCAGTGTTCCAGACTCTTGCACCACAGGCTTAAGTGATCCGGGCATCACGCGGCAATACTGGTTAGCCCTTTCCAAAGCGGAGCGATCACGACACTCAATTTTGCATGCGCCTGGCTGAGCGCGGCCTCCACCTGCTCCGGGCGTGGCGCCCGAGCAAAGATGAAACCGAGGTAGCTGGAGCCCTCGGGCAGCGGCACCAGTTGATAATGATCCCGCACCTGTATGGTCACTTCCTCGACATAAGGTACCTCGCGGGCCGCACCCACCCCCTCGACCCGTCTGAGGATCCCGGCCTTCGGCGTCGGGATCATCAACACGCCGGCCGCCTCTTGCCAACCTGCAAACACCAGCGGGGCGCCCACGGCGTTCGATAACACCAGCCCCTCGAGGCTGCCGGCGAGACCGTATTCGAACAGCCGACTGCACAGCCCACCGATGGTCCGCGACGCGATCTCGAGCATCCATACCCCAGCCGCATTGATGCGGCACTCAGCATGTATCGGCCCGTGCCGGAGCCCATAAGCGCGGCAGGTCTCGGCCACCCGCTGTCGAACCTGGCGCTGCACGCCCGCGTCGAGCCGTGACGGGGTCACGAAGTAGGTCTCTTCAAAATAGGGGCCATTTAGGGGAGCGGGTTTATCAAAGACCGCGAGCACGTCGAGTTCCCCGTCGGTCAGCATCGCCTCGACCGCAACCTCGACGCCCGGAATAAATTCTTCCACGAGGAGGTAGTGCCGCTCTTCCGGGTCGTGGGCTTCGGCAACGATACGGGCCACACGTGCGCAAGCCGCGCGCAGCTCGTCCTCGCTATCCGCCCGGATGACGCCGCGGCTTGCCGACATGGCCAGGGGCTTGACCACGCACGGGAATTCGATGCCGTCGAGCTGCCCCGCGAGCGGCTTCTCCAGACTAATGCGCGCATGCGAGGGGACCGGGATCCCGGCGGCACTAAGGTGTGCCCGCGCGAGGTCTTTGCGGCGTGCAATGCGCACGGCATCCGGTTCGTTATGTGGCAAGCCCAATCGGCGTGCGGCGAGTGACGCCAGCTCGGTCGTGATATCGTCGGTGCCGATAATTGCGGCAAACGATTGGCGACGCGCTTCCTCGACGATGACGTCAACGGCACCGCGGCTGTCGCTGAAGTCGAGGTGCAATCCTTGCGCGTACGCACTGACCAGCGAATGGTGGCCTTCGGACGCGATCAGGCACTCGATGCCGAGGTGCCGAGCCGCTTCAACGTAAGGGACGGTCCGGTAGCTCCCGTGCGGAGCGATGATCAATACGCGTGCTTTGCCCTGTGCCGACGTACGCTGCAGGTCTTCACCGCCGGCAACACGGGTTCGGTTTCCAGCATCGATCGTTGGAGACATCTAAGCCGTCAACCTTTGCCAGAAGTGGACAGGATGCGGCGTCTAGTAGCCGCTGCCGCCACAGCCGCCGCACATGCCGCTGCCGCCCACACTCTCAAACACATCGTTAAAGACAAAGACCTCATTAAGGCCCTGCTTGGCGTAATCGATTTGGCAGCCCCGCAGGAAGTTGAGGGCGACGGCATCCACCACCAGTTTGAAGCCCTCACCCTGGAGGACACTGTCGTACTCGGTACGCTCCTCAACATAGGTCATCCCATAGCTGAGGCCATCGCATCCGCCACCCTCAACAAAGACACGCAGGGCGGTGAATTCCTTCTCGGCGTCCCGCATGATTTTCGCGAGCTGCGCCTCGCCCGCAGGTGTAATCGTCAAGTATTGCTCGGTGATGTCCTGCGGATATTCGGATCTCGACTCTTGCGACATTAGCTTGAACCCCACTCAATCAACGGTGATAATTCGACAGGATGATACCTGAGTCTTTATTATAGCTCCTTCGACTTCAACGGCGCATAGGCACCTCACCTACCTCGAAGCTCACTGGCCATGGCACGTACCGTAGATTGCCCGATCCTGAAGCGCGCAGCCGAGGGACTGGAAGAACCGCCGTACCCCGGCACCTTGGGCAGGCGCATCTATGAGCATATTTCCAAGGAAGGATGGCGGCAGTGGCTGGAACGGCTCACCATGATCATGAATGAGAATGGGTTGAGCACGGCAGATCCGGACGCAATGCGCCTTATTGAAGAACATATGCGGGGTTTCTTGTTCGGAGAAGGCGACCTCGGCGGTCTACCGGCGGGGTTCGTCCCCCAGGGCCAGAAGAAGTAACCAGCACTGCAGCACGATTTCCGCTGTTCCGCCGTCGACATCTCCACTCTGGGGCGATAGCGCGTTCGCGATTATAGTTCCGCGAACTGCTCGTCCGTCGGCTCGGCGCAGCAATACCACGGCTCACTCAGCTCCGCCGACGGCGCGCAGTCCGCCATCGACACGGGCGGCGCCGGCCGATCCAGGTATGCATGCGCAAGTGTCCAGACCTCCCTGAATAACTGTTCGCGCGGCTTGCCTGCGGCTTGCTGGACGATTCGCTGGATCTCGGCCTGCATTTCGTCCACCTTGGGGTCGGCACTCGACCACCGATATACGAGCGCCGCCTGGTCGAGCGGGCCGACGTGATCGCAGATCTCCTGCAATTCCAGCAGCCGCGAGCCGGGCGGGATCAAAAGGCGTATGGCAAGCTGCACGGGCGCGACGGCGCCCACCAGTTCGAGTTCGGTCAACGCCACCAGCAGATCTCGGTAGCCGGCCAGTGTCGTCCACGGCGTAAACGCGACAAACGTCGGCGACAGCTTCAGCCCCAGCTCATCGAAATTGCGGACCACGTGGTAGAAATCCTCGCGCGTGTGGCCTTTGTCCAGGAGGGTAAGGATCCGATCATCAACCGACTCGACGGCGGTGGTGACGAAAAGACACCCTGTGCGTTTTAATATCGGCAGCAGCCTGGCGTGCGCGAGTAGGTGCTCGACCTTGATGGTCACGTCATAGGTCAGCTCCGGAAATTGTTCGTGCAGCGCCTCGACGATCCGCACGCCATGGGTTGGCCCATTGAAGAAGTCGGGGTCACCGAAGGTAATATGGCGTGCGCCCGCTAGCACTTGTTGGCGCAGGTCAGCCAGCACGATCGCGCGCGGCACGGCACGAAACCGCCCGTTATACACTGGGACTACCGGACAGTGGCGGCAGCGGTGCTTGCAGCCCCGACTTGCCTCGACGTAGCCGGTAACGCGAGCCTCGCCGTCGGGCATTCGCAGAAACGCATAACGGTCGAGCGCTGGGAGGTCGCTGCGATCCGGTACCAGAAACCGCTGCCCGACTACGGAGATCCGCGGTTCCGGTTGCTCGCCGGTCTCACAAGACACCCCGGATTCGAGCCGATCGGCGAGTGCCTTGAGTCCCGACTCGAATTCACCGCCCAGTACCGTTCCGACACCGAGTTCGCGAAGGTACGCTTCATTCATCGGCGCATAAAGACCATAGGCGGCGATATGCGTTCGGGGGTTGAGGAGCTTTACACGGGGGATCAGCCGGGCGGCCAGCCGGGTCGCCGTATGCATCGGTACATAGAAAGCCGCTAAGTCGGCTTTGCCAACAACGTCTTCGTCCCAGCTCTCGACAGCCAGATCCAAGGTCCGTACTGAATCGCCGCGCTCCCGCAACCAAGCCACAGGCTCCGCCAGACCAAAGGGTTGGTGGCCGAGTTCATAGGTGGAAATGAGGACGACGTTCATCCCAACTCAACCTGTCAAATATGGAGCGGCGAATTTTTTTCCGTGGCGGTGCGCACAGATGTCATCATTGGCAAAGCACTCGTCACCAAGCTTAAGCACGGCTATGGTCTTGCCGCCCACCTCGACGCATTTGGCCCAACGTCGAAATCGGAAACTTTAGCTACAGAGACAAAATTTGACATGGTCACTCCAATGCCGAATGCCCACGGGCAACCGATCTCAAGATTTGCACCGATCACAAGCGCTCGGGCTTTGGTTACAAGCATAGATTCTGCAAATCCGAATGACAACCGGCGTGATCTCTGACGCTGTCCAGAGGCCGGGATCGTTGAAGGGCGCAAAAACTCTATCTGTGTTGTGTTCATCCACCGAGTCGTGTGAAAAACTGCTGCTAGAACAATAACAAGCAGGAGTAGACCGTGTTGCAATGGTTTGTCGCCGCGTGTTCAGCGTGTTTTCAATCGAGGACACAACTTATTGCCGAGAATCTGTGCCTTCGACAGCAGTTGGTTGTTCTCAAACGTCGCCAAAAGCGACCGTTGCTGAACGATTCGGATCGGCGCTTTTGGATCCTAGCGAGTCGATGGTTGGTGCGTTGGCGCGCTACGTTAATCGTTGTGCAACCAGAGACAGTATTGAGTTGGCATCGCAAAGGTTGGAAAGCGTTTTGGCGCTGGCGTTCGAGGCGGGTTGGGGGAGGCTGTGTGTGGCGAATTGCTATTTTGCGCTAGCCAGCCTTTTCCATGGAAGGGTTTTGCAACCGGTTGCATCAAAAACGACTCCTCACACTCCTCAAATCTAGAGTTCCCTGCTTTTCCCCTGTTAATTCCCCGTTATTTTTAGCACTGACTTCAGGGAACATCCCTAAGATTCAGGACTTTAGTGCGCTTGTAACTCGCAATTCGAGCGCAAAAACCTACAGAGAATCTTACATTCGTTTCCGACACCTGCGAAATTCTCCCAATCCCATTTTGGCAGTACGTTTTGGCCGATAGTTTCGTGTGTTACGCGGCAACGTGCGAACGCGCCGGAGCTATCTACGTTTCAACTTATTGCTGTGCAACACCTAGTAAAGTGACCGTACTGCAATCTATTGAAATGGCAGGGCGGCGTGCAGCCCGCCATCGTTCCAAATGCCATTAAGCCCTCTATCAAGCCCGATTGGCGTGAAGTGCCGCTCCCACACATCGGCGTAGTTACCCACGAGTTTGATGATGTTGTACGCCCAGTCATTGTTTAATCCCAATGCGGCGCCGAAGTCTCCGTGCACGCCCAGTAGACGCTGCACCTCGGCGCTTTTCGAGCTTGCGCGCATCTCGTGCACATTCGCCTGACTGATACCGAGTTCTTCGGCAGCAATTTGCACGTTGAAGGACCATAGGGCTATATCGCGCCAGCGCGGATCGTCTTGTCGTATCATCGGGCCAAGCGGCTCCCTCGTTATCACCTCGGACAAGATCGCATGCAGGTCACGGTCCGGCCAGTTATGTATGCGACCGGCAATTGACATTTGACCCGTGCTGAACGCATCACAGCGATCTGCCCGATAGGCTTGCAGTCCTTTGTCTTCGTCGGCAAAAGTAATGGCGACATAACGCAGGCCGTGGTAGTTAAAATAGTCGGCAATGTTGCGCTCATTGGTCGTACCCTGGCCCACGCATATCGTTGCGCCATCAAGATCTACCACCGACTCGACGCCTGCGCTTTTCTTAACCACGAAACTCTGACCGACGTACAAATACACGCCGGCAAAATCCAACCCCAGCGTGGCGTCGCGCGAGAACGACCACGTCGCGCTGCCGGGATAGATATCGATGCCGCCGGACTGTAGTAATGTGAACACTGTGTGCGGGGTGATCGGTATGTATTCGATGCGGATGTTGCCAAAGAGCGCCGCCGAAATCGTCTTGCAGTGGTCGATGTCAAAGCCGATACGCTCGCCGCGCCCATTAACCGTGCTGAATCCCGGGGCACCCTCCTGAACGCCGCAACGCAGATACCCACGGTCAAGAATGCCCTGCAGCGTGTCGGCTGCCTGGCAGGCGGCGGCTACCTGTACCCACACGATGACCACCGCCGGCAAGAGCCGCTGCGCGCGGTGGCTAAGTTTCAACAGTTGGACGGTCATTTCGCGGCCACAGCAACGGACAAATCGCCGGATCTGCATAATCCGGAACGCCGTTTTGCCGCCGGCAAATCACTTCCAGATCGTGCTGTTTAATGCTGCCGTCCGGCATGCGATAGACGTGCTTGCGCCACCGGTTGCTTGCCCCCTGAAGGTGCACGGCCAGTGCAATTCTCGGTAAGACGCTGCGATTGGGGCCGCTGCCGTGGATCGTTTTACAGTGATGGAAGCTCACCTGACCCCGCTTCATTTCGATGGGAACCGGGACGATGGCATGCTCATTCGCGTCGAAAAACTGTTCCAGTCCGTCGAGGCTCTGCGTGCGAAAGTTGAGGGTGTCGAAACCGATATCGTCGGTATTATCCGACCAGCGGTGGCTTCCATCGATTACCGTCATGGTACCGTCTGTCGCGCTGCAATCGCGTAGCGGGATCCAGGCCGTGAGCATGTCTGCCGATGTACAACACTGCCAATATTGCCGGTCGGTATGCCAGCCGACGTTACCCTGCACCTCAGGGCTGTCCGGCGGCTTGTAGAGCAGCTGATCTACCCACAGGCGCACCGGCTCTCCCACAAGCGCCGCGGCGGTAGCACCGATCAGCGGGTAGCGGACGAGTGCCGCGAATTCGTCACGTTGAATTGAAGCGAAATCATTCTTACGCAGTATGTCGGAGCCATCGCGGCGCTCCCAGCCGGGTGCAGCACCGTCGGGTGGTGCTCGATCGCGCTCGCCCGCATAGAATGACTCAATCGCGTTCAGCGCGGCATCGAGCACGTCGTCTGCGAGTATCTTGGGGGTAATGTAGTAGCCGTGCTGACGATAAAATCGGACGCCTTCCTCTCCAGGCAAAGTGGCTGCTTGTTCGGTGATCCGGTCGGTTTGTTTCATTTCTTCAGTACCTCGCTAAGGCGGCGTCAGTAATTGACTTTGCGCTGCGTCAATGGGCCAATAAGGCGCGGTGCAATCCCAAAGTCGTGAACACGTCATCCGATGGCGGCCGCTACTTCCGTGCCAGGGAGCGGCGCATATGATGATTCCAACCGCTGAGCACCAGCCGCTCATTGATGTGTTCAATGTCTTCGTTCTCGAGCACGTAATCGCCGCCACTGTGCATCTGCACGAGTACGGTCTTGCGGCATTGCTCCGATTTATTCGGCAGCGAACCATGCAGGGTGAAATAGCTGAAGAACAGTACATCACCGCGTTTAGCGTTGACGGGGGTTGCGCCCGACAGTGGATAGGGCCGGAGTGACTCCGCTGCATCCAGCCCCGAGGAGTTTTCCAGACGGCCCAGCTTGTGCGAACCCGGATAAACGCACAGCCCTCCGGAGCTTTGATCAGCATCTGTCAGGAAAATGACGGCGGCGATCATGCTGTCGTTACGCGTCGGGAAATACCACCAATCCTGATGTATGGGGAACGGCGCACCCTCCCGCGGCGGTTTTTGAAATAATTTCGTGTGATGCAAAACGATGTCTGTCCCGAGTATTTGCTGCGTTACGTGTAGAAAGGTCTCGTGCTGAAGCGCCCGCAACCAACGAGATGAATATCGATGGACGCTGTGTGTATGGATGGCCGTCGATGTGCCACCATCGAGTGCGTCCATGTTTTCACCGGACCAACGGGCATTGATCTCCTCTGCGCTGCGCTCGAGTTGCGCAACGATGCGATCGAAATCTTCTTCCAGCTCACGCAGCACTGCATTCTCGTAGACAGCCCTTGCCAGATAAAAGCCCTGCTCGGCAAATACCTCGCCGATAAATTGCGCTGGTTCCGCCACTCTGATCACACGAAGTCGTCCCAAGTATTTGCTGAAGTACGCCGCTATTGTGTCAGCGAGATGCAGTATTGACCATCTCTGGACCGGCCAAAACTTGACTAATTCGGCCAAACTCATAAATTGGCGACTATGAGCGCGGTCCCCACGTATCGCGTCACGTTCAGTCAAACCCGCTACGTGACGTTTGAAAAGGTCACTAGAAACCGAATTCATCGGCACTCGTTCTTCGAGCCCTGTATTGTCATATCCGGCACCGGCGAGTTTGAGCACGCGGGCAAGGTCATCCGGCTGCGCGAGGCCGATCTGTTTGTTGCGGATCCCGGCGTCTATCACGAGATACGCTCGCTGAAAACGCGAAATCTCAGGCTATACTTTCTGGCGTTCAATCTAACGCGGGGACCGGCGGCATCACCGAATGGCGAACAGGCGGGAATCGGCCAGCACGCGCTGACGGACTTTGTTCTGGGTCACGGTGTCCATCTGCCGGGCCAATCCCATCTCATACCGCTGTTTGAACACGCAATGAAACTCGCGCGACACGACGTCAACCATCAGCTCAGTCCGTTCTATTGCCAGACTTCTCAATTGTTGCTGAGCCAAATTATTGCCAACCTTACTGATTCGAGCCGGGCCTCCGCTGAGAAACACCGCGAGCAGCTTCACAAAAGGAACATCGTAGAGATTATCGAGGAGCGCCTTCATGAGCCGCTGCGGATCGCTCAACTGGCCACAGACTGCGGAATGTCGGAGCGCACCCTTCGGCGCAGATGGAAGCGCTTGAGTCAGCGGACCCTGACGGATGAAATATCCCATCGCCGGATCGAACGTGCCAGTCATCTCCTCCTGTTGCAGGATTTATCCGTTGCGGATGTCGGCGATCAGGTTGGTATCGCAAATCCGGCCCAGTTCTCACGGCTCTTCAAGGGCATAAAGAAAATAACGCCAAAATCGTACCGCGAGAAATATCTCGGCAAGCTGCCCGGGCTTTCGTCAGGGCAAACACAATTCAGAACAGAATTCCTCGATGGAGAAGTAAAAGAGTACGCCAGTTGACACTCTCGCGTTCTCACAGTTGAATTGTCGCGGAAAACGAACGACGGGTATCGAGAAGAGCCGACGGTCGCAGATAATCGCTGCAAAAGACCGCAATGGATCGAGGCTGTGTGAAAACAGCCTGGGTCGAAAGCGTACTCGCGCAGATTGCGAAATGGCCATAGTTATCCACATTTTCTCTGCTCTATTTTCTCGCTGAACTAGTCTAATCATTCCGCGAAGTTAGCGACTCCAAAACGTACTACGAGTTCGAAATCAACTCTCTCCGCCACGCAGTCTGGTCTCTGAGGATCGGTTCTCCGGTTGTCCTTCCTCAAAATTGGTCTGCGTTGATTTTGTTGCACTTTTTCTTCCAGCCCAGTTAGCCTGGCAGCCATGTTGAAATGGTTGGGAATACTCCTCGGAACTCTCAGAAGCGCGCTTAGCAGCCGCCGTGAGCTGGCACTTGAGAACTTAGCGCTGCGTCAGCAGCTAGCCGCGGTCAAACACCGTCATCCAAAGCCGCGACTAACGGACACCGATCGCCTGTTCTGGGTTTTGTTGTCGCGGGTGTGGAAGTACTGGCGGAACTCACTGCACCTGGTCCAACCGGGCACCGTTGTGCGCTGGCATCGCCAAGGATTTCGCTACTATTGGCGTTGGAAGAGTCGGGGCCGGGGTCGCCCAAAGATTGAACCCGAACTGAAGGTTCTCATTCGGCAAATGTGTCGTGCCAATCCCCTGTGGGGTGCACCCCGGATCCATGGCGAGCTTTTGAAGCTAGGCATTGATGTCGCGGAGGTAACGGTGTCCAGGTACATGCTTCGTCGTCATGGGCCACCGTCTCAAAGCTGGCGAAGTTTCCTGGACAATCATTCCCGAGAGCTGATCTCGATGGATTTCTTCACCGTGCCTTCAGCAACGTTTCGAGTGCTATTCGTGTTGGTGATACTAAGCCATGAACGTCGGCGGATAATCCATTTCAATGTGACCGCGCATCCGACGGCGGTGTGGACAGCGCGACAACTGTTGGAGGCCGTCGGTGAGGGCGAAACGCCTGGGTACGTGCTCCGAGATCGTGACCGAAGTTACGGCAGACGATTCTCTCGGCAAGCCTCAGCGTTGGGTATAGAAGAAGTACTGACAGCACCCCGGTCGCCATGGCAGAACGCGTACGCGGAGCGGGTGATCGGATCTATCAGGCGAGAGGTCCTCGATCACGTCATCGTTCTTGGGGAACGGCATCTGAGACGGATGATGAAGCGATACGTTAGCTACTACAACGGCACGCGGACCCATCTATCACTGGAGAAGGATGCGCCGGAGAGGAGATCAGTGCAGCCACCGTGTGCGGGGAGGGTGGTCGAGTTACCTCGAGTGGGCGGACTGCATCATGAATACATTCGGCTGGCAGCCTAGGTCTGCTTGCGGATGAATATTGAGGAACACAGGTCATCTTATATTAGAGTTCCCTGCTAATTCCTCTAATTCATGGTGCCGACTTTGGTGAATGCAGCTGAAACTGGGATGAACAGAGGGTTTCAGCTGTAATAGTTCCTATACCATCGAGTCGTGTGAAAAACTGCTGCCAGAATAATAACAAGCAGGAGTAGCCGCGTTGCAATGGTTTGTCGCCGCGTGTTCAGCGTGTTTTAAATCGGGGACACAACTTACTGCTGAAATCATGTGTCTTCGCCAGCAGTTAGTTGTTCTCAAACGTCGCCAGCCGCGACCTACATCACGTCTATCGGATGGCTGCCTAAGTCCAGACGACGTTTTTTCCCCCTTCGGCAAGCGACTAAAGGTAACCTAACCTGACATATCAAGACTGCTCCAATCTGGCCAGATTCAACTCCCAACTTGCCAAGCGTCTTCAGCAGGTTATTCAATTCCGGCAGCTTGATACCACGAACAAACTCTCTTTCCCAGGCCAGCGCATTCTCTTCAATCTGCTCAAACGTGCGTCTGCCCTTTGCATTGATCTTCAGTTTGATGAGTCGATTATCCTGTTTGCTCTTGGTACGAGAAATCAGGCTTTTTTCAATCAAACGATCAAGCGCGCGGGTAATCGTTGCTTTATCGATGCCAGTTTTTTATGAATATCTCGGGATGAGACGTCATCCTGTTCGGACAAGATAACCAAGATGCTGAACTCGGGTTCGGAAATACCCAGATTTTCGTGCGTGGAGGCCAGAAGCCGTAGCGATCGCTCATTAATTGCCTTGAAGCGGCAAGGCAAAAAATTCTGGAAAACCAGTCTAGATTCTTGAGATCTCTTTGTTTGCGGTCCCGGCCAAAGTCAACTCTCCCAAAACACGAAGAAGTACCACCCGAATGCGAGGTGGCTAACCTAATATAGTAAGACAACTGCTGGATCCGCACCAGCCCGCACGTAGTCGCAGCGACACCGCGAACGCTTGCATTGACGATTTATTCGTTTATTATAAAACGTTTTATATAAAAAGATAAATTGAAAACTCGTTGAGGAAGGCACGACATGAATACCAAAAACGCCAGACCAATCCGCTATCGAAGCAACCATTCAAAAGTACATCGATGGAATCGCCCAGCACAATACGGATCTGATTACGGAAGCTTTTCATTCCGACGCCATCATGAGTAGTCACCGTGGCGACCAGTTCAGCATCGTGCCCGCCCGCGCAATCGATTGTGAATTATATGAATAACATCCCACCCATCAGCGAAACCAGCCCCGACTTCGCTGGCCGCATAGTTTCCGTTGAGCAAAAGGACACCATGGCGACCGCGGTGATCGCTGAGGACCGGCTCGAAGGGCTGAATTTTGTGACTTATTTCCACTTACATAAGGTTGATGGCACCTGGCTGATCTCCAGTAAGGCAACCTATGGCGAACCTGCTGCGTGAACTAAGGTTCGCAACGCCCAGGAAGGGAATAAAGGAGTTTCTGCAAGATCCGTCCGTGAGGAAACAGTCATGAGTAACCTGGTCAAACCGACGTTCTCAGAAGAAGAGATCCGTAGCATCCGAGACGGCGTTAATGGCGTGAAGGGCACCATTCCAGCCCGTTTTTATTACGACGAGACCATTTACCAATACGAAGTGGAGCACGTACTCAAGAAAAACTGGCTGTGCGTCGGGCGCTGGGACCAGGTTGAACATCCCGGCGATTACTTCACTCTCAGAATGTGGGGCGAATCAATTGTTATCGTCCGCGACAAAGCAAACGAACTTCATGCTCTGATTAACGTGTGCCAGCATCGCTGGTCGCAAGTTGTCCATGACGGCAGTGGCAACGCCAATCTCTTTACCTGCCCGTATCACAACTGGACCTACAACTTGGACGGCAGTTTACGCGGTATGTCCGTGCAACCGGTCCCAGGGGTAGATAAGGCAACCTGTCGTATGCATAAACTCAGGATCGAAGAGTGGCAAGGATTTGTTTTCGTCAACTTCGAAAGCGATGCCAAGCCATTGGCCTGTGTGTGGCGAATTACTATTTCGCGCTAGCTAGAGCTTGTCCATGGGAAGGAATTTGCAACTGGTTGCAAAAAAGAGGGCTCCTCAGACCTTCTTGAACACGGTGTTTAAACGAAACGTTGCACAGCAACATGCCGGCGTTACGGCGCTGCGTTTACGTCTCGTCTGTTGCTGAGCAACACATCGCCTTCGCCCGGTATGGAGCTTGTCCGTTAAAGTGGCTTTCTAGCCACCAGATCGATCAGCGCAGACATTCCCGAATGACCGAACCCTTCATCGATGCTGTCATCGTGACTTTGCAAATGTTCGATATCAAAATCCGAGAACGTCTGCTGGAGAAAATCTTCTGTGTACATGTTATCCCTATCGGGTGGGCCACCAGTGCCATATTCGATTTGCTCCGGGCCGATAACCTTGCAAGACGAATAGTCCACTGGGCTTAAGGGCGTTTTGCAGGTTTTCGAATAGCCCCCCCGCGTTGATCTGGCGCGGCAAATTGAATGAAAATCGCAACGATGGCGTCATATGACCTCGCTGCGAATTCGTGGGTAAAGAGGTCGACTTGTTCGGTCTTGATCTTCACCCCCCGCTTGGCCGCAAGTTTTTCCGCCTTCTCTAGCGCCACGTCGGAGAAATCCACCGCATGGACGCCGGTACCTAGGCTGGCGAGAAAAGTCCCGTTACGACCTTCCCCATCGGCAACGGCCAGCACTTTTTGCCCGGCCGAAAACAACGCGGCCTGAGATTTTAGAAAGCTATTTGGCTCGGTTCCAAATAGATAGCCTTCCTTCCCAAACCGCTTGTTCCAAAAAGTCTGCTCTTGGTTTTCTTGGTTCATTATTCAAAGCCCACATGCTCTGGTTGGGTAAATACATTTGGCAGCACGAATCACACGTGTTCGAGAGGTGATTGGGACCGCCTTAAGGGCGGCATTTCAATTATGTTGGATTCGAGCGACTGAGAGTATCGCTGCATCGCCAAATTCGGCTATTTGCCGCTTTTTGGCACCCCCGGGTCGCCATTGCCCGGCTAATGACGTTCACTCAAATCATTGAAGAGGACCGAAATTGGTCACCCAATGGGGACCAATTAAGATCTCTGCGGACAATTTTTTCCGACCTAGGGTTTCAGCTGACATTGCGGTCTCTGCAGCGCACGATTATCAGCGTATCATCGCGGACGCTGTAGACTAAGGAATGCTCCCGCGACATCGGCCGAGACCAAAGCCCGTCATACGTAGACGGATGGCGATCGCAGGTGAGGCCAAGAAACGGCTCGCGCATAATGCTGTCGATCGTGTCCTCGATGCTATCTAACTGGTGCATGTTGGCGTTCTGCCAATAACGGTAATCGTCGCGAGCAGCCGGCTCGAAAATAATCCGTGAGAACTTCACGCTCGCCAGCGCGGGGCCGCCAGTTGAGCTACGCAACGGAGTAATCTCGCGCTACCAGACACGCTGTCATGGCCCGGCGATAGTCAAACGGGCTCGCATCCGCAGCAGTGGATTTGGGAACGCTCGGGTCGAAACCACTTTTGCGAGCCGCCCAGGTGTGGCATTCGAAGCGGTCTTTGGACTGTTGATCCTCGTCTTGCTCATCCTTCGGATAAATGAACACGTTGTAGTCAACATTGGCGACGGCCAAGTCGGAGGGCGGGGGCAAAGTCGGACCGGCAACGACCACGTATCCCCCAGCGGAGGACTCCCATGCGTAATAAGTATTATTCACGAGGTAGTACGGGCGATGACGTATGTGCACGACGTGATGGCGAGGCGGCAGTGCACGTATCATTGCACCAATGGGCGCGGCAACGGCGACGTAACTGCCGCTACTCTCGTTGTAGAACACGCCGCTGGCGTAAAAATACGCAAAGCTACCCACCGTGATACGCACGTGCCCGCCGGGCAGTCTGTTTAACCGGTGTCCGGGCGCGTGGAAACGACTAGCCTTGCTGTCGTGCTTGCGATGGCTGCGAGGCGGATCGGCCAAGGCCGGTACAGCGAGTACTGTGATAATGACCGTTGTAAGGAATATTTTAATCTTCATTTCCATTCTCACTTCCGTTGATCTAGCGGTGTCTCACGCTACGCAGAAACCTGTGCTCCCTATTGGCGTTGTCTGAATCGACTAGTAACCATGTTTCACCCGGCTCCTTGATTCACGCGCATCGCAGAACAAAGGGGGCCAAATTCACCGTAGGGGTGGGGGGACACGGAGGGTTGGTGAATTTGGCCCCTGCTAAACGCCAAATGGCTAATATGATCTCTTGCGTGGATTCGATGAACATGACGCTCTAAAACGAGTGCATGTGACTTCCGTTGACAGGCAGGAGGGGTGATTTTTGTCACGAAGTGTAAATGATGCCGCGGGGCGACTTCCGGAAACCCGTTGTGTAGGTCTGGTTCTACCCCGACATGAGGTGGCCTAGGTCGTCCATGGTCATGATGTCAGCGTATGCGCTCGTTACCGCAATCATCGTGGCGATCAGGATTGTCCTGACCGCCGTCGTGGCCGCGACTGTCATATCTCGCCCGAGCGATCGTGGTGCTCGTCCTTGATGTAGCAAACGCAGGTGAGCGCGACGGCCGCCAGGCATGCAAAGATTAGAAACATCAGGTCGTAGCTTCCCGTGCGATCGTAAATTTCGCCACCCACGTAGGTCCAAAGACCACCTGCCAGATGGTGAAAGGTCATGACAAAACCCATGGTAACGCCAATGTGTGTGAGACCGTAAAGCTTGCCGAGCAGCGTGGGCGTGATCGGAGCCGTAATGAGAAAGGTAATACCGAATCCAACCGCGAAGACATAAAACGCTACGCTCGAGTGCCAGTTCAAGATCAAAACGAACAGGAGCAAACGCACGGCGAAGGCGAACGCCATCGGGATCTTGTTACCGATGACGTCCGCGACCGGGCCCGCGAGCAGGAGACCCGCGAGGCTCGTCAAGCCAAACAACGCGAGCATACGTCCAGCCATAGTCGGCGTCATGCCGTTATCAGTGACCAACGGGACGAAATGTGTCATGACGGCGAAATCCGCGCCGCCGCAGATGATCATGGACACGAGGAAGAGCCAGTACGAACGCGTCCGCAGCGCGTGCCCGATCGAAACATCCCCGCTGGATGGGGCCGCGATCGGCTCACCGGTACGCGATTCCGTGTCGCTGCCGTATGCCTGCAACCCCATGTCTCCCGGTTCGCGGATCACGAGGAACCCGAGGGCTGTGATCACCACGAACATCATCGCGGCGACCGTGAGGTAGGCCGTCCGCCAGTCGTATTCCACAGTGATGCTGGTCAGCAGCGGTACCAGGACAAACTGACCTATGGAGGCGCCTGAGATGGTCAAGCTGGCCGCCATGCCACGGCGTTTGACGAACCATTTGGCGATGATTGCCGATATCAACGGTACCGAGGTCCCGCCGATACCGAGCGCCACGATCACTCCGTAGGAAATGTAAAGCTGCCACAGCGCGGACACGTTTGCGGTCAGCGAGTAGCCGAGGGTGAGGAGCAGGGCGCCGATGGTGAGGATCGGCCTTGGTCCGATGCGGTCGTAAAGGCGTCCGATGAACACCATTGATGTTGCCAGCACGGTCATGTTCAGAAAATAGACGGATGAGATCGCGCCACGATCCCAGCCGAACTCGGCCGCCATGGGCTTAAGCATCACCCCGAACGAAAGATGCGTGCCAGTGCTCAGGAACAGAACGACGAACGCCGCCGCCAATACGTACCAGCCGTAGAATATCCTGGCTTTCATTTCGGGCGCGTTTTTAAAGATCCATGTGTAAAAAAGGTGTCAGATCACTGCTCTGCGCGTACTGCGATTTCCTGATCCTCTATTGAACTATTCCGATTTCAGCCGACTATCGAGCAGCCATTGAGACGCCCGCGTATTTTCACTCCGTCCCGCCCTGCGGTAGGCATCAAAATCTACGGTTTCCGGATAGGTTTCGTCGTTTGCCACCACCATACGTACCCGAATGTCGTCAGGTGTGACATTAAAGACGACCCCGTCACGCGCCAACACCAGCGGCCCGCTATAAGTAGAACGGATATCGTCGTAAACCAATGGGACGCTTTGTAGGTCATAGAAAAAATGAAAGGCGACCGCCATTCGTGGTTTAACAAGGCTGAACATACGACCAGCTGCCGCCGGCTGCGTATGGATCAACGATCCGACAATATTCGCCAACTTTTCATCCCAGCCCCATACATCGATCATGCGCTGCACGGTGTCAATCGATTCGTGGAGCAGTAAATCGACGTTACGGGCATTTTCGAGCATGAATTTTGTCTGAGTGGTGTCTCCCGAGAAAACGAAACTCAATTCGTTCCAATCGAGCCGGTAACTCACCGGACCGTCCGGCCCGTGTAACGCCGGGAAGCTGGAAATAGTAACGCCGTTTTGTTGATACACTGTTTGCGTTTTCGAATAATCGAACTCGTGGATTTCCAGCTCCGCCCCCGCCGCGGGCAACTTACCGTGCCGACTAGCCAGATCCCAGGTCCATGCGGCTTTCTGCATTTTCAGAAAATGTGCGGTACCCATTTCTGGCGTCGCTCCGGACGGACCCCATATCCTGAGAGGACGGTCCCAACGTCCGGCGAGCCACCCGCCGATCCAGATCTCCGCCAGGTCGCCTGCATGGTCGGAATGCAGGTGAGACAGAAACACTTTGTCCGCATCACGGTAGGAAACCCTGAGCGGCGGGAAATTCATCTGTGAGCCCGTGCCGATATCAAAGAAGAACTTATCGCCGTTGCCCAGTTCAACAAACCATGAGGTTGAGGCTTGGGATTTACGCGGGGACGGATTTCCGGTGCCAAGTGCAACTACCCGCATCTCGTCCTCTGCGAGTGTTTCCGTGCCGGGGTAGTAATCTGTACGGTGGTAGTTAGCAAATGACTCCTGGGCTGAGATGTTTAGGCTAAACAAAGCAAAAAACGTCGAACTCGCGAACAACAATGTGGTCTTCATGTTTCGCTCACTCCATAAATACATTTGCGGGATCACTCACGTTGTTACTTCCGTGCATCTGAATTCTGCGCGGAGCCGAAACTGTCGACGCCAAGGGCGCTCTTTCGACTCCAATGCCGGCGGCAGCGATAATAGCAAGAATCGATTTACTCAGCAGTCGCCAATATAGGCGACAGATGGAGCAAGAAAGAATGATCGAACAAGGTGGGGCATACGCTTGAGTTGGGCTAGTTGCTCCTCGATCTTCTCGCGCAGTGTTTCGCCCGCCCGCAGCGTCCGTCGCGCCGCACCAGTGCGCTTGACGTGACTCCACACCCATTCATCGGGGTTCAGGTCTGGCGCGTAACCGGGCAGAAAATGCAGGCTCAGCCGGCCATTCGTCGAAGCGACGTAGTCGCGCACGCGCGCGGTCTTGTGCGCCGGCAGACTGTCGAGCACGAGATGCACCGGCTTGCGCCGGCCCCGCATGAGCTGGCGCAGCAAGGTGACAAACAAAGCGGCTTTGAGCGCGCCGCTATAGGTGCAAAACCAGAACGCCCCGTTGGCGTTGACCGCCGAGGCGGCACTGAACGATTGACGCTGTCCGGGTCGGTACACGACCGGCGTCTGGCCGCGCACGCCCCAGGTCTTACCGTGCACCGTATCAGCACGGAAGCCAGACTCATCCCAGAAAAACACCTCGCCACCGTGCTGTTTCGCTTGACGGGCGATGGCTGGGAAGGTTTCACGCTGCCAGCGTTCAATCGCCTCGGGGTCCCGCTGATAGGCTCGCTGCAGCGGCTTGTGCGGCGTCAATCCCAGTTTCGCCAACAACTCCCCGACCGCCGTGACGCCTATCGTCACCCCGAACTTCTGCGTCACCAACTCCACGACCACCGCGCGCGTCCACAAGCCGAAGTCCAATCCATACTGTCGCGGGTCACGACCATTGACCCAGCGGAACACCTGTCGCTCTTGCGCCGCGCTCAGGGTTCGTGGCCGCCCCGTAGCCTTCGTCGAACGCAACGCCTTGATGCCGACACCCGGCTGCAGCGCCGCTTTGATCCATTTGTAGATGGTCGTCCGGTTGAACCCGAACGATGCGATCACCGTCGCCGGCGACTCGCCTTCGCGAACGCGCTCTATCGCCATCAAGCGAATAGCTTCCAAGGTCGAATGGTCAAGCGTGCGGCCGTCCAGTTTCATATCTGATCCGATCGGTACGCTCTCAGAAAGTTCCATCGATGTCGCCTTATTTATCGACTAGTGAGTAAACGACGTTTCCTGTTTCATGTATAGCGAGTGCCCTTGTTGAAATATCTGCTTGTAATGCCATGAACATCTAGTCCGATCCTTGACAATTGCAACATCGAGATTTGTTCCGAGCGCCGGTCAAATAGAGTAAAGGAGGTCTTATGTCGGAATCTTCAAATGACGCAGGATTACTCAACCATCTATCCTGGTGGGGCGTTCCGACTTTTTTTCGATGCGAGCACGATCCAGCGCTATCCGATCTGGAAATCCGTCTTGTAGGTATCCCTCACAGCAGCGGTAATGGGTCCACCGAACGGGACCAGCATCTTGGACCAAGGGCTGTACGGCTGACGTCAACTGGCTATCGACGTCTACACCGGGAATTCAGGATTTCTCCCTAGGACACCTGCCGCATCCGTGATCCGGGTGATGTTCCTTTGCCGCGTGCAATGGTCAATGAAGCATGTATAAGCGATATTGAAACGTACTATCGTGAATTAGCGAACGCTGGTATACGACCGGTTGCTGTAGGGCCGTAGATTTATAGATATGAAAGGCTAACAACGCCGACCGAACTCAATATTAGAACTCGGCTCAACAGATTGTATTGTTCACGCAAGTAGACTTCGTTACCACCCATCCCGCATTTATCAAACGTACCGTGCTCGGCGCAGTTTTCCTTGCGTATAAACTACGAAGTAATTGGGACACCATATCCAGCGGACTCAAAACTTAGAAATTCCGGTATTTGGATAGTAGTGTTACCTGTGAATTTCGCTGGGGATCCAAGTTATCTATTAGTTACGGATTTGTTCGCCAGCGGATAATGAAGTCGGTATGCTATCTCCTGGGTTCCCCGCGCCCGCGCAAGTATGTGATCAGCCCACAGTCAAAGCATTTCTAAACCGGCCGCGCCAGAACGCACTCATGTGACGTTCCCAGGAGGTGTCTAGCAGATGGCGCTGAGAAAGAGCAGTACGAAAACAAACTCCGGGTCTTCGACGAGTAAGAAAAGAACCTCGAGAACCGCCCAAAAGCGTACATCTAAGAGTGCGGATGCTGCGCGGGTCGAGGATACCGCATATCTGCATTTACTGCAGAAACTCGCAGTTGCCGCCAATGAAGCCTCGACTGTCGAAGAGGCGTTTCAGGTGTGTCTCGACGAGGTGTGCGCGCTTACAGGGTGGCCGGTGGGCAATGTATACCTGCTAGGCGAAGACGGCACCGGTGATCTCGTTCCGGCTGGGCTGTGGCACCTCGACAAACCCCGGAAGTTCAAAACCTTTCGGGACATCACCGAAAAGACGCGGTTCGCGCCGGGTATTGGTCTGCCCGGCCGCGTCCTGGGCAGTGGTGAGCCATTGTGGGTCACCGATGTCACTCAGGACCCCAATTTCGCTCGCGCAAAGCACGCCGAAGATATTGGCGTTAAAGCGGCTTTTGGGTTTCCGGTGCTGGTGGGAACTGAAGTTACGGCCGTGCTGGAATTCTTTGCCGTTGACGCCATAGCGCCTGATAAACAATTACTGGAAGTGATGGCGCATGCGGGAACGCAACTTGGGCGGGTCATTGAGCGCAAACGAGCTGAAGAAGCGCTCAAGGTGGCAAAGGACGCAGCCGAACGCGCTTCGGCTATCGCTAAAACGACGCTTGAGAACACGGGCCAGGGGATCCTCATGGTGGATGGCGATGGCCAGATTCTCGTGCACAACGATCAGATGCTCGACTACGTTGGGGTATCCAAGGAAGCGGCGGCGGACTGTCGTACTTTCGAAGAATTGCTTGAGGCTGGCAAACAAAACGTCAGTGAAGAATTTGTGCAACGGTCCAGTCGTCTTGCCCAGGAAAGCGGTTATGCGAGCTACGAACTTTCGACTGAAGACGGCAAGTGCATCGAGATCCGGCAGACTCCGCTCACCGATGGAGGGTTCGTTCGCACCTATACCGACATCACCGAGCGCAAACGCGACGAACAAGCGCTACGCGAAAGCGAAGAACGACTCCTGTCCCTTCTCGAAGCGAGTCCAGTCGGCGTGGCGATCACCCGAGACGAAGATTCAAAGGTTGTATTTTTGAATACGCGTTTTGCTGAGTTGTTCCACATAGAAAAAGACGAAATGCTTGGGCAAAACGCCAAACGACTCTATGCGCATGTCACGGACAGGCAGCCGCTGATTGAGGAGTTAAGGACCAAAGGCGAAGTCCGCGACATGGAAATGATGATGCAGCGGCCGGATGGAGGTACTTTTTGGGAGTTGATGTCTCTCTTCCCGATGGCCTACCAGGATCAACCTGCGATTGTGGGTTGGCATTACGACATCACCGAGCGCAAGCAGGCTGAGAAAACACTAACAGAGCGTGAAACAAAGTTCCGAAGTCTGTTTGAATCCTCGCGCGATGCGGTGTTGCTAATCGACGATGAAGCTTTTCTCATTGATTGCAACGAGGCGACGTTACGGATGTTCGGATCTGCCAGCATCGATGAAATGCGTAGTACGCACACCGCCGATCGGTCACCGACGGTGCAGCCGAATGGGCAAGCCTCGCGAGTCCTAATTGCCGAAAATAGAGCAGAAGCTCGTTTGACAGGCAGCAGCTTCTTTGAATGGACCTACCTCCGTGCGGATGGAACAGAATTTCCCGCGGAAGTGCGATTGAGTGCGATGGAGCTGGACGGGAAACCTGTAACGCAGGCGGTCGTTCGGGACATTACCGAGCGCAAGCAGACTGAAGAAGCCCTGCGCTTCCGTCTTGCATTGGAGCAACTGATAGGCAAAAGTTCATCTCGCTTTGCTATTGCGGATGATCTGGAAGCGGCTATTGATACGTCGTTAAAAGAGATCGGAGAATTTAGCGGCTCGCAGCGGGCGTACCTATTTAAATTCTCAAGCGATGGGAGATTTATGACGAATACCAACGAATGGTGTGCGCCCGGAATAGAGTCTCAAATCGATATGTTTCAAAATCTTCCAACGTCCGAATTGGGAGTAATGGATCTAATAAATCGACTTGCATCGGATGGGATTTATTATTGCAGAGATATTTCACAATTACCGCCAGAGCAACATGAAATAAGAGAGTTTTTCACAAGTATAGGAATTAATTCTGTTGCGATTTTCCCGATTGTAGAGAATGGGCGCATGGTAGCGTTTACCGGTTTGGATGTTCCTCAGCGATTAAATGCAATGAGCAACCCGGATATATCACTGCTCAAGGTGTTTGGGGAAGGCTTATATGGCGCCGTTCAACGCCGCAAATCTGAAGACGCGGTCATAGTTGCTAAGAATGAAGCAGAGTCGGCATCTGCTATTGCCAATACTACGCTTGAAAATATGGGTCAGGGAATACTAATGGTAGATGCAGACGAAAACGTCCTCGTCTGCAATGATCAACTGCTCGACTATATCGGCATTGACAAGGAAGCAGCGCGCCAGTGCCGATCCATGGAAGATTTCTTCGAACTCGGGACGGAAAGCTTTACCGATGAGGGTAAGGAGGAGGCTTTGCATTTCGCGGAAGTGGGCGGCCATGCGACTTGGCAGCGCGGCACCACGTCCGGCCGGGCACTGGAGGTTCGGCAAAATCCCCTGGCCGGCGGCGGCTTCGTCAGGACCTATACCGACATCACCGAGCGCAAACAGGCTGAAGAGCGACTTCGCTTCCAATTTGAACTCGAGCAAATCGTGAGTGCCATATCCGAGCGGTTCGCAGCTACTGGCAATATCGATGTCGCAATCAGTAAATCGCTTGCAGAACTTGGAGAACTCACCGTCGGCAACCGAGTCTCTGTCTGGCGCATCTCGGCTGACCGCACAACGCGCTCCATGACTCACGAATGGTGCCGGGTCGGTATCGAGCCGCAGATAGAAATGTTCCAAAACATCAAATTGGAACCGCGCGAATTCTCACCGATTATTCAGGAAATATTTAAGGGTGAGCCTTTTCACCTACGCGATATACATGAACTCTCGGATGAGAAAATCGGGATACGGGATTTTTTCCAGGAGATAGGCATCACGTCATTCGCGGTACTCCCCATTATGGAAGAAGGACAATTGATCGCGTATTTCACCTTAAACGAACCACAGCGCTTGAGTAGTCTCGATACCCGGGATGTTTCGATGCTCCAGGTTTTCGGGCAGAGTCTGCACAGCGCAATCAAGCGGCGTGAAGCCGAGCAGCAACTCCTCAAATTGAACACCGATCTCGCCGCCAGCCAGGCACAGCTTCAGGACGTGACCAGTACTATGCCCGGGATCGTCTATCAAGACGTGCGAAAAGCTGATGGTGAATGGCAACTATTGTGGGCAAATCATGCTCTAGAGCGATATCACGGCGTGGAAGTTGAAACCATAAAAGAGGATTTTGCCGCCTTTGGCCGCTATATACCAAAGGAAGATGTTGAGGGTCTTATAGAAGTGATCGAGGAAAATTCGCGGACGTTGTCGGAATATACCTACGAATACAGAGTGCAGTTGCCGGGGCAAGACACCACCTGGTTAAGCGCCACGGCGACCCCACGCAAACAAGAAGACGACAGCATCATTTGGACCGGTGTTACGACAGACATCACTGGACGCAAGCGAATGGAAGAGCGGCTTGAAGGAGCCCATCGGGATTTAACCGAGAGTCAGACTCAGCTTCAGGCCGTTCTGGATAATTCCCCCGCTCTGATTTACATCAAAGATGTAGAAGGCCGGTATCAGTTAACCAACCGCAAGTGGCTGGATGTCTTAGGCCTCGATGAAAAAAAAGTTATTGGGTACACCGATGTAGAGGTATTTGACCCAGAATTTGCGGAGGGATTCGCAGCCAATGACCGTAGAGTGCTGGAAACGGGTCTCATGCAGGAAATAGAGGAGCAAGCGCCACAAGCTGATGGTGTGCACACCTATATGTCCTACAAGTTTCCGCTACTAGATCAATTGGGCCGAACTTACGCGGTGTGCGGCATTTCGTCGGACATCACCGAGCGTAAGCGGGCGGAAGCAAAACTCAAGCTGGCCCACGCTGAACTCGTCAAGAACCAAGGCTTAATCCAGGGGGTACTCGATCATTCACCGGCCCTGATTACTATCAAGGACCTTGAAGGCCGGTTCATGCTGGCCGACCGTCAATGGCTGGACCAGATGGGACTCACCGAGGAGGCCGTGATGGGGAAGACGGACTTCGACCTCTACCCCGAAGAGCTCGCCCGCAAGTTTGAGTCTGAGGATCGCAAGACCCTGGAGCTTGGCAAGGCATTGGAAAAAGAAGAAACCGCGCCCATGAGGGATGGTCTGCGTACCTTTTGGGTCTATAACTTCCCGTTGTTCGACGAGGAGGGGAAACCTTACGCGTTGTGCAACATCTCCACCGACATCACCGAGCGCAAACAGGCCGAAGAAGAACTCAAGCTAGCCCAGCAAGCGGCCGAGCAGGCCAGCCGAACCAAGAGCGCGTTCCTCGCCAACATGAGCCATGAGCTTCGTACCCCAATGACTGTCATTACCGGATACTGCGAGATGCTGATGGAGGAGGCCGTGGATCTCGGACAAGACCACTTCCTACCCGATCTCGAGAAGATCAACCAAACAGCTAAGCATCTACGCGAGCTAATCGATCAGATCCTCGATCTGTCCAAGATCGAGGCCGGTAAGATGGAGTTGTACCTCGAGAGCTTCGACGTATCTTTGATGATTGAAGAGATTGCTACAACCATTACTCCAGTGATCGAGAAAAACGGCAACACCTTGGAACGAGAAATAGCAGATGATCTTGGGTCCATGCACGCCGATTTGACCAAGGTCCGGCAGTCGCTATTCAATTTGCTGAGTAATGCAGCAAAGTTCACCGAGCATGGGATCATCTCTTTGCGCGTAGCGCGCGAGGATGATTGCTTCGAGTTCACCGTTGGCGATACCGGGATTGGGATCCAGGCCGACGACCTCAGCAAATTGTTCGAAGAGTTTACCCAGGCCGATTCCTCGACGACACGACAGTACGGTGGCACGGGTCTCGGTCTCGCCATCACACGGCGCTTCTGCCAGATGATGGGCGGCGAGATTACCGTGGAGAGTACGGAGGGCCAGGGTTCATCGTTCACAATCCGCCTGCCGGCCAAGGTAGCTGACGCGGTCAAGCGCGAGGATAACCAAGCGCCGGATCCGGTCACAGAAGCGGTTGCAGCTTCGGTTTCAGGCGCTTCACAGACGGTTGTGGTCGTCGACGACGACGCCAACACCCGGGAATTGCTTTTAAGAACGCTGACGCGCGAAGGCTTCACTGTCGTCCAGGCCGCGACCGGTGAGGAGGGCCTGCGGCTGATCCGGGGAGTCAATCCCATTGCAGTCACCCTCGACGTTCTGATGCCAGGGATGGATGGTTGGTCGGTACTTCGGGAATTAAAAGCCGACGAGGCGCTCCGTGATATACCCATTATCATGTTGACCATGGTTGACGAGCGCAACATGGGGTATGCACTCGGTGCCGCGGACTATCTGAGCAAACCGATCGATCGGGAACATTTATCGAGGATCTTGAAGAAATACCGCCGTGGAGACCCCCCATGCCCGGTCCTCGTAGTCGAGGATGATCCGCAGACGCGCGAACTACAACGACGGCTCCTGGAAAAGGACGGATGGCGGGTCTACGAGGCTGAGAACGGTCGTGATGCGCTCGAAATCATGACCAAGCATCCACCGGTTTTGGTGATGCTGGATCTCATGATGCCCGTCATGGACGGCTTTGATTTCCTGTACGAAATGCGCCAAGTCGAAGCCTGGCGAACAATACCCGTTATAGTGGTTACGGGAACCGAGCTGACCGAGAAGGTTCGCCAGCGCCTGCAAGGCGAGGTCGAGCGCGTCATCGAAAAAGGCGCTGTCACCACAGATCAGTTGCTTACGCAGATACGAGAAACCCTGGCAGCATTGCGATGATCCTGATCGTCGAAGACGACGCACTGATCCAGGACATGCTCGCGCGACGTCTGAAGCGCCGCGGGTTTGAAGTGATAACCGCTAGCGACGGCCAAGCGGCGGTTAGTCTCGCCACGCAAGAGATGCCGGACTTAATTCTCATGGACCTGAGCCTACCGATGATGGATGGTTTGAGCGCGACGCGTGCGCTAAAGGATGCGCCCAAAACGGCGGATATTCCGGTCATCGCAGTGACGGCGCATGCGATGGCCGGCGACCGAGAGAAAGCAATGGAAGCAGGTTGCGATGAATACGATACAAAGCCGATCGATTTCGAGCGACTGCTCGGGAAGATCGCTAATTTCGTCTCACCATGACAAATCCAGGTGAATGGGCGCTAGCTGGCGAGATACTGGTCGTTGACGATAACGAGTTGATCCGGGACATGTTGTCGCGGCGTCTCGCCCGCCAGGGGCATATCGTAGCGACGGCGGTGGACGGCACGAGTGCCTTAGCGCTGATCGGAAAGCACCGCTTCGATGTCATCCTCCTCGACGTCATGATGCCTGGCATGGATGGCTTCGAAGTCCTCAAACACATCCGTATCGAATATACGGCCTTGGAATTACCAGTCATCATGGTCACGGCTAAAGACCAGAGCGAGGACGTCGTGCGCGCACTCATGGCCGGCGCAAATGATTACGTCGCGAAACCTGTCGATTTCCCCGTCGCCCTGGCGCGGCTAAGCACACAGCTTACCTTGAGGCGTTCCCAAGAAGCCCTCCGGAAGGCTCACAGCCGGATGGAACAGGAGCTGGAGTTCGGGCGCACCGTACAAATGACCCTCGTCCCCGAGGTCTCTAGCGTGCTTTCCAACGATGATAATCTCGTGGCGGCGGCGACACTTCGGCCAGCACATGAGCTGGGTGGTGACTTCTATGACATCTTACGGTCCTCAGACGGCAGAGTGTGGTTCTGCATTGGCGATGTCTCTGGAAAGGGCGTAGCTGCCGCCCTGTTCATGGCGGTGGCAAAGACCCTCTTTGCATCGCTGGTATCTGAACTTCCGAGTCCTCGTGAAGTTGTCACCCGGATGAACAACGAACTGGCAAAGTACAATCCTTCAGCGATGTTTGTGACTTTTTTTGTGGCTGTGATTGAGCCGGATTCTGGAAATATCACCTTCACGAACGCTGGACACAACCCGCCGTTCGTCTGTCGAGGTCAAGACGGGGTGGACTTACTCGATGCCCGTCATGGACCAGTGCTCGGTGCAGTGGAGGATCTAGACTACGGAGAGGATCAGTTGACGTTGCAAGAGTCAGATGCGCTGTTCCTATACACCGACGGCGTTACCGAAGCGAAGGACGTCGACGGTAAACTCTACGGCGAACAAAGGGTGCTGGATGTGCTTCGCTCGACCTCAAAGGAACCGTCGGCAATCGTTACAGCTATCGTGGATTCGGTGGACGCCTTCGCCGGGACCAAAGAGCAGGCAGACGACATCACGATATTCGTGATCCGCCGTGGAACAACAGCCTCTGTGCGCCACTCGCAGACGAATTAAATTGGCTAGGTCAACCTGGGCTCGAATCCGCAAACTGCCGTTCAAGCGAAGTTGTCTCGATCTCTATAAGACCGACCGTGCTGTCAGAATTCTCAGTTCAGAGCAGATAAGCTGCAAGCCTCGGTGCAGCCCTTGATTATTATAAATAACCGCACAGGGTGAAGAGGGATAATATGCAAACTTATTATGATTGTTGTCCGAGTTTGAACTCAAAAACGAGTTAGTTTGGTGCAGACTATTATTGTTTGTGATGGTCTCACGCGGGATGTATTGAGTCCGGAACTTCATTACCAAAGCAATAATGTTAATGTCGGCAGGCGTGAAATCGCACGACTGGTCGGAAGCGGTCGCCAGTACGGACAAGGTCCCCTCCCTCGGTTTCTTGAACTAGCGGCTGAGCAGGTTCGGCTGAAGGACGCATCGACACACCTGTTATTTCTTGTCGACGTAAATGCCGCCAAGACATCGGATACCGAAGCTGGTTGCAACATAAAACAGGTGCTCATCGATCCGTTCGACAAAATCGCCGCCGATGCCGCTCTTGTCACATGCGTGCCAGCGCAGATGCCGTGGGTTCAAATCCAAGCCCAGATCCGCGACGTTGTGTCAAAAGAGGAACAGGTAAGGATTCTTATCGTCGGGTGTCATACGGACGGGCGGGTTCTAAGTACGGCACTCGTACTGCGAAACGTACTTGGGTATTCGGATGTTGCGGTGTGCGCGCATCTTGTTGGTAGCAGTACGCAAGAGGCTCATTATGCGGCCCTGCGGCATCACCTGCCGTTGGCCGGGGTGCGAATTTTTTTGGATCTCGGAGAAGCAGCAGCTTTCGCTGGCTTAGACGCGAAGCGGGTTGAACAATTTAACCTACAGCCATGCATCATAGAACCGCGCGAAGTGCGTGAGGCGCTTAGCACCGAACAAAGCAGAATCATAGAACTCCTATGTTGTCACTGGACAAAGACACATCTCCGCTCATTACAGGGTGGCTACAGCGGCAGTCTGCTATTTCTTGCGGATGGTTGGCAAGGTACTGCGCGTACCGAGCCCATGGTGATAAAAATTGATGCTCGCGCGCAAATGCGTCGGGAGATCGAAGGCTATCATCGAGTCAAAGATTTTGTTGGGAAGCATGTGCCTTCCTTCGGCTATCCCGTTTCGTTGCGAGACCACATAGGCGTTGGTATGGAATTAGCTGCCATGGAGGGGCAGCCAGAGACGCTTCAGGATCACTTTGAAGCGGCTGAGAATGAACTGGCCCTGAAACACTTTACAAATCGCCTTGAAAAAGTCCTGGGCCAGCTATCTGAAAAGCTGTACCGCAATACGCTATTTCGAGCATCGGTCGTGCCCTACCGCGAGTTCGGACTTCATATAAAAGATCAATTGTTGTGGCTCGATGAAAATGGCAAGCACATTACCGAGTATGTGGAAGCTGAACGCATCAAAGATGCGGGCATCGATGTTCGTCAAACCCAAACCATGCTGTCGCTCATTGCTTCGAACGAGGATGGCATCGAGTCCGAGGTATGCATCGCTCACGGTGATCTGAATTTGAAAAACATCATTTGCGATCAGGCTGAAAATATCTGGTTTATCGATTGGACCCACGCGGGCGAGTATCCACTCGAGCTAGATTTCGCCAAGCTGGAGAATGACGTCAAATTCGTAATGAGCAAGGACTTCGAACATGACGATTTGCCTCGGCTCAGACGATTCGAGGACTACTTGCTCAACCACCGGCTTCCAGATGCGCCCGATAATCTGCCCAGCGAACTCAAATTTGTCAAATGGGACCTTCGATACCGTAAGATTCTTGCGGCGGTAAACTTGATCCGGCGGAAGTGTTTCGACCTCAAGGTAGGTGATGGTTGGTTGATTTACCAGGTCGCATTACTGAAATACGCACTGCACACGCTAAGTTTCGATGCCCGACGTAATCGGGGCGAATGCAAGCTAATTCAACTGATATATGCACTTTATTCTGCGGGAACGCTGTGCTTCAAACTGGTCACAGATGATTTCCATCTTCGAATTCGTGGCGAACGTCCTGCTTCCTACCCGGCTCGGCAACGAATATCCATTGACCAGGCCCCGTGGAGCGTAGAAGTTGGTAACTACGATCCGCCGTATCACGTGGATGGAGACGTCCTCGAAAACGATCGTCACCTACAAAATGGCGGGTGGGCAGACCCTGAAGATACCAGATTACTCGGAGGGGACGTCTCGACTGGAGAATCTCAACGCGCCGATGACCTCGGCCGCCCGCTAAATCCGCGTGGACGTACTGGAATTGCGGGACGCGGAATGCTCGGCGGGTGGGGTGCTAATCCAGCAGTCGGGGCAGTTGTCACGCGCTCAACCGGTGAATCGAACCCCATCGAAATACTCGTTGGAAGGCGCGAGGGACAGACAATCTTGTCTCTACCAAGGGGCTTTCTGTTTAGCGGGGAGACTGCAGAACAAGCCATGTCTAGAATTGCGTTGAGCAAAGTTGGTTGCCAGATCGACTTTGACGAAGAAGATGTGATGTTCGACGGGTTTTATTACGACGTTCGGCAAACAGACCACGCATGGGTCGAATTACGCGCTTATTTAATCACTCCGAAGCGAGAATTCAGGGCTCCCGTGTTACGTTCCACGGATGCATTCAGCGAAGTAGAGTGGAGGCCGCTGGTGGCGGATACGATCAACGTTATCAGCTCTAGTGGGGCACGACTCGTGCGAGAAGCCGTTTCACGTCTGCGCGATGCTGGCGCGATGCCAGAAGCAGAAGCAACCCGGCTATTGGAAAGGACGGGTTGAGAGCCGAGTTATGAAGCTCACATCAATAGAGCAGCAGGGGCTCGCGAACTTCAAAAATGGATTAGCGCCTTCCCTTGGGCCGGACAACGACGTCGACGCGTGGACGCGCTTCGGGTTGGAGTTTTTAATGGAGGCAGGACGGTCGGTGCGCAGCGCACGGTTGGGTGCGCTGGATCAGTCACTGCAGTTCAAGGCGGACCAAACCCCATCAGTGCTCATTGAACGCACGATAGAAGAACGTCTCCGTGGGATTTTGAGCACCTGTGCATCTACCGCAGCGGTGTTCGGTGAAGAAGGCGGTGGGCAGCTAAAGCGCCGCGGGATAACAGTAGCCATCGATCCTATTGATGGAACCTGGTCGTTCCTGAGCCGTAGCGAGACCATCACCACGAGCCTTGCTATGTTCAAAGACGCACAGGTGTTTCTCGGGATGATTTCAAATCCGGCCACGGGCGAGATCGGCTACGCATCACCGGGTAACCAGCCGCGATTATTGCAGTTTTCGGTGTTTGGGGAGGATACACAAGGCACCACTCTTCCTTTACAACCGGTTGGGAAACGGGTGCTCCTGGTGAATGCACACCCTAGCCGTGGTGCCGGGCCGTTATTCGAACGGCTTTTCGCGGCGTGGAACGGCGAGCAATTGCAGATGGTTAAGGCGGTTGGTGGCTCTCCGTCCTGGGGTTTGTTCGAAGCCGCAAAGGGGGCTTTCGTCTATGTTAACCTTTGGTCGCAACGGCGTTCCGATCCATTCGATCTCGCTGCAGGAGCGACGTTGCTAAGAGCGGCAGGTGGAGACGTCGTTGGTCTAGATGGATTATCTATCGCAGTGTCTGGACATCGCGGCCCGTTCGTGGCCGGAATTGATGCAAGTCAACGACAAAGCGTATTGAATCTGCTTGCGTAGTCACGGTGAAAATGCGCTAGATTGAAAACGCTGGTTGCATCGCTGCGACGGGAGGTGGTATAGGTATGGCAACGTTCATCCGCAGCAAAAAGATGGCGAATTACAATGTCGTAGAGCGATGGGGACTTTTTCAGTATCGGCGCGTTCCACGTTAGCGGTCAATGGTCGGTCGTCACCTCTCGTCGAGCAATTACCTAAGAGAAACAGTATGCGAATTCTAAGCGTTGTCGCGCTAATAATCGCCACATTCGCGATGCCGGTAGTCGCGCAGGAAAACGGCACGGCCGAAGTACAACCGGTGTGGAACGCTATAGACACAATGTGGATTTTGCTCGCTGCTATGTTGGTGTTTTTTATGCAGGCGGGGTTTGGCATGGTAGAGGCGGGCATGGTTCGAACCAAGAATGCCGCCAACATTATCATGAAGAACCTGCTGGATTTTTGCTTCGCGGTACTCGGGTACTTTTGTTTCGGCTACGCCATCATGTATGGGACCGAGGGCCTGTTGTTTGGAACGGAAGGTTGGTTCTTGGTCGGTGTCGAATCGCCGGTCGATGGTGTTCCGCTGGAGGCGTTCTGGCTGTTTCAAGCGGTCTTTGCCGGTACCGCAGCCACGATCGTTGCAGGCGCTGTGGCTGAGCGGATGCGGTTTGTTGCTTATCTTGCTTATTCCTTTTTGATTTCAGCTTTTATCTATCCCATCGTTGGCCATTGGGCATGGGGCGGTGGTTGGCTCGCCGCGTACGGTTTTCACGACTTTGCCGGTTCGACTGTGGTGCATGGCGTTGGGGGGATCAGTGCGCTGCTGGGCGCAATGATGCTGGGCCCGCGCATTGGCCGCTTCAATCCCAACGGCACACCAAACGTAATTGCCGGGCACAGTATGCCATTGGTTGGCATCGGCGTTTTCATTCTCTGGTTTGGCTGGTACGGTTTCAACGCCGGTTCAACCCTGGGTTTTGGCGAACCGGATGTCGTTGCGCGCGTGGCGCTCAACACGACGCTTGCAGCAAGCGTTGGCACCATAGCCGCCATGTTCACTGCGTGGGTTTGGTTTGGCAAACCCGATCTCACCATAGCATTGAGCGGCGCACTCGCTGGCCTGGTGGGCATTACGGCGCCCTGTGCCGTTGTTGGCTCTGGTGCAGCGATCTTCATCGGCCTCACCGCCGGGATCCTGGTTGTTTATGGAATCGACTGGCTCAACAAGTTGCGGATTGATGACCCGATTGGTGCTGCACCCGTGCATGGGCTTTGCGGTATTTGGGGAACCGTCGCAGTGGGGCTGTTCGGCCAGGCCGGTTTCGGCGCGCCAACGGACGGGCTTTTTTATGGGGGAGGGTTTAATCAACTCGGAATTCAGTGTCTCGGCGTTGTCGCATGTCTGGGATTCACGGCGGTCGCGATGTGGGCAGTGTTCAAAATGATCGACGTTACGATTGGTTTACGCGTCCCCAAAGAAACCGAACTCCGAGGCTTGGACATAGATGAACACGGAATGGAGTCTTACGCCGGCTTTCAGATTTTTATCACGGAATAACCTGTCACGAGAGGTGTACGGACCATGAAACTTGTTAGTGCTCTCATCCGCCCGGAGCAGTTACCAGCGGTTAAACAGTCGTTATTTGACGTGCAGATTCGCCATCTGACTGCAACCACAGTCATGGGTACCGCTTCCAGGACGGAGCAGCAAACGTATCGTGGGATGCGACGGGACGTCTCTCTTTTTAACCGTGTCCGAATTGAAATCGCGGTCAATGACTCGAACGTGGAGACAGCAATGCAAGCCATCGCGGCGGGTTGCATGGAAAGTGGTGGTTTTGGCCGGATCTTCGTTACCGAGCTTCACGATGTCATGACAGCTTGGACAGGCGAACGCGGTCCGCGCACGCTGCAGCAGTGAAGAACAGCTCGGATGATCCAGAATAAAAACATTTCTATTCGGGACGTGATGAAGCTACTCACGGACGAGGAGATTGATTTTGTTGACTTAAAATTCGTTGATCTGTTCGGGTCCCTTCAACACATCACAATCCCGATAAATAATGTCGACGAAGCGATGTTTCATGAGGGGCTCGGATTTGACGGATCTTCGGTGCGCGGTTTCCAGGCGATCGACGAGAGCGACATGATCATGAAACCGGACCCTAATTCCGTGTTTAGGGACCCGTTCTTTGACGATCCAACGATGTCTTTTTTTGTGACATCATAAATCCGACTAAATACTCGCTCTATAGTCGCGACAGCCGCAATATCGCCAAACAAGCGCAGGCACTTCTCAGATCGTTGGGTATAGCAGACGTGGCGTACTTCGGCCCGGAACCCGAGTTTTTTATATTCGACGACGTACGGTTCGAGCAAACAACTCAACATGGTTTTTATTATGTGAACAGTGAAGCGGCTTTCTGGACAACGGGCGCCGAAGCAGGAAACAACCCGGGACACCGAGCAAAACGCAAACAGGGGTATTTTGCGGCGCCGCCTACGGATCATTTCCATAACCTTCGCAACAAGATAACAGGGCTGTTGACAACGGTGGGGATTGAACCCGAGTTGCACCACCATGAAGTAGGAGCCGCGGGTCAAAACGAAATCGGAATTCGATTCGGCCCGATAGTTAATACAGCCGATAACGTCGTCAAATTTAAATACGTCGTCAAAAATACAGCAGCCCGTTATAAGAAGACCGCGACTTTCATGCCCAAGCCCCTTTTTGAAGAAAATGGTTCTGGCATGCACGTGCACATGAGTCTATGGAAGGGAGAGCGAAATCTATTTTACGAGAGCGGTCGATACGCCGATCTGAGTCCGATGGCGATTAATTTTATTGGCGGTTTGCTGCGTCATGCCGCGACACTGTGTGCGTTTTGTGCGCCAACAACAAATTCTTATCGCCGATTAGTCCCTGGTTACGAGGCACCCATCAACCTTGTCTACTCCCAAGGTAACCGTAGTGCGTGTATACGCGTGCCGCTGTCCGGATCGAACCCGAAAGCCAAGCGAATAGAATTTCGAACCCCCGATCCTTCGTGCAATCCTTATCTAGCATTTGCTGCAATGCTACTTGCTGGGATAGACGGCATTCGCAACAATATTCACCCCGCTGATCCTATTGATGAGGATATCTACGAACTCGCGGACACTGAGCGCGGCCGGACTATTGCAAACGCGCCCGGCTCGCTGGAGAAAGCGTTGGACGCCTTGGAACAGGATCACGAGTTCTTAGTGCGGGATAACGTATTTACCGAGGAACTCATCGATATTTGGATAAGAATCAAACGAAGTAATGAGGTCGACTTCATCAGTCTGCGGCCCCACCCGAGTGAGTTCGTGTTGTATTTTGACGTTTGAGTAATGAACGAATAAGAGGAGATCGGCAATGGACGAAGCGCAATTGATAGGCGTTGCCTTGGGGCTGGGTGTCCTAGCCGCAATTCTGCTGATTGTCTTCATTAAATCAAACATCGTTTTGTGCCAACCAAATGAACTGGTGGTGATCGCTGGTCGTCAAAGACAGCTTGCCGATGGTTCCAGCGTTGGTTATCGCGTTATTCGCGGCGGACACGGTTTCAAGCGCCCACTTACTGAATCCGTTGCGCGGCTTTCGCTCAACACGATTCCTATCGAACTCGCCTTGGCTCGCGTGATGTGCAAAGGCATGATCCCCGTAACGGTCGAAAGTCGTGCAACCGTCAAGCTAGCCGGCAACGATGAGGGTGGGATGAACGAGGCGATAGAACGGTTTCTCGGCAAAGGCCAAGATGCCGTTATGAAGGCGTCTACCCAGGCGCTCGAGGGTGCGATTAGGGGGACCATCGCCAACATGAGCCCGGAGGAGGCAAACACTAACCGGCTCGAACTTGCCTCGCGGTCGGCAGAGCGGGCCCGCGCGGATTTACGACGGCTGGGTATCGTCCTGGACTTTTTGCAAATCCAGGAAGTAACGGATGATCAAGGTTATCTGGAAGCGATCGGGCGAAAGGAAAATGCAACGGTTCGGCGGGACGCGAGTATAGCTGAGGCTATTGCAGAGGCTGAAGCGCGAAAAGTGGCCGCAGAACAACGCCGGCTGAGCCGTGAAGCCGAGATAGGCGCGGACCTCGAGATCGTAGAGCACGAAAATAAGCTTGCTGTGAAACAAGCCAACCTTGAAGCCGAGGTCAACAAGTCTCAGCAAAGGGCGTCAGTTGCGGGAGAAATAGCGCGCGTCGAAGAAGAGGTAGAATTGGAAACACGGCGTATCCAATTACGCGAGAAGCATCACGAAGCAGATACCGTCGTGCCGGCCCGGGCTAAACGCGTTGCACGTTTGCTTGAGGCAGAGGGTGAAGCCTCAAGCATCCGCGAGAACGGCCGAGCGACGGCTGAAGCAGTGGGTCTATTGAAAGAGCAGTGGCAGGATGAGGAGACTCGAGATCTTTTTCTAATCCAGCTGTTACCGGAATTACTCGACAAAGTCACAAGCGTGGTGGCGGATAACCTACGGATCGATCGCATGACGATTTTGGATAGCGGTAACGGTGAGGGACTACCGACTTTAGTCAAAAACCTGACGAGTAGCGCGGTAACGATGCTGGAGCAGGTAAAGAATGTAACAGGTATCGATCTGGCTGACATCGCTCACCGTAACGATAAAGATCGTGGAACCACCGTTCCTAAAGAACTTGATTGAAGCGGTCGGTCGTGATGTTACGTTGATCGACGCTACATGAAGTCGACGGGCGGCTGCTACTCATTGTACGAGGGTAGAGACTGGCAGCAGCTGAGCGGATGAACTCATATGCAATTGAACGGCAAGACCGGGGTCCATCCTGCGAGTAAAATCGAGATAGTTATTGACAATAAGCTAGAACACATCAAAAGGGTGGCAGATCAGTTCAATTCTTTCGCGCGTGCCCAAAATCTGCCTGACAAATTACGTCAAGGGATACAAATCGTGCTGGATGAGCTGCTAAACAACGTTGTCTCATATGCCTACCCTGAGCCCGGGCAACACGAAATTCGAATTACGGCGGAAGCTGCAACCCGAAAACTTACCGTGACGGTGCAAGACGATGGTATTCCATTCAACCCGTTGGAAACCACAGCCTCCGACACAAATCTTCCCCTTGAGGAAAGGCTAGATGGTGGGCTGGGTATTTACCTCGTGCGTAAGATTGTGGATGAAAGCTACTATCAACGAAGCGCCCGAATCAATCTCGTTACACTTGTGAAGAACTTTTGACTTTTACTGAATTCTGTATTCCAAGGGGGAAGGCGATGCAATTAACAGCAATTGAGGATGGCGCAATCTCAGTGGTTGCCTTCGAAGGTAACTTGGATACCAACACTTCACCAGAGGCAGAGGCTTTTCTGGATGACCTGCTGCAAAAAGGGATTCAAAAGCTCGTCATTGATTTCCAAAAGCTTGAGTATGTGAGCAGCGCAGGACTACGGGTTTTGTTGGGACTCGCGAAGAAAATGTCCGGTAGCGGCGGTGAAATACGCCTCTGCGGCCTCAATAAAACAGTACGTGAAGTGTTCGATGTTTCAGGGTTCAGCACGTTAATGAAGATTGTCGATAATCGTTCCGAGGCCACAACAGATTTAAGCTGAATTGCTGGGCTCAAGCTTTCAGCATACGACCTCCTCGGCCAAGCCCGACTGGCGGCAGCTCTCAATGGCGCACCAACCACTGGGGTGCGCGAGATAGCCGATCACCTCGTAGGCTTCGTGGAAAATTTCGAGGCCGGGCCTGGCCAGAATGACGACGTCACCGCTCTTGTATTGCGCTTCGATAGGTAGTGAAGCGAAACAGCAAACGATTACCTATGAGGTACGTTTATATTAATGCGGGTCCCGCAAAGCGGCGACCGCGTCCTTCTCCGTTTCATAGATCTTGAGCAGACTGTTGAAGCCTGAGGCCTCGAGGACTTCTCTCACGACGCTGCTCGGGTTACAGATCTTGAGCTCCCCGCGGTTAGCCTGCAGCAGTTTGGAACCGCGCAGAATGATCCGCAACCCAGCGCTGCTGACGTACTCGAGATTTTCTAGGTTGAGCACAATCTGTTTATCGTCGCCTTGAACGATTTCGACAATTCGGTCGCCCCGCGTCACCGGACGTCTGCGTATCGAGCTTACCGGCCATGTCGACCACCAATACATCGTAGACCTTGCGCGCATCAATCTGCATCGCAGCTCCTTGTGGGTACCTGTCTCCGGCCTTCCAACGCACGGATAACGGTAAAGAAATCCCGAATGGTCGTCAATTATCCGCGATTGGCTGCGGCATAACCCGGAATGTGCAGTCGATCTGAGAAAGGTTTTACTCGCTCAAACCCAACGTTCGGTTCTTCTGACTCACGACAGAGCGAATAGATGTTCAAAGAATTCCGTTCGGACATCAATCCCAAATAGGTATTAAGGACGCGTATTCGATTGTGGACATCGCGCCCGCCATATTCTTAAAGCGGACGCCGGATCCGGCCGGTCAATCTCTCCGCGGGAGCGCCTTTTTAACTAGAATCATTTGCATTTGTGATTCGGCTCCTGGCCGATCTGGGTCATTCTCGCCGCGAAGACTCAGATGTTTCGAGCGTCCGTTCCGACAATAGACAATTAACCAAAGGTATTCTCAATATATTGGTGCATCGTTCGGCATCATGACAACATCCAGAATACGACTTTTAACCGCTTTTTCGATTCCTTTAAATCCCTGATGCTGTGGTTTTCCATCCCCCAATAGCAGGGTCAGACCGGAAGTGCTGGCCGACCAGGTAGATAAAGAAAAATACAGACAGGAAGTCACCGACCTGTTCGACAAGGTCAACAGTGAGGACATGACAGCAGTGACAGGTGTTTACAAGGGCAGTGCCGCCAGGCCTGAACAGTCACTGCTTTGTATCTACGAACGTTGTTTGCATTCCTTCCAGAACTATCTCACATCGCGCCTTTGTCCCTGATCGGGAAAACCGTTACGCCCGAACTTAGTCGGAAGTGATAACGAAGAGCTGGAGGTCAATGCGCCACACAACGTTTGCTGATCAGGCTAGGTCTCGTCAAGCAGGCGTCGTAAATCCTCGGCACATTGCTGTTGTGCCGCAATGCCGGCTTTGCGGTCAACGGGCACTGCTTCGTTGGCGGCAGGCGGTGGGTTCATGTGCGGTGGGAAAACGGCGACTTGTTGCTTGGCTCCCGATGCACGGCGTTTGAAATACAGTGGTCTGGCATTCACACGTTTGGCTGGGGCGAGGTCGCCGTCCACTTCCTCCAGGTCCCACCACCATTTTTTGATCGGGTTGATTTCCCCATTCCCGCGCCAATCGTCGAATTTTGCGAGCGACTTCCGCGCGAATGGCAGATATATCCCCGCCCACAGCAACATGCGGTTGAACAACAGGTTCTCGCTCTGAAATGGGCAGGTAGCCATGCACCGGCCGCACAATGCGCCGGCCGGGTTGGTGATTCGATAGTTCGCACAGCGCTGCACATCCGGTTTCCAGATTTCATAGCCGTTGAACAGAATTTTGTCTCCGTATGAGATGGCATCGCAGGGACACTCGCGCGCGCATTTGTTACATTGGTTACAGAAGTCCTGCAGGCCGAAGTCCACATACTTGTCGGGCTGCAACGGCAGGTCGGTGGTAACGATCGAGTCCTTGAAGCGCGGGCCGAGAAACGGATTGAGCACCGTTTCACCGATGCGGCTCAATTCGCCGATGCCGGCGTGCACGCACAGAGGAATGTGAAGAACGTCCTCATCCCATACCGTGTGGGAGCGCGCTGACCATCCCAGACCCCTGATGTGCTCGGCAATCACGCTCGAGAGAAATGCACCGCGCATGTACGCGCGGAAACTCTGCGAATTGCTGATCCAGTCATCGCCGCTCGAGCCCGACATCGTTTCCTGGCTTTGATCGAGCACCAGCACAATCGCGTTTTTGTGATAAGGCTCGATCGGTGTGCCGTCGAGGTGGTGGGAGTACCAGGTGTGCTCGTATGCCGGCGTGAAACCCACGATGTCCGCACCGAGAAAATGGCTCAGTGCGCGGATCCGTTCGGCGTTGGCGACAGGATCGTCCGAGCCTGCCGCCTTGGCGGCTGCCGGTTCGCCGAATTGCAGCGGGATGGTCTCCGCCGCGACCGACGCCATAGTGGCCCCGATCGGTTCCTTTTCCGTGAAGCGGCCATGGTTGCTTTCACGTTTGGCGGCTGCACCGATGTCACCCATCGCCGCACGCGTGAAAAACTCCGCTCTCTTGGGTACACGTTCGATAGCTTCGTGGTCGATGCGGGTCGTAGGTGCTTCGACGCGCTTGATACGCTCCATTGGGTAAGCGCCTCGGTGCAAAGCGCGGTGCTCGCCGCGCAGCCGTTTCCACCCCGGTTTGGTCCCGCCGATACCCAGCCAATAAGCAGGCCCCCTGGCGCTGAGATCGGCAAGCAAGCCCCGGGGCGCGAGTGGCTGGTCGATACGGATCTCCAGTGCAGTGGATACGACTGCAACGCCAAATCGCTTGCCGAGGAAGGGATTTATGATCTCGTCGTTGCCGTTGGTCTGCCGGATTTCGCCGAGGCCGGCCGCGAGCATTACATGCTCCATATCGAGACTGCTTGCGGTGGCAATGTGTGCACAGGCTGACCAGCCCAACCGGCGGATGTACATCGCGATCACCACCGCGACTTCGGCGGCGCGGGCAGCGGCCCGCGCTGCGTGGCTGCCGCTGATCAGATCCGCGCCAGGCTTACCCGGACGAGGATCGGGCGGGTATTCGCTGACGATAGCCACTGCGAACGGGTGGTTTCCACAGTCTATGTTGGTTGCGCGCTCAGAGGGTGCGTGTGCCGCCGGTCCGTATTGGTAGGGCTGATCGCTCGGCGCGCCGGATTTCGCGCCGTTTTTAAAATTAACTTCAACGGGTTTGGCGAGCCGGGCGTCGAGGGGGATCCTGCACGCGCCGACCTGACTCGCGTCCAGAAAATAACACAGGCTTTTCAAGTGACGCAGACGCTCTTCGGGATCGTTCGGGATCACCGCTGGGTTATCTCGAACCTCGCCGTTGCGCAGACGTTGGTAGCAATCGAAAAACCGCGGCAACGCATTGGCAAGACTGTGGGTGTTGGCCGGATCGCGGACCACCAAAGGTTGCGGCGCGCCAGCGCGTTTATAGTCCGGTGGCTTATCGGCGCGTGGCATCCGTTCCAGAGGATAAGGGCCGAGGTGCGGCGGACGGTTCCGGCTTGAAAAGAGCTTCAGCATACTGGCGCCTCTGCGTGGAGTTTTAAGAGCTCTGGGATTGTCGCCGGGTCGCGGCGTCCAAACCCGCATTCAGTAGCAATACCGAAACGCACCGTGTGTTGCTCCGCAACCGATATGCGGTCGCGGATGCCGTCCAGGCCGCCGGTCATGTGCACAAGACCGAGATACAACTGAGTTTCGGATGGCAATTTGAGCGCCGCTAACGGGGCGAAGTACGCATCGTCATTTCGTTCCCGCGGTACTGGTAAATGGATCCAGTTCACCGCGCGGGCAACGCCTTTGCTGATCGCGTTTGCGAAAAGCACGGCGCTGCCGGTGTCGGTGGGCTCGACAATGTGCTTGTGCCCCGGATCGCCATAGCAGAGGTGGATCCCAAACTCCGCTCCCTGCGGCACCCAATTCGCGATACGCGCGAGGCGTTCGACCGTGCCACCCAGAATGTCCTCGTAGAACACCGACTCCGGACCACCATCGTATCCCAGAATTTCATGACACACGTCCAACTGGATGGCGAGGTCTTCGTGCGGAATGGCCGCCACCATGGCGGCTACCTCCTTTTGCAGCGCCCGCTCATAAGCGGGTTCGAATGCCGCTTGTTGCTCTTCGACGATGAAACAGATGATGACCGCGGTCGGCGTTGGCAACGATACCTGGAAGCGGACACCCTCGGGGATCGTTCCGGCATCGCGCAGGCGCTTGAACGTTTGGTAAGAAGCAATCGCCTCTGTGGCGTATCCGAGTGCAGGAAATTCGAGCTCAATGTAAGGGAAACCGTCGCGCATCTTATAGTAAGGTCGGTTTTCGAACTCTTCTCCGCCCAGGGTATAGGGGATCTCCATACCGAGTTCGCAATTCGGGTGGTCTGCGAACAAGGGCTGCTGCCACCCGATCCATTCACTCCTGCTGCCAGTCTCACCGTCGGGGTAGCGTTTCGCGCGATCGCCGACCGTTTGCGAAAGGGCGCGGAATACCGCCTCGGCGTCCGCAAGCCCGATGCTGCCGCAAAAAAGTAGGTCTTTGTGATCGTCCATTGTGCTGCTCCTCCAACGGGGCGAGTGCGTAGTGGTCTATGCTGTCGTCAATTCGGTGTGACCCCGGCCAACATTTCCGCCAGGTACCGGTAGAAGTAGAACACGCAACGCTCCTTTGCGCTGATTGGACCCCGCTCGATCCGACGTGAGGCGAGTACGCTCTGCAGGCGCCAGGTGCCTTGTGAATCCTCGGTATTCAGCTTGTGTAGATTTTCGTTGCTTTCCCGGCAGTACTCGCCTTCCTCGACACCCTCGAATGCGCGCGGCGACACTGTCAACCCCGAAATAATGCGTGAGTGCGTCCGGTCGATCGGCAAAATAGACAGCCACGGTAGCTGCCCGGGGATGGCCGGGAACACGAGATTCGGGTAAATGAACGCCGCGTTCATTGTGGCGCGGTCCTCCTCGGGTAGACCTTCCGTGTAGCGGTCAAGGTCTACGCCCATGGCGCTTGCGCGATCGGCCAGGATAGGGGTCCGATGATGCACCCAGTGTTCGTGAGCGCCGACGAAATAAGTCCCGAGCGCCGGCATCATCGGTTCCGCGGTCTCCGCGTGTAACCCCATATGATGATAGCTGTCCATGCCGTTCTCGCATGATAGTTTCCAGTTTCCGTTCCAGATCTCATCGTACCAGGCTGCAGTGCGCCATTCGTTAAGCCCGTAAGCACTAAAACGCTCAGCTATGCTTGCCAGGCGCTCCGACAATGGACTGAGCGTATCGTCCAGCGTTACGAATATAAAGCCTAGCCAGGTTTCCAATCGAAATTCTGGCAACCGGCAGCTCTGCGCGTCGAAGGTTCGATTGTCCTCCATACCGGGCGCCGCGCGCAGCTGGCCGTCGAGCTCGTAGGTCCATTTATGATATGGGCAGACGAAAAGCCCGGTGTTTCCCGATTCCGCTGCCACCTTCATGTAACGATGACGGCAGACGTTCGACAGCGCACGCAGTCTTCCGTCAGGTCCGCGTACGACTACCATCGGTTCTTCGAGTAGTTCAATCGTAAAATAGTCGCCGGGTTTGCGCAGCTGCTCTTCGCGCCCAACACAGATCCACTCATGCCGAAAGATGCGCTCCATTTCAATCTCAAAGAGTTCATCTGAGAGGTAAGCTGCCGGCGGCAGCATGCGGGCATCCTGAGGATCCATGTCGCTATATTCGGCCATCGCGCGTAACAACTCGCCGGTTCCTTCGTTCATGTGCCGTATCCTCCCAATCGGTCGCACGTCTTTGCTGGAATTACGGGGGAATTACGGGGACAGTTTACTTAATTCGTGCACGAATTATGTAAACTGTCCCCGTAATTCCAGTTCTACCCCTCCGGTAGCTTCCGAGTGACGCCCCCGATCTCGTGGTGAGTCTCCATGGTTGGAAGCTTTGCTATTGACCTGGTCAAGCTATTTGGTACACCCCAGTTAAGCAACGTCTTTCATGTTCGCCAATTGTTTCTCAAAGTTATTCGGACTGATGTATCCCAGAGTTGAGTGCAATCGATGTCGGTTGTAAAACATCAAGATGTAATTCAATACATCCTGTTGCGCTTCATGACGCGTCTGGTAGTGACACCACTGCACCCGTTCTTGTTTCAGAGAGCCAAAGAAACTTTCAACCACCGCATTGTCCCAGCAGTTAGCCCTACGGCTCATGCTGCTTATGAAACCGTGGGCTTTGAGCAGTTGCCGGAACAGCTTGCTGGCATACTGTGAACCCCGATCCGAATGATGGATCAAACCGGCTGTTGGTCGGCGTTGCCAGATGGCCATGGTCAAGGCATCACAAACCAGCTGCGCCGTCATGCGTGAACTCATACTCCATCCCACGATTTTCCTAGAGCATAAATCAATGACCACTGCCAGATACAACCAACCTTCCTGAGTCCAGATGTACGTTATGTCAGAGGCGTAAATCTGATCTACCTGGGCGACATCAAACTGGCGATCTAGCAAATTATCAAACACCGGTTGCTGGTGATTGCTGTTCGTCGTCACCTTGAACTTTTTACGGTGACGTACCTGAACGCCTGCTTCGCGCATCAGCTTTCTGGCTTTGTCGCGGTTCACTGGATAGCCTAGAACGTTTAATGCCTTCGCCATCCGGCGAGAGCCGTAACTATAGCGAGAGCTTGCAGCGATATCTTTGACCCATTCCAGCATCTCCCGGTGCACTGGATCGGTCGGCTTGTTCGCCACGTTTGCCCGATAGTGGTAATAACCGCTACGGTTGACACCCAATACCCGACATTGCAGGCTGATGGGATAGGTATTCTTATGCTGGGTGATAAACGAATATTTCACTTCGTTTCGGCTGCAAAGAATACCGTCGCTTTTTTTAAGATATCTTTCTCCATCTCCAACCGCCTCACCTGGGCTTTAAGCTTTCTAACCTCTTCTTGTTCCGGTGTTAGCTTGCCATTCCCACGAAACGCTTGGCCCTCTTGCGGATCAAACTCTTTCGCCCAGCGACTCAGCATGTTCGCATTACTCACTAGTCGATAAATAAGGCGACATCGATGGAACTTTCTGAGAGCGTACCGATCGGATCAGATATGAAACTGGACGGCCGCACGCTTGACCATTCGACCTTGGAAGCTATTCGCTTGATGGCGATAGAGCGCGTTCGCGAAGGCGAGTCGCCGGCGACGGTGATCGCATCGTTCGGGTTCAACCGGACGACCATCTACAAATGGATCAAAGCGGCGATGCAGCCGGGTGTCGGCATCAAGGCGTTGCGTTCGACGAAGGCTACGGGGCGGCCACGAACCCTGAGCGCGGCGCAAGAGCGACAGGTGTTCCGCTGGATCAATGGTCGTGACCCGCGACAGTATGGATTGGACTTCGGCTTGTGGACGCGCGCGGTGGTCGTGGAGTTGGTGACGCAGAAGTTCGGGGTGACGATAGGCGTCACGGCGGTCGGGGAGTTGTTGGCGAAACTGGGATTGACGCCGCAGAAGCCGCTGCAGCGAGCCTATCAGCGGGACCCCGAGGCGATTGAACGCTGGCAGCGTGAAACCTTCCCAGCCATCGCCCGTCAAGCGAAACAGCACGGTGGCGAGGTGTTTTTCTGGGATGAGTCTGGCTTCCGTGCTGATACGGTGCACGGTAAGACCTGGGGCGTGCGCGGCCAGACGCCGGTCGTGTACCGACCCGGACAGCGTCAATCGTTCAGTGCCGCCTCGGCGGTCAACGCCAACGGGGCGTTCTGGTTTTGCACCTATAGCGGCGCGCTCAAAGCCGCTTTGTTTGTCACCTTGCTGCGCCAGCTCATGCGGGGCCGGCGCAAGCCGGTGCATCTCGTGCTCGACAGTCTGCCGGCGCACAAGACCGCGCGCGTGCGCGACTACGTCGCTTCGACGAATGGCCGGCTGAGCCTGCATTTTCTGCCCGGTTACGCGCCAGACCTGAACCCCGATGAATGGGTGTGGAGTCACGTCAAGCGCACGGGTGCGGCGCGACGGACGCTGCGGGCGGGCGAAACACTGCGCGAGAAGATCGAGGAGCAACTCACCCAACTCAAGCGTATGCCCCACCTTGTTCGATCATTCTTTCTTGCTCCATCTGTCGCCTATATTGGCGACTGCTGAGTAATACCTAAGCTCTTGGCCGCCGCTACTCGCGTATAACCTTGTTCTGTCACCAAACTAATCGCATCCAATTTGAATTCTTTTGAATATTTCTTCCGTCTTGTCATTTTTAATTACCTCAGTTAAGTTCATTTTCTCTTAACTGAGTTGTACCGATCCAGTAGACCACGTCACTATATTAGGTGAAGCACATGCGACGGCGGTTGCGCCCCTAAGAGGTCACTGATGAGCCAAAAATTAAGAGATCTGATGTTAGTCGGCAGCGTTCCATGCGACAACGTGCGCGACGTTTTCGAAATATGTGGCGAAACGCTCGGCGATCTCGTGTCGTTCCTGCCCGATGGGGAAATCGGCGATCGTCTCTCCTGGATTAACTATCTGTGCTATCGCGTCTTCAACGGCCACCCGGCCATCGAAACCCTCGCACGCCCCGCGACAATCGATGGACTTCCTCAATGGAAGCCGACCGGCATGACCAACAACTGGGTGTTCAAGTTGAAGCCCGGAACCGAAGACCTCAGGTTTCTGGAACTTGGTTACGCCGACTACGCCATCGGTTCTTATAGCGTGTTTAACCTGTTACGCGAACTTGGAAGAATCCCGGCCGACGTCAAGTTTATGGTGTGTCTGCCCCTGACCAACAGTGCGATCGATACCTTTTTCCATGACCCTGAAGACTATTCGCAGCTACACGAGGCTTACGAAGAGGTCATGCAACGTGAGCTGCAACGCATGTTCGAACGGATCCCTGCGGATGATCTGGTCATCCAATGGGACGTGTGTATCGAAGTTCTGGATATCGAAGGCCGGCTTCCCTGGACCCCGGAGGGAGACAAACTGAAACGCAATACGGAGACGATTGCGAATCTCTCGCCGCACATCCCCGAAGATGTCGTGCTTGGCTACCATTGGTGCTACGGCACGTTGGGTGGGTGGCCGATGACCAGACCCAAGGACCTCAATGTGTGCGTCGACCTTTCCAATACCTCAATCGAGGTGTCCGGCAGGCGCGTCGACTTCGTGCACATGCCATTACCGCGGCATTGTGAAGCGGAGTATCTCGCGCCACTGGCGCGGCTGAACACGAGCGACACCAAGGTCTATCTCGGCAGCATCCACGAAAGCGATGACGTCGAGACCAACGCCAAGCGCGCAGCACTGGCACGCCAACACCTACCGGAATGTGGATTGGCTTCAGTTTGCGGTTTCGGTCGGCGGCTGGCGATAGACGTGCCGTGGATTATGGAGCTGCATCGCGACGTTATGCACGCGGTCAATCAAGGAAAGGGGTAAGCACAGGCGGCGCTCACCCCACACGAACAAAGCCAACGGATACGATTACGCGAAGATGCCCCGAGACGACACTCGATAGTACGATAGATCGTGAATTCAACGGCTGGTCTGGCCGGCCTGGCGATCCCGGTACAGAGATGTACACTCCGATTCCAGGACACCGGTCACCAGTCACCAGTTTCATGTCAGAGCCCGTCTATTTAATAATGAAGGAGAATGTTAAGGGCCAGGTCTTGCCTTTAAAGAATGTTAAGGGTCAGGTCTTGCCTTTTGGAGTTATAACTGAATCTGGTGTTTGAGAGGTTGAAGAAAAGCGGCGTATCTGGTTGATTTGTTGTTGCAAGACATCAAAGCAACCCACGGAGATACGCCGCTATGACTAAGAGTAACGTTGTTGAGATTGCGGGTCGAGACACGATTGCCGATCCGTTAACAGAGCTGCTGAGGACGGGAGCCGAGCAACTGGTTTATCAAGCCGTGGAGGCAGAGTTGCAGGAGCTGTTGGCTGAGCATTCAGAGCAACGGACAGCGGCGGGCAAAGCCGCAGTGGTGCGCAATGGCTACCTGCCGAGGCGCGAGGTACAGACGGGGTTGGGGCCGGTGACGGTGAGGATCCCGAAGGTGCGTGCAAAGACGGGCGAGCCGGTGACATTCCGCTCGGCGTTGGTACCGCCGTATGTACGCAAGACGCGGTCGTTAGAGGCAGCACTGCCGTGGCTGTATTTGAAGGGGATCTCCAGCGGCGAGATGAGCGCCGCGCTGGAAGTGCTGGTGGGGCCACAGGCGAAGGGCTTGTCGGCGAGCACGGTGTCACGGTTGAAGCAGGTGTGGGCGCACGAATACCGGGCGTGGTGTGATGAGCGATTGGACCAGGAGCGTTGGGTCTATGTGTGGGCGGATGGCGTGTACAGCGGCCTGAGGGCGGAGCACACGAAGTTGTGTGCGTTGGTGGTGATCGGTGTGAATGAGCGTGGTCACAAGCGTTTTCTGGCGATTGAAGACGGTGTGCGGGAATCGACGCAGAGCTGGCGTGAAGTCTTACTGAAACTGAAATCACGCGGGATGAATATGCCGGAGTTAGCGATCGGGGACGGTGCGATGGGTTTCTGGGCGGCGCTGGAAGAGGTCTACGACGAGACACGGCAACAGCGGTGCTGGATGCATAAAACGATGAACGTGCTCAATTGTTTGCCGAAGTCGGTCCAGGCGAAGGCGAAGCAGGCGCTGCACGCGATCTGGCAGGCAGAGACACGGGCAGACGCCGAGAAGGCCTTTGAGTTGTTCCTCAAGACCTATGAACCGAAGTATCCGAAGGCGACGTTGTGTTTGCACAAAGACCGCGAGGAGCTGATGGCGTTCTACGACTTCCCGGCACAACACTGGCAGAGCATTCGTACCAGCAATCCCATTGAATCCACCTTCGCGACAATCCGTCATCGGACCAAACGTTCAAAGGGATGTCTTTCTCGAGATGGCATGCTGCATATGATGTTCAAGCTGGGACAGTGTGCTGAGAAGAACTGGAGACGATTACGCGGTTTCGATTACCTAGCGAAGGTGGTAACCGGGATCAAATTCAAAGATGGAATCGAGGTAACTGACGTTAACCAGGCCGCCGCTTGATTCATCTGGCTAAACACCACTTTTGACAATAACTCTGCCTTTTGCTAGCCGTCAGGCAAAAGGCAAGACACCAGCGATGTGTGTAACTATGACTCTGCCAATGGACATCCGGCTGGCTTCAACAAAAGCCCGCATCGGGTTCGTGTTCAGCCGACGAGGAATTGTTCCCGAAGCCTGCTCCAGCTACTTTCTCCCTCGCCTCGTCGGTGTGAGCAAGGCCTTGGAATGGGGTTTCAGCGGACGGGTTTTCGAGGCGGACGAGGCGCTCTTAGGAGGCCTGGTTCGCAGCGTGCACGAGCCAGACGATCTGTTGCCAGCCGCGCGCGCGATTGCGCGCGAAATAGCCGACAACACATCGGCAGTCTCTGTCACTATGATCAGGCACATGATCTGGCGCATGCTTGGTGCAGACCATCCAGTGGAAGCTCACAAGATCGATAGCCGTGGCGTTTTCAATCTGGGTCGTGGCGCTGATGCTCACGAGGGTGTTGCGTCCTTCATCGAGAAACGACCTGCTGAGTTCACGATGAAGACCAGCTCCGACATGCCGGACTTCTTCCCGTGGTGGAAACAACGGCCATTCGAGTAGTCAGGCGCTCCACCGGTCTGTAGACAAAGTAGAGCGCTCTAATGGCGTTTATCCTGGATCCGGCGACAAAAAATCTCTATTAGAGACGTTTGACGTCGAACCCGGATACGTCATTTTGCCGCACCTGGGATTGCTTCACGGCGGGCCGAATTGTGAGGACTGATGCGACGACAGGGAGCTAACCGTGATGCTCGGCATCAGCACCGGCGGATCGGGTTGCGGGAAAATTGTGCGTTCGCCAGGGGCGACAATCCCAGCACGACTACGCAGACGAGGATCTTTTCAGCCGCGGCACAATCCATGTGCTTGAGTATAGACAAAGGTGGCCGAATTAAAGTCGGACATTCGCGAACTCAGTCACATCGGACCGCTCTCGCCGGGCTGAAGGAGCAGCAGGTTTCTAGTCGCTGCCTCGCAACTAGAAACGCATTCCGATCGAGAACTTGATCGATCGTAGCGGTCTTATGGACTCGAATGTGTCAACAAAGGGATCGGCTCCGACAAAGCCGAACTCCGCTCCCTTAGAGTTGGTGACGTTAGAGGTGGACCCCACCGGTTGGACAGAGATTTTGATCTGATAAGTGAAATCTTCTGATTTAGAATTCTCAATAGAGAAGGAGCAGAAGATGATGCGAAGAAAACGAAGAAACCATTCCCCGGCGTTCAAGGCCAAGGTAGCGCTGGCCGCCATTGTCGGTGATCGGACGTTGGCGGAATTAGCCGAGCAGTTCGATGTGCATCCCAATCAGATCCAAGACTGGAAGAAGCAGTTGCTCAATGGTGCAGAGAATGTGTTTGGCGCTCACGCGGTGGAAGCCGAACACAGCGAGGGGGAGAAGCAGAAACTCCATGCCAAGATAGGCCAGTTGTCGATGGAGAACGATTTTTTATCGCAAGCGCTCGGTCGCGGCCGATGAGTGAGCGCAAAAGCAGGGTCAAGGCAGGTAGTCAGCTGACGGTGGTGAGGCGTTGTGAGCTGTTGGATGTCGCGCGTTCCACAGCGTACTACGAAGCGCCAGCGGTTTCAGACGATGACTTGTTGCTCATGCGGCTGATTGATGAGATCCATTTGCGATTACCGTTTTATGGGAGTCGTCGTATGAGAGACGAGCTGGAAGATCAGGGCCACTGGGTGAATCGTAAGCGGGTGCAACGGTTGATGCGACAGATGGGCTTGAGGGCGCTGTACCCCAAGCCACGTACGAGCCGCCCCGGGCAAGGACACAAGATTTATCCGTACTTGCTCCAGGGACTATCCATTGAACGACCCAACCAGGTGTGGGCAACCGACATTTGTTATATCCCGATGGCCAAGGGGTTCATGTATCTGGTTGCGATCATGGACTGGGCGACCCGCCGGGTCTTATCGTGGCGTGTGTCGAACACGATGGACAGCGAGTTTTGTGTCCAGGCGCTTGAGGAGGCGTTGCAGCGCTACGGTGCGCCGGAGATATTCAACACCGACCAGGGTGCGCAATTCACCGCCGAGGCCTTCACGCGTGTGCTTAAAGACAATGGGATTGCGATCAGCATGGACGGCAAGGGCCGCTGGGCGGACAACGTGTTTGTGGAGCGGTTGTGGCGCAGCGTCAAATACGAAGACGTTTATCTACACGCCTACGAGGCACCGGCGGCGCTGCGTGCTGGACTTGCTCGCTATTTTAAATTCTATAATGGACAGCGACGACATAGTGCATTGGGACGGCGCACCCCGGACTCCGTGTATTTTGTGGCAGAAAATCTACCCGCGGCCGCCTAAAACTCAGGTGAAGATTTCACTTAAGCTACTGTCCAATTTTTGGGGTCCACTTCTGTTATCAGCAACAATGTTCGCGTACCAATTCGACGAGTCACTAGTCAGGCGCGCTGTGAGTGCAAGCGTGGTCAACGACTCCTCGGGCAGTCCCTCACCTAGCTGGTTGAATTTCGACGAGCGATATCTCACCGTGCCGCCCAGGCCCAGGTTCCAAGTCTCGTAAATCTGGTGCTCCCAGTCGGCGTTGACGAGCAACGAGACGCGTGGTGATTGCGCCAGGCGCAGTTTTGTTTTCTTGTCCTCGGCGTCGGAGTATGCACCGGAAACGGTTAGGCGAAACGCGTCTGTCATTTGCCAGGCCAATGTGCCGTCGACACCGGTGGACCGCGCCCGGTCGTTGCTGGAGACGAACTCACCAGTGAACAGCAGCTGTTGCAGGCCCCAGACATCGATATGGAATACCGCCACGTCCAGTTGCATGCGGTCGTTGAGCAGCATCGATTTCAAGCCGATTTCATAGCTGTTGGCGCGCTCATCATCGACGAACGCGTCGCGCTGTGGATTTCCCGCTCCCAGCGCCGGGTCGAACGGAATGGAGTTGTATTCCCCGTAACCACCCGCCTTGCCACCACGCGCGGCCGCAACGTAGACCATGGCGTCGTCCGTTACGTCGTACTGGAAGGACACGCTGGCGCTGACGAGGTTGTCAGTGACATCCTCTAGTTCCTGAAACGGGAACGGCGCCTGAATG
>CBDDBH010000026.1:0-172619 GCA_965225625.1 Gammaproteobacteria bacterium
GAAACCGGTTCCCATCGTAGCGAACCCCGATGCAAGACCACGCTGACGGACGAACCAGCGTTGCACGGCACCGAGCGCGGGCACGTAAACCAGACCAACCCCGAGGCCGACGCCAAGACTGTAGAAGACATACACCTGCTGCAAAGAAGTTGCACGACTTGCGGCGACTAAGCCCACTGCCATGCAAGCGATACCTGAGGCGACCACGCGGCGCGGGCCGTAGCGATCCGCCAACATGCCGGCGAGCGCGCCGATCGAGAAATACAGTAGCGCGGCGATGGCGAATACTAACGAGACAGACGCGCGCGTCGCGCCGAACTCCCGTTGCAGCGGTCCGAAGAAAACGCCGAATGAATAAGCACAACCAAACACACAGAACAGCACCACAAACGCGCCGGCCACAACGTACCAGCCGTAAAAGAGTTTCACGCGTAGCCGATTACACGCCTTTGAGGTCGGTCAACCAAGCTGCGATGGCAGCGCCGATTTCCTCTGGCGAGTCTTCCTGAATAAAGTGACTGCCGGCAACGGTGACCTCGGTTTGATTGTTCCACGTCCGGCAGAAGTCTCGTTGCGCGCCGATCAAAATAGCACCAGGATCAGCATTGACAAACAGTTTCGGTACAGCACTCGTTGGTAACCATTCGGCGTAAGCGCGGACGACTTCAACCACGTCGGCTGGTTCACCAGCAATCGGTATTTGCCGCGGCCAGGTCAGGGTCGGTCGGCGGCTTTCTCCGGGCTCGTTGAACGGGGCGCGGTAGACCTTCATCTCTTCTTCGCTGAGCGCCCGGATGATCGATCCGGGCAGCACACGTTCAATAAATACGTTGTTATTCAAAACCATGTCTTCGCCAGCAGACGAACGAAACCCCTGAAAAACCTTGCGCGCCGCCTCCGGCCAGTTTTCCCAAGACTCTATGGGCTGCACGATTGCCTCCATGTAGGCAATCCCCTTGACCGCCTCGCGATGCCGATTAGCCCAATCGAAACCCAGTGCACTGCCCCAATCGTGAATGACAAACGTAACGTTGTCGGTCACACCAAGCGCTTCCAGTGCCGCGTCGAAATAACGGCTGTGTTCGGCGTAGGTGTAGCGCGCCGGACCAGAATCGTCGAGTTTGTCTGAATCGCCCATGCCGATTAGATCAAGCGCTATGCAGCGCCCAAGCTGCTGCGTGTGCGGCATGACGTTGCGCCATAAATAGGACGATGTCGGGTTGCCGTGCTGGAAGATAATAGGATGGCCGGAACCGAGTTCAACGAACGCCATCTGTTTGCCGAGCACGTCGATTTTCTTTTTGGGCAGTGCTTGTGCCGATATCATCTGTTTACTCCTAAGCTCGATTGACATGACATTTCTTATAACGCTTAATCGGTTACGTCTACGAATGAGCCGAGGACCTTACCCTGATGCCAAGTTCGCAACAAGCGCAGATCCAAGCCGAAGTTATTCAGTTGCATGAATTTTTCGTCGATTGGTTCAACGCCACTTGCGTGCAAACAGATGAGTACTACCATGCAAATTTCGAATCCCGTTTTGTCGACGAATTCGAAATCATCATGCCCAGCGGCCAGCTGTTCACCACGGAAATGCTGTTCTCGCAGTTACGCGAAGTCTACGGCAGCAGCACCCAGTTCAAGATCCAGATCCGCAATGTGCAAACCCGCGATGTATCCTCGGATTTGATTGTGACCACCTACGAGGAATGGCAGAAGAATGCGTTGAATTCCGAACCCGCTGACAACGGTCGGATATCGAGCGGGCTGTTAAAGAAAGATGATGCCGCCCCTAACGGGGTACGGTGGCTGCATTTACACGAAACCTGGCTGCCCGCTGATATTATTCAAGCCGACCCGTTCGATTTCTAAGGCGTAGTTCCTGTTGGTGCCGCCAGTGCTGGACGTAAACTTTCATACGCCTCGCCAATCGCCAATACTCGCGCGTCTGCGAGCGCCGGACCGACAAACTCTATACCGACCGGCAAACCACTCGGGGTCAATGCTGCCGGCACCGACAAACATGGCAGGCCGGCAACGCTCGGCGGGTCAGTGTTGCGAATGAAAGTCGCAAAGGTGGGCACCTGCTTACCGTTCAACTCAACCGTTGCGTCCTGCCCGATTGGGCGCGCAGTCATCGGCGTTGTCGGGACAACCATTGCGCTTAGCTTATTATTTTCGAAGTATTGGGCATAGGCGCGTTGCAGCGCCGGACGTTGGACGCCCATCGCGTCTTGATATTTCTCCGCCGAAATCGCTGTCGCCGGATCCAACTGTGCCATCAGTATCTCCCGCTCCATCGGACCAGCAACTTCAGTAAGGACATCGCGAGCGCTGATCGGGCTACGGGCTGCATTCAGATAGGCCGCCAACTCGCGCGACTGCTCGTACATCGCAATGGTCCCGCCGGTGGTCTGGGTTGAGAGTACTTATATCCGGCAGACCCACTTCAACCAGGACAGCGCCGGCATCACGCAGCGCCGTCAGCGCAGATTCGACAACTATTGCCAATTCCGGCTCCAGATCCTCGTAGAAGTAGTCGCGGGGTACGCCAAGGCGCAGATCTTGTAAGCGGATCTCTTCGGGTGCCTGTTTGCGGACTGAGCAAACGCGGTCGAGCAACATCACATCCTCGACGGTGCGGCCGAGGGGACCGGGTGTATCGCGCGTCGATGAGATCGGTACCACACCCAATTGAGAGTAGCGATGCAGAGTAGGTCGAAAACCAACGATGCCACACAATGCCGCCGGGATCCGGCACGATCCTCCGGTATCGCTACCAAGACCCGCGACCGCCAGGCGTGCGGCTATCGCAACCGCGGTCCCGCCGCTGGAACCGCCCGGGATCATGGCGGAATTGTAGGGGTTTCGCGCGGCTCCGAAATGGGCATTGTTGCTGGTAATGCCCACCGCCAACTCATGCATATTGGCCTTGCCTGCAAGCAGTCCACCGGCATCAAAAACGGCCGCGGCCACCGGCGCGTTCGCTGACGGTCGCCAATCTTTCAGCGCCGGCGTTCCGGCAGTTGTCGCATATCCCAGTACGTCGATATTATCTTTGATGGCCAGCGGCGCACCGGTCAGTGGTCCCGGATCGCCCCCCCCCCCCCCCCCCCCCCCCCCCCCCCCCCCCCGCGCGGACACCTGCACATCGATGGCTGCGGCCGAGGTCTGCAGGCCGGCGGGATCCTGATTTATAAAAGCATTGAGGTGCGCGTTAGCTTGACCATGTGCCAACAACGCTTCGACATATTCGCCAGCCCGCAGTTCACCAGACTTAATTGCCATTACGAGCTGCGTGAGTGAAAAATCGAGCACAGCGTTTAACGCCGTTGCCGCGTTCATCGGTCTATTGAAACAGAATCCCGCTGCCGACGCCACGCTGCCCAGCAACAGCTGCCGACGCGTAATTCCGAATCGACTTGAATCGGTTAACATACGTATCCTCCAGGGCGCCTTCATGCAATATGCGGGCTAAACATATCGGGCGGTACAATAACATCCATTATGAGTCTTATCCGACCGTTTCACGCACTACGACCGGCTCCCGAATATGTTCGCGACGTCATTGCACCACCGTATGACGTGTTGACCAGCGCTGAAGCACGTACGGCTGCCAACGGCAAACTTTGGAGTTTTTTGCATATATCGAAAGCCGAGATTGATTTACCGCAATCGGTTAATCCCTACGCGCCTGAGGTTTATGCAAAAGCCGCCGAGAATTTGCGAACGATGTTGTCCAAGGGCGTGTTGGCACGCGATCCGAAATCCTGTTATTACCTTTATCGACTTCGTCGTAACGGCCACACCCAGACAGGCCTGGTCGCTACCGCCTCTGTAGCCGCGTATCGAACAAACCGGATCCGCCGTCACGAACACACCATGCCTGCAAAAGAAGAAGATCGTATGCGGCAGATCGATGCGCTGAATGCACAGACCGGCCCGGTTCTGCTCGCGTATCCGCCTGCGCCGAAAATCGACGCCTTACTGGCCGAGCATGGTGGCTCGCAGCCGGAGTTTTCGGTTGTTGCCGATGACGTGGAACACGCATTCTGGATCGTGTCGGAGGATAGCGCGATTGATCGGTTTACCACGGCATTTGATGATGTCACGGCGCTGTATATCGCCGACGGACACCACCGTACCGGTGCAGCCGCGCGCATTGCCGATATGCGCGGCGCGGACCCAGAGGCGGCCCATCAGCAATTTCTCAGCGTAATTTTTCCGGCACACGAGATGCGGATCCTCGATTACAACCGGGTCGTTGCGGATCTGAATGGCCTGAGCGCCGACGCGCTGCTCAAAAGACTTGCCGAGACGTTCGTTGTCGAATCGCAGAGCGGCGCGGCGCGGCCGGCAACAAAGCTGCAATTTGGAATGTACCTTGCCGGCCAATGGTACCGATTGGTAATAAAAGATCTTCCACCACCAGAGCGTCCAGCCGAGTTGCTGGATGCGAATTTGCTGACGTCGCGGCTGTTAAACCCTGTGTTGGGCGTGCAGGATATTCGCACCGATCCACGAGTCGAATTCGTCGGCGGCGGCCGTGGACTGATTGAACTGGAGCGACGCGTTGACAACGGCGAGATGGCAGTGGCTTTCGCGCTGTATCCGCCCAGCATGGTCGAGCTTATGAGCATTGCCGACGCCGCCGATGTTATGCCACCTAAATCCACGTGGTTCGAACCCAAACTCGCCGACGGCCTGGTGTCCCACGTATTGGACTAGCAGCTCAAATGACCGCGAGCAGGCGAAACTACCGTGCTAAGCTTCGGCCCGCGTAGTGCGTGAATATGCAGGTTACCCCACATGCCGATAAGCAACACTCATATGGAACGGGCTATACGAGGCTACTTCGACGCCTGCAACGCCGCGGACGTCAACGTGCTGATGTCGTTTTTTACAACCGACGCCGTGCATTACTTTCCGGCTGGCAGTCCCTTCGGCGCCTTGCGTGGGGCGAGAACGATCGCTGAAAATTGGGTGGAATGCGTCGATAAATTAGGATCCTGGTGGACGGTCGATCGCTACATTGGTGACGTCGACAAACGCGAAGCCGTGATCGAGTGGACTCATTTCAAATCCAAAGCTGGCGGCTATCTGCGCGGTGACGAATGGTACAAATTCGACAGCGCGGGGTTGATCACGGAAATCCGCGCTTATTATGCCTGCGCCGCCCACAACGGAGTCGAACAACACGAAATCGGGGAGTATCCCTACGACGAGCAGGCCTATCCTGTAGAGCTGCCGGAAGACGCCGTCCGCGCCGGGCGCTAAGGTGAATTAGGCCCTAAACGGGATTGGCTAATATTGGTAGCCGATCCTCACGCTGAAAAAGTTCATCCCATCGTTATCGTCGTCGAGGCCGGCATTGGACATATGCGCGGCCACACCCGAGATAGACCAGTGGTCGTCCCAGCGGAACCCCAACTCGAAACCTTCCCGGAACATGACTCTCGTGCCTAGTGAAGGTTCGTCGTTATCTACTAACACCCTGTTGCCAGGCAACGAGCAGGTCTCGGTTGGCCCACATTGACGGGTCTCCGTGTGCAATTGGCCGCTGTGAACAACCCCACTAAGATTGATGTTAAAGAACACGTTGTCACTAAGATTCGCAACCCACGTCATCCCGAGGTAACCGGTGTGTGTGTCACCCTCGGTATTTATCGTGCCGCCCAGCATGGGGTGGGGCGAGAACAGGAAATCAACGAACGCATTGTCCGTATGAAACAGGTCCAATCGGGGGAAAAGAATTTCCAGATTAACGTCGACAGAGTCGGACGCGCCGTTATCGCCGCCGACATCGTGCGCAAAAAAACCGATCTTCGCATCGAACATGCTAAAGGGGCCGCTTTCGCGATTATCTGCGGCAAACACAGCAACCCCAGCGTTTGCGAGCGATACCGTCAAAATTAGATTCGACAACCAGCGCATACGATTAGATTTTATTGTTCAACCCCCGCGCTGGATGGTGCCAGCACCGACATCGAGTTTCAAGCGCCGGGCTTGCCGAAACACCCCTGCAATCACTGAACTGTCTTACTCGGACCTTATCTTTTTTGGATCGACTGTTCCCCGACCAGCCAGGCGGGCGAGCAAATCACTGAGCTTGAGGCCTGTATCAGCGTCGAACCAATGTTCAATCAATCGATAGGCGATCGAAATGTCGGGCGGGATCTTCAGGCTTCCTGCTTCCAACTCGGCGACAATTTGTGCGCGCGTTAACCAACGCGCATCCTCCAATTCCTGGTCGTTGCGGCGAATGTCGTCACTACTGGCCAGCGCATGAAAACCCAGCATAATCGAACCGGGAAATGGCCAAGGCTGTGAGGAATGGTAGTGCACCTCGGCCACTTCGATATTGGTCTCCTCGTGTACCTCGCGCAGCACCGCAGCTTCCAGCGTTTCACCTGGTTCCACAAAACCGGCTACCGTCGAATACATGCCTGGGGGCCAAATTGCCTGGCGAGCCAGCAGGCAACGTTCCCTGCGTTCGACCAGCACGATAATTGCCGGATCGGTTCTCGGATGGTGCTGGGTCGCGCAGGCTGCATCACTGCAAACCCGAGCGTGGCCGGCTTCGATGATCTGCGTACGCTGGCCACAGCGGCCGCAGAATTGGTGCTGCTGATGCCAATAAGCCAATGCCCGCGAGTACGCAAGCACGGCGGCGTCACCCGCGTCCAACTCACGGCTCAGATGGCGCAGATCGCTAAAGCGTCCGTGGTCGGCGAACCGTTCCGACATCGCATCATCCTGCGGCGGCAAGCCGACAACGAATAAGGTGTGTTCTCCGCGAGTTCCCAGTAACGCCAAGGTATCGGTTTCATTAATGAAATCTGCGACCGCATCCCGTGTCAGCCAAACGGGCGTCGTCGTAGCCAGGTTGGCGAACAAATTCTTAGTTCGCCATACCGCCACAAAACGCGTGTGTTGATCGGCCAACCGCTCGGCCACCCAATCGTTATCGGTGCGGCGCAGACTGACCTTGTCCAGGTCCAGCATCGCGAACGCATTGCGGGTCGATCGAGCCAGGTTATCCATCGATTGAAGTTTGCTCCGACGCATGAAAAATGACGTATCCTAATAACGTCGATTGAAAGGCTAGCAAGTATGCCCCGTTACGACTACCACTGCCGAAGACAATGAACAGACCCTCGAGGTCGAACATGCCGCGGGCATAGATCTCAAAACCTGGGGTGAATTGTGTTACGCCAAACAGCACCCGCTCGGTGACACGGACCCAATGGCAGCAGTGCGCAAGGTCTACACGGCGCCCAACATATCGGTTCCCATCGGTAACAGCCAAATAAAAAATGCCGGCTTCACGAAACTCGTCAAACGCGACAACGGCGTCTACGAGAATGTAACCGCAACTGGCAACGAAAAGCGTTACATGCGAGCCGACGACCCGGACTCCGTTCCGGATCTCAGGAAGAAGATCGGTGATTAGCCCGGCGCGTTAAACGCGCTCGACCATGCTAGACAGCCCGTTTTTTTACGCAGTCGCAGTTCCCGCAGTGCTGATAACAGCGATCGCCAAAGGCGGCTTCGGTTCTGGCGTCGGCGGTCTGGGCGTACCGTTGATGTCGCTGGCCATCGCGCCGCCACAGGCGGCGGCAATCATGCTGCCGATACTCTGTCTCATGGACCTGTTCAGTTGTTGGGCCTATCGCGGTAAATGGGATCGCCGCAACATGCGGATTATGCTGCCGGCAGCTATGGTCGGAATGGCGCTGGGTACGCTTATGTTCGGCGTATTGGAAGCTGATCACATCCGCCTGATGTTGGGTTTAATCGCTGTGAGCTTCTCCCTGGACTATTGGCTGCGTCCCAAACAGCTCGCGGCCAAGTCACCGAGTGCCCTCGCCGGCAGTTTCTGGAGTGCCGCAGCGGGATTTACGAGTTTTCTTGCACATTCCGGCGGTCCGCCGCTAAGCGTATATCTACTACCACAACGTTTAGATCGGACCGTATTTGTAGCGACCAGCGTGTTTTTCTTCTTTGTTATCAATTATGTCAAACTGCTCCCCTATGCTTGGCTGGGTTTGTTCGATTTCACTAATCTCGCGACGTCCGCTGTGCTCGCACCGCTGGCGCCCATCGGCATATGGCTGGGCCTCGTTTTACACCAGCGTATTAGCGACCAGCTGTTCTATCGTATCTGCTATTGGGCACTGTTTCTGGTGGGCGTCAAACTGTTGTGGGACGGTGCCAGCGCGTACATTTGAGTACGGCTATGCATATTGAACGCTTACTGGCAGCAGCGATCTTCTGTTCATTGTTGTGCTGTGGTAGCTCGCAAACGTTGACACCCGATGAAGTCGCGACCCAATTTTGGCGGGCGATCGAATCGGGTAACGCGAAAGCGGCGCGCAAATACGTGTCCGCAGAAGCGCGCAGCAGTGAATCGCTTGGTAAAGATATTCTTGAATTAGAGGAAATCAGCTTCGGCAAAGTCATCATCGATGGAGAATCGGCAATCGTCGAGACCACTGTGGTAGTACTCAGCGATCGCCCACTGACCCTGCCGCTGAACACGGTGCTGGTTAAAGAAGGCGCTGAGTGGAAAGTCGACTACAACGCCACCGTTAGCTCGATTTCTCTGAACAGTGCACTTGCGAGAGTGCTGCAAAGTGTCAGGGAATACGGTGAACGTTTCGCATCCCAACTAAATCGCTCAATCGACGAGATGCGGGCCCAACTACCGGAAATCGAACGTGAGGTGCGACGTATCGAAGAGTCGTTAAAAGCGAATATCCCGGAACTGCGCAAACGCATCGAAGAGTTCGCCAAATCTCTGAACGACGCTCTCAATGGGACGCCAGCCGAACAGGCACCGCTTCCGCAGGAAGCGTCGCCCAGCGAGCCTACGACGACGGCAATCTAGAGCGCAATATCCGGCTTAGTGATGCCGCTGCACCGGCGCGGATGCTGGCAGTGCGTCACGGCCATGAGCTGCGTTAAAATCGACCAGTGGTCCCTTCGGGATCGTGCCGACCGGATTACGGTCACCCTGACGCCAATACCCGGCCTTTATATGATCCGGGTTGACGGTGCCCGCGACGCCATCAACCTGATACAACTCGCAGGTATAGCCCCATAGATTTGGATAGTCGATCAACCTGTGTTTGTTGCATTTGAAAACGCCGTTATACGCCAATTCAAAACGGACCAAGGTCGGAAACAATCGCCAATCCGCTTCTGTGATTTGCTCGCCGGCAACGTAACGTTGAGCGCTCAATCGCTGTTCCAGGGAATCAAAAGCGCTAAACACCATGTTGTAGCCTTCTTCATAGGCTTGCTGCGATTTTGCAAACCCTGCGCGATAGACCCCATTGTTCACGTTCTGATAGACAAAGTCGTTTACCTCATCTATTGCCGGTCGCAAGTGTTGCGGATAGTAATCATTTCTATCCTCGGTAACGGCATCGAACGCGGAGTTGAACATCCGAATGATCTCGGCAGATTCATTATTAACCACTACCTTGCGCTCTTTATCCCAAAGCACCGGCACTGTGAAGCGTCCGTCATAATCCGGATCCGTTGCGAAATAGGCCTCGCGCAGATATTTAAATCCATTCACCGTATCCGCAATGGCGCCGGGGTAGTCGCCGAAGGTCCAGCCTGCATCGGTACGTTGCGGCATCACGATCGACATCGTGATCGCATCCTGCAAACCCTTGAGCGCACGGAAAATTACAGTGCGATGTGCCCACGGACAGTTCAACGCGACATACAGATGGTAGCGCCCTGCGGCGGCCGCAAATCCACCGATGCCGCTAGGGCCTGGCGCGCCGTCTGGGGTAACCCAGCTACGGATTTGTGAATCCGCACGAACGAAACGTCCGCTCGCGTCGGTAGTGGGTGAATTTTTTATGTCAGCCATACAGATCCCTCATGCCGCAGCAGGCAGGCGTGCCCGATCATGCGGTCGACCAAGATCCTGATCGGGGCCGCTGGGGATAATCGAGGTGACGCCGTACCACACGTTCTCAAGTGAGTAATAAAAACGTTTTAGATCGCCCGGATCCACCAACACCGGCAGACCCGGGGTTTGATGGAGTTCACACAGGTAATTGCTCAAATTGGGGTAGTCGGCAACGCGCCGCAGGTTACATTTAAATAATCCGTAGTAAACCCAATCGAAGCGTAACAAAGTCGGATACAAACACCAGTCGGCTGCTGTAATCCGCTCGCCGAGTAAATACCGGGATTCACCCAAACGGCTTTCCAGACGGTCAAGACTTGCAAACAGCGCGTCGAATGCCTCTTCATACGCCTGTTGAGTAGTCGCGAATCCACATTTATAGACACCGTTATTGATGTTGTCGTAGACATCAGCGTTGAGTGCGTCGATCTGCGATTGCAATGCCTGTGGATAAAGGTCCAGCTCCGGGTTATTAGATATATCGTTAAACGCGGAATTGAACATGCGAATAATTTCAGAGGACTCGTTATTGACCAATTGCGCGGTCTGCTTGTCCCACAGCACCGGCACAGTGGCGCGTGTAGTGCAGTGCGGGTCGGCTTGCAAATAGACCTCATACAGGTATCGCGAGCGAAACAGAGGATCAGGCTCCGCACGCGGTTCGCTGTGAGCGTCTGTCGGGAAATACCAGCCGTTTTCGCTCATTTCCGGAACCAGACGGGTAACGGAAATCGCATCGTCCAGTCCTTTCAGGTGTCTTACGATCAATGTCCGGTGAGCCCAGGGGCAACCAGTTTGAACGTACAAGTGATAGCGTCCTGCTTGCGCCTTGAAACCAGCCTCGCCGGTCGGACCCGCGCTGCCGTCAGCGGTGACCCAATTGCGAAAGCTGCTGGCGCGGCGCTCAAACCGCCCGCCAGTTTCATCCGTGTTGTGATGCATCCCTGGATGCCACACGCCCTCTATCAATAGTCCCACGCGTATTACCTCTGTGCCGTCAGCAGCGGCATTCTAGACCGGATGGCAGTCCTCAACTACCGTATGCTGCTGAAAACATCTACAGATCCTGGATCGACATGCGCTTCGCCCTGCTAATAATCATTACGATGCTGGTCGTGGCGCCGCTGCTGAGCGGCTGGTTGCGGCGCACACCGTCGCCGATGGTTGCGCGGCGCATCCGCCAGACTTTGATCTGGTTCGGTGTGATAGCACTCGTATTGTTGGCGGCAACCGGCCATCTGCACTGGCTGACTGCCGTGATCGGGGGGCTGATCGCCTTGATCGCCAGATCGCTGCCGTTGTTAAGGTATCTGCCACTGGTCGAACGGCTGTGGCGACAGACGAGGGGGCATGGCCAGTCGGTTGTACAGACGCGATTCTTACGGCTCTGGGTTGATCCGCGCAGTGGTAACATCGATGGTGAGATCCTCGAGGGCGCCCACCAGGGACAACGGCTACAACAACTAGAGCGTGGTGAACTCGAAGCCTTGTACGATGCTTGGCGCGAGAACGACCCGGAGTCCAGCGCGCTGTTGCAAACTTATCTCCAGCGCCGTTACGGCTCCACCCATGGCACAGGACACACAACGCCGGCGCGCACAACACTAACGCGCGAGGAAGCGCTAGCGGTGCTCGGACTGGATGCTGACGCAAGCAGGGAACACATTATCGAAGCACATCGCCGCCTCATCCAGAAACTCCATCCGGACCGGGGCGGCTCAAGCTATTTGGCGGCCAAAATAAATCAGGCCAAAGATCTGTTAGTTGGTAAGTAGTCTGTCGCTTGCGCCAGTCAGCGCGACACGACCCGATCGTGACCCATCTCTTGAGCGTCCAGTAGTGCTTCCTCAAGGCGATGAAACAAGGGTTCCAATCCAGCTTTCGGATCCGTGCACGTCGTCACGCCAATTGTCACGGTGAATTCCAAAACCTCGCTACCGGCCAGTACTGGCGTACGCGAGAGAATTTCCCGGATCCGGTTGGCGAGAATCACTGCATCGGCTGATTTGGTTTGTGGCTGCAAAATTACGAACTCGGCGCCGCCGAAGCGCGCGAATAAGTCGACTGGGCGGATCTGCTTGCGAACCGTACCGGTCATATTTTGCAACAGTTTGTCGCCGGCCAGACGCCCGTGGGCTTCGTTTACTTTGCGAAAATCGTCAACCGCCAACAGCATTAGAGAGAACTGGCTGCCGTATCGTTTTGCCCGCTCGATCTCATTTTGAGTCATCGAAATAAGGTGTTTTCGATTAAAAACCTGGGTCAGATCATCGAGTGTGGAGAGTGAATGCAATCGTTCTTCGGTAAGTTCGAGTCGCATCAACAACTTGAAAATGAAATAGATGAGCAAGGGTGACAACACAGCCGGTATCACGATGGCGATCACCAGGGAATCCCGGCTCATACTGGTCTGCAGCAAAAACAATAGACCGGCGGTCATGGCCAGCGACACGGCGATAGCAACGATGGTCAGACCCAGGGCGGCCCAAAACAGGCCGATAAGGCGCAATTCGCGTCGGATCGCAAGTGATACTGGGTCGTCGCCTATCTGCATGTTCACGGCCAATGCGAGCCATCGCACGGCAAAACGTGGATCAGTTTACCCTGCGGCTACGTCGCCCGCAGCCGGATTTTGGCCGGCGACCTTACTGACGATTGCCAGTCAGGGTCGCGAGATCTTCGTGCGCATCCGCATAGCCTTGCTGCGCCGCCAGAGTGTACCAATGTATCGCTTGATCGGTGTCTTGCGGCACGCCTTTACCGGACCGATACATATATCCCAGCGAGTATTGCGCCGCGGCATGCCCCTGATTGGCGGCGAGTAGATACCAGTTTGCCGCCTCTACGTGGTCCCGCGCGACGCCTCTGCCGGACCGATACATGAAGCCCAGATTGTATTGCGCGGCCGCGTAGCCTTGCTCGCCCGCCAGCCGGTACCACTTAATGGCCTCGCTTTCATCTGGGGCGACGCCCTCTCCCATTGCATAGGAAATACCGAGACTAAATTGAGCGAGTTTGTGGCCGGCATTAGCGGCTCGCCGATACCAGTTTGCCGCTTCGAAGTCGTCCTGCGCTACGCCATCGCCAAACGCGTACGCAACCGCCAAGTTGTATTGTGCATCTCGGTTACCCTGTATGGCGGACACTTTATACCAACGCACGGCTTCTTCTGAGTTGCGCTCGACGCCCTCTCCGGCGTTGTATAAGTATCCCAGGTGCGCCTGCGCGTCCGCATCGCCGTTCTCTGCGAGCAATGTGAAAATCTCGAAGGCAGTCGAATAGTCCTCTTGCGCAAGCGCCACCTTGGCAACTTCGATATCCACTATCGGCGCCGCGACCTCTGCTGCTATGGGTTCTTCCACCTCATATGGTTCGGTAGACTCCTCGTTTATCGCAACCATTGGTTGCGCTTCCGAATAGCCGTCCGTCACCACTGAGGCTTCGGCAACAGGCTGCGGCTGCGCAATCTCAACCGGCGCCTCAGGTTCTACTGCCGCGACCGGCTCGCGCGCCTCTTCGTTTTCTTCGGATTCGGCGTCGTCGCCGAATATCCCGCCGACCAATCGTTTCAGGCTCCATTTACTTGCAGTTTTCCCTGTGGCTGCTGCAGCTTGAGTGCTCGCTGCTGCAGTTGCGGCAACCGGCGCAGTATCCGCGACCGCCGTCACGGCATCCTCGACAATTTCTTCGACCTCGCTGGAATCATCCACATAGACTTCGGTTTCATCGACCGCCGCGTAGCTCTGTGGTGGTTCCGGTTCAGCCATGGGCTGTGCTTCGGCAACCGTGATCGTGGGCCGTTCGATGCCTGCTTCTGCGTAAATCTCCACCAGCCGAGAATTAGCCTCGGCGTGTCCCTGGGCAGCTGCCCGGCGATACCAGGTCACCGCCCAACTGTCATCCGCCGCCACACCAATGCCGCGCTCATACATTGTGGCGAGTTTGAACTGGGCCTGTGCGTCACCCGCTTGTGCCAGGCGGGTATATTCCTCTAACGCGCTGGCATGATCGCCTCGCCCGTACGCCGCATTTGCGGACGCCAGCGCCGACGATTCGTCGGCGGCTGGCATTGTCTTCGCGGCGACCGGCTCGCTCGCAGCCTCAACCACCGCAGCAACCGGTGCGATGACGACTTCGCTCTCAGCGACAACGTCGGCTACTACCGCGGCAGAAGCTGGCGCCTGCGGACTCGGATCGTTGCGACGCGCACGAGCCTCGCTCAGTGACTCATACTCGCGTGCCGGCATATCCGCTGGAAAGGCTTGCGCCGATGGGCCGACCTCATCGTCATCGCGATCGAGGCTGCTGAGATTGCGCTGGGCACCCGAATGTCCCTGTGCCGCCGACTGGGCATACCAATATCGCGCACGTTCGTCATCAGGAACCACGCCCTCGCCGAGCAGAAACATGTTAGCGAGATTGAATTGTGCTTCTGCGTCACCGTCACGAGCCGCCGCGGTATACAGCGACGCAGCAATTGACAGGTTTTGTTCAACCCCCTGCCCTGTTTGATACAACGTGCCCAGCAGAGACTGCGCTTCACTGTTGCCCGCGCGAGCGATGGGTGTAAGTTGCCGTACCGCATCGGTGTAATTGCCTTCGATCAAAGCCGTTTTAGCCGCCTCTAGATCACCGCCAGCGCGGCGCGGTGCAGTTTTTCCAAACGGGAAATCATCCTCATCAGCACCGTCGTTGTCAGCGTGAGCCGGCGAAGTTTGGGCTTCGCCAATTTCAGCTTCCCGGGCTGCGGTATCGGAGACTATCGGCTCGGCTGGCGCATCGCGCTTGAACAGTTTACCGAACCAACCGCTAACCCCGCCGGGCTGCGCCGCAGCTTCCGCCGTGTCGCTCGCATCGGCGATCGCCTCAGTCGATTGGGGTTCCACGCTTTGCGCTATCTGCGCATCGCCCTCATCAACGACCGCTGCAGTGTCGATCGGTGCAACCTCATCTTGCGGCGCAGATTCGGCTTCTTCCACAGCACTGTATTCGACTTCAATGCCGTGACTTTTGGCAGCCTCGATCGCGGCCTGCTCGTCAGAAGGTGCTTGCGGGCCGGCTTCAGAGTCAATTTGCTGCCAGTCTTGGGGCGTCTGGACCTCAACTGTAGTGTTCCTTTCGGCCACCGTTTGCGACCAATCCGGTGGCGTCAATCCATTCTCGGAATATATTCGCGTGAGATCCTGTTGCGCTTGTGGATGCCCCTGTTGTGCCGCTTTGCGGTACCAATTGATTGCCCAAACGTCGTCTTTGAACACACCTTCGCCGGTCAGGTGCATTGTTCCCAGCGCGTATTGAGCGTCCGCGTGACCCTGGTCTGCGGACTGACGAAACCACTGCACCGCAGTTTCGGCATTACGATCCACGCCGGTACCCTCACGATAGAGTTTGCCAAGTTGGAACTGCGCTTCGGCGTCTCCGGCCTCTGCGAGTTCCACGAATTGGCGAACCGCGAGTTCGTAATCACCCCACGCGACAGCTTGTTGCGCGGACTCCAGATCGGCTGATGCCGACCATGCAACGGATAGCAGTAGCATGGCTAATGCAGTCAGACGTAGCTTCATGGTTGTCCCCCTCACACGAACGGACGGTACGAGCGTCACACCCTATATATAGAGTGTCATCGAACGCATTATAGCAACATCTTGGATATTGCTGCGTAACTCGAGATTTTCAGCGGCACCCGACTCGCGGCAGGACCGGGCTGTTTGACAAGCACTGGTGCGCAGCTTATTTTATGATTCTTTATTTAACAATATAGTTAAATATCGATGGACGCAGTACTGGATGACACATTCTCCGCGCTCGCAGATCCGACCCGCCGAGCCATTTTGCAACGCCTGACCCGCGGACCTGCATCCGTGGGCGAACTCGCGGCACCGTTCGACATTTCCCTTCCGGCGATATCACGCCATCTGAAAGTTCTGGAGCGTGCGGCGCTGATCATTCGCCATAAAGACGCCCAGCGACGACGCATCGAACTCAATCCCAAGTCGCTGCAGGCTGCAACTGAATGGTTGGGCGAGTACCGGACGTATTGGGAAGAAAGCCTCGACCGTCTCGCCGACTACCTGGAACTCGAGGAGGACCACGATGGCCACACGCACGCAAAGCGGTGACAGTGCCGTGAATACAGAGTGTGTGCTTGAACTGCGGCGCAGGTTTAATGCACCAGCGTCGGCCGTATTTCGCGCATGGACCAACCCCGAGGTGATGGCCCGTTGGTGGGGACCACGCAACTTCACGGCGCGGATCGTGGAACTCGACGTGCGCGACGGCGGCCGTTGGCGTATCTGTATGATTTCGCCTGAGGGAGTTGAACACTGGGCAAGCGGGCGCTACCGGGAGATATTGGACGACTATCGGCTCAAGTTTACCTGGGCATGGGAAACCGACGGCGTGCGCGGACATGAAACCCTCGTTACGATTGAATTAACCCCATGTCCCGACGGCACCGAGCTGACGCTCACTCACCAGGTATTTGAATCGCTAGATTCACGCGACGCGCATGGCGAAGGTTGGTCAAGCTGTTTCGATTCGTTGGCGGATTCATTAGCAGTCGCCGCATAAGCGATGTTTGTTTCCGCGTTAATCGCCCGGTTTAACGAATCGAAGGGTCATGCGATCACTCTCGCCAATCGCAACGTAAACATCACGATCCTGCTCGCCCAACCGTAGGCTCGGCGGTAAAGTCCAGACACCCTCAGGGTGATCGGTCACGTCCTTTGGATTAGCGTTGACCTCGGATTTTCCGTCAAACTTAAATCCGGCGTTTTCGGCGTAAGCAATTACCTGTGCCTCGGTGACGTAGCCCGTTTTTTTCATTGCCTCCAGCGCTGTCCCTGGTCTCGCACGATGCTCGACTACGCCCAGTACACCGCCGGGCTTCAAGGCACGAAACATCGCGACAAACAATTCCTGCGCATAGTCGCCATTCATCCAGTTGTGTACGTTGCGAAACGTCAACACCAAATCAGCGCTGTCGGGCGGCGCAATCTCGGTGCGCTCGGGCACGGACAATTCCGTAACGATGACCTGCTCGTATACGTCGGGGCGGGCCGCGAGTTTCTCTTGAAACTGCCGTTGCATGTTCTTGCGCCATTTCGGCGGCCGCTTCGCCGAAAGCGCAAAGCCGGCCGCGTAGAATTTGCCGTTAGCGCGTAGCACGGGTGCCAGGATCTCCGAATACCAGCCCGATCCAGGCCAGATCTCGACAACGCTCATCGACGGCTCAAGCCCAAAGAACTGTAACGTTTCCAGCGGGTGGCGATGTCGGTTTCGCACCCAGTTCCCATCTGCGCGGTGATCGCCCGTCAAGGCTGCCCCGACCAGGGTCTCTAACTCATCGGCAAATGCCAAACTGGGACCGACGAGAAAAATTAGCGCGAGGCAGATTCGTTGTTGCAGGCGTCGTGACATCGGTTAGCTCCTTTTGACCGATAGCTTACCCCAGGACAAATAGTTCACGTGAGCGTTGGTGTGCTGCCGCGGACTATTTATACCAGCACCGCCATCGCATTGCGCGGTGCGCTGGTGCAATATGCCGGTTACGATCGCTTTCATTCGATAATTCGACCCAATAGATCCACTAACATGAGCATAGATAAATCTCTCAACAAAACACTGCGCGGCCGAGCCCACGACCTGCAACCGGTGGTGCGCATCGGCCAGGGGGGACTGACTGAAAATGTCTTGCTCGAGATCGAACGCGCGCTTGGGGATCACGAATTAATAAAGATCAGTGTAAAACTCGCAGATAAAGCGGCGCGCGATGCAGCCTTAGACACAATTTGCAAAGAATCCGGGGCCGACCGCGTCGATCGCATCGGTAACATAGCAGTGCTATATCGCCCCAGGCCGGAACAAAAGTCGTGAAACTCAGCGCACCCGGCATGTTCTAAATTTAAAATCGTACTATTGCAGGTTTGTACACTATGCGGTGCATTTTGATTCTGACGAGCGTTCTCTCGCTCAGTGCGTGCAACAAAGCCACGCTGCGAAATGATTTGGAGCCCTATATTGATCCGGATGTGATCCAGCGAATGCAAGTTACCGAGATCGTCGGCGCCAAGGATAGCCTCGAGGGGCGCATGATCGAAATCTCCGGCCTGGTTACTCATCTAGGCGCTACCGGTTTGCGCTGGTGGGGCTTTCGCCTTGGCGATGCAAACGACGATATCCTGTGTTATGAAGTTCGCTGGCACTATGGCCAACGTGGACTGTTGCACCAGTTATTGCGTCACGCTGCCAGCGAGAAGCGCCCGGTCCGAGTTGCTGGTCGCCTCCACCCTGGTCTGCGGGTCGAACTTGATTGGGTAGAATTCGACGGCATCAAATACGACACCGATGCGCCGGGTTCGAATGTGAACGGCCCGCTTAGATTTTAGCCGGCATATGATCAAATCATGATTAAGCCGCGAGCTGGCGACGCACTCATTGTCGTTGATGTACAGAACGATTTCCTGCCGGGCGGCACGCTAGGGGTTGCGGGTGCCGATGAAATCATCGCGCGTTTGAATGTCTGCATCGCCGAGTTTGTGCGCGCGGGTTTGCCGGTTGTCGCAACGCGCTGTTGGCATCCTCCTGCTCACTGCTCGTTCCAAGCACAAGGGGGAACATGGCCCGTGCATTGCGTGCAGAACACACCCGGCGCGGCATTCGCTGCCGGCCTGGCGCTACCCACTGAAGCCATCATTGTGTCCAAGGCGACAACTGCCGACACGGACGCCTATTCCGGGTTTCAAGATACCGATCTGGCAAACATGCTTCGACGCTTAGGCGTGCGGCGTGTATTCGTCGGTGGCCTGGCAACAGATTACTGCGTGTTGAATACGGTAAAAGACAGCCTGCAGGAGGAATTTGCAGCACTATTGATCGAGGACACGGTACGGGCCGTCAACGTAAGGCAAGGTGACGGCGAACGCGCTATCGGCGAGATGCGTGCGTTGGGTGTGGGTACTGTTCAAGCGGGCAAATGAATCATGCGGTTTAAGTGGTTTGTAGTCATTGCCAGCGTCGGCGGCGCCGGCCTAGGCCTGTGGACGCTTACCCGGCCTGAGCCGGTCTCGGTGACGCTGTATTCAGTGAGTTCCGGCAATGTTGAGGCCACGGTCGCCAATACACGTGTCGGAACCGTCAAAGCATGTCGCCGCTCGCGTGTTGCGCCGGCCACAGGCGGTCAGGTCACTCGAGTAGCTGCCCGCGAAGGCAGCAAAGTAAAGGCGGGCGATCTGCTGTTGGAAGTATGGAACGAAGATCTGAAGGCTGAAATACGCCTGGCCAGCAGCGAGGCAATCGCCGCACAAGCACGGCTCGTGCAAGCCTGTGCCCAAGCTGACGGCGCTGAGCGCGAAGCGCAGCGGCTGCGGCAGCTGAAGGATCGTAAACTCGTTTCCGAAGAAAATGTCGATGTCGCGATCACCGACTCCGATGCTAAACGCGCCGGCTGTAATGCCGCACGCGCTTCCGTCGAGGTGAGCACAGCACGGGTGGCAGTGGTCAACGCAGCGCTGGAGAAAACGCGGGTGCGTGCACCGTTCGCCGGCATTGTCGCGGAATTGAATGCGGAACTGGGTGAGTACGTCACACCGTCGCCGCCTGGTATAGCCACGCTGCCGGCGCTGGACCTGGTTGAGAGCGGTTGCCTGTACATATCGGCACCCATCGACGAAGTCGACGCACCCGCCATCCAACCCGGCATGTCGGTGTGTGTCACCTTGGATGCATTCCCGGACAAACGTTGTAGCGGATATGTGCGGCGTATTGCGCCCTATGTATTGGATCTGGAAAAACAAGCCCGCACCGTCGAAGTCGAAGTTGAGTTGAACGACCAGCAGGAATTGAGCGGTTTGTTACCGGGCTACAGCGCCGATATCGAGATTACACTGGCCGTGCGCGACAATGTTCTGCGGGTACCGACCGAAGCCGTGCTAGAAGGCAACCAGGTTCTGATTTTAGATCCACAGACCAGGCGTTTGCTGGCACGCAGCTTTCAACCCGGCATCAGCAACTGGAAGTTCACGGAGATCGAATCAGGCCTACAAGCTGGTGAGCAGATTGTAGTTTCGGTGGGGCGTGAAGGTGTTACTGCGGGTGCTATTGCGAAATCCGATGCGGGCGCCGCGGCACCGTGATACAGCTAGATTCCGTTTCGCGCACCTTTCGATTGGGTGGCGAAGACGTCCACGCACTCGCTAAGGTCGACATCAGCATCGATGCGGGCGAATACGTTTCTGTCATGGGGCCATCGGGCTCGGGTAAGTCAACCTTGCTTAACATGGTTGCGCTGCTGGATCAGCCCGACTCGGGCAAGATACTGATTGACAACATCGACGTAAACAAGCTGGCTGATGATGATGTGGCGAAGCTGCGCGGCGAGAAGATAGGTTTTGTCTTTCAGTTCTTTCATTTAATCAATCGCCTTACCGCAGCACAGAACATCGAGATCCCGTTAGTGCTGGCTGGCATCGCGCCGGCCAAACGCGAAGCACGCGTCATGGACGCGATTCACGCCTACGGTTTAAGCGATCGCGCCGGGCATCGTCCGGATCAGCTCTCCGGTGGCCAACGCCAACGTGTCGCTGTCGCGCGGGCCACCATCATGCAACCGGCCATCCTGCTAGCGGACGAACCAACCGGCAATCTCGATCAAGCCTCTGGACGGCAGATCGTGGAATTGCTGGAAGACTTGAACCATCAGGGCATGACTTTGTTGGTCGTCACTCATGATTTGGCACTCGGCGCTCGGGCCCGGCGCTGTGTGCACATGGTAGATGGACGCATCGCGCAGGATCGGTCGGCATAGAAATGTACGCTGGCGACGACGTACGCTTTGCGCTTCGCGCTATCATTGGTTACCGCCTGCGCACCGCGCTGATTTTGGTCGCTATGGCCATTGGTGTGGCCTCGGTGATCGTGTTGAGTGCCTTGGGCGACGGCGCGAGACGCTATGTCACCGGCGAATTCAAGTCGCTTGGAACCAATCTGCTTATTGTGTTGCCTGGCCGCTCCGAAACCACCGGCGGTGCACCACCGCTGCTGGGGGAAACACCTCGCGATCTCACTATCGACGATGCACTAGCATTACAGCGCGCTCGGAGCATCGGTCAGATTGCACCGATCGTCATAGGTTCTGCACCAGTTTCCTGGCAGGGGGCGGAGCGCGAGGTCACAATACTCGGCACCACAGCGGCAATGCGCCGTATCCGTCACCTCAAGTTGTCGCAAGGACGATTTTTACCCGCAGGTGATCCACACAAAGCGCAACCCGTGGCGGTAATGGGCTATAAGCTCAAACAGGAATTGTTCGCTAATCGCTCAGCACTTGGGCAGTGGTTACGGGTTGGGGATCGCCGCTATCGCGTCATCGGGGTTCTCGAGCAAGGTGGCGTATCCATCGGACTGGATTTCGATGACATGGTTCTCATACCAGTTGCCTCTGCGCACACCCTGTTTGACTCACCGTCTTTATTCCGCATTTTCGCCGAAGCCAAAACCGCCGACGCTATGGACCATGCGGCGGATGCAATTCGGAGCATCATTCAACAACGGCACGAAGGAGAAGATGACGTCACAATAATCAGCCAAGACAACGTCATCGCGACCTTTGACCGAGTTTTAAGCGGACTGACCTATGGCGTTGCCGGGATCGCAGCCATCAGTCTGGCAGTAGCCGGGATCCTGATCATGAACATCATGCTTGTCGCCGTCGCACAGCGCACCAGTGAGATCGGTTTGCTAAAAGCACTTGGTGCATCGGCACACACAGTTCGACGTCTGTTCGTTGTTGAAGCAATGCTGTTGTCCGTCCTTGGTGCTGTCGTCGGGGTGGCACTTGGGGTTGGGGGCACGCTGCTTGTCGCACGGCTGTATCCCAGTATCCCGATAGCTCCGCCCTGGTGGTCGGTCGCGGCGGCATTTTTCGTCGCCTTAACAACTGGGCTCGTATTTGGGGTAGCACCTGCCATACGTGCCGCGAAACTCAATCCGGTTGTTGCGCTCAGCCGCAGGTGACAAAGTGTTGGGCCGCGACCTTGTAATGCTTTCATCGAGTTCACTGCTCGCCTATCGCCTGCGCTCGGCGCTTACCATTTTAGGTATCCTCGTCGGCATCGCCGCGGTCGTGCTTCTGACTTCCATCGGTGAAGGTGTGCGGGTATTTGTGCTCGACGAATTCACGCAGTTCGGCACCAACATTCTGGCGATTACTCCAGGCAAAACTGAAACCTTCGGCGCCCCTTCTGCCACCGTCAACACCGTGCGACCGCTGACGTTAGATGATGCCGCTGCATTGACAGCCGTCGAGGATGTGTTGGCCGTCGTTCCTGTAGTACAAGGCAACGCTGAAGTCGAATATGGCGCGCGCGCGCGCCGCAGCATGATAATCGGGGTGGGTGCGGAGGTACCCACTGTCTGGGGTCTACAGGTGCGTTCTGGACGGTTTCTGCCGGCCGATGATTTTCAGTCTGCGCGACCTTTTGCCGTACTGGGCTCGAAGATGCGCGAAGAACTATTTCGCGACAGAAACCCGCTTGGACAACGCATACGCATCGGCGGCGACCGCTACCGCATCATCGGCGTCATGGAACCCAAAGGTCAATTGCTTGGCTTTGATTTGGATGACACGGTTTACGTGCCCGCAAGCAAAGCCATGGAGCTGTTCGATCGCGACAGCGTTATGGAGATCGATTTAGCCTATGCCGGGCACGCGAGCGTGGAACGCATCAGCAGTGCCGTATCTCGCTTGATGATCAGCCGTCACGGTCACGAAGACTTTACGCTGACGACGCAAGATCAGATGCTGGAGATCCTGGACGACGTGCTCAACGTGTTGACCTTGGGCGTGGCTGCGCTCGGCGGCATCTCACTAATGGTCGGTGCCGTAGGGATCCTCACCATAATGACAATCGCCGTAGCGGAACGAACGCCGGAAATCGGTTTACTCCGTGCATTAGGCGCAACCGGTCGGCAAGTGATGTCATTGTTTCTCACCGAGGCCGTGGTACTGGGCGCGGTGGGCGGGCTTGCCGGAATTGCCGTGGCGTTGTCGCTGGTTACTGTGGCCGGCTTATTCGTACCGGCGCTGCCGCTGGAGGCTGCGCCGCGCTATCTTGGCGCCGCTTTGTTGTTGTCGATCATGATTGGTTTACTCGCGGGGATCCTGCCGGCGCTGCGCGCTTCGGCGATGCAACCGCTCGATGCGTTGCGCACGGAATGAACGACAACACGGCATAAGTTTGCTGGTCGGCTGACAGTGATGTTCCATTGCTAACAGATGCTTTTCTGGGTACCGCGGATGACGGACTGGATCTCGGTTTTGCACGACACGAAGATGGTTACCAGGCGGTCTTGAAAGTCAATTTCTGAAACAGTAAGGTGTTCTATCAGCAGCCGCGCCCACTTGCGGCTGATGCGGAGCGCTCCCCATAATTCAATTACGTGTCACCGAAGCACTGGTCAGCCTGACACTGGCTTTGATATTAGCAATCGCTTTGGTGCTGCCGGATCATCTGATCCAGGCGATCTCGGGTATAAATCGAGCCGTGTACACCCCTGCGGTGTACGGAGCCATCTACGTTTTCGCATCGCTAATATTACTGATAAAACCGCTTCGATTTATTCTCGGGGCTCTGGCGCTACTCGGTGTTATGGAGTTGCTGCATTTTTGCTATTTGGTCTATTTCGGCGGCGTAATTGATGCCAACGTAATCATGTACGCGCTGGCCGAGCATGCCGATGTGGCAGACGCGGGCATCGCCGTTTCACTGCATCTGTTTTACACACCCTTTCTTGTCTTGCTGCCATACGGCGCAGCTTGTTTTTGCATTGCCCGCTACGACTCGGACCGCCTCAAGATACCGCTGGTGGGGGTGCTGGTGATCTGCATCGTCGCGACCGTACCGTACAAGATAATAAGCAGCGGCAACCCGGTGAAATATTTCCCGATTGACGCGTACCCATCATTCGCGAACTCTTATCTGACCGCATCGATGCTCGTTGCCAACCACCTGCCGCATCTAGTCATGACGAGTATGTTTCAAAATTCCTCTGGTGCCTACGCGCGAGTCAGCGTCGCCGAGACGGGCATGGCCGATGAAATGACGATCGTGTTGGTCATGAGCGAGAGCCTCGCACCGCAGCGTATGTCCCTGTTCGGATTTGAACGACCGACAACGCCGATGCTCGAAACCTTGAGCTCCAACCCGATGTTCGTCGCGCACCAAGGTATCGCCGCGGGTGTGGGGACCCTCACCTCGTTTTATTCGTTCTGGAACGGTGTACGGGATCCGAAGAATCAAGACGAATTTGCCCGTCAGACGACGAACATTTTCCGACTGGCCAAGAACCATGGGTTCCACACTACCTTCATTTCCTCGCAGGGAAACAATCTATTGCGCGGGGCCGGCACCAGGTTCCTGGATGATCTGATAACCCGGGATTCCGCCGAAAGCGACTACGCCCAGTTCCACGACGAAATGCTCCTCAAGCATGCAAAGCAGATCGCACTGGGGGACAGGAATTTGATTGTGCTGCACCAACGCAGTGCGCATGGTCCGTACGCACATAATTATCGATACCACGAAGAACTGGCAATCTTCCCTACCACCGGTCTCGGTTACGCCGATTATCAGAGGAATAGCTACGATAACGCCGTGCGCTACAGTGATTATATAATCTATCAGCTGCTGGATTTTTTCCGCAGCACCGTGCAAGGACCTCTATATTTTATCGTTACCTCGGACCATGGTCAGCTCCTGGGCGATAACGCGAAAGGACTGTTCGGCCACGGCAGACTGGAGTCGGACATTGCCCGCGTTCCCGTACTCTTTTTCATGCCGGGGGGCGATAGACGAATCGTGGAGCGGGTTAAACGCCTGCACAACCCCACGCATTTCGAACTGACAGAATTGATCAGCAACTTACTCGGCTATGAAATCACCGATCCCAACGCTGAAGCTGGCGTGTATTACGTCAATGGGACGGGTTCTTACGGCCGGCACGGCTACATCAGGGTAATTAAAAGTCCTGAGCCGGGCGGGGCAACGGCTTACAACGTCGTCCCGGCGGGCTAAGGCTGCAAACGTGTCACCGTCCATTCGCCACCCGCATAACCGTCGCCGGTTTCGGTTAGCGTTCGCGTCCACAATCCGCGGTCGTGAGCACGTCCCTCCGCGCCAACCCATAGTTCGATACGCTCACAATAGATCCGATAGCCTCCCCAGTTCGGCGGGCGCGGCACCGGTAGCTCGGATGCGTCTCCAAACCTATCCTCGCACTGCGCGAGCCTGTCGAGCAACGCACTGCGCGAACCAATGGCGGCACTTTGATCGCTCGCCCAGGCAGCGATTTGGGCCGGGCGCGGGCGCTTGGAAAAATACGCATCCGATTCCGTTTCCGGAGAGACGACCACCGGACCCTCAATGCGTACCTGGCGCTGCATCGAATCCCAGTGAAATACGGCTGCCGCATAAGGCTGCTGTGTTAGTTCGCGTCCTTTGCGACTTTGCCAGTTGGTGTAAAAAACTATATAGCCGGGCTCGGCCGCAAACCCGCGGCACAGCACCATACGCGCCGAAGGACGACCAGTAGCGTCCACTGTAGCAACACTCATGGCAAGTGGGTTTCTGCGATCTGCGCGTTGTTCCGCTTCGGTGAACCAACGACCCAGAATGGCGAACGGCTCAGTCGGTAAAGGATCTGCGAGAGAAGGATCGGAAGGGATGTCTTGATAAAGCATGATCTAGGGTTGGCGTTCAGCGGCGCCCTGCGATTTACTCAGTAGTCTGCGTAGCAGGCGTCGCGGGGTGAGCGGCTGCTCAGCCGGCTAACGCATCGGCCAGCTTAAACTCGGCTTCGGTTCGCGTGCGGATCTCGGTAACGCCGACATCCGGCGCTAATTCTACAAGAGTCAAACCAGTTTGATTAATCTCGAACACACCGAGATCGGTGATAAGGACGTCGACAACGTTGACGCCCGTCAACGGCAATGTACATTCCCTCAGCAACTTCGCCGAGCCGTCTTTAGCATTGTGATCCATCAGCACGACGACGCGTTTTACGCCTGCAACCAGATCCATAGCGCCGCCCATACCCTTGACCATTTTGCCGGGGATCATCCAGTTCGCGAGGTCGCCGTTTTGCGAAACTTGCATGGCGCCGAGTATCGACAGATCCATATGTCCGCCACGGATCATCGCGAAACTATCGGCACTGGAAAAATAACTGGTTTGCGCTAATTCTGTGATCGTTTGTTTACCCGCGTTAATGAGATCCGGATCGACCTCCTCTTCCAGTGGAAAAGGGCCCATACCCAACATGCCATTTTCGCTTTGTAAGGTAACGTGCATACCCTCGGGTATGTAGTTTGAAACCAAGGTCGGAATACCGATGCCCAGATTTACATAAAACCCGTCCTGCAACTCCAACGCCGCGCGTTGTGCGGTTTCCTGTCTCGTCCACGGCATCGTTCGCTCCCCGCTCACGCGCTCTCGCGAACCGTGCGCTGTTCGATACGTTTTTCGAAATGTTCACCCTTTATTATCCGGTTGACGTGGATCCCCGGGGTATGGATGTGGTCAGGATCGAGTTCGCCGATATCGACGACACCCTCAACTTCGGCGATGGTTACTTTGCCGGCAACCGCCATCATCGGATTGAAGTTGCGTGCCGTCTTGCGATAGATGAGATTCCCCTCCCGGTCCGCGCGCCAGGCTTTGACGATCGAAAGATCAGCCGTAAGGCCCGTTTCCAAAACATATGTTTCACCGTCAAATTCTTTATGTTCTTTGCCTTCCGCAATTAGCGTGCCCACACCGGTCTTGGTGTAAAAACCAGGAATTCCCGCCCCGCCGGCGCGGATACGCTCCGCCAGCGTTCCTTGTGGATTGAATTCGAGTTCCAACTCGCCGGCAAGATACTGCTGCTCAAATGTCTTGTTCTCGCCGACGTAGGAGGAAAGCATTTTTTTAACTTGGCGTGTTTGCAACAGGATCCCGAGCCCAAAGTCATCGATGCCCGCGTTGTTGCTGATTACGGTCAGATCTTTGGCACCCGAATCGTGGATCGCACGGATCAGGTGCTCGGGGATCCCGCATAAGCCGAAGCCACCGGCCATGATGGTTATGCCGTCGGCAATCACTCCGTCGAGAGCCGCGTTAGCGTTCGCGAATTCTTTGTTCATTGTTTACAGTCCTGGGGTATCTCGCTCTACATTACCGCTAATGCTGCAACGCTTCGCCTGCCGGACCCTCTCCTGGCATTATCTCGATGGGCTCGTCGCTGCCTGGCTCGAAACATCGCAACCACTCGTCTAAGCCTGCGCGTTGCGTGTTCAGATACGCGGCCTGGCGTAGCGCGATTCGAGTAGCATTGCGATGCCATTTACTGGGTCCCGCGACAAACGCAGCCGGATCGTCACCCGCGAGAAGTGCGGCATTCGTGCGCGCCTTTGCCGTTACGAAGTCCTGGTGACCGTGTTCGTTCAGCAGTTCTTGAAATTCATCAAACGCCGCCTGGTCAAACGGCTTGCCTCGACCGAGCTTATCGTAGGTTGGATGGTCTGGATAAAGCGTCAGACAGGGAACCAGCCCTTCGGGGATGGGACTGGTTGCGGCGTGGGTGCGCTTGCTCTTCAATAATTTGGGCAATACATGGGTATGCGGTCCCAGCGGAGTCTGACCCGATCCGTCAGCCGCCGGTATCGGTTGATATACCTCGACCCGTCCCATACGTGAAAGTGCGACCCGATTTGGCGAGGAGGCGACGATGTTGGCCATTGCTGAATTATGTGGGTCAAACAATGAGCGGCCTTGCTCAGCTCTGAGTGTCTTAATCAATTCTGGCTCCGCGGTGCGGATGCAAAATTGTAGATAAGCCGTACCCATACCCATGTCGAATAGCAAATCCCCGTCGGCGCCATCGCGTAGCGCCTGTGTATCGGGTCCAAGTTCTGTCAGCGTGTCGCGTGCGGGCATGGCGGCGTCTGCCTCGAGAAGACAAAACGCGACGCTTTGCGACCAATCATGAGTACACGTTGCCAGGGTCTCAAATGCGATTGGCTTAGCCGCCGCGGAATCGGCAATTGCGATGGCACCGCGCTCGGTGACAATTGCGGACTTTGCAGAAGCGTCGTGAAACTGCAACGGCTCGTCGGCGTCGTAAACGAACTCGGCTATCGCGCCGAAAATGCCAATGCTCCAACCACTGCTGGCACGCCGCAAGTGCTGCTCGATCATCCGCTTGCCGGAATTCATCGTTGTGCCTCCGTCGCGCGTTTTTGTAATTCTATCGGTTCACCATGCGGTGTCGCGGCTGCCGCCTCGGCCCAGGCCGCCTTCCGGTCCAACAACTCCTCAGCAACTACCAGACCTTTGGCGGACACCAGTTTCTCCAACGCACGCAGCCAATGCTGGTAATAGGTGTCTCCGAGATCTGGATCGCCCGCCGCCTGGGCCGCTTTGATTTCAACGCCCAGTTGATCCGCCCATTCACTCCAGTCGAAATGGCCCTGTTCGACCAGACTTACCACCATGCCGAATGCCTGTGCCTGCCACGGTTCTCGAAAGATCGGTCCGTCTTCGTCTTTACGCAACAGCGGCAAATCAGGTATTTCAGTCACGTTGGTCAAACCGGATCGAGGTAGTCATCGAAAAGATCGAAATATATCGCCTCGCCATCATTGCCCTGCTCACCCCAAAGCTCCTTGGAGCTGAAGCGCGCCGCATAACAATGCTGGAGATGCTCGCCCTGGCCATGTGCGGCCGTATCAGGCAAATAGTAGACCCCATGATCACGGGCGATAGTACCCAGCTTGCCGCGCACATAGGCTGCGACACGAGTATGCGTCGGCGGATTCAAATTACGCACCAACACTTCATCGCCAACGGCGAAATGTGCCCCAACCTCCACTTCCTGCGGGGGCGGCACCATCTTCAGGATGGCGGGAACCATCTCCGGAGGAATTGCCTGCACCGGTTCGGCAAGCGGCACGGCTGCAGTGCTGCCATCCAGTTCGCCGGCGGTTACCAAGCCCCGCTCCTGCAGCAAGGTGGTAAATCCGACCAGCCATTTCTCGTAGTAGCTCAAACTTAGGTAACTAGCCGGGGCCATGCGTTCGATGGAATGGCGAACCTGATCGACGATGAAAAAACCCAATCCTAGGGTGAGATTCATCATGCCAAAAATCCGACCCTCCCATGGCGCATGAAAAATCGGTTCGTTTTCTTCCGGAACCACCGGACCGTAGCAATGCATACCACCCATATCGTGAACACCATTCATCGTGTCAACCTCATTTAGGTTACTGCGTCGACCTGACGCGTGCCGACCATGGCATCGCGGGATACCAGCTCGGCGAGTTGTTCCTCAGCGAAATTTTCGGTCCCGGCCGGCCGTTGCGGGATCACCAGATAACGTACTTCGGCGCTGCTGTCCCAAATACGGATCTCGACATCGTCAGCCAACTCGGTGCCGAAGTCTCGTAAAACACCGCGCGGTTCGCGTACCGCGCGCGCTCGATACGGCGCGGATTTGTACCAGGTAGGCGGCAATCCCAACAGCGCCCACGGATAGCAGGAACACAGCGTGCATACGATGAGGTTGTGGACTTGTGGGGTATTTTCGACCGCCACAACGTGGCCCGCTTCCATGCCCGCCAGGCCCAACTCCGCGACGGCCGCGGATCCATCCTCTAGCAGCCGCTTTTTATAGTCCGCGTCGACCCAGGCCCGAGCGACAATTTTCGCGCCGTTATGCGGACCCACTTGGGTTTCATAAGCATCGACGAGCGCATCGACCGTGGCCGGATTGATGATGCCTTTTTCGCTCAACAGAGATTCCAGCGCTTTGACGCGCAATACAACATCGGGCAACGGTGCATCGTGATCATGTGCCATGGATTCATCCTCCGTTCCGGTATTGTCGCGCCCGCACAATCGCAGGGCAACTAGCCAGCTAAGTTGCTTGCGTCCGTTGGACTCCAGGCCGACCCTCCCACTATAACTTTCCTGCTGTAAGATGAGGCGCTGCAACCGTGGAGGAATTGCAAGTTGGATATTACCGGCGAATATAAAATTGCGGCGCCACCGGAGCGCGTCTGGGAAGCCCTCAACGACCCGGACGTCCTGCGCCAGGCCATCCCGGGCTGTGAGGCGATGACCGCACTGTCCGACACTGAAATTGAAGCAGTCATCGTTAACAAAATCGGTCCAGTGAAAGCCAAGTTCAAAACAGTGCTGAGCATTACAAATCTGAACCCGCCCAATAGCTACACCTTGAGTGGGGAGGGCAAAGGCGGTTTGGCTGGCTTTGGACGCGGCAGCGCCAACGTTACGTTATCGCAAGACGGTAGCAACACGGTTTTGAGCTATACCGCTGATTTTGCGGTCGGCGGCAAGCTCGCGCAAATTGGCTCACGCCTGATCGTGGCGGCAACACGCAAAATCGCCGACGATTTCTTTGCACGCTTCTCCGAGCTACTTAACGCCCAGGCTACTTAGCCGGATTAACATGCCCGCAAGATGGGCATGTGCGTTTCTGCTCGTCGCCAACGTACTCGGCGGTCGCATCATTGATAAACCCGACCAGATTGCCGTGTATTTCCCCTTCGACGCCGCGCACGAGTTCATCGCATTGCTGGCAATACCATTGCAATTGATCAGCCTGTCCAGCCCCGCGGTAGCGTTCGATGACCAGTCCTTTCGTTCCCGCCGGCCGCTGCGGGGAATGCGGGACATTTGGCGGCAACAAGAACACCTCGCCGGCGCGTATCGGCAGATCTCGGGAGCGGCCGTCTTCACGGATTTTTAGGGTGATGTCGCCCTCGATCTGATAAAAAAATTCCTCCGTCGGGTTGACGTGCCAATCAGTGCGATCGTTACCGCCGAGCATCACCACGATGAAGTCGCCAGTGTCCGTCCAGACCGGTTTACCGCCGACAGGGGGTTGCAGAGATTCGGCATTGTCGGCAATGAATTTTTGGATATTGATTGGGGTGGGAACGCTCATGGGGCACACCTGCGGTGAATTGGATCCTGTTTCAATCGGCCAATGCGATCGCTTCGACTTCAATATCGAAATTAGCCGGCCAAGAGCCTACTGCGACAAAGGTTCGAGCCGGCGGGGCCTCAGGAAAGTACTCCCGATAAACCTTGTTAATAGAGTTGAAATGACCCGCGTTCGCAGCATACACGTTCACCTTGAGTATCTGCTCTAGCGAGGAGCCAGCCGCCTCTACGGCCGCTTTGATGTTCTCCATGCAGTGCCGTGTCTGAGTGACGATGTCGGCATCTACCAGCAGTTCGCCGGTGTCTTTGTCGATCGGCGGCGTACCCGAAACAAACACCAGACCGCCACCCTTGACGGCTGCTGATAGCGGAACATCCAAGCGCTCCAGAGCTTCCGTGATTTTTCCGACCCGGACAATTTCTTTCGGCATCGACAGCCTCCGCGTTAACGTCGGTTCATCCAGTGCACATATTGCACCAACGCGACGCACCCACGCCAGAGGTATTACCAGCGAACAAAAAAAGGGGCGCTAGGCCCCTTTTCTTGCTTCCGGCGATTAGTCTCAATCGCCGTCAGTAATCGGCGCCGTAATAATCTGTGCGGCACCTTCGATCACTTGCCCGGCGGCCTTTACCGCACCCTCAACCGGACCGGTAATGATGCCGATAGCACCTTGCTCTTCAATGTTATCAGCCGTTTCCGTTATCACTTTGGCCGGCGCCGTTATCATCTTGCCCGCGCCTTCCGGTACATCTTCAGCGTCTGCGAATACTGGCTGTATCGCGAACAACCCTGCAAATAAGAACGTGACTAATAGCTTTTTCACCGATTTCTCTCCTTCTCTCAAATACTGGTTCACAATCACCATTCTACCTAGCTACGGATTCCGTTGCGAATCCGTGAGTTAGCACTCAATTAAGGGTACAGCTTGACCGCCACTACCTGAACGTCGCCTGAACCGAAACCCCCGACCTCAACCGCGTACCGCGCGACTAATACTACAGGTCCAAACGCCGCGCGTGAACACATCAATTCCCGCTGTTGGCATGCAGATATATTACGAGTTCATCAAGCTGGCTGTCAGATATCTCTACCGGTCGAAAGGATGGCATCTCTTTGAAGCCGAGTCGTACCACGGTCTTAATGTATGCGGGCTGTAGGTCCGTGCGGCCCTGCAACAGGGCTTTATCTTCACCTCGCACCAGCGCCAACTTCTGGGTTCCCGGATTACCACGGCCGGCATCGTGACAATGGATGCACCATTTCGCGAACACCCGCTCGCCCTCGGATCCGGCCCAAACGCCGCTGCTGGTTAGGAATAAGCTGATCACGGCTACCGCTTGCCACAGTTTCATAAATTTTTGCCCCGCAAATGCTTTGGCCAAATCCCTGATTTCCCAGCCGCCAGTATGCCATTGGGATCCAACGCGTCCTTAATCCGCTCGTTCAGGCGCAGCAGCGAGCTGTTGTTGTAATTGTAGGTCTTTGCGATCTTATCCATGAACGCCAGATGCGTTCGATATTCCCCATATCCTTCCGCGGCCGCCTCATCGATGAGAAGAGTGACCAATTCGTGCGCGCGCTTCGTTTCTTCTGTGTTTTGCGGGTTGAATACCGTCACCGCGATGTGGTGCAGTTCGCGCCAACCAACGATCATCGCGCCGAAATAATCAAACCCGTATTCGTGCGTGCGGTCGCGGATCATCGCGTATTGCTTGAGTGCTTCAGAGCCGGTTGTCGGCGACACGGGCGAAAAGTCGACATGGGCGCCGCCGTCGATCCAGTTCATGTAAGCGAACTCACTCATGCTCGGCACACCGGACATCGACTGGGCGCGGTATTCCATGGTTATGTCACCTGGCCGATCTTCCTTGGAATAGAATTTCGCGCCGGGGATCGCCGAGAATGCATCGTGGATCACTTCCCACTGCGCATCCATGATCGCATCAGGCCCATACAAAGCGGCATAGAAATTCCACATACCGATGCGTTGATCCGCCATGAGTTTGCGCGCCGCACTGTCTGGCAGCGGGCCCTTACCTGAGTAGTATTGCTTTTTGGTCGCCTTAACTGCGCCTTCGAACAACAGGCTGATCATCACCGCCGCATTCGGGATCACCATGTTGATCTTGAGCGGTCTTATCGCCTCGACCAACGGCTCCAGATCCTCCTCACGCTGGAATGTGACCATGAACGGCCGGTAACCAGGCGGTTCCGGCATCAGCCAAATGCCCAGTTTGGTTACAACGCCGAAATTCGATTGCGTAAATATACCGTCGTGATACGGGCCGAATCCGTATTTGAACAACTGCCAGGTGTTGTTGTTGGGCAATGCTCCCATGCCAGTGCGAACGACGTCGCCGTCGGCGAGCACGACCTCCATGCCACACTGCATTTGAAAATGATCGCCATAGGGCGTGTAACCGACGCCGCGATCGACCGCGTTGCCCAAAACGCTACCCCACCCGGGCGCTGGCACATCCAGCCACAACTTGATATTGCGTTCCTGCAGGTATTGATACAGGTCGAAATAACTGACGCCGGGCTCGACCAGGGCGTAACCGAATTTCTCGTTGACTTCGAGTATGCGGTTCATGCGCTTCAGATCCAGCACAACGCTGCCCGGCAAGCGCGGGGCCGCGCCGCCGTAGCCATGATTCTTGCCGCCTGAAATCGGCCACAGTGGAATACCGTGTTCGTTCGCAATTTTCACCACCGCCTGAACCTGCTCGACGTTCTCTGGAGCGACGGCCGCCGACGCGACGAAATGGTCCATATCAACAATGGCATAAGGGTCGCGATAGCTCGCCAGACCTGGGCCCTGTTCGCGGAATACCCACTGCTTGCCGACGACCTCGGCAAACGCGTCGAGTGACGTATCGAGCGTCTTGTCGGACACGCCAGGCGGTAAGGTTCTATTCATCGCAAAATTGTTCTTGTCCCAAATACGCCGCGCTATATTAGTCGGCCTGAACCGGGCGATCGAGCAATTGCGGGCAACCCTCTCGTAAACAACGTTCTGAGCATTCCGGCAGTTGTGATCCAGCTCCGCTATTTACGCTATTATTGGAATGGACGTCTCTCGTGGACGAGGTAGTTCACATGGCAGTCGCCAGCGACGAAATCACAAAGAAAGTCTCCACATACTGTTATCAGTGCGTGAACGGGCCGGACATACTCAACGTCGAGGTCGTCAACGGCGTTGCGACAAAAATCGAGCGCAATTACGACGTCAAAGCCGAGGACTATCCATTCTGGGTTCTGACCGCGCGCAGCATGCAGTACGCATGGGGCGGCAACGTCTCCTTGCAGGTAATCAAAGAACTTGCAGACAACGTCGCCGGGCATGATGGCATAATGATTAATGCCAAACGCGCACAGGACTTGGGCATCGCCGAGGGCGACATGCTCGAAGCACGCTCTGCTGTCGGAGCGACCCAAGGCAAGGCTATACTGCGCCAGGGAGTACATCCGGAAGTGTTAATAATGCTGGCCCAGTTCGGACACTGGAAAACACCGATGGCCAAAGAAATGAAGCGCCCCAGTTTAAATAAAATAGTGCCTATGGCTATGGATTTCATCGACGGCAGCGGCTCCAGTGTCGATGCGGCGAAAGTCCAGATCCGGCGCGTGGAGGCTTAAATAATGACCCGCTATGTGATGACTGCAGATTTGAATCGTTGTGTCGGATGTCAAACCTGCACGGCTGCCTGTCGGCACACCAACGCCACACCACCAGGTGTGCAGTGGCGCAAAGTTTTAGACGTGGAAATGGGTGAATACCCGAATGTGGAGCGGGTGTTCATGCCGGTCGGCTGTCAGCACTGCGCCGATCCGCCGTGCATGCACGTCTGCCCGAGCACCGCGACGGGTCAACGCGACGACGGCATCGTCACGATTGATTACGACGTGTGCATTGGCTGCTCTTACTGTTCCGTAGCGTGTCCCTACCAGGCGCGTTACAAGGTCGATGCCGGCGAATTGGAGTTCGCCTACGGCGACGAGCCAATGGCATCGGAATCAGAGCGCTTAGATACGCGTACTCTCGGCGTGGCACAGAAATGCACGTTCTGCTCCGACCGCATTGATTCTGGTTTGGAAAAGGGCCTTACGCCGGGTGTCGATCCGGAGGCAACACCGGCATGTGTGAACTCCTGCATTGCCGATGCGCTGCAATTCGGTGATATAGAAGATCCTGACAGCAACGTGTCGGAATTGCTGGCCGAAAACTCCTGGTTCCAGATGCACGCCGAACTTGGCACCGATCCTGGCTTCTACTATTTGTGGGACGAAGAGAAAGCCAAGAAAGTGCGTAATGCGATGGGGGACTAAAAAATCCCGCTCAACCCACCGGCGTCGAGCTTTAATACGCCGCCGTGCATGATGTCGGCTTCCGGGTCCAGCAGCATTGTCACCGCCCAGGCGATCCCCTGCGGCGTTGGTAAGCGGCCCAGTGAATTTCGATTGATATATTCCTGCCATACCTCGTCAAACGGCAGCCCGCGTTCTTCCGCAACCTGAGTGGCGATACGTCGCAGACGCGGCGTATCCGCGGGCCCGGAACAGATGGTGTGGGTCGTAACCCCCTGCGGCCCATAAAGCATGCTGATCTGTCGCATAAGATTAAACAGTCCGGCATTAATGGCACCGGGACCTGCCTCATGCGCTGTGGGTTCAACCCCGTGCGAGCCCGCAAACACAACGAAGCGTGCGTGTTCCTGCTGAAAACTTTCTTTAACGGCCCGCAGCAAGCGTACAACACCGCCCAATTTAATATTGCTGCCGAGGGCAAGAATGTCGGGATCCATCGTTTCGACTGAGCCACGTACCGGCAACCCGGCGGCGAATATCGCCATGCGCACTGGAGCGTTAATCTGCATTGCAATTTGATCCATGGCCGCGTTATCCCCAATGTCTGCCACACAGGTAGTTATCAGTTCGCTGCTGGTCGCCAACTCGGCAAGTTTATCCGCGCTTCGTGCAACCGCGAGGATCGGGATCTCTCGTTCGATTAACTTACCGACCACCGCGCTACCCATCGTACCGGTAGCGCCGACAATGACCGCCTGACCTGATTTTTCGCTATTCATTTACCGCTTCCGATTTATTCAATGGGGTCGCGCTGCAGCTTGGATGTTCCGCTGGATCTGCGCGTGTCAGGCGGTAGGATTTGCCAAACATTGGCAAACCGACATAACCACGTAGTTCGAGTTGGTCGTTATTCACCGCATTGAGTCGACCTGAAAAAACATCGCCCTCGTCCGCCCGGTAAATCTTTCCGCCCTTCCATAGATTGGCGTCGCGAGTACTTTGCTCGAATCCCCACAGCACTTTCGTATTGCACAGTGGTTCTCCCTCTGGGGTAACCTGTTCTACGTCCGCGCGCAGCCATTCGATATACCCACACAGAGTGTCGCCGCATTGTTGGATGCGAACGGCGGTATCCTTTTTCTTGGGAAGCCACAGCCCAAGGGGACTCAGTTCAGGATTCTGACTCGCGGCAAACACCGACGCCGCCGTCAGAACTGCCACGAGGTAAAGAGTTAAACGCATCTGATTACTGCGGTAGGGGAAGACTCATTTATACCTGCCGAACTTTAGTCGGGACCTGTTTCCATTGGCAAACTCGGATCCATCGCCCATTCAGACATGGAAGCGTCGTAGACGTTCACTGCACCATGTCCCAGCAGGTCCAATGCGAACGCATCAACGGTCGCCGAAATACCGCCGCCGCAGTAAGCGATTACCTGCTTGCCGTCCAGGGCTTGCTGCAGTTGCTCACGCAGTCGCGCCGGATCCAGGAAAACTCCGGTCTCCTCATCGAGTAGCCGCTGATAGCAAATATTGATACTGCCCGGGATCCGTCCGGGCCGCCCATAGTTTGTTTCGGCTTCGCCACGATACATTTGCGGCGGCAAAGCGTTGAGCCGTACCGTATCGGCATCATCCAAGCTGGCCACCACTCGGGCTTTGTCGACGAAAAACTCCTTATGTAAACTGCCGACAAACTCTGCGGACGAATAAGTGCACGGAAGCGTACTCACAGGACGGTTCTCGCGTAGCCATTTCTGGAAACCTCCGTCTAGAACCGCAACCCGGTCGAAGCCACAGGCGCGCAACATCCACCACACACGAGTCGCCCACATCGGTTGGGTCGTACTATACAAAACGACGCTGCTACCCTCTCCTATTCCGCGCGCAGCGACTGCAGCGACAAATGCATCAAATCCGGGCATCATGAAATTCAATGTTTCATGGCTAGCCGATAACTCGTCGATCAAATCCAGAAAACCCGCACCCGGAATATGGCCGGCATGATAGTCGTCGCGGCCACTGACGAGTCGATAGACCCGCGGCGGATCAGGCTGCAGATGGACAGTACAGTCGAACACGCGCAAATCCGTCGCATCAAGATGATCCTCCAACCATCCGGTTTGAACCAGATGCGACGGCATGACGTCCGACAGTTTGTTCATCACTGTACTTTTCCGAGCCACTCGTCGATCAATTGGGTTATCTCCTCATGGCTCATCGGCGGCCCCGTGCTGGCAAACCACAACGGCGCCTTGCGCTCGACGAGACCGGCGATACGCCCCGCGTCTGCTCGCCCGTGCCCATCGCGGCATTCCTCCGGCCATGCCGCGAGCGCAGCTAGCGCCGCGCCCAATACCGCGTGCTCTTCGGTTGTTCTGGTCATGCTCGGGGTATTTTGTTCGACCTCTTCATGCTTGACCACGGTGGCGATAAATTGCATCAGCTGCTCAAACGGCTCAGGTAACGCGATTTGCGTGAGCCTTGCCCACCGATAGAGATCCTCAGCGCGTACCTTCCACAAATCTTCCGGGGCATTACGATTTGTAACCGTCGGTTGTTGTGAGTCACGAACGCTAGCCTGAATCGCTTCCCAGGCAACCGCTTCGCACGATCGTATCGGCTCGCGATCGCGCAGTTCGGGCCAGTCCTCAGGGTCAACACCCAATACCAACGGAATGGCATCCTCGCGTAGATACCATTCATCCTGCTTCAACCAATGCTCGTAAAGACGTTGCTGTGTGACGATGCCGCTTTGCATGGGTTGTGATTCGGCAAAGATCTCTCCACCCAACTCCGCGCCGACAGATCGGATCTGCTTATGCAGTGCGCGCATGGCGTCGCGTATTGGATTTTCGCTTAGTCCCCCAATTGGCATAACAGCACCACCCGTTAGCGGCTTGTCACCATCGAATCCAGTTCCGCGACCGTAGTGACGATCTTCTGATATAGCTCGGCGACCACCACCGGAAGCTGCTTTTCCGCGCGTCTGGATATCATGGTTATTGGAAATATGAAGTTTTTATCCTGTCCATATTGCAACGCCCTGCTCGTTCCGTACTCGTCATCGACTATTACCCAGCGCAGATTCAGCCGCTTGGCCATAACATCGCCCAGGGCCACCCCCAAAGCCTGCAATTCATATGTCTGATCCGGACGCAAGACTTTTTGATCGAGCAGCGATTGCAGGATACGCAAATCATTAAGTGATTCACCCGACAAAGGCGAACCCACGTGTCGACGTGCCAACGAACTTGCAACTTCACGCTGCCGTTCGAGGCTCGATTTATCACTGCCCGCAAGCGTAATTACATTATCGTTTAAACGAACGCCACTGCCGGCTCCATCCAGCACCCCCGGCACGCTGGCGCCAGGGAAGAGCGGTAAATCCGCGAGCGAGCCGTAGTCGACGTTCGTGAAATAAGCCCAGGCGACAATGGTCGCAGCCAATCCCAGTACAAGTGTCAGCAGGTAGCGCCACCAAGATTTGCCTTTGCGACGGCGCACCGCGTCTAAGGAACTGATGTTGTCGGGTTCACCCATGCTACTGCGATCAGCGCGCTAGTGTAGGTAATACATCGGGACGTATCTGGTAACCATCCGCGATTGCATTAGTGCTGTTGAACAGACCAACGACGGCCATCACCTCTCCTAAACTTTCGTCATCCACACCCAACTTCTGTAACGCGGTCGTGTGCGAGTTGATGCAGTAGGCGCAGCCATTCGTAGCGGAAACGGACAACGCGATAATCTCGCGGGTAACCGGATCCAGCCTTGCCTTCCGGCCGACCGCTTCGGGGTGCATAAGTGTTTTCAGACGCGTCCACACCAACTCCAGATGATCGGGATTGGTCGCGAGCACCCGCCAGAAGTTGGGTACAAAATTGATGTTCTTGGTCTGTTTGATGTCGGCGTAAATTTCCGCAACCTTGCCGGTCGCGGTCTCAGCGTCCACCGGCGGGACGGTGGCATCACGGATGTCGGGCATCGGTAGAACTCCCTTGCTAGGCCTTAACTAGTTTACCGCAAAGACATATCGGGATTTGGCACCTGCGGCGGGTACCAACTCAGCCGCGACCCTCCTCTAGATCCTCCAGCGTTTTCGGCCAGTTAGCCTTGAGTAACCGGGATAAAGCGCGGTCCGCCAGCATTTTTCCGTCGGTCTGGCAGCGCGCGCAATAGTTGCACTCGTTCTGTGCGTAGACGATACGCTGTACCGGCGAACCACAGTCAGGGCAGGGCTCACGGTAACGTCCGTGCACTGCCATCCCTTCACGAAAAGCTGTGACTTTTTCCGGGAAACCCTCACCGACCTCGTCCCGTAAACGCGTTATCCATTCCGATAACGTCGATTGAGTTGCCACGAAGAGGCGAGCCAGTTCCTCTGCGGTCATCTTTTGCGTTTGCTTGAACGGCGACAATCGGGCTCGATGCAGGATTTCGTCCGAATAGGCATTACCGACGCCGCTGAGGATACGCGGGTCAGTCAACGCCCGCTTCAAGGTGTGGTTATCGCGCTGCAGTGCCGCGCAGAATTCGCGTTCATTGGCATCGAGCACTTCTAAACCTGCGCGATCGAATTCGCCGAGATTCTCACTTCCCAGAACAAGGTGCAGCGATGCCCGGCGTTTCTTACTGGCTTCGGTAAATAACACAGAGCCGTTCGGGAAATCGAATGCGACAAGACCGTTGCGCTTCGGTAGCGCCGTTCCGGATTTGCGCCAACGCAGGCGGCCGGCAATCATCAAATGCAGAACGCAGAAGTAATCTTCTTCAAGTTGGAATACGATACGTTTGCCCATGCGTCGTACGCCCTGGACCACACGCCCGATCAGCTGCTCCTTGGCTGGATCGACGCTGCGCAGAACGAATGGACTGACGATGCGCATATCATTCAACGGTTGCCCACTGATGAGCGCGCCTAGCCGCTCGAGGTATATCGTAATGTCAGGTAGCTCGGGCATACGTTAGATTAAAGAACGGTAAGGTTGAGGCGGCAACTTTCGTCCGCCGACCCGGTCGTAGCACGTATAAGAACTTGGAGATATTGAAATGTGTTCTAAGTATACGGCGCTGTTAATCGCAGGGGTATTGACCGGGATCATGTCACTCTCGGCCACCGCGGACACGGAGATCGCTACCTTCGCCGGCGGTTGTTTCTGGTGCATGGAACCACCATTCGACGAACTCGACGGAGTAAAATCGACGACCTCCGGTTACATCGGCGGCACCAAGCGAAACCCCACATATCAGGAGGTTTCCGCCGGGCGCACCGGTCATACGGAAGCGGTAAAAATTGTTTATGACCCCGTCAAAATAAGCTATGGCGACCTGCTAAAAGTATTCTGGCGCAATATCGACCCACTGACACCGAACCGGCAATTCTGCGACGGTGGTAGTCAGTACCGCAGCGGTATCTTTTACCAAAACTCCGAGCAACAACGGCTGGCGGAAGCATCGCGAACGGCCCTGAGCGACTCCGGCCGATTCAATCAGCCGATTGTGACCGAGGTCACCGAAGCATCGAAGTTTTATCCAGCCGAGGATTACCACCAGAATTATTATAAGAAGAACCCGGTCCGATATAAGTTTTATAGATTCAATTGCGGACGGGATAAGCGGCTGGCGCAGGTCTGGGGCGAGGACGTGGCTGAGAATTAAACTTAAGCTCGCAATAACCGCCGTGATTCCACCACAACTTCATTGTCATCATCGCTCGCGCCATTCAACCACATCGCGGAAACCGCCAACAAGCGCGAACGCCAACGCGGCGACACCCAGCCGCTTTGTTCGAGCATCGCTTCGGTAAACTTGTAATCATGCACCCCGGCGGTCTTGTAGACGGTGTAATGGCGCGCGGCCGTCTGTACAAGCATTGGGTCTCCACCTCGCTGCAAGTAACCCAGGATCCGACGCACGGCCGCAAGCCGGTCCGCTTTGAGATCCGCAAAGATTGCCTCGACTGCAGTGTCTCCCATGCCACCTTGCAACTCCGCTTCAAATGTAGCGATGCGCAAGTCGCGTGATGAACCGCGTTCGATGAGTCGTCGAAACGAGACCAGTAGGGCGGCTGCCTGGAGTATCAACAAGACACGCGTTTGCCGATCGCGTGACGCGCGGAACCCGTAATGTAATGCGTTTGTCATGGTATTGGCGTGCAGCGCCAGGATCCCTGGTCGACGCAACATCAGCTCAGCCGCCATCAGCGCCAACGCATCCCAAACTGTTTGAACATTCGCGCCGTCCTGCAAATGTTTTAACACTAGACGTGCCGCTTCCACGTCGCCGGCAGTACGCAATACGTCCAGCAGTTCATGCGTCGCAGACTTCACGGCCAGTCCCGTTCGCAACTCGCCCGAGTCGCTGCTAGCAACCAATTCGCGGTTCGCCCGCCAGGCCCTGTCCGCGGCCAAGTCATTCTTGTTTGGCGCCGGATCCCCTTCGTGGTTTTGCAATGCGTAAGACAATGATCGGATCACCGGCAAACGGCAATCCGATGCCAACACACCAAGAACGCGATGACAGTTTTGTACAAAGACCGCCTTGTGACCGATATCGCGGAAATCACGTGCGCCGTAACGGAAATACAACTCAAACAGCCGTTGAGGATCCGTGCTCGCGGCGAGCAATGTGGTTGCAACGTCCGCCCGTTCGGGGTCCCAGGTTTCAAACGCGTCCAGCAGCTCTTTTTCTGCGCGCACCTCATTCCAGGCGGGCAAGGTCGGCGCCACCGGCTGCGACCAGTCTCCCGCGCGCACGTCCGTTGCCTGCGCGCGTTTGAAGCTGTCGACCGACCACATTAAGGGCAGCCAGTAGTCACGAGCTGGTCCGCGCAATGCGGCGGCATAAACTGATTGCATAACCAACACGGCGTGAAATTGGAAACCAACGGATGGATAAGGTTTTATCTCGCGCACGCCCGCCAACGACACTGCCCCAAGCAGTTCATGCAAGGTCAAACCCGTGCGTATGTGGCGCGCAACCATCTCTAGCACCTGGTCGCGCGGCGTATCGGTGATACGTTGAGCAAGCGCGCCGATTGATCCCTGAATCGGCCGCCCGCCTACAGAACGTGAGCTCACCAGCATAAAGCTCAACGCAGCCGCGGTGCTGACCTCGAGAAATTGGCGGCGACGCATCATTGGTCGGCCCGATCGTCACCAGGATCCTGGTGAATGATAATTTCCGCGTCCGGGAATTCGGCTAGTAATTTCGTGTTTACCGCCTCGCCGATCGCGTGCGCGCGCGCCAGCGATAAATGCCCATCCAGCTCCAGATGAAGTTGGATGAATGCGGTCTTGCCTGATTGGCGGGTTCGCAGATCGTGCAGCGCGCGAACTTCCGGGTGGGCAACACAAATCGATTTAATAAGGGTACGCTGCGCGTCGTCGAGTTCCCTGTCCATCAATTGCCCGAGCGACGGTGTAATGATGCTCCACGCACTGTGGAGCATCCACGCTGCGACCATCAATGCGATCAGCGGATCCGCGAATGCCCAGCCGGCCGTTGTGGTGAGAACTAAGCCGACAATGATGCCGAGATTGACGACGACATCGCTCAGATAATGCAGCCGATCCGCACTGATAGCGGTAGACCCGGTGTGCTGGACGACGTAGCGTTGAAAGGTGATGAGTGTAAGCGTGATCGCAACAGACAGTGCCATCACTCCTATCCCCAACATTGCATGTGCAACGGGCATGGGGTTAAGCAATCGATTGATACCTTCAATTGCGAGAAACAACGCCGAGCCGGCAACAAAAGCTGCGAGCGCAAGTGCTGCCAGCGGCTCCGCCTTGCCGTGGCCGAAGCGGTGTTCGCGATCCGGCGGCGTCAGCGCGTGACGAACGGCGAAGAACAACACCATAGAGGACGCGGCATCCGCACATGAATCGATCAAACTCGACAGGATGGCCACGGAGTTGGTGTTGAGGAAGGCGGCAAACTTGAGGACAATCAGCAACAACGCGACCGCCACCGACGCGTTCGTCGCGTTTTTGACCAGCTGCTCGTAACTGCTCAAGCTAGCCGGCCCGCGATCCAATTGGCTGCAAAGCGCGCGATGCGCATGAGTACCTCTGTGTTACTTATGCCGCTGCGCTTCAGCATCTCAAACGAGTGATCGCCACCTTCTATCTGCTCCAAAGTCGCCCGAGCGCCTAGTGATTTACAGATCGGCTCCAGCAAAGTCAGATCCGCAAGTTTGTCGCGGGTACCCTGCAAGAACAGCATGGGTAGCTGAACATCGCTGAGATGCGCACCGCGCTCGCTCGCTGCTTTCCCGGCCTGGTGCAGCGGAAACCCGAAAAACACGAGTCCCCGCGCTAACGGCAACAAGCCTTGCGCCGCGGCGAGCGACGCCATTCGTCCCCCCATGGATTTGCCGCCCACGAACATCGGTAAATCCGGGAGCTGCGCTCCAGCATGATGCGCAGCTGCTGCAACGGTCGGGAGCAGTATCTTTGGGCGATCGGGGGCGCGGCGCGCTCGCTCCATATACGGGAATTGATATCGAAAACAGGCGACATTGTGAGAATTCAACTCAAGCGTTAATGCCTGCATGAATCGATGACGCATACCTGCGCCAGCGCCATGGCCCAGTACCAACAGGGATCGGGCTTGCGGCGGACAGTCGATTAGCGCGGATACCTCTATGCCGGCAACATCCACGCCAAATGTGGTTTCGATCATCACCAGTGACTACATTGTGGCTATGTTAAGGTGAAAAGCATGAAGCTGGATGACCCAGTAATCAACCGCTCAGACGCAACCCCGATAGGCGAGATCATCAACCAGCGCTGGTCTCGACGTAGCGTGCTGCGCGGCGCCTTGAGCAGTGCCGCATTAAGCATAACCGGTTGTACCTTACCGCGTGCGATGAGCCAGACGCACCAACGCGAACCCGCGCCGGAACCTGGTTTCCTCGCGCTGTCTCACGGCGTTGATGCGACCCACCATGTACCCGCTGGCTACACCGCCGATGTGTTGATCCGTTGGGGCGATGCTGTGCTGAAAGACGCACCACCGTTCGCTCCGCAACGCCACACGGCGGCCGCGCAAGCCCGCCAGTTTGGGTACAACAATGATTACCTCGGCTATCTGCCTTTGTCCTCGGGCACCACAATGTCTGGCCACGGTCTGCTGTTCGTGAACCACGAGTTCACCTTTGGCCCGCTGATGTTCCCGGATATGAAGCAGGACAAAACGTCGCCGTTGCTCGGCGCATCCGCGCCGGAACATGTTGATATAGAGATGACTGCGCACGGTTGTTCCGTCATCGAAGTACGACAAAACGCCGACCGATGGAAGGTGGTACAGGGTAGCCGTTGGGCTCGGCGCATTAGCGCAAGCGAAACAGCAATGCGGTTATCGGGACCCGCAGCCGGACACCCGCGTCTGCGTACGAATTCCGATCCGCATGGAACTCGGGTAATCGGCACAGTAAACAATTGTGCCGGCGGCAAGACGCCGTGGGGTACGTTCCTCAGCGCCGAGGAAAACTTTCACGGCTATTTCTGGGGTCGCCTGAACGCCGATCATCCGGAACAGCAGAACTACGCGCGCTACGGCATCCCAGCGCACTGGTTCGCCTGGGGCCGATATCACGATCGTTGGCATATCAACAAGGAACCCCGGGAAGCCAACCGGTTTGGCTGGGTTGTGGAAGTCGACCCACTGGATCCTGAATCAACCCCGATCAAGCGCACCGCTCTTGGCCGCTTCAAACACGAAGGCGCCGAATCTATCGTCAATCGGGACGGTCGACTGGTGATTTACATGGGCGACGACGAAGTATTCGAATATCTCTACCGGTTCGTATCGCGCGACGTTGTCGATGCAGACGACCGAGCTGCCAATGCCGCGCTTCTGGACCATGGAACCCTGTCGGTTGCCAGGTTCCATCCCGACGGCAGTCTCGAATGGCTACCGCTGGTATTCGGGCAGGGTGGCTTAACGTCCGCCAATGGGTTCGCCAGTCAGGCCGACGTGCTCATCGAAGCTCGGCGTGCCGCCGACCTGCTTGGTGCAACGCCTCTGGACCGGCCCGAGGACGTAGAACCGAACCCATTGACCGGTCGCGTCTACGTCTTGCTGACGAACAATTCCAAGCGCAGGGACACTGATACAGCAAACCAAAGGGGACCCAATTTATGGGGACAGATCCTTGAGCTGAACGCGCCTGAAGGCGACCATGCGGCTAGAAACTTCCAGTGGGAAGTCCTGGTTCAATGCGGTGATCCAAATGAGCAAGCGGTTGCGGCGCGCTGGAATCCAGCGATCACGGACAGCGGTTGGTTCGCTATGCCTGACAACTGCGCCGTGGACCCCAGCGGCCGGCTCTGGGTATCAACGGATCAAGGACCTTTCTGGGCCGATCTGACCGGCTCCGCCGATGGCTTGTGGTTGCTTCACACCGCCGGCGCCGAGCGCGGCGCCGGACATATGTTTTTTCGTGGACCAGTGGGCTGCGAGATATGCGGACCTGTTTTTACACCGGACTGCCGGACGTTGTTTTTATCCGTGCAACATCCAGGCTCCGACGGTACTCGCAGCTACCCAGGTTTCGAACGCGAGTCGACTTTCAAGGATCCAGCCACACGTTGGCCGGACTTCGACCCGGCGACACCACCGCGCCCCGCGGTGGTCGCCATTACCAAGGCGGATGGCGGCATAATTTAAGCGGGCCTAACCCGCGTGTTAAGCGGCCCCGTTGCTCGGCAACCCAAACAAATTCCGCAAATTCCTGCACCTCAATTACCCAGCCGCAGCGTCACCTTCAGTCCCGGATGGTTATCACCAAGTTCCAGCTCGGTATCGTGTAGCCGCGCCACAGCCGCGACCAGGCTCAACCCCAGACCACTACCGGGTGAGTTGCGGCTGGACTCGAGCCGGTAAAAGCGCTCCAGAACCTTCGTCCGCTCTGCCTGCGGTATGCCAGGCCCATCATCGGCAACGCTCAGCACCACCCCCGCGCTGTTCGGGGTCAAACGCACATCGACTTTGCTGCGTGCGTACTTGATGGCGTTATCCAACAAATTACTGACTGCTTGGAAAATGAGATCGCGATCACCTGTCACGCGCAGCTGCGGTTCGATCCACGGCCGCAAGCGACATTGCTGTTGTTCGGCGACTGCTTCGTAAAGATCACTGGCATCCTCAACGACCTTACTGATATCAACATCGATCTTAGGGCGTTGTAGTGCGCCGGACTCAATGCGTGAAATACGTAATAAGGCGTTGAAGGTCGCCAATAGATGGTCGGCCTCCTCGGTACACGCTGAGAGTTCCTGCGCCAACTCGTCGTCGCCTGCCGCCGAAGTGTGCAGCGTCTCAAGGCGGTTTCTCAATCGCGCCAGCGGGGTACGCAGATCATGCGCGATGTTGTCGGAGACATGCTGAACGCCGGTCATGAGCTGTTCGATTTGATTGAGCATCAGATTTAGATTCTCGGCGAGCTGATCAAAATCATCGCCACTGCCGCGCGTGGGGATCCGTTGCGACAGATCACCCCCCATGATTTCCCGACTTGTCTGGTTGATCGCCTCGATGCGTCGCAGCGTACTGCCGGTCAGCATCAAACCACCGGCTATGCCCAGCGCCAGTGTGATCGCCAGACCCCAGATCAGCGAACGGCGGATCATCGATTGGATCTCGATGAGATCCTGAACATCACGGCCCACCAACAGGGCAAGATTGCCGCGCAGCCGAAATGGCCTGGCGCGCGCCGCATGCGCCTGTTCACCCGCGTCGCCCTCTAACTGAAAATCCATCCAGCCATCAGCAGACACCGGGACGTCGGGCCAGCCGTTGAGATTTCCGACGATGGGTTTGTAGCTGGGTGAAGTCAGCAGATAAATAGACGATCGATTCGGGTCCCGAGCGACCCGGTCACGAATCACAGTGACCAGCGCGTCCAATCCCTGTCGCCGATACTGTTCGGCGAGACCCTCGATCTCGGCCTGCACAGTCTCATCGCTCTGCCGAGCCATATAGCCGGCCGTGGTCCAATAGATAAACCCGACCAGAACCAGCACCGATCCGCTGAACACTGCCAGATAGAGCAAAGCAAGCTGGAAGCCCGACGAACGCAGCAGATTCAATCGGGCTCGCGTAGCATGTAACCGGCGCCTCGCACTGTGTGTAACAGAGGCGGCGTGAAGTCTTTGTCGATTTTCCCCCGCAGCCGGCTGATATGAACGTCAATGACATTGGTTTGCGGGTCAAAGTGATAGTCCCAGACGCTTTCGAGCAGCATGGTCCTTGTCACCACATGCCCGGCATTACGCATCAAATATTCGAGCAGCCGAAATTCCCGAGGTTGCAGGGTGATTGCTTGACTGGATCGGCGAACCTCGCGTGCAAGCAAATCCATTTCGAGATCAGCTACGCAAAGGCTGGTTTGAGTTTCGCTAGCGACAGCAGTGCGCCGGTGCAATGCCTCGATGCGCGCGAGCAATTCGCTGAAGGCAAACGGCTTGGTTAAATAATCATCGCCGCCAGCGTTGAGACCGTGCACCCGGTCACTGACGTCGCCAAGGGCGCTGAGCACGAGTGCAGGTGTGGTATTGCCAGCCGCACGCACGGTTTGGATGATCGACAGGCCATCGAGTTCGGGCAGCATGCGGTCAACGACCATTACGTCGTAAGTTTCGGTCGTGGCCAGAAGCAGGCCCTGTTTGCCCGCGTAAGCGTTATCAACCGTGTGCCCGGCTTCGTTCAGTCCCTTGACAACGAATGCGCTGACTTGCGGGTCGTCTTCTATCAACAGTATGCGCATCATTGCCTGAATCGGATTGTGCTGGTTAGCTTCGGAACATAGTCACCCATCTGCAAGAACTTGGCCACCAGCAGACATGAACATTTGGTAATGATCCCGTCATCTTTTGGTAACCGGAGGGAGTGGATAATTACCCGAAGTTCAATGCTTACGGAGGCAGTACAAATGCAAACCCGAACCTGCATGTTTCTCGTTGCGAGCTTTGCCTTGTTGTCATTCGCCAACGCCGGCCCGGCGGCGGCCTTGCCGGATTTCGAGCATTTAATTGAGCAGCAAGCCAACGCAGTGGTCAGTATTCGCACCACACACCGCGGCGCTGCGCGAACCATGGGGCGAGGCGTCCCGCGCGAAGACATGCCGGAATTTTTCCGTCGCTTCTTCGAACAAATGCCACAACAACGCCGGCCACAACCGCAGGCTCACGGGCTTGGTTCAGGCTTTGTAGTGTCTGCCGACGGTTATATAGTCACCAATGCGCGCGTTGTGCAGGACGCCGCTGAAATAAAGGTGGGTTTACACGATCAGCGTGAACTCACGGCCGAACTCGTCGGCACCGATCCTCGCACGGACATCGCGCTGCTCAAGGTCGATGCGAAAGGATTGCCGTCTGTCGTTCTAGGCGATTCCGATGCAGTTAAAGTCGGTCAATGGGTGCTCGCAATCGGTGCACCGTTTGGTTTCGAACATACTGCCACCCAAGGTATTGTCAGTGCCGTATCGCGCAGCCTGCCCAGCGACTCTTATGTTCCGTTTATCCAAACCGATGTTGCTGTAAATCCCGGTAATTCCGGCGGTCCGTTATTTGCGCTTGATGGTCGCGTCATTGGCATAAACTCGCAGATCTACAGTCGCACCGGCGGTTACATGGGTGTGTCTTTCGCCATTCCGGTCAATCTGGCCATGGACGTCATTGAGCAACTGAAAACCAATGGGCATGTCAGCCGCGGCTGGTTGGGTGTCAGCATTCAGCGCCTCAACCAGGAGCTTGCCGACGGTTTCAAACTGCAACGTCCACACGGCGCATTGGTTGCCGGCGTTGCTCCTGACAGTCCGGCGGAGGCCGCGGGTTTACGCGCCGGCGATGTCATCTTGCGCTATGACGACAAGGCGTTAGACGATTCTAACGAGTTACCGCCGCTGGTTGCTGCAACCCCTATAGGCGACAAAATCCAGTTAGAAATTCTGCGCAACGGGAAAAAACGTCGGCTGGATGTGACGATTGCCAAGTTGGACGAGCCCGACCAACCACAACAACTCGCCGCAGCACCAAGCACGCGCCTGGGCGTTGCCGTGAGTGCGCTAGATAAAGAGCAGCGCGCGACCTTGGGGCTAGTCGGTGCCGGTGTGGTGGTTACGCAGGTCGAGCAAGATAGTCCCGCCGCCCGCGCCGGGATCCGCCAAGGAGACATCATCGTATCGTTAGCCCACGAGCAAGTGGCTGATCCAGTGCAGTTAACAGCGATCGTGCGGCGTCTGCCCGCCGGCAAGTCGGTGCCTGTGCTGCTGGTTCGCGGTGACACTCAATTGTTCATTGCGATAAAGCTGGTGTAAGCGGTGCTCCTACACGCCGCCGCCTTGCGCGGGTCCGCTTTGCGCCCTAAAGTCCCAGCGTAGACATGACGTTAGATGTCAATCAGGCGCAGAGGGCACTCGCATGGCACTGGACAGCTTTCAGGAAACTACGAGCCGCTCATGGTTCGCACGTATCAGCGATTCCATTAAGGGGATCTTATTTGGTCTGATCCTGTTCGTCGCTGCCTTTCCCCTTCTGTTCTGGAACGAGGGGCGTGCCGTCAAGACCTACAAGACGCTCAAAGAGGGAAGTGGCACGGTCATGTCGGTCGGCACCGACCGGATCGATGCCGCCAACGCTGGGATGCTGGTGCATGTGACCGCTAAGGCCGTCACCGACGATGAACTCGTCGATCCCGAGTTTGGCATGGCGGTAACAGCGATCATCGGCATCAAGCGCGTCAAAGGCGTGCGCTCTGCGAGCGCCGCCGCTTAGGTATTTTTGAATGACCTTGCAAACTGTCCCTTCAATTTAAGCGGAGCCCATCAGATGAGTCGCGATGAACTGCATGCGCAGCTTCAGCAACTGAGGCAGGAAGTCGACAAGCTCGCAAAAGATGACAACACCACACGCGCACGTCTGGATACGCTCATCAATGAGATTGAAGCCGACATCGATACCACTGAGCAAGACCGGCTCGGCGCCAAGATCCAGCAGGCGATAGAGCAATTCGAGGTGGAACACCCCCGTGCAACAGCGATCCTCAACGATGTGATGGTGACCTTGAGTAATATGGGTATCTGACCCAGATTTCGAGCAGGTATATACTGCCGTTACCAATTGAGAGGATGTCCCATGAAAGCGTATTTTGTTGCCGCGTTTTTCGCGCTCGTCTTCAGTGCCAGTGTAGCCGCACAAGACTTCGACAAGGTCGAAATAAAGTCTGAAAAAGTTGCAGACGGGATCTACGTATTGTTTGGCGCCGGCGGCAACATCGGCGTGTCCATCGGCGATGACGGCGTTCTGGTCATCGACGATCAGTTTGCACCGCTAACTGACAAGATTAAGGCCGCTATTGCTAAGCTCTCCGACAAGCCCGTGGCTTTCGTGCTAAATACGCACTGGCACGGCGATCACACCGGCGGCAACGAAAATATGGCCAGTGCCGGCGCAGTTATCGTTGCACACGACAACGTGCGTGCCCGCATGAGCATTGATCAAAACGCTTTTGGTCGGGAAGTTCCTGCCAGTCCCGCCGCCGCGTTACCCGTTGTCACATTTAGCCGCGATGTCACCTTCCATTTCAACGGCGAAGAAATCGCTGCCAGGCACGTCAGCAGCGCGCATACGGACGGTGATTCCGTTGTCGAGTTTCGCAACAGCAACGTGGTACATACGGGGGACGTGTTTTTCAACAGTGAATATCCATTTATCGACACCGCTAGCGGCGGATCTGTCGACGGCGTTTTAGCGGCGGTCGACGAACTGCTGAGCACGCTGGGCGATGACACTCGAATCATCCCTGGGCATGGTCCGCTATCGAACAAAAAGGAACTTGTCGCCTATCGCGCAATGTTGGTTGCCATCAGCAGCGCGATTGGCGAGCTGATTGCCGCGGGAAAATCAGTGGATGAAGTTGTCGCAGCGAAACCGACCAAAGCCTACGACGCGGAGTGGGGCGACGGATATTTTTCGGCCGACAAATTTGTGCAGATGTTGTACAGCGCACTAGCCGCGAAGCGTTAAGCGGACTGTAGCGGCGCTCCGGAGACCGGCGTTTTTTGATGATGCGCCGAGCAACCGGGACGGGCGCCTTCGCGCTCATCCTTTTACTTGTTCCGATAGTAACGTTTAGCGCGTCTTTCGACGGCCCGTTCCTATTGCTGGATGCAAGTGATGGCACCGTGCTGAAGCACGATCGCGCGACCGTCCCCTGGTATCCGGCGTCGCTTACCAAGTTAATGACGCTCTACCTGACGTTCGCGGCCATCGAAGCGGGTGAACTTGCGCTCGATCAACAGCTATCCACATCGTCTGTTGCAGCCGCTCAACCCGCGACCCGATTGGGGCTGAGCAAAGGCGCCAAAATAACGGTCGAACAAGCAATACTTGCCGCAGTCACAGTATCGGCCAACGACGCCGCTGTCGTCTTAGCTGAAAACATTGCCGGCAGCGAAGCTGCTTTTGCGCAGCGCATGACCGATACCGCGCACAAGCTCGGCATGAGGCAGACACAGTTTCGCAATGCCAGCGGCTTGCCCGATGAAGAGCAGGTATCAACCGCCCGTGATCTGGCGTTACTGGCGCGACATCTACTGCTGGACTTTCCGCATCGCTATCATTACTTCCAGGCACGCCACGTTTCTTATCGCGGCCGCTATCGACCGACAACCAACAGCATGCTGGGTAGCTACTCCGGTGCCGACGGGATCAAGACCGGATTCACCTGCAGTTCCGGTTACAACGTAATCGCATCCGCGCAGCGAGACGGCCGTAGACTTATCGGCGTAGTACTCGGCGGCAAAACCCCTTCTGAGCGAAATCGCCAAATGTTTCAGCTTCTGAACCTGGGATTCGGTAGCAACCCTGAAGCCTCAGCACCAGATTTAGCTACCCTGGCCGTTTGGGGAGAAACAAACGAGCTGGCACCGACGCGATTGTCGGTATCTGAATGCTTTCGTGTTGCTACATCAAAATCGAAACCCGGAAAGCTTCGCGGTTGGGGTTTGGTGTTTGGCAATTACCGCCATAAACGCGAAGCCCATACCGTGCTCCGCAACGCGAAATCCAGTCTCAAAGGCGTCGCCAAAGTGGGCCGATCAACTATTTTGAAGCGCAAGCTCGAACGCGGCACAAGTTGGAAAGCACTGCTGGTGGGGTATAAAAAGGACGACGCCGGCCTCGCCTGTAAGGCGTTACGAGCGGTCGAGATTATGTGCGTCGTTGTTACCCCGAACGCCATGAATGCGAAAGGGTTTTTGTTGAAGTAGCCGCAAACAATAACCTTAACTAGACCTAAACCACGTTAGCGCTTACGCTCCGCAGTCCACATTGAGGGACATGCACTATGCGGGTCGCGGCTGTTGTTCTGCTGTCATTATTGACGTTCACGGCGCTGGCGACGGAGCGAAAATTCTATCTGGCCGTCGAAGAAATCGAATGGGACTACGCGCCGTCGGGGAAGAACCTGCTTACCGGAAAGCCGTTCAACCAGGAAGAAAGTGTGTTCACCGCCAACAGCGACCGCTTCATCGGCCACCATTACCGCAAGGCGATTTATCGACAGTACACGGACGCCAGCTTCAAGCGGATAAAACCACGAGCCTCGCGATGGTTGCATCTCGGGCTTCTGGGCCCGGTGATGCACGCTGAAGTTGGCGACACCATCATTGTGCATTTAAAAAACAATGCCAGCCGTCCTTATTCGCTGCACCCGCACGGCGTGTTTTATGAAAAGGACTCCGAAGGAGCGCCTTACGCAGACGGCACAAGTGGTAAAGACAAAGCCGACGACGCCGTGCCAGCTGGCGAACAGCATACCTATGTTTGGGAAGTCCCGCCGCGCGCCGGCCCGGGACCCAGTGACCCCAGTTCAATTGCCTGGCTGTATCATTCTCATGTGTTGTCGCGGCGCGATGCCAACACTGGCCTGGTAGGCGCGATCATCGTCACCCGCCAGGGTTCAGCGAAGAGCGATGGCTCACCCAAAGATGTCGACCGCGAGTTTGTCACTTTGTTTACAGTAATGGACGAAAACAAGAGCTGGTATTTGCAAGACAATATCGCCTCTCATACCGTTGCCGGCGCAGTTGATGTGGACAACGAGGAATTCGTAGAAAGCAACCTCATGCATGTGATCAATGGATATGTCTATGGCAACATGCCCGGCCTGGAAATGCGCCAGTGCGAACAGGTCCGCTGGTACACACTGGCGCTGGGCACCGAAGTGGATATCCACACCCCGCACTGGCATGGCAACACCGGCCTGAGTAGCGGCCGTCGCGTCGATGTTGTTGAATTGCTGCCCGCATCGTCGGTGGCGGTGCATATGCAGGCCGATGCGCCGGGAAAGTGGATGTATCATTGTCATGTAGATGATCACATGCAGGCTGGGATGTCCGCCCTGTATACGGTCATCCCAGTTGACAACCCGGCCTGCACGGTACGCACACGATAACTCGAACAAGAGGTCTAGTCGGCATGAGCGAACCCCAACAGCAATCTACGTGGAGCACCATTCTCGTGTGGGTAGCATTTCTGGTAGCCGTAACTTTGCTCGCCGCGCCGATAGGAACCCGCTTGGGACTGTGGCCATGGAGCGTCGGCCTGCAATCGTTGCTTGCGGTGGCGATTGGTGGAAGCGTAGTCGCGATAATTGCCGTTATTACTTTCTTCGTTGCGAGGAAACCGGGTGGCGGCGCAAACCAGCGCCGGGCAGCGATAGCTTTCGTTGTCGCCTTATTACCGGCAGCATTTATGTGGGCGCAGATCCTGCACGCGCGCACGCTTCCCATGATCCACGACATATCGACTGATACTACCAACCCTCCGATATTCGCCTCCGCACATGTGCTTGGCGTCGAGCGCATGAATACCCTCGTTTACGGGCCTGAAGGTATCGCCGATGTGCAACGCGAGGCATATCCCGATGTGCGGCCCATCGAGGCATCAACGTCGCCACACGAAACGTTTAACCGGGCAATAGACGTGGCGCAGGAACTCGGTTGGGAAGTGGTGAGCGAAGACCGTGACAACCGTCAGATCGAGGCTGTAGACACAAGCTTCTGGTTTGGATTCAAGGACGACATCGCGATACGTATCGCGCCGCGGCAAACCGGCAGCCTGGTGGATCTGCGATCTATTTCCCGCGTGGGTCTGAGCGACGTTGGGGTAAATGCTTCGCGAATTATTGCTTTCACCGAACGCTTTGGCGATTGATCCATTGTGGAGCAACTTGCACGCAACTCGCAGGAGAGGCTAAACACCGCGGCCTCGCAGCAATTCAAACAGTGGATTCCGTTGCTCCTCGTGTTGTGTCTCATTCACGCTAACGCGTATGCGGATTTCAATGCTGGTAAATCAGCTTACATAGTTGGCGACTACCAGCGCGCACTCAAGGAATTCGAACCGCTGGCGCAGGCGGGCGATCCCAAAGCTCAACTTGCACTGGCCTTGATGTATGAAACTGGACGCGGTATTCAACAAAGTCCAACGAATGCGGAGCTCTGGTATCGTAGCGCTGCTGTGCAAGGAGATGCGACGGCACAGGCGCATCTCGCACGCATGTACTTCCGCGGCTCGGGCGTGGCTCAAGATTATCTGGAAGCCCGCAAGTGGTATCAAAAAAGCGCCGAGCAAGGCCGCGCCGACAGCCAATTCAATCTGGGCGGCATGTACGAACAAGGTCTGGGCGTTGACCGTGACTACGTGCAAGCTTACGCCTGGCTGGCAATGGCGGCGCGCGGTGGAGCAAAGGATGCAGGGATCTATCTTCAGCAGATGTCACTGCAGATGAGTGATGACGCCATTGTCGCAGCCCAGGGCATGGCCGTGGAGTTGCTTGATAAGTACGGAACACATTAATGGGGAATGGCATTGGACATTGACAAGCAAGTACTGACCTTAACCATCAACGGCGAGACCAGGGACGCGGTGATCGACGGTAGCGAGACCTTACTTGAGGTCGTGCGTGAGCGTTTACGATTAACCGGCTCCAAGCGCGGCTGCAATCAAGGTGTCTGCGGCGCCTGCACGATGCTGGTCGACGACCAACCCATGCGCGGCTGTCTGCTACTGGCTGCAGCCTGTAAAGAGCGCGAAATCACCACAATTGAAGGCATCGCCCAGGGCCTGGAGTTGGCGCCGATCCAACAGGCACTGGTGGATGCAGGCGGTCTGCAGTGCGGCTTTTGCACATCGGGGATGGTACTGACTTTGAGCGCACTACTGGCCCAGAACGCAAGCCCGACGCGCGAAGACGTTCGTCAGGCCTTGTCCGGCAACCTGTGTCGCTGCACCGGTTATACCAAAATTGTTGATGCGGCCATGCTGGTCGCAAACGGAGCATGAATTCATGAGCGCAGCTAACACCGCAGTCGGCATCAGCGTGCCACGCTTGGACGGTCGACAGAAATCCACCGGCGCCGCCGAATATATCGACGACATGCAGCGGCCGGGTATGCTGTATGGGGCCATCGCCGTCAGCCCGCATGCCCATGCGCATATTCTGAGCTACAACACCAGTGCCGCGCTCGAACTACCCGGCGTCAAAGCCGTCATCACGGGAGAGGATTTCGAGCTTGTTCGCGGTGGCGTATTTCTCAAGGACGAGCCGGCCATCGCCAAAGGGCGGGTGCGCTATCTTGGCGAGCCAGTTGCCGCTGTTGCCGCAATAGATCTGAAAACCGCGCGGCACGCCGCACAGCTCATCGACATCGAGTATGAGCCGCTACCCGCCATCCTATCCGTAGACGATGCATTGGATCCGGACAAACCGGCGATACACCCGGATCTTACCGATTACTTTCGCATTGCCCCAAGTGGCCACGGGCACAACTCTCTGTGGGAGGCGGATCTGACTGCCGGCGACGTAGACAAGGCCTGGGACGAATGCGACGTCATCGTCGAGGGTGAATTCCAGACGCAGGCACAGCATCACGTTTATATGGAGCCCTGCGGAGCTGTCGCTGAATCCGATCAAGATGGACGGCTCACCGTGTGGTCAAGTTGCCAATCGGTTCACATCGTGCAACAGAAGGTCGCTGACTATCTGCGCATTCCCATGGCAAAAGTGCGTGCACTTGTGCCGCACGTTGGTGGTGGTTTCGGCGGCAAAGGCGGACTGCACGTGCAGACGCTCGCGGCCAAATTGGCATTAGTCACCGGCCGGCCGGTAAAGATCACGTTAACACGTACCGAAGATTTTGAAATGGTGCGTTCGCGCCATCCGATCCGGATCCGCATCAAGACGGGCGCGAAAAAAGACGGCACGCTAATCGCTCGCGAAATTCACTCGGATCTCGATGGTGGCGCTTACGCCGACGAGAGTCCCGCCGTGTTGTCACTGGTAGTATTTCTAGGCCGCGGGCCTTATAACATTCCAAACGTCCGCTCGACCGGCAGAGTGTTGTACACCAACAAACTGCGAGCGGGACCTTACCGCGGCTTCGGCAACCCACAGGTCAACTTCGCAGGGGAAATGCAGATCGACGAGATTGCCGCGAAGCTCGGCATGGATCCCCTGGAGCTGCGTCTTAAGAACGGTATCAAAGCCGGCGACACGTGGATTGTAGGCCACCCGATTGATTCGTGCGGCCTGGATGAATGCCTGACGGAAATCCAGAAGGCCACCCGTGCGGCCCGCAAAGATCGCGGTGCTAGTGCCCCCGGGAAACGTCACGGTATCGGCTGCTCCGCGCACGTGCATTTGTGCGGGCTGCAATCCACAGGCGCAAACGTGCACCTGCGCGCCGATGGTTCGGTATCCGTGGTCACCGGAGTCGTCGATATCGGTCAGGGTTCGAGCACCATCCTCGCGCAGATCGCCGCCGACGCGCTAGCGCTGCCGATGGAGCGCATTTCGTTCTCTAATCCGGACACCGACGTGTCTCCTTACAATTGGAAAACCGCCGCCAGCCGTACCACCTATATGAGCGGCCGCGCGGTGCTCGCGGCAACAGTCAAAGTGCGAGACCAAATTCTGCGGCAGGCAGCGGAGATGATGGAATGCGCGGAGCAGGATCTTGAGTTGCGTTCCGGCGGTTTTGTCGGCATGAAAGGTATGCCGGACGCACAGGTTGCCTACGCACAAATCGCGGGACGCGCCATGAACCGGGCGGGCGGCCCGATTACCGGTACTGAATCTTATTTGTATGACGGACCGCCGCTGGACCCCAAACGCGCTATTGTTCAAGGCTTCGCATTTTCCAACATTGGCATTTACACGTTTGGCGTCCAAGCCGTGGAAGTTGAAGTCGACGAGGACACCGGCCAGGTCGAAGTGCTGCAAGTGTGGTCGGCGCATGATGTGGGTCGCGCGATCAACCCAAATATGGTCGAGGGTCAAGTGCAGGGCGGTGTTGTTCAGGGCCTCGGTCTCGCATTGACCGAGGAGATGGTCTGGGAAGACGACGGCCGCCTCGCCAATCCAACGATGATGGATTACAAGATCCCCGGCATTCTCGACAGTCCCGATCGCATCACGTCGATTATTCTTGAAACCCCAGAGCCGACCGGTCCTTACGGCGCAAAAGGCGTCGGTGAAAACAGCCTGATCGGTGTCCCCGCCGCGGTCGGCAACGCGATTGCCGACGCCACCGGCAAATGTATGCGTCAAATCCCGTTCACGCCTGAACGTGTTCTTGCAGAACTATTAGATAACTAGGAGTAATCCGTAATGAATTTCCTTGGCATCAAGCACCCGGCACTTGGCATTTCACTGCTTGTAATCATCGTGACCACCAGCAGCAGACCAGTGTCCGCGGCTGCACTGGAATTCGAGGTATTCAGCGGCACCAAAAGCGGCATATCCGAGTCGTCTGTTTTAGTAAAGGGCCGCAAGGATGCTGTACTAATCGATTCCCAGTGGGCATTGTCCGACGGCGAAAGAGTCGCCGAGCAGATCGCCAAATCGGGCCGCCGCCTGACCCACATCCTCATTACGCACGGACACCCCGATCACTATTGGGGTCTGGCGCCCATCATCAAACGTTTCCCGGACGCCAAGATCCTCGCACGCGAAGCCATCAGGTTAGAAATAGCGACGCAGTTCTATTCGAAGTGGGTTCACTGGCAGCCGTTGTTCCCAGATGACATACCAAACACACCGGTCGTGCCCACCGCCTTCGACGGTGATTCCATAACGCTGGAAGGCCACGAAATACGCTTTATCGATATGCCACCGGCGGAGACTATGGACGCGACCGTGTTCTACATTCCCTCGGCGAAGGCCATCGTCGCTGGCGATCTCGTTTTCTCAAAAATGCACAGCTATTTCGCCGATCTCAATTACCCGAAAGGGTGGGTCGAGGCACTTGAGCTGATCAAAAGTGTCGGTCCCATTGAAACCGTTTATCCGGGCCATGGCCCCGTCGGTGGTCCGGAGCTCATCGACGAAGCCATTCAATATATGCAGACCTACATGACCATTGCAAAGCCGGGTGTGCCGCTGCAGGAAATCGTGAAAGGCATGAAAGCGAGCTACCCCGACCACGGCGGTGAGCTGATCCTGTGGTGGACCAGAGGCCCGGGTTTCGGGATCTTTGGCCCGCGTTCTCTGGGTGTCCCCGAAGACCTGCTCGCACAACTGCCACCGCACCTGGTTGGGGATGCGCCTGGCTGCCGTGTCGATCGGCAAGCGCTGGTCGAAAAACTATTTTTCGAGGGCTTCTCCGGCGGCCATATGAACGTGCTCGACGAAGTCATGCATGCCGATATTGCGTTCAGCGATCCAGCATTTCCCCCTGGGCTGGAAGGCATAAAAGCGCTGGTAGGCAAAAACAACACGAGCTTCGAGGACTGGGGCTTCAAGATGCTCGATGTATTATGCGACGGCGCCAAAGTCGTCGTGCGTTGGCAGGGTACCGGCAAACACGTCGCTTCTTTCATGGGTGAAAAGCCGACCAACAAGCGGATCGAATTGAACGGCATTTCGATATATCTGATCGAGAACAACAAGATCACCGCCGATTGGGTCGTGCCGGACAACCTAGGCTTCCTGATGCAAATCGGCGTCGTAGCACCAATCGACATGACTGAATAGTTTGTCTTTGCCGTAATAGCTCATGCAGCAGTATCTAGCCCAAACCGCAGTCATCGTTCGTGACTACGACGAAGCCATCGACTTTTACGTCAATACTTTGGGTTTCGACCTGATCGAAGACACGCCCGCTCCCCCGCCGCATATTCCGGAAGAGGAAAAACGCTGGGTTATCGTTGCACCGCCAGGATCCCACTCAAGACTACTGCTTTCTCGCGCCGTGGGACCGGAACAGGAATCGCGGATCGGCAATCAAACCGGCGGACGCGTTTTCCTGTATCTATTCACAGACGATTTTTGGCGTGACTATGAAGCCTACAAAACAAGAGGCGTTAAGTTCGTGCGCGCAGAGCCACGGGAAGAACGCTACGGAACGGTGGCGGTGTTTCGCGATATTTACGGCAATCTGTGGGATCTGATTCAACCGAAGTAAGACGTTTTGACGCTATCGCGTACCTTTGGTATCTGCGAGTTACTCCAGCAACAGCTGTAACCACGGCATTGAGGTGTTGCGCGGTGTGGACAAGGGGTCTCGGGGATCGGTTCCGGCTGCAAACTCTTCCAGCGTTGTAAATCCGTCATTGTCCGCATCGAGCGACGCGTCACTTGGATCGCGTGGCCGAAAGCCGTTTGCTACTTCATAGCCGTCGGGCAATCCGTCCGCATCCGTATCAGCGGTAAGCGGCAATGTTCCGTTCGTGAGTTCTCCGGCGTTGTTTAAGCCATCGCCATCAACATCCCCAATCGCGGTGGCGTTCAAGTTACCAAAGTGCTCCTGTTCCCAAATGTCAGCCAGCCCGTCCGCATCGGCATCCACCGCCGTGAGCGGAATAGTCACATCCACCTGCTGACCGGCTATGACTTGGATGCCCGATTTCTGTGCCGGTTGATACCCACCTAAGGTCACGCTGATGTTGAGCGTGCCCTTTTGCACCCGCATTTCGAAACTACCATCACCGAGAGTCAACGCCGAACTCACGCCTGCCAGGATTGATGCCCCTGCCAGGTTTGCAAAGAGCACGTCGCTCTTGAGAAGCCCGACCACGGTCCCTAAGTCCGGTGCGACCGGCCGATCTACCCGTAAGTCATAGCTCGTCCCAATGCCGCCGCTACCCATAAACTGCGATACACGGATGTAATACACCCCCGCCGATGCCACGGTGAATGTCAGCAACTCACTTCCGCCGGCGAACGCGTCATCTCGTGTCGGACCTATCTGCGTTGTACGGTCACTGCCAAAGAGTTGCAGGGCGAGGTCCGCATTCGCCCCCACATTCTCAGCCTTCACTTCATACGGCTGTCCTGCAATCCCGTAGAACTGCACCCAGTCCTCATCAGCCGCGGAGTGCACGGTGTGCGCCTGGGCCTCGACGGCATTTGAGACGATGACCGACGCGTCACTCGCCTGGTTATCCGGTTCATAGACATCGGCCCCCACTTTCTGGATCACCTGCGTGACCGCCGGCAGTGACACTACGCCCTCGTCGTCTTCGGCAAAGATAGCTACTTGATACACGCCGGAGGTAACACCAAAACCCCCATAACTAGCTTCATAACGGTTATTTCCTACGGCATTAAGGGCCACCGTAGGTAACGGTAGCGACGGACTCTCCCCGGCGGCCGTTGGAGGCGTGATAACCGCAAACACGCGGGCAATAATGCCCGTGGTCGTCACATCCTCTGCAAAGAGGGCGGCAGTAGTACCCCCATCGGTGAGTGTGACCGGGTCATTCACCTTGCCAATCAGCGGAGCATCCCCGGCAAGCAAAATCCCCGGTCCAAGAGAGAAGTTCTGCACTGCCGCCAGGTCGAACTTGTCACTATCCCCATCACCATCAGCATCGAGGCGCGCCCGTTGTGCGAATCCACTCGTCAACTCCATCGCGTTGCGACCCTGGATAAAGGCAGCACGCAAGCGGGCGCCATTCGACACCTGTTGCCAGAACTGCCGTGAAAAGGACACCGCGCCGCCCTGTTCGAATAGCGCCGGTCCTGCCCCCGTCGTACCGGCAATCCGATAGCGGCTTTCTTCACCGCCGGCCGGCGCAGCCAGCGCATCGACGTAGCTGCCCGCACCTGCAGCATCCACCACCACCGTCAGCTTTCCGGGCAACACTCCCTGTAGCGCATCTAATAAGGTATCGAGCGCCGATGCAGTAACGGACTGCGTGCCATTGAGCTGAAACGCGCCAACCTTGATGGTCCCGATCAGCACTACGACGACGTCCTGGGAATCTCCGTGTTGACCCGGAGATAACGCAAACTCCAGGTTTAAGAGGGTGTTGAGTTGTGCGACCGCATTCACTGTCGTCGCGCTGTAGAAGGCTATCTCCGTGTCCTGATAACCCTGGAGGCGCAGCGACTGATAGGTTGATGTGCCCGCCAGTTCATACGCAGGCCACGTCGGATCCGACGCCTGCCCCCCAACACCACCACCGCACGGCGCGTCAGCGGATTGCCCACCGATACCGATGTCAGTTTCGGTAGCGAAGTGTTGGTTAATCCATCGAGGGCATAAATCGCCAGCTGATAGGCCCCGGGGGTAGTGAATCCCGTGAAGGTGCCCGCGTAATTGCCACTGCCGGGCGAAACCTCGACCATCTCCACCTCCGGCATCGCCGTCACCGGGTTGTCGGTGGAACCGCCAGTGAAATTCGGTGGCCGCAACACCGCCCATACCCGGCCTATCCCGTCCGCATCACTTACCCCGGATGCCGTAATCGTCGCCGTGCTGGTTGCATTGATAACTTGTGGCGCAGAGACCGACGTGATTGTCGGCGCATCGAGAAAATTATTCACCCCGCCGCCGACAAATTGATTGGCTACCAGGTCCAAGTCCGCCTGCTCATTCCCCACTCCATTCCCATCGGCATCGAGCAATGGAAACTGCGGGGTCGAAGCACCCTCCACCGAGGTTCGCGCCTGCGCGTACGCCTCACCGACGCTCTTACCGTTCAAGATCTGCATCCAGAAGAAGTTCGAGAACGACAGCGCACCCTGTCCTGTGAAATAGGCCAATTGGTTGGGGGAACTGGATGTAATGATCACCCGATTCTTCCCCGTCGGCGGTTGAAAGGAGCCGACGAAGCTGCCTGATTCACACGCATCGTAAATGACCGTCACTTTGCCGTTAATACTTGTCTGCAGTTGATCCAGCCAGGCATCCATCTGTACCGCCGAAATCGTGTCTGTGGCAGAGATCCGGAAGCGCCCGTCGCCACCATGGTCGGTCAGATAAACGACGACATCGTCGGCGTCCGCGGCCCAGTTGACGATGGCGTTCTCCAGATTTGTTTCGCTCGCCTCCGCATCCACGTCGTCGGCCACACCGTTACCGTCAAGATCAAGATCCGTGTCATCCGAGAGATAGAAAATGTTCTGCTTTACGAAGCCCTGGAAGGTGAGCGTACGGAAGGCGAAGTTCGCCATTGCCTGGCTGGCGTCCCACAGCGCGTTCCCGGGAAACGGCCCGCCGCCAGCCACGACGATCGCCTTGGAGTTGGCTTCGCCGGCCGCGATTGGACGAAAGACCTGAAGACGATCATTACCGGCGTCGCTAACGTATAATTTACCGCCAGGACCGAATTCCAGATCTTCCACTCCGAGGTATTTACCCGCATCCGAGCCGGCCCCGCCGATGGTCTCGACCAACATGCCGGCCGAGGAGAATTTCTGGATCCGTTCGGTGCAGTCGAACGTCGGGCTGATAAGGGGGCTCGCGTTGTATACATAAACGAACCCATCGGAATCCACCGCCACCTCCTCGGGAGCAGGAAGACAGGCGCTTGCTATGTCGCCCGTGGCAATCCAGCTGAGTAAGAACTGGCCGTCGGACGTAAACTTCTGGATCCGTTCGTTTCCGCTATCGGCAACGTAAACGAATCCACTGGCGTCGACGGTGACGTCGCGGGGATTCATGAACTGACCATTCTGCGATCCCTGTCCACCCCACTGCCTCACGAAAACACCGTCGGAAGCGAAAGCCTGGATGCGGTGATTGTTACCATCAGCAACATAGACGGTGCCATCCTGAGCGACGGTCAGGCTCTTTGATTGCGTTGAACTGACCGTTGCCGCTGCCCGCGCTTCCCCAGGAGGTAACGAATTGCCCGTCGGCGGTGTATTTCCGTATGAGATTATCGGCAGTGTCAGCCGCGTAAACGAAACCGGCCGGGCCGACGGCCATGCTGGTCGTACCTTGGCTCGCCCAGGCGGCGACAAACTGTCCGCTCGCCGTAAATCTCTGGATCCGTTGGTTGCCGGCGTCGGCAACGTACACTGCACCGCTGGGTGCCACCCCGACGCCCGCGGGATCCGCAAATCGGCCATTGTCGATGCCTCGCGCCGTCCACTTGGTCACGAACTCACCGTCGACAGTTAGCTTTTGAACGCGCTGGTTCTTCGTATCCGTAACGTAAACCAACCCTTCGTCGTCGGTGGTAATTCCTGTCGGCGTATCGAAATCGCCATCCGCCCGACTGCCGAGCGACTCAGTGCCGCCCCACTTAGCAATCAGCTGGCCGCTAGAGTTGAATTTCTGGACAGAATGGCCAAACGAGCCGTCCACGACATAAACGAATCCATCGCCGTCGACCGCGATTCCGGCGGGGTTGTGAAATCGGCCGCTGCCGCCCCACTCGAGCACGAATTGACCCGCCGCGGTGAATTTCTGCACACGGTTCAGGTCGGTATTGTTCTGATCGTCAGTGACGTAAATGAACCCGTCGTCGGCTGCCGCGAGATGGGACGGTGATTCGAACTGCCCAGGCTCGCTACCCTGACTCCCGAATGCCGCGATGAAATCGCCGTCGTCCGTGAATTTCTGGATACGGTGGTTATCGGTGTCGGCGACATAAACGAATCCACCGGCATCGACCGCAACCCCGAGCGGCCTGTTCATCTGACCGTTTCCTGCACCGCTGCTGCCCCATGCGGTCACAAAATCGCCTTCGCTGGTAAATTTCTGCACACGGTCATTGCCGTCGTCGGCGACATAGACGAAACCGTTGGCGTCGACTGCCGTACCGCGGGCCACCGAAAACTGACCTGGCGCGGTGCCGATCCCGTTTCCGAACCGCACGACGAGGTGACCGTCGCGTGAAAATTTCCGCACTTCTCCCAGATCGCTTACGTAAATAAAGCCGTTCGCGTCAAAAGCAATTCCCGAAGGGAATGCGAAATACCAGGGCTGCTGCAGCGTCGGCCACATGCGCTCAAACTTGAAACTGTCCGCCGCATTAACAGCGCAAGGAGCAACTGCATTGCTCGCATAGCAACAACCAGTATCTGCGAAATGGCGGCTTTGACCATACCAGCCTCTGTGGCAGCCCTTTCGACAGGGCTAACTTCTAATTCACTGTCGCTGAAACTCAGCGTGAATTTCCAACTCCACTTCATCGCCAACTGCAGGCACGTGCGCAGCGATGCCGTGCTCGGAACGTCTGACGGTTGCCGTCGCCGAGAAACCGATCACATAACGGCCGGTGATGGGATTCGTCGCGCCAGCGATAAAAGTAATATCCAGATCCAGCGGTATGGTGACGCCGTGCAAGGTGAAGTCACCGCGAAAGCGCGTGGTGGTCTCATTCAGTTTTTCGGCACTGGTGGTACGCAATACAGCCTGCGGATAGCTCGTCGAGTCAAACCAACCCGGGCCTCGCAAAGTTTCTTCGAAATCCGGGTCGTTGACATCCACGCTTGCGGTTTGCACGACCGCCTCGAGTCTTGCCGCCATAAAATTTTGCGGATCGAAATCGAGCGTTGCGTCCAGCTCGTTAAACCTGCCGATGTATTTTGAAAACCCAAGGTGACTCACTTTGAACAGGACCGTGGCATGCGATTTATCGAGCTTGTACTGACCTGCGCGCAGGGTGGTGTAGTCCGTGTTTAATTTGGGCGTGATCAAACTTGTACAAGCTGCCAGCAATAACAGCCCGGCGAGGGCTGAGACTTTGAAAATCGGGCCAGAGATTCTTTGCATACTCATTCGATTTTGCTTGAACTTATTTGGCAAGCTCGATCAGTTCATCGTATTTGGCCTTCGCTTGCTCGATTCGCGGCTTGAGAAGATCAAGTTGCCGTGACCAGTCCGCGCTCCAATCGGGATCGGCCTGCCAGCGTTCGGGAGTTTGGGCATTTGCGGCCGGGGTCTCCGCGAGCGCATCAAGCTGAACTTTTCGCTGGCTGGCCAAAGCTGCGACCTCCGATTTTTTCCAGGTTCGCTGTCCGTCTACGGTTACGTAGAACGGCGCGCTCATCGCCACAACCGTTCCCATCGCGTCCGGACCAAAAATGGGTGTCGGGCTGCTGGTATATCCGGTCGCCTTGACCACGAACCACGTGCCGTGCGCCGCGGGTTGCGTATAGGAAAGTTCGAGGGTTTCCGAACCATCCTTTGAGATCGACTTGGCGACCACGTCCCCCTGTTCAATCAATTCAAGTCGCGCGAGTAGGTCGACGTCAGGATTGATCGAGGCCTGCGCGGAAATCGAAATGGGCTCTCCGGCAGAAAGCGCCAACTCAGTGTCGGTCGCCGACCCGTTCAACTGAATATTCAATATGGGTCCGTTGCTCACAAACACGCGACCACGTGCGAGATTGTCAAACCAGGCATCGGGCGCATAACCGTTCGGCAAATTCACGTATGTGCGAACCTCGCCAACGTGTCCGATGTAGGGATAGTCAGACCCGGCGGCGGGTTGGATCCGGTATCCCAGATTCAAGAAATCAAACCAGACCTTGGTACCGAGATCACCGCCCTGCAGCACCTCGACGAAATCAACGAGACCGAACGGCACCTCTAGCGCCAAACCCGTGTTACCGAATAGCGAGCCACCGAGCCTGAGGTTTATATGTGCGTATCCGGAGATCCCGCCCAACTCGGAGACCCGCTCGAACCATTCGTGATAGAGAAGGTAGCGGGACGGATCCCGCACAGGTTCCGGGATGTTCAAATGTATCGTGTGACCGCGCACATTAGTTCGCGGATCCTCCTGTCCAGGAACTACGGTGTAGCTTTTCTCGCCGAACCAACCGTTCTTGCCCCAGGACCGGTGCGGAAAGTGAATAGCGCGTCGGTTACCCATGCGCAGAGTGTTGGCGACATGTAGGTCCTCGGCGCGCGCATTCGTCAGTATCGCCCGGCTGTCCGCGAGGTCGCGCTGCGCCATGTGGATATGGATGTCACCCGAATACCAGCCCTGGCTGGGCAGATCAGCCCATCGCGCCAGATCAATCTTCAGTTGATGGGTTTGGGCAGCTTCAATACGGATCGATTGTTTACGGGTGTGATACTCAATGCCTTTAGCGACGATTAACGTGTACGTGCCCACAGGAAGCCGAGCCCGATAGTATCCGTCGGTATAAAAAACCCAGCGGTTGGCGGCTGGCCATTTCGCGGTTCCCGGTTCCTGTCTGAGCAGGACCATGCGTGTGCGATCGTCGAATTCTTCGACTTCCACCGCTGCGGTCGACGGCAGCGGTGTCCTTCCAGAGCCATCGTAAAGTCCGAGTCGAGCCGGTGTGATCTGTCCCTGCTCATCATGAACCGACAGTTCCAACCAACCGTAGGCTGTCGCTACCGCCGTCGCAAAACTAGGCACAATTTTGATCGAGCAAATCGTCATTGTTGCGGGAAAGAACGTTAACGGATCCGGAACATCGGCAATCATCAAGTCCGTATTAAAATCGCCGCGCCCGGCAAAGCGGGCACGCGGCAGCGAGATTTTTTCCACATGGAATCGCTCTGCCGTACGCTCTGGCAGGTCTACATTGATAATGCCCGCCGCACTACCACTCTTGTCATAGGCTACGGTGAGCTGTTTGTCGGTATTGTGCGTGTCAAATTCGATCTCGAGTTGCACCGTCTCATCAACATCAAATGCAAGTTCATCGCGTACGTCGATGTTGAGCACGGCGCCGCGCATACAACGCCTTCCCTCGATCTCCACGACCTCCCCCGCCTCGCCTAGCACCGTAAGTCCGAGATTTCCAAACGAAGATGCGGGAGCAACCACCCGCGCGACCGCGTCGGTGTGCCAGTCGAGGGTATGCATACCCAGCGAGCCCACGCCGTGGGATGACGCGAAAGACGGGGAAAGCATCAGTAGCGCAAACCACAACCGCACCGTACTAGTCGCCAGACTACGGCTAGTTGTTAGCACGCTGTTCCTTCTTTTTCAGCATCTTCTGCACCAGATTCGGCGCTACCCCCGGGCGCGCCCATGGACATATGGACAAACAGATCCCGCAGCCGTCGTGATCGTTGAAATAGGGCACGCACTTGTCAAAGTCGACATACCATTTCTCGACACCACGGACCATTTGCTTTTCCTCGTAAATGGCATCCGGCGGACAGTTACGCGTGCATAATTTGCAACTTGCGCAGAATTCATCGACACCGATATCGCGTGGCTGATCAGCCACCAGTGGCAGATCAGTCAGTACATAGGACATGCGAAAGCAAGCACCCAGCGTCTCGTTCATCATTGAGCCATGTTTGCCCAGTTGCCCGAGACCCGCGGCGATTGCAGCCGGTATGTTATTAAGTTCGCTGCCTTTGGGTCCGCCAACACCCTTGGCGTCGTAACCCTGCTCACGGATCCAATCGGCGAGCCTGAACGCCGCCTCCTGCGAATCGAGATAGGCTTCAAACACCGCGATCTCTGACTCGATATGCCGACCGGCCAGGTTATTGGCAAATTGGTCATAATCCATTGCCAGACCCAGCACAATCACCCACGGTTGCTTAATGGTGTCCTTATCGAACACCCACTCCGGATCGATGCGGGCAACACCAACAACATCGCAACCCGACAGTGCCAACGCGGCCTCTTTGGCCGATTGAGTCCATTGCGCCGGGGATTGTTCAACGCGACTGTCGGAAATAGGTTTGAAGCCACGTTTGTCCAGTGCAGTCATACGCTGGAAGTATTTGCGGTGCTGAGGCGTAAGAAATTTACGGATAATGAAGGTCGCCCCGTACAGGATCCACGGGTGCCAGAAATCATAGCGATGATAGACCGGGGTGGGACGTCGGCTGGCGGTTTCGCCCAGACCGTTGATCGTATTACCCGACTTCTTCGGACGTAATAATTTATATAGAAGCGATGGCTGGAACCCGCCATCGTCTGTTCTGTCACCGGTCAGTATACCCATGCAATCGTCCTCCGTTGTGTACTCGGTATACGACTTTAACGGGTTCGCGTAAACTATTGACTTTGCTGCGGCGCAGCATTTCGTTCAGTGTAGATTACGGATGGCCGAGACGCACAAGAAAACGCTGGCTGACTGGCGCGAAATTGCAGAACGTGAGCGCAAAGGGCGCTCAGTGGACGAGCTGGTGTGGCAGACCCCCGAGGGTATTGCCGTCAAAGCACTGTATACCGCTGAAGATCTGGCGGAACTGGAACACCACCAATCACTACCGGGTTTGCCGCCCTATCTGCGCGGCCCCAAAGCGACGATGTATGCCGGCCGCCCATGGACGATCCGGCAATACGCTGGATTCTCGACGGCCGAAAAATCCAACGCTTTCTATCGTCAGAACCTCGCGGCCGGACAAACCGGACTATCCATTGCATTCGATCTGGCGACGCACCGCGGCTATGACTCGGATCACGAACGTGTCGTCGGCGATGTCGGTAAAGCCGGTGTTGCCATCGACACGATCGAGGATATGAAGATCCTGTTCGATCAGATCCCGTTGGACCAAATGACCGTGTCGATGACCATGAACGGGCCGTGCTGCCAATCATGGCCATGTTTGTCGCAACCGCGGAAGAACAGGGGCTGCAGCGTGAGCAGCTCGCCGGTACGCTGCAGAACGACATCCTGAAAGAATTCATGGTGCGCAACACCTACATCTATCCACCGCAACCGTCGATGCGCATTGTGGCCGACATTATCGCTTTCACCGCGCAAAACATGCCGAAGTTCAACCCAATTTCCATTTCCGGCTATCACATGCAGGAAGCGGGCGCGACTTGCGTACAGGAACTCGCGTTCACCATTGCCGACGGCCTGGAGTATGTTCGCTCGGCCCTGGCCACCGGCATGGCGGTCGATGCATTTGCGCCGCGGCTGTCATTTTTCTTCTGCATCGGCATGAATTTTTTCATGGAGATCGCCAAACTGCGCGCTGCGCGCGTGTTGTGGTCGACGCTGATGCGCGAAAAATTCAATCCCGCCGATCCGCGTTCGTTGATGCTGCGTACGCATTGCCAGACCTCGGGTGTCAGTCTGCAGGCGCTGGATCCGTACAACAATGTGGTGCGCACAACCATCGAGGCACTTGCCGGTGTACTTGGAGGCACACAATCACTGCATACCAATTCGTTCGATGAGGCCCTGGCACTACCCAGCGAAGCTTCCGCGCGCATTGCCCGTAACACCCAACTCATTCTGCAGGAAGAAGCCGCATTAACGCAGGTCGTCGATCCGCTGGCCGGCTCGTATTACGTTGAGAGTTTAACCAACAGCATGGTTAATGAGGCACGCAAACTCATCGATGAAGTCGAACAACTCGGCGGCATGACCAAAGCGGTCGAAAGCGGAATGCCGAAGTTACGTATCGAAGAGGCCGCAGCCGCGCGTCAGGCCCGCATTGATCGGGGCGAAGAAGTCATCGTCGGCGTCAACAAGTATTCGGCGCCCGCAGAAACGGCGGTCGAGTTGCTGGACATCGACAACAGTGCCGTTCGTGAAAAACAGGTAGAGCGTCTGGCAAGCGTGCGTGCGCAACGCGATGAAAAAACCTGCGCTGCCGCACTTTCGGCCTTGACCACAGCAGCACAGTCAGACGATGCCTCGCTTATGGAACTGGCGATTAACGCCGCCAAGGCGCGCGCGAGCGTCGGTGAGATCTCCAGCGCGTTGGAAACCGTATTCGGGCGACATCGCGCAGAGACCTTGTCAATAACGGGGGTCTACGGTGCGTCTTACGCGGGCGATGCGGGCTTCGAGAAAATTCAAAAGGCGGTGGCCGATTTTGCCGACACCGAGGGCCGCCGGCCGCGCATGTTGGTGGTGAAACTAGGACAGGATGGTCACGATCGCGGCGCCAAGGTCATCGCGACTGCGTTCGCCGATATCGGTTTCGACGTCGACATCGGGCCGTTGTTTCAAACCCCTGAGGAAGCGGTGCGTCAGGCAATCGAGAACGACGTGCACGTGGTCGGGGTATCGTCACAGGCAGCCGGGCATCGCACTTTAGTGCCGACGCTGATTGAAGCGCTGCGCGCTGCAGGCGCCGGGGAGATGCTGGTTGTGTGCGGCGGTGTTATTCCAGGTAATGATCATCAGATGTTGAAAAAAGCCGGCGTAGCAGCAATCTACGGTCCGGGCACGAATATCCCCGCGGCGGCCGCCGAAGTGTTGAATATTATTGCCAGCCAGCGTGATGGTTCCAGAAATTCGTCGCACCTTATAAATTATGCAAGACATTAACGAACGTCTGGAACAGATGCGCGAAGCCGCACGCCTGGGTGGCGGCCAACGGCGCATCGACGCGCAACACGCCAAAGGCAAGCTCACCGCGCGGGAACGTTTGGAGATTTTTTTCGACGAAGATAGTTTCGAAGAATGGGATATGTTCGTCGAACATGATTCCCACGACTTCGGAATGGCCGAGAATAAAATCCCGGGTGACGGCGTCGTCACCGGTTTTGGCACCGTAAACGGTCGGGTGATCTTTGCTTTCAGCCAGGATTTCACGGTGTTCGGAGGCTCGCTGTCGGCGGCACACGCCCGCAAGATCTGCAAGATTATGGAACAGGCGATGCGAGTCGGTGCGCCGTTGGTGGGCCTGAACGATTCCGGTGGAGCGCGCATCCAGGAGGGCGTCGCGTCACTCGCGGGCTACGCCGATGTCTTTCAATTGAATGTACTAGCCTCGGGTGTCATCCCACAGATCTCGGTGGTCATGGGCCCATGTGCGGGCGGCGCGGTCTATTCTCCGGCGATGACCGACTTCATCTTCATGGTGCGCGACACTTCCTACATGTTTGTCACCGGACCGGAGGTTGTGAAAACCGTCACCCATGAAGAGGTCACCCACGAAGAACTGGGCGGCGCAGGCACACATACGACCAAATCGGGCGTTGCGGATCTGGCCTTCGATAACGATGTCGAAGCGATGCAATTGCTGCGCCGTTTCGTCGACTTTTTGCCGTCGAGTAACCGCGAACATGCACCGCTGCGCGCGACAGAAGATCCGGCCGACCGCATCGACGAATCGCTGGATACCCTGGTTCCCGCCAACCCTAACAAACCATATGACATCAAAGATCTGATCCTTAAAGTCGTTGATGAAGGCGATTTCTTCGAGTTGCAACCCGATTACGCTAAGAACATCGTCATCGGATTTGGTCGTCTTGAAGGTGAGACGGTGGGACTGGTCGCAAATCAGCCCATGGTGCTGGCCGGCTGTCTGGACATCGATTCCAGTCGCAAAGCGGCCCGCTTCGTTCGATTCTGCGATTGCTTCGATATTCCAATCATCACCTTCGTCGATGTTCCCGGCTTTTTGCCGGGTACGCAGCAGGAGTACGGCGGAATTATTCAGCACGGCGCCAAATTGTTGTTCGCGTACGCGGAGGCGACCGTACCGAAGTTAACATTGATAACGCGCAAAGCTTACGGCGGCGCCTACGATGTCATGTCGTCCAAACATCTGCGCGGCGACATCAATTACGCCTGGCCATCCGCGGAGATCGCGGTTATGGGTCCCAAAGGTGCAGTAGAGATCATATTCCGCGAAGATCGCGATGCGCCGGACAAAATCGCTGAGCGTACCGAGGAGTATCGCGAGAAATTCGCGAACCCCTTCGTTGCTGGTTCCTTGGGGTTTATCGACGACGTCATTGCACCGCGTGACACTCGACACCGCTTATGCCGGGCGCTGCGTATGCTACGTAACAAGGAACTGGAGAACCCCTGGAAGAAGCACGACAATATCCCGCTTTAGATTTCTTCCGCACCTGAGATGTTCCAAAAAATACTCATAGCCAATCGCGGCGAAATCGCCTGCCGTATCATGCGCACCGCCCAGCGCATGGGCATCGAACTGGTAGCGATCTACTCCGAAGCCGATGCCGGCGCATTGCACGTGCGCATGGCCGATGAAAGCGTTTACGTCGGCGCCGCCGCTGCCGCTCAGAGCTATCTGCAAATCGAGACCATCGTTAACGCCGCGCGCGAGACGGGCGCCGAAGCCGTACATCCCGGTTTCGGTTTTCTTGCCGAGAACGCCGAATTTGCCGAACGCCTCGCCGACGCCGGTATTGTCTTTATCGGACCCAAGCCCCACGCGATTGCCGCAATGGGTGACAAGATCGAATCAAAGAAGCTGGCCGCGGCAGCCGGCGTCAGCACGATCCCGGGATATCCGGATGCACTCGACGATGCAGATCATGCAGCATCGGTCGCCGTTGAGATCGGTTTACCCGTAATGCTCAAAGCCTCCGCCGGTGGCGGTGGCAAGGGCATGCGTGTTGCGTACACCGAAGCCGAGGTTCGCGACGGCTTTCAGGCTGCATCCAGCGAAGCCAAATCAAGCTTTGGTGATGCCCGCGTATTCGCGGAAAAATTCATCGAACAAACGCGCCATATTGAGATCCAAGTACTGGCGGACCAGCACGGCAACGTATTGCACTTGGGCGAGCGCGAATGCTCAATTCAAAGGCGCCACCAAAAGGTCATCGAAGAAGCGCCCTCGCCATTTATAGACGGTGCGACCCGAAACCAAATGGGCGAGCAGGCCGTGACGCTGGCGCGTGCCGTCAATTATGAATCTGCCGGGACCGTGGAGTTCGTGGTTGACCCGGATCGCAACTTTTATTTTCTGGAAATGAATACGCGTCTGCAGGTCGAACATCCGGTAACCGAATATGTCACCGGTCTGGATATTGTCGAGTTGATGTTCCGCATCGCCGCGGGCGAGAAACTGCCTATCCAACAAGACGCCGTGAGCATGGATTCCTGGGCGATCGAAGCACGGGTGTATGCGGAAGATCCAGACCGCGAATTTCTACCCTCGATCGGACGATTGACGACCTATCTGCCGCCGCCGGAATCGGAGCACCTGCGGGTGGACAGCGGCGTTGTCGAAGGCGACGAAGTCAGTCTGTATTACGACCCCATGCTGGCTAAACTCGTCGCCGGCGGCAATGATCGGGAAGCAGCACGCAAGCGCCTGCTGGAGGCGTTGGACGCCTACTGCATACGCGGTGTTCAACATAATATTGCATTCCTCGCCGCGATCGCCGGCCACCCACGTTTTGCCGCGGGCGATTTATCGACAGCGTTTATCGCGGAGGAATACCCAGACGGTTTTTCCAGCACCCATGCCAACAACGCTCATAACGAGTTGCTGCCCGCTGTCGCCGCGGTTCTACAGGCACAGGTCGACTACCGCGACGCTTCCACTGCGCAACCAGATGAGCCGCCGAGCAACTGGCAATACGTGGTGCTTGCAGGTGGTAGCGAACGCCCCTTAAACGTGACGAGGAGTTTGCAACAGTTCGCTGTGACATCAGTAACACAAACTTCCGCGATCGAAATCGATTGGCATCCCGGACTGCCGCTATTGCGCGGGCGCAGCGGCGACGATCCGTTCGTCATGCAAGTCGAGCGACTCGGCCTGCTCTGGCGTCTTATGCATCGGGGTTGCGTAATGGATGTAATGGTCATGAGTCCGCGGGCGGCAGAGCTTAGGCGGCTGATGCCGGTCAAGCTTGCGGCCGACACATCGAGATTCCTGCTCGCGCCGATGCCCGGCCTGCTGGTGCGCATTTCCGTGCAACCGGGCGACGCCGTCAAATCAGGTCAGGAACTAGCCGTAGTCGAGGCGATGAAAATGGAGAATAGTCTGCGCGCAGCGCGTGACGGCATCATTGCCAGTTTGCTCGCCGTGCCCAATGACAATCTCGCAGTCGATCAACCGATACTCGAATTCGAATAAGCACTTTCGATGGCTGACACAGACGTCTTGACGGCCGCGATCCGCAAAGGCGAACGCCGGGCGCTGGCGCGCGCGATCACATTGGTCGAATCCACCCGCGATGACCATCGCGCACAGGCGTCGCAATTGCTGGAAGCACTGGCAGGCGACGCCGGCAATTCGATAAGAATCGGCATTACCGGCATTCCCGGCGTCGGTAAATCTACTTTTATCGAGGCGCTGGGAAACCACGTCATCGCGCAACAGCATAAAGTCGCCGTGCTTACCGTGGATCCGTCTTCGGCCGTGGGAGGTGGTTCTATTCTTGGCGACAAAACACGCATGGAAACACTGGCGCGCAACGAGCGTGCATTTATTCGACCGTCACCGTCGGGCGGCATTCTGGGCGGCGTCACCCGCCGCACACGTGAAGCGATAGTACTGTGTGAAGCGGCAGGCTTCGACGTAATCATCGTCGAGACCGTCGGTGTCGGTCAGTCCGAAACCGCCGTCGTGGACATGACCGATATGTTCCTGCTGCTACTGGTACCTGGCGGCGGCGATGAGCTGCAAGGCATCAAACGCGGTATTGTCGAGCTTGCCGATCTGCTGCTCGTCAACAAAGCCGACGGGGACCTGCGCGCTGCCGCGGAACGTGCCGTCGCCGATTACACCAATGCCTTGCGATTACTGCGTCCGCGCTCGCGCAGTTGGTCAGTGCCGGTTACGGCTTGCTCGGCGATAACCGGCGCCGGCATAGATACAAGCTGGCAACAAGTCGAACGTTTTTTGAAGGTAATGGGGGACAGCGGCGAGTTGACCCGACGCCGCAGCGAGCAGGCAAAAGCGTGGCTTTGGTCGGAGATCTCGCAGGATCTCCTGGCGCGCTTCAAACGCGATCCCGAAGTCGCCGCAAGCGTAAGCCAGGTTGAGGCAGCGGTCACCCAGGGCGCGCTGGCGCCAACGACCGGCGCGCGGCAGTTACTCGATAAATTTACCCAAAGAAAAAATGGACAGGAATAAAGGAACGTAAATGGCGATAAACAACGAGAGCGTAGCAGTCGGAACACATTTGCTAAACCGGCTGAAAGAACTCGGCTGCGACCACATATTCGGCATTCCGGGAGACTTCATATTGCCGTTTTTCGATCAAATCATCGCCAGCGACTTGAAATTGGTTGGCCCGTGCAACGAGATGAACGGCGCCTACGCCGCCGATGCCTATGCACGACTCAAGGGTATCGGCGCGATGGCAGTCACCTATGGGCCCGGCGGTCTCAGCGCGGTTAACTCGGTCGCCGGCGCTTATGGGGAACACGTACCGCTGGTGCTGATCTCCGGTGGCCCTGAAACCCGCGATTATGACTCGCCGCGCCTTTTGCACCACGTCATCGACGGCAAGCTCGACGTCACGCTAAAAATTTTCGAGCAGATCACCGTTTCCGCGGAACTGCTGCGTGATCCCGACACTGCGATTGCACAAATCGACACAGCTTTGGCCGCGTGTATGGCGCACAAACTGCCTGTCTATCTGGAGATAGCACGTGACGTGCAAACGGCGGTGCGTCCGCATCCGGGCGCATTGGAACCCTTGACCTTAACCAGCGACAAAGACGCGCTTGATGCCGCAGTCGCAGAGACCTTGGCGTTCATGCAGAAAAGCAGTAGCGGCGCGATCCTGCTCGGTCACATGATCCATCGTGAAGGCTTACAGGACTCGATGGTGAAGCTCCTAAAACGCACCGACTACCCTGCCGCAACGATGTTGATCGGCAAAGCCGATTATCTCGAGTACCGGCCCGAGTGCATGGGCACCTACCAGGGCGGCGGCAGCCCCGCGGCCGTGAAGGAACGGGTTGAGGGCTCCGACATTGTGCTCAGCTTGGGCACCGCGGAATCTGACTTTAACCTCGGGGGATTCAGCGACAACCTCAACGACCAGCAGATGGTGCGCGCCACCGGCAGCGATGTTTATGTGCGCGACAAACATTATCCCCAAGTCCGGCTGACCGACTTTACCGCGGCACTGATTGAAGCATTGCCCGCCAAAGAGCGGCCGACAAAAACCGGCAAGCATTTCGTACACTCCGCCGAGAAACCGTACATCCCGCAGGCAGACGTTCCCCTATGTAACGAACGCTTATTTGATCGGCTGGCGCATTTCGTGCAGCCCACCGATGTCGTCACCGCCGACGCCGGCGGCTTAATCGAAATGACCTATGTCGAGTTTCCCAAAGGCGCCCGATTTGTCGGTCAAAGCTACTGGGCAGCCATCGGCTACGGTTTCGCCGCAGGCCTGGGGGCCTGCTTCGCCGGCGGTGACAAAGCGCGCGTGATCTGCGTAGAAGGCGATGGTTCTTTTCAAATGACCGCCCAGGAGATCTCCACGATGGTGCGGTATGACAAGCGCGCCATCATCATCATGCTCAACAACCGGGGTTACACGGCTGAGCGCCTGATCCACGAGGGCGATTACAACGACATACAGAACTGGGAATATCACCGAGTCGCCGAGGTGTTTGGCGGCAGCCCCGGTGTCGAAGTACGCACCGAGGGCGAATTCGAAACCGCGCTGCAGATGGCAACTGATTGGGATCAGCCGGGCCCCTTCATTATCAATATCCACCTTGATCCGATGGACGCGTCCGAGGCGTTTAAACTGATGAGTGTCGGGCTTCGCTCGAAGAACCTCTAGCACGCTTATGAGGGTTCTCGTCACAGGTAGTTCCGGACACCTGGGCGAGGCGTTAGTGCGTACATTGCGAGACGCTGATCAGGACGTAATCAGTCTCGACATCCAACCATCACCCTACACCACGGTCGTTGGCTCGATCACCGATCGCGAATGTGTCAAAACCTGTATGACGGACGTGCGGGTCGTCTATCACGCCGCCACTTTACACAAACCACATGTTGTCACGCACAGCATGGCAGCGTTTGTCGAGACGAATATTCAGGGAACCTTAACGTTGCTGGAGGAAGCCGTCGCCGCCCGAGTGGCTTCGTTTATATTTACCAGTACGACAAGCGTATTTGGCAGCGCCCTCAGACCCCCGGTGGGAATGCCCGCGGTTTGGGTAACTGAAAAGGTCACACCGATCCCCAGAAACATCTACGGTGTTACCAAGACCGCGGCAGAAGATCTTTGCCACCTTTTCCATCGCCAGCACGGCCTTGCTTGCGTCGTGCTGCGCACTTCGCGCTTCTTCCCCGAAGAAGACGATGACGCAGCGAAACGCGAGGAGCACGACGCCGATAACGCTAAGGCAAACGAATTTCTCTATCGACGCGTGGATTTGGAAGACGTAGTTAGCGCGCACTTCATGGCCAGTGAACACGCTTCTTCGATCGGCTTTGGCAAATACATCATCACTGCGACCACGCCCTTCTTGAGCGAAGATCTTGCTGAGCTGCGAACCAATGCGCCGCAGCTATTGCGAAAACGTGTCCCAGAGCACGAGGCGATATACCAACGCCTGGGATGGAAGATGTTCGATGGAATCGATCGCGTCTACGTCAACGCGGCGGCCCGGGCCGAGCTGGGTTGGAAACCCAAATACAATTTCGCTGAGGTACTGAGTAGCCTCAGTGCAGGCACCGATCCAAGAAGCCCGCTTGCCAGGGCTGTAGGTGCGAAGGGCTATCACCCGATCGCGTTTGATGAGCGCCCATACCCGGTGGAGTAATTGCCGGATGCCGGGTTTGTGACTGACTCATTGCGCGCTCCCCAGTTGCTTCAAATACCAGTCTTGAAACTGCACCAGCATGGTTTCAGATTCTGAATAGCGGCCGGGCTGATAATGTCGCGAGCGGATCCCTTTCTGATTGCCCTCCACGAGCACCTTGTCCTGCCACAAGGTCGGGTCCAAGGTCCACACTAGATTGGCAACATCGTAATCTCGATCTTCTTCGGCATCGCGATCCACCAACCAGGTGAGCTCAAGGTCGGTTTCCAGCGGTGAACGTGGCGTAAACCGGAACATGATGCCGAAATCATTCGAGGCATAAACATAACTCAACGGATTCAAGGTCATCATGGTGATGCCCCCGTCGTAATCCTTGAACTCCCCCATCAGTTTTGAGGCGGGTTTTCCGTCCCTGGTTTCGCTGACCGAACCGGGCTTGATGGGCGCACGGCCGATCTGGCGTAGATACTCCGTTTTGTCCTGCTCCTCGAACGTTATCAGTGGATGGCCGAGTTCGGTTGCCCTGGCTTCGAATGCCTCCTGTTGATTGGCGAAACCCCCGACCGAGTCGCCCGCCCCGGAACCCGGACCTGAGCCCGCGGCGGCCAGGCTATCGATGCCCCGGGCCTGACACAGTTGCGGGTGTGCCACGGCACAGTGATAACACTCAAAAAAGTTCTCGACCACCAGCTTCCAGTTAGCGCCGCTCGGATAATTCCGTTTGACGGCGATCTTGGCGCGGTCGAACCCGTGGAATTGAAATATTGTTTCAAACACCGACATCCATTCGTCAAATGCAGGCGGCGTGTCGCGCATCAGGTTGACGAAAATGAATCCATGGAAGACCCGAACGTGGCAGGGATGCAGTCCAAATTTGGCCGAATCGAATTCCGCGGGCATCAACCGGGCTGCCCGTAATTTCCCCTCCAGGTCATAGCTCCAGGCATGATATGGACAGGTGAAGAGTTTTTTGCGCCCTTCGGCCTGGATACAAACCCGTGAGCCGCGATGGCGGCAGACATTAAAGAATGCACCGACGCGCTGCTCGTCCTGCCTGACGATAATGATTTCTTCTTGCGCAAGCGCAAACAGGAAGTAATCACCCGTGTTCGGAATGCGGGAGATGTGATCGACCAGCAACCACTGCTGGGTGATCACACGGTCGATATCGAGACGAAACAGGTCAGGGTCACAGTAAAAAGCTTGTTGCAGCGAATATCCTTGGCGCTGTTCATGCAGGAGTTGTTCGACCAGGTCATTTGCGGCAGCGTTCATGTGCGGGCTCTACTTACCAAACTGAAAACGCGAAAGCGATATTCGATCTAGTGTAACCTGCCTCGCGTTTAAAAATACCCTATCACACGTTTCCGCCGAAACGTTGCGGATAATAAAGTCCGTCAACGGCCATGTGAATATCCATGGGGAGCCCGTCCCACTTCGTCATACCCGTGTCGGCATCGATGTCGAGCCCGTGTTGTTGATTACTCACTAGTCGATAAATAAGGCGACATCGATGGAACTTTCTGAGAGCGTACCGATCGGATCAGATATGAAACTGGACGGCCGCACGCTTGACCATTCGACCTTGGAAGCTATTCGCTTGATGGCGATAGAGCGCGTTCGCGAAGGCGAGTCGCCGGCGACGGTGATCGCATCGTTCGGGTTCAACCGGACGACCATCTACAAATGGATCAAAGCGGCGATGCAGCCGGGTGTCGGCATCAAGGCGTTGCGTTCGACGAAGGCTACGGGGCGGCCACGAACCCTGAGCGCGGCGCAAGAGCGACAGGTGTTCCGCTGGATCAATGGTCGTGACCCGCGACAGTATGGATTGGACTTCGGCTTGTGGACGCGCGCGGTGGTCGTGGAGTTGGTGACGCAGAAGTTCGGGGTGACGATAGGCGTCACGGCGGTCGGGGAGTTGTTGGCGAAACTGGGATTGACGCCGCACAAGCCGCTGCAGCGAGCCTATCAGCGGGACCCCGAGGCGATTGAACGCTGGCAGCGTGAAACCTTCCCAGCCATCGCCCGTCAAGCGAAACAGCACGGTGGCGAGGTGTTTTTCTGGGATGAGTCTGGCTTCCGTGCTGATACGGTGCACGGTAAGACCTGGGGCGTGCGCGGCCAGACGCCGGTCGTGTACCGACCCGGACAGCGTCAATCGTTCAGTGCCGCCTCGGCGGTCAACGCCAACGGGGCGTTCTGGTTTTGCACCTATAGCGGCGCGCTCAAAGCCGCTTTGTTTATCACCTTGCTGCGCCAGCTCATGCGGGGCCGGCGCAAGCCGGTGCATCTCGTGCTCGACAGTCTGCCGGCGCACAAGACCGCGCGCGTGCGCGACTACGTCGCTTCGACGAATGGCCGGCTGAGCCTGCATTTTCTGCCCGGTTACGCGCCAGACCTGAACCCCGATGAATGGGTGTGGAGTCACGTCAAGCGCACGGGTGCAGCGCGACGGCCACTGCGGGCGGGCGAAACACTGCGCGAGAAGATCGAGGAGCAACTCACCCAACTCAAGCGTATGCCCCACCTTGTTCGATCATTCTTTCTTGCTCCATCTGTCGCCTATATTGGCGACTGCTGAGTAATGGTCTCGATGTCCCTCTCAGCGCGGGGCAATAGCGGCACCTGCGGTAACACCGCACCGTCAGGCCGGGTAAAGAGCAGTTCCCGGCTGTGTACCGCAAGCCCAAAGCCCCCTTCATGCACCAGGCGGTGATGGTAGCGGCACAGCAGCACCAGGTTATCCAGTGCGGTGACGCCCCCATCGGCCCAGTGTTGAATGTGATGCGCATCGACGTAGCGATGTGCGGTACACCCCGGGAACCGACAACCCGCATCACGCACCCGTAACGCACGCCTCAAGGCCGGGTGGATAGTGCGGGTTTTACGCCCCACATCCAGGATGTTGCCTTTAGCGTCTTCATGGATAGGCACGACACTGGTGTCACAACACACCCGCCGGGACGTTTCCGCGGAAACGCAGGGACCGCGCCCCCACTCCGAGCGCCCACCGGGATGGTGCGTCAATGCATCCGCATCCACGTGCAACATCACCTGATAGCGCTCAGCACCTGCTAGCTCACCCGGTCCCTGGGCCAGGAACTGCTCGGCCAGCAGACATAAACCATCCGCTCTTAAGGCCGCCCGCGGGTAACCGCGGGTGAATGAACGTATCTCATCGTCCGTGATGGGCGAGCTGTACCCGTCACTGAGCCGTTCGCGCTCTCCCAACAACGTTTCCGCGGAAACGTCTTTGGCCTCCTGCGCCAGATAATCCGCCGCCGCCTCCAACGCCTGTAGCACCAACGCCCCCTGCTCGGGCGCTAGTCGGCATTTAATCACCAGAGCCCCCTCCTCATCGTAGTATTGGGTCACGCTACGTTGCGCAAACTGCTCATTAGCCTGTGCGCACTCCTGGCTGCGCACCACCTGGCGGTATTTGCGCACCAGGGTTTCCACATGCGCGGCCGTTCCATACTGGGCAATCATCAGCAGATAGTCTTGCGTCTGCGCGGTGGCCACCCGGGTCATGGCACGCACTTTGGAGTAGCTGACTTCGCCCTCCTCGAACGCGGCCCGAATGCGGGGCACCGACGCCAGCGCATTGGCCACCCGTACTTTCTCCCGCGCCGCCCCCAGGCCGATGCCGCATTTCCAGTTGAGCCAATGGGCGCAGGAGCGACACCCCGCATCGGCCCACCCTTGCAGGGCATCGAACTGGGTGATGAGGATCAGCAGACGAGAAGTGGCAACGTTGATATGGGCGGCCAGGGTCGTGATATCGGCTTCAAGAGCTTCGAGTTGGTGGTAACGGGGATGCATGATTGAGGGCCTTTATGGGAACATTAATAAACTATATAAACATACAGTAATTATAGTTCAAACATCCGCAATATCAAGGGGTTATTTCGAACAAGAGCTGTGGCGTTTAGCGGCGGTGTTACAATCCCATGGCCGGCATTCGGGGAGGTGCGCTTGGCCAACGCCATCATCCAGCAGTTAGTCCACCGCAAAATGTTCCGCATCACGGCGGGGTATCTGGCAGTGGCGTGGGTGCTGTGGCAGGTGGTGACGGCGACCTGTCCCGCCTTTGAATGCAGCAACGCCTTTCAGCAGTCGATATTCTGGTTTCTCATAGCCGGGTTACCCATCACGCTGGCGATAGCGTGGGTGAACTGGCGCACGGCCATCGGGGTTGGCATCGGCATATTGGCCGGTGCGACCGTGATGTTTTTCATGATGCGCGGCCCAGCGATTGAGCCTGAAATAGCCGCTGTTACGCCTGCTGTCGAAATTGCTGCGCCTGCTCCTGAACCCGCGCCAGCCGTCGAGGAGAAATCCATCGCAGTACTGCCATTCGTAAACATGAGTGCAGACCCTGAGCAGGAGTATTTCGGTGACGGAATTGCAGAAGAAATCCTAAATGGTCTCGCCCAGATTCATGGATTGAACGTAGCGGCTCGAACCTCCTCCTTTTATTTCAAGGGTGAAAAAGCAAACCTAAAAACGATTGGTGAAACACTCAATGTTAATCATGTATTGGAAGGGAGTGTGCGAAAGTCAGGAAATCGACTGCGAATAACTGTACAGCTAATCAAGATTGAAGACGGGTTTCACCTGTGGTCCGAATCCTATGATCGTGATACAGCAGACATCTTTGCTGTACAAGAAGAGATTGCCCGTACGGTAGTTGAGAAGTTACAACTCAAACTAGGATTGGCAAAAAATGAAAAATTAGTGAAGCAAGGCATAAATAATGTCGAGGCGTATAACTGGTATTTGCGCGGTCGGTATTTTGTAGAACAGCAATCACCGGATTCCTTTCAAAAGGCGATTGAATCCTATAAGAAAGTGACAGAACTTGAACCGGGTTTCGCCGGAGGATACGGCGGATTAGCCTATGCAACCGCATATAACACCATGTGGTTTGGCCGCTACAAGGACGTCGCTCATCAGATCAAGGACGCTTATACCAAAGCCTTGGCGATAGACGCCAGCCAAACCGATGCCCTGCTTGCCAAGGCGCAGGACAGAATCATAACTGATTTTGATTTCGTGGAAGCTGACACGCTAATACGCAAAGCGCTGTCGCAGGGACGAAACAAGGTATTGGTAGTTGACTTCGCATGGTTCGCATTCCTGTTACCGCAAAAACGTTATGCAGAGGCGCTTGAGGTTCTGCGAGAACTTGAGCAGCAGGACCCGCTTTCGTCCCTCGTCAAGCAGGGTATCGGGATTATGTTGTTGTATCTTGGCCGAGAGGAAGAGGCGGTCGTAAAACTAGAAGAAGGGCTTGAATTAAATCCCGCGGATTTTCTGGCATACGTCTTTTTGTCCGACTTTTATATAAGAATGGAGCGGTTCGTAGAGGCGGACAATGCTATGCAAGCGATGGAGAACATCGTCGGAAAAGAATCCTTTTTCACCTTGAGCGCACGAACTAATTGGCACCGTGGAATGGGTAATCGTGCAGAGGCTGAAGCAATTCTAGAACATACAATGAAACTCTATGAGACTGCTGAAGGAAAACTGCCTGTTGCTACCTGGATCGGTTTTAATGCAATTAGATTAGGCCATGTTGATGAAGGCATAACATGGCTGGAGCGAGCGTACAACAGATCAGAATTTGTTGCCGTAAACCTTCTCAGCATGTCTCAAGATTTACCTGAATTACAGATCAATCCACGGTTTCAAGCCCTCCTGAAGAATATGAACCTTGATGATGAGTCAATCGATAGATTGAAAGAAAGAGGACCTCTATAGTGTCCGCAGGTTTATGATGTATTGGCCCTGTATTACCCAAGGCCACGGCCCCACCCTCATGGCCCACGCCGACTTCCAAGCCTTCCTCGCGAAAATGAATCTCGACGATGTGTCGATGGCAGCATTGCGCTAGCCTGTCGGGCAAATTGCAAGTTAACGGTTCAAAACCTAGAATCGGTAACCGCTGTCCGGCCTCGGCCGGATCTCATAATAAGAAGGAAGAGCTGACTCTACCCGGCTGCTAATTTTCGGTGCGCACACTATTACCTTTCGAGTATCTCGAACCGGACACGATTGATTCGGCGTTGGCTTTGCTCGATGACGCCGATTGTTCAATCCTGGCCGGCGGTGTCGATCTGGTGCTGAAATTACGGCTGCGTGCAGTGACAGCCGACCGGGTTCTCAGCCTGCACCGGATCCCGGGGCTTGAATCCATTTCCATCCGCGACGGCAGCTTGAGCATCGGCGCGATGACGCCGCTGTGGGCCGTCGAACAAGATGCACAGGTGGGCGAAGGGTGGCCATTGCTGACCGAGGCGGTGCGCTCTATTGCCTCCACTCAGATCAAGTCGATGGGAACCGTGGCCGGCAACCTGTGCATTGACGGCTTTCCCTCGGATGTGGCTGCGGCACTGCTGGTTCTGGGCGGGGAACTGACCATCGCCAGCCGGGGCGGCGAGCGCCGGATCAAGATTGATGATTTCTACCGCGACTCGGGCGAAACGGCGTTGCAATCGAATGAGTTGGTCACCGCGATACATGTGCCTGCGACGCAGGCCAGCGGTGCCTTCCTCAAACTAACCGGTTTGGCCGAGGATCTCCCCAAAGTGAGTGTTGCCGCAGTGCTGACGATCACGGATGGTCAATGCACGCAGGTGCGCTTAGCTACGGCAAGCGTAGGGTCCCGGAGATTACAACAAGCGGAAGCCACGATGGTCGATCAAAAACCGACCCCGGCGCTGTTCTCCGCGGCCGGGGACGCGGCGGCGCAGGAATTCAGTAGTGTCAGTGACGATACTTACCTGCAACACATAATCAAGGTGCTGACCCGCGATGCGCTAACCGCTGCGGCGCAACCGGGCTGAATTAGAAATGAGCAAACAGATCGGGACATTTTCGGTGAACGGTCGCGTTTACGAACGCATCATCGAGCCGCATATGCTGCTCGTTGACGTACTGCGTGACGAGTTGGGACTCACGGGCACCAAGCGTGCCTGCGGCTCCGGTGCTTGCGGCGCGTGCACGGTGTTGATGAACGGTAAACCGCGCGCCTCGTGTCTGACCCTGGCGATCCGTGCAACGGATCAACCGCTGCAGACTGTGGAAGGTTTGGCCGAAGGCCAGCAATTGCATCCATTGCAACAAGCATTCGTTGACAACCTGGGTGCGCAATGCGGTTACTGCACGGCGGGGATGATGTTGTCGGCAAAGGTGTTGCTCGATGCAAATCCCAACCCAAGCCGCGACGAGGTCATACATGCACTGGGCGGCAACCTGTGTCGATGCACGGGCTATGTGAAGATCATCGAGTCAGTATTGGACGCGGCAGGGCGCATGCGCACAGGCGGGAACTGATGGCAGAGCAATTCACGGCGGTCGGCAAGAGCCTGGTTAAACCGGACGCGGTGCCGAAGGTAACAGGCACGGTCCAATATTCCGAGGACATGTCGCTGCCGGGGATGTTGCACGGCCGCGTGTTGCGTAGCCCACATGCGCACGCTGAGGTGCGCCGCATCGATACCAGCAAAGCCAAGGCACTGCCCGGTGTCGAGGCGGTCATTACCGTTGCGGATGCGCCCGAGTCACGCTTCACGCGATCGGCAATGGCTTATGCCCTGCCCGACTTCGCCTTCGAAGGGGAAGTGCTGGATCAACGCATAATCTCCGATAAAGCGCGCTACGTTGGCGATTGGGTAGCCGCGGTTGCCGCCGTTGACATCGCGACCGCCGAGCAGGCATTGGCATTGATCGACATCGAATACGAACTGCTGCCCGCCGTGTTTGACCCACACGAAGCGCAGGTCGCAGGCGCACCTGTTATTCATGAAAACAAACCTGACAATGTCGCGGTTGCCGGTGAATATCCGTTCAACAATGGCGACGTAGAACAGGGCTTGACCGACGCCGATTACACCGCCGAGTTTTCCGGCAAGAATTCACGGCAGAAACATTGCCATCTGGAATTGGATTCGGCCATCGCATCGTGGGGAACGGATGGACGTCTGACGCTGATCTCGCCATCGCAGGGGCCGCACCTGGCGAAGAAGGCCTTTGCCAAACATGTCTTTCCGGATCTGGGTGACGGCGATATCCGCTGGCTGTCACCGCCGCTGGGTGGCGGCTTCGGCGCACGGCTGGCGTTGGGCATGGAGCCCGTTGCGGCTTTGCTTGCGAAAGTAGCCGGCAAGCCGGTCAAGGTCACGACGACACGCGAAGAAGACTTCTCCGGATACAGCAGCCGCACCGAACAGCATCAGACCTTCAAGGTGGGCGCCAAGGCGGACGGCACCTTGACCGCTATCGACATGGATATCATCTCCGACTCCGGTGCGTATTACTCGCACAGCGGCACGACCACCATGGTCAACATGCAGATGACCCTGGGCCTGTTACGCTGCCCTAATATCCGCGGTCGGATGAAGGTGGTGTACACCAATACGCCGACGGCATCCGGGTTCCGCGGCTACGGTAACCCCGAAGGTGCGTTCGTTTTTCAGCAGGCACTCGACATGCTGGCTGAAAAACTGGATATGGATCCGGTCCAGTTTCGCTTGAAGAACGTCAAGCAGGTCGGTGAACGGAGTTTCTTCCTGCCGGTAACACTGGATCACAGTGCGCTGGAAGAATGCATTCATCAGGCTGCGGAACGCATCGGCTGGGCGCAGAAGTGGCAGGGCTGGGGGAACTCCAAAACTGGTCGGCACCGGCGCGGTATCGGCATGTCAGTGATGAACCACGCGAGTGGCGCCGGCGGATTTCTGCTCGAGCACTCGGGCGCCATCATCAAATTGAATGAAGACGGCAGTGCCAACTTGACCGTCGGCCCGAGCGAGATGGGTCAGGGGATCCTGGGCGCACTCTCACAGATCGCCGCCGAGAGTATGGGACTCAAGTACGAGGATATTCATATCGTCACCGGTGACACCGACGTAACCCTGTTCGACATCGGCTCGCACGCATCGCGCTCGGTGTTGGTGATCGGTAACGCGGTGGTGGACGCGGGAACGAAGATTCGCGAGCAATTACTTAGCCTGGCCGCGGCTAAGCTCGAAGCATCGCCCGAGGATTTAGAGATCCGTGAAGGCCGTATTACCGTCGCCGGCGTGCCTGATCAAGGTATCGACGTCGCGCAACTGGCCCACGACGCCGTCTATAACTACACAGCTTCCGGCGCGCAAATCTCGGCGACTGGCTCGTATCTTTCGACATCGCACAATCCGAACTTTCAGGCAGCCTTCGCCGAAGTCGATGTTGATACCGATACGGGCGTCGTCTCTGTCGTGCGTTACGTGATGGCCCACGATATCGGCCGCGCGATAAACCCCCAAGCGGTAGAGGGACAGTTACAAGGCGGTGCGATGCAGGGTTTCGGATTCGCCCTGACCGAAGACTTCGCCATCGACAAAACCTCCGGGGAGACGCTGACGAACAGCTTTGCAAGCTATCGGATCCCGACCATACGCGACGTTCCTGAAATGGAGATCATTCTGATCGAGGATCCTGCGCCCAACGGACCGTACGGGGCAAAGGGTGTTGGTGAACCGGGACTCGTGAACGTCGCACCGGCGATTGCGAATGCGGTTTATGATGCGATCGGGGTACGTATTAATTCGTTGCCGCTGTCGCCTAAGAAAGTACTGACCGCGCTCGAGCGAACCTGAGCAGCGCGGCACTGTTGAGATCGAACATCGCCTATAACCCCTCATCCTGTCCTTCTCCCGAGGGAGAAGGGACCCCTAGTTTAAGTCCCTCTCCCACCGGGATAGGGATTGGGGTGAGGGGTTGTTTTCAGCGTCCAGCCTCATGAACCAACCCGCTTATCGCTGGGTCATGCTGTTTTTGTGCTCGTATGTGGCGGTGTGCTACGCGTTTGTGTTTCAAAGCATCCCGCCTATCTTGCCGGATTTAATCAATGATCTATCAATATCGTATGCGCAGGCCGGTGGGCTCATGGGCAGCTATGCGTTGCCTGCCATCGTCGTCGCGCTGCCGTTTGGATACTTGATGGATCGCTTCGGCATACAAAAGGTGGGAGTTGGCACCTTGACGGTTTTTGTGCTGGGCGCCGTCGTCGTCGCGTGGGTGGACGGCTACCCAGGTTTTCTCGGCGGACGGATTGTTTGCGGAATCGGCGCAGCCGCGGTGCTGGTCTACACGCCGAGCGCTATTTCGGATTGGTTTAGAGAGCGGGAGACCGGCCTCGCCATGGGCCTGTTTAACACTTCGGTCCCGCTGGGCACCATTATCGCGCTCATGAGTCTGGGCGTAATCGCCAAATCTCGGGGATGGGAAAGCGTACTCACGGTTTCCGCCATCGCGGCCGCGTCCGCGCTGCTGTTGTTTGTTTTGTTGTATCGTGATGACGCGCGCAAGGCGACTGTCGTTACAACATCAACGGGTAATGATTTGCGCAGTGTCATCAACGACGCAGGCGGCACAATTTGGCTACTGGCGACGATCTGGGTGATGTTTGGCGCAGGCTATATGCAGTACTTCACCTTTGCTACCGAATTTTTCATCGCCCAAGGTCACAGCGTCGAGATGGCCGGCTGGTACGCCAGCGGTCCCATGTGGGTCGGACTGGTCGCGGCACCGGTGTCCGGTCTGTTATTGGATAAGCTTGGACGACCGTGGCTTTTTATCCTGGTGGGAAACCTGGGTCTGGGTACATCAATGGCGTTGATACCTGCCGGCCCGGGCTACCTGTTTGCGGCCATGCTCATAATTGGCTTCGCAGCTTCAGCGCTCGCGACGACGGTCATGACGATACCTCCAAGCATCATGCCGCTGCATACGCTGGGATTTGGCTATGGAGTGCTGACCGCAGCGCTCGGCCTGGGTCTTTCCGTCGGCGGCGTGGGCCTGGGTTTCCTGCGCGATGTGACCGGCAGCGGAGCATCGGTGTTTTACGGTATGGCTGCCATCATGCTTGTCGGCGTCGCTCCGACGCTGGCATTACGCCGGGATTAAGCGGTATCCATTCGGCTGACAGCGGTTCGCAACCGCGAGGGGGCAAGCGCTTCATCGTAGCCCGCACGGGCTTGAGACAGCACGCGGGCACCGCGTGAACTCATTCGTTTATCGGTCCACGACGGCGTCCACAGAGGCACCACATTCACTACCTCCGCGCCGCGCGCCGCCAAGACATCCTGGATCTGCGCAATGATGCGGTGCGTGAACATACAGCCGGGCTCTGTAAACGTGATCTCTACATCAACCTGTAACCCGGTGATCGTGACATTGCCGATCAGGCCGAGATCGACGATGGACAGGTCAAATCCGGCCGCTTCCAAGCAGGGGTCGCGGATCGCTTCTAGCGCAGCAAGCACATCGGAGCGCGAAAGCATAATCAACTCGCCTCAGCCGAATGCTTTTGCTCGACACCCAGCCGGGTACGGATGCTCTGCCATGGCTGCCGGTACCCGTTTGCTTTTACTTCCTTAGCGAATTCATCCTCGTCCAGAGAAACGCGACGCGCATCCACGTCCAACCCATGTAGGCGGGCAATGTTGCCACCGAGTATCAACGCCCGATTCGCGTCGCTTAGCTGAACGGCGAAATCTTCGGGCATTTCGAAACGAGCAAACTCTTCCATAACATAGTGCGGATGCGCGACCGTCGCGTTGGCTGAATAAATAATTTTCTCCGGCCCGCCGAACACCAGCATGTCTCGCAACATGTTTACGAACCCCGGTTTATCAAACATCAGGAACAGGAACGATGCCTCAAGCGTTGCATAGACGTTCGGATAGTTCATGAGCAGCATTTTGGTCTCATCCATGAACATGAAACCGGCATGGATGATCTGGAAATTCAGATCCGGATAACGCAAAGCGACGCGGCCGATATCGTTGACGCGCATGGCGTCGCTATCCACCGGACCAATCGGCAGCGCCTTGTGTACCGCAATATTCTTGACGCCAAGTTCCCGCGCCAGATCGAGAATGGGATAAACCATGGCCGGGTCATCCATCGAATACCAACGCGTGCCATCCTCGTAGTGCCACGCGGGATAGAACTTGAGTCCATCGGCGCCGAGTTCCTCCACGCTGTGGCGAACCTCATCTAATGCCTCGCGACCCTTCCACACTGGAACGCTGGCATACCAGAGTACGCGCTGCGGCCACCGCCGCTTGAGCTCCGCGCCCCGCTCTATCGACTGCAAGCCGACGTGAAAAGCGTCGTATATTGGGATCGAGTGGGTGCATACCATATCGGTGGCACTTTCGAGAAACATGGTTTCCATGAACTCGTCCGCCTGCCAGTCGCGTAGCCATTGTTCTTTGGTCAGCGCCCGATCGGGTGGAGAGCAGACGGGGTGAAAACTCCACATGACGTCGGCAAAGATTTGCCCGTAACGGCCACGGAAGTTCTCCGGGTTTAATTGGTAGGCGTGGGAGACGCCGTCGATGATGAATGGTTGGGTCACGGGATCTCGCTCTTTAAACACTTTGACTAGCCTAGTGTTCGGGCTTTTTTAGCGCAAGGGGAGAGGGAGTTAAGTCGCGGGCGGTTTGGGAGTAATCAACGTATCAACTGTATCGCACCATAAACCGCAATACATCCGATCGATATACAACTGGCCCATAATGCGGCGTCATAAAACCGCGATGGTTGTAGACGCGGATCAAGACGGCGATAGCGGAAAACTAACGCCGCAAAGACGACGATCAATAATATGAACATCGTTGCAAGGCCGCCGATGATTACCATCAAGCCCGGCGCTCTGAATTTCCAGAACAGCGTTGCCCACATTAACGGCAATACCCAGGCAATCATCGCAATCGCGCGCGCGCGTGCTTTATCGTCGGCGAAATCCAACCACCCAAAACGGCAAAACGCATCTGCATATATGCGCGTGGATGCGGCTAGCGCGGCGAACAATGTAGAGAACAGGACCAAAAACGCGCCCAGCAGGAACACACCATTTGCCCAGGGACCCAGGGTTTGCGTATACATGGTCGAGAGCACAACGATGAGTTCGGATTTTGCCGGAACTGTTTCGTTACGATGCAACACCGCGGCACCGAGCACATAAAAAGCCGCGGTCACCGTGGTGTAAACGAGCATCGCGCAAAATGCATCCAGGTACATCACCCGGATCCAACCGCGCGCGCGTGTCGTCCAGGCCGAAGAATCATCTTTCGGCCCGGTATACGCGGCGTAGCCTTTTTCCAATAGCCAATAGTTGTACGCCATTATTTCATCACCACCCACGCCGGTAATGGCAAACGCTCCTATCGCGACCACTACGGCTTCCGGCGGAAGCTCGAAGTGCAGTCCCGACAATACCTCGGCAGTCGAAACCGCGTACGGCGTGGCTTGCAGCGCAGCGACTGACACCAGTGTGAGTGCCGTGAACAGCGCGATCATTACCAACGTCGTCTTTTCGATGATTGAGTAGTAGCCGTGAAACACGCAAAGCGATACAACAATTGCAATGATGAAACTCCACGTGGTAACCGAGATACCGGGAAACGTCAGCGTCATAATGAGCGCCACACCACCGACGATGCCGCCTGATTGCAGGATCTTGAACAGCATGAGGAAAAACCAGGTCCAAATAGTCCAATTTGCACTGCCAATACGCGGACCCGGCAGGGCGTTCAGCGACATCATGGTCGGCTCGCCGGTATGAATGGCGTGCTTGCCGAACTCGAGTTGCAAAGTGACTTTCACCAGGCAACTCACGAGAATCACCCACAGGGTCACGAACCCCGCTTTGGCGCCGAGAATGGTTGTCGCGATTAACTCGCCGGAACCCACGATTGAAGCTGAGAGGAGCAGGCCGGGGCCTAGGTATTGGAGGGCTCCGCTTATCGTTGTGGGCGGATCTTTTATTCGATCGCTGGTAAGAAGGTAAGGATTACCCCTCATCATCCCTAGAGTTCAATGCGGCCTTCGATGATCGACTGCAGCACTTCGACCAGGAAGGCTCGTTCGCGTTGCTGTACCCGTGTGGCCAATGCATCGGCATCGTCGTCACGCAATACCTCAACCTCGCATTGTGCGACTAGTGGGCCGGTATCGTAGTCGCCGTCGACGTGGTGGATTGATACGCCGGTGGTATCGACCCCCGCGGCCAGCACCGCTTCGTGCACGTGGTGCCCATACATGCCAGGTCCACCAAAGTCAGGTAACAATGCAGGGTGTGTGTTCAATACGCGACCGCAAAAATGCGCCACCGTGTGGTCACCCAGTTTTTTCATATAGCCGGCGAGCAGCAGCAACTCCACCGCATGTCGTTCTAGCGAGGCACAAATAGTTTTATCGAGGGCTTGCGGATCTGGGTGGGTGCGCGAACTCAAATGGTAGAAGGGGATCGCGTTGTCGCGCGCACGTTGTCCGGCACCCGAATCGGCGTTGTTGCTGATTACAACGACAAGCTCGGCCGACAATGTCTTTGACGCCGTCGCGTCGATGAGCGCCTGCAGCGTCGTGCCTTTACCGGATGCCAGTACGCCGATGCGGAGCGTCACAAGGCCGCGACTCGCGGCATCACATGTTCGGAGTACAGACGTATCGAGCGCTCCGCCGCTTGTCGTGAAATCGTATTGAAATTAACCTGCAAGGAGGCGACTTCGAATCCGCCGATCAGCGTCTGGTAATTCGTGATTACGTCGACGATATCGTCGGGCGTGCCTATCCAAGCGGCGCCCTTTTCCATCTGGGTTTGGTAGGTGTCTTTGGCCAGACCCGCAATGATTTTGTCGTAACCGGCGTAATCAGCGGAGTTCGCGCCGCCTGTCCAATCCGACGCCGCATCGATCAACGACTTCAGATACCGGTTCAACGGTTGCGCTGCTGTCTCGATGGCCTCTGCACGATCTTCGGCGCAGAACATGTGAAAGGCGAGCATGACGCTGCCGTTACCGGGGTGGCCGGCAGAGCGCCAGGCCTCTCGATAGATATTCACCAACTCACCCATTTTCCCGCCGGCCAAAGGGATCGCCATGATGGAATGTCCCGCTTCTCCCGCGCCTTTGAACGACTCGGGTGTTGCAAAAGCGGCGATCCAGAATGGTGGTCGGGGCTTTTGCGTAGGGCGTGGCAACGAGGTGACGTTTTTGAAGCTGTGAAACTGGCCGTCGATGCTGACGTCCTCCTCTTCGAGTAGACGTCGGACGGTTTCCATACCCTCGGCAAAACGCGCCTTCGATTCATCCAGACTAACACCGAAACGAGCAAACTCATGGGGCAGAAATGCACGCGCAAAACCAACTTCCAAACGCCCATGGGAAATCGCATCGAGCATGCCGATTTCGCCGGCGAGCTTGAGAGGGTTGTTAAATACCGGTAACACAGCCCCGGTGACCAAGCGTGCTTTTTCACAACGTTGTGAAGCTGCAGTCAAAAAGACAATCGGATTCGGACTGTAGCCGCCGTACGCGTTGAAATAGTGTTCGACGGTGCGCACGTGGGTGAAACCGAGTTCGTCGCAAAGCCCGACCAGATACAAGGCCTCCGTCCAATAGTCCTCACCCGACTGCACATCGGGGCCAATGTCCGGAAAAAATTGTATGCCCGATTCCATAGCTTTCCTGTTAAGAAGTTACCGCACGAGTCGTTGGTATGGCCAATAGCCCACCCGTCGCAAAGCAGCAGATTGTAACCCAAGCTATGGCGACATAGCTGCCGCCGGCGTTGAGAATAATGCCATAGATCCCCGGACCAATCGCAGTACCGACAATCATGAGCGCGGCCCCGGCACCGACTATTCGGCCGGAGCTATCCAGTGCCGCCATCGCCGCTTTGAAATACGGAATGCAAAACATAAATGCCGCCGAATACAGAATCGATCCCAAGGCAAAACTGAACAAATGACCGCCATGCACGAGGGCAAACGCGCCCACCGATTGCAACAAAACCGAAAACCCGATCGGTGTCAAAAGGCCTCGGCGTGCACCCAGTAGCTGCGCACACGCCGGTCCGGCCAGCGCAAAAATAGAGGTAGCTAGTAGCACGGTACTGATCTGATCGACGCTGAGCGCCATGGCGGCACCTATGCGTTCGACATATGCCCATAAGCCGTTATTCCCCAGCCAGATAAGGATGATGGCGGCAAGCACCGTCATTACTTTGAACCGTCTGCCCACTCCCAGCAATGGACCGGTTGAATCAGCGCCACCGCCATGCGTCGGCATCCAGAAAAGGAGTAAACCCAGAATCAGTGCGAGCATCAGGCGTACGCCAATGATGCCTTTAGGCCCGACTATTTCTATCGACAACGGCAACAACGCAAAGGCGACTACGACGGTTGCGACGACGGCAAATTGCATAATCGAAAACAGCCGTTGGGGATTTCGGGTACCAGCGCCCACGGCGTTCGCGATCGCGAGCAAGGTGCCGGAACCAGCACCCGCAAGTGCACGAAACGGAACATACCAGCCCAGGCTGTCTGTCATCAGGGCGGCCACATCACCGATCGCAACTGCTGCCAGCGCAGCGCCAACAACGTAGCGAACACGCACTTTGGCAATCTGGGTAGCAACGATTAGCGCCAGCGTTGCTGCGGTACCGAGTTCGATGGCGACAATCATCCCCGCGGTACCTTCACTGACACCGAACGCCTCGACGCTGCCACCCACGAGAAACGGCGCGAGATAAAATATCGGCTCACCGATCGAGCCGCCGGCGATAATCGCGGCAAGCCCTAAACGGCTGTTTAATGAATCGGTTTTCATCGGTGTATAGCGCCTATACCAACGCACAGGTGGTGACTAAGATAGCACTAGGTGGTCACACAAATGGATTTTCAAACTGTCATGGATGCTGCCGATGATTGAGGTCGAGCGAACCCGTTGGGGAGCCATCATCATTCTGGTAACGATAGGCATAATCACTGTCGCGCAGTTTTACAAACTAGCCGCGGCGCTACCGCTGCTGCGCATTGAGCTGGGTCTGGGCCTGGTGGCGGGCGGTTGGCTGTTTTCCATCGTCAATGCGACGACTGCGACTGTCGGTTTCGCAATGGGTAGCTTTGCCGACCAGATTGGTCACCGTCGCGCCGTCCTCGGCGCATTGCTGATCGTGGTCGTCGCCGGTTTCTGGCAGAGTTTCGTCAACAGCTTCGGCGCGTTATTAGCGTTGCGCTTTATTGAAGGGACTGCAGCGCTGTTAGCTACGGTCACGCTGCCGGCCATAATCGTACGCTGCGCGCGCAGCGTGGATCGCGATGCCGCGTTGGCGCTGTGGGGTGCTTATTTCCCGGTCGGCGCAGGCGTCACGTTTATTGTCGCGCCGCTGTTGCTCGAATACACAGGCTGGCGGACGCTGTGGCAAATCACCGCGCTTATGTCGTTGCTGACCTTTGTCGTAATGACGCTGACACCAACACCGCCTGATCCGCCGCGTTCGCATTCAAGTACAGGGTTCTTTAAACGTTTGCGCGTGTTATTGGCGTCTCCGGCATCCTGGTTGCTGATGCTGAGCTTCTTCTGCTTCAACATGATGATGGGTCCGCTGCTGGCATGGCTGCCAACCTATTTGATCGAAGTTCGCGGCATCGCGCCGTCAACGGCGGGCGTTGTGACCGCGCTGGTTATCGTCGTCAACGTCATTGGCGTGTTCGCGGCAGGGTGGATCCTGCGCCGTGGTGTGCAGGTTTGGCAGGTTTTCGCGATCACCGGCGTCATTCTGATGATTTTGAGTTTCGGTATTTTCCTCTCGCAGATGCCGGACTGGGTGCGCCTGGGTAGCGCGATTTTATTCTCCGCGTTGGGCGGGCTGTTACCGGGTGCCGCCTTCGCGGCTGTGCCGCGGATGGCGCCTGGGCCCGAGTATCTGGCCGGCATGGGTGGCATGATGATCCAGGGTGCGCAAATGGGACACTTCATTGCGCCGCCTATCATGGCGTGGGTTGTCGTTCGGGCCGGTGGCGACTGGTCAGCGGGTCTGTGGCAGTTTCTGGCAAGCTCCGTGCTCATCGTCATGCTCGCTCTATTGGTACGACGACTCCCCTTAGCCTCGAACGCGTGATGTCTAAAAATTAGCATAGCCCCATGCCGACCAACGTAACCGCTGAATACCGCAACGCAGAGCAAGCCTACCGGCAGGCGCGCACACCGCAGGAACGTCTGGAAGGCCTGCAGGAGATGTTGCGCACGGTCCCCAAACATAAAGGCACCGAACATCTGCAGGCGGATCTCAAAACCCGAATCAAGCAGTTCACGGATGAAGCAGCAACCCGCAAGAAGTCCGGCAGCCGTGGACCACTGCAGGTCGTCAGACCCGAGGGCGCAGCTCAAATTGCACTGCTGGGTGCTCCCAATGTCGGTAAATCGACGCTGCACGCACGCCTGACCAGTTCCCACGCGCAGATCGGTCCCTACCCCTATACGACGCAGGCACTGCTACCGGGAATGTTGCCGTACGAGGATATCCACTTTCAGTTAATCGATTTGCCACCCATCAGCCGGGTCAACCCGGTGCCCTGGATTGTGAATGCGTTGCAGCCGGCGGACGCCTGCATGCTGGTCATCGATCTGCAGGCGCCGGATTGCGTTGACCAGGTGATTGAACTGCGCGAGATACTCGAGGAAAGACGTATCAGTTTAAGTGCGGATTGGCAGCCGACCCTGATGTCCGCCAAAACGGATGATGACGACAACATCGACGACCCCTTCGCCATCCGTCTGCCAACACTGTTACTCGTCAACAAAGCAGAGCTCAGTAGCAAATTGGCCGCAGAGGTTGACGCCTTCGATGAATTACTCGGTACGCGTTACCCGCATCTGTGCGTCTCCGCCGAAACGGGTGACGGACTGGCAGACATCGGTCCATGGCTATTTGAACAGCTGGGGGTGGTACGTGTTTATACCAAACCCATTGGCCGCGCTCCGGACCTGGGACGGCCGTTCACCGTGCGCCGCGGCGGGACGGTCGAGGATGTTGGCCGGCTGGTACACAAGGATTTCACAGAGTCACTGAAGTACGCGCGTTTGTGGCGCGACAACGCAGGGCAAGGTATTCAGGTAGGACATGATCATCTGGTGCAGGACAGAGATGTGCTGGAACTTCATGTTTGATGTGGATATTGTACGCATCAATTGGAGAGCCATTTACATGCAAATCAAAATCACCTACTGCGGAAGTTGAGGCTACCAGGCCCGGGCTGTCAGTTTGGCGGCTGCAATCAAACAGAGTCACAACTTTGAAGCGGAGTTGATCCGTGGATCGGGCGGTATTTTTGATGTGGAGGTCGACGATGAATTGTTGTTTCGCAAGCGCGATGCGGGGCGCTTTCCGGAGGAGGCGGAAATTTTGGAGTTACTAAACTCGAAATAGATGCTCCGTTTTAATTTGTGGCTTGCAGGATCCGCTCAACGTCTGCCCTGCTCTGGGCACCGTAGGTTTTCAAATCGTTGGTCAATTTCTCGGGACACCAATCGAGGAAGCTGGGTTTGAATGCAGGTCGCGCTTTGATGCGTGTGAACCAGTCGGCGACCCGCGGCCGCGTGGATTCCCAAAGCCCCGACATGCTCAACATATCGAGGCGATTTACGTACGGGGTCAGCGCAATGTCCGCCAGCGAAAAGCTGTCACCTGCCAACCAATCGCGGTCCTGCAACGCTGTCTCCATCTTGCTCAGATAATCATCGTAGAGTTTTACTTTCACCTCGACACCCGCGGCGTCAAAGCCCTGCTCCACCAATGTGCGTTTGCGAGCGTGCCAGGCCGCCGTGACTGAGCTCGGCGGCGTGCTGCTCAAGAATTTCTCCGCGCCCTCGGGGCCCAGCCAATTGATGATATGGCGGTGGCAGGAGACAAACGTGAGTTCGCCACAGGCCGGGTGCAGATCTTCATCAACGGCTTTGGTCCACAGGCGCATCTTTGCGCGCATTCCCGGATCGGACGGTGTCAAGCGTGTTTGTGGAAATACTTCTTCCAGATATTCATTAATGACCGTGGATTCAACGACGACGTTATCGCCGTGCACCAGTGTCGGAACCACTGCTTTCGGGTTTAGCTTCATGTAGGCGGGATCGAATTGATCGCCTGCCAGGATATCCAGGTAATGCCCGTCCCACTCGAGTTCTTTTTCGGCGAGCGCGAAACGGACCTTGGCGGCGCAAACCGAAGAACCGTGATGATAAAGTTCCAACATGATGGGATGAATAATCGCGAAAACCCCTGCAGGAAGCAACCATCCGCTGGTACACTACCCAGCCCAGTGGCGCAGAATACCTAGAATCCAGGAGCCAACATGCGTAAGTACTTTGACATCAATGTCACCGATCGCAGTATCGAAACCAAAGAACTGCATGACGAAGAAATTGTCAATGCCGGGCGTTACCTGATCGCCAAGACGCTGCTCAAGGCTGGTGCCGCGACTGTCGACCCCTTGTCCCCGGAAAATCCGCTGATATTCTCGGCCGGGCCGCTTGCCGGTACCAGCTACTCCAATGCCAACCGTATCAGCGTGGGCTGTAAAAGCCCGCTCACCGGCGGCGTTAAGGAAGCTAACGGTGGTGGCCGCTTCGCTTACGGTCTTGGCCAGCAGTACACGGCCGGCATCACGCTGTATGGCGCGTCCGAAGAGTGGGTGGTTATACATTTCCATAAGGATGGCAACATTAGTTGGGACACGGCCGAACCCTATCTCGGCAAGGGCAACATCGAAGCGGCTGCATTGCTGCATGAAACCTACGGCAAAAAGATCACTTACGCGTTGTGTGGACCGGTCGGCGAGTATCAGGGCTTGCTGGCCGGCGTCGCCTTCAACGACAACGAGAACCGCCCGGCGCGTCTGGCCGCTCGCGGTGGCGTCGGCGCGGTCATGGGTAGCAAGAAGGTCAAAGCCATCGTCGTGGATCTCGACAAGTTGCCGGATCTGGTCGATCGTAAAGAGGTGATGCTCAGTACGCGCGATTACGCCAAGAAGATCCAGGACGACCCCACCGCACAGGCGTTGAACAAGGTCGGCACCATGATGATGGCGGACTATACGAACCTCATCGGTGGGTTGCCCATTAATAATTTCACCAACGGTCAAATGGTCGACCCACATAACGACACCATGACCATGGGCGGAGATCATATCCGCGAGCTGAACGTCGAGCGTGGTGGCAAACACGCGCACGCCTGTATGCCGGGCTGTGTTATTCAATGCAGTAACGTTTACATGGACGCCAACGGCAAGGAAATCGTCTCGCCGGTGGAATACGAAACGCTGTGCCTGTTAGGTACAAATTGCGGGGTCTCCGATCCCGATGACCTTGCTCATCTGAATTACCTCGCCAACGACTTAGGCGTAGACACCATTGAGACCGGCGCGATGCTCGCCGTGCTGATGGACGCAGGTCTGGCCGAGTTTGGCGACGTGGATTGGATGAAGAGCGCGCTACAGGAGATCCGCGAGGGTACTGAAAATGGTCGCATATGGGCGCAGGGAACCGCGCGTGTTGGTAAACACTACAACGTGGCGCGAGTCCCGGTCGTGAAGAAACAGGCGATTAGCGCTTACGATCCGCGCGTAATAGAAGTAACCGGCATATCGATGATGGTCTCGGCGCAGGGTGCCGATCACACCACCGGTAATGTTCCCCGTTTCGATTCTGCGGAGAAGAGTGCCGATGAATTGGCCGATGCCAGCCTGGATGCGCAGGTGGTGATGGCGGCGCACGATTCGATCGGCTTTTGCGTATTCGGCCGCGGCGTAACGGTGCCGAACGGTGACCTCATTGCCAAGAGCATTAACGCGGCAATTGGCACCAAGCTCGAAGCGCCTTTCATGGATAAGCTGGGTCGTGAAACACTGAAGCTCGAACAGCAGTTCAATCTGGCCGCCGGCTTCACGGTAGAAGACGACGATTTACCCGAGTTCTTCTATACCGAGCCATTGTCGCCCACCGGTAAGGTGGCGCGCTTTCGCGGTAACGATGTGGCGACCATATTCGATCGGCTGTAAATAGTGTCGCTAGGGCTTTTGAATGAACTCGAAGGTGATCCCGTCAGGGTCGCGCAGATAGGCGACACGACCACCTTTTAAATCACCCACCGTTACCGTGGACGGTGGATTGACAGGCAGAACATCGTACGCCGCGGCGGCAGTGATAGCGGCATCGATGTCGTCAACATCATAGGCCAGATGGGCGAATCCCACGTCGCAGGGACGCGGCCTGTAGCCGGTCTGTTCGGCCGGTTGCAGATATTGGATTAGCTCCAAGGTGTGTCCTGCTCCCGCGACATATGCGATAAGCAAGTCAGCCCCGGGCACGCCAGTGACCTCGGCCATCGCCGGTTGGTCTCGCCGCACTTTAGAAAGCACCTCAAAACCGAGCGCTTCGCGCAGAAACGCCAGTGTCCGGTCTATGTCGGAAACCGTAAAGCTTGTATGGTTGATTGCAAGTACTCGAAAGTCTGGCATGGGCGCGCTCCTGGTTTAAAACGAACTACAAGATTCTGCTAATCTGACACAACTCCTGACTGTAACGCCATGTCTGAAATAACGCCGCAAACCACGCCAACGAACGAGCAGTTAACCCAGCTATACCGGCGCATGTTGCTCATCCGCCGCGTTGAAGAGCGGCTCGGAGAGGACTTTCACGCCGGCAAGCTGCCCGGCGGCGTACATCTGTACATCGGCCAGGAAGCTGTTGCGGCTGGTGTGTGTGCGCACTTGACCGACAAGGACTGGCTAGCCAGCACCCATCGCGGACATGGCCACTTTCTCGCAAAAGGCGGCGAGCCACGCGCCATGATGGCCGAAGTTTATGGCCGCCGCGAAGGCATCTGCGGCGGCATGGGCGGCTCCATGCACGTAGCGGATTTCTCCAAGGGTATCCTCGGCGCAAACGGGATTGTTGCTGGCGGCATGGCGTTGACAGTCGGTGCGGCGTTGGCTGCCCAACTTGATGGCGATGGCCACGTGGCCACCTGCTTCTTCGGCGATGGCGCCGCCAACCAGGGCGTCTTTATGGAAGCCCTCAACATCGGAACGCTGTGGAAGCTGCCGCTGATTCTGATTTGCGAGAACAATGGTTTTTCGGAGTTTTCTCCCTCATCTACGGTAACCGCGGGCGAAATCGCCGCGCGCGCAGCAGCGTTCGAGATCCCCAGCGACGTGGTCGACGGCAACGACGTGGTCGATGTGTGGCGGGCCGCCAGCCGGGCTGTGGAGCGCGCGCGCAACGGTGTCGGGCCTTCTTTTATCGAGGCTAAAACCTACCGCATTTATGGACACAACGAAGGCGAGATACATTGGATCAGTGAATCTTATCGCGAGGACGCCGAAATCGAGCAGTGGCGCGCGCGCGATCCCATCGATGCTCTGGCCGATCATCTGTTAAAAGAGCAAATATGCAGCACGGACGAGCTCGAGGCAGTACAGACAAGCATCGCCGAGACCGTTGAGGATGCCGCACGCTTTGCCGAAGCAGGCGAGCTCCCGGATCCGGAGCGAGTTCTTGATCTAATGTTTGCCGGTCAGCGACCCTGAGGGCTGATGATGGCGAAGAAGCGATTTATTCAGGCGATCAACGAAACTCTGTTCGAGGAAATGGAACGCGACGCCAAAGTTATTCTGTTTGGCGAAGATGTCGAGATCAGCATGTTCGGCGACACCAAGGGACTGCATGCGCGCTTCGGCGCCGACCGGATCCGCAATACGCCGATCTGCGAAGCGACGTTGACCGGCATGGCCGTCGGTGCGGCAATCGCCGGCTATCGCGTGGTACTGCATTTGATGTTTGCGAATTTTGTTTACACCGGTTTCGATGCCATCGCCAACCAGATGGCGAAATTACGCATGATGACCGGGGGTCAGGTTGACCTGCCAATTACCGTGATCGCCGGTTATGGCGGCGGCCGTTCCACTGGGGCACAGCATTCTGATACTCCCTACCCGTTGCTGATGAACCTGGGTGGGATCAATGTCATGGTACCCGCCACGCCGGCGGATGCTAAAGGCTTGTTGCGAACCGCAATCAGGGGTCGCAACCCGACGTTTTTTCTCGAAGCCGGCGGCCGCGGCGGCCAACGCGGCGAGGTACCCGAGGACGACTACACTATCCCGTTAGGCAAGGCCGCCGTCGTAACACAGGGAACCGACATTACTATCGTTGCCATCGGCTCCATGGTGCGGCCTGCCACGCAAGCCGCGACCGATCTCGCCACACACGATATCAGCGCCGAGGTCATCGATTGTCGCACGCTGGTACCGCTCGATGAGGATGCTGTTATCGAGTCCGTCGCCAAGACCGGCCGCTTAGTCGTCGTGGATGAAGCGCGCGATCGCTGCAGCGCGGCAAGCCATATTGCAGCGGTCATCAGTGACAAAGCCTTCCACTGGCTTAAGGCGCCAATCAAACGTGTCACGGTCGCCAACGTCGCCATGCCGTATGCGCCGAATGTGGAGAAATCCGTTTTACCGAACGCAGAAAAGATTGTTACAACGGCGCGCGAGCTTGTCGCCGCGGAAACAGCGCGTTTATGAAAGTAAATCTCAAACTCGCGCGGATTAGCATGAACATGGAAGAAGCGACCATTGTGAAATGGCACAAGCTGCCTGGCGAGAGCTTCGCCAGCGGTGAAATACTCTATGAGATTGAAACCGAAAAAGCGGCCCAGGAAATCGAGGCACCGGGAAACGGCACGCTGATCGAGATCCGGGTAGCCGAAGGCGAAGACGCCGAAGTCGAGCAATGCGTCTGCGTGGTTGAAATGCAATTGTAGAAAAGCTGACCTGTAACTGGAGACAACTATGGATCTGTGTCGCTGGCTCGCGTTGCTCCTGCTCACCACCCTTGTCGTGCACAGTCCGGCTCGGCCGCTCGCCCCACAAGACGTGCCGGAACCATTGCAGCCCTGGATCGACTGGGTTTTGAAGGCCGACGAGCAAATCGTTTGTCCGTTTGCCTACAACAACGTCAAGCAGCGCCGCTGCGCGTGGCCAACGGCGCTCGCGTTGCAGCTGGATGAAAAAGCCGGACAGTTCACCGCAAGCTGGCATGTTTACGCCCCGAGCTGGATCGTGTTGCCGGGCAACCGCAAACATTGGCCGCAAGAGGTAAACGCGAACGGTAAACCGGCGTTGGTTATGGAGCACGACAAACGACCAGCCATTGAGCTGGAGCCCGGCGAATACCGCATTGCCGGCAAATTCATATGGGATCAATTGCCAGAATCGTTTGTAATCCCTGCCGATACTGGAATCGTCAAACTCGCGGTCAACGGCAACAGCATCGACTTTCCGGATGTCGCCGCCAACGGCCAGCTCTGGTTAAAACAACGTGACACCGGAGCGGCTGCGCGCGGCGGCGAGACGGATCGCCTGAGCGTGCAGGTATTTCGCCGCATCGTCGACGACAACCCGATGCAAATCATCACCCAAATCGATCTGGAGGTCGCCGGCGATCAACGTGAGATTTTGCTGAAAGGCCTGATGCACGAAGATGTCATTCCCTTATCTCTGGTAAGCCGCATACCGGCACAGCTGGAACCGGACGGGCGCCTGCGCCTGCAGGTGCGCCCCGGGCGGTGGACCGTTACCGCGACCACGCGCAGTGTTGCTGAACGCCACGACCTGCCGTTGCCGGCACGCGAGGAACCCTGGGCAGCGGAGGAAGTGTGGGTCTTCGATGCACGCAATGAACTGCGTCTCGTCGAGGTCGAGAGTGTTACCTCCATCGATCCACGGCAGACCACATTGCCACAGGATTGGCAGCAGTTACCCGCGTTTCGCCTTCAAGCCGGTGACGTGATGGGCTTTAAGGTCATCCGCCGGGGCGATCCCGATCCCGAGCCGGACAAATTAAACCTGTCGCGCAATTTGTGGCTGGATTTCGATGGCAAAGGCTACACGATTAGCGACAACATCAACGGCACCATGACCCAGGGCTGGCGTCTCGCGGCGAGCGAAGCGCTGCAACTGGGCAGGGTAATTTTGAATGGCGAGCCACAATTTATTACGACGCAAACCGACTCGCAGAACCGCGGCGTGGAAGTGCGTCACGGCTCAATCCAATTGACTGCCGACAGCCGTTGGGAAAGCGGGATCCGGTCACTGCCAGCTGTGGGCTGGGCGCATGACTTTCATAGTGTAAATGCGATTCTGAACCTGCCTCCGGGGTGGAGCCTGTTTTCGGCGTCCGGAATTGATCAAGTTCGCGACACCTGGCTACAGCGTTGGACACTGCTCGATCTCTTCGTGGTGTTGATAGTCGCGCTCGCAATCGGTCATCTGTGGGGACCGCGCTGGGGTTTGCTTGCGCTTGCCACGCTGGCATTGATCTGGCACGAGCCCGGCGCACCTCGCATGGTGTGGCTGCATATTCTTGGCAGCTTCGCGCTGTTGCGGGTACTGCCAGAGGGCAAGTTGCAGTTTGTGGTCCGTAGTTATCGCAACATTGCGTTGCTGACGTTGATCGTCATCACCATTCCGTTCCTGGTACAGCAGGTGCGCACCGGCATCTACCCGCAACTGGAGCGACCGTGGCAGTCGGTGAGTCCCGGCCGTTTGTCCGCCGTCGGCGGCGCAGTAGGTGACCACATTGACACGCAAAATCTCATGGAGGAAATGGATGATTTCAATTTAGCTTCTGACATGGCGGCCGCGCCCGAAGTATCTCGCGCCGCGCCATTGGCAATACTCTCGCAAAGTGTAAGCAGAGAAGGCAAGCGATCGCGAGCTTACGCAGCGCGCAAGCTCGCGACCATCGATCCGCAGGCCAACGTACAAACCGGGCCCGGCGTACCACACTGGCAATGGACACAGATCCCGCTGAATTGGAACGGTCCGGTAGAGCGCGACCAGCGCATGACGCTGACATTGCTGTCGCCATTGGCAAATCTACTTTTGAATGGTTTTCGTGTGGCATTAGTGATGTGGCTGGGCACATTGATCCTGTTGCAATCACGGGTGCTCAAACCGTTGGACAGCACTGCTGCAACGACCGCTGCATTCATGTTGATGGTGCCGTTGCTTGCGCTCACGCCCGAGCAGGCGCGAGCCGACTTCCCCAGTCCGCAGATGCTCGAGGAGTTACGCGGACGGCTGACCGAACCGCCTGAATGTTTGCCCGCGTGTGCGCAGATCCCGCGTATGCGCATTGCGGTGGAACCGACGGTGCTGACGCTGCGGCTGGAAGTGCTGGCCGCCGAGGATGTGGCGATTCCCCTGCCCGGCCACGCCGGGCATTGGTTGCCGACCAGCGTCAGCATTGATGGCGAGGACGCACGGAATCTATTCCGGCAACGCAAGAACACCCTTTGGCTGCTGCTGCGCAAAGGCCAACATCAGGTGCTGTTGTCAGGTGCCCTACCCTCGCGCGCAAGCCTGGACTTGCCACTGCCATTGAAGCCACGTCACGTTCAAGCCAGCGCCGAGGGATGGCGTATAGATGGCCTGCGTGAAGACGGCCAGGCGGATAATCAACTGCAACTGTCGAGAACACTCGCCGGCGCGGCCGCGCTGGAACTGGCGGAACTCGAGCCCGCGCCGCTGCCACCATTCGTGGTCGTGGAACGAACATTGCAACTAGGCCTGGACTGGCGCATGCACACGCAGGTGCGGCGCGTATCACCAGCCGGGACCGCCGTGGTAATCGCCGTACCCTTACTCACCGGTGAGTCCGTGACGACTCCAGACATACATGTAGAGGACGGCAAGGTGCAGGTCAATATGGCTTCACGCACCGGCAGCATGGCTTGGGAGTCGGTGCTGGAGAAGCAAGCTCAAATCGAGCTCAATGCCGCCGATACTACCGCGTGGAGCGAAATCTGGCGCGCTGACGTGAGTCCTATTTGGCACGCCGAACCCGCTGGTATTCCGGTCGTTCATCATCAGAATCCGCAGGGACAATGGTTACCACAGTGGCGTCCCTGGCCAGGCGAATCCGTTTCTTTGGTGGTCACACGGCCTCAGGGCGTTGCCGGGCAAACGCTCACCATCGACAACACCAATGTCCACATCCAGCCCGGCAAGCGAGCCACCGATGTAAATATGAATATCACACTGCGCAGTAGTCAGGGAGGACAACACACGATCTCCTTGCCTGAAGATGCGCGTCTGCAAACGGTTACTATCGACGGCACCGTACAACCTGTGCGTCAGGAGAACCGGCAAGTGACTTTGCCGCTGCGGCCCGGCGCGCAAAACGTGTTGTTGAGTTGGCGTCAACCGAGCGGTATCGCGGCGCGATTCGTCTCGCCGGCGATCGATCTGGGCGCCTCCAGTGTTAACGCTTCCATCAATCTCAGTTTAGGTCACGATCGCTGGGTGCTGCTTACCAACGGACCGACACTGGGTCCCGCGGTGCTGTTCTGGGGTGTATTGATTGTCATCGCCGCGATCGCCATAGGCCTGGGGCGTATAGCATTGACGCCATTGAATTCGACGGCATGGCTGTTGTTGGGTATCGGCTTAAGTCAGGTCAACATCTGGCTGGCAATGCTGGTTGTTGCCTGGCTATTGGCATTGGGCGCGCGTACGCGGCTTACGGACGACACGCGCAAAAGCACTTTCAATCTGGCGCAAATCGCATTGGGTTTACTCACCGTCATAGCGCTGACAATTTTGTTCCAGGCCATCAAGCAGGGCCTGCTAGGCAGTCCGGATATGCAGATAGCCGGCAACGGGTCTTCCGCCTATAACCTGCTCTGGTATCAAGACCGCACGAGTAGCGCTTTTCCGCGGGCCACGGTGTGGTCCGCGCCGCTGATGGTGTATCGCTTATTGATGCTTGCGTGGGCGTTGTGGTTGGCCTTCGCGCTGTTGCGGTGGTTGCGTTGGGGCTGGACCTGCTTCGCTATGAATGGGATCTGGCGCCCGTTCCGAGTTTTCAAGCGAGGCGAACAAGCAAACGCCGCTCAAGCTCCGTGAGCAAGGCCGCATCCAGACCGAGTCCGTCACGCAGATAAACCTCGACAGATCCGAAACTGGCATGTAGTTCGTCAAAAGCGGCTTGCAGATATTCCCGCCGTACGTTCCATAGAGCCTGTACCGCGGCCATGCGTAAGCCGCCGCGATATAGCTTTTTAACGTCATCGGGCACATGCAAATCCATATCGATAACCTCATTGGTTATGAGGTAATCGCTCATGACTACATCCTCGGGAACGCCCAGTGCGCGCAGGATCAACGCAACCGCGAAACCCGTTCTGTCTTTACCGGCCGAACAGTGCACTAGAAATGCGGCATCTTCGGCTTCCGCGAGTGTGTGAAACACGCGGGCGAAATCCGAAGTCAGATCGCGCGCCATCTCACGGTTGATTGCCACCATGAAATCCGCACCTTGCGTTTCAGTCATCTCGCCCGCATCGAACACGGCGTGTAAGGTCGTCGCACTACCGGGGTTCATTGGGATGGAAACGCGCCGTGGCTCGTGCTCGGGAAACGGGGTGGGGGCGCGAAGGCATTCCTCTGCACGGCGTAAGTCGCAAATAACTCCGATATTCAACGCCAGCACCGCACGCTGCCCCTCCTCGGTAAGCGCGGCCAGCGATCCGGAGCGGTATAAGCGTCCCTGCTTCACTCGCCGTCCGTCAGCCGTTGTATAGCCGCCGAAATGTCGGAAGTTGACCGCCCCCTGTATGGGCATATGCTGTTGTTCGAATTTCACGGTGGCGGAATGATACGCACAATTCGATGATGAACGCAGTGTCGCTTTACGCGACCCAGCGCTGTTACATCTTCAGTATTGGTTTGATCGTTCGGCCCGCATGCGAATCCTCGAACGCCTGATTGATATCCGCAAACTCGTAGGTTTTGATGAGACGCTCATAGGGAAATCGTCCCTGCTGTTGTAATTCGATCAACTTTGGCAGAAAAATATTGGGTAGCGCTGATCCCTGGATGATGCCGCGCAGGGTGGCGGTCCGTGCGAAAATGCCGACCGGGTTAAACAGATATTTCTCACCATCTTTCGGCGCAGTGACGATGGCACATTCCCCGCCCATCGCCAGGCACTCGATGGCGTCGTCGAGTACCTGTTCGTTGTCGGTAGTGTTGAAAGCGAAATTGACGCCGCGCGGCGCGATTTCCTTTAGCTGCGCGACGACTTCACCTTCCTTGGCGTTAATCGCGTGGGTCGCACCCAACTCGAATGCGAGATTGAGACGCTCTTCAACGACATCGATGGCGATTAAGGGCGATGCGCCCGCCAGGCGTCCGGCCATCACAGCACTCAGCCCGACCGCGCCCGTACCAAACACCGCAAACGCATCCTGCGCGCCGACCTTCATAGAATTGAGCACAGCGCCGGCGCCGGTCTGGATCCCACATGGGATGGCCGCCATCATCTCGGTCGGGTGCGTGTGCGACACCGGAACCACATCGCGTTCCAGCGTAATTGCGTGAGTGGCAAACGAGGATTGCTGGAAAAACGCACTGGAGATGGGCTTGCCGTCCAGGGAAATGGTTTTTGAACCATCCAGGCGACCACCACCAAATGCAATGGGTAGGACGTGCTCGCAACGATAACCATGCGCCGTCACGCATTCGTGGCAGGTTCCGCACCAGGGATAGGAAATGACTACCCTGTCGCCGATCTTGATGCGGGTGACGCCAGAGCCGATGGCCTCGACGATGCCGGTACCCTCATGACCCAAGACCATCGGCGGCTGCAGCATGCCGCGTGCCATCATGTCTGTATGACATACACCGCTTGCTTCTATGCGCACCAGAATTTCGTCGCTGCGTGGATCGTCGAGCTCGACTTCCTGCAGCAGGAATTGGCCGTTCAGCTCGTGTAGAACCGCCGCCGTCGCAGTTGTTGGCATTATTGTCCCTTTGCTTTGCTTTGCGCCTTAGTTGTCAAAGAAATCGAGCACCGCCCGCTCGAATCCCTTCTGATGCTCAACCTGAGCCCAATGGCCGCAGCGCTGAAAAATCACCATGTACGCATTCTGGAATTTTTTGAGCATCTGCAGGCCGACCTCCAGCGCGCCGCCCTTATCCTCCTGCCCCCAGATTAACAGCGTCGGGCACGCGATTTTCTCGAGCTCGGGGTAAAGATCCCGGCGCGGCAAACTCAGCAAACGCATTTGACCAGGATCGCGACTCGCCTCTAGACGTTCAGCCAGCGTTTCATCGCTTACCCATGAGGAATCGTAGAGCAAACTTTCAACCAGACGTCGCATTTTCTCCAGCGTCGGCCCCTCGCCGGCGTAATACTTGATGATGTTGTTCAACGCCTCTTGCGGCTGCGGTTGGATCACGATGCCGGCTGACGTTGGCTGACTGCCTATCAGTACCACATGTTTTGTGCGCGCCGGATTATGCAATTCCAACCCTAACGCTGCCTGTCCACCGAGTGAGTTACCGATGATGTCCACCGGGCCGTCAATCTTCAATGCGGTGAGGAATCCATCAAGTAGGCGTCCGATGAAATCGAAAAAATCTTCAGTCGAGCCATCGGGAAATCCCGATTTGCTGTAGCCCGGCATGTCCAGCATCAGCATTCGCCGTGTTGCCGCTATCGCCGGGATGTTCTGTTTGAAATTGCTCCATGCACTCGCGCCAGGACCGCCGCCATGCAGACAAAGCACAACATCGCCGCTGCCCACGTCGTTGTAATGCAGCTTAATCCCCTCGACTTCGATGTGGCGGCTAGTAGAGGCTTCTGTCACGTCCGTCAAATTCTCGCCATTCGCCATGTCTGTTCTCCTTGTTTTGTCGCGTTTCTAAAGTCATCGCTGAAACGCCGGGCGGTCCCGGATTTTACCCGCTTGAGTCTATATGCGTTAGTGATACTGAACTGATGAAGGAAAAATTCAGGGAGAAAACTCGGAGGCAATCCCGTGATGGTGGTTATAAATCCACTGCAGGTTGTGCTGATGAATCGCTCTATAGGGTTCGTAGAGGTGTACCCAGCCCTTGGCAACCGACTCGCGTATGTAGTCCTCCATCTTCCCGTCCAGGTAGTTTTCGTGGGTGACATTGGCCCGCATGGTCGTGATGTAATCGATGGTCGCGGTTATCAGGGATTTACCATAACCACCCTGCGCAATGACCTCGGGATCGCCATGATTGGGGTAAATCCTCATGATCTTCCAGTTATTGATTTTCTCGAGATTCTCAAGGTGCTGCGGCAGATCCCCGGCTTCGCCGATAAACGTCAAGCTGTCTTCCAATGCATCGCCCGCAAACATTATCTGCTCTGAAGGTATATACAGCAGATTCGTGTCTGCGCTGTGTATGTTGATGTTATGCAGTTCCAGTCTCAGCTCACCGAGGTAAATGTCCGCTCTGTCCTCGAAGCTAATATTCGGCAAGCGTAACGATTCAATCGCGGGGGGCCCCATAAGGCACCCGTCCTGATGGCCTGCGCATTTTCGTGTAACGCTGCCTGGGTTAACACCGTTGCGATGATCGGGCTATGCGCATACACGTCATTACCGGCAACATGATCCAGATGCCAATGACTCAGCACCACGGTGAAACGTTTGATGCCGATTTTTTCGAGATGCGCACGCACCCACTGGGCCTGAGCGCGAGAAGTAAAGGTGTCATAAACCACAGCGTGCTCGCCTTGATAAATCGCATAGCTCGCGACCCCCAGATCCATTGCACCGAGCTCAACCCAGTTTTTCGCAGCGCCTGCGGATTTTTGATTGGGCTCGCGCCCGGTATAAAAGGCCAGAATGTGATCATTTATCTCGATGACGCGTATGGTCGACTGCGCCTGTGCGTCAGCGTGACCGACTGCGAGAACCACAAATAGCGTTGCAAAAAACAGAGGTGTTCTCAACGGTTCGCTCCTCGCAGTCAGACGCGCTCGATGCTGGCCGGCACGTTCTTGTGCCAAGGGGTTCCGGCAAACCAATCGCGGTCGCCTGCGGCAGTCAGCTCATTGGGTGCTGCACCTATGCGCTTCTGACCATTACGATTGTCGAGTCCGAAACCGTTGGGCAGGGACACATGCCCGACTTGCATACGCGCCGACACCTCGACGAGGACTTCGGCGCTGCCGCTGCGCGTGGAGACCCTGGCCCGGTCGCCACTCGCAACCCCAACGCGAGCCGCATCCAGCGGACTGATCCTCAGTGCGCCTTCGCCATCCTTTTTGCGCCAGGCGGGCGTACGCAGCACGGTATTCGCCGTGTAGGAACGTCGCTCGCCGGCCGACAGCGTGAATGGAAATTCGTCGCTGTTTAAGCGTTGAGGTCCACTCTGCAGAGCCTCCAGATGCGGTAACAACTCCGGGATCGTCATCTGGATCCGTTGCTCGGGTGTCTTAACACGCTGCCACGAGGATTCGTAATCATCGATGGAGAAAATGAAACCACGTGGGCTGCTGGTAATCCGATCGAAAAGTTCCTCACCCAACACTGGGCCTTCGCCTACGATGCCGGCGCGGCGAATCGATTCGGCACCGTGCTGCGCGAAGTAATGCGCGACACTCCACAGAGCCGCGCTACTCTCACACCCTTCCGGTAACGTGGGTCCCAGCGCCCGATACAACACTAACGGTAACACGCGATTTAGAGACGGGTCTTGCTGCAACGCCTCCTGTATTGCAAAGGCAAATGCCGTTCGTCCTTCGGTACGCGCAACTTTAGCGAGCGCTTCAACGACACTTGGCATCGCGCCCAGCGCTTCCACCAAACGGCAATGGATTTCGGCCTCGGGTAAAACATCCGCGTCCGGCGGTGGTGACAGTATGGGATGGCGCAGATGAAAATGATTGGCCGGAACTTCAAAATTGAAAAAAGTCGCTTCGGCTTTCTCGTATTGCGTTGGTGTTGGCAGCACGTAATCCGCATGTCGAGCGGTCTCGGTCAACGCGATGTCGATTACAACGACGAGTTCCAGCGCTGCCAGCGCTTCGACGAAGCGCCGACTGTCGGCCAAGGAATGTGCCGGATTGGCGGTTTCCCCCAGCATGGCGCGAAACCGTTGCGGATGATCGGTGAGAATTTCGTCAGCGATGGCGTTGCACGGTACCAGGCCGCCTAATAGCGGCATATCAGTCACCGGCGTACGGCGGGGCAGACTCGTATCGAGCTCATGAGGGGACGAATCATGTTTGGAATGAACTGCGTACCCTTGCGGCCGAAACTTCCCGTCAGCAGCCACAGCAGGCGGTGAAGATAACTGACCAGCGTCGAATGCCGATTCATCTGAGTACCGAGGTCTTCGTAAAACGCGACGCTTTCGGCACTCGCCAGCCGTTGGGCCAGCTCACGGATCTGTGTCTGCGGAACCCCGGCGTGGTCACAGTACTCTGCAATGTTAACCTTTTTCAGTGCCGCCAACACCGGATCCATCCCTTCGGTATGTTGCTCCAACCACGCCTGTTTATGCAGTCCATCCTGCACCAACACACCGAGCAAAGCGCCTAGCGCCCAGGCATCGGTTCCTGGTTTGACTCGCACATGGATATCCGCGATTTCTGCCGTTTCGCTGACCCGCGGATCGAAAACCACGAGTGTGCGATTCGGATCCTTGGCGATCTCCTTAACCGTTACACGTGCGCGCTGTACACCATGCGATTGCATGGGATTTTTGCCGAGAAATACGGCAACCTCGCAATGCTCAAAATCGCCGGTACGCGCATAAGCGCCGAACATGCGTGACGCAACCCATCCTTCGCCGGTCTTTTCTTGTGCCAGCGCATTGGACCGATACCGGCCCCCCAGCGCCGCCATGGTCGACATGCCGTAAGCGCCAGGCAGGTGATTGCCCTGGCCACCGCCGCCGTAATAAAAGACCTTGTCGCCACCGTAGTTATCTCGAATGGCGCCGAGTTTTTGCGCAATCTCGTTGATCGCAACTGTCCATTCGATTTCTTCAAAGCTGCCATCGGCTTTGCGCCGTAACGGGCGCTTAACGCGATCGATTCCGTTCTGATAGTGATTGATTTGCGTGCTTTTCTGACATAGGTAGCCCTTGGATGCCGGGTGTGCTTTGTCACCGCGGATCTTGTCGATGGTTCGACCGTCTTCGCCGCCGAGCTTAACCTCGATACCACAGTTGTTTTCACACAATACACATGCCGTGGGGTGCCAATCAGACATGGGTTGCTTGCCTTGCTATGGAGATCTCTGCATGTCATCGTGCAGTAGCGAACGAGCCATTACAATAAGGAACCTGCCGTGTCATCTGCAGCCGCGAGCCAAGCCCGCCGGATCAATATCCCGGAGGTGATTGACAACAGCCCCGTCAGCACCTTTCAAATGCGCATCGCACTGATTTGTTTCTGCGTTGCCGTCATCGAGGGTTTCGATACTCAGGCGATGGGCTTCGTCGGGCCCGTGATCATCAAACAATTCGACGTGCCGCCCGCACGCATGGGAGCGGTGTTTTCGGCCAGTCTGTTCGGACTGATGCTGGGCGCATCCGCGCTCAGTTTGCTCGCCGATCGGATTGGCAGAAAATCCGTAATTATCCTGTCGTGCGTCATCACGGGCGTTTTTGCGTTACTCACGACCACCGCAACGAGCGCCAACGAGCTGGTGGGCTACCGGTTGCTGACCGGCATAGGGATCGGCGGCACGATGCCCAACTTGTACGCCGTCACGGGCGAATACTCGCCCGCCCGTAAACGGGCCTTTCTGACCACCGCCATGTTCATTGGATTCCCGTGCGGCAGCATGATCGGCGGTTTTATCAGCCCTGCACTTATTGAGGCATTCGGCTGGTCGTCGGTATTTTTTGTCGGCGGCGTCACGCCATTGGCATTGGCATTTTTGCTGCTCTATTTTCTCCCGGAATCGATCCGTTTTCTGACCTTGAGAGATCCCGGCTCGCAGAGAATCGCCGAAATGCTGGAAAAAATCACGGCCGCTTATACCCGGCAAGCAGGCGACGAGTTTTTTCTGGGCGACGCGGCTGCGGGTCGAAAAGCCTCACCGATTGCGTTGTTCGCCGACCAGCGCAGCGTTGCAACGATACTTTTGTGGACGACCTTCTTCGGATCACTACTCACTATGTATGTATTGATGAGCTGGATGCCGACCATCCTGCATGCGCGCGGTTTTTCGCTGACTACCTCGATAGTGTCAATGTCGGCGTTCAACGGTGCCGGAATGGTCGGTGGCTTAGTGCTGGCCTACGCGATCGACCGTTTGGGTCCGACACATTGGGTTGCGGTATCGTTCATCGGCGCCGGGATTTTTGTCGCTGCCATTGGCCAGAGCGGCGACAGCGCCACCGTTACGCTGTTGTTCGCGCTGCTGGCCGGTTTCTGCCTGACCGGCAACCAGTTTGCCATCAACGCTTACGCTGTTAATTACTACCCGACGTTCATTCGCGCTACTGGTGTCGGTTGGTGCCTTGCCGTGGGCAGGATTGGCGCGGTCGTCGGTCCACTCGTCATCGGCGCCGTACTCGCGCTCGGTTGGGGCCAGTCGACGTTGTTTCTGATTTCCTCGCTACCGATGTTCCTATGCGCAGTGACGGCGTACTTCTACGTGCGCCACATTCGCCGCTAATCGCGGCGCGTCAACTCGGCAACTTGTGCGGCCCGTCCTCCAGCACGGCTAAGGCCACGGCCGGGTTGGGGCTATCGATCTCTCGCGCCAGGCGGTGGCCATCGAAAATGACGTCGGCAAACGTCCGCGGTGCAACACAGTCACCGATGCGGTAGACCGCGTCGATCATTTCCTCTTGCAACTTCTCCCGATCGGCCAGAAGCTGATGATACAGAGCGTCGTTCGACACCCGCTGTGTCACCAATACAACCGCGTCTGCTTTAAGTTCGCTGTGGCGTCCCAGCGCGTCCGTGGTGTGGATGACGCCGGGTTCCAGTGAATCGATTTGAGTGGAAGTTCTCCAGACTATTCCTGTGTCGCGCAGGCGTTGGCGCAGCAAATTTCCTTCCAATGTGTCATCGGCCCACGGCGATACCGTGGACATCGACGTCACAATCTCGACTTCGAATCCCTCGAGTTTCAACTTCTCAGCCAGCACCGATGCCATAAAGTGCCCATCGGTATCGTAGATGACCACGCGCTGGCCGGGCGGACGTTTGCCTTGCAGAGCGATCTGCTCCGGGGTCAGGACGTGCTCCAAACTGGCATCGGCCCCGGGGATGGGCTCGTGGGTGCTGAAGTTGATTCCGTTAGTCGCCCAGGTGGAACCGGTCGCGACAACGACAAATTCGGCGCCATAGTCGAGTACGTCCTCGAGCTTCAATGACGTCTCGAGTATCAGTTCGACGTTCTTGGCTTTCTCCAGTTGGATCTTCCGATAGTCGATGGCGCGGCCCCACTCGCCTAGCGTCGGCAACGCCGATATCCAATGCAGTGAACCGCCCAGATCCGCCCCGGCGTCAATCAGGTGGACACAGCGCATACCCCGCCTGGCCAAAATCAGCGCGCATTCCATCCCCGCCGGCCCGGCACCGATAACCAAGACGTCGTTGTCAGCGTTTTTCGCTGGAGTGACAATTTCAGGGTGCCAGCTCCGCCGGTATTCTTCGCCGACCGTGGGATTCTGGAAACAGGTAAGCTGCATCTGATACATGGACGCGATACACAGGTTGGAACCGGTGCATTCGCGGATCTCGTCGTAGCGCCCCTCTTCTATTTTCTTGGGAAGAAACGGATCTGCGATCCGCGGACGCGCACCACCAATAAGATCCCATACGCCGCTGCGTATGATCTCAGCCATGCGGTCAGGATCGGTGAGACGGCCAACGCCCACTATCGGCTTGGCGGTAACATCGCGGACCCGCCCCGACCACTCGAGCTGCCAGCCCTCGGGGAAAAATCGCGACGAGCCTGAGTCCTTCTCCCAGGCGGCACCAACGGTAACGTCCCAAAGATCAACCAGCGGATCGGCCATCTGGATGAACTGCAATGTCTCCTCCAACGAGATCCCAACCTCGCTGAGACCGGCCGCCGCCAGGCGCGTCGATAAAATGCAGTCATCGCCCACCGCCTCACGGATCAGCTGCAACGATTCGAGCCAGAAGCGCGCGCGATTTTCCAGCGACCCGCCGTAATTATCTGTACGTTTGTTATAAAACGGCGAAAGGAACTGCGCAGGCAAATAACTAAACGCGCCATACAGACAGACAATATCGAATCCCGCCTGCTTTGACATTGCCGCCGCACGCGCAAGTTCGGTTTGCAGGTACCTGATGTCATCGAGTTCCATCGCCTTCGGCGTAACGTAGGGTCGCCGCCAGCTTGCGATCTGCGACGGGCCGAGCGTGGCCAGGCGCGAGATCTTGTTGGGAGAGTCAGCACCCACATGCGCCAGTTCAATGCCAGCAAGTGCGCCGTTCTCCTGGATCCCCTCGCACTGGTATTGCAGCCGTCGCCGGTCGCTGTCGTCACACAAACGGTCTAAAGGATGATCGGCGATGTCGGCCGTAGCCGACGTCACGCCCAGGCATACTGCTGCCCAGCCCCCCTCGGCCTGAATGTTGCGGTGCTCGGCATGTGAGCGCGGGAACAACGCGCCTGAACCATAACCATACGGCACGCCATAGAATCGGTTGTGAAAGACCTTGCCGCCGATCTCAAGCGGCTCGAACAATATGTCGTGACTCGCGCGCCTTGCCAATGGTTGTTACCTCGTTGTCATGGTCGTTGTGACACAGTAGCCAGCTGTTCTCGGATCTCGAACTCGTTACTCGCGGGCAATGTGCCGCACAACAAGCTGACCAGGTGATCGCGGTCGCTGGCATCAGTTTCGATCGCACGCGCCGCAAAATAAGTCCGCAAATTTGCGACGGCATTGGTCACTGCGCTTGTAACCCCGGCGGCCGCTGCCGGCGCCATGGACTCGAGGATATCCTGCGTCACCTGCTCGGACTGTATTTCCGCTCCCAGCACTTTGCCCCTTACATCCGCCGCGCCTGCGAGCGCCCACAGCGCGGGCGTAGCTTTAATATCGGACCGTATCGAACGCAGTTTGATTGTGACCTCGCGACGCCAGGCATCGATGGCCGCATCGGCGCAGCGCACGTCATCGGCACTCAAAACGCCACGGCCGCTCGCCGCGATCCAGCAGCAGTAAAACATCACGTTGACGTCAGCATTGCGTTGATCCTGAAGTGCAATAACAGCACTTTGCACACCTTCGCGACCGTAACATTCAAGGGTGAATTGCCAGAACTCACCCGTTTCAGGTTGTGCTTCGCTCATTGACGCCTCCGTTTAGAAATGGATCCATACCACAACACGGCGAATTGTGTTGGTGTTTCGGGGAATTGTCGATTCGTAGTCCCACTCCCATGCAAGCGAAGGGCGCCGACAAATATTTAGTACAAACCTCTGTAAGATTAGCAATGTGAGTCCGAATATACCTAGACCAGGGGATGGTTTAACCAAGCGGCAACCGTAAGCGGCCTTATTTATCTGGCTACTGGCTCTTGCAGTCATCCGGCATCACACCGGTTCGGTACGCGAAATCGCCGCGTACTGGTTACAGTTTAATCCGGTGCAGACACCGGGTGTGGTAATTGCGTGCGTTGTCGCTTTATTGGCCGCATGTTTCCCGTATCGATCCCGAATGGTAGGACTTCTCGCGCTGACCGAGACCATCGTCGTCGGACTGCCATGCCGTGGCTGCCAACGCATGCATTCATGGAAATGCTGATGTTCTTCGCCATTTTCGCGTGTTACCTACTGGCTTCAATCCGCCAGCGAACGCTCGACCCCGATATTGGCGCGACCTATCAAAACTATGCACCGTTTGGCCGGTGGTTGCTGATCATTATGTATTTTTTCGGCACCTTTCATAAGCTCAATCCGGTTTTTCTAAATCCCATTTCGAGTTGCGCAATTCCGTTTCTCGAAGGTTTACCCATACCGTTCTCGTGGCAGGCTCAAGCCTGGCTGCAATACACCGCCATCTATGGAACTGTAATCATTGAATTAGCCGCAATGTTGATGCTTCTCACGCGGCGATTTAAGTACTACGGCATGCTCGTCGGCATGACCTTACATTTAGTCATTGGTATATCCGCGTACGGTACGCTAGCTCATTTTTCTACATTTGCACTTGCCTTGCATTGCCTGTTTCTGCCCGATGATGCATTTTCCCGATTTAACAAATCAGTGGTGATTTCGAGTAAATACAAGACTGCAAACACTTTGATTTTGGCCACGACGACGATCGTAATATTGCAACTGTATATAGGGATGAACGCACGGTGGCTGCAGTTGAATCTGTTGTTCGGGCTTTATGCAGGCTTGTTCATGGCTTTCGTGCTGTTATTCGGGAAACTGCCAGCCGGGGGAGAGCGGCCGCGGCTGATGCCAAAAACCTGGATTGTAAATCTACTGTCGATTGCGTTTTTTATACACTGTTGCGGTCCTATACAGCGTGGATCCCTATTTCGCGACTTTGATGGAGCAAAATTTGGGCACCGTGCCATACAAATTCCAGGGTTATCTATTTGAGCGGCCGAAATTAATTTTGCCCATCGCGTTCAGTGTGAACGAGGAGATATACGAAATTGACTCGGTCGAAGATTTTCAGCAAGCGTACCGAGCGCTGGTCAGGCCACACAATTGGTTCGAGTGATTTTATCTCGATTTCCGCCACTCAGATCTTGTACCGCCTACCGAGTGTAGACACTGAGAAACGATTCACGCTTGCTGATTTCCCGGCGCTGCCCTCAGCAGCTTTTCTATAGTGACCAGATCTGGAACTGCGTCACCATCTTGCGGGTTCCGTAGCAAACAAACTTCGGATTGACCGAACCATCGGTACCGGTGCCGGCCGACAAAATCGTAGCAGTAGTCGCGTATTGCCTTCGGCACGAATTTCAAGATCGCCGCAAACCCGCGCCACCCTGTCGACAGTCTCTCCATAATCGCTAACCACGCCGTCGATTTAGTGGAAATGACGCTGCGCTCTACCAACAGGAAAGTCGACATATCGTCGGCTGGCAGACCAAAGTGAGTGCAAATCAAACGGCCTTGAGCACTCTGGAATGGCACAAAGAAAAACGAGTCTTGTTTGGCCTGATTACGGATGATGAAGTTGACCGAGCGATTGCACAGATAGCAAACCCCGTCGTACACCACGATGGGGCGCGCGCTCATGTCAGCCTGCGCGCTCACCGTCGTCAATGTTTATCGCGGCGTTATGGTAATTGGGCGAACTTGCGACATTTACTCTGCTGGCGTTGGCTCATATTCGGGTACGTGCTCACCGCCGAACATGTAATGCAAACCGCGCGCTTCGCGGATCACAACGTGAATATGGTCGGTTGGCACATTGCCTACCTCAGCCACCAGTTTGCTAATACCGCTCGCGAGCGCACTTTTTTGCTGATCGGTCCATCCTTCACGAATATCGCATTGAATAACTGGCATTTTTGAACTCCGCGTGTTTTTTGATTTGCCAAAATAGCATCCTCTCACGTCTCATAGTGAAACTCATCCGCGGGGAATTTCTGTAAACTGTCTCGGAAATTGATTATTTACGGATACAACAGGCTAAAATGTAAGCATGCCAGGCACACGTGACACGGCAGGGTGGCGCTCGCGGTTCCCGGAGTTGGGAACGGCGCCGCTTTCCGTTGACCCGATTGTATCGGCGGAATTATTCGAACTCGAGCGCGAGCGCGTCTTTAAACGTGTATGGCTCAAAGTGGGGCGCCTCGAAGAAATCCCGGAACCCGGGCACTTCAAGGTCAAACGCATCGACGTAGCCCGGACGTCGGTCATTGTTTTTCGCGGTAAGGACGATGTCATACGTGCATTTCACAATGTCTGTCCACATCGCGGCAACCGCGTGATCCCGGAGATCGATAACGAAACTTTCGGCCGTGCTAAAGGTGATTACGTCACCTGCCGGTTTCACGGCTGGGTGTTCGATACGCAGGGCACGGTGCGCGATGTGCCTGCATTGGAGAAATTTCCGCCGTACTTCGATCAATGCGATTACGGTCTAAAGTCCGTAGCCTGCGATGTATGGGAGGGCTTCATCTTTATTAACCTCGCACCCGAGCCCGCGCAGACCTTGCTCGAATTTCTAGGCGGTATGGCGCCGCATTTCGGCGGCTATCCCTACCACGAAGGCACCGCACATTATCGTTACACCGCCGAATTCGACTGCAATTGGAAAGTCTGTTTGAACGCTTTTACCGAGGCGTACCACGTTGAAACCATACACGCGAATACCCTTCCTTATTACGCCAAGATTGACCACGATGACGTGAAGTTCTTTGGACCGCATCGAACCTCTACCTTATACCTGCGGTTGGTTGAGGGAGCGGAAATACCACAGCCTCCGCCGGTGGATGCGCTTGCGCTGAAGATCATGCAGAGCTCGCAGCGGCATCGATTCGATCCTGATCGGTTACCGCCTGATATTAACCCTCAGCGTCGCGAGAATTTTCTGTTCGAACTGCCAACATTTTTTCCAAACTTCATGATCCACGTGTACTCCGGCGGCGGCGGTGATCCGGGTATGCTGTATTTCACCCACGAATTCTGGCCGCTTGCAGTAGACAAAACTTTGTGGGAAACGACGCGGTATTGGCGCTCGGCGACAAACGCCAGTGAGTACTTTGCGATCGCCTATGCGAATGCGATACATCGCAACGCGCATCTCGAGGATACGGCGACGATGGAAGATACGTTCGCTGGACTTAATTCCGGTGTACTCAAGCATATGCCGTTAATGGATGATGAAGTGATGTTACGTCACCAGGATCAGGTCTGGCGCGAATATATGGGACTCAGTTAAGCAAGCGCATGTCTGAACAAGGTCACCTGCCGACGCAGTTCCAGGATCTCGAAGAGTTCGCTGAACTGTGGGCCTTCGCAACGGAAAACGAACGAACCCGCAAACGCTGGGCATCGACGCCTGAGGAGTTTCAAAGCTTCTACGATGCATTGGTGCCTCGCATCGAGGAAATCCTGGCTTACCTCGACGGTTTCCCGATCGACGATTTAGGCGTGGAGGCGCTACTACTTTTACATTTGGCGCTCGCTCTGGCGGAAGTCGCGCCGCACATCGCCTATTACAAGGGCGCAGCGAAAGTGCCGCACAGTTTCGATGCACGGCGAATGCTGGCCACACGCGGAGACGCGCCGGATCCGAATCATTCGATGGGCCCTGACGAGTTGGCTTCGTTCAAACCACGAGCACCTTAACAGTAGCCAGTCAGTTCGCCGTTATTGGCATTTCAGTTCGGTAAATCACCTGCTTCAGCGAAAAGCCGGACTCGATGTTACCGACGCTCGGGATTGTCGTGATCTTGTCGAGCAGAAATTGTTCATAGCTTTGTAAATTCGGCACCACCACGCGCAGCAGATAGTCCGACGTCCCGGTCATCAGATAGCACTCCATGATCTCCTTCAGATCGCGGATCCTCGTTTCGAACTCTTCCAACGTGGCCCGATCCTGCCCGCGCAAACGGATGCTTACGAACACGCTGATGGGTAGCCCCACCCTAGCCGCGTCGATGATGGCGACGTAACGTTTGATGATGCCGTTCGCCTCCAACGCTTTGACCCTGCGTAAACAAGGCGAAGGCGACAGTCCAATTGCGTCTGCGAGTTCGTTGTTAGGCATTTTCGCGTTCAGTTGGACATGATGTAGGATCTCGCAATCTGTCTTGTCTAGTGCCTGATCTGGCATATCTCACCCCAATCCTTCATATAAGTGGTGGATTATTCTAAATCAGCCCGACAAAAAGGTCATTTTAGCAATCGTTGTTCTCAGTTGATGAGGTATCGTTCTCGCTTGGGAATCCACCCTGGAGCAGACCAATATGAGCACCGTAGCCGCGCTGGTAGAAGGCATCGCCGAGGATAAGCAGGAATGGCTGGATTCGATCGATTACATCCGCCACAGCTTCGGCGAACAGGGTGTCAGAGAGATTGTTCGCGCCGTGCACGATCACATCCTCAGCTTGAACATCCCGCTGCAGGAAGCCGCACTTAATACCCCCTACATCAATACCATCCCGCCGGGTGAGCAGACGCCCTACCCCGGCGACATTGAACTGGAAAAGCGAATTGAGAATCTGATCCGCTGGAACGCCATTGCCATGGTCTTACAGGCACAGGATGCCGGCAGCGGCGTCGGTGGCCACATCGCGACTTATGCGTCGGCAGCAACAACCCTGGAAGTCGGTTTCAATCACTTCTTTCGCGGGGCGGCGGGCGAGCGCGGCGCCGATATCGTCATGCCGCAACCGCACGCCGCGCCCGGCATTTACGCGCGCGCCTTCCTTGAAGGACGGCTGACGGAACAGCAGCTAAAAAACTTTAGGCGCGAACTCGGTGAGGGTGGCGGACTGTGTTCCTATCCTCATCCGCGCTCGATGCCGGACTTCTGGCAGATGCCGAACGCTTCCATGGGGCTGTCGACGCCTGCCGCCATCTACCAGGCACGCTTCGCCAAGTACCTGGAGAATCGAGGCTTGAATACCAGCAAAGGCGGCAAGATCTGGTGCTTTATCGGCGACGGCGAGACCGATGAACCAGAGGTGCTGGGCTCTATCAATATCGCCGCACGGGAGAAACTCGACAACCTGGTCCTGGTTGTCAATTGCAATCTGCAACGCCTCGACGGCCCGGTACGCGGCAACGGCAAAATCATTCAGGAACTCGAACGCGCCTTCCGCGGCGCAGACTGGAACGTCATAAAAGTCATCTGGGGATCAGGTTGGGATGGACTACTGGCTCAGGACGTCAACGGTGTGCTGCGACGGCGCATGGATGAATGCCTTGATGGCGATTACCAACGCTACTCGGTACTGCCCGGCGACATTCAGCGCGAGCACTGGGTGGAGGGTAATCCGGTGCTTGAAAAGATGATGAACACCCTGTCAGACGACGAAGTCAGGACGATAAAACGTGGCGGACAGGATCCGAAAAAAATTCATGCTGCTTTCAAACGGGCGCTGGAGTCCAGTGATAAACCCACGGTCATCCTGGTGAAGACAGTAAAAGGGGATGGTATGGGTTCCTCCGCTCAGGGCCGCAACACCGCGCACCAGAAAAAGAACCTGAAAGAGGAGGAACGCGTACAACTCGCCCGGGATTATGGTATTCCGATCGACGAGGCAGCAGCGGGCCGCGCCGAGTTCTACCGGCCACCGGCGCACAGCCCCGAGATGGAATATCTGCAATCCCATCGCCAAGCTCTCGGCGGCTACCTGCCGGAGCGCAAGGTGCAATGCGCGTCGCTCGAGCCGCCACCACTGGAAGTATTCACCGATGTTCTCAAGGGCAGCGCTAAGCGCCAGATCTCGACCACCATGGTGATGGTACGCATTCTGACTCACCTGCTAAAAGATCGACGCATCGGACCCTACGTCGTACCCATCGTTCCGGACGAGGCCCGCACCTTCGGCATGGATGGCTTATTTAAAGTGGCAGGTATCTATTCGCCGGAGGGACAAAAATATACGCCCGTCGATGCGGATTCGCTGCAGCCGTACCGCGAAGCGATTGACGGGCAGATCCTGCAGGAAGGGATCTGTGAGACTGGCGCCATGGCCTCTTTCATGGCGGCCGGCACGGCTTACGCCGTTCACGCACTGCCCATGATCCCGTTTTATATTTTTTATTCGATATTCGGATTTCAACGCGTGGGCGACATGATCTGGGGCTGCGGCGATGCCATGTGCCGAGGGTTTTTACTCGGAGGCACCGCCGGGCGAACGACACTCAACGGTGAAGGCCTGCAGCACCAGGACGGACACTCACACGTGCTCGCCAGTTCCGTTCCCAACCTGTTGAGTTACGACCCAGCCTTCGGCTACGAACTGGCAATCATCGTGCGCGAGGGCATTCGCCGGATGTACCACGCACAGGAGGACGTTTTCTATTACCTGACACTGTATAACGAGAACTATCCAATGCCGGCAACGCCGGACACGGAAAATTTGCAAAAAGGCATTCTGCGGGGCGGGTACGCCTATCTGCGTTCTGGTCGGACCAGCGGCGAGATAGTCAATCTGCTGGCAAGCGGCGCAATTATGCAGCAGGCCCTGGCCGCGACGCAGACGCTCGAGGAGCTTGGCTATGGCGTGAACGTGTGGAGCATTACAAGCTTCACTGAGCTTGAGCGCGAGGCACAAGCGTGTGCACGCTGGAATCGGCTGCACCCGGAGGAGCCTGCGCGTGTGCCGTATGTACAACGTCTTTTTGCCGGGCAGCCTGGCATATTCGTTGCGGTAACCGATTACATGAAGAGTCACGCCAACGGGATTGCGCGTTGGCTACCCGGGCATTACGAAGTACTTGGAACAGACGGCTATGGCATGAGCGAGTCGCGGCCGCGGCTACGCGATTATTTCGAAGTCAGCGCGTCATATATCGTACAAGCTGCAGTGTCTGCACTCTATCGCACCGGTAGCATCGACCGGGACCGCCTGCACCAGGCTGGCGAAGCCGGCCAAGCTATATGAGCATCGCCGTGGTGCCAGCGAACCCCGGGACCCGGCGGCTGGCGCGCGAACTGGGATTGAACATTGCGCACATTTCAGGCTCCGCCCACGGTGGACGCATTACCACGGGTGACGTCAAAGACTATGCGAAGCAATTGAATCTGGCCCGTGCGGGCGCGAACCGGGCCGTTGCCGGACCACGTGAGCTTCCCGATATCGCGAAGTTCGGTCCGGTCGTACGCGAACCACTGGACAAGCTCGCGGTCGCGACCAGCCGCAATATGGTAAATGCATGGCAGCGCATACCGCACGCCTGGTTACAGGAAACCGTAGACGTTACTGATACGGCAAGCTGGAGGGCAGCACACAAAGAACAGGTGCTGCAACGCGGCGGCGCGCTATCAATGACCGTCATATTGGCGAAAGCATTAGCAAACACCCTGGAGGAATTCCCTCTTTTTAACAGCAGTTACGACGAGCTGGTCGAGGAGATCGTCTACAAAAAATATATCGATATCGGCATTGCCGTGGATACCTCGTACGGCTTGGTCGTGCCGGCGTTGCGCCGGGTAAACGATAAGAGTCTGGTTGAACTGTCGATAGAGCTGGCACAGATCAGCGAGCTGGCACGCACTCGTAAGCTCGCCGCCGACGATATGCGTGGCGGCAGTATTACCCTATCCAACCTGGGTAACATTGGTGTCAGCGCCATGTTTCCCATCATCAACTGGCCGCAGGTTGCCATCGTCGGGGTCGCTGGCAGCCGCGAGACTCCAATTTATCGTGGCTCCGATGTCGTGCCCCGGCAACTCATGTCCGTCACCCTGGCCTTCGATCATCGCGTCATCAATGGCGCTGATGCCGCGCGATTCCTGCTTCATCTCAAGCGCCTGCTGCAAGACCTGCGTGTGATGCTGTTGTAGGCGCCGGTGGCGCGCTGGGCCCAAGTTGTTGACACAGGCAGACCAGCGCGGTTTAACTACCCCGATCAACGCGATTAGACGCCAGTGTGGTCAGCCCCGTTAGCTCATGAGGATGCACGATGAACAAACCGGAAGCACTAGATAAATCATACAAAGTCCTCGGTACGACACCGATTCGACCGGATGGATTGGACAAGGTGCTCGGCCGGGCCGTGTTTGCGGATGACTTTAACCTGCCGAACATGCTGCACGGGAAAATTCTCCGCAGCCCGCATGCCCACGCGCGCATCAAATCAATCGACAGCAGCGCCGCTGCGGCACTGCCCGGTGTACGAGCCATCGTCACAAGCGCCGATTTTCCAGAGGTCGCACACACGATGGTCAGCCAGGGCGCTGCCGGCATGATCAATATCGCGGAAGTTTCCGCAAACTGTATGGCCAAAGACAAGGCCCTCTACGATGGCCACGCTGTAGCCGCGGTCGCCGCCGACAATCCGCATCTCGCTGAACAAGCGGCAAATATGATCAAGGTGGATTACGAGGTATTACCACCTGTGATGGATGTTCGCACTGCCATGGCGGAGGGTGCTCCGGTGATCCATGAAAAATTCCATCCCGGGGCCTTCATCATGCCCACAGAAGAATTTCTGCCGAATGCGACCCGCCTGCAATTGGGAACGGGTGATGCCGATAAGGGTTTCGCTGAGGCCGACGTGATATTGGAGCGCGAATATACGGCGGAAACGATCCATCAGGGTTACATCGAAAGTCACGTTACGACGGTTAACTGGGGCAGTAACGACTACATAACCGTGTGGACCGCGACCCAGGGCCAATTCGGGCTGCGCGATCACCTTGCTGACGTGGTTGGTGTACCCCAGAGTAATATCAACGTGGTACCGCTTGAAGTCGGCGGTGGCTTCGGCGGTAAAGAGCGCATTTATATCGATCCGGTTGCGGCCATGTTGTCGCGCAAATCCAGCTGCCCGGTAAAGATAGCCATGCGGCGCGATGAAGTCTTGCGCGCCACCGGTCCCAGTTCAGGCGCCTACATAAAAACCAAGTTCGGCGTTCGTAAAGATGGCACTTTAGTGGCCGCGGATCTTCATCTGGCTTATGAAGCCGGCGCGTATGCGGGTGGACCCATCTTTCTGGCGTGTTTGTCATCCACCGCGCGTTACAACATCCCCAATATTCGCGTCAGCGGATTCGATGTGATCGTCAACAAACCGACAATGCGACCTTACCGGGCTCCCGGCGCGGCACAGGCAATGTTTGCGATAGAGCAGTGCATGGACGAATTGGCCAACGAGCTGGACATGGACCCAATCGACTTTCGCATGAAGAACATGATGAAGGCCGGCGATCGGCTGGTGCCGGGATTTCCACTCGCACCGGTCGACACGGAAAATTTGCTGAAAACAGTGAAAGCGCATCCTCATTACAGTGCGCCGCTGGACGGGCCCAACCAGGGACGCGGGCTAGCCTATTCCATGTGGTTCAATCTGGGTGAAACCTCCAGTGCACGCATGCAGGTCAACCCGGATGGATCAGTAACCCTGACAACGGCGAGCCCCGACTTGAGCGGTACACGGATCTCACTGGCTATGCAGGCGGCTGAAGCATTGGGTATCGGGGTTGAACACGTATCGCCCGCCGTCGCGGATACCCAATCGATCGGGTTCTCATTGCCATCCGTAGGAAGCCGCACGACTTATGGCACTGGCGCCGTTGTTTGCATGGTTGCAGAGGAAGTGCTGAAGCAGATGGCTGGGCGTGCGGCGATAGTCTGGGAAATAGACGCGGAGCAGGTGACGGTAGAAGACGGCATGTTCACTAACCAGTCCGACCCCGCTAAGACCATGGGATTTCAAGAGCTTGCCGCAAAAACTTTCGAGACGGGTGAACCCATCAGTGTTCATAAGACGAATACGCCGGACAGCTTTATCCCCGGCATCGCGGTACATCTGGTCGATGTTGAGGTGGATGCGGACACCGGCAAGGTCGAAATACTGCGTTACACGACCTTTCAGGATGTCGGCAAAGCGGTGCATCCCGATTATGTCGAAGGCCAGATGCAGGGCGCCGCAGTACAAGGGATCGGCATGGCATTGAACGAAGAATATTTCTACGATGACCAGGGACATCTCAAGAACGCGAGTCTGCTCGACTACCGGATGCCCACAGCACTGGATATCCCGATGATCGAAGCGGTGATACTGGAGTCGCCCAATCCCGCACACCCCTTCGGTGTACGCGGTTGCGGCGAAATCGCCATAGTGCCGCCGCCAGCGGCAATTGCGAACGCCGTATATAACGCGGTTGGCGTGCGCACGTATTCCATGCCGATGGCCCCGCATAAAGTCTGCGCGGCAATTCAGAAAAAGGGCGCGTCCCAGGCCTAAGCTGATAACAGATACGCCTCGATGGCTACGGTGTGGATACCCAGCCCCATGCAGGCTTATACGCAGGGCAAGGATACAGTGGAGTGTGAGGCCCCCACCGTACGAAAATTGATCCTTGAACTGGATCGGAACTATCCCGGGCTAAAAGACGCACTGATGAATGGCGACAAGCTCAAGCCGGACATCGCCGTTGCTATCGACGGTCAGGTGACCCGCCTGGGCTTGCTGCAACCGCTCACCGCGGATAACGAAGTTTATTTCCTGCCCGCCATCGGTGGCGGCTAATTGCTCCGCAATGTTGCGGGCGTTACTGGGAGAGCGAACCAAGGCGGTAGACCTCAACACCTTTAAGGTGCTGTCTGCGGTGTTGTTGATCCACACAATCGGTCCGCAAACCGTGATCGTCTTACCGGGGTTTGTGCAGGGACTGGTCGACTACGCTGGATTCAGCGACAAACAGGCGGGATTCATTTCCTCTGCCGAGATGACCGGCATGGCGGGCGCCACCGTTGTCATGATGTTTATGGTGTCACGCGTTAACTGGCGGCACGTGTTTTTGATATCTTTATTACTTATCGTCATCGGTAACTTTGCCTCCATTTATGTGCGCGATTTCACCTTGCTTAGTGCATTGCGCTTTTTGGTCGGGGTCGGTGGCGGCTGGATAGTTGCGCTGTCATATGCTGTCTTTGGTATGACCCGAAAGCCGGATCGCAATTTCGGTTTCGCGATCCTGTTCGTGCTCATCTATGGCGCGGTGGTATTTCCCGCGATGCCGCCGGCGTATGAGTCATTAGGCTTTACCGGCGTGCTCGTATTCTTCGGCGCATTTGCGATTTGCGGTCTGCCGTTCGTAAGGTTCATGCCAACTTCCGGCGAACAAGCCGTGGATGCGGTCGCTGATGCAGTGGACATGCCGTGGCGATTGAAGTTCATGGCACTGGCTACGATGTTTCTTTATTTTGTCGGCAACTTCGCAGTCTGGTCGTATTTTTTTCGTATCGGTGTCGGCGCCGGGATCGACGAGCAGCAAGTAGGTAACGGACTGGCGTTGTCACAAATATTTGGGGCTGCGGGTGCACTGACTACGGTCATCGTCGGCGCCCGTTATGGACGAGCAATACCCATCACGGCAGGGATCGGACTCAGTATCGCCTGTGTGGCTTACCTGCTTGGCCCTTTCGGCGCCTTCGCATTCGCCGCAGTCGCCTCGGCGTACAACTACGCCTGGAACATGACTCATCCTTATTTGTTGGCTGCGATGGCCAGCTTCGATCCCAGCGGTAAAATGGTCGTTTACGCAACGGCGATGCAGTTTCTGGGCGTCAGCGTTGGACCCGCGTTTGCCGCGACGCTTATTACCGAAGGTGACTACAGCAGCGCGATTTGGTTAGGACTGGTGCTGTTCGTGGCATGCACCGCGCTGATCCTACCGCCCGTGCGCACACAGGCGGCGTTGTATCGAGAAACTGAAACAGGCGATTGAACGAGTAAGAGGCCGATTATGAACCAGACAGACGCATCGGAATTCGAAAAATTCGATAGCCAAACGTTATGGCAACTGGATCAGGACCACCTGATCCACCCCATGTCGGTTTGGCCGAGTTACAAAAAACAAGGCTGTACTGTGGTTGTACGTGGCGAGGGCGCTTATCTCTACGATGCCGACGGCAATCGATATCTGGATACCAACGGCGGCTTGTGGGCCGTCAATATTGGCTACGGCCGGGCCGAGATGGCGCAGGCCATTGGCGAGCAAGCCCTGCAACTCGCGCACGCGAACCACTACGGCGACACCACCACTGCGCCAGCCGTGGTGCTGGCCAAAAAACTGGCGGAACTTGCGCCCGGATCACTCAACCACGTTTTTTTCAGTAACGGCGGTTCGACCGCGAACGACAGCGCCATCCGCATCGCTCATCACTATTTCATACAGTCCGGCCGGCCACGAAAGAAACACATCATTGCCCGCCTTGACGGCTACCACGGCAGTACATACCTGACTGCATCGATGAGTGGCAAGGCGGGGTTTCGCAAAGCACGCTTTCATTATGTCGATGACTTCATCCATCACGTCTCCTCGGCAGGTTTGTATCGCCGCCCGGACGGAACCAGCGTCGAGACTTTCTGCGACACCTTAGTCGAAGAACTCGAAGCGAAGATCCTCGAAATTGGACCGGAAAATGTCGCGTGTTTTGTCACCGAACCCATCATGGGGATCGGTGGCGTGCTGGAACCGCCCGAGGGCTACCATCGCCGTACCTGGGAGATCTGCAAAAAATACGACGTGCTCTATATACACGATGAAGTCATTACTGCATTCGGGCGGCTTGGCCATATGCTCGCCTCCGAGGACATTTATGGCGTGGTACCGGACATCATCAATGTTGCCAAGGGCATTACCTCCGGTTACCAGCCGTTGGCCGCAACCATCATCTCCGCGGAGATGTTTGACGTGATCAGCGCTTCGGGCGCCGACGCTCCGTTTGCTCAGGGCTATACTTATACCGGACATCCGGTTTGCTGTGCCGCCGCCTTGAAGAACATCGAGATTCTTGAACGTGAAAAGATTTGCGAGCACATCCTCGACATCGGTCCGTATTTCGCGGAGAAGATCAAGACCCTGGGAGATTCGCCGTTGGTCGGCGATGCGCGCGGACGCGGCTCAATTTTCTGCCTCGAGCACGTGATGGACAAGAACACCAAGGAGTTGTTTCCGGCCGAGACCCAGGTCGCTCAACGTATCGCCGATGCCGCGCGCGAACGCGGCCTCATCGTGCGCGGCATCGGCGAGTTGGTCGTACTCTCGCCACCGCTGATCATCGACCGCGAGCAGATCGATTACATGGTCAACGCTCTGCATGAGAGTGAACAGGTAGTTGCCGATGAACTCATCCGTGAGGGTCTTTGGCAAGGGTGAGGCTTGCAGGAGGGGTAAAATATAATCTGTAGATGTCGCGCTTAGATCTGACAAATAATGTCAGCCAAGAGCATGTCGTTCCAATGAATCATGCGCTAAGCTTTAAACATGAACTATCGGAACATAGTCACTAATTATCGCGCTACACAGATTCTGTCTAGTACACCATTTTCGGAGTCCGTCTAGTTAACTGTTAGGTGCTTAGGAAGATTCGATGGCTCTGGGCCTGAAACTCGCTCATCACCTTCAACAGAAGCCAACGAAGAAGTGTCACCGCTGCGGGTTGCGGTATTCGGAAACGGATGAAAAATGTGCCCATTGTGGAGACCTGAACGAAGCAGAGTTAAAGGAACTAAAGGACGCAATTGAGGAGCACCATGAGTCAAACAGAAATCTCGGAGCGCTGTTCATGGTGATTGCGACCATAGTCTGCATCGGGATAATCATATTTGTGCTCTAAGTGGAAAGTCAGCCGCACCTAACCAGGTGCTGGAGCCGACGCGGAAAAGGCATGTGGTTTAAATCTGAAGCATCGTGGCGCGCGGCTCAGCTTAGTCGTTAGGTGGCACGGTGAAAATCATCAAGTACTGCAAGTCTGAGCACAACATTGCGTCGATGTGCAATTCCTTGCAGCTAGGTACGTTTGATTACTACCGAGAAATGGATCCCACGTTTTCAATTGCCGACAGCAAGGAGGGGTTCATTCAATACCTTGGCCCAGAGAGTCCAATCACTATTAACGCAGAGCAGCTTAATTCAGTAACGGGCGGCGTAATGCAGATCAATGACGAGACTACTGCAGGAAAACCGCAACACAAGAACCCTGGTGGCACACATATTGAGATGTCTGGTCATGAGATCATATTTGACAATGGCGTGATGCGCGCGAAATTAGATGGAAAACTAGATATAAAGCTGTTTTATCCTAACGCGTATCTTTTTTGCACTTCGCTCCTTGGGGACCGCACAACGCCTGATCCATCAGCCGTATCGGAAGAATACGATTCATACTACGAAATAAAAACAAAAAGTATTAATGATTTTATCCAGCATGTTAGAAGCACGCTGATGGCCCAGCTTACTTTAGACGACCTCATGCTAGAAAAGGCTATGAGCAGTTTTCCACTAACGGGACTAAGGCAACAATTTCAAATTATGTGTATTCATCGACCTGTTGAATATGTTCCGGAAAAAGAGATTCGTCTTAGCGAGCCCGATGATTTCACCGAAAATCATTTTTACGAGATTTATCGCGACTCGATATTTAAGAAACACGAGTCATATGCCACGGATAAAGAATATCGGTTCGCGTTTTTCATCGCACACCCAACCCTAGGATTCATTTCGGTAAAGAGCCAACCTAAGCTTGTTGACTTAAAACCTGTTTCAGCTTTCGTCGAAAATGCCACCTAACAAACGGATCAACCTGACGTATTACAGCGTTAGGCGGCACACAAAGTGAATCAATTGCCGTTCGATTCCGCTGAGGAACGCTATGTGAGCCTCGCGACATATCGACGTAGTGGAAAGGAGGTTCGTACGCCGGTTTGGATTGCGAAGGCTGAAGACCGCTACTTCGTGTTTAGCGAGGGGAAAGCCGGGAAAGTAAAACGAATTCGTGCCAATGGTAAAGCTCGCTTAGCGGCCTGCACATTTAGCGGCGACATTTGCAGCGATTGGTTCGAATTCAAAGCACGTATCGTAGTGGAGGCGGAGGTCATAGAACATGCATACGTGGCACTACGGAAAAAATACGGGTGGCAGATGAAGGTCGGTGATATGTTCTCGAAGCTAATCGGCCACTACGACAAACGAGCGATAATTGAGTTACGGATAGCGCAGTCTGGCTAGACGATGGTGCCGCCTAACCAGCGACTGTGATTTGCAAGTTTGTTAATTAGGCATATTTTTCACTCCAGTTGTTGCCGTCTCTGACCATGGCGTTGAGGATGGTGATGAATTTACGCATGCAAGCGGTCAGAGCGACTTTCTTGTGTTTTCCGGTGGCGAGTAAGCGTCGATAGAAGGCGCGAATGACGGGGTTGTGCTGGGTCGCACTGAGCGTGGGCCATGTACAGAACGGTGCGCACGGTTGCACGCCCGCCCTTGATACGCCGTTTACCCCGAAGGCGACCGCTATCACGATTGGTAGGGCTACACCGACGAGCGCAGCGATTTGTTTTTGGTTGAGTTTGCCCAGCTCAGGCAAGTCACCAAGCAGCGTGGTAGATGAGGGTATCGCCGACGCCGGGGACGGAAGCCAACTGCCGGTGTGTTGCCGCCCATTCGGTCACGTGAGCGATGAGTTGGCTGAGACGGGCTTCGGTCCACTGGATCTCCTTATCGAGGGTTTTGATCACGGCGCGGTGTGAGCGCTGCAGGGCAGCGGGCATGATGTGCGCGCGATTCATCTCCATGGTGCGCATATCGACGAGTTGGCGTCGCCGGGCGATTAAGTCCTTTACCTGAAGGACTTTTTTGTCCGTGTGGGGTATGACCTGTGGTTGTACGCGTGCGGCAAACTCGGCGATGAGCCGGGCATCGATGGCATCGGTTTTAGCCAACTGGCCGATGGCGCCGGCGTAGCGGCGTACGTTGAGGGGGTTAACGACGACGATGGGCAATTGCTTATCGATGGCCGCCTCCACCAGCAGCCGTTCGTAACGTCCCGTGGCTTCTACCACGATGCGGGCGACCGGGTAGCGGGCCAGGCGTGTCACTAGCTTACGGATGGCCTTGGGCTCATTGGCCCGCTTGAAGTGCCAGGCGCCTTTCCCAGACATAAACGTCCACCACGTCCTTACCGACATCGACACCTACATTGATACTCTTATCCTTGATTGTCATAACAACTCACCCTTGCTAGATTCGGGCTCGTGAGGCCCATTCGACTGTTCGAGTTAATCAATCGGGTCGACCCGGCGCCGCTCGCTGGTTAACGGTCTTGCCTAGGCAGAGCCGACGCTGGATCGGGCTGCCGGGTCGGTAGTTTGCTGGTAACAAGTTACGGGCCTCATCTCTATCGGACTGGAGGTCAGTAGTGTCATACAAGGCGCTGGAGCCGACGCGGAAAAGGCATGTGGTTTAAATCTGAAGCATTGGGGCGCGCGGCTCAGCTTAGTCGTTGAGGCCGCGGTGATAGATATTGGTATGGAAGCAACGAGGGTAATCCTGGAGTCTGTGATTACTTGCCCCGCATGCGGGTTCAAGAAGTCAGAATCAATGCCAACCGACTGTTGTCTCGTGCGCTACGATTGCGGCGAATGTGGAGAGAATCTCAAGCCCCAGCCCGGACACTGTTGTGTATTCTGTTCATATGGGAGCGTTCCCTGCCCACCTATCCAGACAGGTGGCGATGCTGCTTGTTGTTAGTGCTACACGATAACCCTCCGGCGGGCGCCGGAAGGGCGCATTCGCTTCGGCTGCTTTTCTAACACTATCTGTCAGATAAAATACTGACTATTAAATATAATCTCTTCATGTCACCCCACATCATCTACGGCACTGCCTGGAAGAAAGACCAGACCGCACGTTTGGTAGAACTCGCGATCACAACAGGCTTTCGCGGAATAGATATCCGCATGCCAACCCAAGCATTACAAACGAAGCAGGGGTCGGCGAGGGCCTTGCCGCCTGTCTCAACACCAGCTTGAGTCGCGCAGATATCTATCTGCAGACAAAATTCACCTCACTTTCAGGCCAGGAATTCCAAAACGCATCCCTTATGACCGCTATGCTGCAATGGCGGAGCAGGTTGCGGAGTCATTTGAGGCGTCACTGCGCAACCTGCGGACCAATTACATCGATTGTCTCGTCATGCATTCACCTGAGGACGAATTTGAGCAAACGATGGAGGTGTGGCGGGCGATGGAGGCACTGATTGAGGGCGGCAGAGTAAAACAACTTGGAGTCAGTAATTGCTACGATATCGCTGAGTTCGAAGCACTATACAGTTCGGCAAACGTTAAACCCGCCGTGCTGCAGAACCGCTTCTACGACGAGACGGATTACGACCGGAAATTCGTGCATTCTGTACAGTACACGAGATCTCCTACCAGAGTTTCTGGACACTTACCGCGAATCCTCATGTGCTCGAACATGAACCGTAACCGCCCTGACCTTGCGATACGCACGTACACCTGCACAGATACTGTTCCGCTATCTGACCCCAGATCGGGTCGTACCGTTGACCGGTACCCAATCGGAACAACACATGCGCGAGGATTTAGCGATGTTCGAATTCGAACTGACCCAAGGCGAAGTCGATTCACTAACAACGCTGTTCTGACTACCTGTGGCGCCTCACGCTTACTCGTCCCACGGCGGGATCTCACCGGCACCGACCTGGGCGGAAGTACCGAGTAGGAAGCCATCGAAAACGTCCACCGTCTGCGGGTAGAACTTATTGAATTGCGCGATTATCTCCGCTGATGTCTTACCGTCGGCCGATGCGCGCGAAAACCGTTCTACGTATTTGCGCGTCCACGCAATCGAATCGTTATCATTGCTGAGCCCAGGGCGACGGTGACCTGCAAAATACCTGTTCGGCTCCCAGTTGCGCCAGCCGGTCCAGGCTCTTAACCCATGCGTCGCGTGTGCCGGTACGTGTTTCGAACAGGGCGACATGGACACGATTGAAGGTCAGGTCGCCGGCGATCAGCGTCTTGTCAGCGGGCAGCACACTGCGGTTGCGCTTCTGTGATCACCTTGCATCGGCCCAATAATTTCGACCCGTTGTCCTTCGAATTCAAATTGCGTTTCCGCAGGGCCTCGGGGACTGCCGCATAGCGAGGCGCATTCGTGCCGAGCATCGGATTCCAGCGTTTCATCTTGGCCGGGATCGAACGCCAGATCTCCTCTACAACTTTGCCATGGCGAGGATTTTTGCCCGAGGAAAAGCGTCCGCGATAACGTCCATACCAAAGAAATGGTCTGGATGGTCATGGGTAACGACTACCTTCGTTAGCGGCAAGCCCGTATCGAGAATGGCTGCCACCACACGGTGGGCATCTGCGCGCGAGAACGGCCGCATCAACCAGCATTACGCTTTTCTCACCCTTGATCAACACCATGTTGGCGTAAAGGCTGGTTTCGCTGGTCGTGACGACCTGGTATTCGAGCGAGTACGCCGGAGAAAAAACGCAGGTAACAATCACAACTGCTAACAGTCTGAGTAACATTGTTGTCTCCTTCTGGATTAAACTGGACAATCATCTGAATCGAATACTCGCATACATGATCCGCCTGCGCAGCACACACCCCAGCGGCCGGATAGGACAAAGCCCAAAAGAGTACAGCATGAAAAGAGAGAACCTTCGACCGGCCGGCGCTTTAGACTCGGAAACCGCGGATATACACACGTCGTAGCCGTCCAGGATCCCGGTAAGCTGGTGTTCGTCTCCGGACAGGGCGCGCTGGACGAAAACCTCAAAATTATCGGCCCGGCGACGTTGTTACTCAAGCTAAAGCGACACTGGCCAACGTTCGCCGTGCGCTGGAGGCCGCGGGCGCGACACCGGCGGATGTGGTGAAAATGGTGACCTACGTACTCGAGGTAAGCGACCATCAGCCGGAGATCCGGCAAGCGCGCATCGAGTTTTTGAAGGCAACCCGCCGTCTGCCTCAACCATGGTAGGGGTTGCCCAGTTGCCGGTTGCCGGTATGTTGATCGAGATCGATGTGATTGCTGCCCTGAAATGATTTTCTGCGTACCAACAAATTGGTGTGATATCGTCGCGCCCTAAACAGAACAACAGGAGGAGACCCATGTCCGATGAACCCGTAGCCAAAGGCGCACACCTGGTCGGCAGTGTTTCGCTGCAAGATACCGATGCAGTGATCTGCGCCGCCGCCGACATACTGGGTGACCACCTCGAACGATCCCCCGATGGCGAGACCGGACCGCGCGAGCACTGGGTCTATTGGCAGTACACGGTGATGCAGCAAGATCCGAACTTAGAGCAGGATCCGGATGAAGCACCACGACCGTTTCCGCTGATGACCAAGGGCGTTCTCGGTGAAGTGCAAATTCGTCCGGCCAGATTCAAGGCCGGTGTCGATTTGGACAATATTTTGTTTAATACCACCTATGCGGAGTATGCAGTGGAGTCCTATGCAAGATTTGGGGATCTGAAAAAACAAGGTAAGGTCCAAGCAGATACGCGGTTCATGGTCGCTCTGCCGACACCACTGGCAATTGCACTGCCGCACATCAGCCCGCGGTCAATTCCGGACTTTCTCAAGGTCTACGAACGCTCACTCATTGCCGATCTGAAAAAAATACTTGCAGCGATCCCTGCGACTGAGCTTTCATCCAATGGGACATCGCGGTCGAGGTCATCGGCTTGGAGGGCGGCTTCCCGCTCCCGAGTTCCGCCGAGGAATTTGAAGAGGAGTGCTTGCAACAATTCGCGCGCCTGGACACAGAGGTGCCGGCGGATGTAGAAATGGGTTACCACTGGTGTTACGGCAATCCCAATGGCGAGCACATGATCGAACCGCAGGACAGTGGCTTGATGGTGCGGCTGACCAACGGCGTCATCGCGCGCAGCCCGCGTAAAATTGATTTTATTCACATGCCGGTGCCGATAGAACGCGACGACGATGCGTACTTTGCGCCAATGGCTGATTTAAAGTTACCCTCCGACTGCAAACTGTACCTGGGTCTGGGTGCATATCGAGGATGGCAACAATGGCACTAATGCCCGCATTGCCACCGCGAGTAAGTATGTCAATGAGTTCGGTGTCGCCACTGAATGCGGCATAGGTCGGCACCCCGCCGAGGAGATAGAGCCGCTGCTGCGTATTCACGCTCAATGTTCAACGCCCCTGAGGTGAGGTAACGCAGGCAACCGCAGTAGCGGGACGGGATCGATCCGACCGTGTGGCGTAGCCCGCTGGCATTAATAGCTCAGATCGGTTAGTGTGCGTCCCGCAAACGGGCATCAGTCCGGCAGCGGCGAACAACAGGACTTCTGTTTATCCTTCCGAAGCCCCGCCGCAAAAAATTCCCCTCTTACCCCTTAACTGTTGTTTGGGTCGGAAATGTACGACCACATCGTGCAGGCTCTGCTTGTGCGCGTGTGGTGGAGAAAATAACTTAATGTCTGTTTCAACATTCAACACTCCAACCGGATTTGACCGGTTTGGACTGCACCAAAACCTCACCCGGGGGATCCACGCGGCCGGGTTTGAGAATCCTCGACCGATCCAACTGGAAACCATACCCGCCGGCCTCGACGGACGCGATGTGCTGGGCCTCGCCCAGACCGGCACCGGCAAGACGGCAGCCTTCGCACTACCGATACTGAACCATTTTCTCGAGAAGCCCGACAAGTCCTCGTGCCCTAATAATTGCTCCGACGCGGGAACTGGCCACTCAGATCGCGGTAGAGATCCGGATGCTTTCCAAGTTCACCGAAATGACGACGATTACCGTTTACGGCGGCGTCTCGATGCAAAACCAGATCAGGCGTTGCGCAAGCGACCCGAGATTGTGGTGGGCTGTCCGGGCCGTGTGCTCGACTTGATGCGACAAGGCGTGCTTCGCCTCGACCAGGTGCAGACCCTGGTCCTCGACGAAGCCGACCACATGTTTGACATGGGCTTTTTGCCGGACATTCGCAAAATTCTCGGTAAGCTGCCGAAGAACCGGCAAAATCTGCTCTTTTCCGCGACCATGCCAAAGGAGATCCGAGGATTGGCCGTAACGCTCTTGTCCGATCCCCACATAGTCGAGCTAGCCAATGCTGCACCTGTGAGTACGGTTGATCACGCACTCTATCTCATCTCAGAGTCTCGCAAACGCGACCTGCCTCGAGCAGGTGCTTGGCCGTGATAATTGTGAGTCGGCATATTCGTATTCACACGTACCAAACACCGCGCCAAACGGCTCGCCGCACAAATCGTTAAATTGGGCTATCGTGCAGTCGACCTGCAGGGAAATTTATCTCAGGCCCAGCGCGATAAAGCCATGAACGGTTTCCGTACAGGCCGCTATGACATCCTGGTAGCAACCGACATCGCCGCACGCGGTATTGACGTGAGCGGGGTTTCCTACGTGATCAACTTCGACGTGCCGAATACACCGGAGGCCTACACTCACCGCCTCGGTCGCACCGGCCGCGCGGAACTCGAGGGCACGGCTTGCACCTTTGTAACAAGTGAGGATCGAGCTTGGCTACGTGCTACTGAGCGCATGATTGGCGCGCCGATTCAGCGCTTACAGGTCGAGGGCATCGAAGCAGAAGCTGACGACGGGCCCGAAACGCGGCGTCCGCCACGCAGTCATACGCCTAAGAATCGACCCAAGCGGCGGAACCGACGACGTAACCCCGGAGCAATCAAGCAAGCGTAGACGAGAAAACTGTCTGAAGAAGGAAAGGGTACGAGCAGTACCCTTTCCTTGGAAATGTGTATCTGACCCCAGTTTTTGGTACCCTTTCCTTGGAAATGTGTATCTGACCCCAGTTTTTCTTTGACCCCAGTTTTTAATGTGTATCTGACCCCAGTTTTTGACCCCAGTTTTTAGGCTACGATCTCCAGGCCAATTGGCGTGCAGTGGCGACCGTTGCAGTCGCTGGCGACCTCTTCGGCGCAGGAAGTCGCGCCGACCAGGCAATCCATTTCGGCAATTAGATCGACGTAATCTCCGGCTTTCGATTTGGGTGCCTCGATCGCCATTTCGTTTTTGTCGTCGATGTGGGTATTCATGAAGATGTTAAAGGGATCGGGAACTGCGCCTTCCTCGATGCCGTAGGGCGCCAGAGCATCACGTAGATTTTCCAGGCATCCCGTCGTCCCCGGCTGGCCCAGAACCTGCTCGTAAATCCAGCGGTTACAGGGTGGAAACATCAGATCGTGCACGCCCACCGTATCCTCGCCTAGCGTGAACATGGGTGTGTTCTTATTCGAGTAGAGTCGATCGCCGGTCGAGATACGCACCCGGAAGACGTTTACGCGCGTCTTGCCGGCGGAGAAGAACTCCGAATGATCGTGTTCATTGAAACACACAAAGTCGCAGACCTGCAGGCCCTCGAGATCTATGACCCTCAGGGTCTCGCCTTTTTTAACCACAATCGCTGTCCCCGATTTTGCGGGAATCACCTGATTTCGCGAGTCGCTCATTGTCTCTGTCCTTGCAGTCAGGTGGCCCCGCAATTCGGCGGGGTCAATAGGCAAACGCCGGATCCGCTTGCCCGTCAGAGCGTAAAGCGCGTTGGTGACCGCCGGCGCGATAGGCGGTGTAGCCGTTTCTCCGACGCCACCTATCGCTTCACCGCTCTCCAGGATGTGTGTTTCCACCACCGGCATCTCGTCCATACGCAGCATGCGGTATTCGTGGAAGTTACCCTGCTCGACACGTCCATCCTTCAAGGTGATTTCGCCGTAAAGGGCAGCCGATAGTCCCCAGACGATACCACTGTCCATCTGCGCGCGGATATTATCGGGATTGAGCGCCGTACCGCAATCCAATGCGCATACCACTTTGTGAACGCGCGGCCTGCCATCGGCGCCAACTGACACTTCCGCAACTTCGGCTGCGTAGCTGCCGCCGTAGTGGTGCACGGCGATACCGCGACCGCGTCCGACGGGTAGCGGCGCTCCCCAGCCCGCTTTCTCAGCGGCAAGTTCCAACACGCCGAGTTCCCGGGGACTGTCCTGTAGCAGGGCGCGGCGGAACTCGAAAGGATCCTGGCCGGCGGCTGCGGCCAACTCGTCGATAAACGATTCGACCACGAAGGCATTAATGGAACTACCAACGCCCCGCCACCAGTGCACCGGCACACCGTCGTAAACGGGATGGTAATCGATGGCCTGATTGGCGATCCGATAGGGGATCTTGTCCGCGCCTTCCACGGAAGTCGGATCCACATCGGTCCCGCTGTCGAAATCGGGATCCCATTCCCCTTCGGCATGCAGAATGGACGCCCCCACCAGGCGATGTGTCCATGCAACCGGCCGGGCATTGGAGTCGAGACCGCCTCGGAGTCTCGCGAAGTTCAAGGGCCGATAGAAACCGCCGCGCGTGTCGTCCTCGCGTGTCCAGACGATCTTGACCGGCTTGCCGATCCGCTTCGACAGTTCGATCGCCTCGGCAGCGAAGTCCGGTTTACCCCCGGCGCCCGAAACCGCCGCCGAGAAACGTCGTGTGGATCTCGATCGCCTCGGGCGGGAGTCCGGTTATTTCAACCGCCGCCTGCTGATCCCGCCCCTGGGTTTGGGTGCTGCTCCAGATCCGAACACGGTCCGCACGCACATCGGCCACGCAGTTCAGCGGCTCCATGCAGGCGTGCGCAAGAAAAGGGAGTTCGTAGAGGGCATCCACGGTCGTGCTTGCCGCGTCGAAGCCGGCTTCGACATTTCCCTGCCGGTGCACTTCGCGCCCCGGCTGTTCGCTGAGCCGCATGTATTTCTCGCGCAGTGACGCCATCGACAAACCGGAGTTGGGACCCTCGTCCCACTCGATATGCAGCGCATCCCGTCCACGCTTCGCGGTCCAGAACGAATCTGCTACAACGGCGAGTCCTGCTTTCACTTCCACAATTTCATCGACGCCACTGATCTTCATCGCCTCACCAGCGTCGAAGCGCTTCACCCGGGCGCCGAACACCGGCGGGCGCGCTATCACGGCCGTGCGCATGCCCGCTACGATTACGTCCAGTCCGAAGCGCGCTTCGCCCGTGACCTTCACCGGCGTGTCGAGTCGCGGCTGGGAGCGGCCCAGCAGGCGGAATTGTGCTGGCGATTTCAGCGTCACGTCCTGCGGCGGCGTCATCGATCCAGCCGCGGATGCCAATGCGCTGTATAAAGCACGCCGACCGCTGGCGTCGTGAAGCACCTCACCTGCTTCGGTGCGGCATTGAGAAGTAGGCACCTGCCATTGCTGTGCAGCCGCAGCGATCAACATAGCTCGCGCCGTAGCGCCGGCGTGACGGTATCGTTCGTATTCACTGCGGATGCTGGAGCTTCCGCCGGTCGTCTGCGTGCCCCACTCGGTGTGTTTGTAGATCTCGGCAGCTGGCGCTGGCTCGACCCGCATGGCGTTCCAGTCGGCATCGAGTTCTTCGGCGACAAGCATGGCCAAACCGGTATAGATCCCCTGACCCATCTCGGACTTATTAGACAGGACGGTGACTGTACCGTCCGGCGTGATCCGCAGAAAAGCGTTGGGCGCGAAAGTGCCCGTGGCCTCGTCAGCTGCGAAAGCACGTTTTGCCGGCACATTGAATCCAAGCAGCAGACCGCCGCCGGTGAGCGCGCTAACCTTCAGGAAATTGCGCCGGTTACGATTGCTTAAGCCTCTCATAATTGCTGCTCCGAGCTACACCGGCCAACTGAAGACTTTTAGATCTTGGAGTACCGGTTCATTGCGTTCTTTGACGTCGAGCGCGTGCCGCCGCCCGCACGCCGGGCAGAGATACTCTACTAGTTCCAAAGTCGGATGCACGCGCATGCCGGCGGGCCGTTCGTCCGAGCCTATGCTGCGCGTCGCCGCGTAAGTCTTCCAGTTATCGAGTGAGTCGCAGAAGGTGTGACCGCAGCTACATTCGAACTGCATCGCCCCTTGTTTAGTGCGGGCGACCACGAGACCCGAGCCGAGCTGGGTCAGTAACTGCCCCGGCGCGCGAGTTTCAGCGGCCTTTTCGGGGACATCAGCGGTCTCCAGGCGTGATTTACGCACGCGCTCACGACGCACCTCGGTCTCGTTCGCCGACTCACCGAGCACCACACCGTAGACGGTTTCAGCGCGCGCCGCGGAAATGATGCCGTCACGAATATCGCATTCAACTTCTTCCACCTCGCGCTGCAGCGGATCGCCGTAGCCACCCCCGCCCTGCCAGGTGTATTGCACGACGTCGCCGGGCAGCACCGGCATTTCGTCCTCTTTGGCTTCGAGCACCTGCACCTCGCCACCGAGCGCATCCAGATCAAGCGGTTCGGAAATGTCTTCAAGCGCCAACGGCAGTTCGCCATCGGCCCAGCGCTGCCTGACGTCGGATCCATGTACGACCATCGCTGCGCTGCACACTCCGGGCCAGCCACCAAACTGGCCGAAGGACACCGGCACGTCGACACCGTGTGAAGTCAGTGAACAACGCAAACGATCCACACCATGGGGTGTCCACGCGGTGCCCGCGGCACGACCACCGCGGTGTGCGCCGTCCGCCGCCGGTATCGGGAAAGTAGCTGCGATACAGGAACAACATGGGTCCGTGGATCTCGTTCTCCTCGACGTTGGCGATATGCGGTTTGGGCGAGACAAAACAACCGGATTGATCGATGCCATCGGCGGTCGCAGCCGCACCGCCGCCGCCGATTTGCGCGTCCAGCAACTGATTGCCGAACGGTTTCGCCGTGTTGATTACGATCGCCGGTGAAGAAAGCCGCCATGGTGCCGTGCGTCACCGCCTGGGATTTGTGCCTTTCCTGGTCCGACAACGCCAGCAGTTTGGACACGGCGTGCGATGTGGCCGCCGATATAATCCAGCCTTGGCCGATGGTTGCAGCGCCGGTTGGGGCCGGCGGATTCGCGTTGCCAGATCAGTCCCCTGGGAGCTACGACTTCGAGTGCGTTCAAAATACCTTGGTTCCAAGGGATCCCGGACCCAATCAGCGGCCCGACGCCGCCGAAGATGGCGCCCACCAGACAACCTTCGGCGCAGTTGATATAGCCGATCGACTGGGGCGATGAATCGGACATGTCGATGCGTAACCGATCGTCTTCTTTGATGAGTCGCACATCCGTTCGGTAGACACGGTTCTCGGTGCCATCGTGATCCAGAAAACCGCGCGTGCGCACCTCCGCATCCGGTAACTGCCGCAGACGTTCGCGCGTGCGCCGCTCGGAATACCGGATCAACTCCTCCATTACGGTCAGCACCGTATCCGCACCGTAGTGCGCGATGAGTTCACCCAGGCGCTCCCGGGCAACAACGTTGGAGGCGATGAAGCCGCGCAGGTCTAATCCCACCATCTGCGGCTGACGCGTCATATTCAGGATCATGCGCCACACATCCCGGCGCAATTTACCGCGATCGATGAGCCGCATCGGCGGCATCATTAATCCTTCCTGCTGCTTCTCACGCGCACGCACCGATACGGAGCCGACGCTCATGCCGCCCATGTCGACCTGATGCGCCGTGACGCCGGTCCAGGCGATGAGCTCGCCACCATGAAAGATCGGAGCCATGAGCGTGACGTCGGGATGATGCACCGCGCCTTTGTATGGGTCGTTGACGATGTACATGTCGCCGTCGGCAATTTCCTCGTCGGCAAAATCTTCCATAATGTGGCGCAGGATGATGGGCATGGCGCCGGAGTGAAAGACGACCTGCGGACCCATCGATGCAAGGCGTCCGTCTGCGGTAAATAGCGCGTTGTTGAAATCGCCTGCCGCCGCGACGATGGGTGACACCGACACCTCCTTCAACGCCAGCGCCTGCTCCTCATTAATCGCTTCGAGCTTGTGACGGATGATCTCGAACATAACGGGATCGACCGCGAGCGGCGCTTCCAGAGCGGCCCAGTCGGCCACACTGGGACCGAGCACGAATGCATTCGGATCGTTCATGTTTGCGTCCTCTGTGCGATCTTCAACAATCAGTCGGCGTGACGCCGGATGGTAATGTTCAGAAATTCGTCAACCTCGGCGCTCTGGTCACTGATCAGCGCAACTGTTGTGCCATCGTATTCGATAATGGCAGGGCCGGCGATTCGGTGTCCCGGCTGTAGCGCCTGGCCGTCATAGACGGCCGTTTCCACGAACGTCTGCTGGCCCGCGTCATAGGCACGCCGGTTACCGCGTTGCGCCACGCGCGCTTCGGTCGTGGCCTGCGGATAACGCGCCAGCGCGGGACGTGACAGCACACCAATGGCTTCGACAACAAAGGTGACAAGTTCGAATCCGGCACTCTCGGGAACCGACTCCTGACCGTAGCGTCGTGCGTAGGCCGCAAGAAAGTCCTGCAACAACCCGGGGACGGTTCCCGGATAAGGTACGGTCAAGGATTTCATCTGACGGATGAAGCACACCTCAACAACCCGCCGCAGACTCTGCTGTTCGGGAGCAACATCTTGCGCCGCCAGCGACGTACTAGCACGTTCCTCCAGTTCAGTGAAGATGCTCTCGATCGAGTGCATATCAACGTCCGCACCAGCACTGGCGCGCGACACGCGCATCGGTGCTGCTCGTTCCACGGACAGCGCTATGTCTGAGGCTACGGCGCCCAACGCGCAGAATACCGATTGGCTGGCGGGTACCATCATTTCATCGACAACCTCGAGCGCAAATGCCGGCGCATGCGTCGCGCCTGCCCCGCCGAAGGCATAAAAAACAAACTCACGCGGATCGTGACCGCGTTCTATGGTGACGGTGCGCAACAGATCCGCCATACGCGTATCGACGATACGTTTGACTCCCACTGCTGCGTCCTCTACCGAAACGCCCAATGGCTCAGCCACGTGCGTGCGGATCGCCTCGCGGGCTCGTCCGGCATCCAGCGGCAGCCTGCCGCCGAGAAAACGCGCCGGATCAATAATGCCCAGTACGACGTCGGCATCCGTAACCGTTGGCCGTTCACCACCGCGACCATAACAGGCCGGTCCCGGATCGGCGCCGGCACTCTCCGGTCCGACCCTGAGATAACCACCCGTTTCAACGCGCGCAATGGATCCCCCGCCAGCGCCGATCGCACGCACGTCCACCATAGGCAACAACAGGTGATATTTCTCGGCGACCGTATCGCGCCGGCGCATTGCCTCACCATCAACAATGAGTGCTGCGTCAGCCGAGGTACCGCCCATGTCGAAGGTAATGACGTTCTTGTGTCCGCGTTCGGCGCCGAGGAAGCGCGCCGCGGTTACTCCACCAGAGGGCCCGGACAGTAGTAGCCGCACAGGCGCTCGCCCCGCTTCTGACGGCGTCATAACACCGCCGGCGGAATCGAGCAGGAACAACCGGCTGTTACCCAGGCGCGTCTCCAGCGTATCGGTATAACGCTGCACCAGTGGACCAAGGCAGGCATTCACGACCGTGGTTGCGGTGCGCTCGTATTCACCAAGCCGTGGCACCAGTTCGGTCGAGACAGACAGATAACAGTCCGGCAGTTCCTCGCGCAAGATGGCTGCCGTTCGGGCCTCGTGCTCGGGATGTTTAAACGACCACAGATAGGCGACGGCCACCGCCTCCACGCCCGCCTGCCTGATCTGTGCGGCAGCAGCCCGCACGTCGTCCTCAACCAGGGGAGAGATGACCTCACCCGCGTAATCGATCCGCTCACGAACACCAAAGATCAAAGAGCGCGGCACTAACGGCTGCGGCACGCTGCGCTTGGAATAATCGGTGAGCTCTAGGCGCGACAGCCCGGCAGTCATGCCCATCATGCGTTGCATGATCAACGTGTCTTCGAAACCCCGCGTCGTGAGCAGCGCCACTTTGGCGACGCGACGCTCGATGAACGCATTGGTCGCCGCTGTGGTGCCGTGCGCGATGCGTTCGACGCCCGCCAATAAGCTCTCCACCTCGACGCCTTCCTGAAGCGCAATATCAGCCAGAGCCGCGAGCAAGCCCTCGACCAATTTACCCGGCGTGCTCGGCGCTTTGCTGGATGCGAGCGAACCATCGTCACGCATCATCACGACGTCAGTAAAGGTGCCGCCGATATCGATACCGATCGCAGTCACTACGTCAATCTCCGCTCAATTGGGTTACGCCGGCAATGCTAACCCCGCCATGAGAGAAAATCACAAATAAAACCAGATCGCTGCGAGCTCAGCGGGATTCGAACTTCGGAACACCCATGCGTGATCGACCAAGCTCCTATATTATTGCCGCATTCACGGTGATTGAACGTAATACGAGACTCGCTTACAAATAGTGGACAACGAAAGTCAATCTGGGATCTTCCGCTTTTTGGACGGCACGGTAACGCCATCGCTGTATCGTAACGGTGAAGTGCTCATCCACCGCGATGCGAACGGTAGCGATTTCGGCGCAAAGGGCATGTCCCTGGAAGATCGCGAAATCAGAGTAAAAAACGCACGCCTGCTGGCGCCGGGCTCATCTTGCACCCTGCAAGCAAACGGGTTTGAATTGCGAAACAAGCCAGTCGCCACCAGCGAGCTAGATTTCTTCGACCATCAACAGGTCACCAAGGATTACTACAGCCAATGCGCCGCACTGGTGGCGGAAGCAACGGGTGGCCAGGCATTCGCATTCGACCACAATATCCGCTCAGCATCAGGTAAAAAGAGCCGGCGGCGGATCCGCGGCGGCCAGCAGGTGCAGGGTCCCGCCCACCTCGTTCATGGCGACTACACGCTGGGAAGCGCGCCGCAAAGACTGCGCGATCTGGCGACGCCACCGCAGGGTAACGATACCCTGTGTTCAGTTCTGGAAGCGGGAGAATCGCTAATCACGCAAGCCGCGGCTGATCGCGCCCTCACCGTCGGTGGTCGATTCGCGATTATCAATGTCTGGCGCAATATCGCCGAGGAACCGGTTGTCACGCATCCGCTTGCACTTTGCGATGGTCAAAGCGTCGAGCCGCAGGATCTCGTTGTGTTCGAAATTCACTATCAAGATCGCGTTGGCGAAAACTACTTCTCCAAATGCTCGCCGACCCAAAAGTGGTATTACTACCCGGAAATGGCCCCCGAGGAAGCCTTACTGATCAAACAATGGGATTCCGACGGCATACTCGCTCAATCCGCGGGCACAAAAGGTGACGGCACAGATCTGGCGGCGTCCTGCACCTTCAGTTTTCACAGCGCTTTTGAGGATCCATCAACGCCAGCTGATGCGCCTGATAGGTGGAGTATCGAGGTGCGCTGTCTCGTGATTTATGATTAGTCGGTCAAAGAGGCGCTCAGGAATGAGGCCCGCGCGTACGGGTATCATCATCCAGGCAGGCGGGTTCCTGCCCGCGCCACTTCTCGATATCCGCGCAAGGTCCCTTTGGCGAACCGCAGGTTCCACGCATCCGCATTTTTGCTGATCTTGGCGCGCGTCAGTGACAGCCCGGCGCGTGCCCGCGCGAGCACGTGGGTCAATTCATCCTGACGCTGATGATCGGATGCAGCTGCACGTTGTTCATCCAACTCCCGAACTCGTTTTAGTCGCTTACGTAAATCCAACCCCAGGGCGATTGCCTCTTGCTGGTCGTCCAAAAACACGCTTCGAGCGAGATAGGCGGCAGCTTGGTACAAGTCCTCGCGTGTTGCGTTGCTACTGGAAGCAACCAGCTTCTTGAAGGCGATGAGAGAGTCGTCGCTCTTCCCGGCTTTCATCAATGCCCGTACCGCGTCCACACCGGCAGCATCGACGACCTCCGGCAGTTCTGCAACGGACGACATTTCGATGAGCGCTTGAAAGTTGTTTTGTGGATAAGCGACGGCTATGCGCGCCGGCGTTTTGTTGACGTCGTCTTGCTGGGGGTAAACTCCGCGAAAAGCATCGACTGCATCGATCAGTTCTTCGGAAGTCGGACGGCGACTCGCCACCTTGCGATATAACACCTTGCCCTCAGCATCGACGATATAGACCGCATGCAGCGCGAGTTCCTGGGTCTCCGGATTTTGTACCCGGAATGCTTTCACCACATGTTGATTCGGATCACTGCCAAGTGCAAAAGTGAGCCCCAGACGTTCGATCATGGCCAGGGAATCTTCCGGGGCATCCACAGACAGCGCGAGCACGGTAACATCCCTGCGTTCGAAACGTTCCATCTGATTTTGCAGCTCACCTAGCTGCACGTTACAGGCCGGTCACCAATGACCGCGATAAAATATCAAGGCAACGGGACCAGAACGCCGCGCATCAGCCAATGACACCTTTCCGCCGCCGGCGCGCGGCACGCTAAAGTCCGGGACCGTGTCACCGATCTCCAGAGCGTTGGGCGCGGTGCGACTCGCACCGTAGCTGTTCGTGCGGATGTCGAGAGGGGACGGTGCGCGTGAAAAAGGTTTATAACGCGGGACAGGATCGACTTCCCGCTCAACCGCGAGGCTTGCGTGCACTGCGCAAAAAATTGCCAGCCCGAGAATAAACTTCATGAACCCGCTCCGTTGATCACGCAATACAAACATCATACGTCATAACATCGAGGATGCTTATAATTGCGGTAGACTCCTGTTATACCGGTTGTCGATGAACCAGGGCAGCGATTTCCTTCCACCTGCGAGTGTGCGCGAATGCACAAAAGGATAAATATCAATGAATAAACTGTTTAAGGGGTTCATTGGCCTGGTCGGCCTCGCCGTAGTCCTGATCGTCGCGGCAATCATCATTCTGCCGCAAGTGATCGACCCGAACGATTACACGGATGAAATCATTGCGCAGGTCAAAGACGCGACCGGCCGTGATCTCGGCATTAGCGACCCGCTGGAACTATCGGTCTTTCCCTCGATTGCAGTCCGGCTTGGCGGGGTCTCTCTGAGTAATGCACCCGGATTTGGTGACAGCGCGTTCGCGAAAGTCGAAGAACTGGATCTTAAGGTGGCATTCATGCCCATTCTTTCGGGGAGTCTCGAAGTCGACACAGTGGTATTACGCGGTTTGGAATTGAACCTGACAAAGAACAAGAAAGGTGAGACAAATTGGGCAGATCTAGTCAGCGGTGAAACCCAGACCTCGACCCCGGGTGAATCAGACGGCATTAAAGCGATGAGCGTTCAAATCGAAGGTGTGATCATTGAAGATGCACGCCTGGTCTGGGATGACCGCCAGTCGGGCACACGCTATGAAGTCAGCGACCTGAATGTCGAGACCGGTGCCATCGGCAGTGGCGACAAGGTACCTGTTGAGTTGGGCGTAAAACTTACCAGCACAGTTCCGGCACAACAATTCGAAATTTCTCTGCGTGCCATGGTGACAGCCGACAGTGAGATGACGCGCTTTGATGTCGACGGTCTGGAGACCTCTATAAAAGCTGCGGGAGAGGGACTACCCAAAGGTGGAATCGAATTAAGCGTGACCGGCCGGCTCAATTATGACGCCAATGCGGGAACGATGGCTATTAACGATCTCGAGGTAAGCGGTGCGGGCATGCAACTCAGCGGTGCTCTCAATGGTGAAGGATTAGGTGGGAAACCCAAGTTCAAGGGTAACTTGAAGCTACGCGAATCAAACCTGAAACAGCTCTTGGCCTTGGGCGGAACCGCCCCCGTGACTACCGATCCGAAAGCGTTGACCCGCGTGTCAGCCGAATTCGGCATTGCCGCCTCCGATAGCAGCGCTAAGCTCAAGCCATTTACGGTAAAGCTCGACGAATCGACTTTTACCGGCGACTTCGACGTGACCGCCTTCAAGGGTCCCGCCGTCAAGTTTGCCCTCAAGCTCGACGCAATCGATCTCGATCGTTATTTACCACCGGAACCAGCGGAAGAATCATCAGAACAACCTGAGGCTGCGCCCGCGGGTGACGATCCGCTCGCAGCGCTGCGCACTCTCGTCCTCGACGGTTCGATCAAGGTAGGCAATGTAAAGGTCGCTAAATTGACAACCACGGACATCAATATCGGCATCAAGTCCAGAGGTGGCGTCCTCACGATCAGTCCGATGACTGCCAAGCTCTACCAAGGCACGTTCAACGGCGGGGTAACGATAGACGCACGTGAGAGCACTCCGCAGATCAAAGTGAAAAGTTCACTCTCCGGGATCCAGATCGGTCCACTGCTACTGGATATAGGAGAAAAGGAAATGTTGACCGGGCTGGGACAGGTGGAACTCGACGTCAGCATGCGCGGCCTGGACTCAGAATCCATAAAGAAAACGCTGAATGGAAATATCAGTTTCCAATTCAAGGACGGAGCGTATAAAGGTCTGGACGTGGCGGGCACCATCTGTAGCGTAAGTGACAAGCTCGGCAGTCTCCTGGGCGGAGGCGCGGGCGAGTTGGGAAAGGCCGGTGAGACCAGGTTCTCGGCCATGGGTGGCAGCGCAAGCATTACCAACGGGCTGGTCAAGAGTGACGACTTGGACATTAAGTCCCCACTGATCCGGGTCAACGGAGTAGGCGGAGTGGATCTTCCGGCAGACAGCATCGACTACCTGATAAAGGCGGAACTCATCGAGGCGTGTGAGGGTCAGGGTGCCGCGGAGTCGAATCAACTCGTCGGTGTGCCGCTGCCTATCCGTGCGAGAGGCTCGCTGGGGGAGCCGAAGTTCTCCCCCGACTGGGGGGCTCTGGGTAAGGAGCTGGCACAGTCGAAACTCAAAGATAAAGCCGGAGGACTACTCTCGGGTGTGCTCGGACTTCCATCCTCCGGTGGTGACGCCGCCGATGAAACCACTGACGGTACCCAGGATATCGGCGATACCCTGAAGAAGGGACTTAGAAGCCTGTTCTGATCGATACGTTCACGTTGGCCGATGTATTGTTATGCCCGTAGAGCAACGGAAGGTCAATTTTGCAGCCGGCCTGGCTTTTTTTCTGGCGCTGTTGTTACTTCCCATAAGCGGCCTGGCTGCGACATTCTTCGTCGCAACTTTGGGTAGCGACACAAGCGGTGACGGTTCGGCCGCAAGTCCATGGGCAAGCATCACGCACGCCCTCGACAACGTTGTGGATGGATCGACAATACTGGTTCTCCCGGGGACCTACTCAGGTCGCATCCGCATCCGGGGTACATTCAGCCAGGGCGTGCAAGTACGGTCGGAACTACCCTACCAGGCGCAGCTGCGGCACAACGATACCGTGATTACCGCTTATTCGGACGCCAAAGGGTGCGAGGGGATTACGATCACTGGGTTTGACATCGCCCATAGCGGAGCTGGATCTGGCGCCTTGGTGGTCCATGTCGATGGCGGCGGAAACGAAACGGTAAAACGCATAACGTTCAGCAATAATGTCATGCACGACAGCCACAACAATGATGTCCTGAAGATCAACAACGCAGCTCGAGACATCACCGTGCAAGGCAATATCTTCTACAACCAGAGCGGATCAGACGAGCACATCGACATCAACAGTGTCGACAACGTTGTCGTTGAGGACAACGTATTTTTCAACGACTTCGCCGGCAGTGGCCGAGTCAACGGCAACAATACCAGCAGCTACATCGTCATCAAAGACAGCAACCAGGGATTGGATGCTTTCGTTGGCTCAAGGAACATCACTGTTCGCAGAAATGTGTTCTTGCACTGGGAAGGCAGTAGCGGTTCGAACTTTGTCTTGGTCGGCGAGGATGGCCAGACCTTCCACGAGGCGTTTAACGTTCTGATCGAAAACAATCTGATGTTGGGCGATGCCGCTAACGTTATGCGCGCAGCGTTCGGGGTGAAGGGCGGGCGTGACATCACGTTCCGCAACAACACCGTAGCGGGTGATCTCCCCGCACTCGCCTATGCAATGCGTTTGAATCGCGAAGGCGGCAATCCGGCCAACCAGAACATCCATTTCTACAACAATATCTGGTCAGATCCGACCGCCACGATGGGCTCCTCGGGCGGCGGCAATCAAAACGACTTTTCCGACACTCCCTCAGGGCACACCACAAGCTTCATACTTGATCACAACCTGTACTGGAACGGTGGACAGCCGATCCCTGCAGACAGCGGTGAAACCATTAATTTCATCGATGACGCTAATGCGGTTACGGGCGACCCGCTATTAGCTGCGCAGTCCAACGTTATATTGCCTCGACTGAACCAGGCGACCAACCTATTCGAAGACGGCTCAACGAGCGTCACCCAGGTCCACCTGCGTCTGGTAACGACGTACGGCGCCATTAGTACGGGGTCAGCCGCCCTCGATCAAGCAGATCCGGCGAATGCACCGGCCGAGGATATTCTTGGGCAGACCCGTGACCAAGCTGACATCGGAGCTTATGAGTTTAGTAACGGTGGCACTGGGCTTCCGGCCATATTGGAATTGCTGTTGGACGAGTGATTGCGGTTGATTTTCCCTTGAGGAGATGAGTACTCGACGAAGAGGAAATTTGTCATGCTTAAAACACTATTGTTGAGCTTTTCATTTGCGGGAGTTTGCACCGCTGCGATAACAACAGCGAATGCCGACGAAACCGTAACCCTGGAAACAATTGAACGCTGGGTCGAAGAAGTCTCCAACTGGGGACGCTGGGGTGATGCGGATGAAGCCGGCACACTGAATTTGATTACTCCTGCAAAGCGGGTTGCGGCCGCGCGACTCGTGACCGAGGGTGTTTCGGTCTCACTCGGTCACGATGCAATGACCGCTAAAACGGTCGATAACGGCAGCCCTTACGAACATAGTATGACGACGCTCGACATACCGGGCGCAGAGAATTGGCGCTTTGACGCGATTAAAGTCGCACCACACGGTTTCGCCCACACTCATGTCGATGCACTGTGTCATCGATTAAAGGCAGGTAAACTTTATAACGGCTTTTCGGCTGACGTGATCACAGATTCCGGCTGCGCCAAGGTGGGCATCGACAACTTGAAAGACGGTGTGTTTACTCGCGGTGTTCTCATTGACATTCCGCGCCTCAAAGGCGTGCCGTGGCTGGAACCCACGGTCGCAATTTATCCTGAAGACCTCGAAGCGTGGGAGAAGAAAGTCGGTGTCCGCGTAGGCGCCGGTGATGTCCTGCTGGTACGCACTGGCCGGTGGGCACGCAGAGCGGCACAAGGGCCCTGGCCCGCCGGTGAAGGCGCCGCCGGACTGCACCCGTCTTGCGGCAAGTGGCTGCGTGAACGCGATGTTGCGGTAATCGGCGGTGATGTGGGCAATGATGTCAATCCATCGGGGATAGAAGGTGAGCCGTTTCCGCTACATCTGTTGGCGCTGTACGCAATGGGCATGCCCATACTCGACAATCTCGATCTCGAGCGGCTTGCTGCTGAAGCTGCGAAGCAGAAACGGTGGGAGTTCTTGTTTACTGCAGCACCGCTGCGCATCGTCGGTGGTACGGCATCACCGTTGAATCCCATCGCGACGTTTTGAGCAAAAAAATGGGGGCGTTAGTTACGCCCCCATTTCCCATTCGTAGCAGAGGTCTTCAGAACCGATAAGATGCCTCCAGACCCCAGGCCCGCCTCGAGCCGGGATGGATAAAACTGCCACCGAATTCCGGAGCCGGAATGACTTCTTCCAGGTGGTCAGTATCAAACGCGTTGTTGATGAACGCCGTTACGTCCCAGTTGCTGCCTTCCAATCCAAAGCGAAAATCTAATATCGAAAAGGTATCGCGCCGGGTCTGCGAAAAGTCGGCCGGCGGTCCACCGAACAAAAAGGCCGGCACCACATCGTCTTGCACGGTATGGAACCAGGTATCGCCGGTCGCGCGCCAATCCAAACGCGCAACGAAAGAGATGTTTTCAAACAGCGGCTGAACCATTTGTGCGCCGAGGTTTATCGTGAACTGCGGCGCGTAGGGGACTTCATTACCTTCGCTAATGGGGCGATTAGTATTTTTGTCGATCTCACTTTCGATCAAACTGCCATTGGCATACACCGTGATCGCATCTGTGACGATGGCGTTCGTGCCAATCTCTGCCCCGAATATCGTCGCTTCGTCTATGTTGGTTACAACGCGCAACAGTCCATGCGGTCCGACGAAAAACTCGAAGAACTGCATGTCGTCGACTTGGGTGTGAAAGAATGCGCCTTCAATGCTTACCCGTCCGCCGTTGAGTCGGGATTTAAAGCCCACCTCGAAGTTGCTCGAGGTTTCCTTGTCGAACGTATCATTGACCTGCAGGTTAGGATTAACGAACAATTGCACCGTCTGTGAGGCACCGAGATTGTTGAAGCCACCGCTTTTGAAGCCGACGCCCCAGCTCGCGAACCACGACATATTCTCCAGCATATCCCAACGCACGCTGATTTTCGGCTCGATCTCTTCGAATACTTCATCGCGATCCGGAATCGTGGTCAGGATGGCGCCAGTGTCTAGATCAACATACGCGGGGTTCAACGGCGATCCAGGTAATCCGTCCTCGATGGGCGTGCCATTAGTCGCCAGGAAGGTGCTGTTGGTGTAGTCGATGAAGGTCGAGCGGCGGGTAGCCGGCGACGCAACCAGATTCGAGACATCACGTTCCTCGCGGTCATACCGCAATGCGATGCCGACTTCGATATCGTCTGTCACATCGTAGTTGATCGAGCCAAACACGGAGTAGACGGTGGTGTCGAATCGGTCGTGGACCAGCGCCTCCACCAAGGGATCGTCGAACGAATTGATATTCTGTCCGGCACCGAAGGGATCCTGCGTCTGCGCAACGCCAACTTCTCGCTCGACATCCAGCCAGTAAACCCCAGCCAGCCAACGCAGACGCTGATCCGAAGCCGACGTCAGGCGAATTTCAAAACTGAAATCCTCTTGGTTGCGTTCCTGGTACTGGGCGCCGTCACAGGTGGTCGGGCTGTAGGGCGGGTAAACTGAGAAGGCCGGCGTCGGACCGATGATAAAGGGTGATTGTATCGGTGTTCCCGCCAAAGCCGCGGTGCTTGAAGCGCAACTGGGTTCAGTGAAGAAAAACCCGAATGACCCGGAAGTACCATCAGCCAGGAATGATTGTTCGATATCACTGTATAGGAACCAGGCCGTCGCTGTGGCCCAATCCAGATCGTAGTCGAACTTGATCGAGAACTCCTTGGCCGTCTGATCGTTCTCGGGATCTATATTGGGCGCGAACACGAAATCGTGTTCATTCACGTCTTCGAATGCATCGGGGCCTAGGAAGCCGACGAAAGGCGGTAATGCCAGCGCCGCGTTAAAGGAGATGGAGGCCGCGTCCACTTCACCATAACGGAATTTGGCATCTGCGGAGAAGCGCTCGTTCGGTTCCCAGATCAAGCGGCCGTTAATATTGTAATTTTCAAAATCATCGACGGTGTCGGAATCTACGAGGCGGTTATGATAAAAACCATCGTCGGTGCGCCAATCGACGCTGACCCGCCCGTAAAGTTCATCCTCGACAACTGGTCCGCTCACCGCGACCTGGCCAAAATAGTGGTCGTCAAAGCCGGCGCGCGCGCACGAGTCCTTCGATCTCATTACCCGGTTTGCGGGTAGAAACGATTACCGCACCCGCTGCGGCACTGCGACCGTAGATGGCGCCTTGCGGCCCCTTCAACACTTCAATTTGCTGGATATCTGAAAACTCTCGGTTAAAAGAGCTTGGGTTGGTGTAGAGGATGCCATCGACAATAAACGCAAAGTTGGTCTCCGCATCGCGGGCGCCGTTGATGCCGCGGATGCTCACTTGTGTATCGCCGACTTCGGCACTGTTGGTGAGGTTCACGCCCGGCGTGAGGTTGAGAAAATCGCCAGCCCGCTGGATACCGGCGCGCTGAATATCGGACTCTGTAAATACCGTGATGGTCGCCGGCACGTCCTGCAGAGATTCCTCGCGTTGTCTGGCAGTCACGACAATCTCTTCCAGCACCGCCTGCGCCTGTGCTGTCCCGGGGGTTGTGAGCAAACCTAGCGGCAAAATCAAGACGGACGTGAGAAATAGGAAGGCACCAACTTGTTTCATGAGATGAACCTTAGAATTTTTAAGTTGTTGTTTGCGCACGACAAATTTTCGTCACAACCCCTACAATTTAACCACAACAGCACTAACAAGTACACGTCCCTCAGGTATTCCTATCGACTTTAATGGCGCCCCAGAAACTCATGCAAAATCTCACAGAAACGCGCCTTTTGCTCGCGACCCGCAACGACGTGGGCGACGTCCTGCATTAACACGCCCTCGGCATTCGCAATACCGCGTTCCAAAGGTAAGGTGTTGCGAGGGCTGGTGACGACATCCTGACCGGCGTGAATGATCAAGGAAGGTGCCTGGATCTGGCTGAGACGCGCCTGCGTATCGTGACCCAAACAGGCGTCAACAAACCGGGCATGTGCCTCATAGTTGCCGTTCAGCTCCTTCCAGCCACCCTCAGGTCCAAGCAGTTTGTCCTTATTGGCGTTGTAATAGTCGGGCAAGAAGGACATCACGGTAACGAGCTTCTGAAAAGCATAAAACCCCGCATCGCGGTGGATCTCGGAAAACAGGACCAACTGATCGTGGAGAAACGGATCAACGGACGCCCAGGCGCCCATGTTTACCATACAACGAACGAGATCGGGACGCGTAATCGCGACTTCCTGCGCGATACAAGCTCCCATACCGACCAGTCCGACGAAGCGCACATCGGTCCATTCGAGGTGGTCCAACAGGGCAATCACGTCGTTGGCGTGCAGACTCATACGCGGCTCGACAGTCACGTCATCGGTGGACTCGCCGATGCCGCGATAGTCGAATATCAGAACGGCGTAACGATCGGTCAAGCCACGCGCCAGATGCCGCTCGCCGCCGTGACAAAAGCTACCCCACCCGCCCATGCAGATGGCCGGCGCACCATCACCATGGATTTCGTAGTACATCTGGTGGTTATTGACGTTAGCGATAGGCATGGCGACTCTCGGCTATTCGACCAAAAGGGGAGCCATTCTACTTTTATCGCCACGAAAAAGTAGAATGGTTTGGCGATGCAGCAGGCCACGCACTCACCTTCAAACACTGAGCCATCGGTTGCCGCTCAGTACGCGCGCTTTGCGGCTGAATTTGATCTGGCGAGCGTACCAGCGGACGTATTGCAGCGCGCCAAGCTGAGCATCCTCGATGCTATCGGCATCGGCTTCGCCGCGACCACGTTCGAATTCGCGGCACCAACTATCACCGCGCTCAGTCAACTGGAGGGCCATGGCGATTACCCCGTTATCGGCACGCAAACACGGCTGCCACTGCGCAACGCCGTGTTGGCTAACGGCCTGCTGATACACGGGCTGGACTTCGACGACACCCATGGGACCAGCGTAGTGCATGTTTCTGCCAGCGCGGTTCCGGTGCTACTGGGTGCCGGGCAGGCACATGGCGCCTCCGGCGCGCAGGCGTTAGCTGCCTACTTAATCGCTGTGGAACTGGATGCGCGCATTGGCGCGGCTGCCGGTGGCACATTTCAATCCCGAGGGTTCCACCCCACCAGCGTCGTTGGCACGTTCGGCGCGGCGGTGGCCGCGGGTCGTTTACGCGGTTTGACGCAGGCACAACTGCATAAAGCCCAAGGTATCGCCTTGAGTTTCGCCTCTGGAACTTTGGAATTTCTCGACGCCGGTGCCTGGACCAAACGCATTCACCCCGGCTGGGCCGCGTCCGCCGGGATCACTGCAGCGGCACTGGCCAGTGGTGATTTCCGGGGGCCGGAAAAACCTTATGAGGGTCGTTTCGGTTTATTTGCCGTGTACCTGGGTAGGGAGGTCGAAGCCAACGCTCTGCTCGCCGGACTTGGCGAACAATGGGAGATGCTGAACGTCGCTCTAAAACCGTATCCGATCTGTCATTTCAATCATGCCTTCGTTGACGCCACGTTGGCATTACGCGCTGCCCATGGACTGGCGCCTGAGCAGATTGAACAAATCACCGCTAGCATCCATCGTGACCAGATCGCCGTCGTGTGTGAACCGCAAGCTGCCAAGCGCAAACCTCAAAACGAATATGACGCAAAGTTCAGCGTGCATTATGCGATGGCAGTGGCGCTAGCGCGCGGGCGGCTGACACTGGACGAACTCGACGACGACACCATTAGCGATCCCGTTATTCAGGCCTTGTGCCAGCGTTGCAGCTTCACGGAGGATCCTGAATCCTTGTACCCGCGTTTTTATTCCGGTGAGGTCGTAATTACCACCAAAGACGGCCGCAGCTTGCGCCACCGCGAAGCGGTTAATCGGGGCTCCGCGCAGCAACCGTTGACGGAGCAACAGGTATTGGACAAGTACTTCGGCAACGCCTGCAGAAGCATCAGCCGCACGCACGCTCAGGCCGTGGCCGACCGGATCATGGAATTGGACGCGCTCGGGGATCTGAGGCCGCTGCTGGAACTGCTTCCAGGTTAACCCGCATATTGAAAGACTCCCGGTGACCGATCTATATACAGGGTCCTGGGTGTTTTTGACCCTGTATATCGGCGGCATGATCGGCTTCGGCGTGCTCGGTATCGCCGTGGCCTCTACCACGGCGAGCGGCGCCGCTGGCGCTCGCAATGACGGGGGCAAAAGTAGCCGCGACACCTCTACTGTTATTGATACAATTCCAGGCTGCGTAGGAACTGAGACTGATAATAATGAAACTTTTCTATTCGCCCTTTCACACTTTCATTCACAAAGCGCTGGTAACTGCACATGAAGCCGGCCTGTGGGAGGACATCGAGTTTGTCCCGACTTATCCGTATAAAAACCGCGCCGGCGCGGACCAGGGCGACAAATACTCTATTGCCGCACTGAACCCACTCAATAAGGTCCCGACCCTGGCACTCGATGACGGCACCGTCGTATATGGCAGCCAGGCGCTGGTTGAATGCCTGGATGCGCAAAGCCGTTCGGGTCAACGCTTGTATCCCGCCGAAGGGACTAAGCGCTGGCAGGCGCTGACACGGCTGGCGCTAGCCGACACCATGTTCGAAACCACAGTGATGCTGGTCATGGAAGGCTGGTACCCCGAGGCTGAGCAACGCCGCGATGTGTTTGAATGGATATGGCCAAAACTGTTGCGCGGTCTCGACAGCTTCGAGGCTGGCGCGAAATCCGGGTTTGGTACGTTCGATATCGGTCAAGCAGCAACGCTGCATGCATTGAGCTATTTCGACTTTCGCTCGCGTTTCTACGAAGCCAAGGATCCCTTGTACCCCGGCTACGATTGGGCGGACGGCCGACCGAATCTTAAAAGCTGGTGGGACGAGACTATCACGCGTCCGTCAGTGCTCGCGCATTACAACAAGGACTACGAGGGTGACGATAGTGCCGAATTTTGCCAAGCAAAAGTGCAGGAAGTATTAGCTACGCAGCAGGCGGCAGCGTGATCGAACTGTATTTCTGGCCGACCCCGAATGGTCACAAAGCCTCCATCATGCTTGAAGAGACAGGCCTTGCCTACGAGACTCACACGATCAACATCTTGCAAGGCGATCAATTCAGCCAAGTGTTCGTTGCACTCAATCCGAATCATCGTATTCCCGTCATCGTTGACACCGAAGGGCCGGACGGTAACCGCTTTCCCGTGTTCGAGTCCGGTGCAATATTGATGTATCTGGCTGACAAAGCCGAAATGCTCTGGCCGCGCGCGGTCGCGCAACGTTATCAGGTTACCCAATGGTTAATGTTTCAGATTGGCAACGTCGGTCCGATGTTCGGCCAGTGCGGGCATTTCAACGGCTATGCGCCGGAGTCGGTACCGTATGCGATCGAGCGGTATCAACGCGAAACCTTACGTCTGTACGCGGTATTGGATGGCCGTCTGCAAGAAAACGACTACCTGGCCGGCGACTACTCTATCGCTGATATCGCCGTCTATCCGTGGGTGATGCCCAAAGCCCGCGAATTGCACAAGATAAGCCTCGATGAATTCCCGAATGTAAAACGTTGGTTCCACACCATCGAAGCACGGCCGGCGGTGCAACGGGGAACCGCCCTACTTGCCGACGAAATGAAAATCGGAAATCCCACCGACGAAGCGCGCGAAGCGCTTTTTGGCGCGCAACAGGGACCGGGGCGTTAACACCAAAACGGGCGTAGGATAAGCACAGAGGCTTGCAGGAGAGCACCCAATGAACGATATCAATCCGTCACGCCGTGCCATTCTGAGGCAACTTGCTTCCGGGACCGTGCTCGGCGCCCTGAGCGGGATCCAATCGGGATCGCTGTTCGCCGCCGAACACAAGAGCCTTCCCGCCGCAGCAATTCCAAACTTCAACGGCAACGTCGTTAGTCGCGGCGACGACAGTTACGAGCTTTGGCGCCAATCCATGGTCTGGCACTCGTGGAAGCCGACGCGCTATCCCGACATGATCGTACAGGCGCGCAGCGACGATGACGTGGTTGCCGCGGTCAAGTACGCGGCGCACAACGGCGTGAAGATTGCTGTTCGCAGCGGTGGCCACAATCCCCTGGCGCCGTCGGTGCGTGATGGTGGAATGTGTCTTGATCTATCGGCTTTGACGGACGTGCAGGTCGATGCGGGCCAGCAAATCGCATCGATCCAAACCGGCGTGCGTAGTATTCAGCTCATCAATGCACTGGCGCCACACGGGTTTTCGTTTCCAACGCCGCATTGCGCCTCAGTGGGCATGGGTGGTTTTCTGCTGGGCGGCGGGCTGGGCTGGAACCATCCTTACCGAGACGGTGTTGCCACTCTCAATATCGAAGCCGCGGAATTAGTTACCGCGAACGGGCAACGCGTGGTAGCAAGCGCCGAGGAAAACCCTGAGCTGCTGTGGGCGGTTCGCGGCGGCGGTCCCGGGTTGTTTGCGGTGGTGACGCGCATGCAACTCAAGGTGTACCCGGCGCCGAAAACAATCCTCGCGAGTTCCTACGTCGTACCGTTGGATAGCCTGGAGACGGTTACCACGGCACTCGATCAGATCAGCGCGGTAGCCGATCGGCGCGTCGAAATCCTGTGCGTACTGATACACGATCCCGCGGCACTACCGGATGCTCCCCCCGCGCAATCCAAGATCTGCTTTCTTACCGCATTTGCATTCGGCGACACCGCAGAAGAATCGCGCGCGATGTTGGCGCCATTCGGCAGCTCGGCGATTCCCGGCGTGGCGGAATCAAAACAAGAGTACCAGCCCTATACCTTCGATCGACTTTATCCGGATTTCTTCGGCACCGATACGCCCGGAGGCTACCTCGGCCGGTATGCGGCGGACAGCGCTTTTACTGATCAACCGGGCGAGATTTTGCACGCCATGGTCGATCATTTCCGCCAGGCGCCCTCACCGATCTGCCACGTCATCGCCAGCTATGGACTAAATTTAAAACAACGCGAGGACGCGTGTTTCTCCGGCACCACGCGGCACTATGTGGGATGTTTTTCGATCTGGGACGATGCCAAAGACGATGAGCGCGGCTTTGCCTGGCTCGACCAGGCGATTCCGTTAATGGATCCCTTCGCCAAGGGCCACTATGTAAATGAGGTGGAAGTGCGCGTGCGTCCCGAACGGATCCGGCTATGTTATTCCGATGACGCATGGGCGCGCTTGCAGGCCTTACGTGAGAAATATGACCCCCAGGGTGTGTTCCATACCTATTTGGGTCAGACCTGAGGTAACAGCACGAGCTGCTGGCTCCGCTAGGAATCTACAAGACCTGCGCCGCGCGAAACGCGGCGATGTCCTCCGGCGAATAGCCGAGTTCTAGCAACAAGGCATCGGTATCAGCGCCTAGCGCGGGACCTGCTTTTCCCGGCAGACGTTCGCCGTCTACCTTGATGGGATTGGCAAGAAGTCGCAAATCGGCGCGCTCAGTGTGCGCTGTCGTTTGGATGAGTTCCAAAGCACCAACATACGGATTGGTCAACGCTTGCTCCAAATCGTATACCGGGGCAATTGGAATTGCGCCTCGGAACTGTTGTAACCACTCGTGTGTAGGTTTGGTCTGGAACGCATGATCCAACATCGTCGTTAATTCGTCCCGATTTCCGCGTCGCGCATTGAAATCGATAAAGCGGGGATCACGAGCCAGCTCAGGAAGGTTTAAACCTTCGATCAACGCCTGCCAGAACTTCTCCAGCATGCACATTACGAACACCCAGCCGTCGGCGGTCTTGAAAAGCTGGCACGGTACCGTTGAAGGATGTGCTGAACGCGGCAAACGGTTGGTGACTACCCCCTCATTCAAATACCAGGTCGCTGGATAACTCAACTGATGCAACGCGACATCGAATAAGCTGACATCTACGTCGCGCCCGCCGCCGGTTTCACGCGCGGCGAGCAGCGCTGCAAGCAACCCTAATGCTGCAACCAGACCGGCCATGTAATCGACGATCGATAGACCAAATCGCGCTGGCGGCGTGTCCGGCTCGCCAGTCAAACTCATATAGCCGGCCTCGGCCTGCATGAGGAAATCGTAGCCCGGCCAGGCCGCGCGGTCGTTATCGCGTCCGTAAGCACTCAGATGCACGCACACTACCCGCGGATTTATTTCGGATAAGGACGCGTAATCAATACCGAGTTTAGCCGGTTGGTCGCCGCGCAGATTATTAAGTACCGCGTCGGCGGACTCGACCAGGCGCGCGAACACCTCGCGGCCGGGCTTACTTTTCAGATCGAGTGTCAGGCTTTTCTTGTTACGGTTAAACGTTTGGAAAAAGTGACTGTCGTCATCACCCAGCGAGTAGGCACCGGTGTGCCTGGACACATCGCCGCCGGTTGCCGGATTTTCGATTTTGATAATCTCAGCGCCCAGATCGGCCAGATACAGAGTGCCAAACGGCCCGGCGCCGTACTGCTCGACCGCAATGATGCGCACACCTGACAGCGGTAACATTAGATCTTGTTTCGTTCGACGAGTTGCTTGGCGATGATGATGCGTTGTATCTCGTTGGTTCCTTCGCCGATACACATCAAGGGCGCATCCCGGTAGTAGCGTTCGATATCAAATTCCGTGGAGTAACCGTAACCGCCGAACACGCGCATCGCCTCGAGGCTGTTCTCGACTGCTGCCTCTGACGCGAACAGCTTCGCCATGCCGGCTTCGAGATCGCAACGCTCACCGTTGTCGTACTTTTGGGCCGCCTTTTCGATCAGCGAACGTGCCGCTTCCACCCGCGTCGCCATATCCGCCAGCTTCAACTGGATCGCCTGGTGCTGACAGATGGGTTTACCGAAGGTGTGCCGTTCTTGCGAATAGCGTAATGAATCCTTCAGTGAAGCTTGCGCGATGCCCAGACCACGCGCGGCGACATTGATCCGCCCAAGTTCCAAACCGCTGACGGCATGCACAAAACCCACCGCCCTCCTCCCCACCGATCAGCTTGTCTTTGCTCACGCGGTAATTGTCGAATATTAGCTCGGCGCTATCGATCGCTTTATAACCCATTTTTCCGAGCTTTTGACCGACATCGAAACCTTCGCCTCGCTCTACCAGAAACATACTCATGCCTTTGTGCGCCGGTTCGGCGGCGGGATTGGTCTTGGTCAGGAGCGCAAAACAGGACCCGTACAGGCCATTGCTGATCCAGGTTTTGCTGCCGTTGATGACATAGTCATCACCGTCGCGAACCGCACGGGTGCGGATACTTTGCAAATCGGTGCCTGCATTCGGTTCGGTCAGACCGATGCCGCCGCGCAACTCACCCCGTGCAAACAGCGGCAGGTAATACTCTTTTTGTGCTGGCGTACCGAATCGCTCGACGCAGGCCGCCATAATCAAATGTGAATTGAAGATCCCGGTCGGCGCCATCCACGCCTCCGCAATCACAGCTACGATTTTGGAATAGGTGCCTGCGCTGAGACCCAGGCCACCGTAGTCCTGCGAGATCGTTGCACCGAACAGCCCCAGTTCCTTCATCTGCTCAACGAGTGCCAGCGGATACTCATCGGCGTGATCGTGGCGGCGAGCTATCGGTCGCACCTCCCGTTCCACCCAACGCTCGATGCTGTTGAGGATCTGTTGCTCGTCTGAGGATGTCCAGTCAGACCTCGTCGACTGTGGTTCAGTGATTTGCGTCACGGTAATTCTCCTAATGGATCCGCCCACCTGAAATGGCGGACAAGCGGGCATCGGTCAGGCGTTTTTACCATAGCCACTGCGCCAGAGCTATGTTGCGCGCCAGTTGCGCAGCGTACCCGGCAGACGCTAAAGTCGTTCTACTGCGCCGCCAGCTTTAGGCCGCAATTCGGATAACGGGTGCGGCGCTGGCGCTAAAACACACTCAAACCGGAGTGAACCATGTCTTACAGGCTTGGCGTAGACGTCGGTGGCACATTCACCGATGTCTTACTGGTTAACGAAGCAACCGGTGACATACATACGGCCAAGGTCCCATCGACGCCGGACGATTCATCTATCGGCGTTCTACAGGGTATCGACCGAGTGTGCACAACCGCGGGCGTGGATGCCCATGAAATTTCGCACGTCATGCATGGGACAACGGTTGCGACGAATACCATACTCACCGGCAGCGGCGCAAAAGTGGGTCTGGTCACGACAGAAGGTTACCGGCAGATTTTACAGATCGCGCGATCTTTCGTGCCGGGCGGTCTGGGCGGCTGGGTGATCTATCAGAAAAGCGACCCCATGGCACCGCTGGAACTCACCGTGGAGGCGTCAGAACGGATGAGCGCCCGAGGTGAGATCGTACGGCCGCTGAATGAAGAGAAGCTGCGCGAGTCGCTACGCTTTCTGAAATCACGTGATATCGAAGCGCTCACCGTCTCATTGATCAACTCATTTACCAACGACGTACATGAGCGGCGCATCCGCGAGATCGCCCTGGAAGAGTTATCCGAGGTACCTGTTTCTCTTTCCTGCGAAGTCATTCCGGAGATGCAGGAGTACGAACGCACGGTTACCACAGTAGCCAACTCATACGTGCGCCCCAAGGTCGCGAGCTACGTGCACAATCTCGAAACCGAACTTGATAAATCCATGGGTGGGGTACAGCTGCACATATTACGCTCTGATGGTGGACTTGCCTCCGCGGCTGCATCGCAGAACTACCCGGTCAAGCTGCTCATGAGCGGTCCCGCGGGCGGCGTCGCCGGCGCCATATGGATCGCGAACAAAGCCGGTTACAAGAACCTGCTGACACTCGATATGGGTGGCACCTCTACCGACGTCGCATTGGTACAAAATGGTGAAGCGCAGTTGCGACGCGAAACCACGGTAGGTGACGTCGTCGTGCGCGCATCCTCTATTGATGTGCGGTCCGTCGGAGCGGGCGGCGGATCCATTGCCCACGTGCCGGAACTTACCAAAGCATTACGCGTAGGACCGCAAAGCGCCGGCGCCACGCCCGGACCCGCCGCTTACGGCACCGGCGGCACAGAGCCGACAGTTACCGACGCCGACGTAGTGCTGGGCTATCTACCGGACACGGCACGTTTGGGCGGGGACATGGAGTTGCGCCGCGATCTGGCAGAGGCAGCAGTGACGACGGTCGCCGACGGGCTCGGACTGTCGATGAAAAGAGCAGCACTGGGCATCTTCGATATCGTTAACGAGAACATATTTGGGGCCTTGCGCCTAGTGTCAGTGGAGAAGGGATATGACCCGCGCGACTTCGCCTTAATCGCGTTCGGCGGCGCCGGCCCATTACACGCCAATGCGCTCGGTAAACTCATGGGTTCCTGGCCGGTCATCATTCCACCGGGACCCGGCGTGCTGTGCGCCTACGGTGACGCGACCACACGCGTACGTGATGAGGCATCGCGCACCTTCATCCGCCGTTTTGCCGAGACATCCAAAGACGAAGTTCTGGGGATCCTGACCGAACTGGCTGGATCCGCGGCGGCTGCGCTTGACGCCGAAGGCGTGCCACGCGCCGAGCAATCGAGCAGTTATCAGGTCGACTTGCGCTATCACGGCCAAGGCTTACTGCTGACAGTCGATGTCGATACATCGGCGCTGGCCGCGGGACTCGACGTAATCGGCGACAAATTCGACGACATGCACAGCCAGCTTTTTACCTTTGCACTCGATGCCGACAAAGAACTCGTAAATCTACGCGCCGTGGTCCAAGGCAAAGCAACCATGGTCAGCGCCCAGAATATCGAATCTGGCGACACCGATGCAGCCGCCGCAGCATATGGTACGCAGACGGTCTACATCGACAATACCGATTGCCAGGCGCAGATCTATGACCGGACAAAGCTCAAAGCCGGCAATCGCATTGCCGGTCCCGCGATTGTCACGGAAATGGATTCAACCACGGTCATTCTTACCGGGCACACCGGCGAGGTCGACGAATACGGCAACATTCTCATCCAGCCGGACAATTAGGGACATCAGCCATGCCAGCAGAGATCCGCGAACAAAATAAAACCCCGTTTAACCGTATCGAGGTCGATCTCATTACCCTCGACATCGTCGAGAACGCGCTAAAGAATGCCCGCTATGAAATGGACACAGTGCTGTTTCGTACAGCCATGTCGCCTGGGATCCGCGAACAGCATGACGAGTTTCCGATGATCGCGAACTGCGAGGGCAAGATGGTGGTAGGTCAGTTCGGCTCGTTCATACACGGTTTCAAACAAGCCTACGACGGCACCATCGAGGAAGGTGATATTTTCCTGACCACGGATCCGTATGCCTGTAACGGCGCCATCAGCCACGCTAACGACTGGCTGGTGTTGATGCCGATTTACAAAGACGGCCGTATGATTTCCTGGGCTGCCATGTTCGGACACATGACCGATATCGGCGGCAAAGTGCCGGGTAGTCTGCCGACCGATGCGCGTCAGATCTACGAGGAAGGGATCGTCATACCGCCGATCAAGATTTATAAGCAAGGCAAGCTGCAGGACGATCTATTGCGGTTGATTCTCCACAACTGCCGCCTGCCTCATTGGAACAACAGCGATTTCAACGCCATCATCGCGGCGTGCCGAACGGCCGAAAAACGCTGCATAGAGCTCGCGGAGCGTTTTGGCGACGACGTTTTCTATTCCGCAATGGACGAACTGCTGGAACGCAACAAACGCGCCATGGGAGCGCTAATCAAACAGACAATTCCCGAGAGGAAGCAGTACTTCGAGGACTACGTTTGCGACGACGGCATGGGTATGGGCCCGTACAAAATCGCCTGCACGATGTGGCGCGACGGCGACAAAGTGGTTTTCGACTTTGAGGGAACCGATCCTCAGTCGATCGGCTCAATCAACTTATATTTAAACGAAGAGATGTTCAAAATGTTTTGCGGGGGTATTCATGATCATGGTGTTTGACCCGCAGATCATGTTCAACGACGGTTTTTATGACCTGATGGAAGTGCGTATCCCAAAGGGCACTTTACTCAAGCCACACCATCCCGCTGCACTGTCGTGTCGCACTCATGCGCTTGGCAGAATATTCGACGTGATGAACGGTCTGTTCGGCCAGGGCAATCCCGCCTTTCTGTGCGCTGCGGGTTTTTCCGACAGCCCACACTTCATGTATTCGGGCTACAAGAAAGACGGCGAGTGGTATCAGCTTTATCAGATCGGGTTTGGCGGCATTCCGGGCAAACCCACGGGCGACGGCGCCGATGGACATTCTCTATGGCCAAGTTTCACCAATGTACCGAACGAGTTTTTGGAAAGTTATTTCCCGCTGCGTATAGACGTGTATGAAACGCTGGCGGATACCGGAGGACCCGGTAAACACCGCGGCGGCAATGCGCTGCGTATCGGTTACCGCTTTCTCGAGGAAGGTGAAATATCGATCCACGACGATCGTTGGTTGACCTACCCGTGGGGGGTAAACGGTGGTCTTCCCGGCGGACGCAGCCGTAAGATTCTAGTACGTACTGACGGCAGTAAAGAACTGCATCAATCGAAATGTGATCGCATCAAGGTGCACGAAGGCGATTTGCTGTATTTCGACACCTGGGGCGGTGGCGGCTGGGGCGATCCGTTGGAACGCCCAGCAGAGCGCGTGGCCCTGGACGTCGATCGTGGCCTCGTCACCCGCGAAGGCGCGATGCGCTACGGCGTTGTCGTAAACCAAGATGTATCCGTAGATGAGGCCGCAACTAAGACGTTGCGCGAGAAAATGGCGGCAGAACGCCCTGAGAAAAAGTTATTCGATCGCGGTGGCAGCATCGACGAATTGAAAGCCCGCTGCCTGGAAGAAACCGGATTGCCAGCCCCGCAGGCGGCGAAATCCCAGCATATTAAGAGGCGCGAGCACACTAAGGCGAGGGCGGCGTAGAAGGTAGAATAGGACCCCGCATCCGACCGCTATGGATGGCGGAAGTGCAGGTAATGCACGAGTCCAGGGATGGACGAGGTAGAGCGAAGCAGGAGCTAGAGCCGAGGAGAATTTACCTGCCTGTCCTTCTCCCGCAATGGGTGAAGGGACCCACGGTTTAGCCCCTCGCCCCTTGCGGGAGAGGGGTAGTAATGGTTCAGGAGCAGGAGACACCGAAATGGCAGAACACGAAGACGCAGGCTACGGTGCACGAGAAATCGGCTGGGGTAATAACCCTGCCGTGCTGGTCGTAGACTTTCAAACGGCATTCACAGATCCCAGCTATGAACTGGGCCGCTTTGACCACATTCACCGCGCGGTGGAAAAAACCGAAACACTGTTGAAAGTTGCCCGTGAACACGGCCTGCCTGTGGCGAAATGTTATACGGCCTACGAGAGTGAGCGTGATATCCCTTATTGGAAAGTCGATGTGCTACATCGCGAGTTTTTCTACGGCCATCCATGTACGCAACTCGATCCCCGTATCCACGATCCCGACTATGACTTCACGTTCTTGAAGTCCGCGCCGTCGATATTCTTTCAAACGCCGTTGCTGACCTTCCTCACCAAACATCAGATCGACACGACCATTATTACCGGTTGCACGACCAGCGGCTGTATTCGTGCGTCAATTATCGACAGCTTCTCCTACGGCTATCGCAACATCGTCGTTGACGAGTGCTGCGGCGACGGAGCCGAAGAACCGCATCGCGCCAATCTTCTCGATGTCGGTCGGCGCTACGCGGATGTAAAGCAGATGGACGAGGTCATCGCACACCTGCAACGGCAAGCGGCATGAGCTCCTACAGATGATTACCGGGTTATGCCTTTGTCTGCCAGGACTTTCTCGAACGACGCCAGCCAATGTTCGTAATAGCCCGGCGCATCGGGTTGCGGGTTTTCCGGCGTTTCTCTAACGGCTGCGATCTCGGCCATCAGATGACTGCGAAATTCATCCCAATCGAAACAGCCCTGTTCGCATAAGGCGACAGCCAGAGCGAACGCGCGCCGTTCCCAATCATGGTGAAAAAACGAGCTCGCCGCTGCGCCGCGGCAACGCCGCCGTGCCGTCCATGTTGGCGATGGCGTGATCGGCTACCATTGTTCAAGTCCCAGCTGCTTGAACCTTGCTCACGCCAATCATCGTCTCCCGCGTGACTAGCTCGGCAAGCTCTTCTTCGCTCAAGTTCTCCGTCCCTGCCGGCCGCTCGGGTAACACCAGATACCGGATCTCGGCGCTGCTGTCCCACACTTCAACTTTAACCGAGTCAGCCAGCTCGGTTCCAAACTCACGCAGAACCGCGCGTGGCTCTATCACCACGCGGGAGCGGTAGGCGGCACTTTTGAACCAGTTGGGCGGCAATCCCAGCACCGGCCACGGGTAGCAGGAACACAAGGTGCACACCACCACGTTGTGTACGTCCGCGGAATTCTCGACCGCCACCAGGTGCTCGCCCTGCATACCACCAAACCCGAGCTCCGCGATGGCCGTGGTGGCGTCGGCGAGCAAGCGCTGTTTGAAATCGGGATCCGCCCACGCGCGGGCTACGACTTTGGCGCCGTTCATGGGACCCAGGTCGTTCTCGTACATATCGACGAGTTTGTCGAGAGCGTCTTTGAAACAAAACCCTTTTCAATCAGTAAGTTTTCCATCGCCGCGACCCGCTGTTCCAGCGCCGCCACTTCTTCGGGGCTTCGACGAGGTTGCAGATAAGGATTAGGCGGAGCGCTATGATGGTCGTGTTGATTGCTCATTGGCTTTCCTGTCAATCAAGAGATAGGTTCTAGATAGTCTTCCCACAGGTCGATGCGCAGCACATCGCCGGGCGGTGCCGATGGTCCCCAGAGCTCGCGTGACGCGAAACGTACGGAGTAAAGCGGTTGCGGATTTTCGCCCTGGCGCAGGGCAGCGGTATCGGGAAACACGTGCGTGCCGTAAAAACGATCGATCACGCCTTGTCTGCCGCGAACATAACGCGGTAGGCGCGTGTGTCCGAGCGGATGAATATTCCGGGCGCGTACGCGCGCGCCAACCGCGTATTGCGGTTCGAGTCGCCCGGAATCGCGCGTCGCCGGAAACCCTTGGCTCATCATCGCGGCGATGGTCTCCCCGTCCGGCGGTAGATCGCTAGTCGGCGCGGGTGTGTTCGAAACACCCGTGGTAATTTCCTCGTCGGTAAAACCTGCCTCCCTGGCCAGGATTTCGAGGCCCGCCAGCCAGTGCTCGTAATAGCTTGAGTTGAGGTAGTGGCCGGGGTCCATGCGTTCAGCGGCGTAGCGCAGGCGATCGACCGGACCCAATACGCCGGCCGCGGCGATGTTGACGGCAAATGTCCGCCGTTCCCAATCGGCATGAAAAACGGGTTCGTTGTCTTCACGGACAACCGGACCGAAGCAGGTTAGACCGCCCATATCGTGGATACCGTTCATTACCAAACCTCACTGACATCTAGCTTTTTATTATAACCGACGAGGACGCCTAGAAAACCGCGATGCGCTAGAATCAACCGATGCGCAATTCAATAAAGTTGAGCGTTGTAGCCCTGTTTGCGTTATTGGTAACGAGCGGATGTGAACAAGAGCCCGCCGCCAACACCATGCAACAAAACACGCCGACCTCTGTCACCGTCGCTCCGGTCATGCGCGTCAACGTCGCCGATCAGCGCGAGCGTGTTGGTCAGGTACAGGCGGTTGAAGATGTCGAGCTACGTGCCCGTATTGAAGGCTTTCTCGATAAGCGCTTGTTCGACGAGGGTTCCGACGTCCAAACCGGCGACCTTTTATTCGTCATCGAGAAAGCACCTTACGAAGCGGAAGTCGCGCGCGCCCAGGCCGAACTTGCCAGCGCGCGTGCAGCACAGGAGAAAACCCGGTTGGATCTGAACCGATCCAGGGAATTACGTGTCAAAAAGACCGTCAGCCAGGCAACGCTGGACGCGTCCATTGCGGCGGAAAAGCAGGCGGCGGCAGACGTACTCGCGCGGGCGGCCGAGTTACAGCAGGCGGAACTCGATCTCGATTACACGGAGATCCGCGCGCCGATGCCCGGACGGATCGGTCGCTCGGAGTTCAGCGTCGGCGATCTGGTCGAACCCGACAGCGGCACGCTGGCTACCGTGGCGACGCTGGATCCCATCCACGTTTATTGGGCGGTCAGCGAGCAAGTACTTATGAATGCACGGCGTGCCCGCCGGGCACCCACCGATGGCACAACTTTGGTGACAGCGCGACTGAAGTTTTCCGACGGCAGTATCTACGAGCACGAGGGCACCGTGAATTTTGCGGACAACCGCGTCGATCCGAGCACCGGCACGCAAACCGTACGCGCTGTTTTCGCCAACCCCGACAAGCTGCTGTTGCCGGGCCAGTACGTCAGTGTTCTGGTTACCGTAGGCGAAGAACATGGCGCCGTTGCGATCCCCCAATCAGCCGTGCAGGAAGATCAGTTGGGTCACTTTGCGCTGGTCGTCGATGCGCAGAACACGGTCAAGGTGCGCCGCATATCCGTCAGCGCTCGTCAAAGCATTTACTGGGTGGTGGAAGAAGGACTCAGCGAGGGCGAACTCGTCATCTACCAGGGTGTGCAAAAGGTGCGTCCGGGCGCCACCGTAGGCCCCGTAGTCCTGGCGCCGAAAGCGCCGACGGCCGGCAATGTTCAGTAGGTTCTTCATCGACCGGCCGCGCTTTGCCGGAGTAATCGCGATCGTACTCGTGCTGGGGGGCCTGCTGGCGCTGCTACGCCTGCCGGTCGCGCAGTTCCCGTCGGTGACGCCGCCGGTCGTCGTAGTGACGGCCAGCTACCCGGGTGGCAGCGCCGAGGTTGTGGAATCAAGCGTGGGAGCACCTATCGAGGAACAGGTCAACGGCGTGGACGGGATGATGTACATGTCCTCGGTAAGCAGCAATACCGGGCAGTACGTTTTGACAATCACCTTCAATGCTGGAACCGATGCTGACATTGCGCAGGTCAACGTCCAGAATCGGGTCGCGCTTGCCGAGCCCCGCCTGCCCGAGGAGGTACGGCGCCAGGGGATCTCAGCGCGTAAGCGATCAACGGATGTACTCATGTACATGAATTTGCGTTCCGATTCCAAGGACCACGACAATTTATTTCTATCTAATTACGCCGATATAAGCATCCGCGAGCGGCTGCTGCGAGTTCCCGGCGTGAGTGATCTATTTATTTTCGGCTCCGCACGCTACAGCATGCGTATGTGGCTGGATCCCAATCGCATGACCAGTCTCGGCATCACCGCGAACGATGTCGCGGCCGCGATACGCGAGCAAAACGTGCAGGTTGCCGCAGGGCGGATCGGCCAGACTCCGAATAAAAGCGATCAGCAATTCACCTATACCGTGCGCACCCAAGGGCGGTTGAACGACGTCGAGGAGTTCGAGAACATCATCGTGCGGGCCAATCCCAACGGTTCGGTGGTCCAAATCAGTGACATTGCACGCGTGGAGCTTGGCGCCAAGAGCTACGATGTCGCCGCGCGGTTGAACGGCGAATCCAAT
>CBDDBH010000027.1:0-222900 GCA_965225625.1 Gammaproteobacteria bacterium
CTTGCGAAATCAAAGCAAGGTCGCGCCACGGTTTGTCTGCCTGAAGCTGACTGCGGATTTGCTCTGCATGCTTGGCAAGCTCACTGTCCACTTCGCCGAGGGCCTCAAGTTGAGGCAGTTGGTAGCGCATAATGTCTGCGGCTTCTCGAACAGCGCGAATCACGTCATCTGTTAGCTCCGCAACATAGACGGCCAGCTGTTCCAACCCGTCGTTCAGAGCATCGAGGTGACGCTTCAACTCTTTTACGGTTGGCTCTGTGTGGCGCACGACGCGATAACATGCTTGTAACGCCTTATCGAGCTCCGCCAATGCATGCGGGTCATCGTCCTCGCGGCATTCATCGGGGAGTTGGCGTATACGACCTAAGACAACACGGAGCCTTTCGGCTTGTAGTGGGAAATGTTGACTGACTGCATCCGCTATCGTGTCGTTGTCACGGTCGAGGGTTTGTCCTAGACGCACCTCGAAAAACCGACAAATTCGATTACGATCCGAGGCACTAATGGCACCCTCGCCCGACGGGAAATAATTTGCCCGCCGAAAATCCCGATCCTTCTCGAAAACGTCACGAATACCGGCGTCACGAGCGGACGTCAGCATTCGACCTTCATCCGTCTGAATGCGTAATTTATCGGCGCGAAGTAATCCAGCTACGCAAGCACGGACAACATTATTAACGTAACCGTAGGGCGGTGATCCGAAGTGGTTTAGTAATAGGGTGCCGGCGACCCCTTGCCCACTTTCGATATATTCGAGAACGCGGCGCGGAGCCACTCCCTCGCAGGACGGCACGTATTTCCCGGCATCGAGAGACAACAAGCCGAGCTCATCAACAAACTTTGGCGACGGCGCGAGCAGCGTAGAATCTAATAACTGAAGCAATTCCGCGGGGCTAAGCTGAGTGGCGAGAAAGTGTGGATAAAGATTGGAAAGGAAACGACTGCCCGCCTCACCCAAAGCCGCGGTGAACGACCCGCCAAACTCGCCCACTTCTATTTGTCGACCCTGAAAGTACACGGTACCCGCCATCCATGCAGCGTCGACAGCGCGCCGCAATTTCAACTCTAGGTCCTCTGCGTTGGCCTCCTCTTCGAGCAATAAACGCAGGCGGTCTCTCGCTAAGGACTCACGACGGGGCTTATGCCGCTTCACGATGGAGAGCGAGCGAGCATAATCGCGAGCGAGACTCTCTACGTCAGCCGAGTCGGCTGCGAGCCAGATGATACGATTCGCCAGTGCCTGTTCACCACTGACGTTCACCCAGGTTGTCGGCGTCCTATCAGCAGCGGAAAGCATCCGCAGGTCTAAGGTTACATTCGCAGGATCTCTCGGATCGACGAGTAGAATATCGTCGGCACGAAAGCTGTCAGAAAAATAAGCCTTCCAAGGAAAGGCGCGTCCTTGGAGCGTCGGCCGAGCCGGTTCGCTGATGAGATACTTCAGCGATTCTTGAATGTGACCGACAAGGTCATCTCGTGGAATGGGAATATCGCGCCGCTCACGCTCCCACTCTTCACCGCTGGAAGACTGCAACTTGTAACCGTGCTTCTCCGAGAAGCCGAGTAAATTGTCTCTCCGCAACGTTTCGAGTGCTTCAGTCACAACGTCGAGGCGGTTACCTTCGTCTAACTGGTCGAATAGACAGCTGGCAACAAGCGCCGCGTGCGTCGGTAATGTTTCTTGCACCAGCTCCAACATCGCGACACCCTTTGCCACGCGTGCCAACAAAGGATCCTTACCTGCGCAATATGCCAATACGCGAGTCATTGAATTTTGCACATCGGAGTCTAGCGCCGAATGTTGTACCTCATAGATTCGGTCTAGTGTTATAAGGTTTCCGACCGGCATTTCGGCCAAATTCTGGCGACGAAATAGTTCGCCTAGTAACTGGAGCAACCCGCGGATCGCCTGGTCATCGCCCTGGCTGCGACTTGAACGGGTCCGTAATGCTGTAGTGATCTGGAGAAGTAGCTCGATGTGGCCGGGCAGCATCGGGTAGACATCGACGAAGTCTTCCTCAGTAATGTCTTCGCATGCATACGCAAACAGCTTGAGATCGTTACGATGCTTGCGAAATAGATCGCGTAAGAGATCACTCGCTTCCGGTGTTTTTTGCAGCAGGCGCTTATGGACAACGTCTCGGATGTTAGTGGCCGCGAGGTGCACCCGCAGCTTTGGTTTGAAGCGTCCTTTTAATTTTCCTAGCACATGAGTTTCGTCCGTTTCCTCCAGCTTTTGCTGACCAGTGACAAGAAGCCACGCCTTTCCCTTTAGCCGTTGCCCCAACTCGGAGACCAGCGACTGCAACTTGAGCATCCGTTGCTGATCTTGATGTATGTATTGGGACACCTCGTCCACAACAATGAAAAGCGTTTTCCCCCTGGCACGGAAACGCAGCATGTCAGCAATCGCTCGCGTTGCGTCCTCAACAGACGACGATTGCGTAACGATTCCTGCACGGGCCTCGAACCAGCTCATGGGATCTGTATACCTCTCCGGATTGAGCACACTCATTACATGAGAGAACTCTTCCTCGGCGAGTGCGTTGTCTTTAACGTCTTCCCACGATCTACCGAGAACTTCTTTTGCAGTGGACTCGAATTGGTTCCATTGTCCGTCGCGCTCGAGGCTAAGTTCGAACTCGGCAACTAGCGGCTGGGTACTACAATAGCCCAGTCGTTTCTGCACTTGTCGCGCAATCGCCGAGTGAATATGTTCATTGTTGCGCGCCATTCCGCCGATGTCGAAAACTACGGCGATCGGATCCACTTTTTGCCGAATTGCCTCCCAGGCCTTTCTGAGTTCTGCAGCTAGAGGGGACGTATCGCGTGCGAGTAGCGCCTCAGCTACCGACCTGCCGTCGGGAAGCGCAACGCCATCTAGGGCCAGGCCGAGCAACTTGGCGAAACTGGATTTACCGGATCCGTAGAATCCTGAGATCCATGAAGCCGGAAGGTCTGGCCCTCCGTTTCGCTCGAGTTCCTCAACAATCGCGTTGAGTAGGCTCACGTATTGTTCGTGAATGCCATCCGGCACACGTTGGTGATGTGGATGGTCTTGCGGGTAGCCCCCAGTAACTATGTACTCAGCAATTTCTTCCGAGATTTTCTCCGAACTTTGTTCGTGGAAATAGACAACCGGCGCGATATCGCGGGTAACGTCCGATACAAATAAGTCACGAATCTGCATGCACTTACCTTAGGGATAAATTCGCGGGCGGTAGTCGCTATCGGGATTGACGGCGCCCATAAAAGATAGTCCAGCCGCGGCACGACGCTCTCCGGGATACAGCAGTACGACCGGAACATTTTTGGTATGTCCGTCAAGATGCTTAAGCAGAGATGATGTCCGGAAGAACGGGTATAGGGCGCCAGCGCGTCCAACAATTGCCAGAGTCCGTTCGGCCTTGTCGGGATTTTCATCTGCGAATGTAGTTATGGCGCGACCGACGTCTGCTGCGATCCCGCACGGGCCTTCGATCTCTCGCGACAATTTTTCACGTAGATAATTAAGCCCACGGTCGGGATCGGCACTCGCGATGCGTCGTTCCATCTCGATAAGCCGCGGGACCACGTCATCACCAAGTCCTCGCACCCTTTCAAGTAATAACTTTTGCAAGGAAAGCGTTAAGACCACCCAACCGCTAGCAGTTAAGTCCCCGACCAACGTCTGGACATACCCGCGCAACTTAAACTCATCCCCTGGCGAATACGGCACAATCGCAAAGCGATAATTTCGCATAGTGCTAATCTGCGGTCCTTCATCATGAACGAGATCTTTACGCAATGCGGCGAACGCCTCGTCCAGTTCTGTTCTGGCGACTGTCATGACACTGCAACCTCAGTACCGAACTCTTCCTCTGCCCAGCGAGAAAGACTGCGGTAGCGCCATCCTAAGTCTACGACGTCACCGGCCCGCAGATACTTGAGCGCGGATAAACCGCGTAAGCGAGCCTCCAACGTACTGCCCTCAAGGCCAACCGAACGCAAATATGGGAACTCTTCCTTGTGCGGTAGCGCCATCCTAAGTCTACGACGTCACCGGCCCGCAGATACTTGAGCGCGGATAAACCGCGTAAGCGAGCCTCCAACGTACTGCCCTCAAGGCCAACCGAACGCAAATATGGGTTGTGGCTCATGGTGCCCTCGAATTTCACTTCGCGCAGTAAATACAAAAGATACGTGAGCGCATTGTCATCGATACGGGAAAAAGTAAGAGGACGCGGATCGCGCCGTCTACCGACTAAGCCGGCTGAGAAGGCGGCTGATAGCAGTTTACTTGCGAGCTGTTTTCGAGTGGCTAGAGTCCAGCGACCAGGCCCCTGGTCGGCGACCCAGGAGATCACCGCGTCGCGATGAATTTCCGGACGGAGGGCTTCTCGACGCGCTATGAGAAATTCACCAGTGAACATGCGATACATCGGATCTGTGAGCTGCAGATGCCAGTGGCAAATGGCCGCTCGCGCCTCTGGTGGCATATCCCGCCATTGATGGAGCACTGAAAGCGCATTAGGGAACGCATTGAAGCGCGCTTTCATGTTTGTTATTAGTACGCTGACCCATGGCATACTTTTGGCACCGAACCAAAACTCTGCGAACGCTTGTTCGGACGTTGCGCAGGGCGCGTTCGATTTGCAACGGCTCCAATACGCTCGAGACTCGTCAATAGATAATGCACATTTTAGAAGGCGGGTGTGAACCTCTGCCGTCTCATGTGGAGTAGCTGCCGTCATCTCGCTAGCCGAAAGTGCGGCAACCCGTAGTTACCGGCGACGGGAGCGAGGGCGGCCACCAATTGCCTCGCCGCCACCGAGAGATCCGCAGGGATTTCGCCGATAATGCGGCGTCCTATCGCCGTACCGGTATATCGTGTATCGGCGCATTTTCGAACCCACGACTCGAAATGCTCTTGCGACCATTCCGAACATAGCTCAGCAAATTCTGGGAATACTTCTGTCGGAGGTTTCCCCTCCAACTTTAGTTCATACAAGCGCTCATCCAAACGTTCGTCCACCTCGTACCCAAGTCGATACAGCGAAACAAGATGGTCCGCATCTTCGGCATTGCGACGTGCAGCATCATCGACAATTACGGCGGCCGCACGGCAACTTTCCAGCACGGCCCATTCCCACGTTTTGGGAGTAAGCCGACGCAATAGGTCTTCGCCCCCAAACTCATCGCTCATGCCGGTCCGCCACCAACCGAGTCGAGGTGGTGTAACGTTCGTTTCACCGGCCCACGCGACGATAAGCTGGAGTTTTAGGACTTCATCTAGCTGCGAATCATTCATGAGAGCAATGACGATATAAATAGGTGACTGCTTTGAGAATTAGTTCTGTCTTTGTTCTTTTCAGGGTGATTCCATTGTGCGGTGACAATTCTTATAAATTCGTCTTAGTGAACACTTGACGTGTTGAATTGCATGTGGAACTGATCCGGCGTTCGCATCAACTATTTACCTACGGACGAGAGCGCACGGTGCGTTAGATCACAGTGTTCCGGGTATTCGAGTGGGTCACGCGGAAACGCAAATCTATTGCACAAACGGATCAAATTTGGATGCCACTCTACAGCCGGCGCTCCAAGCGTTTCAAAATTTGTCATTTACTCGTGACATATTCACTATCCGAAAATGGGCAGTGCTCTCTTTTCGAGCGGGATTGGCTGGCACGCTTCGACGCGACGCGGATGTGTCTCGTTGATATCCGCCGTTGCCCGAGCCCAATGAGTGCTCATGAATATCTAACCCGAGTAACTGTTTATCTCCAACCTATGCGCGTTCGCCGTCCTGATCAAGAGGTCGGTGTCAGCCTGGGCCCTTTCAAGCGAGTGCCGCTCGTCGCGTTCCCATCGCTGCATGTTTGTAATCGCCAGGCCGGCGGCGACGATGCCGAAGAAAGCGAGGTAGGAGAGCAGGTTTTTCTCTGGCGCCGGCTGTCGATAACAGACAGATTACGCCAGCATCGGACACGCTGGTATGCGGATCGATTTGAGCCAAATCCTGACCGGAATATGGGTAGGAATAAAGGCTGAAAGTACGAAGCTTCAAATAAGGGATTATTCATTAATCGGTTAGGCCGAATATTGGCGGAGCGAGTCCGCGGAACGTAGCGCCCGCTGACGTTTACTTCGGCCGGGCCGAGTCCATCCTAGGGAAACGGGATCATTTCATCTGAAATCATCACGCTGACGCGCCAAGAACTCTTTGATCTCGTCTGGTCGAAGCCGATCACGCAGCTTTCCGAACAATTCGGCTTATCAGATGTCGGCCTTGCCAAAACCTGTAAAAAGCACGGCATTCCGCGGCCCGCCCGCGGTTACTGGGCACGACGCGAGGCCGGGCAAAGACCCAAAATGCCTCGACTCCCGAAAGCGCCAAACCCGAGCCTTGAGCGCATTGAGTTTGCCAAGCGACCCGCCGACTGCACAGAGCCTCGTGAAGAACCAAGGGCAATCCAAGACATCATCGCTCGAGAGCAGGCGGCTGAGCACCTAATCGTCGTGCCTGAGTGCGCCGCGCAATATCACCCCATAGTGAAGGCCACGCGAGCCGCGTTTCGAAGGCATTTCGCAGATCAATACGGCCGCGAGTACGTGCCAACGTCTGAAGTTTTTGAGATCAACGTATCGCAAGGGCTCCTGAACCGGGCCTTTCAGATCGCAGACACCGTCGTGAAGGCCCTTGAGGCTCGCGACTGGTTCCTTGCGCTAGATCCCCGACGCGGCTGCACGGCGTCGCTCTTTGACGAATCGATCGCGCTCTCGATCGTTGAGCCCGCCAAACGATCGCCCTATGAACCCACGCCAGCTGAAATAAAGCGTAAAAATGAAACAGGCCACGCGTGGTATCGCCAATACCAATACAAATCTATTGGCCACATGACGCTGGCCGCCGATCGCGATCACTACTCGTGGTCGACATCAATAAGCGATACGACCAACAAGCCTCTTCAGACGCGCCTGAACAAGTTCGTGATTGAAGCGAGTCGTCTCGCCTGGCGCAAGCACGAACATTCAGTGCGAAGTGCACGCGAGGATGAGGCGCGCGAACAGGCGGCAGCGGTGCGACGAGCGCTCGAGGCACACGCGCGAAACCGTCGAAAAGCGGTCGTCGCTTTAAAACTTGAAGCCCAATTGCACGACGACGCCGAGGCCATTCGCCGCTACCAGAAGGCCGTCTCAGAGCGCTATGAAGGATCTGAGTTCGAGACGTGGTCAACGTGGGCAACGCAGATCGCGGATCGACTCGATCCGGCGGTTAACGGTTACCTCACACTCGCTGAAGTGAAGGAGGCGATGGAATCAGAGCGCGACAACACCGAACATCGTGGTTTCGGCCCGAACAAATTCAGCGATTGGCGCTGACCGCGAAGCTCGGGATCCCGTTCTGGACAAATTCGGGACAAGGCCGACCGGCGGCCAGCAGGCCATCGGTAAGACTTTGAAAGATAGTTTAAAAATAGCGTCCCCTAGGGGATTCGAGCCCCTGTTGCGGCTGTGAAAGGGGTGTCCCTCCTCCTCACGGAAACGCCTCCCACCGATCGACCCGGATGCTTTTGGATTCGCGTCGAATTTGATGCGATTCTGGTCAAACTAGCACGGATCCGCACCAAACAGGCTACGCTACTGATAACAGTACGTGCCCTCGATTACACCGTAACCCATTAATAAATCACAGGTTAACTCCGTTTCTTGCGTATCATTTCCGACACGCCCGACAAACTGTCAAGTATTCCGGCGTGTGGAACGAAGAGCATCCGGTCGACAGGGTCCATTCTCGCAATCAGCGCTCCTTATCGGTACAGGATGCGCAATACCGGGATGGGGCAAGGACACCCCCTTACGTGAGTGTCCTTATCCTTTGACGATTATATACTTAACGAAACGCACCACTACATGTTGTGTTTCCCAGATCGGGACGCAGACCACAAAATGTAGTGGTGGGAGTGAAAATGGAAATTGATTTGGATTCAGCCTGGGGCTGGGCTCAGCGTTGCCCGCTTAGCACCCTCCTGTGCAGTGCAGCAAGTCAAGGGTTTTAGGCACAGCCCGCACACCCTATAGGCTAGCGGAGCGTTTCCTTGCAGATGTTGATGCCAATCGCATAATCTCGCTCGCAATTTAGCCCGCATTCATAATCGGGGCTCTCCCATTCCGGGTGGTCCGATATTTCGTCCAGAGCGGCTGCTCTGCATTCCTCCAATGAGCGATATGCACCGATTTCTATGTCGTGCAGGAGGTTGGCGCTAGAGGGGTACACCCATCCGACCCATTCTTCAAAAATCGCATCGTTAACTGCATTGCCGACTTTGCCAATGATAAAGAATACGGCGCATAAGATTGCTATTACGAAGGCCCATTCCAAAAACTTGTTCCAAATATTGGTTATAGATTCCCACAAGCGCAGTCTCATTTAGAAAATCCTTGTAAAAAGATCGATTTACGGGTGGGGTCAGAAACGAAAACGCCACCAAGGGGGTGGCGCTTCGTAGATACGTACTTGCCGAACACGGGGTACGTGGAAAATAGAGAAGGCAGAAATTTTACCTTTCCATGTTTCCCCTCTCGCCGCAAGTGCTTCAGTATGGAGCTGCGCTTGTGGGCGTCATCTATGATCTTGAGCTTTACAAACTTCGACAACGCAATTTAGCCGAAAATCTGCTGCCAAACTGTAGAATATGTGGTTGCGCAAGCCGATGGGTTTACGTCAGCGTGGAAATAATTCCTCGCCGCAGAGACAACCGGCGCGCATGTGCGTGCGGAAATCCTAAGACCTACTCGGTCAACTAGACGACCCGGACTAGCCACACCGCCTGCATCTAACGTAAACTCCGGTGCACCCTCACCACTAGATGTTGTGGTCTGTAGTTCGAACCGGGAAACACAACATGTTGTGGTGTGTTGGGTCAAGTATATAATCGCCTATCCTTTGGATGAGCGCCGATACGGCGGCTGAGTTCGCGCGCAACCAACCCGTGTGCTACTTGCCCACATATGTATGCTGCGGCTCGGACGTACCGTTGAAGCTGTAAGCGCAATATCGGCAACATGATCATTCTGATCCGTGCATCCTTGCCTCCCGAAGGCAGTGCTCTACCAGGCTGAGCTACACCCCGAATTTGATATTTTGATCATGTTAAGAACTGGGTGCACGGCAAAACTAGCGAGCGTACTGAGTGCATCCAGGTAGGCCGAGTGCGGTAGACCGCGCAGGGCTTCTTTCGCCTTAACTGCCTCTGCTTCGACGAGCGCGAAAGTGTACGTGATGGCCCCGGTTGATTCAATCGCGGCGGAGATCTCCTCTATCCGCTCGAGACCGCCGTGTTCCATCGCCTCGCGTACGACCGCAGCCTGATCCTTGTTACCTTTCCACATCGCGTATAGCAACGGTAGCGTCGGCTTGCCTTCGGCTAGGTCATCGCCGATGTTTTTGCCTAATTGTTCCGGTGACGCACTATAGTCCAACGCATCGTCTACAAGTTGGAACGCAGTGCCGAGGTGGCGTCCGTAGCGTGCCATCGCCGCTTCGAGTTCGGCAGTGTCTCAGTATGAAATTAGCGCTTTGTCGCGATAGTTTCTGAGGCAGCGCCAGATAATCTTCGTGATGTTGTCCGGCTCCCGGCCAATGCCCTCCAGCAAACCGAGGTCGTCGAGCATGTTATAAACCTCGGTCGGGTCATTTTTTGTCATTGGAAAACGTCTGACTGAGACACTACCCAAATTCTCCCTTCTATAGAGTTTGTACCCTTCGCCGAGCCCAGCATAGTACCCCAGCACACCCCCGGCACAGACCCTTAATTACCCTGTGTCAGGCATGGTATTGTAAACCCATGATTTAAAGGCGTTATTCGGAGCCGGCACAGCGCTGTGTCAGGCTTGTGCCGGATAACCTGTTGAATTGTAAGAGAAAACAGACAAATGGCACAGAAACCCGGAATAACATAAGGGTCAGGTGCGCGCGTGCGCGCGTGTGCGTGCGCGCGCGCCCGCGCGTATAGGGGGTGTTTTCCGGTGGAAAAGGTCGAAACGTCAACCTCTATCTATCTATCTTATTGAAAGATAATAATAATAAGGCGTTTTACCCGGCACAGCGCTGGCACACCTGGCACAGACCCCCTTGCAAGGTACTGATTATAAACAACCCGCCTGGCACACCCCTGGCACACCAACTGTATATTTTTGTGCCGGAGTGGTTATTTTCTGACCAATTACGGCCTCGTATGCGAGGATATCCCGTGTGACATTCGGACCCATAGGTACTTTGAAACTGGCGGCGAATTGAAAATGGGCCCCCCCTTCCGGTTTTTTTGGGCGGGTCCCACCTTGGGCGGGTCAGATGCGCGATACAGTGAATTATCGCGCATCTGGAACCCGGCTCAGCCATGGTTTGAGAGCCCAGGACATCGGCGCGGGCGCGCGTCGATCGAGACCGACGTTCGGCCTGCGATTGAAATCCGACGCCGGCTTTCAATACTTTGGCGTTTATATACTTGACGACACAGCGTCAAGTTCCCGGTGCCCGCAGAATCTGGCAGCACCGGCCCACGCAGTGGCGCTGAGTCACGCCCCGTAGCGGAGCCTGGCGACGGCGCCCCGGCGGGCCAGCGGGCCCCGCGCATAGCGGCCCGGCATGGACGGCGATTGCCAGCGGCCCGCCTGCTGCATTTCGACCACGGAGGCCCCGGCGGCGGCCAGCGATTGCGCCGCGCCGATCCGCAGGCTGTGGCCCGAGATCCGGCCGGTGATCCCGGCGGCCGCGGCGCGGGCCGTGATGATGCGGCGCACCGAGCGCGCGGAGAGGCGCCCCAGGACCCGGCCCCCGCCTTTGGTAATGCGGCGAAAGAGCGGCCCCTCAGCCGCAAGCCCGGCGGCGTCTATCCAGGCGGTCAACCGCTCGAGCGTGGGCGGGCCGATGAACAGGGCGGCCCCGACGCCGTCCTGATCGGTCTTGCTGCGCTTGACGGTCACGGTGTTCTCGGCGGTGTCCAGATCGGACACATCGAGCGCCGCGATCTCACTGGTGCGCAGCAGCGCATCGCTGGCGATGGCGAGGATCGCTGCATCCCGCAGCCCGGCCAGCGCACGCCCGTCACGCGCGGCGAGTGCGGCGGCACAGTCGGCCTGGTCCCAGCGCACCCCGACGACCGGGCCACGGCCGCGGTCGGCACCCTTGCGGCGGAACCCGGCCAGGGCTCGCTCGGCGAGGGGACCGGCGGGTACGGGCCAGCCGTTGAGCCGGGCACGGAAGCGCACCGCGGCGACCACCTGCCCGGCGACCGCGGGCGACTTCTCGGCTTGGTCGAGCGCACCGAGGTAGGTGGCCAGGGCGGCATCGTCGAGCACAGCCCCGTCCAGCCACGCCTCGAGGCGGGTGAGAGCGCCCTGGTAGGCGCGGCGGGTGGCGGGTGCCATGGACGCCTCGAACAGGTCTGCCATGGCGGCGGTGGACACGGCGCGCGCGGGGCTCAGGGCCGGGGTCTTTTGCATGGGGTTCTCGCCCGCTATTATGTCTGATAAGGGCAATTATCGGATGTAATAATAGAAGCGTCAATCCGGGTCAGCCGGGACCCAGAACCGGCGGAAAAAATGACCCCCTCAATGAAGCAACGTCGCTCTTGCGGCCATTAACTTGCGGCCATTAAGTAGTCCACTGCTGATGAGCAAGTTGGACACAGGTCGACTCAACCAAAAAGATCTTCGGAAAAGGAGGGGCGATTCACTTCGCGGCGCTTACGATTTTCGAACGGTTGGCGAGTGGCGGACCTCCGTGCTGGGGCAAAACATATGTATATCTATACAGGTGCACGTATGCCCGCGCCGGGGATCCTCCCCCTCCGGCGATCCCTTTCAGCTGCGCGATGAGACCCATTATCGCGCAACTGGAACGCCGCGACTTAAAGCTGGCGGCCCTTGATGGCGCACGTGAGAGAGTGCCCCCGTGCCATTGACTGTGTTGCTCCGCACTTACCACCGCCCCCGAAGCCCACGGTACCGTGGTACAGCCCATTGATTCCGGGCACCGGGCGGGCGGCCTGCTTGCCGCGTCGATGTGCCGGGGTGCGCTGCACATCCTCATCGGCGGGAAAATGCCCTTTAGGCCCGCGCTGGGGATCCCCCCCCTGCCTCGCGATCGGCGATGGTGCCCCTCCGGCGATTCCTTTCACATGCGCGATAACGCGCATGTTCAATCCGAACCTAGATTGAACGACCCGCCTCCATCGCACGTGAGGATGATTTGAGCGGGTGACGCTCCGGCCTCCCGCCCATCGAAACGCCACTATTTGCCACAGTGTCCTTTTTAGAAGTCACTCGCGGCTCGATCGGTTTCGAAGCGGTGCTGAGACGAGGTGGCGCGATGGGGTGCTTATGTGCCCGCAGCGGCTTGAGGCAATCCATCACCGGTGCCTCCAACGTGTCTCTACAGCGTCGCTATCCACAACTCGGGGCCGCAATGGACGGTCCATCCCAGCATGAAGGTCGCTTCGTGTTTCTTGACGTCGGCCAGGAAGCTGGCGAGGCGTTGATGGCGGGTCACGGCGATTGATGCCTTCGATCTCGACGGCGACGAGGTGTGCGGCCAGCGACATCGAAGCGCCATTGGTGTTTCGGGTCGAAGCGGTTCTCCGGGATGGATTTCAGCAGAGCGGTGCGTTCAAGCCCAAGCTCGAAGACTTCCTCACGGCCGCCCTTTTTCATGCGCAGTCGCCCACCTCGGGGGTCGGGTGACCTCGGTCTGTTGTCACCCGCTTTTCGTCAGCGGTCGGCGGCATACTTTCGCAAGGGCTCATTGTTGCGGCATCCTCGCACCATGCCCACCCCTATCGCGTAGTTCAACTTGATAAACACGGAACGTTAAGGTTGTCTGACGTCAGCGTTTATGGGACAGATTGAGACGCAGCGAGACATTATGAACGGTCGCTTGTGCGGTCGATGCTCATGCGGCCGGGCAGTGCCCGCTCCTGGGCCTGTCGTCCGCTGACTCCGCCGGCGGAGTCCAGACGCCAGGCCCGCTTCGCGGGCACGGTACAGGTGAGTCGACACCGCAGCTGTGCCGATGTTCAGCCCGTCCGTCACTGCTCGTCCCGATAGGCGCTGCAGGCAACTGCGGCGCAGGATCCTTTCGGTATACCCTTCACCGTTGTTCGCCTCGTCTGCTGCCGTCTCAGCGTGCTCCCTCACGGCAAAAGCCGAAGGGCTATACAAACAGCACCACCGAGATCCAAGCGTCGGAGGGTACCACGTCGCTGTCCGGGACTTGCCAAAATCACTGTCCGGGACTTTGTGACAACCGCGCAATACGATGCGGATCCGCCACCCGCTTAGACCCGGCTGATGGTCCAGACGACCGTGTCGACAATGTGAGCCGCTTCGGCGACGCCGGCATCGGGCGTATAGTCGGGGTTGGCGGATCGGGGCTGCAGCCTGGTCGGCCCGTCGCCGCGCGCACCGTCTCAATTCGCTTGACCATCGGCCTGCTCCCGTCCCACAGCACGAACAAATCGCCGGTGGTGGGTAACCGTCGGGAAACATCGACCGCCAACCGGATGCCCCTCCGTCGCCTGGTGCTTCGCCGCGATCTCCGGCAGCGTTCGGTAATCCCGCAGCGCCTCCAGTGATCTTCGCCTTCAAGGCTCCTTAAAACCTGCGTCTCCGTTCATTGCGGTCGTCTCCTCACTCGGGGGAATGGATCTTGACCACCTGTTCAATTTTCCGGGGCCACCTCCTTTTGGCTTCCATCATTCGGTCAATTCCTCGAGTCAAGCGTAGAATCGTTCCAACCGGACCTATCTGCCACCGTGACGGAAGTGACATAAACAAGGCCATTTCGTATTAGACGATCCGCGCGCGCAGGCGCGCGCCTGCGCGTATAGCTTAACCGGGGAAAAGGTGATTATCGTCACTTCCGTCACTGACGCACCCTGAGTCCGCCGATCCCGCGATGGTCGTTGCTTCGCTCAGGTCGAAAACCGCGCTTGACTAATTCCTTGGTTACGAGCCGCACCGACGGCGGCTTGCGTCTCCCCCCGTTTCTCTCGTACCACCCGCCCACGGCCTCCATGAGTACCTCGTTCGTCACCGAATACGGCCCGGACTCAAGAACGTCCTCGATCATCTGTCCGATTTCGTCTTCGCCCGCCAGGTACTCGCTCGCGGCGGCTTGCGCCGTACCGGGAATCTGCCCCAAGCCGTCACGAAAGTAGGCCGCTGCGCCCTCGACCATCCACGCGAGGATGGCCGGCCCCTCGGCCCGCAGCGCTTCGAACAGCTTTGGATCGGGCGTCACTGGCGTGCGCGTGAATGGCATCAGGATCAGCCGCCGCCGAATAGCTTCGTCAACGCTGCCCAACTTCGGCGCATCATTGGCAAGCACCATGAGCTTGCAGATTGGCTCAAAGTCGATGGAATTTTGGCGCATGAGATTCGCCGTCACTTTACCGCCGCCAGTAAGGTCCTTCAGGTCGCCGACACGCCATCGATCCCCTGGCGACGGCTCGGACACGGATGCGCATCGCGCACCTTCCAGTCGCGCCAGCCATTGCCGGTGCTGCGGATACCGCCCGAAGATCGCATCGGTGGGCAACCCCCGGTAGTACTCGCCCATAACGGCTGCGAGCACATCGCGGAACGTACCTTTGCCGTTGCCGCCGTTGCCGAGCAGGAACAGGAATTTATGCTCACGGTTGTAGCCCGTCAGGGTGTACCCACACCATCGTTGCAGGAAGGCAACGCTCGCGGCTTTGTCATCGACTGGAACGGTTTCGTCGAGGAAGCGCAGCCACCGCGTCGCCTCCCGGCTTGTATCCGGGACGAATCCGAGTCGTCGGGAAATGCGATCGTCTGGCGTGGCCGCGCGAGGTTCCTCGTTGCGAAGGTCAAGCACACGCTGGTCGGGCAGCCCCACGAGTTCGGGGTTGGCATCCCATGTGCCGAAATCGGCACGCAGCGATTCCATTTCCTTGACCACTTCAAGGGTGCGGATACCCCTGGCGATGGTGTTCTGTTCACGCGCCTCTCGAAGCACGTCCGAAACACACCGACGAAGCTGAAGGTTCTCCTCGTCGTGCTGCCAAAGCTCCCCGTCGCGTCGCCAGAACCAACCGCGTGCCGGGCTATAAGCATATTTCTCCTTCAGCGTTTCGGCGAGCTGGGCAGCCACCGTGAGCATTTCCGGTTTGGCTCCGTTCACCCCTTCGGCCACCCTCACGGCGCTGTTCAGCGTTGCCTCGATTCCGGCGATAGGCAAGCTGGCGTCAAGCGCGGCCTTGCGAAAGTCGTCCCGGTCGAACGTGCCGTCCTTCGCGGCCTTGACCGCCTCGCGATAGAGCGTGTCGTTGCGGGTGCCAACTGGGGTGGTTCGTACGGCTTCCGGCCCGTGCTTGCCATTTGTCGCCGGCTTCGGTAACTCCGCGGGGTCTGCCGCTCGCGCATGATCGAAGTGTTGCGCCAGTCCGTGCGCGAGTTTCGCTACATCCCACAGAATCACGAATCCGCGCGAGCCGCGAATGTCACCGCTGGCGTCGCCCAGGCCCCACTTACGGTTGCCGATGTCCCCAGCAGCCGCTCGATACCAAACATGGAAACCGCCGGGCCTTTGGGTTGCGATCACCGCGACCGGCTTGCCCAAGACGCTACGCACCGCTTCGACGCCGTTCTCTCCGCCTTTATCGATGTCAACCACGAAGCACCTCAAGCTGGCCGGGATAACGCCTATCAAGCTGCCGTCCTCCGCGCGTCTCTCGACGTCCGAGAAGTCGGGCCGCGTCTTCTGCCATTTCCTTCGCGAGATGGGCTGCTTGTCGGGCCGTGGCGATGACGAAATGTGCGCCGCTGTCACGCGTACGCTTCTGAAGCGCGGTATGCATTTCTACATCCTCACGTCGACGTCAAATGATCTTGAGCGGTCATTGGGTACCTGAACGCGGTCAGTCGGACTCGACCTCAACGAGCTCGTAGACATCCGGGTGGTTCCGGGCCATGCGCCGCGCTTTGCCTGATATCGGCGACCGGCTGTATGTCACCGTGGCTGTGCCACATGAGGCCGGTGCCATACAATTGATCGGCGTACCAGGACCGCCGGCCGATGTAACGTATCGCCAGTTCGGATGCTGCGTGCCGGGACTTCCGGCCGACGTAGCTGTATCGCCACCGCGGGTGGGGGCTCGACCTCGATGAGGTCGTAGACGTCCGGGTCTTCGAACGCGCCACCTCAATATCGCGCGCCGACACCCAACCGGTGGGCGTCCAAGCAGCTGCCCGCCTCCAAGTGCGACAAGAGCCACGCGCTCGCGCGTTCCACCGCGGTGCGCGTGCCCCCCCGATTCGACAAGGCCATGATCTCGTCACGTTTCATCAATGATCCTCCAATGGTGTTCGCTCAGGGATGGGTTCGCGTGTCTCTCCACCACCGCCCCGCGCGCATGGGGACACCCTTCAGTGTTTCCCTTCCGGCGTGCTAACGCCGTTTGCAACGCCTCGTTGTTTGGCGCGCCGCCGTCGGATGCTTCGAAGTATTGCAGCCGAAGCCACGCGCTGAAGCCCTGCGAGGGCACCGGCCACGATTGACGGTGCGCGTCGTGCTCGAACTCGGCGAACGCCTCATCTCCGCAGTGAAACAGGGTGCAGTCGCGCTCGGCCAAGTCGACCAGCCGGCTGGCTTGCGTTATGCGCCCTCGGTGGCCCGAATCAGCCGGGCAGTGTCTGGACGCCGTGTCCACCACTCCGATACATCCACGGGCCCTGGTAGCCGCGAACGCCGTTTCTCGATGTCTCCGGTTTTCTGCAACCACCGGCGCGCCTTGTTCAGCGCGGCACGGCTCACACCGGTCTGCGAACGCGGCCAACTCAATCTCGCGCGCCGACACCCAACCGGCAGCGTTCCCTGCAACTGCCACGCATCCAACCGCGATAGCAGCCACGCACTCGCCCGTGCAAGCGGGGTGCGCATGGTCCCTCGATTCGACAACGCCCTCATTTCCGTTCGACGAGCGTCTAAGTTTCATCAATGGTGCTCGCTATGCGTGTTCGCTCAAGGGACCTGAATGCCGAGTCCGTGTCCTCTCATCGGGCATACCCGCTCCCGCCGGCGCGCAACGATCGAAGCGCCGGCGCAACCTCCAACCGCCCAGCATCGGGTGCGCCGGATAGCTTCGCGGATCCGCCGACCGCCCCCCTAGGGGTTTGTTGTTCGATCGCGATCCCTGCGGGCGTACCGGTCGCCGCCGAGCTTTGAGACTCATGCGGCCGCACCGGCGCCTTGTGCAGGCAAGTAGGTCGGCTCAACGCCCCTGTGCACCGCGAGGCTACCCCGGCGCCCGTAGCGCAACTCGCGTTCACTCGAGAGTGCCGCGTTCGGCTCGCCCAGCAAGGCGACCGCGACGTCGCCCATCACCGCAACCCAGTCTGTCACCGCTACCGGACCGGTCATGCGCTCACCCCTCCGCCTGACGAGCAGCGGTCCCCTCGCGGCGTACCCCATCCTCGGCGGTTCGGATCGTCGGTTCGACCACGCGCGCGTCCAGCCACGCATTGAGATCGGCGCCCAAATACAGAATGCGGTGGCCGAACTTGGTGTAGCGCGGCCCGCGGCCTTGCCAGCGCCACGTCGCCAGCGTGCCGCGCGAGGCGATCACGGACAGGGCCGCGTCGCCCGGCCGATAGTAGCGGCCATCCTCGAAGCGTGCGTTCGGCGCGCGTTCGGATCGATTGACGTTGTGTTCATTCACGGCATTTCCCCTGCTGTACATGACGAATCGCGCAGTATGAAAGACATTCAACATAAATTGTTGGGCACAACTTTTTCCGGCATGGTGCTCCACTATGGCGGGACTCGGTCGTGCGTCGGAAAGCCGACGGGATTGGTGTTTCCGGATGCACCGATAGAGTCTCTTGCAGTGGGCGTTACGCTCCTCGCCGGTGTGCGCCCCGTGTATGGGACACGTTCCGGTGGTTGAACGGAGGATCGAGAGTCTTCAGCACGCCCTGCTCACTGCCCGTGTGTCAGGCGGACTCACCGCAGAGTGCAACCGCGGCTGGAAGGCGGCCCTTGATCTGCTCGGAGACTCGTGATGGTCGCCCGGAGCCGTCTGGTTACATTGGCCGAGCAGCTTTTTGCCGGGCGCGGGAAGGCTTGCAACCGTGCGTCCATATTGCGCCCATCATCGACACCGTTTGGAGCGCTTAGGGCGTAATGGGCGCAATGGGCGCAATTAAACACCCCGTCTCGGGCCCGGCGGACAGTGCGAGGCGCCGCCACCGGCCATCCGGTTCCCAGCGTCTCCGGCGCTTTGTCAACTTGACTGGTAAGCCCGCTTTCATCGAAGAATTCGGCGGGCCTGCACGTAGACGGCCTAGGGCGATTCGGGTATTGCAAGACGGATCGAAGGGAGGTCCACCGCCAGGGTGATAGCAAAGGGGACTCCCAACGGCGGGACGCGGTCACCCCGCCTCAGCGCCGGGCGTTGTCCGTCGAAAGGCCTGCGATGGAATCGCCCTCGGGGGCCCGTGGTGGAGCGTAGTACTCGGCCTCGCGCGTGTTCAGCCTAGCGATTCAGGCGGCGCTATCCAACTGTACTCGGGCCGTTTCAAGCGCCTTGCGTTTCAAGTCATATCCGCGCCCGAACCACACGCGTTCCAAACGTGCATTTGCGGTCACTTCACGGGTGCGGCGGTAGTCTTCATCCCGAACGACCGCGTTATAGAGCGCCCACAGCGTCTCGCGCGTTGCGGACGGTGTGACGGTGTCGTCGTCAAGGATCTGCTTCACGCGTCCCCACCGCTTAGGCTCTAAACCGTGGGTCTTTTGCAGACGAGTCCTCGGAAACAGCGTCTCTAGATAACCGTCTACCGCTGCGGGCGCCACACTGCACTCTGCCATGCAAGCGAACAGGGATCCGGCCTCAGCAAATACCGCATCGGAGAGACGCTTCAATGCTTGCGCCTGGGTTTTTTTCAGATTGTGGCGAATATTTCGGGTATGACGGACGGACACGACCCCCGTCCCGCCCGCCTGTGCGAGGCTCAGGGTATTTTGGCAGACGACTCGGACCGGCGTGAAACGCACGGTGACGGCGCTCGACCCGTCATGGGAGTTGGACAGCAACAGGAAGCGATCGACAGGGTCGTCCCCATGGATGACCATTTGTTCCGACAGCCGCGCCAGCGCCCAAACCCGCTCGCCGTTGCCCAACGCGCCCGCTGTGTGGAACTCGGCCCAGCCATTGTCAATGAAGGGCTCGAAGAACGTGAACGCATCCTTGTTCTGGAGCGACTCGTAATCCTTGCCGACGATGGCGAGCGCGACCGCCTCGGTCTCGTCACCCACCGGGTCACGGAGCACGATGTACCGGTCATAGACTTTCCTGCCTGCATCGAGCAGCCGAGCGCCGGGGGCAGGCTCTTTTTGAACCTGCCAAGCCAAATTGGCCGCGCACATCATCTGCTCCGCTGTTATGTGTGATTCAACCGCCGTGCCGAGACGGTGCCACGGTGTCTCGCCCACGAACGCCATGCCGCCCTGGAAAAGGTCATGTCCCATCGTGCTGCTCCTTGGGGTCGCCTCTTAGCGCCTGGTTTCCGTGTGTGGCCGCCGCATCCAAACCGATTCGACCCCCGTGTACGACAAGAAGAGTCCCCCCGCCTTCGCGACCGCGTCGCATGCTGATTCTTCCTTTGGACCCGACAGGTGGCGCGTCGGGTTCATGCCGAGGTCCACCAAATCATCGAGCACTTTGAGAATATGCACGTCGCGAACCTCATTTTTGCGCGGATCGTACCGACCACTCGGGCGGTTCAGGCGCCCGCTCTCCAGCCGTTCGAGGATCTCGGTGGCGAGTGGATGATCCGGTACCCGCTTTGCGCTTTCTTCGAGCGCCTCCTGCACCCAAAATCGATCCCACTTCCGCTCGCTTTCGTCTTGCCAGACTTCAAGCCATTCCTGGACGTGATCTTCTATCAGCACCTGCCGCCCATCCTCCTCCTCCACACAGTCTAAGACGAGCCCAAAGGTGGCCCAAGCCTTAGGGTCTTCAGGGTCGGGCCAGGGATACAGCTGCACGAGATCCACGGCCTCTTGATAGGATGGGGACAGACCCTCCTCTCTCAGGCGCTCTTGGAGCCTTGCCAGTTCCGAGCGGTACTCGGTAAGCTTCCTTCGATGTTTGCCCGGATTTGTGTCCGGGCCGTAGAGGGATTGAACATCCGCCGCCAGCGGGGCCTGCCCACACGCCGAGCAGACGCCGACCTCCACGCTCATCGGCGGGTTCCTCGGTGCCGTCACTGGCAAACCGCACTGTGGACACGGTTCGGTCGGCTCGGGACGGGCCTCCGTTTCACTCATCGAATGGTTCTCCGTCGTGTATCGGGCGCCGTCACACGCCCCGCAGCCGCGCATCGATGGCCGCACCGATGTGCTCCTGGGCCTCGTGAACCGCCGCGCCGGCATGCCGGATGTAGCGGTCGGCCATCGCCGTGGTCTTGTGCCCGAGCAGGTCGCGTAGTACATGGGTGCCGACCCCCGCTCGCGCCGCGCTCGTCATCACTGTGCGGCGCAGGTCGTGCAGGCGTACATCCGACAGGCCAGCCTCGCGCGCCAGGGCTACAAAGGCGGCGTGGACCGTCTGATACGTAATGGCCGCGTCGCGTCCGGTGGTGAATACATAGCCGTTGATGCGCGGCAGGCCCGCGAGCAGCTCGAGCGCCGCCGCGGGCAGGCCGTGCACGCGCCGCCCGGTCTTCGTGTGGGGCAGCACCACGGTTTTGTGCTCAGCGTCCACGTGCTCCCAGCGCATCGCCAGCACCTCGCCAATGCGCAGGCCCGTCAGGGCCGCCAACCGGATCGCCGCCACGGCCGCGGGCTTGTCCTTCTCCGCGCGTGCCAGCGCCGCACCGAGTGCCGTCATCTCCGACGGCGTGAGCACCCGGTCACGCGCTTCCTCACGCGCCCGCTCGATACCCCGCGTAGGGTTCGTGTGCTGCGGGCGCAACTCCCAATCTTCGAACAACCGGAACAGCCGGCTCGTGAACGCCAGCACGCGGTTGCGTTGCACCGTTGCGGTCGTCGCGAGCGGCGCCACCATGCGCTCGATGTCGTGGCGCTCGATGTCGGCGATCCGCCGCCTGCCCAGGGCGGGCCGCAGGTATCGGGCAGCTTGTTGGCGATAGCTATCGACCGTACCCTGAGCCATGCGGCCCGCTGCCAGCCGCGTCGGCACATATTCGGCGAAGAACCTATCCAATCCCTCGGTCACCGTGGGTGACGCACGCGCTTCGCGCCGCCGCGTCAGCAGATCGCCCTCGCCGGCGCGGATCCGGACCCGCTCGGCGCCGGCGCGCTTGCGGATTTCTTCCAAGGAGATCTCGGTCGTTCGCGCCAGCACCACACGATGGCGGCGGCCGTTCATGCGATAGTCGAGCACATAGGCTTTGGTGCCCTTCGGCGTGATGCGGACGCCTAAGCCCTTCACCTGCTGGTCCCACAGGATGCGGGTCTTAGTCTCGGGTCGGGCATTCCGGATCTTAAGTTCGCTCAGCATGGCGTCCTCCTGGTTGAGGGATGACACCGTCTATTTACATCACCACTATGTCACCCCAGCGCCAAGATACCCGTCGAACGCCCTTGATGCAAGTGGAGGTAAGTAGATTTAATCCATCGGATAATTAACCGGTTATTGAACCAGATGGATTAAGATCTATGACGGGAAATGTTTATATAACTGATTACGAATCAGGCCGGCGGCCGACACCGCATGCCCGTTGAAGATCCCGCCGCACGAAGCAACAATTTAGGCTCCACACAGATTCATTTTCCTATCCCTCCACCGCCTTACTCGATCGGCTCACTCATCAGTGCGAAATCATCGAATCCGGCAACGAGAGCTGGCGCTTCAAGCAGCGTGAATAAACAAATTACCATCGCTCCAAGGGTACCCACGGTATGGCCCATGCTGAGAAAACTGCTCACAGTGCCGTAGACGAAGCCAACTTCACCGCAATGACCCAAATTACCCTGCAGCGACCATAAAATCGCCATCACGACCGTCCAACAGGGAGTCAAAATTGCACGCCGATCCGGGGTCAAATTTGGACGCCGATTGACAACAGGGAACCCCATTAAATTACACATTATCTACAAAGCGCTAAGGCGCTAATCTCAGGCTGGCCGCGACAGAAGGTGTAATGAAATCAATGCGGACGAATATTGAGGAAGCACAGGTCCTGGTAGAACGGCCTTTATTGTCGGGAAAGGTTCAAGGTTTCAGATTGAAAAGGCTAAACCACATCGCGCGCTGTATCATTGTTCAACAGCGATTTTTGCGACGCCGTCGTCCACAATCAAGTCAAAGGTTCGAAGATTAAATCTAGGCGCGTTAATCCCCTTTCCGTCCTTAAGGCGGAAAATAAAGCCATGCAATGGACACTTGATCTTATCTCCCATTATCACGCCAGCAGAAAGATCACCGTCAGCATGTGGACAATTTCTTTGTACCGCGTAAAGCTGGTCATCTATCTTACAGATTATTATCTGTTCGTCGTTGACTACGGTTTGAACTGGAAACTCCGCAGTCTCGAGATCTACCCCTTCAACGGAAACCCAACATTTATCGCTCATCAAATCTGTTGGATTAACTCTGTTTGGTTTTTGAGAAACATATTTCGAAGGTGGAAATTTATTCCACCATTTAAGCGATTTTCAGCCGCCGTTGTTCAGTGACCTCAGACAGCCGATTAAAAAACAAGCTTCTCTCAATAAACAGAATAAATAATCCGGCTTGGTAACTGCATGGTTCTTCTGTGAAGCAGGCATACAAGCCGAGCAACGCATCCTTTAAGGAAATTCCACTCAGCGCGTGGGCTTCGTAAAAGCGCTCATGAAGTTTCTCAATAACGGCGGTCGTAATTTGTACGGTAGAGTCCCAACGAATGGCCTGCAATCCGACCCCCAGCTCCAAAAGAAACGCTTTTTGACTTTCGTCCAAGCGGCTGGCGGCAGCGGGGATTGCCTCCTCCGATATTTGCATATGCCAGTTTCGTTCTTCTTTGGCGGACTCCATATCGATTTCGTATGCTTTGCCACCTTTGTAAACCATTACGGGAGAGAATCTCTGTCGCCCGGTTCGGCTGTCACCACAACAATCTGAAAAATTGAACTCGCCCTCTTCAAGGTCCAAGACGCTTACGTCCGCGGTTCTACCAACGCTTAGTGACCCTGCCCGATCTTCGAGGCCAAGGGCGCGTGCTGGATTAATGGTCACACGCTCGACGATTTCCGGCACCGCCATCCCCAGTAAATTGAAGATGGACATCACGTTGGCAAGAGAATAGGTGGGTCCAGTTACATTGACCTGCTGTAAATCCGAGCTAATCATGTGTGGAACTATATCCTGTGCATAGGCTTTTTCGGCAACCTCGAAACTAAAATTGAAGCCGCCAAATCCTATGTCAAACAACACGCCGCGCCGTTCTGCGGCTTTGACTTCCGCGAGCACCGCGCCTTCGCCTTCGAGGATATTGCCCGGATTGCCGTGATAGAGGTGGGTAACGACATCGCCCGCCTGGGCCGTTTGAAACACTTTGCTTGTCACTACTCGATCTGGGTCTGGAGCCGTGAGGAAGTCACCGATATGAATATATAGCGGAAGATTGAGAATCTCCGCCATCCCCTTTCCAAGAGAAATATTTCCCGGGCCCTTCGGCGCAAATGCGCCGATTTTGAGGAACCTGATGGAATCCCTGTATTGCTCGACCAGGTCGAGCCATTGGTTGACTAGAATGTTCTTTATGCCCCGCACGCCGGACTCTTCCTCACGATCCTCTAATCCGGTTATGCCAATTGGATCCAAATAGGGATTCGCATAAAGATCGGTAATAGTGTCGTGTCTCAATAACGCATCGAATTCCCCATAAGTACGTAATCCGGTCCCCCCGGCGTCTACAAAAGTCGTGACACCCTGATGAATGCCAATGCGGTCAGGATAGGCAAATCCCAGAAACCCATAAGCGTGGCAATGGAGATCAACCATCCCGGGGATTACGAGCAAACCGGTCGTGTCGACGACGTCAGCTGTCCGAGACGCAAGACCCTCGCCAATTTCGGCAATTTTCCCATCTTTAATCGCTAAATCAGCGACCTTATCGATACCCTGTGCCGGATCGATAATGCGCCCACCTGTTAACACGGTATCAAAATCCATTTCCATATTAGGGTCCTCTATCAGCAACGGGTAATGTCACACTCTCCGCAAGATTCTGCGAAAATCCACGCACTCCAACGTTTACGAATACGCAATATATGCGTGCATATTATGTGGACCTGGCTCATGACAATCAACGGATGGTCACAAACCTCCGACGGAGCGCTGCGATTTTCGCTGGTTTGCAATATGTTGCAATATCCTCCCGACGCGCAAGACGGGCTGTGACGATCACTGTCGACCAAGACAGCGTCTCCAAGCCTCCCGGTTCTCAGGTCCATATAATCCTGGTGGTTGCGCACAACCATTGCCGTGCCCGCTTCCAGACCCGAGTAGTAGTAACTCTTGAACTCGTCGATCCAGCGAGTGGCCTGCGCCCAGATACGTTCCCGAGCCAGTTCGGTGAACTCGCCATCGCGGCGAAGGAATTTGCCGTCCACCATGACGTCGTTCGTGGTGCCTGTCGGACCCTGCATCACCAGCCCCATGATGATCGTGGCCTCCATATGCGGGAAGAAACCGCTTTCCCGCGACAGGTCGTAGGTGATCAAATCGGCGCGCTTGCCGACCTCGAGCGTTCCGATGCGGTGGTTCAGTCGCAGCGCACGGGCGCTGCCGAGCGTCGCAAGCTCCAGCGGCGTCCACGGTTGCGGCAGGTGGTGTTCGCGGTCGCTAGCATCCTGCATCAGCCGGCAACCCCACATGGCGCGGAAGATGTTGTGAGACGCGTGATCGGTACCGAGGCCCACCCGCATACCTTTCTCCAGCATGTAGGCAACCTCGGCGTTGCAGCGGAAATCGGCGCAGCGCAGCGGACAGTGACCGATGGCGACATCGAGATCGGCCAGCATGTCGATGCTGTCGTGGTCCAGCGCGATGGCTTGCCACATCAGTGTGCGGGGCGTGAGCAGACCGAGAGAGCGCAGGTGGTGCAGATAACCCCCGTCAGCCGCCCACAATCGATCGGCGCGTTCCACCTCCTCGTGGGCCTCGGCCACGTGTATTCCGTAGGAGAGATCGTAGCGCTCTGCCAGTTCCATGCCCTTGACCAGGATTTCGGCCTTTACGTTGAAAGGCGCATCCGGCCCGATGCCGACCTGCACGCGGCCATCAGGTTGATGGTACTCCTGGATCGTCTCCTCGATCTTTGCCAGTTGATCGTGACCGTCTCGGGCATCCTTGCGCTGAATGATGGTCAGCAGATTGGAATGGTTGATCCCGCGCGCCCCTGAATCGGCCAGCGCGCGCACCGTGGGCTCTGCCCACAGGTAATTGTTGCTCGAGCAGGTGGTACCGCGCTCAAGCATCTGCGCGAGTCCGAACATCGTCAGGTCGTAGGCCGCCTCTGCCGAATACCACGCCCAGGCCGGCCAGAAATAGACATCCAGAACCTGATCTACTTCCTGGATCTGATCGTAATCCAGCGCGTTGTAGCAGATCTGCGAGCACCAGTCGCCGATATGGGCGTGTGCATCCACGAGGCCCGGCATCAGGAGCTTGCCGCGACCGTCGATGATCTCCACCCCGGCCGCCTCACCGACGGTCTTGTCGACGTCCCCGACGCCGCCAATCGCCTTGATCTCGCCGTCCTCGACATACAGTGAGCCGCGGGCGATGACGTCGTCCGGAGAAGCGCGCGCGACTACGAAGTCATGGTCTCTGAACAGGAAGCGATCGGTAGCATTCATGGGGTCTTGGCAATATCAACCACATTGTGGGGTTCAGAATACCAGATTGCTCGTCGATTATTGGCGCGATTGGTGACGCATAGCCGGGTAAAGTGCTCGTTGCTGCCCGGTGGGTTCCGGGGACAGCGGGGGATTCCGGGGACAGGAGTTCCGGGGACAGTTTACTTATCTCCAGGCAATTGGAATCTTACGAGGATAATAATTAAGTAAACTGTCCCCCGGAACTCCGAAATCGGAGTAGTCGATAAATTGGGATTTGTGACTATGCAGATGACATATATCGATGCACCTGCCGATCTAACAATGCAGATTGGCGAAGCGATATTCACCCAACGGGCCATTCGGCGCCTGCGACACGATAAACCGGTCAGCGACGCGGATTTGAAGACCATTCTCGACGCGGCGTCCAAAGCACCGAACGGGGGAAATACACAACCGGCGCGCTTTCTGGTAATTCGCGATCGCAACACGATTCTGGCCTTCGGCAAGCTCTATCATAAGGCGTGGTGGACTAAGCGCCGCGAGGAGTACGGCTGGAAGAGCAAGGCTGATCTTCCGGAGGGCTCCATTTACGAGATGCCGGCCTTGCTGGCTGACGAGATGGTCGACGCCCCGGTCGTCATTCTCGCCTTCAGCACGGGACGCGCCGGTGTCGCATCGTCCGTTTTTCCAGCGGTTCAGAATCTGTTGCTCGCCGCGCGCGCACTGGGGATCGGGTCGGTTTTGACAACGCTGCATCCCAACGTCATGGATCGGGTATACGAAATGTTCAAAATTCCCGCCGACGTCGAGTTCCATTGCTGTATTCCGCTCGGCTATCCAAGAGGTAATTTCGGACGTACGCGGCGGTTTCCGACTGCACAGACTACTAGCTGGAACAACTGGGACACACCGCCCCCGTGGATATAGCCACAGGTATCGAAGTGTCAACCGTGTTGGTGTAAAAATGGTGGATGCATTGCCCGAAGGATTGACCTGGAGGATGGGACGATGACCGTCAGGTTCGACGTCAACAAGCGCTGGATGCCCGAGTTTCCGCAGGTGCGCAAGGATCCGGTTCCGGTGGAGCCGTGCATCTCGCCAGAGTATTTCGAACTTGAGCGCGAACGGGTATTCAAACGCGTATGGCTCAACGTCGGCCGTGTCGAGCAGGTGCCGACGCCCGGCGAGTATTTCGTCAAGGAGATCGCCGTCTGTCACGATTCGCTCATCATCGTGCGCGGCCAGGACGGTGTGGTGCGTGGGTTTCACAACATCTGCTCGCATCGCGGCAATAAAGTCGCGTGGGACGATTGCGGTCATGCGCACCACTGGAGCTGCAAATTCCACGGCTGGACCTACGACAACCAGGGCCAACTCATTGCCGTGCCGGACGAAGCCATGTTCGATGATTTCGACAAGAACGCGCATGGTTTGGTGCCGGTCGCCACCGATATCTGGGAGGGTTTCATTTTTGTGCATCTCGGCCCCGAGCCGCGTGAGCCCCTGCGCGAATTTCTATCCGGATTCGCCGACAAACACAGTGGCTATCCTTTTCATGAGATGACGCAGTGGTACAGCTACCGCGCGGAGCTGCAGTGCAACTGGAAGGTTGCGCTCGATGCGTTCTGCGAGGGTTATCACGTGGCGTTCGTGCACAAGCACTCCAACTTCGACATCTTCTATAACCAAGAAAACCCGCTATGCCACCCTGTGGAGTTCGACGTGTGGAAACTGCATCGATCGTTTTCAGTGTTCGGCAATCCCGCGCACACACCAAACCCGGTCGAGGCCGCGGCCATGAAATGGGCAAAGCCGGCCTATCGCGCCGGTGATTCGACGCAGTTGCCGCCAGGCGTCAATCCGAACAACGTCGAGAACTGGGGTTTCGATTCCCCGGCGCTGTTCCCCAACACCATCGTGATCATGCTCTCAGACAGTTACCTCACCCACCATTTCTGGCCAACCTCGGTGGACAGCTGCGTTTGGGAAGGGCGCATGCACCTGCAACCTGCAAGGACACCTGCCGAGGCATTCGCGCGCGAGTTCAGCAAATGCCTGGGCCGCGATATTTGGATGGAGGACACCGGTACGATGGAGGCGACCCACGCTGCGTTGAAATCCCGCGTGAAGACGCACTTCGTGCTGCAAGACGGGGAGATTTTGATCCGTCACTTCTACCAAGTGTTGGACGAGTACATGACCGGATCCGCGGACACGCCGCGATCGGGAACGGCATCATGAACCGGCAAGCACTACCACAGGAATTCACTGAACTGGAAAGCTATATCGCGTGGGCTTTGCCGACCGAGCAGCAACGCAATGCCAAGCGCTGGGAATGTGCGATGCCCGAGATCCGCGAATTCTACGACGCCATGCTCCAGCACATCGATGCCATCCTCGTTTACCTCAATCAGTACGCATTGAACGACATGCCGGATGACGCCCAACGCCTGTTCCATCTCGCGCTTGCGCTTGCTGAAGTATCTAATGCGGTCGAGATTTACCAGCAACCCGAGGTTATCAATAGCTTTGATCGCAGCCGCCTAGTGCCGATGCACGAACACAAACCGGACGTCTACCGCTGCAAATCGGCAGGTGGCGGCGCATCGAGTTAAGCGACCGCCGTGACCGGGCGTATTGGTCTCGACCGCACCGGCACTTAAGAACGCCTCTGCACGCCGGCCGGTTCACGGATCCATATAGTCCCGTAGGTTGCTTTCCTCCATTGCAAGTGGAACCTACCCATCGGTGAAGGATGCTGGTCACAGGCGATAATCCGACATGCCGGCGACGCTTGACGATCATCATGCCGAGCGCAGACGCCGCCAGCGCGGCCTCCGACGTCGGCATACCACGGTCCACGAGCATCGGTACGAGATGCGCCAGCATGCCGAACATACAGAATGTCATCGTGCAGAAAACGAAAGCGAGCAGCCAGAACGCTCGCGAGCGCAGCGCCTCCGCGCGCGTAAAGCCTGACTGGGCAGCGTGCACCGCGGATTCATGCGCGTCTTCATCACCGTCCGGCGCAAGTCCCATCTCTTGAGGGCTCTCCCGTGCAAACAGGAAGACAATCGGCGCCGAAATACAGATGGTCAGTGCCGCGAGGCAGTAGTAACCGGAACGCCAGCCGTAATTGTCGATCAGAAACTGAACTAACGGCGGCACATAAGCATAACCGAGTCCGCCGCCGGCCATCGCGATCCCGAGTGCCAGTCCACGGCGCCGGTTGAACCACGCCGAGAGCGTACGCATGAACGGCAGCGCGTTGGAGCCCGCGCCGAGCGTCCCGATAAGGATGAATATCGCGTACAGGTGCCAGAGTTCGGAAGTGAAAGATGGGATGGCGGCGAGCAGTGCGCCGAAGGTCAGGATCGACGGAACGAGGACGCGCCGCGAACCAACGATATCCACGATCCGCCCGATGACCGGCAGGGAAAACGCGAGCGTGAACGTGAACACCGTCGCGGCCAGACTGATCTCGGCACGGTTCCAGCCGAATTCGTCGCCGAGTGGGATGATGAACAGTCCCAGCGAGCCGAACGCGAACTGCCCCGGGTTGGTCGACAGGCCGACGATCGAGGCGGCGACGATCCACCAACCGAAAAAGATTGGGGCCCGCTTGCCAACAGGTTGTGTGCCCGACGTAATCAATCGAAGTCCGCAGACGCGCGGTGAAGGTCTATCCTACGTTTGGCGTCGATCATAGTATCGGCACGCAGCGATAAACCCCTGTCCTTCCTGAAAAGTCAATCCTATTGACGTGATTGACTTTTTCGGTCCCGGATCTAAGCATGGCGAGTATGTATTTCTCATTTATTTGTGCTGTTTTTACCTCGTTGCTTTCGGTGATGAAGACGCAACGCGCCCTGACGTTAGAGAACCTCGCTTTGCGCCAGCAGGTCGTGATGCTCAAGCGCTCAGTGAAACGGCCTCGCACAAATACGCTTGACCGGGCGATCTGGGTTGTATTCGCTCGATTCGTTGATGATTGGCGGGGGAAGCTGTTCGCCTTGAGTCCGGACACCGTAGTTCGCTGGCACCGAGAGGGTTTTCGCCGATATTGGACATTGAAAAGCCGACGGCTCGGTCGACCGCGGGTTGATATGGAATTGCGTCGATTGATCCGCCAGATGCAGCGTGAAAACATCACCTGGGGCGCGCCCCGTATTCATGGAGAATTGTTGAAACTTGGCTATGAGGTATGTGAAGCCACGATTTCCAAGTATATGAAGCGGCATCGAAAACCCCCATCGCAGAGTTGGCGTACGTTCCTAACCAATCATCACGAGGAGATCGCAGCCATCGATTTCTTCACCGTACCAACGGTGACTTTCAAAATACTGTACGTCCTTGTTGTCATTGAGCACGCTCGTCGGAGGGTGGTGCACTTCAATGTAACCGCGCATCCGACCGCCCAATGGACTGCGCAGCAACTCATCGAAGCCTTTCCATTCGACACTGCCCCGAAGTATCTGATTAGGGACGGAGATGGGATTTACGGCGCGGCCGTACAACGGAGGATCGGTAGTCTCGACATAAACGAGATCGTGACGACGCCGGCATCACCTTGGGAGAACTCATACGCCGAGCGGGTCGTCGGTAGTATTCGTCGCGAATGTTTGGACCATCTCATCGTTGTGAACGAGCGACATCTGCGCCGGGTACTTAAAGAATACCTGAGTTATTACGACGGCTGCCGCACAGACCTTTCTCTAAGTAAGGACTCGCCGTCGGCCAGGGCACTGGAATCACGTGAAGAAGGTAATGTGATTGCATTTCCATTGCTGGGCGGTCTTCACCATCGCTATAAACGCTTAGCTGCATGACGGCAATTACATTTATGGGATGCACAGGGTTTACAATCCGTTCATCCAGCCAGTGTAGATAGCTAATTAAGTTGTCCGGTTTATGTAGCACATAAATTGACCGCTCTGTTGCGGGTTGGGCCTGTGGGATTGTGGAGATTGTAGGCGCGTACGCCAGGTGATGTGGTCAGTGCGGGTCAATATCCCGATGGTGGTTTGAAACCACCTAATACATCCGCCATCCCGGCGGCAAATTCGATCGACGTCGCATCATCGAAATAAGGTCCCAGGATCTGGATACCGACGGGCAGACCGACATCGGTCAAACCGACCGGTGCCGTCGTTGCGGGCAGACCACCCAACGTCGCAAATGCGATCCAGAAAAACAGATCTTCGTAAGGTCGTGGTCCTGCAGGCGTGGACAGCTTGCGATCCGTGTACGGCTCGCTGTGATCGTGGGGGAACGCCGGTACGAAGCTCGTCGGCATCAAGAACACATCGTGGGTTTCGAAGTAAGACCGCCACGCGGCACGCGCCCTGAGATGAGCGAGCTCAGTCTGGTGGGATTGTTTGATCGTGCGAGTGTGTGCGTTCGCCATCCGCGCGGCAAACCCTTCGAGTTGTTTCTCGGATCCCTGGGTTTGTGAAGGAGGCTCAGCATCAAGACTGAATAGATCAGCGAGCAACTGCAGGTAGGTATCGTATTGTGCTTTGGGATCGATCCCCTCCGGCCAGCCGCGCTGGAGTTGTACGCCGGCCCTGCTCAAAGCCGCGACAGCGTCCTCCATCACCTGCTCGACGTCCGGTGTGAGAGGGCACAAGGGATCGTCGATGACGAACCGCACTCGATAGTCTTGCAGCCGGGCGTGGCGTGCCGGTGGCAGCGACCAATTGTAGGCAGCGGCTTGTTCCTCACGCGGTCCGCCGATAATGCTGATTGCCGCTTTGAGATCGGCGGCGCTGCGGGCCAGCGGGCCCATGACCTTGAGGTGCGGAAGCGGGCGTGGACCGCTGTCCGGCAGCGGCGGTATATACCCGCCATAGGAAACGAGATTCAGGCTCGGCTTGTGCCCGTAGACGCCACAGAAACTCGCCGGCACCCGAATCGAACCGCCCCGATCACTGCCCAGTGACAAATAGCTTAATCCTGCCGCGAGAGCACCCGCACCACCGCCGGTGGAACCACCGGGTGTTCGCTCAAGGTCCCAGGGATTGTTGGAGGTACCGAAAATCGAATTGTAGGCTTGCCAGTCTCTGGAGAAGATTGGCACGTTGGTCTTACCGATGATAATGGCACCCGCGGTGCGCAGGCGTCGCACGGGTGGTGCGTCCGTTCGCGATACGTTATCTGCCAGGAATGGTACGCCGCCGGTAGTGCGTAGCCCGGCGACGTCGATAGCCTCCTTGATGGTAATGGGTACACCATGCAGCGGTCCCCAGAGTTCACCTCGTCGCATTGCTTTATCGGCTGCCCGCGCCCGCGCCAAAGCCTCGTCGGGGACAAGTGTCACGATGACGTTCAAAGCGGGATTGTATTTGTCGATGCGCTTTAGAATTTCGCGGGTGACCTCCTCCGAGGAAACAAGGCCTCGACGGATGGCATCTGCCACATCGACAGCGGAAGCAAACGCCAGGTTTGTAGTCTGCGCGGTAGCAGCGTACGCCACCAGGTCGCCGAGCGGCGACACACACAAACCGGTACCGACTAGCGCAATGGTCCCGTTGACGAATTGTCGGCGGTACAGATTGGCGTCGCTCGATTGAACGTCGCCGGATCCTCGAACTGGGGCCAAGGGCCGCAGTCCTTCATTCGTACCGGTATTGGTCACTGTTCAGTTGTTGCGGGCGTATGGTCGATGAGTTACAGCGGTCACCGGTCGTTGCCGAGAGCGGCAAACAACTGGCCATCTTTTACCTCGACCCGATAGACCTGCAGCGGCTTCGTGCAGGGCGGATCTACCGGTGCGCCGGTCGCAATTGCGAAGGTGCCGCCGTGAAACGGGCATTCGATCAGGCCGTCATCGACGAACCCTTCGCTCAAAGAAGCATCAGCATGCGTACATGTGTCGTCGCTTGCATAGTAACCCCCGCCGACGCAGTACACAGCCAGTGGTTTGCGCCCTTCGACATTCACGCGTTTAACCTCGTCTTCGGGCACCTCGGCGGCCGCACACAAGCGGGTTAGCGTTTGAGCATCCACGGTTTCTGTCATGCCGTTACGACTTTTTAATGCCGCCAGGGCCACCGAACTCGCTCTCGACGAGTTGGTATGCGGTAGTGACTAATTTGACGTCGCCTTTGAATCGCACCAGCCCCGAATTCATCAGCCGGCCGGCGTTAACGCGACCGTCCATAATCGCCTGAAAGTACTCTATCGGCATACGCACTTCGAGATCGGCTTCACCTTCGTCGTTGTTGACGGTGATGGCAGCTCCGTCGCCGCGGATGTAGACGCTACCCAGATTGTCAAACGCAAATTTGATATTTGCACCGAAACCAGTGTTCCCTGCGACACCAGAGTTGATCTGCTCGGTTGCTCGTTGAAGTTGATCCATAGCTCAACTCTTCTGTCCGGGCGGGGGCATTTGGATCCCCCTGTTGAAGCGGCTTACAAACTGACGCCAGGCGATTACGGAAGTGTCGTTGTGCACCAGGAATTCCTCGTTCCATCCGTCGCCCTCGTTATAACCGTCCTCGAGAGCGGTACGAGCCCATATGTCGTCACCGTTGAAGTCATCCATTGCCCCCTGTGTCCACGTCTCATCGATTTCCGCGCGCAGCGCCTCGGCCTCCTGCTCGTTTGCACACTTCTTGGATTCGAATTGAAAGTAGTCATGATGAGTGGCGTCTATGGGTACACAGAACTCGTAGGTGATCCACTCTGGTCTGGGATAACCGGTCACGGCACTGCCACAAGGCAGCCATAAAGAGATCTGTGGGCTTATAATGGTGAACTCGTCCCAGTCCTTCTTGTAATTCAAGGTTTTCATCTTGCTCTCTACGACGTTCTTTTCCTCGCCGATATCCGCCGACCAGATATTCACGTGGTTACGGTAAGTGTCGTCGAGAATACCTTTCGGCCCCGGACCAGTCGCATAGCGCATGGCGGTCGCGTGATCGGGCCTCGCCTTTTTGGCCAGCGGAAAAACGCCGGGCACTACATCAAATAGTTTCGAATTACGGTGGATGTAGACGTGCGAGGTATCCATTGCGTTTTCCGTCCCCCAGCGCCAGTTGGAATTAACCCTTGTGCGCCGGCCGTGGATCACCCGAGCCTCATCGAGAAATGTCGGCGGCAGGTCATCGCTGAGCGGTGGTGGTTCAATGTCACCGATGAATACGAATACGACACCTTTCACCTCTTCGACGGGGTATGTCTTGACGCCGACCTTGCCGATGGCCTCGCTCTCGGGATCGGTGATCACCGCAACCGTCATCCCGTCCTTCCAGTTGTATGTGAAGCCGTGGTACCAACAGGTAACCGTATCTTTAGTATGACACTCGAAACGGGCCGACAATGGCACACGTCGGTGGGCACAGCGATCCTCCAACGCATAGGCTTTGCCGTCTACGCGCCGCAAGATTATCCGTTCCCCGAGTAGTTTCTCCGCGCGCGGTTCGTCGCCTTGCAACTCGTAAGAGGCACACACCGGGTACCAATGATTGCGCAGCCCCCAGGTCGCCTGCCGGTAAGGCTCCCAGGTTTCACGCAGTTTGCGGATGCTTTTCGGCCACTCTACGATGAACTCGTCGTTGGCTTCGGGCAGTACGTTGCCTATGCGTTCCAACTCTTCGATCGGGATAGCCATCGTTTGTCCCTCACTGGCGCCGACTGCAAATAATGGGTATTCCCCGTTGCAGGGTTATCAACCAAGTTATTAACGATTATACCCGCAATACAATCACCAGCGATTGGATCCGTTGCCAAGTGGGCAAATTAGAATGTGAAGATCAGGGCGTTGCGGAAACCTTAACAGGCTGTTAATGCTTGGACTGACTTGTTTCAGGGCTGTTTTACCGCCGCTGCGTCGATAGAGTCGATTGCTCGCGTTAGCGCGGGTTCCAGTTCAGCGAATTGCTGCTCGGTTGGGATCAAGTCGAACACACCAAGTCGTTTTAGATTGGCGGCCAGTTGTTTGTTGTCAGCGCCGATCAAATAAACCTGATTGCCGTTCTCTATTTCATTTTCGATCAACTCCTCGATGACCAGTGACGTGGTGATACCCACGAGGACGGCGTTGCTCAGATCGATTAGCAGGATGTTGTGACCTCGGTACCCGGCCAGGCGCCGGTTGATGCCGCGGGCAACGCCGAAACTCATCGGCCCATGCAACTCGAATAACAGGATCTTGCCGTTGGCCGCCGCCAGGCGCTCACGCTGTGGTTCAAGTTCGGCGATGTCTTCGCTTCCGTCTGATAGAAATACGCCATCGAGCTGCACATTGGTAAGACGACTCAGGGTAACCAGATTGACGATGAACGATCCGACCAGCACGGCCGTAATCAGATCAATGAAGACGGTACACAATAGAACGCCGATCATCAGCGCGCTGCTGAACAGCGGTACCCGGTGAATGCGCGCAAGCGAGCGTCGGTCGATGATGTCGTAGCCGACTTTAAAAAGTATGCCAGCCAGCACAGCGTGCGGTACATCCTCCGCCAGGAACCCTGCGCCCAGCAGAATGGCTAGAAGAACGATCGAATGCGTAACTCCGGACACGGCACTATTACCGCCGGCGCGAATATTAACCACGGTGCGCATGGTTGCGCCGGCCCCGGGTAGGGCGCCAAACAGCCCGGCCATGAAATTTCCGATCCCCTGACCGATTAACTCCTGGTCCGACTCGTGGTGCGTGCGCGTGACGTTGTCGGCAACGAGAGATGTGAGCAGCGAGTCGATGGCCCCAAGTGCAGCAAGAAGAATGGCGGCTCGCAGGACATCGCCGGTAAACATCAGTTGTAGAGGTGGCAGCGTTACGTTCGGAAGCCCTCGAGGGATGGTGCCAATAACCCGGGCTTCACCGGGAAAAGCGACCATGGCGATCAAGGTACCGACAATAAGTGCCGCAAGCGCCGAAGGCACCAATCGATTGAGCGCTCGCGGCCAAAGATAGATCGTTGCCAAGGTCACAGTACCCACGACCAGCGGCACGACTGCCAGCGTGGAAACCATTTGCGGCAGTGAGATCATCGCCTCCCATGCATCACTTGGCGCTGGATGTCCCAGCAGCGGGCCGAGTTGCAGCAAGATAATGAGCGTACCAATCCCCGACATAAATCCGGAGATGACGGGAAACGGTACGAGGATGACGTATTTGCCCAGCTTAAGCAGACCGGCAAGTACCTGGATAACGCCGGCCAACATAACGGCAAAAAAGGCAACGGCAAGTCCGTGTTCCGGATCCCGGGCTAATTCAGTAGTGACGACGCCAGCCATGACGACGGTCATGGGACCGGTGGGGCCGGAGATCTGCGTGCGGGTACCGCCGAATATTGCCGCGAACAATCCCACGATGACCGCGCTGTAGACCCCGGCTGCCGCGCCGACGCCTGACGACACACCAAAGGCCAGCCCCAAGGGCAATGCAACTACCGCAGCTGTTAGGCCGCCATACAGATCGCCGCTGAGATCCCTTCGCGAGAAAACATTGAGAATGGCCATGACGTATTAGAACACGCCGACCGACATGTCCCGGCGTCTACGCCAAGTCGGCGTGAAGCTCTCCAGCAAAGCGTGTTTTGATAACCTGTGCGTGGTCTTGAAAACGGTGCGGGCTAATTTACCCCGCCGGTCACGGCGTGACCTTCAGTTCGCCAGCGCAACATACCGCCCGTGAGATTGGCGACATTTGTCAGTCCCGCCCGTCTCAATATGATGGTTGCCTGCGCGGAGCGTGCGCCGGAACGGCACACGGCGACTACCGGTGTGTCGCCGGATAGTTCATCAGTATGTTCGGCGAGTTTTCCCAACGGGATCAGCTTCGCGCTGGGGATGTGGCCAAGCGGTCCGTCAAACTCGTCGGCCTCGCGAACATCGACAATTTGAACTTCCGGAAGATGTTCGTCGGTCCAATGCGGACTGATCTCCCAGATCCCTGCAAACGTATAGGTCAGCGGTGCCCAGGTCGGATTGACATCCGGTTCAGTATTTTTGTTCGGGCGACCACATGTTTCGTTTGCCGGAACCGCGATGTCGATTTTCTTCGGATGCGCCAGGCCAAGATTTTCCATGTACCCGGCGAAATCATCCTCGCTGATGTTGCCCCCGACCCGCGGGTTGTAGCGTTTCTCCTCCGCAACGCTGGTCACCATCAGGCCTCGATAGTCGTGGCCCGGATACAACTGGGTATTATCGGGTAGCGACAAGATCTGCGTCTGTATCGAGCGGTACAAGGTGCGAGCATCCCCCTGCTGAAAATCGGTCCGGCCACAACCCCGGATCAATAATGCGTCGCCGGTAAACGCCATGCTTTCGTTGTCCAAGACGTAGGTTGTACAACCGGCCGTGTGACCAGGCGTTGCGCGGGCGAACAGATAGCGCGTACCAAACCGGATCTTTTCGTTGGGCTCGAAATAGCTGTCTGCGCCCTCGATTCCGGAATTTGCAGAGACGCCGATATGTGCCCCTGTATTTTGTTTGAGCAGCCAGGCTCCGGTTACATGATCAGCATGACAATGGGTGTCAATGACGTGCACGAGTCGTAAATCCAACTCGTCCAGTAACGCACAATCGCGACGAGACTGCTCGAAAACAGAGTCGATAATGACAGCTTCACGCTTTTCGTCGTCGGCGAGGAGATAGGTGTACGTCGAAGATTCCTGATCGAAGAGTTGTCTGAATATCATGACTTCACTGCCTCATAAATTCTGCAACCCGACGGGCGCAAGAATTCGCTGTATTCTATATTTCTGTATCGAATAACGATATATCAAATAGTGATAAGTCTGCGCGCCAGGAGCGACTTTCTGCATTACCCGTCGCCTGCGACAATTTGCAGAGCGCACAAGACCGTGATCAAATGCCGTTGATCGCATCTATCTGGAGGCAATCATCGTGTACCTGAAATACCTAGTGGTGTTGGCGCTGGTAATAAGCTTTGGTGTGCAAGCGGGCGATGAGACACTGTTTCCGCATCCTGTCGCCGGCGCCGGAGAAGCGATGGCGGTTGCGGATTGCCTGCCAAGCGCAATGGCGCATTTGCGCCGCGGTGATTTTCTAACGGGACGGGGCATGCAGGCAGGCGAAGAGGTGCTTATTGTTACCGATCGCTCGATCGATCCACTCGTCACGGAAGCGTATTACGTTGCAGCGCAACGTCTCGGCGCCAAAAAGATAGACACGATAAACCTTCAGGGACGGCTCGATGTTACCGATCCTACGACATTAATCCTGGAAGTTTTCGAGAAAAACACCTGGCCGCAGTGGGTGTGGGACGCGGCTGCCCGGGCCGATCGGGTGCTCGCGCTCAGTTTTACCAGCCACGTTCACGCAATGGAATCGATCAGCGTTCCAGGACGGGGAGCAGTCATGCGCTGGGCGCAAGAGACGAACACGGAGTTCCACAGCGCAAGGATGTTTCGCGAGCGTCTGTGCATCGGTACCGCTTATCCCGGTGAGATCATCGGTGCTTTGATAGCTAACATATGGAAGACACTGCAAAACGGCCGCGAGTATCACTTGACCGATCCCAATGGTACAGATCTAAAGTGGACGGTCGATGCGCAAACGTGGGCACGTTATATCGAAGTGTTCGGACCACGCCCGAATAACCACGGCCCTCGCCTGCATTTGTCCAAAAAGCCGGATATGCACGGCAAGTTGGTGTCACGGCGACTGCACGCGGGCACGATTGCGGAGATTGAACCGACCATCGAAGGTGGACGCGTGGTGGCAGTTGCCGGTGGCGGTCGTATGGGTGAGTACATGCGCCAGGCATTTGAACAATATGCGCAAGTGCATTACCCCCTGTTTCCCGCTCCTGGGGTGAACTGGGTGGAGTACACGGTGTGGGGCTGGATCCCGCATCTGGCGCCGGCAGCCTACGCGGATGAACTCAAATGGACGGCGCGGTTTGCAGCTGAAAAATTCGAGAATCGTGCCGGTGTTGTGCACATCGCAATCGGCACCGGTGCGGGCGCCTTAACGACCGCGTTCGCGAATGCACACGGATACCCTATCCATCACACAGACTTCAATCTGTTTCGAGCGACTTTGACCGTGGATGGCGCCAAGGTGGCAGACGCCGGGCACCTGTTGGCGCTGGATGCCCCGGAAATTCGCCAAATTGCCGCCAAATATGGAGATCCAGACGTACTGTTGACTGAAATATGGACGCCGGGCGATGACCCCAGCTATTGAGCCGGCTCCCTGGATTGGCCACTGATGGAATTTGCCCAAGTGCCGGAACATGAGTATAAATAGGGACCGCAGTTTCTGGTTCGAGCGATCGGCATGAATTTCGATTATTTGAACAACGATAAAACGTTTCAAGAGGTATGCCTGTGGAGGAGTGTGATGATTAAAAAACCTGCCGCTTTGATGTGCGCTCTGGCTCTGTTGGTCGGCCTTAGCTTGGATACGTCGGTCGCCGTAGAGGTGCCAGCGGAGATGCGCGCCAACATGATGCCTTACGCAGACGGTCTGCCTACGCATCCATTTGCAAAGCCGGGCACGCACATCGATGCGAGCAACGTCGATCAAGCCAAAGACGTGCTGCTGCCAATGCTCTACGAGATGATCAAGAAGGGCTGGGTGGAGATCGACGTGACGGAAACGACGCCGATCCCGCCGAACCCGAAGTATCTGGAGACGTCGGTGAAGAACGTGAAGGGTTCCATCACGTTTGATGCGGACGGTGTGAATGCGGTGGGTTACGTTGCGGGCCGGCCGTTTCCGTATGACCCGGATCCGAATGATTCGCAGGCGGGTCTGAAGATGCTGTGGAACTACCGATACTTCCAGGTGGAAGGCGATGCACAGTACGTGCACATGAGCTGGAAGTACAAGAACATGAAGAAGGACAAGGTGGAGCGCGAGCTGAAGTTGGAAGTGCATCTGCGTCGTTTGATGCACCGTGTAAGTTTGGAGCCGTTGCCGAACGTTGCGGACAATCCCTCGCAGATCAACAATTCGTTCTACATGCGGATCTTTGAGCCCTTCGACGTGAACAACACGCAGTTGTTGATCCACACCTACGAGGACGACAACCGGCGTCCGGACGCATGGTTATATCTGGGTTTTCAGCGCCGGGTGAGGCGCCTCGCGACAGGCCAGACGACGGACGCGTTTTTGGGCACGGACTTGATGATCGAGGATTTCCGTGGCTACAACACGCGGATCTCTGAATACACATGGAAGTTCATCGAGACGAAGTACATTCTCGCGCCTATCTATCACTACAAGGATGCGTTCGCGTATGACGAGAGTCTGTGGACGTTCCGGGGAGTGCCCAAGGAGGCGAGTCACGGTTACGGACATTGTTACCCGATGGTGCCCTATCAGTTACGCAAAGTGTACGTGATTGACGGTAAGCCGGTGGAGAGTACGCATCCGCTGAGCAGTCGCTTCAATTTTCTGGACGTAGAGACGGCGGCGTTCATCTACTCTGAGGTGTATGACAAAAAAGGCCAGGCGTGGAAGTTGTTCACGATCCCTTACACGCATCCCGACACGAGTCCCTATGAAAGCAATCATGGGACCGGGACGCCGTTGTGGTCGCAGCCGAGTCAGATAGACGTACAGGCGGAGCACTGCACGACGTTGCATTTCCAGACGGTGACGAATGACGCGTCGTTGGAGGATCCGAGCGTATTCAGCGTGCAGCATCTGCGTAAGACGGGCCGCTGAGGCAGGCTACCTACACAATGTTTTACCCAACGGGGCCTCAGGGCCCGTTTTTTTATCAGGAGACGGCGTAATGCTCGAACAATCTGACGATTTTCAAGACGAGAGTGATGCGCTCTACCAATTGCTGGAAAGACTCCCAGAGGCGGAGTTCGATCGAGCCACCCAGTTTAAGGACTGGACCTTTACGCACATCATCGGTCATCTACACATGTGGAATTGGGCGGCTGATCTGTCGCTTCGGGATGAAGCGGCATTTTTAGCTTTTCGGACGCGCGTCCTGGCCGCACTCAAATCAGGCAGCACCCTGCGCAGTTTTGAGCACGAGTGGCTGGCCGGTGCAGCCGGCTCAGTCCTGGTTGAGAACTGGCACGACCTTTACCCCACTATGGCCGTGCGATTTCAAGCTGCCGATCCTAAGGCCCGATTGCACTGGGTTGGGCCACAGATGAGTGTTCGCTCCAGTATCACCGCGCGCTTGATGGAGACCTGGGCCCACGGACAGGCGATTTACGACAGGCTGGGGGTCGAACGTGTGAACACCGACCGCCTCCAGAACGTCGCGTTCCTAGGCATGAGTACCTTCGGCTGGACCTTTATCAATCGAGGACTGGAGGTACCAGTCGATGCCCCTTATGTTCGCCTCACGGGACCTTCAGGTGCGCAGTGGGAGTGGAACGAACCGAGTGAAACCAATGCAATCACTGGTGCCGCAACCGAATTTTGTCAGGTGGTTACCCAGGTTCGGAATATTGCTGATACTCAACTCAGTGTGACCGGTAAAACGGCCGAGACCTGGATGTCGATAGCACAATGTTTTGCCGGGCCGCCAGAAGACCCCCCCCCCCCCCCGCGCCTGGGACTCGATTTCGGGAAAGAGATTGACCCCTCACCCCAAACCCCTCTCCCGCAAGGGCTGGGCGCTTAAACCACGAGTCCCTTCTCCCCTTGGAGGGTGTCGCAAAAGGCGATAAATATGCTGGATATCGTACTGGCGGTGTTTCAACACGCCGTTGGCAGCAGGTGTGTTTCCCAAAGCCATAATTCGCGGCGCACGATACGGTGATGCCACAAGCGCATCAAACAGGCTTTTGTCAACGCACCAATACAGGCTAAACGGGCCAACACCGCCCGTCCCAGGTTGTAAGCGAGTATATGCAGTGCAAATTCTCGTCTCACCCCGGCTAACCCGCGCCGCCGGAACCGGTTCAATCCCTGTCGCTCGCGCAACGTGCTGAACACCGGCTCTACCATCGCTTGGCGCTTCACATACAGCGCTTGCGCCTGCGGCTGTTGCATCACCATGCGCAGCGCATCTTTTAGTTCATCACCCCCATAGCGGCTGATGGTCCGGCGTTCCCCCCGCGTACACTGCGCTTTCAAAGCACACGCACCGCAGCCCGGGGTGGCATAACGCACGTACCCTTTGTGTGTGGCAGTGCCCGCGTAACGCTCCACCGGCACTAACCATTCATTGTTCGCACAGCGGTAAGCATCCTGGTACGCGTCATAGACAAAGGCACCCTTAGGAAAGGTTTTCTGCGATTGCTTGGCTTGCCCCGCCACTTTCCCCTCCGGACAAAGCAGGTTGATGTCCCGCTCCACGCTGTGTTGCAATATCCGGTCACTGAAGTAGCCCGCATCCAGCAACAGATCTTCAACGGCCACGCCACTGCTCGCTTCACTGTGCGCCAGCATCCCCGCGACCACCGCGCTCTCACTGGAGGGGTCAACCGCCATCCCAACCACCACCCGTTCTTCATTGGCCAGCACCGAGGGCTTATAGGAGGGCCCCGTGCCTCGTCCGCGTTTCAACGCTTGCACCATCGCTTCGGGCTCGTGCGCACTCACACACACCTTCTCGCCTGACTTACCCTTGCTTTCCCGCGCCGCTTTGCGCCTTTGCAAGGTCTCATGCACTTGCTGGCTTTGCGCCAACGCCACTTGTTTGGTTTTATCCTCCGGTGCCTGCGCCAACACCTGCCTCGCCTCGCTCAAACGCTGTTTCGCCGCCTCTTCCTTTATCAAACCATAATGCGAACACGCCGCCTCTATCACCGTGCCGTCTCCCGCCACCCGGGTCGCGCTGCTGCCCGTGGCTTGTAACACACGGCCGGTTAACTCAATAAAAAATGACCCGCTCAGCAACTCATCATGCTGCGTGATAAACCGACCGATGTTCGCATGGTCCGGACAGATCCCCCCGCTCACCCACATCGCACCGATATCCACTCGCGCCAACCGTTCCAGACCCCGCAACGAACTCACACCCTGCAATAGCCCGTACACGATTAACCCCAACACGCTGCGCGGGGAATACGGCGCGCGGCCCGTCCTGGCATAGTTGTCTTCAAAACCCGACCAATCCAGCTCGCTCAATAGCGCTCGTAACACTAACGGCCCACGAATGCCGGCCGCTTGCAGATGCGCCTTCACCGACAACTGACCCAGATAAAGCTGCTGCGGATCAGGATCAATGAACACACGCCCCGCAGCTCTGCGGCTTTGCCGCGACGCGCCAGTATCGGACAACCCCTCAAACAGGTTCAGTTGCACATCCCCATTTATTCCCAGCGCTTTTGTCACCGTTGGCCTCTCGCTATCTTGTACCTGCACGTAGTTTAACGCTTCACGATCCTTGCAACGATCCCCCTTTCGCGACACCCTCTTTGAGGGAGAAGGACAGGCAGATTAATGCTCCTGCATAATCTGCACTTCCGCCATCCCTGGCGGTCGGATGAGGGGTCAACGACCCTCACCCCAAATTCACGGTCGGTTTAATCCGTTACTGCAACCCCCGCCGCTGGATCCCCCGATTGTGTTTATTCGCCAGCTTGCGCCAGGTAATCGTATAACCGTCGATCTCACACAGGTTTTCGTGTTCCCAATAATTCAACTCGCCATAAGCTTTGGCGCAGGCTTCCGAGGAAAGCACGTCTTCGGTGTTGAATAAATCGAATCCGAGGTGCTTCCATTTTGTCTCCACCTCTTGGCGAAATTGTTGTGCCTCAGTATCGTTTTTCACTCGCTTTCCCCAGGCGATGGTGTAAGCGTGGGTGTGTTCGTCGATGGGCACGTACCACTCGAAATGCGTCATGCCGGGAACCGGCCAGGGATCGACCTTGAGTCCGCAGGGCAACCACATCGAACCCTGGATCTTGCCCTGGTGTGCGGCCGATGCCTCGTCGGGTTGGAACATCGCGGTGATCCTGCCCGCCTCGCCGTCGCACTCGAACTCGGTTTCGAAAACGGGTTGTGTGATTTGGTTGATGCCATCGACCATGCCCTTCGGACCCGGACCCTCCACCATCTCCGCCTCTATCCTTGCCGAAGTGGAGCTGGTGCGGTGGCCGAATGGGAAGGGACGCGATTGGGTTTTTAACAATCCACTGTTTTTGTGTAGAAAGATGTGATTTGGGTCGAAGCCCGTATCAGCTGCGACCCGCCAATTGGACTTTACGCGCTGACGCACAGCCGGGACGATATACATATCGTCATCGAGGAAGCCAGGCTGCAGGTCGTCGCCGAGTGGCGCCGGCGCGTCGTCACCGACGAAAATAAAGATGAGACCTCCGCGCTCCTCCACCGGATAGCTGCGCAAGTGCAGCTTGCCAATGAGCGCGCTGTCAGGCGAGGCGGGGATGGTCACTAACTCGCCATTGCGCAGATTGTAAGTGAATCCATGTAGCCCGCAGGTGATGGTGTTGCGGGAGAAGCATTCGGGCTTGTACGAGAATTGAAAACCGCGATGGGCGCATCTGTCCTGTACCGCATAAACGCTGCCGTCCAGGCGTTTGAGCAGGATGTCCTCGCCGAGCAGCGTGAGTGCCGTTACTTCAGTTTCTGAAACGTCGCGGCTGAACAGCGCCGGATACCAATGATTGCGAAAACCGAGTTCGGCTTCGATGTACTGATCCCATTGCCCCGACCCGCGCTTGCTCCGGTGAGGTACCGGCGCCTTTTTTGATTTACTGCTTGAGCGGGCCTTGACCATAGTTTTCTCCGGCGTGTCGATACTGGTACGAGCGATCTCGTCGCGCAGCCGATGATGACTCAGGGTCCTGCGACCTGCAACCACGCTCGCAAAAGCGGCTGCGTTATACTGGCACCGACTATTCCGATGAGCACGCCTGATGCAGGAACTGCACGACATACTGACCTGGCCCAGCGAAGGCGTAAGTCGCGTGCCTTACGCCGTTTATAGCGACGCGGACGTCTACCGCGCAGAGCAACAGCGTCTGTTCCGCGGTCCGGTGTGGAGCTTCCTGGCGATGGAATGCGAGATCCCGCAAGCGGGTGACTACAGGACCACGTATATCGGCGACACGTCGGTAATCGTTTTGCGAGATGAAGACGGCGAAATCAATGCGCTGGTAAACCGCTGCGCCCATCGCGGTAATCTCGTTTGTGTTAAGAACAAGGGCAGGGTCGATGGACGCCTTACCTGCGTTTACCACAACTGGACTTACGCGCTTGACGGCACGCTCGCCAGCGTCGCTTTTCAAAAAGGCGTCGGCAACAAAGGCGGTATGCCCGCAGACTTCGAACTGGGGTCGCATCGACTGCAGCGATTAAGGGTCGAACGTTACGTCGGCCTGGTCTTCGCCACCTTCTCAGATGAGACACCGCCATTGCTGGATTATCTTGGGGGGCAGATGCGCGAGAACATGGAGCGCGTGCTAGGCCGCCGTCTGTGCATCCTGGGTAGCTACAGTCAATACATGCCGAACAACTGGAAGCTATATATGGAGAATGTGCGCGACTCCTACCATGCGAGCCTGTTGCACCTGTTCCAGGCTACGTTCCGGATCAACCGCCTGTCCATGGACGGCGGTATCAAGCTGTCCGAGCGTGGCTGGAATCACATCAGCTACTCGGTGGGTGAGACGGATCGCGAGGAGACGCAGTACAACTCCGGTGAACTGCGCGCCGTCGATGACGGCTTCGCACTGGCAGATCCGAGCCTGCTGGCGGGCTGGCGCGAGTACCCATGTGGCACAACGCTCGCGATTCAATCGATTTTCCCTAACTTCGTCGTGCAACAGATCTCAAACTCCATTGCGCTGCGGCTGTGCCTGCCCAAAGGGCCGGGCGGTTGCGAACTTTTGTGGTGGCTGCTGGGCAGCGAAGACGATACGCCCGAGCAGCGCGCTGCCCGCATCAAGCAATCGAACATGGTCGGACCTGGCGGTTTGATCTCGATGGAGGACGGCGTTGTTGGCGGCTGGATCCAGCGCGGTGTCAGGAACGATGGCGAAAAAGCCTCGCTGCTGGAAATGGGCGGTCGCGGCGTGGAACCCAGCCTCAATTCGCGCGCAACGGAAGTCTCGATCCGCGGTTTCTGGAACGGTTACCGCGAGTGCATGGGTCTATAGCGATCCCTGCTAAATGACCGACTCAGACATTCGGCGTCATATCGAAGACCTGATACACGCCTACGCTCATTGTATCGACGACGATCGTCTCGAAGAGTGGCCGGGGTTTTTCACCGATCCTTGCCGCTACCAAATTATCAGCCGCGACAACTACGCCGCCGGCAGCACTGTAGGCATTATTACCTGTGACAGTCGCGGCATGTTGGAGGATAGAATAACGTCGTTGCGGCGCGCGAACATCTACGAGCCGCAGGTGTATCGCCATTTGATCAGTGGTATTCGGATCACCGGCCAGCAGGGCGGTGTCCACACAGTTGATACGGGTTATGCAGTCATCTGCACGCTGCAGGAAGGCGACGTTTCAATCTTCAGCTCCGGCAAATACGTTGACAAGATTGTCTTCGAGGACGATACGCCCAGATTCTGCGAGCGCATTGTCGTGTGTGATAGCGGCCGCATTGACACGCTGATTGTAATTCCCATATGAGGGAGTTTGTCGCTGTGCGAACAGCGGTTACTGCGGCTTTAACGACGAGACCCCGGTGTGACGTCCCGGCGGTGAATGCGATTGTCCGCGCTAATGGGATAGCGTAATTTTCGGCTGGTAAATAGCGCCGTTCAGCTCGCCAAAGTACTCAGGGACTTCGGGGTGGTGTACTGGTGCGCCGCTATCGTCTGCCAGTAGATTCTGCTCGGAGACATATGCTTCGTACGTGGTTTCGTCATTTTCAGCGAGCAAATGGTAGTAAGGCTGATCTTTATGCGGCCGAACATCCTCGGGGATGGAAAGCCACCATTCCTCGGTATTACTAAAGGTAGGATCCACGTCGAATATCACGCCGCGAAACGGAAACAGTCGGTGTTTAACGACCTGACCGATTTGAAACTTTGCATTGCGGCTTATGTTTGTCATTTACAATAAAAGCGCGGCGACGCGATCGAATTTGGTTACTCTGACTAGCATTCTAACAAAATAGGGGCACTGCAATGGCGTGGTGGGGGAAATTAGTTGGCGGTGCCTTGGGGTTCATGGTTGGCGGCCCCCTGGGCGCCTTGATTGGTGCGTCCTTCGGCCATCAGATCGACGCCGGTTCCGGCAGCCTGCAGCTTGGTGCCCAAGAGCGAACCCAGGCGGCCTTTTTTACCGCGACATTTTCTATTCTTGGCCACATCGCCAAAGCCGACGGCGAGGTTTCGCGTGAGGAAATCTCGTTGGTCGAGCAGCTCATGGACCACATGCAGCTCAACTTGGAACAGCGAAAGGCCGCGATTTTCCTCTTTAACCGGGGCAAAGAACCCGATTTTCCATTTGCGGACGTTATCACTCAATTTGGACGCGAATGTCACCGCCGCACCACATTGGTGCAGATGTTTCTGGAGATCCAGATCCAGGCAGCCCTGGCAGATGGGACTTTACACTCCGGCGAAAGCGCGATCCTTGGGAAAATAGCGCAGAGCCTGGATATCCCTTCAGCCGCGCTTGAGCGTCTGATCGATATGGCGCGTGGCGCAGCTGCAGCACACGCCGGCACTCAGCAATTAAGCTTGGATGATGCCTACAGGGTAATTGGCGTAGAAGCGGATACGTCATCTGCGGATATTCGCAAAGCCTATCGCCGTCTCATGAGCCAGCACCATCCAGACAAGCTTGTCTCCAAAGGCTTGCCCGAGGAAATGATTAAACTCGCCAACGAAAGGACCGCGGAGATCAGTGCTGCGTGGGATCGAATCCAGCAGGCCCACAAGAATTGAACATCCAGCCTGCTTGGGCTCCCGACACAGGGTTGTTCACGCTAAAATGCCGTATTATCGATTGCCAATAATAATAATTCTGGACCTCGACAGATGAGTGGAAGTGCCCAAGGGGAGATCCTCGCATGCCACGAGTGTGACCTCCTGCATCGCTATGCTCCAATAGCCGCGGGTGCCAAGGCGAGTTGCCATCGCTGCGGCGCATTTCTTTATCGACACGTTCAGGACTCACTCGACCGTAGTCTGGCGCTATATGTCGCTGCGTTGCTGCTATTTATTCTGGCCAATGTCTTCCCTTTTCTCTCGCTAACACTCGGTGGTCGAGTAGAAGACAACGTGTTGCTGTCCAGCGCCTGGGCGATGTATGAAATGGGCATGGGCGAGCTAGGAGTGTTGATATTTCTGACCAGCATCGGTTTCCCACTCATCGCCATCGTCGGCATGTTGTATCTGCTGATACTACTTGCGCTGCGGTTTCGAACCACCGGGCAAGGGACTCATCTACCGAGTCATCAATGCGATTACGCCGTGGAGTCTGGTGAGCGTTTTTATGCTAGCCGTACTCATTGGCATCGTAAAGTTGCAGGATCTGGCGACGGTGATCCCCGGCGTTTCGCTATATGCATTGGCCGCGCTGCTGATTATCTACGCTGCCGCGCGCGCCACCTTCGATCCGAGGGTACTGTGGAGAAACTCTTGCTTTCCGGAGCCGGATTTGGATGCCGCCACACAGCTTTTGAATTGTCATACCTGTGGTCTGGTGTCGCAACAAAGCCACCCTCATCCACACTGCCCGCGCTGCACCACCCCATTGCACCATCGCAAAACCAACAGCATCCACCGAACCTGGGCGTTGTTGTTGAGCGCGGTGATACTGATTATTCCCGCCAACATCTACCCGGTCATGACCGTCATTCGTTTCGGCCAGGGTGAGCCGAACACGATATTGAGCGGCGTCGCCCACCTTATAGAGAGCGGCATGTGGGGGTTGGCGTTGATCGTATTTGTTGCCAGCATTGTTGTGCCCGGGGTGAAGTTGATTATTTTGACTTTTCTGCTGATTTCGGTGCAGCGGAAATCGACTTGGAGACCGCGAGATCGGACATTGTTATTCCGAATAACCGAATCCATCGGCGCATGGTCTATGGTTGACGTGTTTCTGGTCGGGCTACTGTCGGCCTTGGTTGCACTCGAGGCTTTGACCACGATCCGTCCTGGCATCGGCGCATCATTTTTCGGTGGGGTCGTCGTGATCACAATGTTCGCCGCGCACAGTTTCGACCCGCGCTTGATTTGGGACAACGCCAAGGACGCCGATTCGACGTGAACGCAGAGCTGGCTACACCCACTGTTACGAAACGGTCTGGACCGTCCCTGGTTTGGCTGATCCCCCTGGTCACGATAATCGTAGGTGCTTGGTTGGTGGCCAAGACTTTGTCGGAACAGGGACCGGAAGTCACCATCAGTTTTAAGACCGCCGACGGTATTGAAGTCGGTAAAACCAAGGTTAAGTACAAGAATGTCGATATCGGCATTGTCGAAAATGTCGCCTTCAGTGACGATTTGGCGCATGTCGTCCTGACGGCAAAATTCGATCAGGGCACCGAACGCTTTTTCCAACGCAACACACGTTTTTGGGTGGTCCGTCCGCAATTCAGCCTGAAAGGGGTGTCCGGACTGAGCACTTTGATCTCGGGTGCCTACATCGAAATCGAGCCGGGACCCGGCGCGGAACAACATCATTTCGTTGGCCTGGAGGAGGCGCCTGTCGTTACTGCGGATGAGGTCGGCAAACGTCTGGTATTGATCACAGAGAAACTCGGCTCAGTTGATAGTGGATCGCCAATTTACTACCAGGGCATTTTCGCCGGCGAGGTACTTGGCTACGAGTTGGGTAACGATCGCAAAAGCGTTTACGTGCATGCCTTCATAAAAGACCCTTTCGATCAATTGATCCGCGGAAATACGCGATTCTGGAACGTCAGCGGCATGGATATTTCGCTGGATGCAGACGGGCTGAAGATAGAGACCGAGTCACTGCTGGCATTGCTGTTCGGCGGTATCGCCTTCGAAACACCGGAGACCCTTGAGCAGGCAACCGAGGATGTCGAGGATCTGATTTTCACACTGTACGATGATTACGCCACTATCGAAACCTATGCGTATACCAAAAAGGTTCAGTTTCTGTTGTTCTTTGATGCTTCGGTGCGCGGTCTGGCGGTTGGCGCGCCGGTTGAATTCCAGGGTATCAAGGTCGGTTCTGTGCTCGACATTCAGCTTGAGTACGACACTGAGGAGGCCTCTTTCCGGATCCCGGTATTGATCGAGATCGAACCTGAACGCATAGGCGAACGCAATTCCACAGAGACGATATCGCCTTATGAAACACTCAACTCACTCGTCGATCGCGGTCTGCGGGCGAGCTTACAAACCGGCAGTTTGCTCACTGGCGCTTTATTCGTGGAGCTTAGTATGCACCCGGACACTGCGATCAAGCTGAGCGACGAAGAATTGCCGTTTCCGGAACTGCCAACCATCGCGGCCGCAAACTTCGCCTCTATCACGAAATCCATCGAAGAATTCATGACCAAGGTCGACAGGGTGAAAATCGATGAGATCGGCGAACATCTACTGGCAACGCTGCAGGGAACCAACAAGCTCTTCAATTCCGAGCAAGTGCAGGGATCGCTCGAAGATCTTGAAGCATCGATGAAATCGTTCCGCAGTATTTTGCAAAAAGTTGATGAGTCGAATCTGCAGGAGGCGATCGATGCCGGTCACATCGCGCTGGAAAAACTTGATACAACATTGACCATGACGAATCGCGTGTTACAGCCTAACTCGCCGCTGCAGTACAGCGTCATAAAAATGACCGGCGAACTCGAGGAAACGGCACGGGCGATCAGGGGACTGGTCGAAATGCTCGAACGCAATCCACAAGCCTTTATTTTCGGCAAGGATACCGAGGAAGAGTAAATGAGCGAATTGCCATGATCAGATTGCTCGCGAACAGCATATCGGCACTGACGATAGCCCTGGTGCTTGGTGCCTGCGGTGGTGGCGGTGCGGCGAACATTGTGTATTACGTGATCGATCCGGTGGATGTTTTCGACGAAGTTCCCACAGGGCAGAAACCATTAGCCATCGAGATTATAGATTTGCAGCTGCCCCAATACCTCGAGCGTTCGCGCATAGCTTCGCGCGACGGCGAGAATCGCCTGACATTTTCGCAACTGCACCAATGGGGTGAGAACCTGCGCAAAAACCTGATGCGTACCCTGACGCGAAACCTGATGAATCGACTGGGGACCTCGGATATAGGCACGCCGCTCAATCGTTCAGCATCTCAACCCGATTACCGCGTGCAGATCTACGTTGATCAGTATGAGCAAACCTCTACCGGTACCGTGGCGCTTGTCGCGCGCTGGCAGCTTAGTGGCAACAGCGATGCACGCCCGCTCGGGACCCACAGCGCATCCCTGGAAAGTCCGACGAGTCTCGAAGCCGGGGACTACGATGCCCTGGTTGCGGCAATGCAGAGTTTGTTCGGGCAATTAAGCGGTCGCATTGCGGCGACCATTGTTGCGGCGTCGGACGGTTGATCGGTCCCAGCATGGCTTACCTGAATTCAAAGTGGCTGATCCGAATCGTTTGGACCGTAGTGCTTGCTGGCGGAAACGCGGTGGCCGGTGCCGACCCGGAAATCAGCGGCCCCGCTCTCATGCAACAGGTACATCAGCGCCATGAGCAGTATCCGTATGTGTACGAAGAGCAATCCATGGTTATGGTCGATCGCAACAGCGAGCGCGACTCCAGGAAAGTGCGACGTTACTCGCGCGTTGAGGACAATGGCGCTGTGCGCTTTATGTTGCTGTTTGACTTTCCGCCGGAAGTAAAAGGTGTGGCATTATTGGCCAATCGCGCGCCGGACGGCACAACACACAAATTTGTCTACCTGCCAGCCTACGGCGAACAGCTCATTGAAAGTAGCGGCGTAGGTAGCGACGGGAATTTTCTGGGTACCGATTTCTCAGTGGAAAGTCTGATTGGCGAGACCCTGACGGATTATCGGTACGTGCGCCGGAGCAACCAAAAGATCGGTAATCTGCATTATTTCGTCGTCGATGTGTACCGGGCCGGTGACGCGCTCGATAACGCACCACTTCGCAAACGCCACTACATCCGCGAGGACAATCTATACATAACCATGACCGACTATTTCGATAAGCGGGGTCGTGTCGCGAAAAAGCAAACTCATCATGATCTGCAAGCTGTCGATGGGGATATGTGGCGGGCCAATATGATTTTGATGGAGGACAACCTCGAGCAACATCAGTCGCTGGTTAAAATTCACCGACGCGTGCTTTCGCGCGACTATGTTCCGGCGGAGATGTTCACTGCTGCGTGGCTGTATGAAAACCATCCGTATACGCCGTTCGCGGTACCGGAAAGCGATGACAGCAACGCCACCGAAGCGCCGTTGGATGAAGAGATAATCGAACAGGAGTCGCCGGCGCAATGATCATGCAGATGTTCCTGCTGGGTCTGAACAACCGCAAAGCGGTCGTTATTCTGCTGGTATTAGTCAGCGTATTCGCGGCCGCGGGTATTCCACGTCTGAAAATAGATACGGGAGTCGACAGCCTCATCCCGGAGAATGATCCGGGGCGTCTCGTTTATGAAAGAGTAATGGGCGAATTCGGCACGGATAACAGAACGATAATCTACATTAAAGACACCCAACTCTGGACGCCGGACAAGCTCGCGACTATCGAGCGTTTGCATCGCAGTATCGAAAAAATAGAGAAAGTAACGCGTGTCGATAGCGTTTTCAGCCTGCATACAATCGACGGCAGACAGGGCAAAGTCGATTCCAAGCCACTGTTGCGCGAGGCGCCGCGGACGGCTGAAGAAGCATCGATGGCAAAGCAAAGAGCGCTCGCAAATCCGTTGTACTTGGGTAATTTTTTCTCCGCCGACGGTACGGCGACCGCGATCATTGTGTCGGTGGTGGATATTGACGAGGAAGAAAATTTCGATCGGAAGTTTTTCGAGAAACTGGAAAAATTACTAGAGGCCAGTCGTGGAGAGTTCGAAAAAATAGTGCAGGTCGGGTCGCCGCGAATAAACGCGGAGCTGCGCGCCAGCCTGTTTGAGGATTTCGTACTGCTGGGTCCCCTATCGGCCTTGATTTTGGTGTTGTCGATCCTTTTTTTCCTGCGCAGCACGCTGTCCGCAGTGATCCCTTTGATTACCTCGGTGGTCACCATCGTCTGGACGTTTGGCATGCTTGGCTGGGTCGGGATCCCTTTGAATATCCTGAGTGCGATGATCCCGTCGCTGATCATCGTCATAGGCTCAACGGAAGACACCCACATGATGTCGGCGTTCTTCCGCGGGCTGAAAGAAGGCGATACTGACCGGCGAAATCACGCCATCCGCTATACTGCAGCACACATCGGACTGCCGTTGGTACTGACAGTACTGACGACCGCGATGGGATTTGCCAGTAATATTTTCAGTAATATTGCCCTCATTCAGCATTTTGCGATTGCATCGACTTTCGCCATGCTGGCAAATGGCATCGTCACGATACTGCTTGTACCGCTATTGTTGTCGATTTATGGGCCCGACGAGGTCACGGCGTCTGCTGCGGACGCCGACTCACTGAGTTTTCCGGACAGGGTTATTAAGGTTTTCCGCATATCTCAGGATCAATACCCGACTGCGACTTTGACTATTACCGCGCTACTGTGCGCGTTTTTTGTATTTCAGGCTTCAAAGCTGTATGTCACTAACGACCCGTTGTCTTACTTTCCCAGTGACCGTCCTTTGATCCAGGACACAAAGAGAATTCATGAGGATCTGTCTGGCATCAAAATTTTCTTTATCACGCTGGAGTCCAAAACAACGAAAGCGTTCCAGGAACCACGCAATTTGCGAAAGCTCGTTGAAATACAGAAATTTTTAGATAAACAGGGCGGATTCGATCGCAGTATTTCCCTGGCGGACCATTTGTCTTTCGTGAATCGCGAGTTTCGAGGTGAGTTTGCCGAAGTTACGATCCCGGACACGCGCGAATTGGTCGCGCAATACCTGCTGTTTTTTCACCGCAGCGATCTGGATAGTTATGTCAGCCACGATTACCGGCGGGCGAATATTGTGGTCCGCCATAACATCACCGATTCGCATACCCTCAACGGATACATTGAGGAACTTGAAGATGTGGCGCGTCACATTGCCGGCCCCGACATCTCGGTACACATGGTCGGCGAGAACCTGATGGTGAATCGCGCGGCCGACAGTCTCATGCTCGCGCAGGTAAAGGCGTTGGGTATCCTGCTGGCACTCATATTCGTGATCATGTCCGTAATGTTCACCTCGTTTAAAGGTGGCGCAATTGCTCTGGTGCCCGCGTTGATACCTATCTCCTTAATGTTCGGCATTATGGGATTGCTGGATATACCGCTGAATCCCGGCACCGCAATGGTGGCTGTCATTGCCATCGGTATTGCCGTTGACGGCACTATTCACCTGCTCGCGCGCTACAACGAACTTTGTAGACGTACCTCTGACTACGTTGCGGCCGTACACGAAGCAGTTCAGGAAGAAGCCACACCGCTGATCGTATCCAGCCTCGCGCTCGCACTTGGGTTTGGCATACTGCTGTGGTCCAACTTCACCATCGTTGCGCAGTTTGGCGCATTAGCCGCCGCGACCATGCTGTTTTCCATCTTTGCCAATCTGCTGATCACTCCCATCATCATGTCGCGGATCCGGCTTGTTGGTCTCTACCAAATTCTGGCGATGTCGGTGGACCGAGAGGTATTGGATCGTAGTCCGCTGTTCAATAGCATGACGAACTACCAGCGACGCAAAGCAATACTCATCTCTGAGATCAGCGAATTCGATGATGGTGAGTTACTGGTGGAGCAGGACACGATTGGTCGCAGCATGTACTTGATCTTGTCTGGCGAGGCGCAAGTCGTACGCCGTGACGGTGGCACATCGCATACGCTCGCGACATTGCATCCTGGACAGGTATTTGGCGAAATCGGCTATATTCGGGAGACGCAGCGCACCGCAGACGTACGCGCTATCGGCAAACTATCGGCGCTGCGTTTCGATTACGAACGCATGGAAAAGGATCTCAAGTTCTTTCCCAACATTGTCGCAAAGTTGAATTTCAATATCAGTTGTATTTTGGGCGAGCGCCTGGCCGATATGGTGGAGCAATCCAGCAAAGAGTAATCGCACTGGAAATTCGCCGTGTAATTCGAATGCGGCCTGTCACGGTCGCACCAATTGGAGCATTATTACTCAACGAGCATCATGGCGGATTTCAGCGACCACGATCGGACGTCCCGCGAGGAGAATACCCATGAGCGACGACCCCAGCCCCTATACGCCGCCTTCCGCGGAGCTTACGGATACTTCCAGCGATGCGGGACGTGCACGAAGTATCCGCGAAGAGTTCCTCAAGCACGAAGCGGCGATTAGGTCGGTTGGCCTGCTCTACTACCTGGCGGCGGTTTCGGGATTGGTGGGTGGGATCGCCATTCTTGTCGGCAATCTGTCGGGTGAGACTTCGGTCGCTCTCGGTGCTCAAGCAATCGTCTATGTTGGGTTGGGGGCCGGAATGCTACTGCTGGGCCGCGGCGTTCGCCAGCTACGCACATGGGTAAAGATCCCGGTGGCGATCCTGTCCGCGATCGGCCTGATTGGTTTTCCTGTCGGCACGCTGATCAATGGCTATATTTTGTACCTGGTATTCGGCAAGAAAGGAAAAATGGTGTTTTCCAGTGAATATCGGGACATCATCGAGCAAACGCCCGACATCAAATACCGTACGTCCATCGTCATCTGGATTCTTTTATTACTGATCGTTGCGCTGGTAATCGCCGCGGTCGTGATACCGATGTTCTCCGGGTCGTGACTAACGTTGAATAGCAATGAAAGATTTTCCTCTGCGAGCGCAGGCGCGTTAAACAACTGTACTTAGTCAAGCTTCGTAAAACTGGCAACAAGTCATTAATAAAAGAGGTGTGCTATGTCTATCGAACGAAAGCAACTCAGTTCTCGAATGAGTCAGATCGTGAAGCACGGCGACACGGTTTATCTTGCCGGCCAGGTGGCGTTCGAGGCGTCGGGTGAGTCGGTTACCAAACAAACCCAGAATGTATTGGAACGCATAGACGCTCTGCTCCGCGAGGCCGGCACGGATAAATCGAAGTTATTGTCCGCGACTATCTGGCTTTCGGAGATCCGCAGTTTTGACGAGATGAATGCGGTCTGGGAGGCATGGATAGACGCGGAGAATCCGCCGGTGAGAGCCTGTGTACAGGGCATACTTGCGGCGCCAAAGTTCAACGTTGAAATAATGGTTGTCGCTGCACTATGAGACGCCCGGTAATGCAAAAACCTGTCGCGGTTATGTTAACAGCGTTGGCTCTAATCGTTTCGTTGGCGTCGGTACAAGCCGCCAGCGCAGCTAAAACCACCGTAATCAAAAACGCCGCCCTCATTGTCTCGATGGATGCCGACGTCGGCGATGGCCCGCTCGGTTTGCTCAACGGCGGGGATATAAAGATCGAACACGATCGAATAATCAGTGTTGGGGTGCCATCAACCGGTGACGTTGTCATTGATGCGACCGGAATGATTGTGATGCCCGGTTTTGTCGATACACATAACCACCTATGGCAAACGCTCACACGAGGTTGTGGCTTGGAATACGATCTGCACGGTTGGCTGGAAGCATGTCAGTGGCCCGCCGGCGGCGCAATCGACGAAGCTGACACCTACGCACTGGTGCGCTTGAGTACGTTCGACCTTATTGGCACCGGTGTGACAACGACAACAGATTGGGCCGTCTCCTCGAGCAAAGGCATGGTCGCCGGAAACATTCGTGCGCTCGAAGATTCCAAGCTGAGGTTCGTGTATGCCTACTTCGATTGGAACTGCAACGTCAACGACTGCAGCCAAGCAGATTCCACGCGTACGGCAATCATCGATTTCAAGCGTCGGCACATTGATCCCAATCCGCTCGCGGCTTTACAAACAGCAGCGCACCCCATTCCCGCTTTCGCACCAGGCGTGCGCAACATGGCGGCGCTCGCCAAAGAACTCGGCGTGGCGCTCAACGTACATTTCATGGAAAACAAGAACGACCCTGGCGGCGAAGCAAACGGTGTTTTCCCGAGCATGGCGACAGTACTGAAAGAGGCGGGCGCGTTCGATGGCTCGCTGCAGGTAAACCATGCCGTACACTTGACCGATGCCGACATCGCAATGCTCAAGCGTCACGACGTGCGAGTAGCTCATAATCCGTTGAGCAACATGCGGCTCGCATCGGGCGTAATGCGCACCCCAGACATGCATGCGGCCGGACTGACAATGGGTCTGGGGCTCGATGGCGGCAGCAACGATACCAGTGATTTTTTCAATCTCATGCGCATGGCGGTGGGACTGCAGCGAGCAAAACATCTCGACGCTGGGGTCTATCCGACGGTGGCAGACGTACTGCGTATGGCAACCATGGGCGGTGCGCAGGTGCTGGGTCTGGATGATAAAGTTGGCTCCCTCACACCCGGCAAACAGGCCGATCTCATCGTTATTGATCCGCACCAGATCAACTTCGCACCAGACTGGAACTGGGTGAATCAACTGGTCTTCAACGGCCAGCCGCGGAACGTGCACTATGTGCTGGTTGCGGGGCGGGTATTAAAGCAAGCCGGCCGAGTGCTCGGCGATCAGGCCGAAACGGTACAGGCCGCGGAAGCGGCGGTGCACAGGGTCAAAAAGAAACTGGGGGTAGAGTAAACAGATAGCTGGCTCTCACAGGATCCGTAACCCACGGACGAAACAGCGTTTTTAATAAGGATTTCGCGGGGCTGTAATTTTGTCCATGGCATTAGTAAAAAAGGAGAAACGCAATTGCCTCAATACATGATTACTTATCTAGGCGGTGATCGGCCATCCAGCCCAGAGGAAGGTAAGCAACATATGGAGAAATATAGAAAGTGGTTAGCTTCGTTGGGCGACTCAGCAATTAGTCCCGCCAATCCGCTTAAGGGGACGAAAACAGTTAACTCCGATGGTACCGTTTCCGACGGAGGCATAACGTCAATGTCTGGTTTCACGATAATTGAAGTTGATTCGCTGGACGCAGCGCTGATGGCTGCAAAGGCTTGTCCTTTTCTTGAAATGAGGGGTTCACTCGAGGTGTCAGAGTTAATTCAGATGCCGGCGTCCGTCACGCAATCGTAAACAGGCTTCGCACCAGGCAGAGTCTGCGCGCATTGTTTTTGATTTGTTTACAAAAGAGCATCTACACGCCCTATACTCCGAAGTGCCCAATTTCGCGGAGTAGTATCGATTATGCCTGACATCACTGAGCACACGATTGAAATCCAGGGCTGCAAGACTTTTTACACGCGCGGCGGTGGCGCAGAGCCCTTGCTCCTGCTGCACGGCGCCAACGGACGAATGACCTGGGCCCCGCTGCAGGGTACGTTGGCGGAACGTTTCGACACCATCCTGCCCGATCACCCGGGGTATGGCGCGTCCGACACGACTGACTGGATCGACAGCATTTCCGATCTCGCGTTTTTCTATCTCGACCTGCTTGATGCACTGGAAATCGAAAGCTGCCATCTAGCCGGTCACTCACTGGGAGGCTGGCTGGCCGCAGAGATCGCCGTTTGTCAGCCCAAACGATTCAAGAGTCTGAGTCTGTGTGCGGCTGCGGGTATCCGTGTCGACGACGTGCCAATGGGCGACGTTTTCATGTGGAGCCCGGAGGAGACGATCCGCAATGTTTTCGCTACCGCCGAAGCGCAGCAGACCATGTTGGCCATGCAACCCAGCGAGGATGAACTGGAGTTAATGCTCAAGGCACGCCAGATGTCGGCGCGGCTGGCATGGCATCCACGCTTCCATAATCCCGACCTGGCTAAATGGTTGCACCGGCTTACCATGCCGGTGCTGATCCAATGGGGCGATAGTGACAAGATCTTTCCGCAAGCTTATGCCCATGCTTACAGCGAACTGATCCCCGGTGCACAAGTCGAGGTCTATCCCAACTGCGGTCATGTGCCCATGGTCGAAGCCGCCGAGCGCTACCTCGAACACTTTACCGGCTTCCTGGAGGCAGCGTCATCATGAACTTCTACTTCTTCAATTTAATGCCCTACGGTGCACTCGATCTCGATTTCGACAAGAAGTACGCGTCGTCGAGCCTGGTCCTCCCCAACAGCTACTACGACCCCAAGATCGGACACGCGCTCTACAACCGATATCTCGACGAACTCGAATACGCCGATACGCTGGGCTATGACGGTGTCTGTGTGAACGAGCATCACCAGACCGCCTACGGCATGATGCCCACGCCGGGCGTAACCGCGGGTGCGTTGTCGCGTTCGATTAAGAAAGGCAAGGTGTGCGTGCTTGGCCGCGCATTACCGCTGCTATCGAACCCGCTGACGGTCGCCGAAGAATTCGCCATGCTCGACAACATCACCGGCGGGCGCTTCATCGCCGGGTTCGTGCGCGGCATCGGCGTGGAGTATCACGCGACCGGCGTCAATCCGGCTTTTTCGCTGGAGCGCTTCCGCGAAGCACACGATCTGATCATTCGCGCATGGACCGAAGAGGGGCCGTTTCCGTTTGCGGGAAAACACTACCAATACCAATATGTGAACCTGTGGCCGCGCCCCTATCAGCAGCCACACCCGCCGGTGTGGATCCCCTCGCAGGGCAGTGCCGAGACTATCCGCTGGGCGGCGCACCCCGATCGCAAATATGTTTACCTCAACGTCTACAGCCCGGTCACGGCGGTCGAGCAGTTTATGGGCATGTACCGCCAGATCGCTGAAGAGGAGCACGGCTACACAGTCGTGCCCGAACAACTTGGCTTGGCACTTCCTATCTACGTTGCCGAGACCGACGAAATAGCCCGCAAAGAAGCCAGGCCGCACATCGAGGCATTTTTCAATAAGTTTCTGCGCATACCCAACGAGATGCTGATGCCCCCAGGCTACACGTCCATCTCCTCGCTGAAAGCCATAGGCATCGCACAGCGTGAATTGCTGATGGGTGGTCACACCATGGAGCGGTTGGATGAACTGGGCATGTTCGTTGTCGGCTCAGCCGCCACGGTACGCGAGCGTCTCGCCGAATTTGAGGAACGGCTCGGCTTCGGGCAGCTTTGCGCCATCCTGCAGTTCGGCACTCAGCCGCACGAGCAGACCAAGAAGAACCTGGAATTATTCGCCAGCGAAGTAATGCCGCATTTTCGCGAGACGTCGGCAGTTACCCAAGCTGCTGCGGGGTAGCGGCTGAACTCGCTAGCTGGGCGCCCGGAGCCTATTACGGAATTTCGTGAACAAAAAGTCGGACGTGGGGAGAGACGATGGCCGCATACTTTATTCTGACTCATACAATCACCGATCTGGAAAAATATCGAGCGGAATACATTCCTAAAGTCCGCCCGTTCCTTGCGAAATACAACGGCGAGGTGATCGTTTCTTCGTCCGACGCAGAGCCACTTCAAGGCAAGCCGGCTGACGGGGTCGTCGTTGTGCGCTTCCCTACGGAGCAGGCCGCACGGGATTTCGTAAACGACCCGGAGTACAAACCTGTGAAAGAACTTCGAGTCGCATTGACGACGAACGCGAATGCCGTGCTTGCCCCCGAGTTCCAGATGCCGGGGAGTTGAACGATCTGGATCTCAAAGCCGCGCCCTCGCACTGTACGGCGCCAATTTAAATTAGTAAATCGCGAGAGTTAGCAGCCGGTGGGGGGAGAACAAAAGTGACCCGTATTTCCTCCAATCTCTTACTGGGCATTGCCTTTTTTGCTTTATGCATTCAGCTGGCAAATGCAGAGAGTACATATTCTTTTGAATCTTATAACTTCTCAGATAGCTACATCAGGCACAAAAATAATCTTGGCGAGATAAGCTTCATCATTTCGGATCTGGATAAAAAAGATTCAACCTTTCGAGTTGTTCGAGGTCTCGGAGGGAAATGCAGCTCTTTTGAGTCCGTCAACTACCCTGGCTTCTATCTCAGGCATCAAAATTTCCGCATCAAACTTCATGAGCTTGATGAGAGTGATCTTTTTAACAAGGATGCGACTTTCTGTTTTACAGATGGCTTGGCAAGTTCAGAGTTATATTCATTTGAATCACTAAATTATCCTGGGCACTACATTCGCCACAGAGATTATCAACTGTACATTGAGAAAGATGTGGGTGGCTCATTCGTAAAGGATGCGACATTTAGACGTGGCCATCGAGAATGGTCGGTGCATGTAGATACACAATTAGGGGAAGTCCAGTGTCCTGCAGGTTATGGTGAAACGACAGGCTTTACGGGTGCAGACTTTATATTTACGGGCTGTAAAGAAATTGCGAGTGATGTGGGGAAGCAATGTAAAGTTAATTCAGAATGCCAATATGGGTGTGCGGTTGATTCAAATGATATTAAGAAAGCGGGTTGTAGTAAGGAAAGTGCAGCTTACGGTGGTAGCTGCCCCGGCATTACAGGTAGGTGCACTAAATTGCCTAACGCGGGGAATTTAGTTCAGGAAGGTGAGATATACATTCGTTTCGAGGAATGAATATCGCCACTGCTGTCTATCGTTCGGGCGAATATGCGCTGATACAGATACCTTCAACGCCGCAGCACTTCGATCACCGCAGCTGCCATTCGGTTCTCGCCGGGCGGCACATGCGTGCCCACACAGGCATCAAAACGCACCTGGAGCGCTGACGGAGCAACGCCGTCTGGCGCGCCGATCACCACGACTTGCGAATGCCGGGTGCTATCACCCCAGGGCTCGCCCCGCGCTAAGGTCACTCGCTTGCCAACCATCTGCGCGATGACCCGTTTGTCGGGGACTTCGCGTAGCCACAGGATCCCTTTGGCGCGGAACACCGCAAGCGGCAGCGTTTTGAATGTTTCGTAGACGGCTTCGAAAGCGAGCGGTTCGCTATGGGTCCATGACCAGGTCGCATATTCCGCTGCGTGATTGTGCGAATGGCTGGACCGCGGCTTGTCCGTTGCGGGATGGACATGTACCTCGGTTGGCTCGTGCGCGGGTGTCGTAGTGTTGGCGTGTGCATCGGTTCCCAGGATCAACGCCAGCGGTACGTTCGCTTGCGTGGCGTCGGTTAGTCGGGCGTGAGGCCCTATCTCCCCGATCCATTCGTGGATCCGGTTACGTTCGGCCGTATCCACCAGATCCAGTTTGTTGATGACGACAATATCGGCACCGCTGATTTGATCAATGGCGAGACTTTTGTCGGTGTTTGTTAGTTCACCGATCTGCTCAGCGTCCACGATCGTGACAATCGCATCGAGCGCCACCCGGGTCGTCAATTGTGATGACATCTCCAGGCCCATAGCCACCGCTGCCGGATCAGACACGCCGCTGGCTTCGATGACGATGTATTCCGGGGGCGCGGGATTCGCCAACACCTGGATGACGGCACTGGCTAAATCCTCGCGGATGGTGCAGCAAATACAGCCGTTGGCGAGGCTGATCTGCTCACCTTCGACACGCGTAATCAATTGCGAGTCGATGTCGATGTCGCCGAAGTCATTGACCAGCACCGCAATGCGCAAGCCGTGCTCTGCCTGCAGGATACGATTGAGCAGCGTGGTTTTACCCGCGCCCAGAAAACCGGCAAGGATCGTGACCGGCGTCTTACTCATGCGTCCACCTTAACCGACGTAGACCGTGAATAACCAGTGGTCGGCTGAACTAATACCCGCTGTCGCGAAGCGGGAGAAAGAGAATTTCGCGGATCCGCCAAATGGGTTCGATGACGTGATAGTGTAGCGCGGCGTGTTTATAAGGGACGACGATAAATAGCCCGTAAATACCATGGATTTATCCATTATCATTGCTTGCGTTTTAATTTCGTTGCTTGCCGCCGCAATCCATGGCGTCGTGGGTTTCGGCTTTAACTTCATCGGTGCGCCGGTGTTGTTACTTATATACCCGCGACTGGTACCCGCGCCAATAGTGCTCGTGTCGGTCGTTATGGTCTGCCTCGTTGGCTGGAAGAGCAGGCAACACATCGTAGTTCGCCACCTTGGCTGGGCAATCGCGGCCAGCGCACTTGGCGCGGTGCTTGCGGGCGTGGCGATCGCGGCGGTCAGTCTGCGCACTTATCAGGCGCTATTTGGCACAATGCTGCTGGTTGCGGTTGCGGTGAGTCTTGGCGGTTGGCGGCCACGGTTAACGGCTGGCAATGCCTCGGTAGCGGGTCTGATATCAGGTTTCATCGGCACGATAACGTCGATAGGCGGACCGCCGGTGGCGTTGCTGTATCAAGGTTTGACGGCTGACCAGGTGCGCGGAACCTTGTCGGCGTTTTTTCTGCTGACGACGCCGTTTGTGCTGTTTGCACTACTGGGCGCCGGGCGATTGACGCTCATCGAAGTCGAGCTTTCGGTAGTGCTACTGCCCGGTATGCTGATGGGCTATGCGTGCTCGCGTCTATTGGTCAAGAGACTCGATCAGGGGATGACCCGCATCGGGATTCTAGTGATCTCGGCCGTGGGCGCATTCGTGTTGCTTGGCCGCTATTTCGCAACTGGCTGACCTTCACGGTGCGTGGCCACTGGCCGGTGGTCTGCTTTTTTCAGCAATGCAGCTCGGGCAAATCGAATTAACCGCCGACGCTGCGCAGCCCCTCATTTTTGTTACTTTGCGCTTCGTTTTCGAGCAGCCGGTCCATGATATGGCGCGAGTGAACTGCGCCTTTGTCCGACTCCACGGTGAGTGGGAAGATGTAGCCTTTGGCCGTGTCCTCGATGTTCATCTCATCCAGCAATTTCTGCTGGATGTTGATAATTTCCTGATCCTGGTGAAACGTGAAATCAATGGCCCTCGTCATGTTTTCGTCCAGGAACCGTCCACCGAAGCGCGGCTGCCGGGCGAGATGCCAGAAGTAGTAGCAACCTCTCGAATGTGAAGGCACGATGATGTGCGAGGCAAGGATTGAGATGCCTTCCTCTTTTGGCCGGCCGGTTGGCGTTACCCCAACATCCATAAAAAAGTAGCCAGGTGCCTGCCAATGCATGTTTTGCCAGTGATCGACATGCTCGGGGTAATTGTTAAACGCCTTTTTCCAGATGGGCACCGCGGGTTTGTCCTCGATCCATCGATTCACTGTAACAGTGTCGCCTTCAACCGTCGTTTTGATTTCCGCCGTCGTCTGGTCATCACTACCAACGGTCTGAGCATGCACCGTGGCAATGTGACTGAGGTCGAGGAGATTATCGACCAACAACTGACAGTGGCCATCAACGAACAAGCTGCCGTGCCCCATGTCGACCCAATCTTCACTCTTATGATAGAAGTAGTCAGGAATAGCGGACTCGTCTGCGCTCGCGGGATCGCCGACCCAGAGCCAGGCGCCTGCATGCCGTTCCACCAGCGGGTAAGCCCTGACTTTTGCCGTGCGGGGAATGGTGTCTTGTTCAGGTATTGCGGTGCACACGCCGTTGCCGTCGAAACGTATGCCGTGGTACCAGCACTGAACTTCGTCGCCTACGCGAATGCCCTTAGAAAGCGGCACGAAGCGATGTGGGCACATATCGTGTAACGCCACGATGCTGCCGTCTTCCGTGCGCCACATGACAACCGGAACGTCGGCTATGCGCCGAGCCAGCAGGGTGTGATTGAGCTCGAAATCAAAGGCGGCGAAATACCATTTGTTTTGTAGAAATTTCACAATATTGAGTCCACGAACGTTTCTCAGGTTAAAACTCTAAGGGTTCAAAGGTTCAATCGCAAGACAGTGGAGTACTTCAACTCAGGTGTGATTCGGCGCAGCGACGTGGTCCGCATTTGTCGTCTTGTGCTTGTCGATCATCATTAGCAGCGGAGGTAAGAACAAAAAGTCCGCTGCCAGGGCGAGTGCAATGACAATACATGTTAGACCCGCCATGCGCGAATTCAGTCCGAAATGCGATAGCGACAAGGTCAGGAATCCGACACTCAACACGATTGTCGTGATAATCAGCGCCTGGCCGACTGTGGTGAATGCGTAAACCACTGCATCGTGAGTCGCCAAATTACCCTCGCGTCGGGCGCGCAGGTACTTGCTCATAAAGTGAACCGTATCGTCTACCACGATGCCCAGCGTCATTCCCATCACTGGCGCGATGTCCATGCTTACCCAGCCGTCGATAATTCCCCACACGCCGAATCCCATGGCCGCGGGAACGAGATTGGGCACCAAGCTGGCTATCCCGAGTTTGACAGAGCGAAACGCCATAACGAGTAACAGGGAGATCATTACCAACGCCAGCGTCGTTGCCTGCATCATGCTGATGGTGTTGCGAATGTTGTTCTTCGCGAACATGTAGAACACCCCTGTTGCGGGACTCGGATCGATGGCAGTGCTGTTGTCTTCGAACCAGGCTTGAACACGCGCTTCCAGCGCCATCATTTGCTGCAGGGTAAGTCGTTGCATGGTGAGCGTGACGCGGATGGTGGATTTGGTGATATCGATCTGGTCGTTCAAATCCAGTCCGTACGGTAGCGACATTTCGTAAAGCAACAAATATTGCGCGTTCAGATCGCGGGCTTCGGGTAGCCGGTACCACGCAGAATCGTCGCCGTGCATGTTCATGTTGAGCCGTTTCATGGTGTCGGTAAGCACATTGACATGGACGATTTCGGGTTGAGCGCGCAACCACGCTGCGAATGCGTCTGCCTCATTGAGAAATCCGGGGTTACTGATGCCGCCCGCTTCGCCGCTCGCAAGTGAATAATCGATTACCTCTGGACCGGTGAGATTGGCTTCGGCGAAATCAACTGCGCGGCGAAATTCGAAAGTCTGGTCGAACCAATCGTAGGGATCTTCATTCGCTTCGTTGAGCGGCACGAAAGCGATAAGCGTCACGATCAATGCGCCCATGCCAAAAAACAGCCCCTTGCGTTTTGCGACGACGAAGAGTCCCAGCCGCCGCATGGCGTTATCGCTAACCTCCCCCGTTCCTCTGGGGTGTATCGGCAATACGGACAGTAACGCCGGTAGAAACGTCAGTGATAAAAACAACGATACCAACACGCCACAGGCAACGGTGTTGCCCATCCAGCGGGACGGCGGGACACTCGACGCGTTCAAAGTAAGAAAACCAAGCGCAGTCGTAATACTGGCGACTGTAATGGGCTGCAGATTGATGCGCAGGCTTTCTTCCAGTGCTGCGCGCCTGGCTTCGCCGCGTTGTAACCCGTGGATAAACGTGACCAGCAGATGTACACAACTCGCGACAGCGACCGTGAGAATGATGATTGGGGTTGCGCCTGATTGGGGCGACAGGGGGAAACCGCTGTACCCGCGTAAGCCCATCGCCGCAAGTATCGAAAACACCGTTACCAACAGCGTTGCCACCGTTGCGGTAACACTGCGCAGTAGCAGCATCAGGATCAAGATCATTAACCCGAAACTCAGTGGCAGCAGCCCGGCGGCATCGAGTTCCGCGGCCTCGCCGAACGTCGCATCAAGCACTGCTCCACCGGTCAAATAAAAGTCGATCTTCGGGTAGAGCACGCGAAACCGGCCCCGCAGTTCCTTTGCCGCCGCGTATGCCACCGGGATCTGTATGGATTTCTCCTCATCCGACACGGTCAATCGCACATTGACGGCCGCGACGTGGCCTGGCTCGGAAATCAGGCGTCTTACCAGCAGCGGTTCATGCAAGGCAATCGATCGGATTCGCTCGGTTTGTATCGTACTCAAACTGGTCGGATCCAGGACCAGATCTTGAACGATGAGATCGTCGCCTTCCGCTTCGGTATGCTGATAGTTGCTGATGGAATCTACCCGAGTGGCGAACGGCAGCAACCACCCCTGTTCGGTTAGCGCGACGACCACGGCGAGCGTTTCGGGGGTGAATACGTTGCCGTTGTGCGGAGCTATGAGGAATGAAAAATTGTTCGTTTTGCTGAAGGTGCGTTCCAGCGCTTCGTACGCCAGACGTTCCGGATTGTCTTCCTGGAAAAAAATCCGATAGTCGGCAGAGAATTGGAGCAAACGCCCGCCGCTCGCCAGCGCCGCTACCAGCACAATACTCAGCGGCAGGATCCACCAGCGATAGTCGATCACCCAGCGGGCGAAACGGGCTTCGAAACTGGTACTGCTGGAATTAGCGGAGGTGACTTGGGTCTGCATCCGTGTGCGGGTTATGCCGGAGGAGCGGCGGCCAGAGTATACATGAGGACTCCTCGGATCTTATTGGCGCGTGTAAATCAATTACCCCTCACCCGACCGCCATTCATGGCGGTCGGGTGAGGGGGAGGGGTCTGCTTTAATTCACTCGCGACTAAACAAAATTCGTCCCCAACGGCCTGCCAAGTGTTGCCGCGCCGAGCATTTCAAAATTGGCATCGAGATTAAGTGCAGCATGTAGCGTCATTGCATGAATATCGTGCTGCAGGCGTTGTAACGGATGTGTCTGCTGCAGGATACCGCCGCCGCTGGCCTGGCAGAGTTCGTTGACGGCTTCCAGGCACTGACGCACGGCGTAGGAGGCGTCCAATCTAACCGTCAGGCGCTGCTTGAGCGGCATGACTTCTCCTCGTTCGGCATAGTCTCGCACCATGCCCGAGCTGCGATCCAGCAATAATTCCGCAATGTCGGTTTTTATCATCACCTGCGCGAGTTGGCGGTGGGTTATCGCTGAATCGGCTTGCTTGTTCTGCGAGAACGGCATGTTGCGGGATTCGATGTGAGTTTTGAACACTGTTATTGCCGTTCGCACTGCGCCCAGCGCCGGCGCGGTAACGTTCAGCGACAGCATGGGAGCAAAAGCCGATTGGTATAACGCGGATTTGTTCGCAGCGGCTGCTCCGGAAATCGCATCGCTGAACGCAATGCTGTGGTGTGCGGGGATATAAATGCCCTTGACCGTGACACTCTTGCTACCGGTGCCGCGCAGGCCGATTACGTGCCAGTCGTCGAGGATTTGGAAGTCCGTTTTGGGTATCAGAAATATGTGCGGAGCGGGCGGCCCGTTTTCATTCATTACCAGTCCACCGATATGCACCCAATCGGCGTGATCACAGCCGGAGGCGAAAACCCATCGGCCCTCCGCGATCCGATATCCGCCGTTTTCCCGCGTTACCCTGACACGTGGTTGCAGGACACCTGAAACCAGCGCGTCATGGTCGTCGCCGAAAATCTCATCCTGTGCCTGGTTGGGAAACAGACCTGCGATCCACTGGTGGATCTGGTGTACTGCCAGCACCCAGGCTGTCGATGGACAGCCTTCGGCAATTACAGAGATGATTGGCAATACTTCCGCCATCGACAGTTCAGTGCCGCCGAAGCGTTTGGGTTGGAACACGCGGAGCAATTCGGCTTCGCGCAGTTCGGCGACGGTTTCATCCGGGATCTTGCGTGCTTCCTCGGTAGCTTCCAATCGCTCGGTGAAATTGCCGACAAGATTTTGCGCTGCGTCCATTAAGCGCGCCGCGTCCGGTCTGAATTCGGCGTTGCGAACTGTGCTCACTCAGTCTGTCCCTGCTTTACGTTCGCGTCGCTGTGCCATCTTGACGACCAATTTGTCCGCCACGCCCGGACGGCTCCACGGACACACGGCTATGCAGATCCCGCAGCTCCTCGTTTCAGCGAAGTATGGGATGCATTTGTCGAAATCCACGTACCATTTCTGTTCGCCTCTGACCCACTGCTTTTCATCGTGGATCGCGTCCGGTGGGCAGGCATCACGGCACAGCTGGCACTGCGTGCAAAATTCGTCGCCGCCGAAAACATCCGGCTCATCAAGCTGTAGTGGCATATCCGTTGTGATTGCCGAGAGGCGGAACGAAGCACCCAGTTTGCGGTTAATGAGCGAACCGTGTTTACCGAGTTCACCCAGACCTGCGGCGACCGCGGCAGGGATCATAACCAATGAGTGCGCGACGGGGCCTGGATGCAGGGTAGCCGCGTGGCCGTAACCGCGAACGAGATTCAATAATTTTGCGGCCGCGGTGGCCGCCCGGGTGTATTGACGTCCGATTTCCAGGATGGCGTCGGCGTTTTCGCCCGGTATAGAGGGCGCCTTGGAGATCTTTTCGTAATCGTGAGCCACGCCGACGACGACAACATATTTTTCTTTGACCTCGAAACTCTCGTATACCCACTCAGGCCGCATTTCCGCAATGCCGACAACATCGGCATCGTTGGTGAGCGCGAAAGCCCTGATCTCCTCGCTCCATGCGGCCGGATTTTTGTCGACGCACTCCGGTGCGACCTCGATGGGGTCCGGTCCACGGTGATGGAACTGTTGCCCGCCGATTATGTGGAAAGCATCCGTGATCTCCTGGCCGTCTTCGCCCCCGTACATGATCCCCAGGGTATAAGCCTGCATGTCACCGAACTGGTGGTATTGGTCTTCGTGCCAGAAAAACGGGGACGGCTGTCTGCTGGATCCCTCACCCAAGCCGTTGACCGTGTTACCTGATACTGAGGGCATGGGTGCCAGTGCGGCAGGCGGTGCCTGCCAAACTTCGCCTTTGCGTGCCATAGCGAACCTACTCTTGTCGTGGTTTCTTGCTGAATACCAGTGGTGATTTAGGCTCCGTGTCCAGCTCGACGCGAATGACGTCGAAGCGGTTGTAGTGTCCCACGATATCGTGAAACAGTTTACCGTGTACAACCGGATCGCCGGGACAATCAGCGTAGACGATGCCTTCGCGATCCTGCAGTGGTGGTGTTACCCATTCGCCGTCGGGTCCAAGTACGCCGGTGATGCAGTCGAAGAACCCTTCCGGTATCTCAAATGCAATGCCCAACTCGTCGGCCGTTGTCTGGTCGCCACAGGCGGAACTGACGATCGAATACAACTTGCCTTCATACGCATGTGGCGCCACATGCAGATACAGCTCATTGGCCGAATGCCGGGCACCGATCAGCGCACAGGACGGAAAATTGGCGACGTGGATGCGTTCACCTTGAGCCAGCAGGGCAAAGCGCGCCAGGGTGTTGATATTCTCGCCGCAATTAAGCGTGCCCAGTGGTCCAAACTCGGTGTCGACGACGGCCATCGTGGAACCGTCGCCACCGCGCCAGACCACGCGTTCTCCCCAGGTAGGCATGAGCTTGCGGTGCTTGCCAAGGAGCGTGCCGTCCGAACCTATCATGATGTTGGTGTTGTAGAGCGTCCCGACCGTGGCGGTATCGCGTTCGGTTACGCCGACAACGGCGACAATACCTGCGTTGCGACATGCGTCGCCGAGAGCCTCGGTAACCGGCCCCGGAACCTCAACGGCGTTTTCAAAAAAGCGGACATGAAACGGCCCGCTTTCAGATAGCGGTTTTACGAAAACCCAATAGGGAAATCCTGGGATGAAGCTTTCGGGCAGCGCGACAATATCTGCGCCGTTGGCAGCGGCTTCGGCGATCAGTGCACAGGCTTTAGCGGTACCGGCCTCACGGTCGAGAAAGGGCGCCACGGCTTGTACGGCCGCCGCACGGAATGATTTGACGATGTTGGTCATAGCTCAGTTGCCCGGTTGGCACTCGGAAAATCGAAGACGTTTCGATCAGAGTCCGGCATTCCTGCTTTAAATCTTACGGCGCAATCCCGGCTCCACGCGTGTGTTGTTGTTTTAGCGCCGAACGAACATTGTAGCGCGATCACGTCGCCGCGGTAACGCCGTATTAGAAGCTGTAGCCGAGCCCCAGGTTGAACCCATCGTTATCGTCTTTGTCATCACCGTCGAGTTCGTTTTGGATGTCGAATTTGACGACCGTATTGGGCGTTGGCCAATAGTTAAGGCCGGCAACGAGTTCTTCGATATCGGTATCGGCGTCGTTACCCGCCCGGTCATCGACCTGGCTATAACGCGCAAACAAACCGAATCCGCCTGGCAGGATGCCAGGTGCGTCGAAGTAGATTGCCGGCTCCAGATAGTATCCATACTGCTCGTTACGGCCGTTGCTTTTCGGTCCGATCCCGGCCGGGCCGTCGTCAAGGTCCCAGCGAGCGCCCAATGCTTTGAAGCCGAACATGCCCTTGCGATAGGCGATATGGCCTTCGATCAACCTTGCATCGATTTCAAACCCGCCATCGCCCTGTGTTAGGTCTTGTTGATATTGTCCCGAGACACTGATCTCCAATCCTGGATAGCCCGTGTAACGCAAACGTCCGGTCAGCGCGGCGTCATCTGCGTCGGCTTTTGCGGCCTTCTGCCGGCCGCTGCGGATGCGAAAGGCATTGCCGCCGGAAACCGGAGAGTCCAGTCCCGTGTGCAGGTAAAGATCGTAATTCCATCCAGGTGCTATCTCACCGTTGACGCCTAGCAACGCTTCCCACCACGTTGCCGGAATGATCACGTTTTCTACACGGTTACGCTCGACCCCGAAGAACGTCGGTGGTTCGTGGGTCCAATTGATTATGCCGATTGGCAGAATGTCGAGCCCGGCGCGCAGGCGGTGTCGGTCGCTTAGATCAAACTCCAGCCAGGCCTGCTCCAGTTCTACCTCACCCGGACCCGAGCCGTCGGCCGTGTCTGCCGTTAATGCGTGTTCGAGTTCGAATTCCGAGAAAAAGCGGATGGAATCGGTGAACGTATGTGAGAAATACAGGACGAATCGATGAAAATCGACTTCCTTGCTGCTATCAAGATTGTTGTAGTGGAGTTCCCCGTAACCTCCAAGCCCGGTCTTGTCAGTCCACGACGGTGAGCTCGAGGGTAGCCCTATCGTTTCCACGTATTCCACCGCGGCCTCGGCGGCCTGCTCTGTGGAATCCACACGCCGATCAGTCTGTGCAAGCTGGGCTTGCAGTGCTTCGATAGCGATTTGTTGTTGCTGAACGATTTCCCAGAGCTCGTCCACGTTGGGCGTGGAAGCATGGCAATGTGTGGTCAGAAAAATGGCTGCGGCCAGGATTGCGAGCAGTGTCGAAGACGTGGGCTTGTACATCGATAACTCCTGTAAATTCGAATAATAATGATTCGCATTTACGATACTGGCACAAACGTCGACCCCAAACAAGAATCATTCTCATTTGAATAAGACGCAGGATGATGCTGCCGCCCGAGACACTGCGCAGGGCTACAGAGGTAGCGGAGAAGGGGGTTCCAGTAGCCGGGTTTTGAGTTTCATGACACGTTGAGCAAGCAGCCAGCGCCCGTTTTGGTGCTCCCAGCGGTCGTCGTAGCGGCCTACCGCGTAGAGCGCAGTGCTTCCCAGTTCATCGGTGATGAACAATGACAGCGTGCTGGATAATTGGGCGCGGTCGTCTTCTACATTAATGACGTCGACGGTGACTTGCCGCGTTTGCTCGTTCACTTTCACGATCTGCCATTCGTGAGCAGCCAGAGAATTCAGCCGTTTCTCAAGTTCATCGCGGCTCATATTCATCCACACCATGGTCTTGCGTACTTCGGGTGCGTCGACTTCGATGCGGTATTCGCCGTCTGCAGTAAAGCAGTCCAGATATTGATCGAATTGGCTTTCATCCTGGTAACGAGCCAGCGCGTGTACGAGCGCGTCAAGCTCGCGCTCAATCGCTATCTTATCTGCGTTGTGCACAGGCGGCTCAGGCCGCCAAGTCGTGTGCTTTACGACCGGTGCGCGCGGCCCAGTGGGCGTAAAAGTGGCGCATGGGCTCGTCATCCATGGAGCCTTGTTCTTCGCGAGCAATAATGCTGTAGCGGCTGGTGCCGCTGCGCATATTTGCCATCTGTGCTTCCACCGCCCATACGTCCTCGGCGAGGTTGGTGCCGGTGGGTCCCCAGACCTGGTTGTGATGGCGGATCCGCATATCTCGGATTTCATCCGTGTCGACCTTGCTGCCTAGACCTCGGCACTCCAACACGGTGCGCTCCGGGCTTATCGGGATCAGCGAATCGATACGTACCACAGTGGAACGACAATTGAGCATGAGGTCCGGAAACACATCGACCACGACGTGACCATTGGGATGCATACCTGGCAAAGAACTTGACTCGCGTGTTTCGAAATCCAGACGTTCGTAGCCAATGGTCGCCTCCTCCAAGGCGGCATGACCACCCGTGTAACAATGCCAACGACGCTCGCGATACTTGTCCTGGGCAATGCCCGTCGTGCGATTCAAGACATGCAGAAATTCGTGATACCCCTCACAGTTGGTTTCGACGAACAGCTTCCAGTTCGCCGCGATCTCGGAACGATGAAAATGGAAAACTTCGAGATCGGCTGCGCCGAACGGCGATTCAATGTGTGCCGTCATCTCTGGACCGAGATAATCAGCCAAGGCCGGAGCTTCGGCATCCAGGCACGCGAATACCAGCCCGCACATCGTCGCGATCCTGACTTTCGATAACGACACCGATTCGCGTTCCACGCCCTGATTGTCGTAAGCGGCCGACTCCGGAATCGCGACGCAGCGGCCGTGGGTGTCGTAGCTCCAATGATGATAAAAGCAGGTCATGCGCGGATGTTCGAGGTGACCGGCGCTCTGGCGCAGCAGCCGCGCGCCTCGATGTGCACAGGTGTTGAGAAAGCCGCGGATGTCGCCATCCTCGCCGCGCAGGATGACCACTTCGCGGCCGCCGACGTTGACTAAACGAAAATCACCGTTATTAGGCAATTCGGTTTCATGCAGCACGAAGCGCCAACACTGACCCAAAATAGTGGCCTGCTCAGCGGCGAATATTTCCTCATCCAGATAGATGCGGTTGTCGATGAAATGAGTTTCAGGTAACGCCGGGCGTTGCTGACCATCTATCGGAGTGTTTGCCATATGTGGATCCCGTATTGCCGGAGTGAGTGGCGGACTGCTAGGATTCTAGCGCCGCTCACCGACAGGACCAAACCCGGGCACATGCACATTTTCGCAGCACCGTCTATTTGACCTTGGACATTCCCAATTAACCTAGCCCGTTGGTTACGGAATCTGCGCGGCTTTCGTCTTGCGTTTCTGTGTGTGTGTCTGCTCATTAGCGGGTGCAGCAACGACAGCGATGTTGTGCAGATACGCGCCATCAGCTCGGTGCCGACTGAAACTCCTTATACACGAGATTTTGCTGCCTGGATCAAGGCGGTCAACGCGCGCGCCGCGGGACGTTTCAAAATAATTCTCGTTGGGGGACCCGAGGTAATTCCAACCTATGAGCAGGCCGATGCCGTGCGTACCGGCGTTGTGCATATGGTCTTTGGTCCTGGGACGTATTATTTGGGACACGTCCCGGAAATCGAAGCGCTGTTTGCCAGCAACCTGCCTCCCTGGGAAACCCGTGCCAACGGCGGCGTGGCGTTACTCGATCGTTTACACCGCGCGAAACTCGGGGTGACTTACCTGGCGCGTACGCATTTCATTGCCTTTCACATTTTCACCCGCCATGCGCCCGGCTTGAGCGATGCCGGAGTCCCCGATCTGAGCCAACGACGTATTCGTGGCGGGCCGGTGTGGCGGGATTTCATCACCTCGCTCGGCGCCGTGTTCGTAAATGTACCGGCACCCGACATCTACACTGCTCTGGAGCGCGGCATGATCGACGGGATCAGTTGGCCCGTGGTTGGCTTACAGGATTTCTCGTGGGACAAACACATCAAATATCGCGTCGACCCCGGTGTCTACTCGAGCGACATGGGGATTATCTTCAACGCGCGGCGTTGGGACGCCCTGCCCGCGGATGTTCGTGAGCTACTTAGCGAAGCCGTCATTGATTATGAACGGGTGAGTTACGAGCGCTTTTTGGCATTGAGCACAGAGGCTGCCGTGCAATTGCAGCAGGGCGGTATGCAAACCGTGTCGCTTGCCGATACCGGCGAATCGGCTTACAGACAACTTGCCTTCGATGTCATCTGGGACCGCCTGAAGACGCGGGCGCCGGAGAATTACGCGGAACTTAAACGGATTTTTTACCGGGATTGAGCGGCGCGGCAGAAGTGGACAAGCCCCGTACAGCTTACGAGCATTTTCTCTTCGGACTTCTCCTGCTGGGCGCGGCACTGCTTGCCTTGGCAGTGGTGTTCATCGTTTACGACATGCTGGCTCGCAACCTTGGCTTGCAGCCTTTTGCGCACACCATCGCTGCGACTGAGTACAGCCTGCTATATGTGACCTTTCTGGGCGCGCCGTGGCTGGTGCGCTGCAAACGACACGTCTACGTCGAGTTGGTGACCACGTTAGTGTCGCCGCGCATGCGAAAGGTAATTGCAACATGTGTTTATCTGTTGTGCACATTGCTGTGCGCGCTGCTGTGTTACTACTCGGCATCTGTGGCCATTGAAGCCTTTACCCGCGGTGACGTTGAGGTTCGTTCCTTCGATATGCCGCGCTGGGCCATTTTCGCAGTGATGCCGCTGTCTTTCATGTTACTCACAGTGGAGTTTGGCCGGTTTCTGATTGGCCGTGACGATCTCTACGACAGTGGATTAGGGATAAAAGAGTAACCAATGGACTGGGGCAGCGCACTCGCACTCATGCTGGGCATCATAATCGGCCTGATCGCGTGTGGGGTTCCAGTTGCCTTCGCCTTTTTGACCGCTGATGTCGTCGGCGTGCTCATCTTCATGGGCGGGGAGGCGGGTCTGGGGCAGTTGATCCGCAATACCGCCAGTTCATTGACGACGTTTGCATTGGTGCCGGTGCCGCTGTTCTTGATCATGGGCGAGTTGTTCTTTCACACCGGCCTGGGTAGGCGCACGTTTAACGCGCTCGACAAGTTATTCGGGCGGCTGCCTGGACGGTTGTCTTTTATCACGGTGGGTGGTGGAACCCTGTTTGCCGCGCTGTCGGGCTCGAGTCTGGCATCGACGGCCTTGCTTGGGTCATTGATGGTGCCGGAGATGTCACGCCGCGGTTATCACCAACGCTTGTCCATCGGTCCGATCCTGGGCGTAGGTGGGCTTGCCATCCTTATCCCTCCCTCGGCACTGGCGGTGTTGTTGGCTAGCATTGCGCGTATCGACGTAGGCGCCTTGTTGATTGCCGGTATTTTGCCGGGACTGATCCTTGCCTTCTTTTATGTCTTGGTAATTCTCATCAATGTGCGTTTGGATCCAAGTGCGGCACCCGCCTATGAAGTCGAGCAAGTGAGTTGGCGGGAACGTCTGCGACTAATCGCGACAGACGTGCTGCCAATGGGCCTGGTCGTATTTCTGGTGGTCGGGATGATTGTGTTGGGTTGGGCCACGCCGACGGAGTCGGCCGCCTGTGGCGTGGTCGGCGTAGTGATCTTGGCTGCCTGCTACCGCTGTTTGACGTGGGAGGCAGCAATTACCGCTTTTGTCGGTGCAACGCGGGTGACGGTCATGATGTTCATGATCATCTTGGGATCGGCTACGTTCAGTAAAGTCCTCGCTTTCTCCGGAGCCACCACGGCGCTGATCGATTGGGTAGGTGGTGCCGACATCAGCGCGTTTGCGGCATTGATAACGATGTTCACGATCATGTTGGTCCTGGGCGCATTCATGGAGCAACTGTCAATTATGATGTTGACGTTACCGGTATTCATGCCGGTCGCGCTCTTCTACGGCTACGATTCCATCTGGTTTGGCGTCATCGTATTGCTGGCACTTGAGATCAGCCTGACGATGCCACCGATGGGCCTATTATTGTTTGTGATGAAAGGCGTGGCCCCGCCCGGCACCAGGCTGCAGGATATCTGGCTCGCGGCGTTGCCGTTTATGTTTTGTGCCGTGATCCTGGCGGCGCTTTTGATCGCGTTTCCGCGGATACCGCTTTGGTTGCCCGAACTCAGCGGCCTGCGTTGAGTCAATATAATCCCTCACCCGACCGCCAGGGATGGCAGTCGGGTGAGGGGTACTAATTTACATCTCCGGCATCTTTGGAAACTTCTGCATGCTTTCCCCCAACTCCCGCCAGGATTGCGTGCTGTCGCAGTAACACTCCATCGTTGGTTTTACCCAGGAGGTGTCATCGAGCGTACCGGCTTTCAATATTGTGACGCCCTCCAATACGGCCGCATCGCTCATGATCGGCGAGCCGCAACTTGCACAGAAGTAGCGGCTGAGCGCCATGCCACTGTCTGTCTGTGTGTCCGCGTAAGACGCCATGTCACCCTGGAAGTCGATGCTACCCTTGGGGGACGGCCACATTCACCGAGAACGCCCCGCCTGAGGTCTTCTGGCAGTTTTTGCAGTTACAGATAACTGTCAGCAGCGGATCGGCTTCCCCCGAGTAGCGAATGTTTCCGCACAGACACCCACCTTCTAATTTCACCATTCTGAATTACTCCATTATTGGTTGCGTATTGGTTGCGCCAAATTACTTGGCTGATTTCACGGCGCCCTGATGGAACTCTGATTTATCGATAGTGCTGTGGCTCGGCAGTGGCGCGCTGGCCATACCGTCGCCTACGCCCTGTTTCTCAAACGCCGCGGCTGCACGTTCATTTTCCTGAATCTTGGACATGACCGCTTCACCGGCCCGTTTGAAATACTCTCGATGGTCTTGCACGAATTTTTGTGAGTCTCTGAAATCATCGAGCAGACCGTTTACTTCAGGCATCACATAACGCGCAACCAGATCCCAACTGCGCGAGATGTTCTCCGGATTTGACCAGTCATTGACAAAACCGACAACGGTGCCGAATCCACCGCTCATCTTCTCGACCTCGCGAATACGCTGCACCAGGTCATCCGGTGTGCCAATCACCATCGGTGCGCCAGCGCCGGTGGCCATGACTTCGATTGCATGATCGGGTGAGTCAACCCGTACGCCGTCTTCCGGATTCAAGGTGCCCACGGCGTAGTCGTTTATCCATCGAAACAGCCCATGCTCTGCCTGTCTTTGAGCTTCCTCGCGGGTTTCCGCGAGGTGCCAGTTGAGCACGATGCGCCAATCATCTCGCCGGGCAGTGCTGTTGTGTTTTGCCGCAGCTTCTTCTGCGAAACTCCATTGCATGGGCAGCGAAGCCATGCCGTCCTGCATCATTGAGGAAAGTGACAAAATCCCAATGCCGTGTTTGCCCGCCAGCGTCATGCCCGAGGGGCTGAACATCGAGGCCACCGCCATCGGTATCTCCTCTTGCATAGGCAGGATGTGCAGTCGCGCATCGTACATGTTGAACCAATCACACTCGTAGCTGAATCGCTCCCCCGCCAGCAGCCGCTTGAGCACCGTGATCCCTTCATCCTGGCGATCACGCAATGTCATCGGATCGATTCCCAAGGTGTGCGCGTCGGAAGCAAGCGCACCGGTACCGAGAATGGCGCGTCCGCCGGTCATGTAATCCAACTGTACAATGCGTTGCGCAACATGGAATGGATGATGGTAGGGCAGCGAAACCACACCGGTACCAAGTTTAATCCGGTGCGCGCGTTCGCCGGCGGCGGCAAGGAACATTTCCGGCGAGGCTATGACTTCCCAGCCCGTGGAGTGGTGCTCGCCGCACCAGAATTCGTCGAATCCAAGCTTGTCCAGTTGTTCGACCAGATCCAAGTCCCGTCTATACTGCAGCATCGGGTGTTCACCGATCGGATGATGGGGGGCAAGAAAAGCGCCGAATCGTAATCGCATTGCACGATTGTCAGGCAATTAAACCGAACTTCGATGCCAAAAAATCAATTTAATGTCGGCGTAGATGTTGGCGGAACGTTTACCGATCTCATCGCTATCGATGAAGCCGGAGCGCGTACTGTCGTAAAAACTCCCAGTACGCCCAGCGATCCGTCGATTGGCATGCTGCAGGCGCTGCGTGACGCCGCCGACGTGCTGGCGCTGGATTTCAGCGAATTCATGGCGCGCGTGTCGCGTATCTGCCATGGCACTACCGTGACCACCAACGCAGTCATCATGCATACCGGTTGCAAGGTCGGGATGCTGACCACCAAAGGCATCAGGGACACTATCGAAGCGCGGCGCGGTATCCGTGAACTGGAATACCTCTACGATTACACCTATCCGCAACCGGCTCCGCTGTGCCCGAGAAATCTGAGGATGCCTGTCGAGGAGCGCGTTCAGGCCGATGGCTCGGTGCATATACCTTTGAATGAAAACGACGTGCGTGCCGCGGTAGGCGAGTTTAAAGAAGTTGGGATCCAAGCGCTGGCCATTTGTTTTCTATGGTCGTTTCGGAACTCTGCACACGAGCAGCGCGCCGCCGAGATTTGTCGCGAAGAGTTACCCGGCGTTTACCTGAGCCTTTCCCATGAAGTGGCTCCGCTGTTAGGTGAATATCTGCGTTTTCAAACCACCGTCGTTAGCGCTTATGTAGGCCCCATCATTGAACATTACATGACCGCCATGGTTACCAAGCTGACCGCCGCGGGCTATCGCGGGGCGCTGTTGATTGTGACCTCCAGCGGTGGGCTCATGAATCCCTCGGCCATCACCAAAAAGGCCGCGGTCACGTTGACTTCAGGCCCAGCCTCCGGGCCGGTCGCCGGCGTTTGGTACGGCGAGTTGTACGGCAAGAACAACGTGATCACTATCGACATGGGTGGCACCAGCTTCGACACGTCACTGATCAAAAATGGCGAAATCTCAATTCGTGCAGAACAAGCGGTCGGCGGCGTTTACCACATTGGTTTGCCAAGCGTGGATGTTCATGCCGTGGGTGTAGGCGGTGGCACCATCGCCTGGTTGGATGAGGCCGGCGGTATGCATGTGGGTCCGCGCAGCAGCGGCGCTGATCCGGGTCCCGCCTGCTACGGTCATGGCGGCACGGCGCCCACGGTGACCGACGCAAATGTTGTTTTGGGACGATTGAACCCGGAGCATTTCATCGGTGGGCGGATGCAACTCGATCGCCAGGCTGCCGGGGCGGCGATCAAGGAATTGGCTGATGCCCGCGGTATGGCCATCGAGGCGATGGCGCAAGCGATCGTTACCATTGCCGGCGCGCAAATGGTTGACGCGATCGAATCTATCTCAGTGCGCCGCGGAGAGAATCCGCGGGATTACGCGTTGCTGGTCGGTGGCGGTGCAGGTCCTGGACATGCGGCGGAGCTGGCACAGACGCTGGGCATTGAGCAGGTGATCGTGCCACGCGAATCGTCGATCTTCTGCGCAATGGGCGGCATCATTTCCGATTTGCGCCACGATTACACGACGAGTATCGAAAGCGCTGTGGACGCCGTCGATTGGGGCACACTCAATGGCGCGCTGACGAGCATGCGCACCGACGCTGAGCAGATGCTGGCGATGGAGGAGGTTCCCCAAAGTGGGCGCTATTATCGCATCGCCGCCGATATGAAATATGTCGGCCAATACCATGAAATCACTGTTGATTGGCCGATGAATGCCGAATTCTGCTACACCGATGGCGATTTGCAGACCATCGTGCGACTTTTCCACGCTCGTCATGAAGCCCTGTTTGCGCATCACGACGTAACCGACAGGGTTTTTATCGCAAACATCAAGCTCACCGCCTTTGGCAAAGTGTCTCGCGCCACGCCCACCCGGATCGCCGCCGACACACGCGGCGCGCAGGCGTATCTAAAAGGCGAGCGCCCAGTGTGGTTTGAGCAAACCGGGCAGGCACCCACGCCAATCTACGATGGTGATAGCATGCTTGCGGGTGTCGAAATCAAGGGGCCATGCGTGGTCGAGCAGAACACCACGACAACTATTGTTCCGCCGCACACGACATTGCTAGTCAGCGATTACGGCGACTTCATAATAAGCGTGCCGGTATGAGGGTGGTAAAGCCTGGCCAGTTTGAGAACACCCGAGTTGATCCGCTTGAATTCGAGATCCTCACCTTTGCCCTGCGTTCGGTCACCGAACTCATCACTGCGACCATGGAACGAACCGCGCGATCGCCCGAGCAGTTCGCAAGTCGAGATTTCTCCGTCGGGATTTTCGATGCGCACGGCAACACGGTTGCGGTGTATGAAGGCAATCCGATCCAGGTGTATGCCATTCCGTTTGCGGTGAAGTCGGTTATTGAGTTTTTCGGCGACGACATCCGGCCGGGCGATCAGATCTGGACGAATGATCCGTATACAGGCGACTGCGGCAGTCACCTGCAGGATTGCACCATGCTGGTGCCGGTGTTCTACGAGGACGAACTGGTGTTCTGGGCTGCAAATCGCGCTCATCAGGCGGATATCGGCGGCTCGATAGCGGGTGGCTACAATCCGCAGGCGCTCGATATTTATACCGAGGGTGTGCGTTATCCACCCATCAAAGTCGTGCAGGACTACGAAATTCGTAAAGACGTATTCAATATGATTTTGGCGAACATGCGCTATCCCGATAAGCAGCGGGGCGATCTGCTCGCCCTGATCGGTTCCAATCGCATGGGCGAGCAGGGCATATTGAGCGTTATCGAGCGTTATGGTGTTGCCAAGCTTAAGGATTTCTGCGAAGACGCTTATGACTACGCCGAGCGCATGCTACGTCTGCAAATCGAAAAACTGCCCGATGGCACGTACGAGGGTGAGGCGCGCGGACAGGGTGGGCCGCGCTGTCCGCTGTACACCGTACGGGTCAAGGTGATTATCGCCGGGACCGACATGACGCTCGACTTCAGCGAGTCTGATCCGCAGGCGCCAAGCTATATCAATAGTCCTCGCTGTAATACGGTAAGCGCTGCGTGGATTGGCATATTGACGACGATCGGGAAGAAGTTGAAATATCTGACTCAGGGCGTCGAGCGACCCGTCACCATCATCACCAAACCGGGAACGGTGACCCACGCAGTAAAACCTGCGCCGGTCAGTTCCTGCACGACGTTTTGTGCCAAGCACATCATCGATTCGGTATGGGCGGCGTTGTCGCTAGCCGTGCCAGAACAGACGCCGGCCGGATGGGGCACGATACCTTTCGAGGTATTAACGGGTGAGGATCCGCGTACCGGTGGTAGCTATGCATCAATCGATTTTCTGACCTGCGCCAGCGGCACGGGCGCTATCTGGGGTACCGACGGTTGGGTGACTGGAGCGCCCGAGATCTGCAGCGGTACGCTGCACTACCCTGACGTTGAACATTACGAAGACGTTATGCCCAATCGCTGGGATGCATGGGAGATCGAAACCGATTCGGGTGGTCCGGGAAAGTGGCGCGGCGGGCTAGCCATGCGCACGGTCATTACCAACATCGGCGGCGAAGGCTGGGTGCACACTGGAGGTCAGGGATTTAGGGAGGAAACCCGTCCCGTGCCGGTCATTGCCGGTGGACGACAACCGGCCGCTGTCGTGCGTTGGATCGATGAGCCGGACGGGAGTGTCACGGATGCGGCTGACGTTGTGAGCTACCCGTGGCGTCCGGGTGCACGCATGACCGTGGTCTGTCAGGGTGGCTGCGGCGTTGGAGATCCCTTCGAGCGCGATATCGACGCAGTGTTAAAGGATGTGGTCGAAGCAAAAGTATCTATTGCGGCGGCACGCAGCGACTACGGCGTTGCAATCGATGCCGAGACCTTAGTGGTAGACCACGCAGCTACCACGAAGCTGCGTACCCGTTAAGGCCTGCTCAGCGATGTTACGAGCGCTATATCGGTGTATCGACAGATTGAAATACACACCGCTGCACCCGCAATGGATTGCCAACCGCTATCACTTACGTAAGCTCGCTCTTCTCAATAAACACGCCGTTGCCGGTCTATATGTCGATATCGGCGCTGGCAAAGATCACATCGCGCCGCGGCTGGACAAAGCTGAAGTGCTGGCCATTGATTTTCCGACGACCGCGATTGCTTACGGTACTGCGCCCGACATCTACGCTGACGTGCAATGTTTACCTTTGCCTGACAACTGCGTTGATGGTGTGATCTTCTTCGAAGTACTGGAGCACGTGCGTAGCGACACGATGGCAATATCGGAGATCGTTCGCATTCTAAAAAAGGACGGTTTGCTGTTTATCTCGGCGCCTTTCGTCTATCCCCTGCACGATGCTCCGCACGACTATAAACGCTTCAGCCATTTCGGCTTGCCAATGCTGCTACAACACAACAGCATGAAAGTGATGGACACGCAGTTTCACGGGAACTCCTTGACGACGGCGCTGCAATTGATGAATTTGACGGTGTTGGAAAGTGTAAACGAGGTGTCTGAACGCCAGCAGTGGATTGCCCTGCTGATGATACTGCCGGCCTATTTTTGTGTCTTCTTGGCAACCTTTTGGCGCTACCATTTCTGACTTTGCAAAAGCCCAATGCGTTGGTTTTGGGACAAACTCTCGTTGCGAAAAAAATCGCTGACGGTGACGGCTGAGATTTTGATGGGTGCGCTCAAGATCCTCTGTCTGACGACTTCGTATCCGCTGGATGCAGGCAGCAGTAGCGGAGTGTTTGTCGCGCACCTGGCCGGTGAGCTGAATAAGTCGCACGACGTTGTCGTTTTAACGCCGGCACATGAATCGCTATGGGGAACGATACCGACGCCACTGGCGCTACATGCGTTTCGTTATGCACCAGCCCGTTGGCAGACATTGTGCCATGCGCCCGGGGGGATCCCGGCCGCTTTACGCGCATCTCGATTGCTGTTGTTGTTGGTCCCGTTTCTGCTGGCGGCTATGCTTGCGAAGACATTTTGGTACGCTCGCAAGGTCGATATTATCCAGGCGAACTGGGCGGTGTGCGGCGCTATCGCTGCAATTGCCGGTCTGGTCAACGATTGCACGGTGGTCACGACGCTGCGCGGTGATGATGTAAATAGCGCCCAAGCTTCGTTTATTAGTCGTTTGTTTTTGAAGGTGGCAATTGCCGGTAGCGCCGCGCTGGTGACGGTCAGTGAGGGGCTAAAGCAGCAGTTGGTGCAACAGCTCGGCGTAAGTGCGGACAAGATCGTGGTAATCCCGAACGGCGTTGCCGACAGTTTTCTGACCATCGGAAAATCTAAATTCTACAGCGGCGATAGTCACGACTTGTCAATGATCACCGTAGGCAGTCTGATCCCGCGAAAGAACGTGGAGTTCTTGTTGCGGGCTTTACCCGCACTGCCCGCAGCTTGCCGGTTAACGGTGGTAGGTGAGGGTCAGCTTGATAGCGAATTGCACGCATTGGCGCAGGCATTAAATATTAGCAATCGCGTTACCTTCAAGGGTAAAACCGCGCCCGCGGACATCCCTGATCTACTCGCCAGCCATGATATATTCGTGTTAGCTAGCGTAAGTGAAGGTCGTTCCAACGCCTTATACGAGGCAATGGCGGCGGGACTGGCAGCCATAGCATCGGACATTCCCGGCACTCGGGAGCAAATTGAAAATGAGCTCAACGGTTATCTGTTTGATTTGAACAGTACCCAGGGTTTTATAGACATCGTCACTCGACTAAACAGCGATCGTCAGGCATTGATGGCAACAGGGCGGCGGGCCCATCAGTGGATTTTGGACAACAAATTGAGCTGGGCGTCGACGTCAGAGCGTTATACCGAACTGTTCGTTGTGACCAGGCAGGGCTGATGGCGCGACCTTAATGTGTGGAATCGCCGGGCATCTGTCATTAGCACAGCCGCCTAACCAATCCGAAGTACAAGCATGTCTGGACGCCATGCAGCATCGAGGGCCCGACGCGCAGGGCATCATCGGGCTGGATCAGATCTGTCTTGGTCACCGACGATTGTCGATTCTGGATCTGTCGGAAGCTGCCGGGCAGCCGTTTGTTTCTGAGTGCCAGAAATACTATCTGGTTTACAACGGGGAGATTTATAACTACGTCGAACTTCGCGAGTCGCTGAAGAAAAGCGGCGTTAACTTTCAAACGACGTCGGATACGGAAGTTCTGCTTCACCTGCTGATCCGCGAAGGCGAAAACTGCCTTAGTAAGCTGAACGGTATGTTTGCGTTCGCTTTCTATGATGCCGCGACCAGGCGTCTGCTTCTGGCGCGCGATCGCTTTGGTAAAAAGCCACTGTATGTCCATCATAGCGAAACGGAAGTTATTTTCGCCTCGGAACTCTATGCATTAAAACAATTCAGCAAGCTTGGCGGCGCTGGCATTGATCACGTCGCATTACAAAGCTATTTTTCAACCCAGTACGTCGACGGCAATCGAACGATCTATGAGTCGGTTCGTCAGCTGCCGCCAGCCAGCTTTCTGGTCTACGAGCATGGCAAAGCAACAGTCAGTCGCTATTGGCAGCTGAGCGACGCGCGTAGCGAACTCGATTTCGATTCGGCACAGGCGCAGTTCACAGAGTTGCTGGACGATGCAGTGAAGATCCGCATGCGCTCGGACGTTCCGCTGGGCACGTTCTTAAGTGGTGGTCTTGATTCGTCGGCGATCACGAGTTTGATGCTCGGCCACTCCTCGCGGGTAAACAGTTATTCGATGGGTTTCGCGGATCATTCTTTTGATGAGTCCGACGACGCAATATCGGTAGCGGCGCATCTGGGCAGCCGGCATTTGAATACTCGCACGTCCTTGACCCGGGATAATTTGCTCCCGATCGTTCGGCACTTGGGACAACCCATGTCAGATCCTTCGGTTCTGCCTTTTTGGGAATTGTGCAAAACCACCAGACAGCACGTTACCGTCGCTCTATCAGGAGATGGCGCGGACGAGGTGTTGGGTGGTTATAAAAGGTATCTGGCGGCGCAGAAGTTGGCGCCCCTGCTGCGACGCACGCCCGCTGTTTGTCTGCGCCTGATGGACCAAATTCTACCCGACAGCTACAGCTACTACGGCGATTCACGCGCCAAACAGCTCAAATTGATTGCGCGGCTCGGCCTGGCTCTGAAGGTAGATCAACGGCTTTCGCCGACGCTTTTCCTGAACCGGGAGAACGCGAAATTGCTGAAGGGCTACAGCGACGTCCCGGCGGCTGTGGAAACGACAGAATCGTTGGATGCCTGCATTGCCCAGCGCATGATGAGCACGGATCTCGGCCACTATTTACAGCACGACATTCTGGTGAAGGTGGATCGCATGAGCATGGCCCATGGCTTGGAGATCCGCTGCCCTTTTCTCGATTATCGCATCGTCGAACTGGCGTCCAGTCTTCCGCTTGCGTACAAAATCCGTGGAGGTACCCAAAAGGCACTATTGCGATCCGCATTTCAGCGCACACTGCAAGCAAAAACCTTGGAGAAACCGAAACACGGATTCGCGGTGCCGGTATCGCAGTGGCTTGCGACCAGTCTTAAACCCGACTTGCAGGAGCACATTGAGCAGGCCCCGGATCTGATCTCCAAAACGTATTGCCGGCAATTACTCGCCGATCATAGTGCCCGCAGAAACGATCACGGCTTGAGATTGTGGAGCATTTATGTGTTCTTGCTGTGGTTCCATCATTGCAGGATCTGAGCGCTTGAAAAAATATCAGACCAACCTGTCATTACACTCGCCGATTCTGTTGGATGAGACTTATAAGCAGCCCAAGGTCGATAAGGTATTGTCGATACTGGCAGATAACGGCGCGCTCGCGCCCAAAGCTGGCGTGGCAGTGGATATCGGTTGCAGCATCGGCTTTTTCGCAAGGGCCTTGACGCCGTATTTCTCTCAAGTTTTTGGTATCGATATTGACCAGCATGCGTTACAGCGGGCAAGCGCGCTGCCGGACAACGACATTAGCAATCTCGGTTTTGTCGCCGGCGATTCTCTCAAGCTGCCGTTCCCGAGCAATTGCGTGGACCTGATACTGTGCAATCACACTTATGAGCACGTGCCTGACGCACGAATATTATTTGCTGAAATAGAACGGATCTTGAAGCCCGCAGGACGCTGCTATCTGGGTGCAGCCTCGCGCCTGACCGTGGTGGAACCGCATTATCATTTGCCGTTTCTGTCGTGGCTACCAAAGCCATTAGCCCACAAGTACATGCGCCTTACCGGTAAGGGAAATGAGTATTATGAGATGTTGCGCACATATTGGGGTATAAAGGAGCTCATAAAGGCGTTCGAAGTCTCAGACTACACATTGCAAGTGCTGGAATGCCCTGCTACTTTTTATGCAAGGGATATGATTCCAGAGGGTGGTTGGATTGAAAAGATCCCGCTGTTTGTCTGGAAACTGTTCTACCCGCTGCTCCCATCGTACATTTTCATATTGAGGAAGCCCCACAAACGTGATTAATGTTCAGACACTGACGAGAACCCTGGTTTTTCGCGGCATTAACTGGATCTCGAGAACATTCTTCGCCAGCCGGCTTTCGTATTCGCATATAGAGGCGTTCATTTTTTGCAATTCCTTTAAGAAGTTCGCCAATTTTCTACGCGTCCATTACGAGAAGTCCAGGGGCGTGGAAGCGCCGAAAAGTTACCCCTATCTGTTCGTGTTCGAAGTAACCAATATCTGTAATCTCAAGTGTCCGTTTTGCCTGACCGGGAAGGGCATCTCCGGTGATCGGGAAGTGCGACATGTAACCTTTGAGGAAGCGAAAAAGATTATCGATGAGGTCGGTGATTATATCTACCTGCTACAGCTTTATACGTGGGGCGAACCGCTGCTCAATAAAGACATTTACAAAATTATTGAATACTCGAAGACGAAGAATATCTACGTAATGATTTCGACCAACGCGACGGTGATGAACGAGAAAAACAATCAGCGATTGCTGGACAGCGGCATCGACTATGTGATGGTGGCGATAGACGGCCTTAGTAAGGAGACCTATTCACAGTATCGCGTTGGTGGCGATTACGACAAAGTGTTCAGGAACGTATCAAATCTGCTGCAGCTAAAAAAGCAAACGAAAAGCAGCCGTCCGTTCGTCGAGTGGCAATTTATCGTATTCCGCCATAACGAACATGAAGTCGATGCGGCGGAAAAGGCCGCCTATGAAATTGGCATTGACAAGTTCACGCCGTTACCCGCGTATGTCGAAGATGAGGCGTGGTTACCGGAAGGCGACAAATACAAGGTGGAGACATTTAACCCTGAGCGACTGAAAAACTGTGATCGTCCGTGGACGCATTTGAATTTCCGCGCGGATGGCGGAATTGCCTCGTGCTGTTACGAATTTTATAAAAAGGATGATTTCGGCGAGGGCATACATACGCCGTTTGCCGAAGTGTGGAACAATAAATTCTTTAGGGAATCGAGAAAGCTAATCGTACAAAAGAGAAAAGGTCAGCCACTGGATGATTCGAAGTTAATTTGTAAAGACTGCCTGGAATCTGGTTTGCGGCCGTCATTCATCGAGACTCCGACCGAAACTCAGAATGCGCAAATCAAGATCCCCGTGGTCGTGGTTCACGACCGCGAGCCCAAGCAGCATATAACGTAATCGATAGTAACTCTCCCGCAATCAGCCAGATCCGGCTGGACGCGGAAACTGCAATGCCAATTGCCGGCCCCAACGGGCCGCTAAGTAAGCCAAACAGAGTAACCTCTCTGATGCCGAGCCCACCCGGGAATACGATCAGAATAAATCCAATGCAAAAACTCGCGGCGAAGGCGCAACCGGCTAACAGGGCTGTCCCTGGAGAATCAAAGCGGACGTCGAGAGCGAGCAGAAACAGTACAAAGACGCCTGCGAACAACGCCCAGAACAAACAGTAGAACAGATATATCAAGCGTAAGTCCCTCAGGCTTGGGAGGCTTATCGCGACGGCGTACCTATTGACCACAGGCAACTTGCTCAGCAAAACAATGCCCTTGGACGAAAGAGCGCACAATGCTGCAAGTACGATCAGCAAGTAAGCAATGGCAATCGCTTTGACATCGGTGGAAAACTGCGCTGCCAGCGCCGGCAGACCCACCGTGAATGACCCTAGCACCAGCATGATGTTTTCCAAAAGCATGCTCTTCAAACAGTTCTTGGTTGTTACGCCGTGTTCCTTGGCCAGCACGGCGCGCCCGGCGTACGCCCAGACAACGCCGGGAATATAACGTGATAGCGATGAACGCAGCCACACAGCGATCGCTGCACTGATCGGGATCCGATCACCGCCGGCCGCCAATATCAACCACCATCCAACTGCGTCAAGGAAAAATAGAGCTACCAGTAGAACGAGTGAAGCGGTTAACCACCAATAATTGAAATGCCACGAGACCGAGCCGATATCCGGCCAGTATTCGAACAGCAGTTTGGCGATGAATGCGAGTGCGATGAGGGGACAGACTATCTTAAAGATCTTCAGCACGAACCGGCACCTTGCCAATAGGGATGGCGGGTATGCCGCCAACAATCGAGCCGGACTCCACGTCTTTGTTTACCACTGCGTTAGCGGCGACTATAGAATTATCGCCAATTGTTACACCGTCCAGTATTTTCGCGCCGGCACCGATCCACACATTATTGCCGATACGAATTCCCTGCGCCGAATGCCCCTGCTGTTTGATCGGACGATCATCAGTGTCGAATTTATGACTCGAGGCAACAATGAAACACTGACCAGCCACCATGACATCGTCCCCAATTTCAACGCCGCCATTACCGTAGATAATGGTCGATTGTCCTATGCCACTATTTTTTCCCACGCGGATGTAGCCATCCGGCGGTCCCGAATTTAGCATTGCGTAGGATCTGATAAAGGCGTTGTCGTTAATCTCGACGGAAAACCGCACCGAGGAGTTACCAATTAACTGTACGTAGTCGTCGATTATTACGTTTTGCCCTAAACGGATCTGCTTGGGACACCTCAAAGTGACGTTGACACCCACAACCGCGGATTTATCGAAGTCGTGTAGTACCAGCGGATAGAGCAGGCGGCGCAACACAAAACCGACAGCGCCCTTGATCCCGGAAATAAACGTTACCAGTAGTTCCTGACAGATCCACTCCCAGGTAGTCGCGTACGGACCGGCAACCAGTCGCCGATACTTTTGTCGCGACGATTCCTTGGTCGCGCTTTCTATCGCATTAGACATCTGTATTCGCAGCGGCTTGGATTACCCAGCTCGCGCTCGCTTCGGTGCGTGCGTGTAATTGGATGTCACGGAACCCGGTTGCTTCGAGCAGTTCGCGGATCTCGTCCTGCTCAAAATAGTAGGTTACCGGAGCGACCAATCGGTCGAACCAACCTAGCACATTCTCACGGAAGGGAAATCGCGCGTAGATCCGACCCGGTATGTTGTCAGCGAGTTTTTGCAGGAAACCAAGCTTGGACATAATCCGGTAGGGAATGAGCAGAAAGATCTCAGACAAAATCGCCAAAACATAGGACAGGATCCGCAACAAGCTGACCGGTATGCGCGTGGTAATGTTGCGCAACCATTCAATCGGTTGATACCACGCCTCACGTTGTCCATATACCCATAGAACTAAGCGTGCGTCCGGCGAGACGGTGGAGCGTATACCCAGAAGCGCCATTTTCGGACTGGGGATATGCTGCAGTACACCGACCGAATAGACAGCATCGAATATTGCCCGGAACGGCGGGGCGTAGGCATCAGCCTGGACGACATGCAACATGGGTACGGACTGCGCCTGCTGGTTGGCGCTGTCGACCGCTGCACTGAGGTCCATTGCGATCACCTCGGCGCCCAACTGACAAGCTGTAACCGCGGGCCGGCCCGAACCACAACCTACCTCAAGCATCACTTTGCCGGCGTAATCCGGTTCGTCGAGAAACGGTCGCGTGAAGCTTAGAAAGATCTCCTTGAAATAGTCGTAATTATCGACAAATGTCCGCCACTGATAGCCAAAGGCCCGCGCTGTTCGCTTTTTGCCCGGCTCAATTGCGTAATCGATACCGAGGCTGGCATCGAACTTGTCGCCGTGTTTGCTCAGAAATCCCGGGTGATCAATCTCCAGGGTCTCTCGCAGAAGTTCGCGCGGCAGGATCCGCGGTACCCCGGCAACAATCGGATATTGTGCTCCAGAGGCGCCTGCAGTCAGCTTTCCCTCGGTAATCTCGAGGTTGTAGCAGCTTCGGCAATCCGTGATATCCACGAGCGCGCTTGCCTTGTTCTCCTTATGACACCACGAAGCGCATCGCACGCCGTGGATATCGATATCGCGTTGCAGCTGGCGGGATTCATAGACTTCCACGGTAAAACTTTCGTCTGTTCCCGGTTGTTGCAGGAACTCAAGGAGTCTGTATTTCACGGTTCGCGAACCGTAGCGTCCTGATAGCTAGGTGCGAAGGTCTTACGGACCGCGTTGTTGATCGTCTCGGTCATCGGATTCCAGGACGCTTTGAGTATCCCCTGCCCTGAACGCAAATCCAAGGATGTCGCATTCATTTTCCGCCATTTTTATCTACCGGGATTTTCGAACCAGAACAGTTTTCTACCGGCTTCCGACACAGTTTCTGAGCGCACGATTCTCGCATGTTCGTTGAGTGTCGAGACGAAGGCCTCCTCGGAGTAATCCGAAAAAATGTCTTCGCGCAGGCTTAACATTTCCTGCACCGTTGGATCGTGCTTTTGCACAAATTCTATCAGGCCGCAGGGCGCCAGTCCGACAATCCACTTAACAACTTGCGCCAGCGGGACGTTACGGGCAATCGCCAGATGATGTACGAAGGCAAGTGCCAGCGTGGCATCGGCTGGCGAGCGCGATTGCATTTCGGCACGCTCCAGCTGATTCCATCCCTGCTCGGGACTGGGATTTGCGGCGTCTAGATTAAGCGGTGTGAAGTTCAGGCTCTTGTCATCCGCTCTGGCATAGGCCTGTTCGAGCGCGACCTGATCAAACTCGAAGCCAATGACCTGTTGTGCTCCCTGCTTGAGTGCTAATTCAGAGAACTCACCGGTATTACAGCCCAGGTCCCACAGCAATCTTGGTTTGATTTGCTCAACGAACTGCGAGACGAAACGGCGCTTCGCGAGCATTTCCACCGATGTGTAAGTATGTGTGTCTGTGTAATTGCCCCAAACGGATTGACCAATATCTCCCGGCGCCAAGCCGGCGATCCAGGATCGTAACTGCTCGAGGATGCCGACGAACTCGAGTTTTGAAAGTTTTTTCGTTTTTATCGTATTCGCGGCCGATCGCTGGGTGCGAATCGCAGAGTTTTGCACTCGCGCTTGCAGCGTAACGTGAGCGAGCATTCGCCAGGAGCACTTTCGGTACCATGGGAGGATTTGCGTGAGTGATTGGGTATCAATCCCTTCCAGGCGGCCCCGATACCAGGCGTTGTGTGCTACACCCAGGACAGCGCGAAGCAACAACGGATTTAGAAACTGCTCGCAAAACTGACGGTGGCCGATCCAAAACTCACCATCGCGGTAAGGTCGCAGCGAGAGTATATCGATGAATAATGGACGCACACCGCGCATCTGTATGTTGTAGGCACTCGCATCCGATAGCGTAATGCCGCTGTCAAGCGCTTGCAGATGCAGATCCAGATGAAACAAGGCCGCGCGTTTAAGCAACGAAAACGACCATTCGTACGGGTAGGAAATGAAATCCAGGCGTGGGTGTTCTAGCACGTAGACCAGGCGGTTTTCTTTGATTCCAGTCGATGACGCGTCGACCTCGGCTGCGCCGATGATGGTTCCATTGGTGCGCCCGGCTTCAAGAAATCCCGAGTCGCGGACGAATTCGTAATCGCTCGCGGCTCTTTCGCTTACGGTTCGATAAATTCGCCCGGCGACGTCATAAACATGACCGGCGGGATCACGGAACGAAGCTGGATGGATCTCACTGCTGGCCTGCATTTCTCACCGGGACCTCGCTGCAATGCAAGAAGCGATTACCGGGATAACAATCCCGGCTTCGCGGGAGTTATTCGACCTCGTCCGCCTTTTCGGCAGTATTTGCTTGCTCGGGCGCCGCAACTCGACCGAAAAAGCGGCCGACGAAAGTTTTAAACCTATGCCAGTACAGCTTGCCGACAACCATGCCGGCGGCGATCGCGCCAATGAGTCCCTGCAGCAGAATACTGCCTGTTCCGGGATCCAAATACGCGTGTGTGGGTGTCGCTGTACAACAAAACAGCAGGATTGCACTGATATTAGCTGTCGGAATATGCTTCGCCACGGTCCGCTCTCGTTTGCAATTGCGGCCAGTATAACCGAGCGTGTGAGCTGTCGTGTTTCCCTCGAGGCGGTACTAAGACTGCAAAAGCGATGACCGTATCGTCAAACAAACCTGTGCTCCAACTTCTGGGTTTTTCCGCCATTCTCAGCGCCAACGCGTTTGTGTTCGTTCCGTTCAACCTCTATGTGCGTAATCTCAGTGAATTCGGTTCACCTGTTTTGAGCGTGTTTGCCCAAATCGCAGTACCTGCTCTAGCTTTGGCAGCCCTCATCATTGCGGTTGGAATGTTCGTGCCGTTGAAGCTCTACCGGCACTATTGCACCTTGGTGGTGGCCGTTGCGCTGCTCGTGTGGCTACAGGGAAATATTCTGGTTTGGGATTATGGTTTGTTGGATGGCCAGGGTATTGATTGGAGTGTGGCGGCCTGGCGGGGTTGGATCGATACCGCGATTTGGATCGCTACAATCGCTTGCGCCATGGCATTCCACGGCCGCCTGGCCAAACCGATAAGCTACATGGTTGTCGGCTTGGTTGGTCTGCAATTGCTGGTATTGGCGGCAAGTGTGACACAAAATATTGGCGAGCTGCGGCAAAAATCACGCGCGCGACATATGCAAGGCGCGTTGCAGCAGCTTTATCGATTTTCGGCAAAGCAAAATGTTTTACACGTTATTCTCGATGCGTTCCAAGCAGACGTATTCGAGGCCATAACCGTAGCCGATGTCGAAGGCGCGCGGTTTCGCGCCGGGCTGAATGGTTTCGTCTTTTTCAAAAACAACCTCGGGATATTTAAAACGACCTATATGTCTGTGCCCGCGATCCTGAGCGGCAAGGTGTACCGCAATGAGACGCCAAAGGACGTGTTCGCGCGCGAAACCATCGGCGGCGAAACGATATTGCGCTCGGTGATGCAAGCCGGCTATGAAGTCGATTTAGCCAGCCAGGAAACTATGATTGCGATGTACAAAAATGCGCCGCATACGAATGCATTCGTGATTCCGCCCAATTATCACGCCACACCAGGCCAGCGCGTCCAGGACGACGCGGCCCAATTACTGGATCTTGCGTTGTTCAGGATTGCTCCACATTTTCTAAAAATGAGAATCTACGATGATCAGCGATGGTTTCTCCAGCGCCTGTTGGGCGACGCGGAGTACCTGAAGCTGTGGTATTTCTCGCACACGGCGTTCACCAACGACCTCATTAACAATCTTTCCGCTGATCGAGCCGCACCGGTATATAAGCTACTGCATTTGATGAGTACCCATTGGCCCATGGTCGTCGATCCGCGCTGCAATTATGTTGGCCGTTCTGTGCCTCAATACGAGCGCATGATGGTTACTCGCCAGTCCAGGTGCGCGTTGATTACCACGATTGGCTTGTTCAATAAGATGAAGGAGTTGGGTATCTACGATGACGCGCTCATCGTGCTGATGGGCGATCATGGTACCGGCCTGTGGCCCGTTGAGTTGGACCTCGAGCTTCTACGGGGTACCGACTCCGGTTTCACCGTGGACCCGCAATTCGTGGGGTTTGCATCGCCACTACTGGCAATCAAACTTCCGGGCGATACTCAGGCGTTTCGGGTATCCAAGGCACCAACCAGTATCATCGACGTTTCTGCGACGGTTGCGACAGCGCTGGATCTCCCGCAGGATTTTGCCGGCCGCAATGTATTCGATATAGGCACTGAAGAGCAGCGCGAACGCAAGATGTTTCATTACAACTGGCAGCGCGACGATTGGGAATCCGAATATGCCGGTCCGATCACTGAGTTGCGTGTCAGCGGCAATGTCTATGATCTCAACGCCTGGACTAGGGGGCGAGAGATTTTTTCGCCGCAAGAGTAAATTGCTGCGTGCTATCCCATGTTAGAGAGGTGACAGATGGATCCCGCCATTGAAAAAATCACGCAAATCGTCGATGCAGATCGCCAGGATTTAATTGACTTGTGCCTACACCTGGGAAACCTGCCGGACTTCGCTGGTCATGAACGGCCGGTTGCCGAGGCCGTCGTTGCGTGGTTGCAGGCGGCCGGTTTCAAGGCATTTCTGCAACCGATCACTGCAGACAGCGCCAACGCCGTCGGCGTGCTGGCGGGTACCGGCGATCGCACTGCTGGTGGTAGGAGCCTCATCCTCAACGCCCACATGGACACTGAAGGCTGCAGGCCGTCGGGTGGTCCGGAGGTGGAACAACGGCTACGTGGGGCGTGGCATGAAGGTGATTTATTGTTTGGTAAGAGTATCGCTAACGACAAAGCACAATTATGCGCGCAATTGATTGGTGCACGCGCTATAAAAAATTCCGGAACAAAACTCAAAGGTGACTTGATTGTTACTGGCGTTGCGCAGGAAACCGGTGCGCGTGTCGATTTAGCGCAAGACGCGAAACCTGACGCGATGGTGGGTCCGCACGTTGGCGAAGGCTATGGAACTCGCTGGCTGATCGATCACGGAATCGTCGCTGACTATGCGTTGGTGGGCGAGGGTGAAGCAGGTGACTTTGCTATGGATACCGCGCAATGTGGTTATCTACGTCTGCGCATCGCTGTCAAAGGACGGGTGCCCTACACGCCATTCGTGGCTCGCGGAGCACGTCGTCAGGACAACCCCAATCCGCATGAAAAAGCCGCGCACGTAGTCGTCGCGCTGGAACAGTGGGCGCGCGAGTATCAAACGCGCGAGCAACTAGATTATTGGGGCGGCACGATCATACCGACGGCGCAGGTGCAGGAGTTGCGCGCGTCGGGCCCCCTGTTCACAAACGCAGATGAATATTGCTACATCTATTTCGATATCCGAATTGTGCCGGGCCGCAATCCGCTGGAAATCCAACAAGATATCGCGGCGCTGGTTGATGGCTTGGGTATCAACTGCGACATTACGCCGTATGACTACAACCGGGGCTATATCGCGAAGGATGCGGAGTCCTTGATAGATGCGGTAAAGCAGGCCCATCTTGCCGTCAGCGGCATAGAACTTGGCCCGCCGGCACCCCCCTTCGTCAGCATGTGGCGCGACATGAATGCCTTCAATGAAGTCGGCATCCCGTCGATCAGCTACGGACCACCCAACCGACCCGAGCCGTATACGGTGGAGGGTTATTGCAGCGTACTGGTCGAGGATCTGTTGACCGCGGCCAAGGTGTACGCTGTCGCGGCCGTGACAATATGCGGTACAGAATAATAACGGAGGTATGGCGTGAATTTCGGATTGATTTTTTTCTCGGCTAACCCGCAAAAGTGGCAGATCCCCGCGGCGCGGCTCTGCGCGACGTTATTGGATCAAGTGGAGTTAGCGGAGGAGCTGGGGTACGACCACGTCTGGACAGCCGGGCATCCCGCGTCGGACATGTATTATCCCGCGCAGTTTCCGCTGCTGGCGGCCATGGCGGCGCGCACCAAGCGCATACGTCTGGGTACCTATATCGTTGCGCTGCCGCTATACAATCCGTTGCAGGTCGCTGAAGAGGCCGCTACCTTGGATGCTTTGTCCGATGGTCGCTTCGACTTGGGTATAGGTGCCGGCAACTTTGTACGGGATTTCGATATCTACGGTATTTCACGCAGTGAGCGCGGCGCGCGCATGGAAGAAGGCCTGACGATTATCACTGGACTGTGGACCCAGGAGGACTTCGCCTTTACCGGCAAACACTACAGCATTCCGCCCACAACCCTGTCTCCACGGCCGGTACAGAAAAATCCGCCGTTGTGGGTAGCCGCCACCGTAGAGAAGGCTTTTGACCGGGCGGCCCGTTTTCACGCCCACCTGGCTGGTACCGGAACCGGATTTGACTACTATGAGGAACGCTTACGACATTACGGGCACGATCCGCGGGAATTTCACAAAGGGATCCTCGAGTTTTATCACCTCGCGGAGACTACGCACGCCGCATGGCAGGGCGCGGCGCCCGGGATCCATCACTTTCTCGAATACTATGACGCGGAATTCTCAGCGCACGACGATTTCAAAGGATTAAAAGCGGCACTGGGCGGCACGTTTTTTGGCGTCGATCCGCTACCGTCGGCGGATCAGCTTCAGGAGGTGGAACGGCTACACTTTCTCGGCTCGCCGATCGTCATCGGCACGGCCCAAGACGCCATTGCGGACATCGAGCGTGCGCAAAAAGAGGGTGCGACGGACATGGTCATGCAAATGGATATTGCCGGTATGGATCCGCGCCTGGTGGAGCGCTCTATGCGAATCTTTGCGACAGAGGTGATCCCGCATTTTCGTTCGGACAGTGCTTCCGGCGGATGAGAGATTTATCTAACCGCTATTACCCCTCATCCGACCGCCAACGATGGCGGAAGTGCAGGTAACGCACGACTACAGGATGTAGGAGGTACGAGTCCAGGGATGGACGAGGTAGAGCGAAGCAGGAAGCCAGAGCCGAGAGCGAAGCACGCCTGCAGGGATGCAGGCGATAGAACGACGCAGGAGCCAAAGTCGAGGAGCTAGAGCCGAGGAGCAGTTACCTGCCTGTCCTGGTTCTAAGTTCGGCAATCCTTGCCTCACTAAGAACCCCCAGCCTCGCACTTCCTGTGCTCGGGCAGACATTTGCTCCTGCCATGTCTGCATTTCCGCCATCCCTGGCGGTCACGTTTGCGGGGTTAGAGCCATGTTAAATGGCTCTAACTATTTCCCGCTCACCCCGCAAGGGGAAAAGGGACCCGTGGTTTAACTCTCTCTCCATTCGAGTAAAGAAGTGCGGGAATTTCGAACCTCGTTAACTCCCTCTCCCCTTGCGGGAGAGGGTTGGGGTGAGGGGTTTATTGATAAAAGCGCATCAAGTAACCGGCCCCCGATTTATCGCCGTCAGCGGCTCATTAATGTCGTAAAGTTTCGCGCGAATATTCTCAGCGCCGAAATTCGTTAGCCGGACGCTGTGCATATCGAGATACTGATGTGCCGTATCGCGGTCCTGAAACAGGTAAATACCACCGGCCTCACTGTTCGCCGGATCTTGCGTCCAGATTTTCCAGATCATGCCTGGCTCATCGTTGATGGATACCGCCAGGTCCGTCATGGCTTGTTCGGCCTCAGGCCCTTGTGGCGCGGTGAACGTGAAATCGACTTGCAAAAGGGTTTTCATGGACTGCTCCTGGGTATTCGAGGTGTTCAATCACAATACAAGCTTCGCATTTTAAGCGATGTCCACACCGTCAGAAAGCGTACTGATGCCCGGTGCATCTGCACACGGTAGGTGCGTATATTTCGCCTATACTGGCCGTCAGCGCTTAGCAGATACCAAGCAAGCAACCGAGGAGGAAATATGAGCGTTCGCGGCAGCTGTCTTTGCGGCCAGCTAAAATACGAAATCGAACAAATATCGGACGATATCGATCACTGCCATTGCAAGTTCTGCCAAAAGGCAACAGGGGCGGCATTTGGCAGCTATACAAATGTCGATCCTAAGGACTTCCATTGGCTCGCGGGTGAAGACACGGCAGCGCATTACCAGTCAAGCCCGCATTCCGGGCGGTTATTTTGTCCCAGCTGCGGCTCTCTGATTGCCTCCACCATCGAAGGCGGCAAGGCGTTGGCGGTGACGCTGGGCACGCTCGACGAGCAACCCGTGGCCAATTCAGGTCATCACATCTTCGTGCGTTCCAAGGTGCCGTGGTACGAGATAACGGACGGTCTGCCGCAGCACGACGCGTATCCACCCGAGTTTGCCCATCTGCTACCGACCGATAACCCCGGTCCCGGGTAGCGTGGATTTGGTTTTGTGCTCTGCAGCTGTGCGGGTTAGGCTAAATCTGGCGTTATAATCTGCCGCCTGCGCGCTCGTGGGCGCGCTTATCTCGAGGAGAAAGCTTTGAGTCAGGATATTCGCTTTGGAATGTACACCGAGTTTCAATGTCCCCAAGGGGTTCCGCATGCTCAGGTAATAAACGATGTCATGGAGGTCGCTGCCAACCTCGATGAAAACGGGTTTGATGTGTTCTGCACCTTGGAGCATCCGTTTTTCCAGGAATTCGCGGTCAACATCAATCCGCTGGCGGTGTTTTCCGCGCTGGCACAGCGGACCAAGAACATACGTTTTCGCTGCTTGTGCCACACGCTGCCTCTGCATAACCCGATGATCCTGGCGGGACAAATCGCGCAGGCGGATATCCTGACAGGTGGCCGGCTCGATGTGGGCGTAGGCCGCGGACATGCCTGGTTGCAGGGCTACGCCAACGTTAAGCTTGAAGAAAGTCAGGGCCGCTTTGAAGAATGTTTCGACATTCTGCTCAAAGGCTGGAGCGAAGAGCGTTTCTCCTACGATGGCAAGTATTACACCTGTGAAGATCTGTCCATCGTGCCCAAACCTTTGCAGGAGGAACTACCGGTTTACGTTGTCGGCACTAGCGGCAAGCAGTTCCGTCGCGCCGCGGAAAACGGCTGGCATATCGTCGTTGGCGGTCCAGTGCCGTCGGCGGCGTTCTTCGGGCCCATGCAAAATTATCGCGATTTATGTGCCGAAGTTGATACCGAAGCGAACATCGGCTTCATCAAGGCAATTTATCTGGATGAAGACGGCGACCGTGCGTTGGAAGAAGCTGAGGATGCGGTGGTGAACTTTCTGCGCTTCAATTTCCTGCCGCTTGCAGCGGTGCCGAACAAAACCGCGGCGGAGCGTCAACGCTTGCGCGATACCGGCTTCGCGTTCTACGCAGATGTACTGCCGGCTATGCCGGCGCTGGAATGGTCGTACCAACAGATGCTGGCAGAGAAAGTCGTGTATGTCGGTACGCCGGAAAAAGTCACCCAGGATCTAATCGAACTGTATGACGATTCCGGCGGTTTCGGTGAATTGATCATCATGAGCCACTTTGGTGGTATCGACAAAGATCGCGCTATCCGCACGCAGAATCTATTTGCTAAACACGTCATGCCCGTATTTCGCGACTATGCGAGCAAGGGTGGTTCTGGCGGGCGCAAAACAACGCCGGGTAGCTGAGCTCAAATTAGCTCAATTTGTCGGCTACAGCTTGAAGAAACGACTCCACCGCAACCGCAAACGGGCCTGGCATCTGATCGGGTAGCGGTACCATACCACCGGCGATCTCAACCACCGTCGCACTCGGTAATGCCGCACGCAGTTTGGCAACATCCGGGTACGCGTGCGGATCCTCGGGTGCGGCAATGAACTGCACGGGGCATTTCAATGTGGGTAGGCGCTCCTCCATGGGGTAGCGGGCAACTACGCGATGTCCTTCACCCGCGAGTGAACCGGCCTTAAGGCAGTCGATCATGAAGCGATTGAGTAGATCGATGTCATGGGGGTAAAACGAAGCGCGACCCTGCCATAGCGCCAACAAATGCGCACCGTCCAGGGTGTAGTCGACATCATCGACGACGGCGCGGCCGGTGGCATGCTTGAGACGCTCTTCCTTGGTCGTCACGCCGACCGATGACAATACCAGGGCGCTGACGCGCTGCGGCTGAGCGGCCGCCATCTCGGTGGCGACGTAGCCGCCGGTGTGATGACCAACGATGGCTGCACGTTCTATTTTGAGCGCGTCGAGCAGAGCGAAAGCAACTTCCGCCCAACGCTCCACCGAGTGTTCTCCGTCGGCTAATCGCGACGAATCTCCGAAGCCGATCGTATCCATGCCAATCGCACGACGTTTTTTGCCGATGAGGGGCAGTACGTCGCGGAATTCATCCCAGGAACGCGGGGTCTGGTGAAGAAACAACACGGGCTCACCGCTGCCACAGATAGCGCAGTGCACGGTACCCTGTGGCACGGTGATGAAATGGCGTTCGATTTTATTATTCACTGTCGTTGCTGACCTCCGGGGTATGGTTGTTTCTTTATCATCAAGCGTTTTGCAAATACCACGTTGCTATCTCGCCACCGCGCGCCAGCCACACCTCACTGCGCGACGCGATGTGCGCCAGCGCTTTGTCGAGATATTTACTGCGAAACGGATGCCCGATTATGAACGGGTGCAGGCAAATGGCCATCACCCGTCCGGACGTAGCGCCGTCCTCGTATAGCACGTCGAATTGATCGGTGATCATGCGGCCGAAACCTTCCGCCGACTCGCCACGTTCCAGGAAACTGGGGATGTCGTTTATCTCTATAGAGTAGGGTAACGAGAGTAGCGAGCCGCTGCGCACGTTCATGGGGTAAGGCTGTTCATCGTTGACCCAATCACACACGTAATCGAAACCGTGTTCGGCAAGGATATCCAAGGTATTGTTCGTTTGCGTCAGCGCCGGACTTAGCCAGCCTTTCGGCACCGTACCGGTACTCGTGGAAATCGTATCCACCACCCCGCTGATCGATGCGCGCTCTTGTTCTTCTGTAAGACCGGCAAGCATTGCGGAATTCGTTTCGCCATGCGCCATCCATTCATAACCAAGTTCGTTACCGGCCTCGATGATGCGTGGATACTGTTCACAAACCTCGGAGTTCAGCGCCACAGTGCCCTTGACCCCGTTTTTTTCCAGTACATCCATGAGGCGCCAGATCCCTACCCGCACGCCGTAGTCGCGCCATGCGTAGTTGAGTATGTCGGGATTAAACTGTGTCGTCGCCGATGTTAGCGATGTGCTCGGTGTGCCAAAGTGGAAGTGCTCGATGTTTGGTATAACCCAGACCGCGACGCGGGCTCCGTTGGGGAAGCGCAACGGTTTGCGATCAATTATTGGAGAATAATCAAAACGTTTGTGTTCCACGAGCATTCCTCCTGACGGCTCAAGTCGGTCCGCCTTGTTGAAGTAAGCTAACCTAGTGATTGGGATCGGCGCGGTCAAGGAGCGGCGGAAATGCTTCCCTGGTAGACGTCGCTTGGGGATAATCGGATGGTGGCCGGCAGCATCAAACTCACTGCGCAGACAAGGACTGACCAGCATGCAGACCATCCATGCGGAACAACTCACCTGGCAGGAAAATGCGTTGCCTCACCGCACGGGACGCATCGCTTTCAAGCCCTTGCTTACCGGTCGGGAGCAAACGTCGGATAACTTCGCGCTGATCCTGGCCGAAGAAAGCGCCGATTTTTATTCACCGCGTCACTGTCACCCCTGGGATCAAATCCGTCTGTGCCTCAGCGGTGAGGTTCCCGTGGCGCCGGGTCTGGGTTTGGCCGATGGTGAAGTTGGCTATTTTCCTGAAGGCGTTCTCTACGGGCCACAGGATGGTACGGTCGATCGTCTGGTTCTGGTGCTGCAGTTCGGGGGTGCCAGCGGGCTGGGCTATTTGAGCGAGCAACAGCTTGCACGAGGGCGACGCGAACTACAGGACCTGGGGCGATTCGAACGCGGTGTCTTTCACCGCAACGATGGTGATGGGTCGGAGTCCAAGGACGGCTACGCCGCGGTATGGGAACAGGTAACCGGTACTGCGATGTCTTTGCCTGCGCCACGTTTTAAAGGACCGGTACTCATGGATCCGGCCGGCTTCGCCTGGCGAGATGTTGCACCCGGTATCCAGAAGAAATCTCTCGGCATGTTTACCGAGCGCGGCGTTGAGATTGGCTTCGTCACAATTCAGCCCGACACCCACTACCCGGTTGTGAACTCAGGTGATACGCAACGAATCATCTTCGTAACCCAGGGCTTCGGTGTCTGCGATGCTGGCGATTACGAGCCGCACACGGCGATCTCGCTTGCGCCCGGTGAAGAACTTACATTCAAGGCCTCACGGCCTACCGAAATATTTTGCGTAGTACTGCCTACTATTGCGGAAAGTCTTTGAGGATGGCTGGTGGAGACAATATCTTAGATGTCGCGTCCTCGCGCAGACTCCGCCTCTCGTATTCGTTCAGCGCAACGACTCCGCAACCTCGTGTCCGACTCGCATTCCTGATTCGATGGCGCCGTCGATAAAGCCGCGCCAGCCATTGGCGATGTCGGCCCCGGCAAAAAAGATCTCGCCTTCCGGGCGTTGCAACTCGCGCAGGGATTGCGTGAGTTGCATGGGTCTGAGAGTGCAGTAGGTGCCCAGCGAAAATGGGTCTCGCGTCCACTCGTAAGCGAAGGAATCGACTACGTCGACGTGAGGAAGAAACAACCTGACGGCGCTTTGTGCCTCTGCATTGTCATTGACGTCGATGTGTTCAGGACTGGCGCTCATCGCAACAAGAATCGTGCCGTCTTCGCCGGAGTGTTCGGTAAACATGAAGTTGATCGGCTCGTGATCGGGTGCCAGCACGAACACGTTACCCAATTGCTGCCGCACATGGACCAGGATCTTGGTGCCGGCGCCGGCGTGACCTGCGGTCGAGGCGGCGAGCTTTCCGCTAGACAACGGTGGTGAGAACTCGATGTTATGCAGGGTATTCATCGGCACCGCGACAATTGCGGCCCGTGCGGAATATTGCTCGCCGGATTCTGTGGTCACGACCACCTGTCCATTAGCGCGCGTAAGCTTGCTCACCGGTGTGGATAGCAACACCTGCGCGTTGCAGTCTGCCAGCATCGCATTGAGTAACGACACCGTTCCGTCTTTGAAAATATACCGTGAGGCGGCCTCGTTGAGCCGGGCCATGTCGTGGCCGGCCAGTGCGTAGAGACGCATACACTCGACGAAGGAGCCCTGCGAGATAAAGTTGTGAACCGCTGTCGACCAATTACCATTGACGAGATCACGAACGTGCGGCGCGAGTTCCAGTTGCTGCAAGCGCGCCTCAATCGTCATGTGGTCGTACTGTTGCAGCGCCGCGGAAAAAAAGGGTTCGTAGGGTCGCGGAAAGACCTCACGAGAGGGCGCACAAAAAAGCGCACATGCTCGATCCAGTTCAATCAGAGTGTCCATGGGCGCCACCGTGTGTGTTTTACCGCCGGAGCGATACGTCATGGTATCGGGCAACGCTGCTCCGGGGGCTTCTTTTATCCCTAATCGGTAGCGGTTTACCTCGGCCCACACATGCGGCTCGATCCAGTGGATTGCATTGCCACCCAGCTCGACCTCGTGTCCTGCGAACTGCGAGGAAAACGTACGGCCTCCCAGCCGATTGCGTGCTTCCAGGAGCAGACTACGCAAACCCGCTTGCGCGAGCTCGCGGGCTGCCGCGACACCGGCAAATCCCCCGCCGATGACGATGACGTCGAGCGCCTGCACGCTGGCAGAGTCCGATACGGCGCCCGCCCCGATGGTTGACGCAGCCAGCGTGCCAACGCTCGCCGTTTTCATGAAGTTCCGTCGGCTCAGTGCATGCGTCGATTTTCCCATTTTTGCTCAATGCAACGCGGCTGCGTCCCGCCGGTCAGTAAGCTTCGGCCACGCGCTTGAATAGCTCCACCGCCAGATTGTCCCAGGTGGCCGTTAAGTGTGCCTGGTTGCTTGCATCTCCACCGCGTCCCGCCTGCATGCGGGCTAGAATTTCGAGGTCTTGCCCGTTCACACCACCCAACTCTGCGGCCAGGTCGTCACCTGCCTGTGCAACGGCTTCCTCACCGACGAGGTAGCCGAACAGAAGTTCGTCGGTATCACCAGGGCCATCGGGTTGTATTGTGATGAGTTGCAGCCAGGAGGCTGTAAGAAGGAGTAGCGTATTGGGAAAGACATAAACCAGATCCAAGGCGGTAGAGAAACTCGGTGGCGTGTTCGGAAACAGCGGACCGGGCGCCATGTCTTCGTGTCCAACGGCGAACTTCGGCATGATGTAGCCAATAATGTTACGGCCCATGACGTTGAGTTCTCGTGTGTAGCTTGCGTCACCAGCCTTGCCCATTTGCGGATGCACGAAGGGCAGGTGATAACTGTCGAGAAAATTTTCACAGACGAGCTTCCAGTTCGACGCCACGCGGAATTCCTGCGTGGTTGCCAAGCGCATTAAGGTGAAATCGAACGCCGCCCAGCGCGCCGCCAGTGGCTGGATAAATTCGTCGAAATCTTGCGCAGTTGCGGACAAATTGACGAACACGATGTCGCACCAAATTGCCGTGGCTATCCTGATTAAACCGAGCCCGGATTTTGTTTCCTCATCGAGTGCGCCTGCCGCTGTGCCGTCCTGGTAAGGGGCTGCGACCAATGCTCCGTCGAGCCGATAGCTCCAGGTATGATAGGGGCAAGTCAGCGTGGCGTTCGCGCGATGGCAGGGCTCGGTAATCAGTTGCGTGCCTCGATGACGACAGACGTTGTGAAACACATGGACCGAGCCGTTGCGATCGCGCGTTATCATCAAAGGGCGTCCGGCGACTTTAACGGGATGGGCATCACCGGGGTTGGGAACCATTTGGGTGACGCCCACGCTTACCCATCCCGCTACGAAGTGGCTTTGCAACTCTCGATCCAGAATTGTCGGATCAGTGTAGCAATGCGCCGGCAGTCCCGAAGCTTCGATGTTTAGATTGTCCATAATGGTGTCCCGGCCATGCGGCTGTAGTTAATGGCTCTCCCGCATCATCGGTCCGAGGTATTGCATCTCATCGCCTATGATGATGTCGAGTATGGCCACGCGTCCTTCCTCGTTAGCCTGCAAGGCGCGCCGGAACGCCGGGCGGATCTCGCCGGGCTCGGTCACCCGTTCGCCGTGGCCACCAACCAGGTCGGCAACGCTGCCGTAATTGATTTGTGGTGTGATGAAAGAGCCGTAATAGTTGTCAGTCTTGTTGGCGAAGCCGTCCGGATAGAGTTGTTCGGTGACCATTTGCATGGCCCGCCAGCCGCCGTTGTTACCGATAACGATAGTGATCGGGATCCGATACTCCTGGCAGAAGCCCACGGCAGCCAGTGGCGGATTGTAGTTAAAGCCACCGTCACCGAGGAGTACGACGACTGGCCGCTCGGGATTGGCTACTTTAACGCCCAGCGCCACACCGAGGCCGGTGCCGAGTCCGCCATTCATCGCGTTGATAAATTGGCCGGGTTCGAGTTCGTCCATAACGTGCAGCATGGTGAAGTTTGTCAGAATAGTCTCGTCGATCAAGATGGCATCGCCGGGCAGGACGTTGTTTAACTCTTCACACAGCCAGCGTGCGTCTATGGGTATCGTCGTCGCTTGCTGTTTCGCCATTTGATGCCACTCGCTACGGCGAGCCTGACTGGCGGTGCGCAATACCTCGCGGCGTTCGGCATTGCCCGGGGGCTTTTGCGGTAACAGTTTGAGCAGCCTTGTCAGGGCGTTGTCAGCGCGCCCGGTCAGGGTGATGTCTGCGGCTGCGGCGTGATAAGGCATGCGTGATCGCAAGGGATCCTCGCCGATGGCAATTATCTTGGCTTGGGCAGGGCGCAGGGCCGTTTCCGGATACCAGGGTGGGCCGATCATATCCAGCAACAGCACGACGTCGGCATCCGCGAGATACGGTGCGGCGTTGAATCCGCCGTGTAGATCGTGTTTACGGGGAAAATTCACGTATTCCGGGTGTTGTGCTTCGACGACTACGGCATTGGTGGATTCAGCCAGCGCTACCAGATCGGCAACGGCCCGCGTTGATTGACCGATTTTCTCGGTGATCACCAGCGGCTTCCGGGCTTGTGCCAGAATTGCAGCAACTTGTGCAAGGATTTCCTCATCGACTTGGGTGAGTGCCGGAAATCCGGTTACCGGCGGTGCGGCGCATTCCGCCGCAGCGGCCATGTATTCGTAAGGTAGCGAAAGGAAAACCGGCCCGCACGGTGACGCCATTGCTAACTGGCAGGCGCGATGCACGGAGGCGGAGAGAAGTGGTGTGGCATTTAACCCGAACGTTGATTTGACCACCGGTTCAAGTATTCGAGAAGGACCGCCATGGTCTTCCAGGTAGCGGCCCCAGTGAAATCCAACCCAGGAATTGTCGCCTTCCCCGAGCGTAATAGCTTCGCCAGCGCAAACCAGCATCGGTACCTGCTCCTGGTAGGCGCCGCGTACGCCCATGCCAATACGATAGGTACCCACCGATGAATGCACCAGACACACCGACAATTTTCCCGTGGCCTTGCTGTAACCCGTCGCCATACCGACAGCCAGGTCCTCGTGGCGGGAGCATAAGAACTCAGGACCTGGAAGACCTTGCGCCTTTTGTTTCGCCAGAGATTCCCACAGCGGAGCCCATTCGGTGCCGGGCGAAGAGAAGATGTATTGGACACCGAAATTACGCAGAATCTCGAGAAACACATCTGCGCCGGTTTGCTCGAGCGTTACGGCGGATTGAGTGGTTGCCGTTGCCGGCGTCTGATCATTCATCTTCGGGTCTCCAAACCATGGAACGCAAATGCGTTAATGTCGCAAGCAGGTCACACCATACAACCGGGACTCTAGCGCAAAGCAGCAAAGCACGGTATATGTCGTCATACTTCCCGTGCATGGTGCTTGCACGATAGTAAACCACGTCATGTATACCGGAGGAATCCTGTCCTGACGTATCACCACGAAAATTCAAGAGGAATCGTTCTGTTTTCGACCGGGAGATCGCCTGAATGACACCGGCGTTCGTTCTAAGCCTGCCTTACCAGGGCGCGACGCTACTCAGCATTCTGCTGAACAATCATTCGAAAATCACGGCGTTGGGCGACACCCTGCCGACCCGTGCCCATCCTGACTTTTTCTGTTCCTGTGGCGTGCGGATACGGGAGTGTGAGTTCTGGACCGCTATGACGACCGGGCTCGGGGCGGATGACTTTCCGCGAGAGCAAAAGATGATTCCGCAGATCCCTCGAATCGTCCGCAATAACGCCGTTAACTTCAAACTCAACCGTCACCTCATAGAATTCGCGCGCAAGTGGGGTTCGGGCGTGTGGAATCTCGCGCCCCGGGCGAGCCGCGACTTTAGCCGAATGTGCGATGACTTTTACCGGCTAGCCTGCCGGCTGCAGGGAACCGAGGGCTGCATAGATGGAACCAAGGATTTCAATCGGTTTCTTGCTTTCAAAACCATCGCGGAACCACCGCTGATTAAGGTGATTCATCTGCTTCGTGATCCGCGCGGGGCTTATTATTCTTATAGAAAAAACAAGCGCGCGGATCCTCTATCTCGGAGCATTTACGACTGGTGCCAATACAACCTCACGGTGCGAGAGTATTGCGAGGAATTTCGCGCAGTGGATTACCTGGTAATTCGCTATGAGGAGTTATGCCGTTCGCCGGCCGAAACGATGGCGGAAGTGTTCCGCTTTCTCGGTTTTGACAACGAGGATGTTGTTGATCGGCTCAGGGTGCCGCATCACCTCATTGGCAACTGGATGCTAATGTCGTTTGACGGCAACATCAAACTTGCCGAGGAGTGGCGAACCGCAGTGTCGGCCGAAGAGCAAAGAACGATCGTGGCGCAAACGGGAGAACTCGCTGCAAACTTCGGTTATTCGCTGTGACACGACGCCGCGGCGCCGTCGAGGTGGGTTCGTGCCGCTAACCCCAAAATAGGTTTAAGGGTTATCATTTAGGGGGACGCTGGCTGTTTACCCAATACCGGTCATAGCTGGGTTCAAAACAGCACGGCAAGTCCATTAACAAGCGCTGGCTGCGGCAATATCAAACTATAAAGCGAGAATGGCGACAGGGAGAAGGGGGCTTAATGGTGAGCGATGATGTAATCAGCGCCTCACAAATATTGGTTGTAGACAGTGAGCGGGCGTCGCGTCTGGTTTTGTGTACGACGCTGCGCGACGCTGGTTATTTAGTTGACGAGGATGACAGTGGCGACGCCGCGCTTGCGACCCTGGAACACTCGTCGCCGGACCTGGTTGTCGTCGCTGTGCAAATGTCCGACATGGACGGCTACCATGTTTGCAAAGCGATCCGCGAGCGTTACCCATCCCGTGTATTGCCGGTCCTGATGATCACTGGCGAGGATGACGAAGAATCGATTTCGCTCGCCTACGATGTCGGCGCTACCGATTTCATCGTCAAGCCCGTAAATCCGGGGTTGCTGTGTCAACGCGCACGTTACCTATTACGAGCGCAACGATCGGAACAAAAAAACTACCGGCTCGCGTATTTCGATAGCCTGACGGGATTGTACAATCGCGAATCCTTTAAAGAGGTACTCAATCAGTCGGTCATAGGTGCGAAGCGTTACCAACGGTTTCTTTCGGTACTGTTTTTGGATCTCGACGACTTTAAGCGTATCAACGATACGCTCGGCCATGTGGTCGGTGACCTTTTGTTAAAGGCGGTCGCAAAACGACTACGTCTGTGCGTTAGAGATAGCGATGCAATAATGCATGGCGCCGATGAATCCGACGAGTTGGTTGCACGGGTCGGGGGCGATGAGTTCGTGCTGCTACTACCCGAAGTTGAGCACGCTGAGAGTGCCGCAGCGGTTGCAAGGCGGATCCTGGCCGAACTTTCCAAGCCCATGATACTTGCAGGCAACGAAGTTTTTGTTAGTCCAAGTATCGGGATTTCTATTTTCCCCCAAGATGCGGACGATGGGGAAACGCTTCTAAAGTACGCGGACACGGCGATGTATTTCGCCAAGCGCAACGGCAAGAATATTTACCGGTTTTACAACGACGCGATGAACGAGGAGGCGCGCCGTCGCCTCGACTTAGACAGGAATTTGCGACAGGCGTTAGAGCGCGAGGAATTTTTGCTCCACTATCAACCCCAAATAAATGTTTTGAGAGGGAATATTTGTGGGATCGAAGCGCTGCTGCGCTGGAACAGCACTGAAATGGGCAGCATTACCCCGGCGGAATTTATTCCGCTAGCGGAGGAAAACGGACTGATTGTAAGAATCGGCGAGTGGGTAATGCGTGAAGCATGTCGGCAAGCTAAACAGTGGCAGGATCAGGGGCTGGTAATAGGTCGTATAGCCGTAAATGTATCGGTTCAACAATTCGCGAATCGTCGATTTGTTGAAAGTGTTGCTGACATCTTGGCAGAGTCAGGGCTGGATCCTTACAGTTTGGAGTTGGAAATAACAGAGGGTCTTTTGCTTGACGATCCTGAAGGAACGATTGCAACGCTCGAAGCGTTAAAAGATGTAGGCGTGCAACTGGCAATGGACGACTTCGGAACCGGCTATTCCAGCTTGACGCACTTAAAGCGGTTGCCGATCGACCGGCTCAAGATCGATCAATCATTTGTCTGTGAAATTACTTCCGATCCCAGTGACGCAGCCATCGCTGCCGCGGTGACTTTACTGGCTGAAAGTTTGGATTTCGAGGTAATCGCGGAGGGTGTGGAAACCGACGCGCAATTGGCGTTTCTCAGAGGCAAGGGATGCAATGAGATGCAGGGGAATTTCCTCAGTCCACCGGTGACCTGTGAGGCAATGACCGCGTTACTGGATACCCATCGCAACGAGCCGATGCCGGCACAGCGCACCGACCCTTCGGAACGAACGGTGCTGTTCCTGGATGACGATTCGGAATTACTGGTTACCTTCGAAAGAGCGTTAAAGACCGAAGGTTACCGGATCCTTATGGCAACGACGGCCGGCGAGGCCTTCGATTTGTTTGCCAAGCATCAGATCCAGGTAGTCGTAGCGGACTATCACATGCCCGGCATGTCAGGTAACGAATTCCTAAAGCGGATCAAGAACCTTTCACCGGAATCCATACGCATAATGCTGAGTGGGAAAAGTGATTTGCAATCAATTATCACGGCCGTTAATGCCGGATCCATCTACCAGTTCATAGAAAAGCCGGTATCAAAGGATGTATTAAGGCGTTCCATCCGCAAGGCATTCTTGAACCACGACAGGCGAATAATCTCAGGCAACTCCGGCGACAGTTTGCTCAGCTCAATGCGCTAGCGCGCGGTGCCTTCATGCAGTATGCGAGCAATGCCGGGAGCTTTTACGTTTACGCCCCGCCTGCGCTACGCTAAATTGACCCGCGTTTGAATCGGGATCCGAACGATGGCTAAAAACAGTCCTGCTTATGTGGCGAACCCGCATTTCGTCGAGAAGTTTCCGCAAATCTCCGGAAACCGCGTCAATGGTCTAGGAGAGACTCAGCCGCGTCGGCCCTCGCCGTTTTTCTGGCACAAACCGGAACTGCATGAATTCGGCGTTCTGCAGGATGCGGTCCTCAGCTATCATCGACAGTCTGCCGAAATCCGTGAGGTTTACACGCCTCAAGCCGATCGCGGACCTAAACCAATCGTCAAGGCACAAGAGCGCCGGGTAGAAACGCCCGAAGCTTGGACGGCCGCGGTCAAAGCGTTCGCGCTGGACAACGACGGCGATTTCGTCGGTATTGCGCGCACCAACCCCGACTGGATCTACGAAGGCTTCGAGATCACTGAACCCTGGATCATTATGATCGGTGTGGCGATGGACTATGAGCGCCTCAATCAGGCGCCAGCCTCGCTGGATAATCCAACCGCCGGCGTTGAAGTAGGCGACAAATACAATAAAGCTGCGCGCGTCTGCCGCCGGCTCACGAATTTTATTTTGCAGCAAGGTTACGACGCCAAAGCCTTTCAAGGCCCTTTTGCCACCGCGTTGAACATGATCCCGGCCGCGCTGGCCTCGGGCTTTGGTGAACTGGGTAAGCATGGGTCCATTATCAACCGTAAGCTTGGGTCCAGCTTTCGACTGTCGGCCGTGGCCACGGATCTGCCCTTGCTCGCCGATCAGCCCGATGATTTTGGCGCCGACGATTTTTGTACACGCTGCCAGGTTTGTACTCAGGCATGTCCGCCCGATGCAATCTTCGAAGAAAAACAGCCGGTGCGGGGCATTGAAAAATGGTATGTCGACTTCGATAAATGCATTCCTTATTTCGGCGACACCTTAAGTTGCGGTATTTGCATCGTGCGCTGCCCATGGAGTATGCCAGGGGTAGCCGACAAGCTTGTGCAGAAACTGGCACGCCGTCGCGAGAGCGGAGAATCTTAAAGACCGTCTGAAATATAAAAGCGATTTGCAATGCTGGTTTCGCTTGCTAATGTAGCACTCCCACAGCAGGTGAAATTGACGCAGAGTTCATCCATCTGTAACGCAGGCCGACAGTATGACAACATTGCGACGTGATGATTGGTACGATCTAACGCGGACCACTAACTGGACGCCGAAATACGTTGGAGATACTTTGCTTGGTCTGTTGACCCAGGCACAGATGCGCGACGCAGAACGGCACCGTCGCTGGGAGGCGGCATTAGTTACCATGGCACTTGAACACGAGGGCAACCGCCACGTTTTGCGTGGTTGGCTCGATCAATGGGTACCGCTTGGCGATGCCGGCATCGATGCGTACTGCGGCGCGTTTCCAAGTGGCGGTGAGCAAGCCGCCGCCGATGCCAAGCGCTCCGCGGCTGCATTGCGCGCCAGTCTTGGTATTTGAGTTTGAGGCGCGCAAGAATCGGACGCGGTTTATCAGAATAATAAAGGGGCTGCAGGGACGAACACTTCAGGCGACAACATCCTCAAGGTAGGCATCATCGGTCTCGGCCAGGCTTCGGGATTGGTATTGAATTGGGAGCGGCAGGACTTTCGCGAACTGCCTATTCGCTTTACCGCTGCCGCGGATCTGCGGCAGGACGCCTTGGACCGGTTTGCGAAAGAGTATGAAGCCGACGTCTATACGGATGTCGAAGCAATGTGCGCCAGCCCCAATATCGACGTTGTCTACGTTGCCTCCCCACACGAGTTACACAAAGAACACACAATAATTGCCGCGCGTAACGGTAAACACGTGTTGTGTGAGAAACCATTGTCGCTGTCGTCGGACGAGGTGGACGACATGATCCGGGCCTGTGACGAAAACGGGGTTTATCTGATCGCCGCGCATTCTCACGCCATGGATGCACCCATCCGCAAAATTCGCGAGATTATTGCCAGCGGTCGTCTCGGCAAGGTGTGCTTCATTAATACAATGAACTATAACTTCTTCAACGTGCAACCGTGGCCCAGCAACGAGTTGCGCATGTGGCACGGCAATCTGTATAACCAGGGCCCGCATCAGATGGATATTGTGCGCTTTCTTGGCGGCGGGCTGGTGCGAAGCGTTCGTGCACAGATGTTGTGGGACAATTTGCGTGACGTTGAAGGCGGCTACTCGGCATTCATTGAGTTCGAAGGCGGTGCCGTTGCAACAGCACTGTTCGATTGGCGCGGCTATTTCGACAGCGCCGAATACACGTTCTGGGCGAGCGAGGGCGGTTGGGCGCAGGATCCCGGATCTCATGTTTACGTACGCGAGAACATGAAAAAACTGCTCGCCGAGCGTTCGCCGGAGGATGTCGAAGAGGAATTGTGGAAGCTGAAAAACGATTTGCGCTACGCCGGTGTCAACGACGAGCAAGCTTTTCAACGTTGGGGCTATGCGCCGATCACGCCTGGTTTCAAGGCTTTCGACGAACCCAAGCAACCGTTTTTCGGGCTCACTGTAATAAGTTGCGAGCGCGGTATCATCCGGCAGTCATTGGAGGGCGTATATGTTCATGGCGAGGGTGGTGCCGAGGAGATCGCGGTCACCGGATATTCGGGACGCGCCGCTGAATTGATGCAGGTGTACGACGCCGTATTTAACGACACGCCAACCTTTCACGATGGCCGCTGGGGCAAGGGGACGGTCGAACTGTGCCAGGCCATTGAGCTTTCGGCAAAAGAAAACCGGAGTGTCGAGTTGCGGTATCAGGTGCCTGTTGGTGATTAGGCCGTATATTGCATAAAGGGGTATGGATGGACTATTACCCCCCTCACCTCAACCCTCTCCCGCAAGTGAGACGGAGCAGAATGAGAGGAATTCAAACTACGGGTCCCTTCTCCCCTTGCGGGGTGAGCGGGAAATAGTTAGAGCCATTTAACATGGCTCTGACCCCGTGAACGTGACCGCCATCCATGGCGGTCGGATGAGGGGTAAAATTGGGCGAGTTAGATCTGAATGATTGGGGAGATGTATATCAATGAACAGCTTTGCCGAACAATCCGTAGCCGGGCGCACCAACACCTTGGAAGATCTCGTGCGCCCCGAAGACGGCCGCGTGAGCCGGGCAATTTTCGTGGATGCAGCGATTTATCGGCTCGAACAAGAACGCATTTTTGCCCGCTCATGGTCGTATATGGGACACGAGTCCCAATTGCGCAATCCGGGCGACTACATCACCAATTTCATCGGCGAGGATCCCGTCATTGCGGTACGCGATGAAAGCGGTCAAGTTCGAGTCCTGCTGAACTCATGCCGGCACCGCGGCAAACAGGTATGCTCCACCGATCGCGGCACGACCAAATTGTTCCGCTGCGCCTATCACGGTTGGACCTACAACACTAAGGGCGCGCTAATGGGCGTCCCGCGGGCCGACACGGTCTATCACGGTGAACTGGATAAATCGCGCCTCGGCCTGGTCGAGCTGCCGCGGGTCGAATCACACCAGGGCATGATTTTTGCGCACTGGGACGCCCAAGCCGAACCGTTGGTCGACTACCTCGGCAAGGATATGCTCTGGTACCTGGACGTACCGTTCGAGGGGGCACTGGGTGGCCTGGAAGTACTCGGACCGGTAATGAAATTCCGGATCGAAACCAATTGGAAGATCCCGGCGGAGAACTTCGCCGGCGACGACTACCACGTGCTGCACACGCACGGCTCCGGTTTCCAGATCGACTTCCTGCCCGACTACGACACGCTGGGCGATTACATTGCGTACTTTCCGCATGGTCACGGTATGGGTGACATTCCCAAACCCGGTCGCGCGCTCGGAAACGATCTAGCGATGGCGCAGATGTTTGGCAGTGACGGCGTGGACTACGTCAACGCCTACCAGGCGCGTCTCAAGCAACGTACGTCAGCCGCGCAGGCCTCGATGCATGGGCTGGGCGAAGGCAACATTTTTCCGAATCTGTCGTGGATTAAATTCGGTTGTTTCCACGCGCTCGGCTTTTACCAATGGCACCCCAAGGGGCCCGGGCAGGTCGAAGTTTGGCAGACGGCCTTGTTCGACGCCGGGGCGCCACAAGTGGTTAAGGATTTTGCCCGCTCACAGATGTCACAAGAGAACGCAGCTGCCGGCATATTCGGTCAGGACGACGGTGAGAATTTCGAACAGATCACAGAATCGGCGCATGGCTACATGTCGCTGCAGCAGGATTTCAACTACACCATGGGTTTGGGGCATGAAGGCGAAGTCGATGAGCCCGGTTACCCGGGCCAGCTGGGGCCGCATTTCTCCGAGCAGAATCATCGCAACTACTACCGCTACTATCGCGACTTGATGGCCGCTACGGGTGACGGCAATGGCTGACACCGAACTCGCGCTGCACCGTGAAGCCGAGCTGTTCCTGTATCGCGAAGCCAAACTCCTGGATGAAGGCTTGTTTGATGAGTGGCTGGATCTGTTTACCGAAGATGCCCGTTATTGGATGCCGATCACCGAGACCGTGGAGGTCGGCAAGGAACGTGGACCGGTTGCCGGTGAATGGTCGTTAATGGAGGAAGATAAGCGATTTCTTGCCAAACGCCGCGAGCGACTGGCGGGCACCCTCGCGCATGCAGAGCAGCCGCGATCCCGCACTAGACGTTTCATCAGCAACGTTTTGGCGACCGCTAAAGAAGATGGTGGGCTGGTCGTGGAGAGCAACTTCCAGGTTTTTCAGTCGCGCCGCAGCAACTCCGAGCAGTTTTTTGTCGGCCACCGCAAAGATCAGTTACAGAACACGGAAGACGGTTGGAAAATAGCCGAGCGGGTCATAATTCTCGATCACCGCGTGCTGCCACGGGCCATATCCATCTATTTCTGATCGTCGCGGGCATGGGCTAATACCGGGGGCAGTATCATCGCCAGGCAGGCGAGGAACAGCAGCATGCTAATCCACAATATGTTGCTGTAGTCACCGGGCGCGATAACGCTCGCCGAGAGCGCCGGGCCGGTTGCCAGCGCAAGCATTTGCAACGCTACCGCATACACGACTAAACGGCCGCTGCTATCGAAACCTGCAATGATGGCGAGCAGCAATGGCGTCATAAGGTTGGCGGCGAAATTGTAGATGCACACCGCCACGCCATAGACAACGGCGCCCATCGATCCGAACAGGAAAGCCAGCGGCACGACCCCGCCGAGCGTGCCGAGCGTCAAAGGCAGTACTCGACCGAAGCGCGCGCCCAACACGGCTGCGGTGAATGCCCCGGCGATGCCCAGGAATTGAGAGGCGGTAAGCCCGATCGCGACTTCCTGCTCCGTGCCGCCGCCCGCGGTGCCGATGAGGTAGAGATAGGCCCAGACGACGCCCTGAGCTAGAAAATAAGTGAACACCGCGGTAAGGGCGGTGGCCTTGTAGATCCGCGATATCCCCTTAGTCTCCTTGTACCCGGTCGCTGCGTGCTCGGCGCCGGACACTGGTAAATGGCGCGTGAAGGGCAAGCCGCAGGCCGCCAGGAGGGCGAAGAGTATCAGTATGCCGGTGGTGCCAATGGTGGCGTAAACAAAAGGCATCGCCAGCAGGAATAGGGCGCTGTAGGTGAGTACCGCCATAATCAAGTAACCAAAATTCCGATCGGGGTTTGGGCTCAATCCCACGGTTGCGTAGCCCAGCGAGATCAGCGCACCGGATCCAATCCCGACGAGCACTCTGGTTGCCGCAAACATCTCGAAGCCCGCTAGAACGATCGACAGCAGGTTGCCGGTGATAACAATGCAGATGCCGGCAACACACATCGCGCGCCAGCTAAACCGGGATGTCAGGAAACTCATGACCACCGTCGTAAACGCTATGCCGAACATTTCCGCGGACGCGATATAGCCGGCCTGTCTGTCGTCGAATCCTCCGTGCTCGACCAGTCCCTGGACGAAACCCGGTTGCACGATGAACACTTCCATGCCGATGACGACCATGAGCATGGCCGCGAGAAGTGATTTTGAATGGTCCGGGTCGAACGCGGCCCCAGCGTGGTGCCCGGTCGAAAACTTCTCCGGTGAGGATCCAGGCGCCTTCATGCTGTATGCGTGCTAGTCGTTCAGATGGTGTCCGTAAGGTTCGTCTACAGTTACCGCCGCCCGCGTTTTCGTCACGAGTTCGTTGCCTTCGACGTCGAAGTATTCGATTTTTGGTTCTTCCAATGCGTCGCGGTTTTCCGCGCGGTCGATCCCGTAGCAATCACCCAGGGGGCCGGTGCTGAGCACCAGCACAGCGTTGATTGCGTCATAGTCCGCGTCATCCAGGGCGAAGGAAAATACGCGCATATTTTCCTGCAGGTGGCCTAAGTGCCGGGCGCCAATTATGACGTTCGCCACCTGGTCACGTTCCAATACATAGCGGCAGGCGACGTTCGCAATACTCACGCCGTGCTTCTTGGCGATGTTGTCGATGCATTCCAGCAGTCGTTGAAAAAGCGTCCAGCCGCCGAAGTCGTTGATGATGCGGTAATACTTGTCCAGCGAGACGTTCTCCAGCGCCGGTTTGGCGGGATCGGGGATCCCCAACCATTTTTCGCTCATCAATCCGCCGCCCAGCGCCCCATAGCAGATCAACTTACAATTGTTGTCTGCACAGAACTCGACCATGCCGTTCTCGGGGCGCCGATCCAGCAGCGAATACTGTACCGTGTTGGCGGCCATATCGACGCCTGCCTGTACCATCTCCGACATATTGCGTACGTCGTAATTGGTCCCGCCGATCAGATTGATCTTTCCGGCCGTCTGCAGATCCTTCATCGCCAGCGCCATCTCCACGTTGCCGGGGATGTCGTAGTTCCACCAATGCAGCTCGACCAGGTCCAGTCGTTCCTGGCGCAGCCGTTGCAAGGATCGATCGACTATCATCTCGCATTGCTTTTTGCTGTGATTGCGCAGTCCTTCCTCATCGAGAAAGAAGGGCGCATAGGTCGTGAAGACTTTGATTGCGGATGCCGCCTCGGCGCCGTATTTGGCCCGGTATCGGTCCAGGAAGACGCCGATGCGCGCCTCGACACCGGCATAAATGTCACCACAAACGAAAGTTGTGATGCCGGCCTCGGCGAAAGCAAACATATCGTTGACGACGGTGTCCAGATCGATCGGTCGATCGCTGTGGTCGTCGGCAATCTGCCAGTTGCCCTTGGATATCCGCGGGATGACAAAATCCGGACGCAGTTGGGTTTTTTCCACCGTCATGAGGGCCTCGGTCTAGTCGTCATGGACCAGCGGGGTGAGTGTCATTTCGCTGTGTCGATAGGTCTTTTTTTCCCCGCGAGTTATGAGGAACCGGCCGCCGCAATTGGGATCCGGGCAGGCTATCACGGCGTCGGACTTCATCCAGTCGTTTTTGTGCAGCTCACGCTGTTTGGCCGGCAACAATGGCAGGATGGAGGCCAGCGGATACATGGGAAATCTGACGCCCGGCGGGAACTCAATCAAATCGTCATCGGTTACCGTGAAGTAATCTCCAACATTATGCGGACATACCATCGGTCGTCCGTCATTACTGGAGATGACTTCAACTTTGAGATCGTAGAGTTCGTATTCGTCGTTCATTGGACGCTCCGCAAAACATCAGACTGCGGAGGGGGCCTGCGCCCCCTCCTGAAAACCGGCGGCAATTACCAGCGATAACTTACGGTGCCACCGACCCAGCGCGGCGAGCCGACTACCGGTTGCGTCACACCGGTAATACCGGTGATATCGAAAGTCGTGTGGAAATATGTTTCGTCGGTGAAGTTTTTCGCCCAGAACCTGATTTGCCAGCGCTCGGCGCCCGACGTCCATTGGATGTGGCCGTTTGCGATCGTATAGGATTCGCCCTGCAGAGCCGGGTGGTCGACACCGTTCAGCGAGCGGTCATCGACGTAGTTCATGTCGAGCTGTGCGGCCATCATTCCGCCGAATGCAGCCCATTCATAGCGTCCCAGCGCATTGAACGAAACGTCGGGGGCGTTCGGCATTGGGCGGTCGCGGAAACCGTCTGGCCCTTCCAGATCCTGTTGTTCCCCGTCAAGCAAAGACAGACCGAACAGGAATTCCCAGCCATCCCAGGGGTTGGCGACCAACTCGATCTCCGCGCCCAGCACTTCGGCATCCACGTTGAACAGGATCAGGTTAGGGCCGGTTTGCGTGAAAGTCTGAAAATCGTTGTAGTCGGTGTAAAAGACCGCAGTGTTCAGGCGCGCCTTACCGTCGAACAGATCCGCCTTGAAGCCGCCTTCGTAGGTGATCGGCAGCTCGCTATCGTATGTGACGGCGTCGGCCAGGAAGAACGAGATGATGCCGCCATTGAAGCCGCCGGCTTTATGCCCGCGTGACACCTTTGCGTACACCAGCCACTCGTCGTTCGGCCGCCAGTCCAGCTCAACGTGACCGGACCAGTCGCCTTCATCGCGCTTGGTCTTCGGCAGTCCGTCACCTTGAATAAACCCGGTACCGGCAAACGCCAGCGCGCAGTCCGCGGCATTGATGCCCGCGAGGTCCGGCAGAAAGGTACAGCCGGGCAGAATCTCGAATTCCTTCTCATCTTCGGTCCAACGAAATCCCGCAATCCCGGAAAATTGCGGCGTGAATTCGTATTCCAACTGCGTAAAAGCGGCATAGGTCGTCGTTTCCAGCGAATAGCGGTTGTCGAAACTGATGCCCAGTGACCCCACCGAATCCAGGCCGCTGCGACCCGAGCTGTCGATATTGAGGAAGTAGCCGCCGATCAGCCAGCGTAAACGGCCGTGCTCGCCCGCCAGCCGAACTTCCTGCGAGAACTGGTCGCTGTCCATGTCCTGGAAGAAATGGAACAGCGTTTGCGGGCCGCTGTCCGAGTCCTCAAGGTAACGCTTTTCGAAATCCTGCCAGTCGGTGATAGACGTCACCGTACCGATCCCGATCTCGTAATCGATCGTGCCGGTGATGCCGTAATGCTCGCGTTTATAAAACCCATCCAGATTGGCAGACGCTTTAAAGGGCCCATCATCGTTGAAGTTGCCGCTGCAGTCGGCTGCTCCGAGCACGGGATTGGATATGAATCCCAATATGGCGGGGCCGGAATTGGTGCAGTAATCAAAATGCGTCGGTGCATCGACGAACTTGACGAAGCCATCGCCCGGCAAACCTGCAATCCCGCCGACGTCCGTTACAGCTCTGCGAATGTCGTAGATATCCGCGGTGGCGTCATCCTCGCTCCAGCGTCCGGCAATCAGTACCGAGAGCTGATCGCTGGGCTCAAACAGCAGTTGCGCACGGCCACTGATATTGTCGATGTCATGTGAATCGCTGCCGAGGGTGTTCTCAACGTAGCCGTCGTTGATTTCGTGGAACAGCGACAGTCTGCCTTTGAGCGAATCGGTCAGTGGCCCGCTTATCGCACCTTCGGCCTTGAATTCGTCGTACTCGCCAACGCTGACTTCGACATAACCCTCGAACTCGTCGGTTGGTTTAGCCGAGATGATGTGCACTAACCCGGCGGTGGCGTTGCGGCCGAACAGAGTGCCTTGGGATCCGCGCAGCACTTCGATGCGCTCCAGGTCGTAGAAGTTGAAGCCGACGCCGGCGAGATAGCTGTTGTAAGCGCCGTCGATGTAGACCGCCCCTGGAGCTTCCTGCTGGTCGTTGAAGTCGAGCTGGCCGGCGCCGCGGATGGTGAATACCGTGGTGGCGCCACTGCCGAAATCGGTGACGATCAGTCCCGGCGTCTGATTGTCAATTTCCTGCGTCGTGGAGACGCCGAGTTCACGCATCTGTTTACCGCTGAAAGCGGTGACCGAGATGCCGACGTCGGAGAGTTGCTGTTCGCGCTTTTGCGCAGTGACCACGACTTCTTCAAGGACTACAGCGAAGGCTGGCGTGATAGCTGTAAAGGCAACAGCCGCTAATAGGTAGCTGACGATCGTCAGCGCGGGTCGTGTTTGCTGCATGGCGTTTCCCTCTGAGCGGTAACATCCGGCCGTAACGGCCACCGCATCGATCTTCTAAAAAATTCGTCAACCGACGAAATAATAGTGCGGACCGGGAGAAATGCAAGCAGCCTGTGGTCGACTGGCCAACAGCGCATGCGACGGGTGTTTATGGGTACTCGGGAACCGTAACTGCGACGCCTGGAATATCTCGACCTCAGTTGTCCTTTGAACTCACGAACTTCAGGGCCTCATTACGAAGACTGCGCTTGATGCTGCCTACTTTGAACTTGAGCGCTATTCCCTCGCCGGTAGTCAAGGCAACGCCCTGGAGCATGGCCAGCAGGAGTGCCGATTTTTTGCGCAACTCGGCGGGGGAATGCTGCGGTGCGAGTTGCCTGATCAGTTCATAAATGAACTCACAATAGGCGCTGGTCATGCGATCGCGACAGCTTGCGGCAAAGGGATCGCGGCTAGCAAGGGCCCACAGTTCGAACTGAAAGCCACGAATAAATGGCGTTGTATTTTCCTCCAGGCTGAGATCCACGAATCGCAGGAACCGCTCCTGGGGCGACAGATCCCGCCGTTGCACGACGCGCCGCGCGCTTTCCAGATCTTCCTCGAGGCGTTGCTCAACGACTGCCTGAAAAAGACTATCTTTGGTCGGAAAATAATACTGCAGATTCTTCAGTGATATCCCGGCTTTGAGGGCAATGCTGCGCATAGTGAAATTGCTATAGCCCTCGAAAGCCAGCGCATTGGTCGCGGCGTTGAGGATTTCATGGACGCGCCGTTTACCCTTGCCGTGGATCGCGGTACCGGGTGCCAGGGCTGTGATAGTCGATACGTCGATTTTCGGTTTGGTCAAATTTGCACCCCTGGACGTCAGCAGTTCTGCTACGCGGCGATTGTGGGGGTGGTGCGAGGAATTATCAAACACGCGGCGGTAATTTCTTGAGCGTGGTGTAAACCGTTCACCCGTGTCTATTGTTTGTGGGATACTCCGAGCGTAGCCGCGCAATGCACCTCTAATTTGAAGAACACTACGCAAGGCTCTGAAGATTTTGGAGCCATGTAGGAGAACGTTATGCCCGTGTCATTTCACGTTGGAATTTTACCGAATCGACCGATAGCGGATTTCGTTGACTGGATTGCGCGCGCGGATGAGCTGGGGTTCGGCGGCGCATGGGTTGCGGATTCCCAGTCGGTTTTCAGAGATGCCTATATGGCGCTCACCTTATTTGCGGCGCGGACAAAACACATGGAGTTAGGCACGGCGGTGACCAATCCGATAACCCGTCATCCGGCGGTTCTTGCCAACAGCTTTGCCACATTGAATGAGTACTCGGAAGGACGGGCGGTCATGGGTATTGGTGTCGGTGACAGCGCCATTTTTACACTCGGCTATAAACCGGCGCGGCTCAAACGCCTGGAAGAGATTATCCGGGTGTTCAGAAAGCTGACGGCTGGTGAGAACGTGAACTTCGATGGTCAGGATATCGAGGTGAGCTGGCCGCCATCCAAGATACCGGTCGTTATCGCCTGTTCGGGTCCCAAGTCCTTACAAATGGCCGGCCGGATTGCCGATGGCGTGATGTTCCAGGTTGGCGCTGATCCAACACTCGTGCGCTACGCCAAAAGGAACATCGAGATCGGCGTGCGCGAGGCGAATCGAGATCCCTCCGAGGTCAAGTTATACCAGCGTCTCGCGTTTGCCGTCTCCGATGATCGGGAGCAGGTGCGTAAAGAAGCTCGCGGTTATGCCTCGGTTGCTGCGGGAACCGTTTATGCTGCTGTGCCCAAGGAGGATATCCCGGATGAGTTGTATGAAGATCTGAGTGCGATGAAAGCAAAATACGATTATCAACAACATGGCAGCATGGAGGCGGATCAGGCAAGCCTCATCACCGATCGGATACTGGACGCTGTTGCGATTGCCGGGACCCCTGAGGAAGCAGTACCGAAATTAAAAGAGTTAGTGGCGCTGGGCATCGAGAATTTCATTTTTCCCATCGCGACTAAACACCCGGATGCGGTTATCGAACTTATCGCCGACAAGGTCATACCGAACGTGACTGGATAAAAATCTGTCCATTTAACCGTCGCGTAGTTGCGACCACATTCCCGGAAATCAATCATGATTAAATCATCGCTGTGCACAGCCGGCGCGATTTGCTTTTACATTGGTGTGAGCATCGCCGCTTTGGCCGCCGAACCGCCACAACAGGTTACGCCGGAGATGGCCAGACAAGCCCTTGGCCGACTGTTTGCACCGTTTCCGCCCGAGAGCCAGGTGCCCACCGGCTTCCAGCGCCACGAGCCGGTGAAAAGCGTTAATCCTCGCGATCCCTCGATCCCGCGTGTAGCGTTGTCGAAAACGGAAAAACTGAAGCTCGGCCACGAAGTCGAAGTGCCGGAGTGGCCGGACTATCCGGGCGCTTATTATATTCAGCGGCTGACCGACAACACGTGGTGGGTTTACGCCGACCTATATGCGATGACCTTGTACGTCGGTGAAAAAGAGGCACTGATTATCGACATGCCCGAGTTCATCGTAATGGATGAACTGGCGGAGAACGTCGAGGATATTCTCAAGGGCAGGCCGATTACGACCCTGGTCTACAGCCACCCGCATCCGGATCATGTCGGCAAGGCCGATGAGTTTGTCGCCTATCAGGCGAACAAAGGTATCGAGGTTCGAGTCATCGGCTCAACAGCGACTGCGCGGGAGATCAGGGATTACCGAATGCCCATTCCGCTGCCCACGGAAACGCTGCTGGTGGGTCGCCAGACTTTTCAGTTCGATGGTAAGCCGTTTATCTACAATACGCCCACGACCTGGGCGCACACCGGTGCCGATGCTTATACCATCACCCCGGACGGTGTCGCTCACGTCGTTGACATGTTCTACGGAAATCGCCTGCCGCTGCACGATTACTCCGGGGTGCAGAACATGAAAGGCTGGATCATTTTTCTTCGCCACCTCGCAGGGGAACAATGGAAGTTCGCCAATATCGGACACGTCAACGTAGCTTCACGCCCCGGCATCATGCGCAGCCTGCAATACACCAAGGATCTCTACGACGCCTGGTTTGAAGTGGCGCCCAAGTATTGGAACCGCGATTTTTTCCCCCATGCGGAGGTGGGCGAGAGTTATGTGGCGACTTTCCTGCGTAACCTATTCGACAAGATCTCCTTTGAGGTGGCCTTGAAGTTGAAACCGAAATACGGCCATCTTCCGCACTGGACACTGTCGCACGATCACGCCATGAAAGTGCAGTGGGATCTTTTTTTGAACTACTCGTTTCTCGACCGTCCTGATATTCGGCCGGACTTTACGCCGATTAAGCCAAGCAAAGTAAATCACTAAAGTAGTCCCCCGACGCTACGAGGGACATGTTACGCAACCCACCTGTAAGCACTTCGCTAACGCGCCTCGCACGCCGTCACCACTACATCGGTATTTCGCCGGACTGTTATCGCCGTAACGTTGGAGCCCACGCCATAAAAAAGGCCGCAGCGCCAATGGCGCCGCAGCCTTTCAGGTGTTGCTTTAACTAAGTACTACCCGAGCAGCGTTACTCGCCCCAGGTGTAGCGGACCGTGCCGTATACCGAACGCGGCCGGTTTACGGTCTTCAGCGCGGTCGAGGAGGTCCCCGAGAACGCCGCGCCGCCGGCATAGACGTCGTCCAGCAGGTTGGTCACGCCCAGCACGACTTCCCACTGATCGCCAGGATGCCGATAGGTCATGCTCCCATTAACTTTGCTGTAGGCGTCCTGATGGGTGATGGGGTCGTTCTCGATGCGCAAATGCAGCTCATCGGAATAGGTCCAATCAACACGGCTGTAGAGCTCACCGCCGTTGGGCAGCGGATATTGATGAGAGACGCCGAGGTTCCAATTCCACTCCGGTGTGTACGGCAAGTCGTTGTCGGTCGTGATCAGGAACGGGACCGAGAACGCGCTGCCGCCGAGGATCTCGTCAATCTCGTCGTCCAGATAACCAAGTGTCAAGTCGAACCGGAGGTTGTCGGTGACCAGCCATTGTCCCTCGAACTCCACCCCGAAGATGGTTGCCGCGGCCAGATTGACGATGCCCGCCGTTAACAGCGCCGGATCGGTCGTGTCCGGCACGGCAAGAGACTGGTATTCAGTGTAATCGGTGTTGAAGATGGCTATGTTGGCGCGGACGCGATTGTCCATCCAGGTCGACTTGATGCCGCCTTCGATAACCTCCACGAACTCCGGATCGTAGGTCGGGATGGTCACCGGGGAGCCGAGTACCCGCGGCGGGAAACCGCCGTCGCGAAATCCTTCCGAGTAGGTCGCGTAGATCATAATGTCGTCGGTGATATCGACGGCGAGCGACACCAACGGTGTCCACTCGCTTGCTTTCTGCTCACCGAACAGGCGGGTGCCCGATACCGGACTGGTCAGGCCCATGGCCGTGAAGTCCTCGGGAGCGGCGATCTGCAACGAGAACCGCTTCTCGTCATCGGTGAAGCGCAGCCCGCCAGTCAGGTGGAACCGATCCATGAAGTGGATGGTCCCCTGACCGAACCACGCAATCGAGTCGTTCGACGGTTTACGAGAGTCCGTAAAGAAGAACGCATTGGGCTGCATAAATATGGCCGTGGAGATGGTGCGCACCAGGGTGACGTTTTCCTCGCCAATCTCGTGGAAAAGATAAATACCCGTCACCCAGTCGAAAGCGTCGTTGAAGTTGGAGCCGGTGAGCTGCAGTTCCTCCGACCACTGTTTGTTGTCAAAATTTTCGTTGAAGTTTTGGAAAATGATATGCGGTGAGGCGTCCAGGTCGTTGTTGAACTCGCCCTCAAAGGCGCGGTAGGACGTGATCGAGCGCAGTTCACCGAATGGCAGCTCCCAGGCTGTGTCGAGCGCGAAGCCTACGGTGTCGAGTATGTTATCGGGCTCGATGAAATTGCCCGCCCGGTCGGTCCAACGCGCGTTGCTCGCGAATTTGCCCAGGATATCGACGGGACCGAAGCAGTTCGGATTAGTGTTCTGCCCGGCGATAGTCGCGCAGGCCGGGTCGCCACAGAGACGCCGCCCGGTCCCAGGGCCGCGACCGGCGGTGGCAGGGGCCCGACGCCGTTGAAGGCACGGGCGTCAATGTTGCCGGGGCCCTGAAAGTCGGGAAACGTCTTCACCAGATAAAACGCCGACGGTGCCTCGTGCTCCTCGCTGTAGTCGGCCCAAACGTCAATGGTCAACGTCTCGGTGGGTTCCCACCGTATTTGGCCGCGTAGGCCCCATACGTCTTCTTCGCCGAGTTGCAGGTCGTCATATTGGACCGCGTCGACATAGCCATCGCGCTTACGAACGAAGCCCGAACCGCGAATGAACAGGTTGTCGGTGATTGGCATGTTGCCGCTGACTTTGGCTTCGTACCAGTTGTCTTCGCCGACCGTGAATGCCGCATTCAGTTCCTTGGCATCATGCGGCTTCTTGCTGATGATGTTGATTGCGCCGCCAATAGTGTTACGCCCAAACAAGGTGCCTTGCGGACCGCGTAGAACTTCAACCCGTTCTACGTCCAACAGATCCAGCAGACTTCCGGTTGTGCGCGCGATGTATACGCCGTCCAGGTACATGCCAACCCCCGGATCGGAGGTTATGAGAAAGTCGTTCTGGCCAATGCCGCGGATGAAGACATTGGGCGTCGAACTGGAACCGCTGAAGCTCGAACCTGTCTCGATATTGACGTTGGGCGCCGCGTTGGCGATGTGGGTGACGTCGAGAGCGCCGCGAATGTTCAGTTCGTCACCGGTAAAAGCGGTAACCGCCACCGGCGTATCCTGCAGGCTTTCCTCGATTTTTCGCGCCGTGACCACGACTTCCTCTATCGCAAGTTGGGCGATTGCGCCCTGGCTGAATAACGCGGCAGCAAATATGCCAATTGTGTACTTGACAGTCTTCATCCAGATTTCTCCCCCACAGCTCAATTGAACGAATGCGTTCCCTATAAATTCATTCACTTACGCATTGTTAACAATGTCTAACGTATAACATTCAATTATCAATGCGTTAGGTTATGGAAGCAACCCCGATTGTCGCACTATTGAGGTAAGACCGTGATGGTGGATACATCGCCCCATGCCTTTTGAAGATCCGATCGGTGCCCCCATCGGCTAATTGTACTGCGGCACCAGCACCTTGGGGCGTAAGCCTGGAGTCAGGCCGACGGAATGGCTATATTAGCCGGTAATGCAGCTTTTACATGCGCTCTTCGGAAGTCCCTGGCAGGGGCGGCCCGTGATTTTCCCGTTTGTGATCTGCACGAAAACCGTATTTTGATTAATTAATTTTGAGGACCGTTACATTATGGAAACGGGAACAGTAAAGTGGTTCAGCGAGAGCAAAGGCTATGGTTTTATTACTCCGGAGGATGGCAGTAAAGACGTATTCGTGCATCACTCAGCCATAACGGGCTCCGGATTCAAGACCTTGGCCGAAGGTCAGCGCGTGACTTTTAACGTTCAGCAAGGCGAAAAGGGTCCGCAGGCCGCAGATGTTACCCCGGCCGGCTAACTATGGTGTTAGCGTTGGTATTTTCCTGGTCTTGCCTGATTGCTGAATTTTTGTTGTCGTATGGGCAGGCTTAAGGTGGCTTTCTCAATATAACTAAACCAGAAAAAGGATGAAGAATTGGCAAAAGCTAATTATCAGCACGAAAAGCGCAGGAAGGAGTTAGCAAAGAAAAAGAAACAAGAAGAGAAAAAGCAGCGAAAACTAGACAAGAACAAACCGCCTGAAGAAAACGAGGAATTGCCCCCTGACGGTTAGTTACGGTTCCGTGCTCGCACAAACTTAAATATCGTCAGCCGGGCACGGCATACGAAACTCGATCGGTCCGATCGCGGCGCTAAACGACGGTCGGGCCTGCAGCCGTTCCATCCACGCCTTAACCCGTGGTTTGTCAGCCCACAGTTCGTAAAACAGCAAACGCTGTAAGCGGTCGACGAACGGTGCGTAAGCGCAATCGGCAAGCGAGAAACTCTCCCCCGCAAGCCATGGCCCGTCCGCCAGTGCGGCTTCCAGCCTGGTCAGCACGGGCTCTACGTTCTGTCTCGCATCGGCGACGACTTTGTCGTCCACGGGGCCCGGTGGCCCATTCGATGAAATGCTGGGCACGTGCGGGTTCGGGGTGCGCGCTCACCGTGGCGTCGATTTGTTCAGGCGTGAGGTTTGCCAACATGCGCTTGACCATCAGCTGAAAAGTTGCGGGACGTTGCGCGTGGTAGAGCACATCGTCCTGTTGCTTCACCAACACCCGCATCTTCGCCCGTGCGTAGGGATCGACGGGCATTAACAGCGGCTCCGGATAAATCTCTTCCAGAAATTCGTTGATCATTGACGACTCCAAAACGATACGGTCGTCGTGGATTAACGTGGGTACCAGGCCGTTCGGATTTATCGCGAGGTAATCCGGTTGCAGGTGCTCGAAGTTGTTCAAACTGATACGCCGGCTCTCGTATTCCTGACCTTTCTCGAGCAGACACATGCGTACCTTGAAGGAGCAAACCGAATCCCAATCGTGATATAGCACAAGCATGGTCAACTCCTGGTGCCGCCGTTTGACATCAATGTGGGCCAGTGCGAGTCTGAATGATAGCCAATTGCACCATCGGGTCATACAGCTCTAAGGGGTAGGGGCAGTAGGCTACGGCGCCGGCAAAACAACAAAACAGGCACGTGAGCAAGCGCAAATTCTTCTACGGATGGGCCATCGTCGGTTGCGCCGTCATCGGACTGGCGTCGGGCTGGGCGGCCATCGGCGTTTTTTCTTTCGGCGCGTTCATCAAGCCGCTGGAGGCCGAGTTCGGCTGGCAACGCGGCGAGATCTCGCTCGGGCTGGTAGCGATTAATGTCACCGGTATCATTATTGGGCCGCTGCTGGGCATGCTGGTCGACAGGCACGGCGTCAGAAAGATTTTGCTGCCCTCGTGCTTTCTCCTCGGTGTTCTGGTCGCCAGTCTCTATCTGCTCACAGACAGTTTGCTTCACTTCTATACTGTGTGGTTCCTGGTGGCGCTGCTGGGCTGTGCAACCTCGCCGCTGAGCTACTCCAAGGTGGTCGTGCGCTGGTTCGATCGTCGACGCGGTCTCGCGCTCGGCGTCGGGTTGGCAGGCGTGGGTGTGGGCGCGGCGTTGATGCCACCTTTCGCCCAGGCCATGATTACGAACTACGGCTGGCGCGAAGCCTACCTGGCATTGGGGGGCGTCGCGCTGTTTATCAGTCTGCCTGTCCTTATACTTTTTCTGCGCGACACGCCCGAGGAAATGGGCCTGTATACGGATGGCGATACGGCTGAGGCGCGCATTGAGCGCGATGACGGATCATTGGTCGGCTACGTATTTCGCGATGCACTTCGACAACGGACTTTTTGGCAGATGATGGCAATATTTTTCATGGTGGGTTTGTTTATCACCTCCGTCATCGTGCATTTGATCCCGATGATGATTGAACGCGGCTTCTCGCCGGGTAAAGCGGCTGTGGCACAGTCCTTTCTGGGTCTGTCACTGATTTTCGGGCGGGTCTTTGCTGGTTATCTGATGGACCGGTTTTTCGCGCCGTATGTTTCGGTCGTATTCCTGATCGGACCGGCAGTGGGCCTTGCAATGCTCGCGTCGGGAGCCAGCGGCCCCAGCGCCTACGTGGCCGTGGTGCTGGTAGGGCTTGCCATCGGCGCCGAGTTCGACGTGATGAGTTTTCTCAACAGCCGTTACCTGGGATTGCGCAGCTTTGGATTGTTTTTCGGATTGCTCTATGGCGCATTGGAACTGGGTGCCGCAATTGGGCCGGTTCTCATGGGCTACTGTCATGACCTTACCGGCGAATACACTATTGTATTGTGGATGATGGCTGGGGTGGCCGTCGGCGCGGGTCTGCTGACCAGTGTACTGGGACCGTATCCTGAGTTGCCCCGGGAGGCACCGAAATCAGCCTGAGGTGCCATCAGTAATGCTCTCGCCTAAAGGCAGCATCGTAAGCGATGCCATCAACCCGAGCCTAATAGAGGATTTTGCGCGCGATGGTGCGATTGTCTTGCGCGGCATCATCGACTCGACCTGGCGAGCACGATTGGAAGCCGCCGTCGAGCGGGATATAGCCAAGCCTGGGCCGTATTACCATGGCTACGAGACGGAAGACGGCAAAGGCCGGTTCCACGGTAATCTACGTCTGTGGGAACACGATCCGGATTTCCGCGATTACTGCCTGAAATCATCGCTACCGCGAATTGCAGCGCAATTGCTCGGCGCCGATAAAGTCAACCTGCTCTACGATCAATTATTTGTCAAAGAGCCGCACACGGGTAACCGCACACGCTGGCACAACGATCAGCCCTACTGGCCGATTAGCGGTTGGCAGGTCGTGTCGTTCTGGCTCGCGCTCGATCCGACCACCGCGGAAAACGGCGCGATGGAATTCGTTGCCGGATCACACAAATGGGGTCGCTGGTTTCAACCCGAGGCCTTTGGCAGAACCGCCGGTCACGGCGACTACGAACGCAATCCGGACTACGAGCCGATGCCGGATATCGAAGCTGCCCGGGACGACTACGAGATTGTCAGTTGGGATCTCGAACCTGGCGACCTTTATGTCTTCCATGGCCTTACCGTGCACGGTGCCGGAGGTAACGAGCGCGCGGACCTGCGCCGACGCGGCTACACGGTACGCTATACCGGCGATGATGTTCGCTACAGCACGCGTGCAGGTAGCAATGCAAATCTGCGCAGTGAGTCATACACCGAAGGTGATGTGCTCGACGGTGAGCAGTATCCGATAGTCTGGGGTGCTGCAGCCGCTAGCTAGACCGCGTCGCCGTATTTAGATGACATCGATCTAAGTCACTACAATCCTAGCGCTCGGTGCAGCGACGGAATGCTAAGCCCGGTCTTGTCACTGCGGCGAGCAGCACTACGATGTCCACGCGTTCGCGATAGCCGATAGTTGTAGGTTGGCTGTAACTTGACCTTGGCGGTGATTTACTCCGTAATTGTTGCAGAGCAACCGCGTAAGTTGCTGAATTATCAGTTTTTGGGAGGGATAGATACCGAAGGTATCGTTAGCCATGGCTGCCCAGCTACAGCACACGCTTGCTTCCGGGCATCAACTTCACTGGTACACGCTGGAGCGGGTACTGGGTCAGGGTGGATTTGGAATTACCTACCTGGCCAAAGACAACAACCTTGAGCAATCTGTTGCGCTGAAGGAGTTTTTCCCCTCGGACATCGCGATGCGCAGCGATGATCAGACGGTCCAGCCGAAAACCCCGTCAGACGCCGAGCAGTACCGGGCGTGGCTGGAACGATTTCTCACCGAAGCGCGTACCCTGGCGCGCTTCGATCATCCCAACATTGTCCGTGGCTACTCTGTTTTCGAGGCTAACAATACCGCCTATCTGGTCATGCGCTATGAGCAGTGCGAACCACTCGATCAGATACTCAAGCGCCGCACGCACCTGCCGGAGGAGGAACTGCTCGGTATCGTCCTGCCGATCCTGGATGGGTTGAGCAAAGTTCATGATCTGGGGTTTGTGCATCGAGATTGTCAACCGTCGAATATCTACATCCGCAACGACGGCTCGCCGGTATTGCTGGATTTCGGTTCGGCGCGCGAGGCAGTCGGCCGCGCACGCACCATGACCATTCTGGTGGCGCCGGGTTACGCCCCGTTCGAACAGTATTACTCCAACAGCGCCGAACAAGGCCCGTGGACCGATATTTACGGACTCGGCGCCACGCTTTATCGCGCGGTTGCCAGCGTAGCCCCTCTCGATGCCATCGAGCGCAGTCGCGGAATGTTGGGTAGCACGCGCGACCTGCTGGTTCCTGCCCGGGTGGTCGGACAGGGGAGATACTCAGATTCCTTTCTCGCCGCCATCGACCATGCGTTAGAGTTCCGGGAGCGCGACCGGCCGCAGAACGTAAAAGAGTGGACGTCAGAGCTTCGCGGTGCGCGTACCAACGGCGGTGCCGAAACAGCATCTGCGGCCCAGCCGAGTGAATCATCGGTAATTGAGAAGCCTGACCCAGAACCAGGTGCCGCGGTCGCTTCGCTCTCTGGCGAGCCGGATCTTCGGCCACCCGGATTGTGGTCATGGCCGGCGTTGCGCTGGTCAGTCATCGCGTCAATTTTCGCGGCCGGCATTGCGCTCGGAATGTTGTTGTTGCGGGGACTGCAGGAAGACACGGTGGTGGCGGATGCAGCGTCTGTACCCGTGCTGCAGACTACGATTACTGCCGAACCGGAGCCAGTTGTCGAGAGTCCAAGCATGCCAGTTGCATTGGCAGCGACAACGCCTGGCGATGAGAAGTTGGGCGAACTGGAGAACGCAGGCGTGGCGGTTGTTGAGGAGTTCGGCGCCGATGCAGCGCCCGACGCGCCTGGCGTTGTCGAGGAAGAAAACGTTATTACTCCTGAACCGGAAAAAACAGTTGCCGAGGAGCCGCCCACGGCGGAAATGGCCGCTGCAATTCAGGCGGAGTTGCGCGATCTTCAAGCTCAGGTTGATGAGGAAGCGGCACGCAAGGCCGCGCTGCAGGATCAAATCAGTGATCTGGTAGCGAAGCGGAATGCAGAAAAGCAGCAAATCGATCTGATGGAGCGGCGCAGCAAAGCCAATGAAACCAAACGGCCGGAAGTCGCTGACGACGAGCCCCTGGCCGAAAAATTACTCACTCAGGCGGCCGTGCTGGCAGCGGATCCGGCAGAGCCTGTAAGTAACTCACTTGAACAAGGTTTGGAAGCATTGGCGGCGGGGAATTACAAAGCCGCATTGGCATTGTTGCGGCCCCTGGCGGCCGTCGGTGATGGCGTGGCGCAATTCAACGTCGCCACCTTATATCGCGAGGGTCGCGGGGTGCTTGCGAATAACGCGGTTGCGCTGGACTGGATGCGCAAATCGGCCTGGCAGGGTCAGACCGACGCGCAAGTGGCTCTCGCAAGGATGTACGTGGACGGCATCGATGGCATTCGCGATCCTTTTCTTGCTTACACCTGGTTTGTCGTGGCGGAACGAAACGGCGTGCACCAGGTCGCCGCCGAACGGCACCAGGCCGAGGCGCGCGTGCAAGTGGAGCAACTGCCACAGGCGTCGGCACTTGCGGCCGAGATACGTAAGCGCCAGGTAATTGTGCCCGGCGTCGGGACTACGGCCGACTAAGCCGGATTATTGACTACAATTAAATACATCAACCGCGGGTCGAAAATCGTGCGAAAACATTACCTGGTTGTACTGGCGAGCGTTTTCCTCATGGGTAAGTCCTGTGAAGTGGATGTAACTGATCCCAAGGTGGCCGCGGCAATGACGGAGATCAATGCCACGTTTCAGATCGGCTACCAGGAAATGCTCTCGGATATCGGTACGCGCCACTATCCGGTAGAGCAGGCAGTCGCTTTTAAAGCGATGCGAGAGGTCCTGGGAAAGCTAGGCATGACGGTGGTTAACAGCGAAGGTGACTATTATCTTGGGGTAACCGCTCCGGCGCCGGCACCTTTGGATGCGCGCGATTGGATAGTGGTTCGCCGCACGGATGAACCGGCGATGAAAAAAATTGCCGCAAAGCATATGGGTATTAAAGGAAATTTCGCAAAACTCGAACCTGATGGTATCAATGTTGATGGAACCGTTACGTTTATCGAAGCACGAGGTGGGGTCGATATTTCCATCACCTTCCGCTTCAGGGAGATAAAGCCGCAACCGCCGGAATCAATATTGCCGCGGCGAACCTATCCGCCGCCGGCGGCATCGCGGATGGGATTTGAAAAGATTTGGCGACAATTCGAAGAAATCGCTTTGCCGCTTGCGAAGATGTCCGGGCAGAGCTAGCCCGCATATTGCACGAAGACGCCGCGCGATGCGGGTAAAACTCAGATGTTGTAAGGGTTCGGTGTCAACGGAGGACAAATACGCTTTGTACCGCATCGCGTGGCTATCCTGGCGCTCGCTGGTCCGCGCACGCCTGAGCTTGCGCTTCACGCCAACCATAGCTACGGCTATGGTTGGCGTGAAGCGCGACGCCCAGACGCACGCGTCCTGCGCGAGCATCCAGGATCCTTCATGAAATATGCGGGCTAGCCCGCAGCTCGCTATCACAGCAATTGATAGATTGCGTTGGTTTCTTTTGACGGAGTTTTCTGCGGCGTAGCGGCAACGGCCTGTCGACATCGCTCGTAAGACTGGCGCGCTTCATCTTGTCTGTTCAGATTGCGATATAACGTCATTAGCCCGCGATACAAAGGCTCGGCAGTAGGTTCGCGCAGGATCCCGCTTTCGTAAAGTTCAATTTGTTGTGTTGTGTCAGTCTCAGCGCTGGCAGTCTGCGCGAGCATTTCCAGTCCGCTGATGAATCTGTCCCGGTATTTTTCGCGGGCCGCGGTGATGCAGGTTGCACTGTCGTCGTCGACCATAAAAGATCCTTGATAGATCTCCATCAGCCGGCGCCGGTAATAATCCAGCTTAGGTTCCCCACGACGCTTGCCAGGGATCCGCAACGCAGATTCGATCTGCACTACGATGTGTTCGAGTGCCCAGCAATCCACCCAGGTCAGCTTCTCGTTGAGTGACAGGCGGCCGTCCAGCAACAATATGGAGTCATCATCACCCAGGGTACGGCGCAAGCGGTGCAAATTTATTGTCAATGACTTGTTGGAATATTCACGGTCTACATGCGGCCAGAGAATTGTGGCAACGTCTTCCGCAGCCACTTCCCGTCCACCCAAGGCAATCAGCACTTTCAACAGCTGCAACGGTCGTCCCCGACTCTTATCGGCCGGGGCGTCCACGTCGTTGAGTTGTTTGATCGACAGGCCGCCCAGGGTGGTGATAATCAGCGGCCATGGCCATTGCGCAACGTCAAGCGGCGGCTGAATAGGCTGAAGCTTTCCGCGGATGACGAAATCACGCACGTAGTCGACTTCTATATTCTGCTGCAGGGCGGCCACGCAGACCGCGGCGAGTTGCTGTGGATGCCACCACGGGACGTGGTAGTAACCGTGTCTGCGGCCCAGGCCCAGCGCATAGCGCAGAGCGTTGGTTCCACTGGAGGCGCGACCCTCGCGCATCGCGACCTCGCTGTAAATCAACAATGTCATGAATTCGAGCAGTGGATTTTGCACGTCCCGTGCAATGCTGTGCACGCGGCGCAATTGTGCTGTCCCGCCCCGCACGTCCTCGCACATGAACAGCAATTGCGCGAATGCGGTGCTGGAAATGACTTCGAGAAATGAAATGCCAAGTTCGACGGCGCAGGCTTGCGCGTTGCGCTGTTCATGATGGGCCTTGATGATGTCGTCACCGACGAGTGCACGCCATGACGTGAGATAGTGGTGCAGAAAACGCGGTAAGCGCTGACCGTTTGCGCTACCGCCAGCAAGTTTCGAAAGCCAGTCATCGGCGCAATCGAGGTCGCGTCGAATCAACGCGGCGGCGCTGAGACCGGCGTGGACGAACGGCAGTAGCTGCGGCAGCGAATTTTCATCGAGCAGCGCCAGACATTCAGTGCTTGCGGCGTGGGCCGCATCGGCGTTACCGCCCAGTACATGGTTCAACGCGCAGAGCAGTAGAAAGTTGCACATGACGCGTGGTTGCTCAGAGCCTGGTGCGTTTTCGCCGAAGGCAGTTAATACTTCGTCGGCGCGTTCATATTGCCCGGTCAATGAATACGCCAGGGCCAGCGGCAGTTCGTTGTAGACACGATGGTCGGGTTCCGGCATCTGTCGCAGCAACTTGTCGGCGCGTCGCAATCGCTCAGCCAGTTCGACCTGGCCCGGGTTGCGTAGCGCCAGCGCGAGTAGTGCCACGATCTCGACGTGGATGAGGTCGTCGCGCCTTGACGGTTCAGTTTCGTCGAGAAAATCAAGCAATAACGGCGTCCAGTCGTCAAGCAGGCTGTAGTCGTCCGCTTCGGTAAAGATGGCCTCAACGACACCGCAACAAGCCAGCATTCTGCCGTCACCGTCCGGCTCCGATTCGCGTTCGAAACACCGGAACGACGCCGTAAAATAGTTGCGGGCTTCGCGAGGGGAATCGTGGTGGCGTGCCTTGCCAAACCAAAACAAAAGCCACGCGTTATTGTCCAGACGATCGCGCGGCAGCTCTTCCAGCCACTTGCTCAGCATGGTCGTACGGCCTTGTTGCAACAGCAGCGGCGCATGTTGACCGATAATGGGCTCGAGCCTGTCCCAGTCGAGGTTTGCTGCCAGCAGTTCCACGGCTTCTTCGGGATGCCCTTCGTCAGCGAGTAATTCGGCCGTGTGCTGCTGGATCCGGATTATCGTCGGCTCATCGAGGGATTTTTTTGCCTGCGCTTGCAGAAATTCACGCAGCAGGGGATGAAAGACGTACTCACAATCGACCGAATCATCCCGCTCTGTGACGAAATAATTGTTTCTAGCCAAATTGGCGAGTAATTGGTGCGTCGCAGTTTCGCCGCTCAAAGCTTTGGCGATGTTGACGCTTAGACGCCGCGGCCAGCAGACCTTGAGTAGGAAGTTCCGGGTTGTGGTATCGAAATTGGAAAACACTTCCTCAGCGACATAATCGAACAAAACACCACCGGAGCTGCTCACAGATGCGCTTCCCAACGCTTTGGATTGCTTGCTGTGTTCGATCATCAGAATTGCAAAGGCAATCCATCCCGCGCTCATTCGCCGGATCTCCTCTGCGGCATCGTCGGAGACGTTGGCGGCTCGCAACTTCGTCAGTTGAGTAAATTCCTCGCCTGTGAGCCTCAGAGCTTCAGAACCGATTTCAGCAAGAGAACCGTTGATCCGTGCGCGGGCAAATGGTGAGGGCGGATCTGCGCGGCTGACGAACACGAGCTTCGCACCCGCTGGCACTTCGTCTATGCATTTGGCCAGGATCGAATGCAGGTCGGAGTGCGGCGGCAGCGATTCGTAGTTGTCGAACACGATGGTCAGCGGATCGCTGAAGCGAGAAAAGATGGCGCGGAAGAACCGGTGGCCGTACTTCGGCCAATTGTTCTCCTCGTGGGGCAGTTCCGGGATGTTAGCTGTTGAGTCTTTGCTGTGCTTTACCGCACTGCGACGCGAATAATGGAAGAACGTCGCGACGTCGGCGTCGGAAGCATCCAACTGGTACCACAGTGCGGTTTGCGTTCGAGCTTGGAGATAACTCGCGATAACGGTTGTTTTGCCCGAGCCCGGTGGCCCACTTATCCAAATAGCCTTCTGCGCTGCGTGGTCATCGAGCTGAGTGAACAAACGTTCACGATTGCTCACCATGGACAGGGTTGGCCGGGTCGTTTTGGCGAGGCTGAGAGTCGTCTGCGACATTAGCTGTCCCGTGAACTTTGCAGCGGGCGTGAAGCGACGACCACGGTACGAATGCGGCAGCGGATTCGCCGCGGGGACGCAGCTCCTACGTGCGCGGTCAAGCGGCTAAATCTCAAGCTGCTCCATCCTACCGTAGAGTGTAGTTGGATCTACGGTGAAGCTAAACGCTTCCTCTGCGATGCCTTGCCGCAACAAAAACCGCGCGATGCTGGAGAACGTTGCGGTCGCAACGGTCTCGCTGTGATCTTGTATCGTTACGTCAGGCATTGTTCTGGCGGCCATATTCAGCTTCATACTGTCGACAAGGATCGGATGCGGTTCAAAATAGGCCGCAATATTGGCTTTCAGTCGTCGCGGCTCACCACTTGTGTAAATCGCCGCAAAGATCACATCCAGAACGAACTCGGTGCAGTTTTGAAACTGCGAATTGAGTGGATTGGAAAGCACCGAATAACGCGGATTGTGCAGCGTGTGGTAGGTGTCGGAAAAAATCGTGCGCGCAAGTGCGCGCTGCAATTTTTCGTTCGGGATGACAACACCGACTTTCAATGTCTGCGACACGGCGAGGTAATCGACGGGATAATCTTGTGCCAGAAAACTCACCCCGGATCGCTCGGCGCCCTGATACAGGTTATAGACCGCGTAACCGGGCACCAGCCGACCGTCACTGGTCTCGATCTTCGAGTAAACCGCAAATCCCGCGTGAGAGAAGGTAACGCCCGGTGGCAGGACCTCCGGGTTTAATCCGACCCGGGCGATCAAAGCCACACGCGCGCGCTTGGCTGCCAGTGTGCGTTCCAAGCCCTTGGCCAATACGGCGATCTGCTGAAAATCAAAATTCGCCGCGCGCAGAGTCGGCTGGTCCCCAGCGTTTACTTTGCCCGTCGTGCACAGCACGATCAGTAGCACCAGCCCAACGATTGTGCCCGGCACACGCCGGGGTTCCGCCGAGGGATCCAAACACGCGGCGTGCACAGGTGCGCCACGGAGTCGGGCGCTGCGAGCCACTCTGGAATGTTCTGCCAACGCAATCAGTCCTGTTGCTCCAGCTGCTCCGCAGGTTGTGGTCCGGCAGTTACAATCTCATCCGTTACCGGAAACGGGCCCCGAGGTGGCGCATTCGCTTCGTTCCACAGCTCCTCGCCGAGCTCACCAGTGACCCTGCCCACCTCACCGACCGACATCAGCGGGATGGCCGCTGCACCGGAGACCAGCTTGAGGCTGCCTTCCAGCGCATATCCCAGCGCTTCGAACGAGTGTGTCAGCGCCTGGGCACTCGCTTCCGCGCTGCCGCCGGCTTGGGTTGCCGAACAGACGGACCCCAGCAGCAACACTAGTGCATATCGTCTCATTCCAGCATTCATAATGTTCTCCTCACTAATTTATTATGGTCCGACAGACTGCTAGCCTATGAGAATGCAGTCGGGCTCGAAACTTACAGCGGCCTTACAATTATTTAGTTGAATAAAACCTAGCATTATTAATAACTTGGGCGGGTGACGATTTAAATCCGCATGGTCTTTTCACCATGCATTTGAATCATTACTTGTGGCAGGTTTGTTAAATTGTTCGTGTTCGAGAAAATAAAGCACCTGTTCGACGACATCATCGCTACGCATAATAAAAGGATGTGAGTGTGGGACGACGAGAAAATCTTTCATGCCATCCAGCTTTGCTCTCTCAACTGAAACTTTACCGTCGTCGACTCCAGGAATGATCGAAGACAGAATGAGATTTATAGATTTGTTACCGGTAATAATTCCAACCGGATAGTTTGGCGGTCCGATCTGATTGGGCACGCTTTCGTCGCCTGTTCCCAATTCATTCCCTGCTGGTCCATTTATCAATTTAAATAACCAGTTTTGACCCAAAGCATCTACAACCTCGCTGCCTTGATTTGGCGGGCTTAGCATTATTACCTTATCTAAGGTGGCCGGTTTTTTACCTTTCAGCATTAACCTGACGATAATGCCTCCCAACGAATGAGCGACGAAACTAAGCTTGGCATCACCCGCGGGCAGGCATGAGTCAATCGCGGGTAGTACATACTCGTGCAAAAGAGTATCAATCGGAAACTTGGTAGACGGATAGGAAATATTACATGTGCCATAGCCATGTTGAGCGAGTTCACGTTGCATCTTCGTCATGGAACGTTCCGTTCGGGCAAGACCATGTAACAGCACAACAACATGATTCGTATTCGCGCTTGCAGGTGTCATTTTTGGATGATGAGCACATGAGATCATTGACAGCGCTATACAGATAAAACAACAGCATCTGAATAATCTGTTGAGTTTTAGAGAGATACTGGAAACGTCGAGTCTTTGATTAATCATGCTTGTCTCTGGTTGTAACATACGATTTTTACCTGTTCGTAGATCAAAGAATTCAACAAAACTCAGGGTTGAGAATTTCGTTGACGTCCATGCAGGCAAGTATTAGCTGTGGTACGCGTGATGAATACCTACAGCTAACTTACAAAGTTCCAGACGAATCCGAATTCGCGTTAAACCCTACTCAATTGCCGCAGGCGGACGCGCCCCGTTCCACCTCACTGGCGCAAAGGCTAGCCCGGATCGGGCTGGTTGCCATGCACAGGTATCGGGCGCGACCTGAAGTCATGCACCGTTAAGGTGCATGGATGACTAGCCCACAACCGCTTTACTGCCAAATGGCAACGGCACGGATCCTGCTACACGATTAGATCGAACGCAGCAACGGGAAAAGCCAATGGATACATTGCAATCGGGATCAGACGTCGTCTTTGTTCTGTTGGGTGCCATCATGGTGTTGGCCATGCATTCGGGCTTTGCATTTCTCGAGGTCGGCACGGTTCAGCGTAAGAATCAGGTCAACGCGCTGGTCAAGATCATCAGCGATTTCTCGATTTCAACCATTGCCTATTTTTTCATCGGTTACGCGGTTGCTTACGGCATCGGCTTTTTGCAGGGTGCGGAGGCACTGTCGGCTAAAAACGGCTATGAACTGGTCAAATTCTTTTTTCTGCTGACGTTCGCCGCGGCGATCCCCGCGATAGTCTCCGGCGGCATTGCCGAACGGGCACGTTTCGGACCGCAGCTTTGCGCCTCCGCGTTGCTGGTCGCACTGATTTACCCGTTTTTCGAAGGCATAACCTGGAATGGAAACTTCGGTCTGCAGGATTGGCTGCAGTCGACCTTCGGCGCACCATTTCACGATTTCGCCGGTTCCATTGTCGTCCACGCGATGGGTGGTTGGATTGGACTGGCCGCGGTCATTCTGCTTGGCGCCCGTCATGGGCGCTACGGACGTGACGGTCAGATCATAAGCGCGCATCCGCCATCGAGTATTCCTTTTCTTGCCCTGGGCGCCTGGATCCTCAGCGTCGGTTGGTTCGGCTTCAACGTCATGTCCGCGCAGTCTGTTGCGGGTGTCAGCGGGCTGGTTGCACTGAACTCGCTGATGGCCATGGTCGGCGGCGTGATTGCCGCCTTGTTCGTCGGCAAAAACGATCCCGGTTTTGTTCATAACGGACCGCTGGCTGGTCTCGTTGCGGTTTGTGCAGGGTCGGATGTCATGCATCCTCTCGGAGCGCTCGTGACCGGCGTTGTCGCCGGCGCGCTGTTCGTGTGGACATTCACGCTTGCTCAGAATCGCTGGCGCGTGGATGACGTACTTGGCGTGTGGCCGTTACACGGTTTGTGTGGAGCCTGGGGCGGGATCGCCTGCGGGATCTTCGGTGCCAAAGCGCTTGGCGGTATGGGTGGTGTTGCTATTGTGCCGCAAATCATAGGGACGCTCGCGGGAATCGCGGTCGCCCTTACTGGCGGATTCGTGATCTATGGTTGTTTGAAGGCGATAGTCGGGATCCGGTTGACCCAGCAACAGGAATTCGAAGGCGCGGACCTGAGTATCCACAAGATCGCGGCCAATCCGGTGGTGTGACGATGAATCCAGGAAATGGCGCACTGCGCTCGAGGTACCGCGTGCGGGGCTGAGCGCGCCGGTTCGCACAATCGGTCTCCGGAGTGCAGCAATTGTCAGTGCTGTGCCCATGGAACCCAGGTGCTGCTTGGTGCTAAATTGTCCTTCAGCCAGCCCATCACGCAGCGCTCTGCCTGGAGGATCCCGTGTTTACTTTTATCAAGAACCAGTGGTACGTCGCCTCCGAACCCGAAGAGATAAACGAAGGTAAGGTTCTCGCCAGGACCATACTGAAGGAGCCGATTGTGCTCTTTCGTACCGAGAGCGGACGCCCGGTGGCTCTGGAAGATCGCTGTCCCCACCGTCACACGCCACTGTCCTGCGGTGCCGTCGTCGGCGAGACCATACGCTGCGGCTACCATGGCGCCCAGTTCGATCCGTCTGGCGCCTGTGTGGGGGTACCCGGGCAGGAGAAGGCGCCGCGTTCGGCGCGAGTGCGCAGCTATCCGGTTGTCGAGAAGCATGGTTGGATTTGGATCTGGATGGGCGATGCGGCGCTTGCGGACGATCTCAGCACGATCCCGCAAGAGCTGCACATGGGGGATCATCCGGACTGGGACGGTTTCTACGATCGGTTTATTTCATTTCCCTGTTACTACGAGCTGATCAACGACAACCTGTTCGATATCACCCACGCTCAATTCGTACATCCTGAAACGCTGGGTGCCGACGTCATGAGCGAATATGGTCGCAACGCGACGGCAGGACTTGCGGAAGGCGACGTCGAGGGTATGACCTACGATTTCGACACGCGTCATTTCGAGCTGCGCTTTCGCGCGCACGACTGCATCGCCGGGCCGCTGTTTCACAAAGCGCTGGGCGCGCGGTACGGACGCGAGACCTGGGATGACAAGCTCGACTGGTATCTGGACGTTAACTGGTGGGCGCCATCGTTCTTCACCTTCACACCGACTTTCAAGCCGGTAGGTAAAAGCACCGAAGAGGGGATCACCTTCGTCAACATGAATGCAATTACGCCCGAGGATGAGGGCCACTCGCATTATTTCTTCAACACGTGTCAATGCCAGGACCCAAGCAACAAAGAAATTACGCAAATGTACGGTGAAGGTATTCATTTTGCGTTTAACCAAGACAAGCGTGTTATCTCGGCACAGCAGCAGCGACTCGCCGGTAAAGATGTCTTTGACGTCAGCCCGATATCCTTCGCGGGCGATACTCTGCAGTTACGCGGTCGCAAGATAAATCGTGAGATAGCAGCACTGGAGCAACCCACCGATGCTGCAGAGCAACTCGACTCGCCGCGCCGGGTCGGGGCGCTGGGCTGAGTTTGAAGTTGAGTCGGTAGCGGCGCCCGATTCGCGGCGAGGACGCCGCTGCCATTTAATATCGGGGACTTACTGCTTACCTGAGAAACGCGCCATCGGATCTACGAGCAGCTGAGTATAGCGGTGTCTTGCACTTCTTCGTCTTCCTCGCGGCCGGCAGCCGCATCTGGCAACTCCAGGAATAGTTGTTCCAAGACAACGATCTCGTTGATAACCGGGGCGCCGATGTCTTCGCCTTCACCGGGCTCCGGGCCGGAAGGCGGCGGCATCGTTGGTGGCGGGGGAGGAGGAGGCGGAGGTGGGGGAGGTGGTGCCGTCACCATTTGCGTATCCAGTTGATAGAACGTGCCCTGATCGGCGTTTGCTAGTGTCACACCGGTTGGCGCGTTGAACGTGGCGAAATCACCGCTCGCGCTCGTGTAAGTTATTACGTCGAAGGCGTCTCCGCTTGCTGGGACGAAACCCCCGAACAAGAGGACATCCAGCGTACCGTCGAGGGATGCAGTGCCACCGACTTGTACCAGATCGTAGTCAATCCCCTGATTGTTGCCCCCGAGTTCCACTTTCAACACCCCACTGGCGCCCTGAACATAGTTGCCGCTGATATTCAGTGTGCCAGGCGACAGACCGGCGGCGACAACACCGGCTGTGTTATTGACGTTGCCGTTAATCGTACCGCTACCAAGTAGTACGCCACCGGCAATGTTCATGCCACCGGGTCCCGCATCCAGCATGCCGCCATTGACGGCGGTCGTGCCCGCGCTCTGGGTGAAGCCGCCGACGAAGGCCAGGGTACCGCTGCCGGCGAGCACGGAACCGGCATTGGTAAACGCGCCGTTGACCTGTGTAGTGCCGGTTCCCGCGACTTTCGAGAAGCTACCCGCATTGTTAACCGTGATCGCGATGGCGTTGTCCGAGGTCGTCACCAGCGATGCGTCGGCCAGGATTTGCAGCGTTCCCGTGCCCTGAATATCGCCGCCGGTCCAATTACCAGGACCGCCGTTTTGCAGCGTGCCGTTGACGAACATCGGGCCGGCGCCGGTGAAGTTCACGCCGTTGGTGGTGGTGGTGATGCCCGCTCCCAACGTCCCCGCATCCAGCGTCAGCAGCGTTGCACTGCGTGGCGCCGTACCGGCCAGCGTGCCGCCACCGATAATCTGCACCGCACCCAGGGTCGCCGCGCCCACCGTGTCGAGCGTCAATACCGTACCGTTGATCTGCGTGGCACCGTTGACGCTATATGTCCCGTTCACCGTCACCGTCGCTGCGTTTACCAATACAGTACCAGCGCCGGCTATGCTCGAACCCGCCGTCAATGTCTGCACACTGCTCGAGAACTCCAGCGTCCCGGCAGCGCCTAGCGTGAACCCACCGCTGTGCGTGCCGTCTTGCGTCAGGTCCAATTGCCCGCTAATCACGTCCACCATACCGTCGTTGATGAACGCCGCGTCCATCACTAGACCTGCCCCCACCATCACCAGCCCGTTATTCTGAAACGTCCCCGTCGTCAACGTGCCGCCACTCTGAATGTCGAATGTGCCCGGCGCGGTGAGGAAGATTTGACCGCCCGTATTGATTCTGCCGCCCTGCAATTGGAATACAACATCATTGAATGTGACGTCGTCAGTGCCTGTGAAGGACGCTGTGCCCCCAAGCACCACTGTGCCGCCACCACTGAAGTCCGCATTGTTGGGGAAATCATTAACGCCGCCGGTAAAGCTCAGCACTTTTCCCGGCGCGACGATGAAATTACTGGTGCCGTGTGTACCGCCCTGGTCCAGGGTGAAGTCCGTCTGTGCGTCGACGATGCCGGTGTTGTTGACAATGCGGCCGGCCGTTTTGGCGGCGCCGGTTACCAGTAGCGTGCCGCCAGTGACGTTGATCGCGCCGGTGCCGGTGAGCGTGCCGTCGTCGAGATTGAGGATCCCTGTAACCACGATATCGCCGGCAATGTCGTAGCTGCCTCCGGCCAGCAGGTCCAGGCGACCGCCCGCATTGATGTCGGTTGCCGTCGCGCCTACCGCCGTGTTGGTGAATACACCGCCGTTGATCTGCAGGGTGTTACCCGAGGTTATGCTCAAGCCATTCACCGTCGAGTTCACCCCCACAGTCTTCACGCCCGTGCCGGTGATATTGAGCGTACTGCCGCCGATCAATGTGAAATCACCACCGCCGATGAGTGCGCCGCTGTCGAAGGTGAATGGAGCACCGTTCTGCACAAACGTCCGGCCAGGACTCACATTCACGGTGCCGGCATTGATAAAACCCGCCGAGTTCTGAATAGTCAGATCACCGCCTGTGATGTTGAACGTCGTCTGGTTGACGTGATTTGCCGTGCCTCCTCCGTCGATCAACAGGTCGCTGTCCACCAGGTTCACCGAGCTGCTCGTGGCATTGACGATTTCCGCGTTTATGGTGCGTGTACCGCCGCCCGTGCCGGCCTGGATGTCGATCGGGGCGTTGTTAAGTATCGATCCACTGGCGTCGGTCACGGTGACGCTGCGCGGTACCGTATCCACATTCGTCAGCACCAGACCACCACTGCGTAGATCGCCGACCGTGAAGTTTGCATCGCCCAGGGCTGAACCTTGAACGATGATTTGCCCGCCAATCGAGTTCACTGATCCGGCGATGCCGCTCGTGCCTTCGGCGATGATGGTGCCTTGGACACTCAAGTTGCCGGCGCCGCCGATCGTGCGGTTGATGAGGTTCAGTGTGGTCCCGCCGAGCGTGCTGACATTGCCCGTCACGTTCTGCGTTCCGCCAGACAGCAGAATCGTTCCCGCCATCTCCAGCGACGTGCCCGTGCCCCAGTTATAGGTACCGGCCGCGAAATCGAGTGTGCCGCCTGCCACGGTAAGAAACCGCCCGGTACTCGCGCCACCACCGTTCAGGGTCGTCGCGCTGCCTGACTGCGTGATCAAAACGCCGTCATTATTGAGCGGACCGTTCGCATTGATCGTGCCACCCAATGTTACGCCCAGCGTCGTGCCCGGTTGTATGGTCGTCGTGCCGGTCACTGTGAGCACGCTGGTTCCCTGAATGCTCAACGTGCCGGCGCCCACAGTGAGGCTACCGGAGTTCAGAGCAGGTCCGTTCAAGAACTTGGTCGCGGCCCCGCTGGTGCTCAACAGTGCCGTTCCGAAGTCGAGGTTGCCGGTGCCCGTGAAACCTCCACCGTCCCAGTTGAAGTTGGCGCCATTCAGGTCGAAGGTCTGGCCAGCGGGCACGTCGATGGTGCCGCTCGTCAAGGTCACATCGCCGTTGAACATGCTGGTCGTGACGATGTTCAGGACACCATCATTGATCAGCGTTGGGGCGAGGATCACGTTGTCGAGTGTGAGGGTCCCCTGGTTAGTAATAGTCCCTACGCCTGACACAGTGATCCCCACGAAGGACGCCATGCTGGCGGTACCGAGGACAAGGTTGATGTCCACAAGACCGGTGCTGTACGTCCAGCTGTTGCTTACGGTCAAAGTGCCCGCACCACCCAGCGTACCGGCGGTTATGTCCAGGTTGGCCACCGTGATCGCATCGTTGATGCTCAAGGTGCCGGGGCCAGATTTGCGGAACAGGCCCGGTCCGGTCAACGTTGTACCGGTGTCGAGGTTATGCACAAACCCGCCGCCACTGGGTGCGAATTCCACCACCGTCCCCGCCGTCGCGTTGTACTGACCGCTACTTGTGCCCGTGGTCGTCATGCTCAACGTGCCGCTCTGCACATCCACCACGCCCGTGTTACCCGTGAACGTGTCGATCGTCACCACACCGGTCCCAACATCGCGGATCAGCGTACCGGCGTTGCTGAGGAAACCCACCGTCCCGATGCCGCTGAAGTCCAGGAACAACCCATCCCCCTGAATGTGGAACGTCCCGGTGTTGTCGAACTGCGCACCGCTCACCCCGCCGATATCCACCTCGCCCCCCAGCCACACGCTGGTGCCCGTCGTCGACGCATTACGCAGGGTATGACCGAGGATGTCGGGCGCACCCGTGACGTTGATGATCAAGCTACCGGTGGTGTCGATCAGCAACGTACCGCTGTGACCGAGGATGTCGGGCGCACCCGTGACGTTGATGATCAAGCTACCGGTGGTGTTCAGCAACGTACCGCTGTTTTCGTTACCAATGTTGCCCCCCGTCCAGTTCACCGCCGCGGTCGCCGTCAAAGTGCCCGCACCACCCAGCGTACCGGCGGTTATGTCCAGGTTGGCCACCGTGATCGCATCGTTGATGCCAGATTTCAAGTCAACGTTGTACCCGGCACAAACCCGCCGCCACTGGGTGCGAATTCCACCACCGTCCCCGCCGCCGCGTTGTACTGACCGCTACTTGTGCCCGTGGTCGTCATGCTCAACGTGCCGCTCTGCACATCCACCACGCCCGTGTTACCCAACGATCGTCACCACACCGGTACCGCGTGTTGCTGAGGAAACCCACCGTCCCGATTGAAGTCCAGGAACAACCCATCCCCCTGAATGTGGAACGTCCCGTCGAACTGCCACCGCTCACCCCGCCGATATCCACCTGCCCCCCGCCACACGCTGGTGCCCGTCGTCGACCACGCAGGGTGACCGAGGATGTCGGGCGCACCCGACGTTGATGATCGCGTCGATCAGCAACGTACCGCTGTTTTCGTTACCAATGTTGCCCCCGCAGTTCACCGCCGCGGTCGCCGTCAAAGTGCCCGCACCACCCAGCGTACCGGCGGTTATGTCCAGGTTGGCCACCGTGATCGCATCGTTGATGCTCAAGGTGCCGGGGCCAGATTTGCGGAACAGGCCCGGTCCGGTCAACGTTGTACCGGTGTCGAGGTTATGCACAAACCCGCCGCCACTGGGTGCGAATTCCACCACCGTCCCCGCCGCCGCGTTGTACTGACCGCTACTTGTGCCCGTGGTCGTCATGCTCAACGTGCCGCTCTGCACATCCACCACGCCCGTGTTACCCGTGAACGTGTCGATCGTCACCACACCGGTCCCAACATCGCGGATCAGCGTACCGGCGTTGCTGAGGAAACCCACCGTCCCGATGCCGCTGAAGTCCAGGAACAACCCATCCCCCTGAATGTGGAACGTCCCGGTGTTGTCGAACTGCGCACCGCTCACCCCGCCGATATCCACCTCGCCCCCCAGCCACACGCTGGTGCCCGTCGTCGACGCATTACGCAGGGTATGACCGAGGATGTCGGGCGCACCCGTGACGTTGATGATCAAGCTACCGGTGGTGTCGATCAGCAACGTACCGCTGTTTTCGTTACCAATGTTGCCCCCGTCCAGTTCACCGCCGCTGTCGCCGTCAAAGTGCCAGTGCCGCCCAGGCTGCCACCTGCCAGGCTCAGATCCCCGGTGATGGTTGAGTCGGCATTGATCGTGAGAGATCCGGCAGTAAGCGTCACATCGCCGTCGATGCGCGAGCTCCCATCGATCTGTAACGAACTGCCGCTGATTGCCAGTGTCTCGGCGCTGGAGATCTCGGCCACCTGTTTTGTCGCCCCGCCGGAAATAGTGATCGTAAGGGTTCCCGGCTGCTCTATGAGGACGCTGTGCGTCGGCAGTGGCACCCCGAGACTCCAGTTACCCGGCACGTCCCAATTGCCGTCGACGAGAATATTCCACCGATTGATGGTGCCGGCTGTGTCGAACTGGATGTTGACGTTGGTCGGGTTGATCGCAGTGGTCAGGGCGGTAACGCCGAACGGCGCAGTCACATTCGGATTAGTCGGCCCGCCGAAATTGCCGCTCGCGGATGCGAAGGTGATGAAATCGAAGTTGTCGGCCGCCATTGGGTCATACGGCGACAAGCCGACGAGGTTGATGCTTCCGTCGAGGCTGGCGGTGCCGCTGATCTGGAGTTGATCGAAATCGGTGCCGGCCACGGGCGCACCGCCGGCAAAACTCAGCACCTCGAACTCAATGACGGAATTCGAATTGAGGGTAAGGTTGCCGTTGATCGTCAGCGTGCCCGGTGAATCACCGGGTCGAATCGTCCCGTCACTGGTCACGTTGCCCCCAAAAGTACCGCCGCCGGTCAAGGTGCTCGCCGAATCGAGCAGCAGAGCATTGCCTCCCAGGCTAAGAGCGCCACCGGCCAGGATCTCAACGGTTCCGCCGGTATTGTTAAACGAGATCGAGGAAACCAACGTTGACGTACCGCTCCCCGCACTCATCCGCAGTACACCACCCGCCAGGTTGTTGAACGTGGCAGCACCTCCAGTATTGTCAACCTGCTGCGCACTCACGAAATCGTATATGCCGCTGTTGTTCACCACCGCACCAAGCCTCAGGTCCAATTCGTTACCGGTCGTCGTGTTGTGATTCACCGTCCCGCCCGACAGGATGTCCAGCGTCACGTTAGACAGCACGTGGGCACCAGCACCCGTGACGCTCATCACCGCACCCGAACCAATCGTTATCGTACCCACGCCGCCGCCGTCTATCGTGCTCGTCCCGCTCCAGTTGAAGCTGCTGCCCACGGTTAATCCAGCATTCAAATCAAAGGTGCCACCGTTCAGAATGAAGGTACCATCAACCACCAATGCAGGATTAACGGTCAGCGTTCCACTGCTATGAGTCAGGCTGCCTTGCACGGTAAGAGTACCCATGCCATTCAAGGTATTGGTATTCAGGGTCTGATTAATACCACTATCAAGTATCAAGTTCCCGTTAATTGTTATAACGGGTGATGCTGCTGTCCAGGTGTTGAGAACCTTCAGACTACCGGTTCCACCGATCGTCCCACCGTCGGCGTTTGAATGAACAAGTGTGGCCACCTCGGCATCGAAATTAAAATTTATCTTGCCAAAATTAGCTAAGATGATATTCAAGGTTGAGGCAAAGCTACCGTTTAATGTGCTCCCAACACCGCCATCCTCAATACGTAGCGTCCCAGCACCTGTGAAATCAGAGGTTACGTCGTACACGGTAGGTTTATTGACTCGATAGATGGCTCCGGATGCGATGTTAAAATCACCAGTATGCGGCGTGGCTGAATTGTCGGTGGTTATAAACAGGGTTCTCGTGTTCTGTATGTCCACAGTACCGGTGTTGTTAAAAAACACGGTACTACCCCAGCTACCTGCGCCGGTCCCGGTTAATACCATTGAGCCGGCGTTATTGACGGTGCCACCTGTACCAACCGAGGGAAATTTCGAATTTCCCGGCAAATTTAGTGTGCCACCCAGCAAATTATTAAACACTGCGCCATTAGTCATGGTGATATCCGGCCCCATGTTGGCGATGCCAGTATTATTCAGAATGCGGTTATCCAGTGTCCTTACCGCCGCTGTTGTCAGCGAAATACCACCATTGGCATTGAGTTGTTCCGTACCGTTGGTACCCTGCAATGTACCGCCTCGCCAGTCGAACAATCCGGCCACGGTGATGTCGCCTGCCCCTGTCAAGGTGCCACCGGTAAGCAGCAAAATACCGTTGACAACGGAATCGGTCTCAACCGCCGCAGTGCCCGCACTTACATTCAGCGTATCAACAGTGAGCGCAGAGTTTATGGTTGCGCCGCTTGCTATATTGATCGTTTCATTGCTGGCATTAATGGTCCCGCCGTTGGCATCCAGGGTCACATTACCGAGATTCACCACTCCGCCGCCGACACTGTCCTGATCCGCGTCGAACAGCATGCTGAGCTGGCCACCCGTGGAGGTAATGCTGGCGTTGATATTGAGGTTGTTGTGCGCGCGTAGGTCGAGCGTGGCGTTCGGTCCCACCGTTTTGGTAACGGCGTCGCTGACGGTGAGGTTACCCGTGAGCGCCACCCCACCCGTGGTGTCGACGATCACGGTGCCCCCGCCGTTCAGCGCCGTCTGCAGTGTTGCCGTGCTCAGTGCCGCGTTTCCGGCACCTTGCGGCTGAAAAGGGGAGCTGGGCGTGATGTTGTTGTCTACAGCGTTGGAAATCGTAATGTTCTCGGGGTCGAGTAACCAGGTGCCTGCGTCGCCATTTGGTGCGGTGATGTCCGGTGCCCGAGTGACTTCCAGATAACGCCGGCCGGAGGTCTCGACGAAGCCCCCATTACCAGATTTCTGACCGCCCCTCGCACTGATCCTGCCGTAGACCTGCGCGGTATCATCCGCCCACACGATGGCCGTGCCGCCATCGCCTTCACTAATGGCGTTCACACTTATCGATGCATCCGGCCCCACGTAGGTAGCACTTGCGGTCTTGGTGTCACCTTTGCCCTGGTAGTCACCGCCGATGAGGATCTCACCACCGCCGGTGTCGCCGGAGGCATCAATGCGGGCGTTGTCGAACAAGCCGACTTGGGTGCCGAGGATTTGGATTGTGCCGCCACTGCCCCTCACCCCAGCCCTCTCCCCGGGGGAGAGGGAGCTTAGGTCTGGGCCTCGGGCTGAGATCGTGCCGTCGACGATGGCATCGCCTTGTGCTACCAATTGCACTTGGCCCTGGGCATCGACAGTAACGGCGTCAACGTTGATGTCGCCGCTGTGACGCAGTGTGCCGGCAAAGATGGCGGCGGCGCCGCCGTGACTGAGGAGTTGCCCCAGGTTGACGACGCTGTCCTCGGGCGCCTGGATCTCGAAGGTCACGCCGAGAGCATCGAGGCTCGCAAGCTGTACGCTGCGGCCTGCGGCCAGGACTAAATCACCGCCTTCGCTTTGGATGACACCGCTGTTCTCAATCGACGGTGCAATCAGAAATACATTGCCGTTCTCACCGGCCTTGATGAGGCCTTGATTGCGGATGGCGCCCGAGCTGCCATCGCCGTCGAATTGGTAGTTACCCTCGCGAAAGTCCTCATCCGTTATATTCAGCGTGGACGCCACCAGGCCGGCCGTATCGACGACCGAATTGGGTCCGAAGACGATGCCATTGGGGTTGATGAGAAAAACCCGGCCGTTGGACATGAGCTGTCCGAGGATAGCGGAGGGATCCTGGCCAACGACGCGATTGAGGACCGCGCTGGCGGCATTGTTCTGGATGAAGCGGGTGACTTCGCTGGGCGCGATGCCGAACGACTGCCAGTTGATGATGGCGCCCGGTGAGTTGGTGACATTGAGGACGTTTGGCGCTGGATTGGCGAAGCCCGCCTGGCCGGCAACGACGTTCGGCCCTTGTGGATTTGCCGGCGACAGGCCCGGCCACAGTCCAATTGCCAGCGCAAACGCGGCTGCCCGGAACTGCTGCAACTTCCTGGGTCCCTCTGGTTCGGCGTACGGCAACCTGTTGCCTCCGGTTTGCGCCCCGCCTCTGCGGGCAGGACTCCTTATACTATTAAAGGAGCGATGCTGTCGAAATCGCCAGATTACCTGGTCATGATACCCAGTTTTGCCTGTGCATTTATGTGAAGTAGTCGCCCAAATCCAACTCATTTTCACCCGGTGACAGCGGGCGCTCGAATTTTTCCTCTTCCCCAAGCGCCATCGTGGCGTCAATCCCGAGGCGGCCGCCGGAGATAGCGCTGGTCGCATAGTCCGCGCCGTCGATATCGGAGAGCACCATGGTGCGCTTGTCGAGGCGTCCCCGGGTGAGAAAGGCCCACCACACTTCATTGAGATTATAGATGTCGACATCGGCATCCACGACGATGCACATGTGGTTGTAATAAGGGTTGGCACCGAAGACTTTGAGCATGACGTGCTGAGGGTGGCCCTCATACTGCTTGTCGATCTTAACCACGGTGCTGTACAGCATCGGATTGATCGTGACGTCCAGAATGCCGGGCAACTCCGCAACCAATGCCCGGTAAGTGCGATTGCCCCAGGTTGCGGCCAGCATGGTCAGATCTTCGGGGGAGCCGGTCAGCAATCCATGAAAGGTGGCGCCCGCGCGCCAACTGACGTTCAACACGTCGAGTACGTAAGCGTTGGTATTGACCTCGCAGTAATAGCCCATGAATTCGCCGAATGGACCGTCTTCGGTACGGGCGCCTAAACGGATCTGGGCTTCTATGACGATCTCGGTATCGGCGGGCACCTGCAGATCAACTTTTTCGCATTGATACATGTCCAGGGATCCGCCATTCACTCGGGCAGCAATGGCGAGTTCGTCGACGTCAATGGGCACGGAGGCACAGGCCGCGATGAACACCGGCGGCGGTGAGCCAATCAAAATTGCGACCTCTAAAGGCTTGCCCGCGGCCTCAGCTTTGGCCTGATATTTGGACAGGTCATGCGGCAGATCGATGCACGCATGCAACTCATCATCTTTGCCGAGCATTTCGCAGCGTGCGAATGACAGATTCGGGACCCCGGTTTCCGGATCTTTCGCTAGTACTACACCTGCCGTGATGTACGGACCGGAGTCCTTGCCGCGATAGACGACGTGCGGAAGGTCACCGACTTTCCCGTGCTGCAGATCGCTTGGCCTCGCAACGGGATTGCTGTATTCGCTGGTCCCCGCACTGATGCCTTCCATGATGTTCTTCCAGGCGGGATTAAATTCCCCTGGGGCGGCTCCGATCATCTCGCACAGTCGCGCGTGACTGCCGTAAAGGTTAGACACAACCGGAAAAGCGGATCCTTTGACGTTGCGGAATAAAATTGGCAAATCGCTCTGTTTCTGCGATTTACTGACAACGGCTGCGAGTTCGAACTTGGGATCGACTTCGCGCTCGACGATGTGCATCTCGCCGCGTTGGATCAGTTGTGAGAGGTAATCGCGCACGGAAAATGTATTACAAAGTTACGCCCGCAAGTTGGCGCACATAGCCTGGCGGTAAATCAATGACTCGCAGCTGTAGTCGACGAGGTCGTCGCAGCTATCCACCCTGCCAGGCGAATGCGCTGTAGTGGCCGTTCTTACCCGTGTTGTCGAACGCGAGGTTGTAGTCCGAGTCGTCGTATCGGCCGGTGTCGCTCTTGGCAATGGCCAGAGCGGTTCCCATCGGGTGGTGTACGTTGGTGATTTCCATCACCGCTTCGCTCTCCGGCGCAAACACCCCGGTTACCTCAAAATCCATTATCTCCGGGACGGTTACCCGCCGTCGCGCACCGTCGATTTCATATTGGATGGGTACGTATTTCACGCCCAGCACTTCGCCGGTCACGGCCCCGAGCATCTCAGGAACGCCGCCGTGCTCACCCGACAGAATGGCGCCCAATGCATTACGCTGAGGTTCATCAGCGCGCTCGTCGATATACAGCGCGACGCGCCAGTTGCCTTCACCCATGACGGCCGGCGTGTCGGCGACGAGGATGAAATTCAGTCCGTCGAGGTTCACATCGTCAAACGCGCCCTCATCGATGTGGCAAGCCAGTGGTACCAGGCAGCGATCATTGTCAGCAGGGGCCTGCATAGAAGATGTTATGCACGGACAGAGAATGTCGCAGTTGCAGTTTTCGAAATAATCGCCCTTGATCGTCCAAGCCATGATTTTCCCCTGCGCAATACAGCGAGCGGTCAACGATAGGTCGTTGCGAAAGGGGAGTCAATCACGCTCGGCGGGGTTCTCCGCATCAGGCGATGCTGTAATATCCGCCGGCAGGGGCGGCAACTCAAAACGATGAAAATACTCTGGTTCGTCAATCTCGCGATCCTGCTCGCGTTTATCAAGATTTTCGAGATCCCGCCGCTGATCCCGGTGCTCGCAGAGGATTTGGGGATCACCTATGAGCAAGCCGGTATTTTCATGACGGCGTATGCGCTCATGCGTTGTCTGGGGAGTTCGCCTGGCGGCTACATTTCGGATCGTTGGGGGGCAGTTCAGGTCATTATGCTGTGCCTGTTGGGCATTGGTGTGTTCGGCCTTCTCGGCACCTTCGGCTCGAATTACCCGGTCATGCTGGCATTTAGAATTCTGGTTTCGCTCGGTGTTGCGGTCATATTCATTGCTGCGATCGATGCAATTCCCAAATACTTGCCACCGGAAAAGGTGGGAGCCGGTGTTGGACTCATCAACGTCTCGCTGAATGTGGGAATTACGGCCGCGCTTTTGCTGACTCCCATGTTGGCCGACACTTATGGCTGGCGCTGGACCGCACGGATCTATTCGGCGGCATTTCTGCTGCTTTTTTTCGCCTCAATCCCACTCATGCGCGGTGTACCCACCGCAACCCAGTTCAGCGGAGATGCCGATGCACAAACACTGTCGTTTGGACAGTTGCTGCGCGATCCCTTTGTGATCTTGTTGTCCCTGGCAACCGGCATTTTGTTCATCGAACTCTACGGCGTGCTGACCTGGGTGCCGGCCTACCTCAAAGACGTATACGAATATTCGCCGGCCCAAATCGGCAGCAGTGCGATGATGTTTGGCTTGTCGGCCATTCCGGCCTCTCTGTTGACGGGTTATCTGTGTACTACGTTGCGGCGCATCTTGTGGCTGTGTGTCACGGGTGGAATCATCTGCGGCATGGGTATTCTCGCGCTACTGTACTTGTCCGCGCCCAGTCCAATAGTGACCGCGACCGTCATCGCTATCCTCACCTGGGGACATTCACAAATGATCGTGACGATCATGAGTCTGGCGTCGCTGATCGTGCCGCCGCATAGTACCGGCAAGGCGCTCGGTCTGGTGTTCACCTTCGGCTACGGCGGTTCGATATTATCGACCTATCTGGGTGGCTATCTGGTGACGAAAACGGGCGACTACGCGTTGTCGTTTATGGTGTTCGCGGCGGCTGCCTTCGTTACGATTGCGGTTCTCCTGGGTGTTTACCGCCTGTTACAGACTCGTCCGCCTACGCATTTTTCGTTTGCCCCCTAGTGGCGCCAGGCTAAGTGTCGTGGCGCATCGTATTTAGGTTATGCTTGATTCGACGGTGTGGAGAAGCGTTGCTATGACGGGTAACGGCCTGGAATCACTCATCGCGCAACAGCAAAGTGGTCGTTCGCTGCAGCGCGAGTTCTATATTGACCCCGAAATCTGGGCGCTGGATGTGGAGCGCGTGTTATCCACCAAGTGGCACCTCGTGGGTCACATCGCCCAGATCCCCAAGCCCGGCGACTATCTGCTCATTAAACTCCTCGGTGAATCCATCATCGTCGTGCGCGCACACGATGGCGACGTTCGCGCGCTATATAACGTCTGCCGCCACTGCGGCGCGCAGTTATGCAGCGCCGACAGCGGTAACAAGGACCGGTTCGTCTGTCCCTATCACGGCTGGACCTACGATCTGGACGGCAATCTCAAATCCGCGCCGCTGATGGCAGCGGATTTCGACGCCGCCGAACATGCGCTGCAGACGTGTCATGTGCGCGTGTTCGAGGGCTTAATACTGGTTAATCTGGCTGACCAGCCGCCGGATTTCGACCAACTGTTCGCCAACTACGCACCACTGTTGAAGTATTACGGACTTGCACAGGCGAAGATCGCGCATCAGCGCCGCTACCGGGTGGATGCAAATTGGAAGTTAGTCGTGGAAAACGGTGTCGAGTGTTATCACTGTTTCGGCGTGCACCCGGTGTTCTCCAAGGCGCGCTCGCCGGCCCAAGTCCAGTCGATCGGCACCAACGAGACGACCTGTCCGCCGCAAGTGCAGGCAGCCGTTGCCACGGAGTTCGAGCAATGGCGCGCATCACTGACGGCGCTGCCCGAATATGCGGGCGCGTTGCTAGACGACGATGAGAACTCGGATCACATGCGTTGGTTGTTCCGCACGCCCCTGGCTGACGGTTATGTGACGGAGTCCGTGGACGGCCAACCGGTTGCGCCTTTAATGGGTGAATTCGATCATTACGACAACGCGACGACGACGTTACTGTTCAATCCGTGGAGTTGGATATTCGCGTCCAGCGATCACGCCGCGACGTTCAGATGGACTGCCGTGGGCGTTGATTCGACCGAGGTCGAAATTCTCTGGTTGGTAAACCCAAAGGCGGAAGAAAACGTGGATTATGATCCCGAGCATCTTGCTAAGATCCAATGGGATACCGCGATGGAGGACAAAGTGATCATTGAATCCGTACGCAAAGGCATTGCATCACAACACTACCGACCCGGACGCCTATCCAAACAAGAAGCGACGGTTGACCGGTTTCTGCGCTGGTACTTGCGCCAACTATCGGCAGCGGCTTGACGGTCGCCGGGAGTAAATCCTATGGGCAGTCTACTGTATAAAAAAGAAGCTCAATATTGGGGGGTGACGCTGGATTACCTGGAGCAACAAAAACTAAACGGCACCCAGTTTCTCGGTCTCATGCAGGAAGCCATTGGTCCGCATCGCAGCGAAACCTGGGGCATGGTGGACGATTGGGCCAGGCAAATGTCATGGACCGACAAAAAGGCGTTCAAAACAGCGTTGCAGTTCGGTGCTTTCGAGATGCACGGCGCGCGTATGTATAACGAGTGGTACAAGGGAACGCTTCCTTACGTGGACTACACTAACGGCGAGTTTGAGGATTGCTTGAATCTGATTAACCGCAAAGCCTACGACGAGCAAAAACACGGACGCATCTACTGGGACGCCGTGCTGGAGCGCGGCTGGGCTTCCAGTCGTAAAGAACTCTTCAACCATCAATACGGGCAGTCGCTGTTTGGTATCAAGATGTTTCTAGCCTGGTTGGCCTACGTGGGCAGTTCGCACCCGGCGGTGCAGCATTCGGGCGACTCCGTAGCATCAGAGTTCCAGTCGGCGCAAAGCATCCATTCAATGGGCGAGTCGTTGTCAGAATATGACCCCATCATCGCCAAGGCGTTTCTAGCGCAGGAATACGAGGAGATGACACACGTCAAAATGGGTGAATATGTGGTTACCCGCTACGCGAAAACACCGCGCATCCAGTTTCAATGTATGTGGGCGACCTATCACAATTTGCACGCCCTGCGTCTCGGGCTAACGGACTTTATCAATTTCGTCGAAGAGGATGACTAAGCCATGAGCGAGACGGTCAAATTCGAAATCGTGCAGGACATATGTATCGCCTGCGGCAATTGCCGTGAGGTTTGTCCTCTCGACGCAATCATTCATAGTTGGACGCCGGACACGAAATATCGCACTACCCTCATCGTGTTGCAGGATCCCTGCGTCGGCTGTGGTGGCCCCGACACTGCCCCCTGCGTCAAATTTTGTCCGGTGCCGGGCTGCGTGATCCCTGTTTATCCGGATAGAGAGTCAGCCGCGCTACTCGAACAGAAAGGCGATGTCGACGTGGCGTGACTCGTGGTAGTGGATGATTTTCCACTCGCCAGCGCTCTTGTGCATGCCCATGCTGACCCGTAATTCGCCTAACAGTGGCCGCTTCGCACCTTTTACTTCAAGGTGTGTCTGCAACTTTGAGAATACGTAGGCGCTGTCACCGTCCAGCGAGACCTTACGCGTGAGTTCGCGCCATTCGGGGATCCGATCGATGATGCCAGGCGCGGCTGACCAGTATTCATCGATGGCCTGCCAAGTATAAAAAGCTTCGGTCTGCTCTTCGGCCTGGTAGAGGATGCCAGCATAATCCTGATCAAAGAGTGACTTCATCGCCTCGGCATCAACCGATTGAAATGCCTTCGCCCAGGCGTTGTAGGTGTTGACTACTGCTTCTTCTTCCGTTGTTGTCATACTCTTCCCTTAGATTTGGTCGCAGATATTATTGCACCTGTGCACTTCGATACGTACCGGGCTCAAATCTAACCCCTCATCCGACCGCCATCCCTGGCGGTCAGGTGAGGGGTAATAATGTCCACTAAAGCTGAAACCTCTCAACACCTTCCACACCCATCGCTTCCCAATCATTCTTCGGGATGGCACGTGGGTTCCTGAACTCCGGGATCACATACTTGCCGAACATTTCAATACTGCGCATGGTAACTGCATGGCCGTAGCCGTCGATTTTCAGAATGACTTCGTCAATGCCCATCGTTTCCAATCTTTTTAGCCGCTCTATGACGTCGTCCGGCGTGCCGACGACCAGCGCAGGGCTCGAATCCATCAGATATTGCATGTCGAACTTGTGTGAATCGAGATCCTTGATGCGGTCGAGGTAGGCGTATTCACCGCCGCCTTGTGCGGCCAGGGAAGTGTACATGTGGCTGACGGCATTAAATAGTCCGAGAACCGTCGAGCGGGATTCGGCCATCGCCTGTTCGCGGGTGGCCGCGCAGTGCGCGGGAAATGTCAGCAATGACTGCGCGCGCGTTACCTGCCATAAATCGTCGACCGGCTGGGCTCTGGTCAGGCCATCCTGATAGGCGCTGATGCACTCGGCGAGATATTCCCACCCGAACCAGTTTTCGAAGGTCATCGCGCCGATCCCCATCTCGCCCGCGCGCGTGTGGGTCTGGGCACTGGTGGCCGATACGTACAATGGTGGGCACTGGCTCTGGTACATCTTGGGTATGACGTTGAGCGGAGCGAAGTCGTAATGCTCGCCGTGGAATTCCATCGGCGTTTCGACCAGCGAGCGCACGGTTACTTCCAATGTTTCGCGCCACTCGGACCGGGTTTGCGATGCATCGACGCCGAACGCGTTCATATATTCGATGTTGTTGGAACGCGCAGTACCGATCTCCAGTCGACCCTTGGACAAAATGTCGATGGTAGCGAGCCGCTCGGCGATGCGGATGGGGTGGTTATACTTCAACATGACAATGGACATCGGCCGGATTTTGATGGTCGATGTGAGCGCGGCGACCGCGCCCAGGAACACCTCGGGCGCGGAAACGGTATAGCCAGACGCGACAAAATGCTGTTCGGAGGTGCCGACGACGTCAAACCCCATCTCCTCCGCCCATTGGATCTCTTTCAGAGATTCATGATAACGGGTGTGGTAGGCCATGCCGGCGGTTACGGCGCATTCATTTATAAGTGCGAATTTCATGATTGGTTCTTTTAATTGACCCGTGTGCGGCGGTACAAGGGTAGTATTCTAACCGGTCATAACGTTACCAGCGCGTTACCAATACAATTACTGTCAAATGGATATCGCTGAAACCGGGCTGCGTTGGCCGGCCGCCGACTTTACCCGCGTCCCATATGCTGTTTACTCGGATCCGACGTTGTTCGAGCAAGAGCAGCGCCGGATCTTCGCTGGGCCGACCTGGCATCTCGTTGGTCTGGAATGCGAAGTCCTAAATGCCGGCGCGTTTGTAACCGCCTCGATAGGAACAATGCCGATAGTCGTCAGCCGGGGGCAAGACGGCAAACTGTATGCGTTCGTAAACCGCTGCGCGCACCGCGGCGCCCGCGTTGTGCGCGAGATCCGCGGCCGCCGTGCGACGCACACCTGCATCTATCATCGCTGGTGCTACGACAACACCGGTAGCTTGATTGGCGTGCCGCATGAGCGAGGGGCGCACGGGCAGGGCGGTTATCCCGCCGACTTCGACAAGACCGAGCACGCTTTGCGCCCCGTGCGGATTGCTGTGCACGCCGGCGTAATATTCGCCAGCGTTAGCGCTGAGGCGCCGCCGCTGGTCGACTATCTCGGCGCGCCGGTGGCTGAGCGCATCAGCTTGATCTGCAACCGCCCGCTACAGGTCATGGGCTATGTTCGCCAGACCATCCAGGCGAATTGGAAACTATTCGTCGAGAACAACCGCGATGCCTACCACGGTGCGCTGCTGCACGCGTTTATTCCGAAGTTCGATCTACTGCAGTTGGACCAGCGTTCTGACGTTCAGCTCAGTGGCGGTGACATGCACGCGGTGCTTAGCTCGCGAACGGCACCGGCCACAACGGCGGCAGTGGCGCGAACCGCTCCGGTGCCCGGAAAGCTTCAGCTTGAAGATCCTGCGGTGATCCGAAGCGTGCCGGAATTCGGCGACATTGCGTTGACCGTCATGTCCTTGTTCCCCACCAGTTTGTTTACCTGCATTGGCAATCTGCTTACCTGTCGTCAGATCCGTCCGCTTGCAGCTGATCGGATCGAAGTGCTCTACACGATGTTCGCCTTTGCCGATGATGACGAGCAGATGCTGGAACGCCGCAGAAATCTGGGAAACCTCGAAGGCCCCTCCGGTTTTACGTCCATGGAAGATGTCGAAGTGCTGGAGTTGATCCAGCGCGGCGTTACCAGTGACGCGTGCGACGATCACGCCTACCTCGAGTTTGGTGGTAGCGCCATCGGCGACGTTCCACATATGCATTCAGAAGCGTCGATCCGCGGGTTCTGGAAAACCTATTGCCGGCTTATGGACATTCAGGCAGCCGCTGATGGGTGAGGTGCCAGATCGACGTTTTCGGATCGACATTGAGCTCGAATGGGAGATTGTGCACCTCAACTACCGTTACGCGGATTGTCTGGATAGCGGCCGCTATGAAGAGTGGCCGGAATTTTTTATCGACGATTGCTCGTATGTAATCCATCCACGCGAGAATGTAGATGCAGGGCTAACTGGGGGTTATTGGATTTATTGCACCAACAAGGGAATGTTACGCGATCGCGTATTGGCACTGCGGCAGGCGAATATTTACGACATCCACTTCGATCGCCATCTCGTCAGCAATATTCGCGTAGTCGGATTTGAAAACGACGTATACCGCGTTCGTGCCAATTACCTGGTCGTGCAGACATCGGCGCAAGGCCGCAGCGCCGTACAGAGTACCGGTGAATATCACGACGAGATTGTGTTCGTTGACGCAGAGCCGAAATTCAAACAACGGCGTGTGATTCCGGATACTTTCAATACCGATAAGATCGTTGCAGTGCCGTTGTGAAGCCCCGTATGTTTTACGGTTGGTGGATCGTATTTGCCGCGACCATCGGCATGTCGCTGAGTCCGGGAACGCTTGCGTTTTATTCACTGGGCTTGTTTATCAAGCCACTTGAGCTTGCCAATGGCTGGGACCGCGCGGAAGTCTCGCTGGTCGCTACCATTCTTACTGTCGGCATCATGCTGGCGATGCCAATCGTGGGTTGGCTCGTCGATCGTTACGGACCCCGCAAAGTGGTGTTGCCCTCACTAGCGTTGCTGGCGATAGGACTGGCCTCACTAGCCTTGGTGCGAACACTCTGGCAGTTCTATCTGTGTTTCGCCTTCATCGGCGTGTTCGGCGCCGGGGCGAACTCTCTCGTCTACATCCGGCTTCTATCAGCCTGGTTCGATCGCAGGCGGGGATTGGTGATCGGTATCGCATCGGCCGGAATGGGTTTCGGCGTGATGCTGATCCCACCATTCGTACATGCGGCGATGGCTGTGGGTGGTTGGCAGGCAGCCTACGTAGGACTTGCCCTGGTCGTAGTTGGCATGGGCATTCCGGTCATGGCGTTCGTGGTTCGCGATGTGCCGCAGGAGTTAGGCTTAGGCGCCGACGGCGTGCCCGGCGTCGCGGCGGGCGAAACACCGGTCGGTTACTCGATGAGCGAAGTCTTGCGCAAGCGTCAGTTCTGGTTATTGCTGTGTATATTTATGTGCATTGCCGGGGCGATAAATTCGGTTGCGGTGCATATGGTGGCAATGCTGCAGGATCGCGGCTCCGGCCTGTCGGTTGCGGTGCTGGCGGCGTCGCTGTTCGGCGGCGCCATGCTGTTCGGACGTTTGGCGACGGGTTACTTGATCGACCGCTTTTTTGCTCCCTATGTAGCAGCGATATTTTTCCTGGGTTCCACAGCGGCGCTTGCGGCCTTGAGCGTGGGCGCGACAGGTAGCCTGGCTTTGGTTGCGAGCGTGTTTATCGGATTATGTGCGGGGGCTGAGGGCGATGTGTTGGGCTACCTGATCTCCCGCTATTTTGGACTTCGCTCGTTCGGCAAGATTTATGGTTATACCTTCAGCGTGTATATGATCGGCGTCTCGATTTTTCCCTACAGCATGGGCGTTGCGTATGAGGCCACCGGCAGTTACACGAGTATGTTGTTCGTGTGCACGTTGCTGAATCTGCTCAGTGCCGTAATGTTACTTTTCCTGGGGGCCTACCCGACATTGCCCACACAAGCGGCATATCAGAAAGGTTCCTCATAGGGGGGAGATAATGCGGGGACTCATGATGGATCGGCCGCTGATGATTTCGCGGCTGTTACAACATGCGGCTGATTATCATGCGCAAACGCAAGTCGTCTACCGCGAGCACGACGGCGCCATCATTCGCTACTCATATCGCGAGGCCAATGCCCGCGCCTGCCGGCTGGCGCAAGCCGTCATTGCATTAGGCGTAAAACTCGGCGAGCGTGTTGCCACACTGGCGTGGAACACACATCGACACTTTGAAATGTTTTACGGTGTATCGGGTACCGGCGCGGTGTTGCATACGGTCAACCCGCGTCTGCATCACGAGCAGCTCGTTTATATCATCAACCATTGCGAAGACAAGTGGCTGTTTTGTGATCACGAAACAATCAGCCTGGTGGAAACACTTGCGCCGGCACTGACCACCGTTGAGGGTTACGTGTTCATGGGCACGCAGGCGCAGATGCCTGCTTCGACGTCGTTGCCGGCGCTGCAGTGTTACGAGACGCTATTGCAGAACCAGGACGGTGATTACGAATGGCCGGAGTTCGACGAATATGCTGCCTCTACAATCTGTTATACCTCGGGAACCACAGGTAACCCCAAGGGCGTCGTCTATTCTCATCGAGGCACAGTGTTGTCCGCGATGGCGTTTGCAGCTGCTGATTTCATCCCTGGCTATCAGCACGGCGCCTTGGAAACGGCGTTTGGACTGGCGCCAATGTTTCACGGTAATGCCTGGCAATTCCCGTATCTGGGACCGCTACTCGGCTGGAAGTTGGTCTGGCCCGGGCGCGCGTATGATGCGCCGAGCTTGATCGAACTGCTTTCAACGGAACATTGCACGGTCATGACCGGCGTGCCGACTTTTTGGCTACTGTTGTTAGAGGAACTTGAAAAGACGGGTATTAAGCTGCCGAGTTTGCGCGTGTCGTTGTCATCCGGTGGGACGCCGCCACGCTGGATGGTCGAAAAGCTCAAACACGAGTTTAGCGTTGAACTCGTTAACGTCTGGGGGATGACGGAAGCTCTCGGGGTGTCCGTGGGTACACTGCGTCCGGGCGATGCTGAACTCGACGACGCGGAACATACTAAGCGGCTATTGCGGTCGGGCCGCGGACACTTTCTGACGGATCTGCGCGTCATCGATGACGATGGCGCAGTGGTAGCGCACGACGGCGTCAGCAAGGGTCACCTGCAGGCGCGCGGTCCGTGGGTCTCAAACGGATATTTTAAAGGTGAAGGTGGCGATCCCCTGGTCGACGGCGGCTGGCTGCCCACGGGCGATGTCGCGGTATTCGAACCGGACGGTTATTTCACCATAGTCGATCGATCCAAAGACGTTATTAAATCGGGTGGCGAGTGGATCAGCTCTGTCGAGGTTGAAAACATTGCCGTCGGTCACGCTAAAATCGCGCTTGCGGCCGTGATCGGTATCGCACACCCTAAATGGCAGGAACGGCCGTTACTGGTCTGTGTGCCACAACCGGGTGAGCAGCCCACCGCGATGGAGATCCTGGAGTTTCTCCGTGACAAGATTGCAAAGTGGTGGATGCCTGACGACGTGGTGTTCGTAGCCGAACTACCGATGACAGGGACCGGCAAGATCCAAAAGCAGCGCCTGCGCGAACAGTTAAAAGACTACGTGCTGCCCGACGGCCGCACGACGGACACCCCACTGGGCAACTAGTGCTGTCGTCGGAGCGACGTGAGGTACCGGGCACGTCTTGTCTCAGCGGCGTTTAAATTAAACCCCTCACCCGACCGCCATCCCTGGCGGTCGGGTGAGGGTTATTATGATTAAAACGTGGTCTCGGTATACTCGAATGCCCGCAACTAAAGAGGATCCAGGTAATGGCGGCAAAACTGTTGTTAGTCGGAAGCATCCCCTGCGACACCGTTGAGGAAGTGTTCCGTGTGTGGGGCCACGCGTTTGGTGATCGGCTTGCCTACATGCCCGACGGTGAGGTCGGCAATCGTCTGCATTGGATTGATGGCCAGGCGTTTCAGGTTTTCAACGGCCATCCTGATATCGATACGCTGAAACGGCCGCTACCTGACGATGGTGTGGAGCGCTGGAAACCTCGAGATCTGGAAGATCAATGGCAGTTCGAGGTGAAGCCCGGTGTCGATTTGGTGCGGTTTTCCGATCCGGGTTGGCGCCTGGGCTACGCACGCGATGCGATTAACTCCTACTTTGTCTTCAAGACCCTGAAAAAAGAAGGAGTGCTACCGCCGCATCTGCGCATGATGGTCGCATTGCCTACCCCGGAGAGTGCGACCGCTCTTTATTTCCGCGATCCCACCCGTTGGAGTGCAATCAAACCGGGCTATGAAGCGGCCATGCTGGCTGAGGTTGCGACCATTGTTGATCATATTCCGGCAGATGAGTTGGCTATTCAGTGGGATGCGGCTTGCGAATCCGTGGATATCGAGTTCGGACTGCCCTGGCTGGGGGCGATTACACCGGAGCGCTACTCGAGCTACGTCAATCAATTTGAACGTTTGAGTGCGCCCATTCCCGAGGGCGTGGCGCTGGGCTATCACGCCTGCTACGGAACGCTGGGCGGTTGGCCGGTGGTAAATCCCGATACCTTGGCCAACGAAGTCAAGTTTCTTAATGATGCAGTCGCGGTGTCCGCGCGCAAGGTAGATTTCGTGCATCTGCCGATGTTGAATCGGGCGGATCTGCAATACGCTGAACCGCTCACGGATTTGAATGTCGCGGGGGCGGAAGTTTACCTGGGGCTCATTCACAACATGGACAACTTTGAGGAGCGGCTGGCCAACGCGCAAAAATATCTATCGGATTTCTCTATAGCCGCGCCGTGTGGATTTGGTCGCATCTCAGCTAGCGATTTGCAGAAGCGATTCGAACAACACCAAAAGGCGTTGAAGATATTTTCGAATTAGCGGTCCGTCGGACCTAAGGGATTGTGACGAGACTGCGGGAAATCGAATCACCTATCCGGGTCTTCGCGCGCGTCTGACGAAGTGTAAGGATTAGTGTAGCGGGGATTGGCGACGTTAATTTTGTCCCAGACCATTTGCCGTATCTCGACGCTGAGCTTGTCGTAATGTTCGTCTAGTTGTCCGGCGCGGATCGCCGCGGCCAGTTGCGCATTGTCAACACAGCCAAACCGCGCTAACCGGGCGCTGTGTGCTGCTGCGTGTTGCGGGCCTGATTGCAGTTCCCGCGTCGCGATGTTCAGCGCGTTAATCGCGATGCGTGTATGAAAAGACAGTGGTCCGGCTACCGTGTCCTTAATCTCGTCATGCAGAAACTCGCTGACGGCGTCGATTAGTTCCGCGGCGTCGGGACGATCATAAGGGTTCGTCATAATCAGTTCTCTAATACAAAACAAGCGTTACGGTAATAACAACATGAGATCAAACTCGGCTTCGGCGACACGACGCCCGACAGCGGCCAGCTCCAAGGATCGGCGGTGACCCTGCCAGTGGGTCGCGCCCTGCATGAGACAGATCACCGCCCAGCGCACGGTGCCCATGATCTGCCACCAACGCAAGGCTGCGCGATTGACGACGTAACCGGCAACACTCTCGTAGCTAGCAATGATGTCGTCATAATTACCGAATCCACCAACTGGTAACGGTGCGCCAAAACGCCAGGCGCGAATACAAAACCATCCCAGATCTTCCAGAGGATCGCCTAAGTGCGACAATTCCCAATCGATAACAGCGCGAAGGCCGAGGTTGGGATCGACAATTCCGTTGCCGTTGCGAAAGTCACCTTGAACGATAACTGGCGGGCCAGCCAGTGGTCGATTTGACGTCAACCATCGCAACCCAAGCTCCAGTGCCGGCGCCGGTCTACCAATACGATCCAAGGTTTGTTGCCAATGCATGAGTGGATCCTGATGTTTCACATCCGGCACGTCCGCCGGCCGGATCTGCTGGATACGTGCAAGCGCGTCCCCATATTGGCGTGCCAGCTGCGCCCGTGCCGGCGCAAACTGTTCCTGGCGCAGAATACGTTGCGGAATTGTCTCGCCGTCTATGCGTTCAAGCAGCAGAAAGGGCAGGCCTAGCTCTTCACTTGCACTGCTGCAGGCGATCAGCTCGGGGGTTGGCACGTTTGCAGCGTGCGCCGCGCTCAGCAATTGAGCTTCAGTCGCCGTGTCGATCCATTGGTCGGCTATCAGCGAGCGTTTCAGCTGCAGGATCAACGGATAGCACTGACCGCGTTGGTCCACGGCGTCCAACGACCATGTTTCGCGCGATGAGCCGCCGGTCAAACGCTGCAGATTTACAACCCGGGGTTCCGGCCAGGCGGTCGCCCGAACTAATACGGGGACAAGACGTTCGGCAAGCGTCTCGGAGTCGACCGTACTCAATTTCGTTGACGCGGAGTCACACACATGGTTCATTGTCGCTACCTCGGTTTATTATGTCGATACCGATATCCAGCGCGAAAAGCGTCGAACTCGGCTGGGAACATTTCAACAACCATGACGTATTGCTTGGAGGCTACTGTATGAAGTACCAAAAAACCTTACGGACCCTCGCCGTCTTAATTTGTACCTTGTCGTTTGGGTTGGTCGCGGCGGAAGAGTCCACCAGCGCTATTGCCGCACCTAAATGCGATCTCGCGCAAATTGAGGCGTTGTGCGCCGACAGTGATGACTGCGTAAAAGTGGAAAAAGGCGCGTGGGACGGCGGCTACAACGTTACCGCGCCGGATAAAGAGGCGGAAACCAAATTCATGACGGAGGTCATCTTCAAGAACTGCATGTAGACATGGTTGCAAGCTACGCGCCGTCGACTGGCGGCGCGTAGCGGCTTGTTTCTAGGCAGATCTTTGGCGCTCCACAACTACGCTGTGGGTTGTCCGCTCGAGCGGCGACTGTCGTGCTAATCTAGCCACTCGAGATCACAACATCGCGCCGTAGTCGGCAGGAATGCACCCATGATTTTCTTTCCTAGATCAAAGAATCGTCCGTTTCATTTCGGCACCTTTCCTCTGGAATCTCTGCCTCGGGACGGCGCTGTAGTAGCCACCGAGCAGCAACGGCCGCAATCACCCGCGCCCGGCCGGCTGGCAATGGTCTGCTCACCCTTGCACTGAAGAAATATCGTGAATTCTATGCTGAGTTTATCGATGGTGACGTCGCCAAAGGGCGCGCGCCGGTGCCTGATTCGCTGGAACGACGCGCCCAGGACGTCAAAGGCGCCGCCTATTTTATGGACGCCAGCCAGGTCGGCACCTGCCGGATCCCGGAGACTGCCTGGCTCGAGGGCGTTGAAAAGAGCTCGTTGGATTATGCAGTCGTATTGCTGGTGGAGTACGGCAAAGTTCCCGATGCTGACAATCTGGCCCATGATTGGGTCGAACCGGCGGTCGGCGCAGCTGCAGACGTTCGCGCAGCCGAGGTTGCGGCCGTGGTTTCCGGTCATATCCGAGCGATGGGTTACAACGCGCGTTCGAGCATTGCCGGTCACGAATTTCTCGACGCTGAGCGTCTCGCTGTACTGTCCGGTGTGGCGGTCAGGCAGAACGGCGACATCCTAAACCCCTATGTGGGTAAAGACTTTGCATTGGCCGTTATTGCCACCGACTATGAACTGCCTGAGGACCAACCGCTGGCGCTGGATGCGCTCAAAGCCAAAGGTCTGCGATATTGGCTTGGGCTGAACGGCGCTCAGTCCGGTCGCGAGCGCAATCGCCGCAAAAAGCGGCCGTCCCATTACAGCCGCTATCCCATGGAGCAGGTAAAACGTGTCGAGCGCCCGACCACGTTGATTCTGGATGACGAGGTTCCGCGTGTGCCCAAGCGCGCCGCGTTTTTCGAACGCGCATTACAGGGTGACCTGGGTGGCAAGACTCAGGCCGAGCGCGGCCGTTTCTCTTTCAAGCACCCGATGTCACAGAGCTTGCTCGTCGCCATACGCTCACTGGTGCCACATCAGGATGGCGAGGTCGCTGAGACGACGCCAACTCGTTATACAGATCCCGTGGCTAACGCCAGAGCGGTCAAGGCCTTGTCGTATTTTCTGGGCTCTGATTTGACCGGCATCTGCGAGATCCCGCGATATGCGTGGAGTTCGCACAAAGAAGACGGCCGAGAAATCGAGATGTACCACAAGTATGCGGTCGTTATGTTGATCGATCAGGGCTACGAAACCATGGAAGGCGCGAGCGGAGATGACTGGATCTCCGGTGTGCAATCGATGCGCGGTTATCTGCGCGGCGCTTCCATTGCCGGCACCATGGCTGAATTGTTGCGTGCCGAGGGATTGTCGGCACGTTCGCAGACAAATGCGGACGGCGACGTACAGCAGATCCCGCTGATCCTGCTGGCCGGACTGGGTGAACTCAGTCGAATAGGTGAGTTGGTGCTCAATCCGTTCGTGGGGCCGCGCTTTAAGTCGGTCGTTTTGACCACCAACATGCCCCTGGAGGTCGATAAGCCCATCGATTTCGGCTTGCAGTACTTCTGCGGCAACTGCTTAAAGTGTGCCCGGGAATGTCCGTGTGATGCGATCTCCTGGGGCAAGAAAGTAATGTTTAACGCCTACGAGATCTGGAAGCCCGATGCCGAGCGTTGCGCCCGATACCGCTTGACCAACGCAAAGGGCTCAGCCTGTGGTCGCTGCATGAAGACCTGCCCGCTGAATAAGGTCGTGGATATGGATGGCGGCATTCTCACGCGTACGGCCAGTTGGCTGGGGGTGAACGCCATGTGGCTGAAACCGATGATGGTGCCGTTCGCGGCATGGCTGGACGACGCTGTGGGCAACGGCATGCGCAATCCGGTGAAAAAGTGGTGGTTCGATCACGAGATTATCGATGGTGTCGCGACCGATGCGAAGGCGACCAACCAGCGTGACATTGACGTCAAGCGCTACCTTCCTCCCGAGAAACAGAAGATCGCCTACTACCACGCAAACATGATGCCGCCGCCCGATGTCGGTGAAACCTTTCCGGTCGATCGTAAGGCAGCGATTGCTGCCAAAGCGCTGCTGGAGACGCCCGATGAAGCACGTGCCCGCAAGGCACGCGGTGGCGCCATTCCGCTGCACTACGTACCGGCCGCCGCGCTTGGTCGCGCAAGCAAAGACAGCAGGCTGGTTGCCAGCCCCTACGCGAAAAAGTAGCTTCGAGACAGGAGTATAGATCATGAATGCGCCCGAACGTCACACGGTTCGCACGATGTGTCCGATGAATTGTCACCCGACCTTCTGCGGCATGTTGGCGACCATAGAAGGCGATGAGCTAATTGAAGTACGGGGCGACAAGGACAATCCCGACAGCCAAGGTTTCCTATGCGTGCGTGGTCAGGCTTCCAAAGAAATCATCGGTAATCCGAAGCGGCTGCTGCACCCGCTGATCCGCGAGCAGCGTGGCACGGACAACTGGCGTCAGGCGACCTGGGAAGAGGCGCTAGACCTCATGGTTGAGCGTATCGGTGTCGTTGGCAACGATGCGGTCGGTTTGTGGCCGGGGCACGGCGCGGTCGCCAACGATTTCGGCACGTTTGCCAACGCGTTCCTGATGATGCGTCTGGGCAATATGGCGGGCTGTCAACACTGGGATCCTTCGATGATCTGCTGGGGCCTGGGTGGTTTTGGCGTCGGGCTGACCGGTGCGATGGAAATCAATACCAAGGAGGACATGAGCGCGAACTCCGATATGGTGGTGCTGTGGGGTTCGAATCTGGCCAGTCAGCCCAATACTGCACGCCATGTGGCTGCGGCCAAACGCCGCGGCGCCTACATCGTTGCCATCGACGTGCGTGTCAGCGAAGCATGCAAGCTGGCCGACGAATATTTCCTGGTGAAGCCGGGCACGGATGCGGCTATGGCGCTTGCGGTCATGCACGTCATCATTAGCGAGGGATTACATGACGCTGATTTCATCGCCGCGCACAGCGTTGGATTTGATCAGCTCAGTGAGCATGTACAGGAATTTACACCGGAATGGGCCGCGACGATTACGGGTGCCGACGCCTTGCGCATTGCTGATTTTGCGCGGCGTTACGCCAACACCGAGCGCGCGATGCTGCTGCTCAGCGGCAGTTCTATGTATAAGGATCAGCACGGCTGGCAGGCGGCTCGCGCAGTGTCATGCCTGCCGCCGCTCACCGGCAAACTAGGCAAACCGGGCGCCGGGTTTGGTCCTCGACACGCCGGCAACCCGCACGGTTTTGCACTGCAGAACATCATGAACCCCGAAGCTCGCCCTCCCGGTAATTGGGTGCCTAATCAGATGTCCGTGATGTTGGATGCATTCAACGACGGCCGCGTGAAAATTTTGTTGCTCTCGGGTACCAACCTGATTAATTCTTTCGCGGACAGCACGCGGCTGGCGCAGGGACTGGAGAAGATGGATCTTGTTGTGAGCCACGATTTATTCATGCACGACACCGCGCGCCGGTTCGCCGATATTGTGCTGCCAGGTACGGCATGGCTCGAAGATCTTGGTTGTAAAGCCACCGCGACACATCTGTATTTGATGGATCGCGCGCTTGAACCGCCCGGGGAAACACGGTCGCTGGTGTACTGGATGCGCGCCTTGGCCGAGCGGCTTGGCGTGGAAGATTTCTATCCCTGGCATGATGACGGCGGTCATATCGATGCCGTGCTTGATCATCCGGCCGCCGGACATGCGACCGTTGCGTCGTTGCGCGAGAGCGGCGGCATTGCAGAGATGAAGATCTCGCACGTTGCTCACCCGGATCACAAATACACAACGCCGTCGGGCAAGATAGAGTTCTATTCAGAGCAGGCGGCGGCGCAGGGACTGCCGGCGCTGCCGAGTTACCAAACTCGCGCCGAATCGTCCTATCCATTGGAACTGCGCATGGGTCGGACGCTGAATCACTTTCACAGCTTTTACGATAGCGGCCGCGCGCTGCCGTCATTGGCGAAACTTGAAGCGCAGCCTGTGCTGTGGATGTCGAAAGATGACGCGGCCGCGCGTGGTCTTGATGATCGCGCGGAGATCCGAATTCGCAATGATCGTGGAGAATTGACGGCGCTGGCCCAGGTGAATGACAAGGTGCCGCCGGGAACCGTATGGATGCACGACGGTTGGCCCAATCTCAATACCCTGACAAGCGGTGCGGCAAGTCTGCCGGACAATGCGATAACGATGTTTCCGTTTTCCACTGGCCAGTCAGCTTATGATGCACGCGTTGAGGTCGAGGCTCGTTAAGCGCGGGAAGGTTTGTTCCAAGCCTGCATGTTGTCTGCCATTCGCTGTAACAACGGGGTGAGTGGATGAGCGAGCGCGGCGACATTCTGTTTGACCATGAGCTGCGGCCGCCCTATTACGGCGACACCCACGTGCAGTGGCGCAATGCTTTGCGTGCTTTCCTGGACAGTGAAATTGCCCCGCACGTCGCAGCATGGGACGAAGCGGGAGACGTGCCTTTACAAGCGCACCGTAACTGCGCCGAATTTGGATTAACCGGCATAGGCTATCCCGAGGAGTGGGGAGGCAGCCAAGACGGAATTGATATCTTCCACGAAATCATCAATGCGCAGGAGGTCGGCCGCCTTGGCGCTGGTGGAGTCGCGACCGCACTCAACACGCACCTGATTGGGTTGCCGCCAGTTATCGCATTCGGTCAGCGGTCTCTGATAGAGCGTGTGGCGCCAGACGTTATTGCCGGTAAAAAAATCATCGCGCTGGCAATCACCGAGCCGTCCGGGGGGTCAGATGTCGCTGCTATTAAGACCCGCGCTCGACGCGAGGGCGACGTCTACATCGTCAATGGTTCGAAAACATTCATATCAGGCGGCATGAAAGCGGATTTTTACACGGTTGCAGTGCGCACCGGTGGAGAGCGGGCATCTGGTTTATCGCTGCTCCTGCTTGAGAAGGGAATGCCTGGATTCACTGCCACACCGCTGAAAAAGCAAGGATGGTGGGCGTCAGATACGGCAACGCTTTACTTCGATGACGTCACCGTCCCGGCCACGAATCTGATCGGTGCTGAGAACCAGGGCTTTCAAATAATCATGCATAATTTCAACAACGAGCGGATCTACATGGCTGCTTCGGCAATCGCCGCGGCGCGAGCCTGTCTGCAGGACGCGGTCGCGTGGGCGCGCGAACGTCACACGTTTGGAAAGCGTCTCGCCGATCACCAGGTGATAAGACACAAACTGGTGGAAATGTACCGTCGGCTAGCCGCGGGGCAGGCCTATCTGGAACAATGTGCTTGGCGAGTACAACAAGGTGCCACCGCAGCCGCGGACATTGCATTGCTCAAGATCGAAGCGACTCTGGCAATGGAATTCTGCGCGCGTGAGGCTAGCCAGGTGTTGGGCGGGGCGAGCTATATCCGTGGAGGTCGGATTGAGCGGATTTATCGCGAGGTGCGGGTTAATGCAATCGGTGGCGGCTCTGAGGAGATTATGCGTGATCTGGCGGCGCGGGAGCTCGGGCTTTGACCATGTTCAAGCTTTTCACGAAACTGTAGGTCCTAATCATAAGGAGAAAAAAGATGATCGGTTATGTCATGTTGGGAACTAACGATATTGCCCGAGCGGCGGAGTTCTACGACGCCCTGTTAGGGGATTTGGGTGCAAACAGGTTTATGGAAACGGATACATTTATCGCCTGGTCGGCGGCGCCCAATGCGCCGGCGGTTTGCGTAACCAAACCCTATGACGGCAATCCGGCGACTACAGGCAACGGCGTCATGGTTGCGTTGGCAATGGATAGCACTGACAAAGTCGATGCGTTTTACAGCAAGGCGATCGAACTTGGTGCAAGCGATGAAGGGGCGCCGGGTCCGCGTGGTGACGGTTTCTATGCCGGCTACTTCCGTGATCCGGATGGCAATAAATTGAATGCATTTTTCATGGGCTAAGCCCTCAAACGGCTTGAAGGCGCCAGGGATCCCTCAGCCAGCCGCCTGCCCTCAGCAATTCAGGCTTGGGTCGCTGCGGGGAGTTGCCGCCGAGATCGCTGAAGCGAATGAGTCCGCGGTTCTAAGCTTACTGCCAGCATTGACTAATGGATGAATTAGACGACATCAAATTTAAGTTCCTGGACCTGATGCGGGCGCAAGAGGAGCTGCGCCAGTCTCGTGATCAACTCGAAGCACAGGCGGCGGAGTTGAGCAAGCTGGCGAAGGAACTCGAGGCTTCAAAACAAGAGACCGAGCAAGCCAACGAAGAGCTGAAGCGCAGCTCGCGCTTGTTCCGGATATTGGCCGACAACGCCACCGACGCGATTGCGTTGCGCCCGATAAACGGTGCTTACTTCTATTTGTCACCTTCGTGTGAACGTATGTCGGGTTATTCCATTGAAGAACTCAAGGCCACGGGCGACATGAGCGCTTTGATACATCCTGAGGACATGCCAGCGCTGCGTGCGCGCCAGAAGTTGTTGGAAAACGGTCAGGATGATAACGAACCACTACTCGTTCGTTATATCAAAAAAGACGGCAGCCTAAGCTGGGCGCAGATCGTGAGCCGGTTCGTTCCCGCCGTTGACGATCCGAAAGGCACGAATCTGCTTACGACCATTCACGATTTGACTGACTTAATCCTGTCGCAGGAGGAACTGCGCGAATCGCGCGATCAACTGGAGATTAAAGCGAGCGAACTTGCCCAATTAACCACAGATCTGGAAGCAGCAAATCAAAGCGTTGAAGAAAACCTCGCGACGGTAACTCGTGACATAGAGCTTGCCAGTAACCTTCAAGAAGCCATCATACCGACGGAGTTCCCGCAGCGATCGACCTATGACGTCGGTGCGTTTGTGCAGCCCGTGCGGATTGTAGGTGGAGACTTTTACGAATTCTTCGAGTTGGACGATAACCGCATTGGTATAGTCATTGCCGACGTTGCCGGTAAGGGCGTGCCCGCCGCTTTTTTTATGGCGATCTCGCATACCATGTTGGAGACGGTAGTGATGACCATGAATCGTCCCTGCGATGTCCTGGATTATATTAATCAGCGCCTGTGTTTACGCAATCCGATGTATCTGTTCGTGACATTGTTTTACGCGATATTAGACCTGCGCACGGGGACGCTGACATATTCCAACGGCGGTCATAACCCACCGTTCCTGATTCGTGCCGGTGGCCAGGTAGAAGAATTGGCGCTAACGGATAATATGATGTTGGGCCTGCTTCCAGAAGCGGAATTTGACGATCGGGCAATCGACATAATTCCCGGTGACACGCTGTTTCTATATACGGATGGCATTACGGAGTCGTTCACCGCGGAGCGTGACATGTACGGTGATGAACGGCTCAAGGCTGCTCTGCACAAGCATCATAATCTCGGGGTTGACGCGCTGTTGGATGCGGTGAAGTCTGATGTGTCGCAATTCGTAGGCGATGCCGCTCAATCCGACGATTTGACGGGCATGTGCATACGCTTTAATGAGTACCTGGATATTCGCGTGACGACCGCGAGCGGGCGCAAGGTAGATGCGGTTTCTCCAAATGCCCATACGCAGCTGGAAATATTGAATGCTGTTAATGAGCTGCAAACACTTCAAGAACATGCCAGCAATTTTTGTCGAGATTGGGATGTTTCCGATTCAGCAGCTCACGACATGCGGGTGTGCCTTGAGGAATACATCGCGAATTTAATTTCCTACGGATACGACGACAAAGAGCCGCACGCACTGCAAATAGATCTAGTACGCGTTGCTGACGGTTTGCTGGCTGAGATTTCCGATGATGGTAGAGAGTTTGATCCGCTCGGTGCGGAATTGGTTGACCTGGATCTGCCGATCAATGATCGACCCATCGGCGGATTGGGTATTCACCTAATACGTGAGTTAACTGACGATTTAAGTTACGAACGCGTCGGCGATCGAAACCGTTTCACGATGACCAAGTTGTGCTGACGATATTGGTCTTGGGTTTCGCAATAAATTTACAGGTGGGTCCGGCTGACCCGTTATTTTGAGAACGAACGCCTTTTCTGGCTATGGAAACCTACAGATGAAGGTTGGCTCAGGCTTTGTCGCCTTGTATTGCCCGCTCTTGGACCAGCTTCAGATAGCGATCCATTTCCTCGAAACTGGCGAACACGGGCGTATCCGGAAGCGCCTTGATGACATCGAAGACCTTTTCGATTTGCGGCTGCGGCTTCAACATCATCATCTCGCCGTCCCATGTTTGTAGTTCCTTCTTGGTTTTGAACAGAATTCGAAGGCCGGCGCTGCTGATGAACTCGAGGTCAGATAAATCGAAAATCAAGATCGGCGGTTTTTCCGTTAACAGTGGTTCCAGCTTTTCCTCCAACGACGGTGATGTTTGGGTGTCCAGCGTCCCGTACAACGTGACCTTTTTGCCGTTATCGGAAATGTCGGTGATGGTGACTACTAATTCCATTGGTTTCCCCTATTCACGGGCCCTGCGTTGAACGTGGCGAATCCATATTGGAGCGTTTTTACCGCGATTTATCAATGGTGAGCGCAGGTCCGATAGTTCTACTTTGGCATGTTCATCATTTGGTCGCTGATAAACGTCAGCAATTCACGGGCGTCGTGCTTGGCCGAATTCAAATCGTCTGTACGCGACTCAACTAATCGCTGTAGAAATTCCCTATGCTTCTTGAGTTCCAAATGCAGGCGCACACGTGCACGAACAACCGCTGGTTTTATCGGTTTGGAAATGTAGTCAACGGCGCCTACCTCGAAGCCGTGTTCTTCGTTGATCCCGTCGTCCATCGAGGTCACGAAAATAACGGGAATGTCGGTCGTTAATGGATTGCCCTTAATCTGGCTGCAAACCGAAAAGCCATCCATTTCCGGTATGACAACATCGAGCAGGATCATGTCTGGTCGCAGTCCCTGTTGCAGCAATTCGAGCGCTTCTTGCCCGTTGGTTGCAAATCTCAGGCTGTATTCCTCGCGCAGCGCTTCAGCCAAGGTGCGAATATTGGTTTGCCAGTCGTCGACCAACAACAGGATCGGCGGCGTTTTTAGCTCATCACTCATGGAGCCGAAGTATAACATTTGGGGTTGCAAGCCTGCTGTGCGCGCGCTCGTGTCTTTGGACGCTTGTGCAACAATGACTTCAGCCCGTGGGATGCTAAAATCGTCGAAGCTGACGGTGGTCCCAGGCTCGTCGAATCGTCACACGAGGCAATTCGCAACCTTATCGGAGAACCTAATGCGTTTGAATATTACCGAGTATGACCAACATGGGACAGCCTCGAGCCGCCCGTTTGCGCTGTGCTTAGCGCGCGCGAGCGTTCACCTTAGCGGTTCTGGCCGTTGCAAGTTGCGCAAATTGTGCTATTGCAAACGCGAACGCCGACGCTGAGCGTATTGTCATGCTCGAGCAACAATTGCAGCGCGTGTTCCAAGTTGTCGAGTCCTTGCAAGATGAGGTCCGTATGCTTAAAGGGCAGTCGGCCGACAATCAAACTACAGCGCCTTTGAGCAACCTGGGAGCGATCGCTGCTGACGATGAAATTCAAGAGATCGAGGACCGGCTGGAGGAGACGGAAGAACTGGTATCGGAAATCGATGAGCGAATCGGTAGCCGGGCGGTTGTTAACGCGTACGATGCTTTGGAATTCAGGCTGAGCAATGAAGTCTCGATTCGGCAGCATGTCTGCCTCGAGGTTTCGCCCTTACACCCGCAACGATGGGCTGTGCTGCGAGCATGACAGTTAGCGTTCGCGGCAGCCTGATTGGCATTAGTGCAGTAGCCACAGCCCTTATCGTGTGGCTGACCACTAGTCTTTGGTATGACGCCTATCTGCAGCGCAGCGATGCCACACGCATATTGCAGAACACACGTTTAGACGACTTGCTCATCAGCGTCGCCCAGTCTTGGGCAGCCGAGCGCATGCTGGTGCAAGCGGCACTTAGCAGCGAGGATCCGGCGGGCACCGTGGCGCATTTGCAGATTCTCGACTTGCAACGTAATAGCGATGCGCTCAGTGCTCAAGCATTTACCGATCTGCGCCGCGGCCTTGCGGATCCAAAGTTGGTCGAGAGATTGGTAAACGCACCACAACACCGAATGGAGATCGACGCGGTCGCCGGCAAAGTTGAGAAGGTGACCGCGTTGCGGCGCGCCGTTACCAACCAGTTGTCCAAACCGCGTACGCAACGAGAGGAAGATGTACTGGCAGTGTGGTCGCCCACGATTACCGATCTCATCATGTCGTCGCAGCGCTTGCGAATAAGTGCGCGATACCGGGCTCACAAAGCGTTTCACAATATAGAGGCTTTGCGTGGGATGAAGCACGCTGTCTGGGTCATGGGTGAGTACGCCGCGCGAGAGCAGGCGATCATTGCAGCAACCATTGCCGCTGATGCCCCGTTGATTTTGAATGACGTTGAAAATCTGTTCGCTTACCGCGGGCATTTGGAAGAGGCCTGGTTTGCTGTCGAAACCTACGCGACCGACCCTGCAACAGACAAGCGAGTCATGGCGGCCGTAGAGCGGGTACGCGCTGATTACTTTGATCGCTACGAGAAAATCCGAGCACCCATCATTGAAGCCGGTATGGAAGGTGCAGAGAATCCAATGCGGGTCGATGAGTGGATCTCGGAATCCGGCAACGCAATCGCACCGATCCGGCATCTCGGCACGATCGCCGGTGAAGTGTCGCAACAGCTAACCGGAGAAACGGAAGCTGAGGGAGTTCGTCGATTGTTCTTGAACACCGCGGCTCTGGCGCTGACTCTCGTGCTTGCCGGGCTGTCGGTGTGGATGGTAGTCGTGCGCATTGTAAAACCACTGGAGGGTGTGACACGTGCAATGACTGCAATCGCCGGCGGAGATCAGCACGTCGATATACCAACGACCCGGGGGCTCGATGAAATCGGGGCGATGCTGGGTGCGATTACGACGTTCAAGCAAAGCGCTGAGCAAAAGGCCGCCGAAATATCAACCGCGAACGAAAAGTTGCAGGCCTTAAACGAGAGTTTGGAGGAACGGGTCGAGCAGCGCACGGAACAACTGGCGAGCGCTCTCACCGCGGCACAGGCGGCAAGTGATGCCAAGAGTTTGTTTCTGGCCAACATGAGTCATGAGATTCGAACACCGATGAATGCGATCGTTGGTATGACGGGACTTGCGCTCAAGACCGATCTGACGAAGAAACAGCGCAGGTATCTGGAGAAAAGCCGCACGGCATCGGCCTCGCTGCTGGCAATTATCAACGACGTTTTAGACTTTTCCAAGATTGAAGCGGGCAAACTGACTATGGAGGCCGTCGGTTTTGACTTGGAGCATGTATTAGACCGACTCGCTACGATTATCGGCCTGAAAGCCGGTGAGAAAGGTCTGGAACTGATCTTTTCCGTCGATCCCGATGTCCCGACCGCGCTGATTGGCGATCCCCACCGTTTGGGACAGGTTTTGGTTAACCTGGCCGGCAACGCTGTCAAGTTTACTGAACACGGGGAAGTGATTGTTACGGTGTCGGTGAAAGCGCAATCCAGCGATAACGTGCATTTATTGTTTGTCGTCGAAGATACAGGGATCGGATTGACCGAAGAACAGGGCTCACGTTTATTTAAGGCTTTCACACAGGCCGATCAGTCGACCACGCGGAAGTTTGGCGGCACCGGGCTTGGTCTTGCCATTTCCAAGCAGCTTGTCGAAATGATGCAGGGAGCAATCGACGTCGATAGCGTCTACGGCGAAGGGACTCGGGTAAGTTTTACGGCGCAGTTCGGCATTCGCGAGCAGCGTCGCATGCCGGTGGTGCCGGAAGATGTCCGCGGCATACGAATACTGGTTGTTGACGACAATCAATCAGCGCGAGAAATCCTTTCACGCATGCTCAGTTCCATGCAGTTTGAGGTGACCGCGGTGGACTCGGCTAAGGGGGCCTTGCAAGCCTTGCAAAATGCGCGCGAAAACGCAGAGACCGGCTACTCCGCGATCCTTATGGATTGGCACATGCCATGGATGGATGGCCTGGAGGCGGCGACCCGCATCAAAGACGATAAGCTGCTCGAAGATATCCCGGCGGTAATCATGGTGACCGCTTATGATACGGATGATTTGATGGCTCGTGCGGGTAGCGACAAACTCGACGCAGTGCTGACCAAACCGGTCAGCGAATCGGTGCTGTTTGACACAGTCATGGAGGCGCTGGGTAAAGCCCGTGCCGCGGTCAGTGAAGTACCCACCTTTGACGATCCCTCGACCCGACAGTTAGCGGGTGCCCGGATCTTGCTGGTCGAAGACAATCCCATCAATCAGGAAGTGGCTACCGAGATTCTGCAAGGATCCGGGCTACGCGTTGATATCGCGAACAACGGACAGGAGGCCCTGGAACGGTTGGATAGCGCGGCCTCAGCGCAGCATTACGATGCGGTGTTGATGGATCTACAGATGCCGGTGATGGACGGTTACGAGGCAACCAGGCGTCTGCGAGAAAAATACAGTTCCGTCGACTTGCCAATTATCGCCTTGACCGCACACGCTATGCGTGAAGAACTAAGTCGCTGCCTGCAAGCGGGAATGAACGGACACGTTGCTAAACCCATTGATTCTGATCATCTGTTTTCGACGTTGGCGAAATGGGTAAAGCCGCGTTTGCTCGATAGCTCCGAGCCCGACGTGGCGGCGACGATGACTCGGGCCGGCGGAGAATCGGAATTTCCGGATGAATTGCCGGGCTTGGACCTAACTGCGGCGCTGACGCGCCTTAGTGGTAACACGGATCTGTATGTAAGGCTGCTAACAACATTTGTGCGCAACGAATCGGATGCGGGGCAACGGCTACGTACGGCCTTTGAGGCGGGTGATCGAACTGTGGTCGCAGAAGTTGCACATGGCGTCAAGGGTGTTGCGGCAAATATTTCGGCTATATCGCTTTCCAGCATCGCCGGTGACATCGAGGCGGCATTGCGAAACGATACAGACCTAAACATCGACAATGAGCTTGCCGAATTCGAGCGAGCCCTCGCCGAAGTGATCGACTCCGCGGGAAAGTTACCGCAGGCGGCTGAAGCGCCGCGTTTCGGACGTCGCCGGGCACGGGGCTCGAACGCTCTGGCTAAGCAACTCGATGATGTGACTCGGGCCTTAGGGGCGAAAGATCAGGTCGCGCACGAGATGTTTCAAGAAATCATTCGGAAATACAATTTTTCGGAGCACGAATCTGCGATTACCACGATTGAGCGCAGTCTCGGAGAGCTTAACTTTGTTGACGCCGGCGACCGACTTGAAACGCTCAAAGCAACTCTGGATCTGCTTTAGCACTTGCGCTGAACTGTACTAGTCGCTTAAGTCCGGGGTGGCCTCCTGCGCCCAATTAAGCGCCTCGGCGTACGCTTGTGCGAGCATTTGCGGCGGCAGTTCTGAATTTTTTATTTGTGACCATCTACACTGTTCGTAATCGATTACCGAACTCAATGTCTTGCCCAAATGTCCTTCACCGTCTGTGAGGGCCGCGGCAATATCCTCGGATAATGGCAGTAGCTGTAATATCTCCGCCATGGGTCGGTCCAACAAGGCATCCAGGACCGAGAACAGCCCGACAGTAAAACAGGGCTCGAGATCACGCTGGCCCGCGGCCGCCGCAAAACGCTCACAGGCCTTTGCCCGCACCAGGGCGGTTTGCATGAGCGCGTGCGGTTTTCCAGGGATATCAGCCATTGCCATCAGCGTAACCCACTGTTTGAGAAAGCTAACACCGAAGTACACCACTGCGCGACGGATGGAATCGACTTTCTGTGGTAGTGAGAAAAATGCGGAATTGAACCAACGCAACAGCTTGTAGCTAAGCGCAACGTTCTCGCCGATCGTGCGTTCGATATCGCCTATGTCCGCGTCTGGATCCTGAAGCTTTGCGAGTAATTTCAGCAAGGCCAGGTGGTTGGCGGGTAGTTGGCTACTGGTGATGGTTTTGGGCTTACAGAAAAAATACCCTTGAAACAAATCGAAGCCCATGTCGTGGAAGACCTCGAAATCTTCCTGTGTCTCCACCTTTTCCGCGACCATCTGACAGGTGCTGCTTTGGAAGCGTCGCAAATGATATTCGACCTCCGCCCGCGCCATCGTGAGCACATCGATTTTAATGACACTTGTCAGCGCAATCAGAGGATCCCACTGCGAATTGTAGACAAAGTCGTCAAGTGCGATTGAGTAACCCCGCGCTACCAGAGATTCTATTGTCTGAACAAAGTCGGCATCCACGAGCGTATCTTCCAAGATTTCCAATACGACGTGATCGCGTGGTAGCAACAGCGCCGTGTCGTCGGCGAGCAACGCCGCCGTAAAGTTGATATATGCAGGATAGTTGCCGACGACGGTCTGCAATCCAATTTCACCGAGGGTATTAAGAATGACTTGGGCAGTGGCTTTGTTGCCATCGAACTCGCCACTGATCGGTTCCGCGGGCCGGAACAGTAGCTCATAGGCCTGCACGTTGAGCGCGCGATCCAATATGGGCTGTCGACCTACCGTTGCTGGCATCGTGCTCATGGGACTCCGTAATGCCACCGATTGCGCATTCAAGCTGAGGATTCGGCCCCTCGTTCGAGAAGCTTAGCGGCCTATCCCTGACGGATCTTTAGCCCGGGCTAGCCCGCACATTGCATGTCGGATACTCGGCGCCGCAGCTCTGAAACGGTGATCGTACGGAATCGCTGGAGGCCTGGGTGGCTATGTCCTGGATACGCTGTTTAGGATGTGGGGATGTCCTTGAACGCGACGTCTTTGTCTACCCGTGGGTCCCCGGGTAATCCCAATACCCGCTCGGCGATGATGTTAGACAGAATCTCGTCCGTCCCGCCTTCGATGCGATTGCCGGCGTTGCGCAAGAAACCATGCTGGAAAAAGCCGTCCATTTGCACCGCATCTTGGTCGGTCAAGATCCCGGCGTAGTTCTGCAGATCGAGTAAGAACGAGGCTTCATTCTGGCGCTGGCGCCCCATAACCAGTTTGCCAATCGATGCCTCTGGCCCGGGCGTTCGACCCTTGGACAACGCCGATAACGCGCGATAGTTAGTCGTGCGTATACCAGCGCCGTTGACGTAAAATTCGGCCAGGCGATCCCGCACTGCGGCATTCTCGAGTGCTGGAGTGTCGGCCAGCGTTAAGTTTTGCAGACACTTGTGCATTTCATCAAAACTCGACACGAATACGTTGCCGATGGACGAACGTTCTGACATTAGAGTTGTAAGCGCCACCCGCCAGCCACTGCCGATCTCGCCTAGCCGTTGGCTGTCTGGGATGCGTACATCTGTCAGATAGACTTCGTTGAACTCGGTGCCGCCGCTGATCTGCTTGATCGGTCTGACTTCAACGCCCGCGCTTCGCATATCCACGAAAAAATAGCTGAGTCCCCGATGTTTCGGCACGTCCGGATCGGTACGTGTTATTAAAATGCCCCAATCGGCACGATGCGCAAACGATGTCCAAATTTTTTGCCCGTTTACTATCCAATCACTGCCGTCGCGTACGGCCCGGGTGCGAACGGCCGCGAGATCAGAACCTGCGCCGGGTTCGCTGAAGAGCTGACACCAAATGTCATCTGCGCTGGCCAGGCGAGGGAGCAGATAACGCTTATGTTCCTCGTCCGCATAAGCCATCAAAGTGGGCGCAGCCATGCCGATGCCGACGATGCTGAACCAGGTCAGTTTGGCAAGTTCGCCTTCCTCTTCATTGCAGATAGCTTGTTGCATAGGGGATGCATCGCGACCGCCGTATTCGCGTGGCCACTGGATGCAAGCCCAGCCCGTTGCGGCTTTGCGTGCCTGCCACGCACGCCCTGCCGCCACCAAATCGTCTACGTCCTTTTTAATTGTCTGCTGCCAACCCGCCGGTGCATTGGCGTCCAGCCATGCCCGTGCTTCCGCGCGGAAAGCGGCTTCTTCCGGGGTATCGTTGAAATCCATCGTCGACTCCGCCGGGCGATCTTGTTCAGGCACCTGCGGCGGATCAGCAGGCTCGGGCGCGCTTTCGATGCGTGTCAGCAGGCCTTGTTTCCATTCCAATTCGCTACCTATCGCGAGGCCCAGCAGTTTGCTGCGCCGGTAATAAAGGTGGCAATCAAACTCCCAGGTAAATCCCATGCCGCCGTGAATTTGAATGTTCTCCTTCGAGCACTCGTGAAATGCCTTGGTCGCGCTGATCCGTGCCGTGGCCGCGGCGACCGGCAGTTCCGGCGCGGCCGTGGACAGCGCCCACGCGGCGTAATAACAGTTCGAGCGCGCGAGTTCGGTCAGACAGTAGAGATCGGCGAGCTTGTGCTTAATGGCTTGAAAGGAGCCGATTGCGCGGCCGAAGGCGAAACGCTCATTCGCATAGCGCACCCCCATATCCAGCGCAGCCTGTGCGCCGCCGAGTTGTTCGAAGGCGAATAGTACGGCGGCACGATCGAAAATTTCTGCGAGGATCTGTTCGCCGCATCCAGCGGCCCCAAGTCGTTGTGCCGGCGTCTGCTCAAAGCGGATCCGGCTGTGGCTGCGGCTTGCGTCGATCGTTGTAACCGGTGCGCAGGTATAACCGGCATCGCGTTCGACTAGGAACAGCGATAATGTGTCGTCCTCTTCCTTCGCCACGACTACCAAGAGTGTTGCGACCTCGCCGTCGGCGACGGGTAGTTTCGTGCCGGACAAAGTTTTACCATCGTAACGAGTTTCAATTCCGCTCGTAGCAACGCTGCCGGGACCTTCCGCGTAGGCCAAGCTGCCAATGGCTGTGCCGTCGGCCAGTTGCGGCAGAAACTGTTGCCGCTGGGCGTCGCTGCCGGCCTTAAGCAGTGCTTCGGTTGCCAGATACATTGAACTTGAAAAAGGCACCGGTGCTAGCGCGCGGCCGAGCTCCTCGGCCAGGACGCAAAGTTCCAGATAGCCCATGCCGAATCCGCCGTAGCGTTCCGGCAACGCGGTCGCTGTCCAACCAAGCTGCACGAGTTGCCGCCAGAGTTCGTGATCCATAACGGCATCGCTGTCGAGAACCTTGCGCACCCGATCACTACTGCAGTGGTCTTGCATTAGACGCCGGGCCTGGTCGCGGAGTTGTTCCTGGTCTTGTGAGAATTCGAAATTCATGTTTTAAGGTGTGTCATGCGCATTTTGCGAATAAGAGTAGGCCGGGATTTGTCGTTTGCCGATTAAACTTCACGATTCCTAGTCAGCCGCGCCTGTAGAATACGGTTGAACTCCAATGGCTTAAGGCTTTGCGATGCTTCAGGCGTCGTTGCTGCGAGTTGTCTCGTCTGCAACAAGCCAATGCGAATCCGGGCCCAACAGCCGCGTCAGGATCCTGGCGCCTTGTGGCGGTAGCCCCGGAATAATTTTCACAATCAGGCCGGCGCCTTCCGCGCGAGCCGCCACATCCTGAATTACCATTGCGCCGGTATAATCGATCCGTCCTACTTTACCTAAATCTATTACCAGCGCCTTGGCATCCGGATTGGCAGCCAGCTCTGCAATCAATGCCTCATCGAGTTGCGCTGCAGATCCAAAATAGAGAACTCCCACCGGCTCAATGCGTAGGGTCTGATCCTTGTAGATGCTATTGATCGCGACTCGCCGTTCTCGCCACAAATGCACGGCAACGCTCGCCGCAATGCCAACGAGTACGGCCAAATCTATTCTGGGTGCGAGCAGTAGCGTCATCACGAAGGTTAGCCATGCCACCGCCGCCTGTCCTCTGGACAGACGCACCAAGCGGAACATTGAGCGGAAATCCAGCAGGCTTGCCACGGCCGCGATGACCACGCCGGCAAGCACCGCTTTTGGCAGCGGCGCCATGACACCGGCAAAAGGCAGGAATGCCAGCACCGTAACGCCGGTTATTGCTCCACTCCAGCGCGAGCTGCCGCCCGCGGCGCGCGCGATCATCGTCCTTGAAAACGAGCCACCGACCGGGAAACCTGCAGATACGCCCGCCGCGAGGTTAGCTACACCCTGGCTTATAAATTCGCGGTTGGCGCTCCATGGCTGCCGAGTTTGGGTGGCCAGGGTTCGGGCGATCGCAGCGGGCTCGGCAAACCCGACCAATGCGATGATTGCGCCGGGCAACAATAGCGCCGGTAAGTGTGTCCAAGGCAACGCCAGTGGCCACGCTGGCATAGCTGCGAAGACCTTGCCCACTACCGCGCCCGGATATCCTGTCAGAGCGCTATAAGCAATTCCCAGCACAACCGCAACCAGTACGCCCGGAAACAACGCGTGCAAGCGCCTACCGCCGGCTACCAGGGCAATTGTCACCGCGGCCATTGCGACCGCGGTAAATGACCACTGGTCTGGGCTGGTCAATGCCGTGAGGGCAGGGGCAACGATGCCTGATTCGCCACCGGCGATGCCCAGGGCAGTTGGAATTTGGGTCGCAATAATGAGTAATGCGGCGCCGGTCGCAAAGCCGTTCATAACCGGTTGTGACATCAGGTAAGTAACGAAACCGATGCGCAAAATGCCAATGGCCACTCTCATGATGCCGACCACAAGTGCCAGCAATGCCGCCAGTGCGATATAACTCGACGACATCGGTAGCGCGAGTGCGCTGAGCGAGCCCAAGGTCAGGATCGCAGTCATCGCAACCGGGCCGGTTTGCAGGTACGGGGAGGAGACAAAAAACGCGGCGGCGATGGGCGGCAATATCGCGGCATAAAGTCCGTGTACGGGCGGCAGCCCCGCCAGCCCCGCGTAGGCCATGGCCTGCGGGATTAACAGCATTGCAACGCTGACACCTGCGATTACGTCGCCGGTACTCAAGGACGAATTAGTGTGGACCGATAAATTTAGGTCTGAGGTGGAGTCGCTCAACGTGTCACGATTGTGGCGGGGTAGGCCGACGATTACGGTGCATTGCCTGCCGATATGCCGGCCGCTCGGCGTGACGCAGGCGATAGGCCTCCATTGCATCGGAAAACGGTGCTTCAAAATGTATCCCTGCATCCAGGCAGGAAACCAATAGAAGATCCGCACCAGTAAAATCATCTCCGAGCAGATTAGGCCTGCCATCGGCAAGCGTCTGCTCGAGGGCGGTGAGCTGCAGAGTGAAGTACTTGCGCGCCGCGGCTACCGCAGCAGGGGCCTCACCGTAGGTTTCGGCAAGATCCAGATGGCGCCGAATAACGTAGATAGCGGTGGCATCCAGCTCGGTCATGATCAGAAAACACCATTGATCGTAACGCGCGCGTTCCGCTGTATTAGCTTGTGGTGCCAGGCGTTGATCGCCACCGTAGGTGTCGGCAAGGTAGTTCACAATGGCTGCGCTTTCGCACAAGGTAAAAGCGCCATCCTGCAGTACCGGGATCTTGCCGTTCGGATTTAGCTGCAAATACTCCGGCGTTTGAGTTTCACCGGTACGCGATCCGATCGGGCGGGTTTCGTACTCCATGCCCAGCTCGGCCAGCATCCAATGGGCGCGTAAAGTTCTTGGCGTGCCAACGCCCCAGACAATGGGCATGTTGGATGTTGCAGCATTCATCTCAAGTTCTATGCAATCGTGCTCGAGCGATCACAGGCGGTACGATTAGTATAAGGCTGAGTGCGAATAAGACCATACCCATTGCCAGGGTGTCCGCGTACCCCTCTTGCGATATAAGCGCTGCACCCAGAATGGGACCGATGGCGATCCCCAGCATCTGCAGCGCCGCTGCGTAAACGACCACGCGACCGCTAGCATCGAAACTCGCCATCGCCGCCAGCAAATAGGGATGGGTGACGTTCCAAGCATACACGTACAGAGCGACAGCAATAGCGAACGCCAGAGAGGAGGTCGCCTCTCCAAGCAGCCACATAGCGATAATGCCGCCGATAATGGCCAATGTTATCGGCAATGCGCGATGCACGTGTGCCGCGAGAACAACTGCGGTCAGTCCGCCGCCAATACCGGCTATTTGCGATATAGCGAGGCCGTTGGCCACTTGTTGCTCGCTTGCGCCGGTGGTCAAACCCATGAGGGAAACATACGCCCACACGGTGCCGATTCCGAGAAAATAGGTCAGCATCGCCGCGAGCGCCATCGATGTTTGCCCTGCCGATAAGCCCCGTGCGGTTGGCAGCGCTGAAGCCGGAACGCCGCCGGAGCGAGGTAGGAAGCGCAGAAACGGAAGACCGCAAGCGCTTAGCGCTGCAAAAAAAATAACGGCGCCAGCCAGATCCATGCCCGCATACAGCCAGGGCATCGCTGACATGGCGACAGCGCCATACAGCAGCACCCAGATCATCAAGTAGCCGAAGTTGCGGTCCGGATTAGCGGTGATGCCCACGACCGCGAAGCTTAGCGAGACAATGACGCCCGAGCCCAGACCGATGATGAAACGTAACACGATGAACGCCGACAGACCGGAGATCAACAGCGTGATGAGGTTGCCCACCACGACCACCAGCAGAGCCCAGGTAAATGCCTTTCGCCAATCAATACGCGGTGCAAGATAGGTCATCGCAACAGTGAGCAGGCACATGCCCCACATTTCTGCGCTGGCTATGCTGCCTGCCTGCTGCACGCTGAAACCGGCATACACGGTTAGGCCCTTGACCCATTCAGGTTGGGCAATAAAGACGGCGGGACCGATGACTGCCATGACCATGGCGGCCGTCAGGGATCCCAGGCTGTTGACGTCGAACGAAGTGTCCGCGGTATTCGGCAACGTTACCATGGGTGCACGCCGATCAGAGTGTACGCGATGTTGACAATCGCGCCGTCAGATCCCTTATGCAGAATGTCGAAGCGTCAGTTCCAGTTGAATCGAATGCTGCCGCCAACCCAGCGCGGCCGCCCGTAATACTCCTGGACCATGCCGAAGATGTCCGGACCGGACAGATCGAATTGCTGAACGCGGTACTCCTCATCGCCGATATTGTTGACGTAAATCGAGGCCTGCCAGCGCTGATCTGACGTGGTATAAGACAATGCTGCGTTGGCAACGGTGTAGCCGCCCGTATCCAGGGTATCCACCACCCCCGGAAATACGTCTGCAAGACCAAAAATGTGGCCGGAGCGGTAGTCAAAGTCACCTTGGATCGCCATGGTGCCGTCAAAGACCGCCCACTCGTAGCGGACCAGGCCGCTGAGATTCCAGTCCGGTGTCTGTACCGGCACCGTCTTCAAGCCGCTGAATTCGAGTTCCGCGTCGATATAACCAACACCGAGTATGACGTCCAAGCCGTCCATCGGCGCTGCCTGCAATTCCAACTCGAAGCCGTAGTTCTCGGCGGGTGTGTTGAATGTCAGCGCATCGATGCCGATCAAGTTGAACCCCTGATAGTCGGTATAGTCGTAGTAATACGCCGAGCCGTTGAAGTTGGCGCGGCCGTCGAACAAGGTCGATTTGAAACCGATCTCGAAGGCGTCAAGCTCTTCCGGATCGTAGACCATGGTCTCCAGGGTATTGCCGATTGCCAGCGGCAGAAATGGGGCGTTAAAGCCGCCGGCCTTCACCCCGCGGTTCCAACTCGCGTACAGCAGCAAATTCTCCTTGGGCCGCCAGTCCAGTTGAGCTTTGGCGGACCATAGGCCATCGGATTGCGACGCCTGGAAATCCACCAGGTTGACGATGACGTCGGGAGCACCGTTGCGTCGTTGGGTGCCCGGCTGGTAGCGCACGAGATTGTTCTGGTAATCGAGATCTTTCTTTTCGTCGATATAACGAAAACCGAAGATCGCGGTCCACTGCGGATTAATCTCGTACTCCACTTGTCCAAACATCGACCAGGATTGGATGTCGATCGTGTAGGGGTTGTCGATACCACGGTCGGTGCCGAAGTCGAGGATCCTCATATCCGTCGGTAGTAGCGGAACCCCGACTATGATCTGCGAAAAGAAATCGCTGAAGATGTTGCTCTCGCCGCCGTTCGAATCATCGATGGCGATGTCGAGGTAGTAGAAGCCGGTCACCCACTTCATGCGCTCGGTTTCACCGCTGAGTCGAAGTTCCTGCGAAAACTGTTGCGCGTCGGTCGTGACGAAGAAGTTGAATCCCGCCAGCGGCGACCCGTCGGAGTCCTCTATATAATCGCGTTTCACGGATTGATAATCGGTAATGGAGGTCACCAGTATGCCGTTCGCGTCCCATTTCAACGTCCCGGTTGCACCCCAGGTTTCGTTATCGTTGTGGCCTTCCTTGTCGTAGTCACCGGCGTGAACGTCGCCGTCGAGATCGACGTAACCCAGCAGAAACGGATCCGGCAAACCGGGGGTGCGGGCGCCAGTCGTCACGGCGGAAGCAAATTCGAAAAATCCCGTACGGATCTGTTGCAGCGAATAACGGGCGTTCAGTAGTACGTCTACGTTTTCGTTCGGCGTGTAAAGCAGTTGAACACGGCCCGCGTAATCATTGGCGTTGTTGAGATCTTCGCCAATCCGGTTCTCGACATAGCCATCGTTGTGATGCGACGAAAATGACACACGCGCGGCAAGGTTTTCCGCAATGGCGCCGCCGAGCGCCCCCTGAGTCTTGATCTGGTCGTATTCGCCGAAATTGAATTGGGCGTAGCCATTGGGTTCGGCAGTCGGTTTACGCGTCACGAAGTGCACGAGACCGCCAGTTGCATTTCGACCAAACAATGTTCCCTGCGGGCCGCGCAGGATTTCGACGCGCTCCATGTCGAACAGCAGGAACCCGGCGCCGGACATCTGACTGATGTACACCTCGTCAACATAGATCGACACGGGACTTTCATTGTTGGACGTAAAGTCGGAACTCGCAGCACCGCGTATGGCGATCGAGTAGTTCGCCTCGCCGTTGGGTTGCACCGTACTCACGCCTGGTGCCAGCGAAGTGACCTGCTGTGCATTCGTGTAGCCGATCTGGGTCAACTGGTCGCCTGAGAAAGCAGTGATGGCAATGCCCACATCCTGCTTGTTTTGTTCGCGTTTCTGCGCGGTGACCACGATTTCTTCCATCAAAGCAGCGTTCGCACCACAAACCGCAAGTGTTGCCAGTAGTGCTGCCAGGTATTTTGCGTTTTGCATCGTCACGTCCTAATTATTTCACTGTTAGTGAGTTGGCAGTTATTCTAAGGTGAGTGTCCAGACGGTACAACAAATTGCGATAAAGACCGCCGTATCAGGGCTGATTGTCGCTACACAAACAATGGTGGTGTTGCCGTTAAGCAACAACCGCTGCGGCGACCTTTATCTCGGTAGACCCCGTGGACGCGCCGCTACGAAATCGCTATGGTTTGCTCACAACCCGCCGTCAAACGTGATCTCTTGCAGGAGGCTGGAATGCCGATACAAATTGATCAATTCAATCCCGAATCCACCGCCGTTATCGTCGTCGATATGCAGTCGGACTTCATCGTCCCAGGCGCACCGCTGGAAACCCCAATGGGCCGCGATATATTTCCCAATTTGCAGCGCATCATCGCATACGCGCGGCAGACCGGCATGCGCGTCATTTACACCGCCCATGTTCATCGTCGGGACGGCTCCGATCTGGGCCTGTTCGGCGAGATCTGGCCGCCTATCGGACGCGGTGATGCCTTGGTTGACGAGCAAGCCGGTGTTGACATGGTCTCGGAAGTTGCTCCAATGGCTGAGGAACTCATCATAAAGAAGCATCGCTACAGCGGTTTTTTCGGCACGGATCTAGACATGATCCTGCGCACCGGAAAAATAGACACGGTCGTGGTAACCGGCGTGACCACGGAGAACTGCTGCCACGCTACCGCTCGCGACGCGATGTTCAACGGCTATCGCGTCGCTTTTATCTCGGATGCGACCGGCACCTTCGATTATCCGGATATCGGGTTTGGCGCCTTGCCGGCGGCGGAAGTGCATCGGGTGTCGCTGGGGATCCTGGGCGTCTCAACGGCGCATGTAATGGACACTGACGAATTTATCCAACGCAGCGGCGTACAGCAGGTCGAGAAGGTAGCGCTCGGCGGTTGATGCATAAGCTTTGTTTTCTGTTAGCCGCGCTGGTACTCAGTGGTGCGGCGGCGGCGGCCGATGCTCCGCGGATCGAATTGCGCACCAGCAAGGGCGTGATTGTTGTTGAATTGGATATCGAGAAAGCGCCACGGACGGTGCGCAATTTCCTCAATTATGTCGAGAACAAGTATTACGATGAGATGATTTTCCACCGCGTAATCGCGGGATGGGTGATCCAGTCCGGGGGGTATACCGAGGATCTTGTCGCCTACGAAACCGAACCACCCATTCGCAACGAAGCGGTCAATGGCCTGCAGAACATCCGCGGCACGATCGCAATGGCACGCGGAGCTGATCCGCACTCGGCCGATTCGCAGTTCTACATCAATCTCGATGACAACGATTCACTGGATCACGAGGCACGCACCATGCGCCACTACGGGTACTGTGTCTTCGGTCGGGTGGTCCAAGGCATGGATGTCGTTGACGCCATTGGCGCTGTCGAAACAAAGCCGCGCGGGGGGCTGGATGATCTGCCCGTGGAAGCCGTGCTTATCGAGCGGGCCGCACTGTTGAACCCGTGAAGCCGCTCAATGGGTTGTGACAGAAGTGTCCGCGCCGGATGAAGCATAGCCGCTCAGCATCCGCATCGGTGGTCGTCGAATGCTTAGCGCTCAACGTGTGCACTGCCGCTGTCATAACGGTGGATCGATCTCGGTGCTGGGAATAGCTTGTGTATACTGTCGCATCGAAAAGCAAGCCGCCCCTTGCTGTGGGCGTACCGGAACTAAGGTTTAGGAAGAGACCTTAAAGCGTGAAACCAAACGATTTCGCATACGCCAAGGCGCAGTCCGTCGACCACGCTCTCGAGTTACTCGCAGGCAACGGGGATACCGCCAAAATTCTCGCCGGTGGTCAGAGCCTGAACGCAACGCTCAACATGCGCCTGTCGGCGCCAGAGTTGCTTGTCGATATTAACGCGCTCGATGAATTGCGCGGTATCGATTTGGATGGTGACAGGCTGCGCATCGGCGCCCTGACTCGCCACGTGGAATTGCAGCGCTCCCCCCTTGTGGCCGAACATCTGCCGTTGATTGCCCAGGCTATCGAACATGTAGCCCACGCGGCGGTGCGTAATCGCGGCACCATTGGCGGCAATATGGCCTTCGCTGATCCGGCGTCGGAGTTACCGGCCTGTGCGCTCGCGCTTGGCGCCGAAATCACGATTGTAAGTCGTGCGGGAGAACGCCAGGTGCCGGTATCCCAGTATTTCAAGGCCTTGTATGAAACAGATCTCGGGCCTGAGGAGTTATTGCTGGCGATCAGTTTTCCGGTGGCGACAGCGGCGAGCGTAAACGCGTTTCGTGAGTTCGTGCGTCGCCGTGGCGATTTCGCGACGACGGGTCTGGCAGTGAGCGGTGAGTGGAACGGTTCCACATTCGAACGTTTCTCGCCCGTATTTTTCGGCTTGAGCGATAAACCTGTTTTAGCAGCAACAGCCGCCAGTGAAATAGTCGACCGGGTGGTCACGGACGTCGAAATCGAGCGAGCCCAAGGCGCCTTGGCGGCCGAGTTGAATATTATGGGCGACACCCACGCCAGCGCCGAGTACAAGTTGCACCTGGCGCAGCATTATCTGGCAGAGACGATAAGGCAATTGTATGGCGCAAAGCGATAACAGCGTTGAAGTCAGCATCGGCGTGAACGGCTCTGCCGTACGGCGTCGAATTTCGCCGCGGCAGAGCCTGGCGGATTTTCTACGCTATGACCTCGGTTTTACCGGCACCCACGTGGGTTGTGAACACGGGATCTGCGGCGCGTGCACTGTGCGTCTGAACGGCCAAATCGTACGTTCCTGTCTGACGCTTGCGGTACAGGTTGATTCCCAGGAAGTGGAGACCATCGAAGGGGTTACTGCCAGCGGTGAAATTGCGGATTTGCAAAGCGCCTTTCAACGCAACAATGCTGCGCAATGTGGGTTTTGTACGCCAGGCATGTTGCTCACGGCCGCAGAGTTTCTTAGCCTTAACGACAACCCGGACAGGCAGGCGATTCGCGATTACCTGTCCGGCAACCTGTGCCGCTGTACCGGTTATCAGGCCATAGTCGATGCGGTCGAGCAGACCGCTAAACAACGTGCTGATGGCGACCAGAACGTAGGCCAGAAATGCTGACCAAGGGTCTCGTCGGTCGAAGCGTAGAGCGCCTGAACGCGGTGACGTTCATCCATGGCCGCGGTCGTTATCTGGACGACATCTCCTTACCGGGCATGCTGCACGTGTTTTTTGTCCGCAGCCCCTATGCCCATGCACGCATCGTCAGCATCGACGTCACCGAAGCGGCGGGCTCACCCGGCGTTATCGCAGTCGTAACCGGTAACGACATACGCGCCCACTGCCAGCCGTGGACGCCCGTACTAACCCATCTGGGTGAAATGAAAACTGCATCCCAGGTCGCGCTGCCCACTGATGTCGTTCGTTGGCAGGGTGAGCCAGTCGTTGCCGTGATTGCCGAATCCCGCGCACTGGCGGAGGACGCGGGCGATCTGGTGACAATCGACTTCGAGGAAATGCCAGTTGTCAGTGATATCGAAGCCGCGCTTGATGATCAGGGCGCGCTGGTGCATCCGCAACTCGGCACCAACGTGGCGTGGCGTATCGACATCGATGCCGGCGACACCGCCGCCGCGTTCACAGGTGCACACAAAGTTGTAGAACGCACGTTTCATGTCGGGCGCCAAACAGGTATTACGCTCGAGACCCGTGGCGTCGTGGCCGATCATGATCCTGCGCGTGGTTATCTGACTCTGCACCACTGCACGCAAGTCCCGCACATCATGCGTTCGGTGTATTCGCAGGTGTTGGGGTTGCCGGAGAATCAGTTGCGTATCGCCTGTCCCGATATTGGCGGCGGATTCGGACTGAAACTACACACCTATCCGGACGAGGTGGCCACCGCCGCGATCAGCATGTTGCTCGGCCGGCCAGTCAAATTTGTTGCGGATCGTCTCGAGTCGTTTGTGTCTGATATTCATTGTCGCGGACATCGTATTGCCGCGAAGATCGGCGTCGCCGAGGACGGCAAAATCGAGGCTATGCAAATTGATGATCTGGCCGGCGGCGGGGCATATTTAATCCATCCGCGCACCAGCATTATCGAGCCATTTCTGGTGGCTATCTGCACGCCGCTTGCGTATGACTTTGACAATTACAAAGCGAGCGCGGCGCTGGTCTATCAGAACAAGGTCGCTACCGGGCAGTATCGTGGCGTGGGTATGCCTATTGCCACCCTGGTTGCGGAAGGGCTGGTCGATGCAGCCGCAACAGCAATCGGCATGGATAAAGCCGCCATCCGCAAACGCAACCTGATTGCCGACGACAGCTATCCCAGGACTGCCGTGTCCGGTGAGTTTCTCGAAGGTATGTCGCAGCAGGCTGCCTTCGATAAATTGCTCGCGATGATGGATTATGAGCAACTGCGCAAAGAACAAACCGACTTACGTGCTGATGGGCACTACCGGGGGATCGGTCTTTGCAGCGCGGTCGAGGGTACCGCGCCGAGCCCCGCCATCTACGCCGAAGGGGGCGCGCCCATCAGTTCGCGCGATGCATGCACGCTTCGTCTGGAAGCCGACGGTAGTATCACCTGTTCCACCGGGCTGACGGATCAGGGGCAGGGCGGACAAACGATCATGGGCCAGATCGTTGCGGAAACCATCGGCGTACCGCTTGATTGGGTACGCGTAGTTATGGGTGACACCGAAACGACGCCATTCGGCGGTGGTACCTGGGCGTCGCGGGGCACCGCGATCGCGGGCGAGGCGGCGCTACGATCCGCCAAGGACTTTCGCGCAAAAATACTCGAAGTAGCAAGTGCGTTAAAAGAGGCGCCGGTAGATGCTCTGGACATCGTTGACGGCGAGGTCATTTCCGTCGAAGCAAAAGAGTCTTTATTGACGCTGCGCGATGTCGGTCGCGCCGTGCATTTCACAACCCATCGTCTGCCCAGCGAACTTGAGCCGGAGCTGGTTGTTACCCGACATTATAGTCAGCGCGAGCAGATGATGATTTACGCCAACTGCTCGCTGGGCGTGTCGCTCGATGTCGACGTGAACACAGGGCTGGTCACTCTGCACAAAGTATGGGTAGTCGACGATTGTGGCCGGGTAATCAACGAAAAATTAGTTGCCGAACAGATGCGCGCCGGGGTTGTGCAGGGGATCGGCTCGGTTCTCTATGAGGAATGTTTGTACGACGAAAATGGTCAGCTGACCAACGGCAGTCTCGTGGATTACCTGGTGCCGATGGCGGGAGAGATGCCCGACATTGATTTCGCGCATATCGAGACTCCCACCAAGGCTACCGAACTGGGCGCCAAAGGGTGTGGTGAGGCTGGAATAATCGGGATCTGCGCGGCAGTGATGAATGGTATCAACGACGCTTTGGAGCCATTCGAAGCGGTGCTCACATCGCAGCCATTCACACCCGAGAAAATTCTGCGCGCGCTTGGCAAATTTTGATTGGCCACGGCCTGCCGATTTGAGCAGCGTCCCGTGCTATACATACCAGCCAGTGTCGGTCGGGCTATTGTCACTGACCCCGGTTTTTCGCTAATGTGGTGTACCGTTCAACTCCAGCTTCGCTAAGGAATAGTAGATGGCCGATAAACTCGATCACATCCTGGTACCGGTCGATGGATCAGAGCACTCCAACAACGCCGCGAGTTATGCGGGTCGAATCGCCGGTTCCATGAATGCCACCATCACGCTATTGATGGTCCACGGCGATAAGATCCGCAATTTGGCGGGAACGACGTCGCTCACGGACACCGATTTGCACGCTTTGAGCAAACAAGAAGTACAGGAATTGGCCCACGAGCGTTACGCGGCACCCGCTTTTAAACTGGCCGTGGAGGCCATTGGATCGGGCATTGAAAAAGTAGCACAAAAAGAGGTCTGGGGCGAAGCAGCTGAGGAAATTTGCGACTATGCAAAAGAGCATGACGTCGACCTTATCATCATGGGATCCCGCGGACGCGGGAATTTCAAATCGCTGCTGCTTGGCAGCGTCAGTTATCAGGTTGTAAAGCGTTCGTCCGTGCCGGTTCTGATGATGCGCTGAGCGTGGTCATGCGGCCGTTTAGGTCGCTCGTCGCGTCGCGTTAACGGGGGTCGCCGTCGTCTGAGCAGCCTTCGAAATCCACGCTCGAGGAATAAGTATGCGCATCGGATTGCAGCTCCCCAATTTTACCTGGACCGGCGGCGCCAATGCGCTGGCGATGAAATTGGCACAGATCGTCCGAACCGCAGAACAGGCCGGCTTTGCGAGTCTGTGGGTGATGGATCACTTTTTTCAAATCGATATCGTTGGTCCGCCGGACACCGACATGCTCGAAGCCTACAGCACGCTGACCTACGTTGCCGCCCTGACTGGAAATATGCGCTTGGGAACGATGGTTACCGGTGTAAGCTACCGGCATCCCGGCCTGCTCATCAAAACGGCGACGACGCTCGACGTGCTTTCCGGTGGTCGGGCTTATCTGGGGATAGGTGCCGGCTGGTATGAGCGCGAGCATCGGGGACTGGGTGTCCCGTTTCCGCCCCTGAACGAGCGGTTTGCTCGATTGGAGGAGACTCTGCGCATTGCACGTCAGATGTGGTCCAGCGATAACGGACCTTTTCAGGGTACGCACTACCGGCTGGACGAAACCCTGTGTGTGCCGCAACCGCTTAGCCGGCCACATCTGCCTATTCTGATCGGCGGTCTAGGCGAACGGAAAACTTTACGTCTGGTCGCGCAGTATGCGGACGCGTGTAATCTGTTCGACCATGTCGGCGTCGAGGTATTACGTCACAAGCTATCGGTGTTGCGTGATCATTGTGCCGCGCTTAATCGCGATTATGATGAAATAGAGTGCTCGAGTTTGGGCAAGGTCGAACTGCGTGCCGGCAAACAAAGTAGCGCGGAAATCATAGAGCATTGTCAGGCATTGGCTGAAGTGGGTATCCAGCACGCAATCTTCTATATGCCTAACGTTGAGGATATTGCGCCGCTCGAGGAATTTGGTCGCGACATTATCCCTGCGGTCAGTTCGTTTGAATGACCCGTATTTGAGCAACCTCTTTTAAAGCAACAGTGAGCAGAGCAACCGTGTGGGCGGCGTTGCTGGCGGCAGCCGCGTTTGCCTGGTTCGTAACCGTGAACGACGCCAGGCAGATGGGCAATATGCCCGGAACCATGGGTATGTCGCTGCCGGCGTTTGTAATCATGTGGACCATCATGATGGCTGCCATGATGTTGCCGTCGATCGCGCCACTAAGTGCGCTGTACGCCAAAGCGGTGCGCAAAAGCTCCGACGCATTGACCACTGTGGTGCGGCTGAGCGCATTAGTGCTGGGTTATTTCCTGGCCTGGGCGGCTTTTGGAATTCTGGCCTACGGCGCAGCGTACCTGGGTGGCAAACTCGCAATGACCAGGCCGGACGCCGCGCCGTACATCGCAGCGCTAGTGCTCGCGCTGTGTGGGGTTTATCAACTCACTCCGCTGAAGGATCAGTGTCTGAGCCATTGTCGTTCGCCGATCGGATTCCTGCTGCATGTCGGCAACTATCGCGGCCGCTTACGTGACGTCAAAGCCGGCTTATATCACGGCGGCTATTGCGTGGGTTGTTGTTGGGGGTTGATGACGGTAATGATTCTCGTGGGTGTAATGAATCTCGTGTGGATGGTCGCGCTGGCGTTAGTTATCTTGATTGAGAAATCGTGGCGCTACGGAAAGGAATTCGGCTACGCGTTCGGGGTGGGTCTGATACTACTCGCCTGTTTCGTGCCGGTGAAACCCGAGTTTTTACCCGGTATCTTCATGCGCTGAAGCAAAACAGTATGAATTCCCCTCACCCGACCGCCACCGCTGGCGGTCGAGTAAGAGGCCGTAAAGAGCCATTAAGCAGCTTTCACCGTTTTCACGTGCTCGCGATCCGCGATGCGCGCCTCATAGGCGGCGATATTCGGGTAATCGGCGAAATCGATGCCGAAATTCGGCATCCAGCTTAATACGATGAATAGATAAGCGTCGGCGACCGTGAATTGATCTCCAACGAGATAATTCTTGCCGTCTAGATGCTCATTGATGTAGCTGAGCCGCCCGCCCACTTTCTCCAGTGTCGGTTCCTTCATCTCCTCCGGCAACGCCGGGTTGAACATCGGCGCGACCCCTTTGTGTACTTCAGAGCCGACGAACGCCAGCCATTCCTGCAAACGCGTGCGCTCCAAGGTGCCGTTTGCCGGCGCCAAACCGCAAGCGGGATTTAGATCGGCAATGTACTGGAGTAATGCGACGTTTTCCGTTAACACCGTGCCGTCGTCAAGTTCCAATGCGGGCACATAGCCTTTTGGGTTTATGTCGCCCAGGGTCCGTCCATCAGGCAGTTTGCGATCGCTGTGCAAATCCACTTTGACAACTTCGAAATCCAAACCTGCCTCCAGCAATGAGATATGCGAAGCCGAAGAGCAAGTTCCAGGGTGGGTATACAGTTTCATTTAAGTCTCCTCCAAAAATTCGAGCGCGCATTATACGGCAGTATGCTTGCCGCGCGAGTAGCTTTGTTACGCAATGTTGAACTGCGAGCGCCGGGCAGACGCCCCGGAGCCTTGCCGGCATCACAGCGTTTGGCGGCGTCGCCCTTCAGGCGTCGGAACGCGCGCCTGCCCAGCGTTTGACGATACCGGGATCGAGATCAAACAAATCCAGCACCCGTCCGATCGAAGAGTTAATAATGTCGTCGATCGTTTTCGGGCGATTATAGAAGGCCGGCGTGGGCGGAAACACGATCGCCCCAAGCAGCGATACCTCGTACATCATCTTGCAGTGGCCCGCATGCAGCGGCGTCTCACGTGGCATCAGGACCAACCGACGCCGCTCTTTCAGCACGACGTCGGCCGCCCTGCCGAGCAGACTGTCGGAGTACGAGTGGGTGATTGCCGATAGCGTTTTCATGGAACAGGGAGCCACAATCATACCCATGGTTTTGAACGAGCCACTGGAGATGGTTGCCGCAATGTCTTTGACGCTGTGCACGACGTCTGCCAAACCCTCGACTTCCGCCACGCTATGGTCGGATTCGAGACCGATATTGAGTTTGGCGGCGTTACTGAGAATTAGATGCGTTTCGATATCCGGCAGAAGCTTTAACACTTCCAGTAGCCGTATACCGTATGGCAGCCCGCTGGCGCCGGACATTCCCACGATGAGTCGCATAAGTCACCTGTTGTCAGTCAGATTTGTGGCAAACGGCGGAGCGTTGCCGCAGGCGACGCAATGTACCGGCCACTGGCCTTTATAGCAACTCGGAAGATAGCAGGCACCCAACATCCGCTTTGGCGATTTCGAGGACGTCGCCGTGACGCGCATCTGGCCGTCCTGGAGGACTAACGGTATAGCTTGTCGCGTAAATCGTAGATAGCCTTCTCCAGTCCCGAATGGGCGGCGGAAATGCTGGTCGTGTCCTTATTTTTGACGGCGCGAGCAGTCCGGTTAACAGCTTTTTTCAGGTTATCCACCAGCGGTACATAGTCGTCCGCCCATTGCGTCTTGCGGGAGATCCGCTTCATCAGCTCCAATTCCGAGCCCGCCGCCCGCAAGTTCCAGTCTTGCCACGCGGCCTTCTCTCGGATTAAAGCGAGTTCCAATTCGTGGATCCCTAATGGGGTATTAACCGACTCGGTTGTTCTTTTCGTGGCCATGATGCTATTCACCCACCGAGGTTGAAATCGTCAAGGTTGATTTTCGTCCACACGTCCGCTGGTACGTCGGCTCTCTCTTCGAAAGCCATTTCGATCGGCATGGTTGCGTCAATCGCCCATTTTGTATTGAGATAGCCGCGCTTGTTGCGGTCCTTGATGGAATACGCAGCGGGATCAAGTTCGGAAACGTAAGATTCCGGCACCATGAAAATAGCGCGGTCCGCCTGAGTACGGGTCGCCACCGCCCACCAGACTTCGCTTTCATTGGTGACGTCGACATCTTCATCGACAATCACGGCCATCTTCATCATGGTATCCGAGATCAGCGCCGCCATCGCTGCGATCTTGCCTTGTCCGTCGAAATCCTTGCGCATAGACACGTAACCCACATGCCGGCAGTTCCCCGAAATCGGCAAGGCGACATCTTTTACGCCAGGGACCGCAACTTTCACCCGCTTGTACAAAACGGCTTCGCGTTGCACCTTGGCGCAGTAGTTGTGATCCTGGTGCGCGCTGAAGATATCATGGTAAATCGCGTCGTTGCGATGGGTAATCGCGGTTACTTCCATGACGTGACTGTCGCGCTCCAGTCCGTAATACCATGGGTATTCTCCGAACGGGCCTTCCGGTTCACGTACGTGCGGCAGGATCTTGCCCTCGATGACGATCTCCGCATGCGCCGGCACACGAATGTCGACGGTCTTGGCCTGCACCATTTCGATGGCCTCACCCAGCAATCCGCCCATGACCCAGAACTCGTCGGTATCAACCGGGACTTTGGTCTGCGAACTCAAAATGCAGGACGGATGATGACCGATGAACACCGCCATTTCCGTGGGCTTATTGCGTTCCTCATTCTTGCGAATGATCCGCGCCGCTTTGGCGTAGACACCGTACAGTACGCCCAGTTTGTTCTTGGCCTGCAGCTGCATGCGGAATATGCCGACGTCGTATACGCCGGTATCGGGATCCTTGAAGACGCCTACCGCGGAAGTCAGGTAGGGTCCGGCATCTTTTTCGCAATGCGTGACGATAGGCAGCTTGCCCAGATCCACATCGCGGCCAGTCATCACGTTCTCCTGCACCGGTGCCTTGCGCACGAGCTTGGGCTTTATCAGGGCCTCTTCACGCGCCAGGTAGTCTTGCGTCATGTTGTCCGGAGAGATGCCGAAGGCGAGAGCCAGACGATTGGTGCTGGCGAACAAATTCGAAATAACGGGCATATTGCTGCCCTTGACCTTATTAAACATGACCGCGGGATAGCGGTCCTCGTCCTGGAGTTTGCGCAGCACGCCGGACAACTGATGTTTTGGGTTGATCTGGCGGTCGACGTAGGCAATCTCGTCCGGAAGTTTTTGTTCGATTTCCGCGAGGAAATGTCGGAGATCCTTAGCCATTGATAGTATGCCTCAGTCGCTATGTTGACGATGGGTATTGTACGCGTGCTGGAATTTGGTGCGAATGCAACACGGTGTTTTGTTATTCGTTACTATGGTAATGCTCGCGCGAGTCTCGTTTCGCGACGAGGGTTCGCATAATATCATCATTAACAATATCATTCACAATCCAACAGAAGCGGAACACGATCATGCCCATGAGCTATTCTGGCGTAGGTCTGAGCGGGGTGGCTAGACGAACGCTCGCGCAGAATCCATTTCTGTGGTGAAGCCGTCGGTGCCCCCAAAAAGCACAAGCCCTGCATCTAAGGCAAATGCGCCTCGATTGTGGCTACTGCCTTTGCACAAGGTCGAATCCGACACACGGGCGCAGTTCGCGATGTTGTCCGGTGTTGCTCTAGTCATCATTGTGGCTTCGATCTTCCTGTCCGATTTAACCTATTGGGATCGTTATCTGCGGGCCTATACATTCGACTCGTTTGTCGAAAATCCATTTCCAACGCTGGAGCGCTTATATCCACAGGAGCGGATCGCCGGCGTGGCGAAGCCGCGTTCCGTGCCGCGTGCAGCCGATGGCCAGCACACGATCAGTGACACCGCGCTAAAGGCGGCAGCGGCATTTGCCGAGCGCAGTAATTCGACGGCGCTGATTATTTATCACCGCGGACGAATTCAGTTGGAGCGTTATTGGTTGGGTGCAGATGCGCAGACACCAGTTTATTCGTTCTCCATGCACAAGAGTGTCGTCGGCTTGTTGATAGGGCTGGCCATTGAAGATGGCGCGATTGGTGGCGTGGACGACTCGTTGGCCAAGTATTTGAGGCCATGGGACGGCGATCGACGCTCAAGCATCACGATTCGTAATGCGTTGCAAATGAACAGTGGCCTGGAAACGATGCGGTTTCCGAAAAACCCGTTCTCCAGACACGCTAAAAGACAAATAGGTACTGATCTGGTCGCCACTGCTCTGAGCTTTCCATTACAGCAGAAACCAGGGGAGCTTTTCGACTATAACGGCGTGAACCCGACGTTGCTGCTGATGGCGCTTGAGCAGGCCACCGGCAAGCGCTATGTGGACTATTTGTCTGAGCGCTTGTGGATTCCGCTCGGTAATGGCGATGCCGCGGTTTGGCTCGATCACGAAGGTGGTCTGGCGCATGGCGCGACTTCGTTGTTCGCAGTGCCCATGGACTGGCTGCGCATCGGCGTCTTGCTGCTCGACCACGGCGAGGTGGACGGGCGTCAGATCGTGCCGCGGCAATGGCTGGACCAAATGCTGACACCCTCAGCCACCAATCCGCTCTACGGTATGTTGACGTGGATTGGGACCGAGCACGTAAAGGAACGATCGCTGGAATCGTTCAAAGGATTCGTGGCGGTGGCCGAGGAGCCCTTCAAGGCGCGCGATGTCAGTTATTTTGACGGATTGGGCGGTCAGCGCGTCTATATCATTCCATCGCGGCAGTTGGTCATCGTCCGCACTGGGGTATTGTCGCGATCTTGGGAAGACACCATGCTGCCCAACATCTTGATAACTGCGCTCGACAACGCCAAACCAGAAGCAACAAAAAAAGGAGAAATTAAGTGAGCCAAGGACAGACAACGCAGCCGCAGGGCCTGTTTTACGGCTGGCGTGTCGTCGGCGCATCAATGGTTTGTATTTCGACGGGGCCGGGTCCGTTCGGTTTTGCCGCGCTCGGACTTTTCATCATCCCTTTTGGAACGGAGTTTGGCTGGGGTCGCGACGACATAACGCTGTGTTCAATGTTGTTTGTTGCAGCCACTGCAGTGTCATTGCCTTATATAGGTCGTCTTGTCGATCGTTTGGGTTCACGCGTAGTGTTGCTGCCTTCCATGTTGTTCATGGGTCTCAGCCTTGCCGCTATCCCGGCCTTTGTCGGTGAACTGTGGCATTTGCTGGCGGTGTTTCTGGTTATTGGTACGCTTGGAGCAGGTACGAACAGCGTGCCCTACATGCCCGTTTTGGGGGCGTGGTTTTTCAAAAAGCGCGGGCTGGCGATCGGCATCGCCATGGCTGGCATCGGCATCGGCTATTTCTACGTCCCATTGTTGGTGCAGTACCTCATCGATAACGTTGGCTGGCGCTCCGCGTATTACGCCTTAAGCGTGATCGTTTTGTTCATGGCGTTGCCTGTTGCGTTTAAATTTATCAAAGAGTCGCCCGCTGTCATGGGGATGATGCCCGACGGCGAGGTCGGCGGGGAGATCGCCAAGGGAGCTGACAAAAAAGTCGGTTATACGGCTTCGCAGATCCTGCGGCGCCGCGAGTTCTGGATACTGTCCGGAGTGTTCGCGGTGTTGTCCTTCGTATTGAACGGCATGCTGACGCATCTCGTGCCGATGCTGATCGATCGTGGCATGAGCACATCGGGAGCTGCCTGGGTGGCGGCCACCGAAGGCGCGATGATTGTGCTCAGCCGTCCATTGATCGGTCTTATCATCGATAAATACTTCGCGCCCTACGTGGCGATGTTCTTCTTTATGTTGTCGGCAGTTGGCATTGCGATTTTTGCCGCCGGCGCGGTCGATGCCATGGCCTTTTTCGGTGTGATCCTGGTCGGCTTGAGCCTCGGCGCAGAGGTTGATCTGCTGGCCTACCTCGCGGGTCGTTACTTCGGGATGCGCGCCTTTGGCAGCGCTTACGGTATGCTGTTTGCAGCCAGTCTGGTCGGAACGGCGATCGGTCCCTATGTGTTTGCTTTGGGTTTTGAATCGACTGGCTCCTACGTGAGCATCCTGACGGCGTGCGTTACCATCAATATCGTCGCCATTGTTTTGACCGCGTTTCTGGGCCGTTACCCGGACTGGGATGAACTCGCCGCCGTCAATACGGCCGCTGCATGAACAACGACCTTTCCAGCGCTATAATGCGCCGCCATCGAACACACGTGCCGAATTTGCGCTAGGACTAGCCCTATGACAACGACCTCTAAGGTCTTTTCCAGTATTGATGATGTGATGGACACGTTCGCGACGCGTGGCTATCTGGCCGACCGTTTGTTAGCGACGACGGTTTATCTGGCGGTCAATCTGCGCAAACCCATATTCGTGGAGGGTGAGCCGGGCGTGGGCAAAACCGAACTGGCTAAAGTCCTTGCGGACGTACTCGACGCCGAACTCATCCGCCTGCAATGTTACGAAGGACTCGATACCAATACCGCTCTTTATGAGTGGAATTACCCACGGCAAATGCTGGAAGTGCGGTTGGAAGAGGCGCGCGGTGTGCCTGGTAAAGAGATCGGCGCGAATATATTTTCTGAAGAGTTTCTATTGAAACGACCGCTGCTGCGCGCCATTCAAGCGCAGGACGGCCGCGCGCCAGTGCTGCTCATCGATGAAATCGACCGCTCGGATGAGGAATTCGAGGCGTTTCTCTTAGAGGTGCTGTCTGATTTTCAGATCACCATCCCCGAGATTGGTACTATCAAGGCGACTCAGCCGCCCCTGGTTGTGTTGACGTCGAACCGCACGCGCGAGCTGCACGATGCTTTGAAGCGGCGCTGCGTATACCACTGGATCGACTACCCGGATTTTGCCAAGGAAGTAGATATCATCACTACCAAGGTTCCGGGTATCCAGGCGGCGCTGGCCAATCAGGTTTCGGCATTTATGCAACTACTCAGGGATCAGGATCTCTACAAAAAACCTGGGATCGCGGAAACCATCGACTGGGGTTGCGCGTTAATGTCGCTCGGTATCGAAGACCTGGATGCGGCCACCATCAGTTCCACAGTCGGCTGCATCCTGAAATACAAGAGTGATATCGACAAACTATTTGATCTCGATCTCGAAGGACTACTGAAACAAGTTAAAGAGGCGGCGGAGACCGCTGAACTTGCCGCTGCTGCAAACGCCTGAGACTTTTCAAAATCCTGCTAACTACACTACCGTTCTGACCGTGGATTTCGCCGGACTGCTGACGCGCTACCCGCCCCGCGGGGCTATCCCAGAGCCGATGCTGCAGCGCGTCGTGCGCTTTGGACGGGCGCTGCATGATGCCGGGATCCTGGCCAATCCAGACAAGCTGATCGATTTGTGTCGCAGCTTTGAATACATAGACGTTGCCGAGCGTATGGACTTCTACGCCGCGGCTCGCACGTTGCTGGTATCGCGGCAGCAGGATCTTGAGACCTTCGATAAGTTGTTTTTCGAATTCTGGACCATGATCGAGCGCACGCCCAACGACAAAATGTCGGACGAGGCCGAGGAAGGTGAAGACGGTGACGGCAATGCTCTGGAGAAGGAGCAGCAATCGCCGCAAATGAGCGACAGCGAGGGCGACGATGAGAGCGGCGAGGAAGAACCCACGCAAACAGGTTACAGCGGACAGGAAATACTCGTTAACAAGAATCTCGGACAGATGTCCGACAGCGAGATTGAAGCGGCACGCGAAATTCTTGCCGAGTTAATCTCGATTCTCGCCACGGTGCGCAGCCGGCGCACGGTGCGTACCAACAAAGGCAGCCGGCTCGATTTGCGGCGAATGTTGCGTCAGAACGCTGTCTACGGCCGCGATGGTGTCGAGTTGGTGTATCGCAAGCGCAAAATAAAAAAAATAAAACTCATGTTGTTGTGCGACGTCAGCGGTTCCATGGAACGCTACTCGACCTTTCTCATCCAGTTCATCTATGCGTTACGCCGCGAGCTGCCGGAGGTGGAAGTCGGCGTGTTCGCGACGAAGATGACGGTCATTACCCACTTGCTCGATGATCGCGATGTCGTGGCATCGCTGAAGCGCGTGTCGGAAACGGCGAGTGACTGGGGTGGTGGCACCGATATCGGCGGTTGCCTGAGACAGTTCAATGAACGTTATGCGCGGGAAATGTTGCGCAGTAAGTCGGTCATGGTGATTTTGAGCGATGGTTGGGATCGCGGCGACGTCGGACAGATGCGTGTTGAATTGGAACATTTGCATCGGCGGGTGCACAAACTGATCTGGCTGAATCCACTGCTGGGTGCGACCGGTTACGAACCGTTATGCAGGGGGATCCGTACGGCGTTACCGTATATGGACTATTTCCTGCCCGCGCATAACCTGGCCAGTCTCGCGCAACTTGCCAAAACGCTGCGCTCGATTTGGCATTAAATACAGGTCACGGTCCAGGTCGTTAGCCGCACTCCCTAGGTTGTCGGCTTGAATTCCGCGGTCTGACCTTCTCGGGCCGCTTCCGCCTCGAAATCCACGCTGTTGTCGTTTGCGCGAAAATAAGCGGGGTAGGTTTCGGCGAACGCCTGTTTAATTTCTTCGAACGGCAAGTCGTTACGGACACCACGCTCGCGTACATACTCCATGTGTTTGCGGCCTTTCGCGTCAAACGGATGAAACAGAGAATCTGCTTTGCCGTCGAACTCCAGTGGGCGAATGTGAAATTTCTCGCACAAGGTCTGATTGAATACGGGTGTCGCCTTTACCCAATTTCCATCAAGAAATACCTCGACGTAGCCGTGGTAAATAAAAACATTTGTTTGCATGAGCTCGAGAAGACGCTCGGTGGCGATATGGTTGAGTACATCGGCATAACCCACGCGTGCCGGTATGCCGACTTTACGACAGACGGTGGTGTAAACCGCGCCTTTTTGCACGCAGAAACCACTGCCTTGTTCAATAACGTGGCTGGCTTTGTAGGTATCGGCTTCCAGGCTGATGGCGTAGGGGTCGTAACGCAGTTCATCGCGCACGGCGTAAAACAACTTAATCGCCTTAGCGGTATGGCCGCTCGCACCATCGCTATGTTCGGCGACGAAGTCGTTAACGATAGGGTGGTCATAATCAAAGTAGTGGCTTGAGCTCAGAAAGTCAGCCGGATCGGCGCTGAGCTCTTGAGGGGTGTCCGATATCGAATCGTTCATGGCGTGTTCGCTGGTCGTCCGGTTTATTGCCAGTATAGAGGATAGCCGCAATTGACCAATAATGAGGTAGTATTCTGGCGAACCGCCGGTGGCACGGCACTGTGAAACGCAGGAGGAACTAACAATGGCAAAACTGGAACGACAACCCACGGGTATGGGCAGCAAACCGGCGCTGCTGCTGGTCGACGCGATCAACGCATTCACCGATCCAGCGTGTGACTTGGGATCGGCGGTGGACGCGGAAATCGCCGTGATTCAAAGGCTGCTTGAACGATTTCGCGAACTGGGATTACCGGTCTATTTCACCACCCAGGCGTACGACGACGACACCACCAGCAGTGTGTGGCGGGAGAAATTGCCGGCGTGTAAGTTACTGCAAGCCGGTACCGCGCTGGTCGATGTCGATCCGCGCCTTGAGCGTCGCGACAACGAACCTATCGTCCTCAAATACGTGCCGAGCGGCTTTTTCGAAACCGGCTTGAAAGAGCGGCTTTTGGCGGAAGGCGTGGATACGGTGTTTGTAGTCGGCTTTACCACCAGCGGCTGTGTACGCGCCTCAGCAGTAGACGCGGTGTCGAGTAACTTCCGCACCATTGTCGTGCCGGAAGGCTGCGGCGATCGCGATGCCGATGCGCACAAGGCCAATCTTTACGATCTTGATGCCAAGTATGCGGACTTGATTTCAGTGGATGATTCGCTGGTGTTGCTCGGGCAGTTACAGGCGCTGGCGAGTTGATCGTCAAAAATACGCGTTAGTTCTAGTCCGTTGACGGTGCCTGCCTGCAGCAAGCAGCCATTATGTGGCTGTCAAACGTTTTGCCGTGCTGACAGAAACGGTACCGGCCTGCGTAGTGGCGTCCAGTATACGAGCGACATCGCCGCTGACGGACGCCAGGTTTTCATTGACGGCGAATTAGTCGAGGACGTAACAACCCACCCGGCATTTTCTGCTGCCGTTCAAACCGTAGCCCAGCTCTACGACATCGCACACGCGCCCGAGAACCGGGATCTGATGACCTACGCGTCACCTACTACCGGTGACCCGGTAAATCGGATCTGGCAGTTGCCACGCTCGCAGTCCGATCTCGCGGCACGGCGACACGCCATTCAACGTTGGTCGGATGCAACGCTCGGTTTCATGGGACGCACACCCGACCATGTCGCGGGCTTTTACGTGGGTTTCGTCGCCGGTGCCGAGGTATTTGCACGCGCTGACCAGCGGTACGCGGAGAACTTAATCAGGTTCTACGAGTATCTGCGCGATCACGATCTGTACGTCACCTACACCATCGTGCCGCCGCAGATTGATCGCTCCAAACCAGCGCATCAGCAGGACCCGCCGGATCTGTATGCCGGTTCGGTCGAGGAACGCGCCGATGGCATCGTTGTTCGCGGCGCGCAAATGCTGGGTACGGGGGCTGCCCTGTCGGACTTCGTACATCTGAGCACTATTCATCCGATGCGCCCGGGCGATGAGAACCACGCCATCTCGGTCGCGATCCCGTGCAATGCGCCGGGCGTTAAAATCTACTCACGACGCTCCTACGCACAGGCCGCGACCAGTACCTTCGATTATCCGTTGGCAGCGCGTTTTGACGAAACAGATTCCCTGCTTGTTTACGACGATGTGTTCGTGCCCTGGGAGCGTGTGTTTGTCTACAAAGACATCGCGTTGTGCCGTGCGCAATGGTTTGAGACCCCAGCACACGTGATGGGCAACAACCAGGCGCAGATCCGTTTTTCCAGCAAGCTCAAATTCATGGTCGGTTTAATGATGCGTATTGCCGAGATGAACGGCATCGCTTCTCTGCCGCCGGTCCAGGGGCAGATTGCCAAGCTTGCGACCTATGCGGCTACGCAGGAGGGATTACTCTATGCGCAGGAAGCCAGAGCGAGCGCCAACGAGGCGGGCTACTTTGTCCCAGCCGCGCAAGAGCATTACGCAAACATGAACCTGCAGTCGGAGATCTATCCCAAGATGCTCGACATCATGCGCGAGCTATGCGGCGGTGGTCTTATCCAACTGCCGTCCTCGGTAGAGGATTTCAAAAACCCCGAGATCGCGGCTGATATCGAACGTTACATCCAGTCGCCCCAGTATTCCGCACAAGAACGCGTCAAGCTGTTGAAGCTCGCATGGGACACCATCGGCTCAGAATTTGCAGGACGCCATCAGCAATATGAGAAGTTTTATGCAGGGGCGCCGTTTATTGTTAAAACGCATATGTTCCGGAATTACGATTTCGCCGCGGCGACCCGGCTGGTGGATGAGGCGTTGGCGGGGTATGACATTGATGGTCGGATGAGGGGTAATCAACACAGCGCTTAGGAGATTCCAAATGCGTATGGCCGTACCCGATTTAATTTCCAACTCCTACTTCCCAGCAATCGCCGCCGTGGAACTCGGTTTCGCCAAGGAAGAAGGCCTGGACGTTGACTATGAATTGATATTTCCAGTCACCAAAACCCTCGAAGCGCTACGCGAAGGGGAACTCGATTTTGTTGCCGGATCCGCACATTCCACGCTCACCGCGTTTGCCGATTGGCAGGGAGCCAAGCTGGTCGGCGCGCTTGCGCAGGGGATGTATTGGATCCTGGTTTTGCGGGCCGACTTGAATGTGGCGCGCGGCGACATCGACGCGGTAAAGGGACTGAGTATTGGCGCCGCGCCGGGCGTCGATCTGGGCTTACGTGGTTTGCTGACCGCGGCGGGGATCGACATCGAGCGTGACGAGGTCAAAATAGCGCCGGTACCCGGTGCGACAGAACAAGGTGTTTCATTCGGCGTTACCGCTGCCAAGGCATTGGAGGCGGGTAAAATAGACGGCTTCTGGGCGAATGCCATGGGAGCTGAGGTTGCGGTTCAGCGCGGCGTCGGCACAGCGGTGCTCGATGTGCGCCGTGGAGATGGACCGCCTGATGCCTGGTACTACACCTTCCCGGCGCTGATCACCAGCGACGCCGTCATCGAGCGTGACGGGGATGCCGTTGCGGCAATGTTGCGTGCCATCGTTAAGACGCAGCAGGCCCTGCGGGAAGCCCCTGAGCGTGCAACCGAAGTCGGCGAGCGTTTGTTTCCGCCAGCAGAGGCCGCGCTCATTGCGACTTTGATCGAACGCGATTTGCCGTACTACGACGCGGCCATATCCGAAGAGGTCGTCACTCGTATGAATGCCTTTGCGCAAAGCATCAATTTGCTGACGAAAACACCGCCGTTTGAACAGATTGTCGCAACGCAATTTCGCGACTTGTGGTCGGCTTAACCCGGGAGTAGTGTTAAGACAATTCACACCGCACGGAATCAATTATGACAAAGCGCAAAGCCACACTTAAAAAACAACAATTCAGCCGACGTGACTTCATGAAGGTTGCCGGCGCGACATCGCTCACGGCCGCGACAGCGGCGTCACTGCACGGGGCTGACGCAGCGTCAGCCGAACACGATTCCGAGTATGGCGCGATTGTCATCGGTGGCGGTTTTGCCGGCGTTACCGCAGCGCGCGATCTGCAGAAATCAGGTGTGAAGACACTGCTTATCGAAGCACGCAATCGTCTGGGTGGCCGCACGTTCACCAGTAAATTCGCTGGACATAAAACTGACCTTGGTGGCACTTGGGTTGGCTGGCTGCAGCCGCACGTTTGGGCGGAGATTAATCGTTACGGTTTAGAGATGGAGCAGACCCCTGGTGGGGCGCCGGAACGGATGTCGTGGATGACGGGGGGCAAGGTAAAGCACGCCGCGGCCGCCGATGCCTGGGACATGCTCGACGACGGCTTTCAGAAAATGTGCAAAGTCCCCAACGAGTGCTTTCCCGAACCGTTTGCGCCGCTCACTACCAGCGAGTGGAAAAAATACGACCACATGAGCCAGAGCGATCGCGCGAAAGAATTGAATCTGCCGCGCGAGCAGCAGGATATTTTGGATCCTCTGCTGTCGACCAATTGTCACAACTACACCGGCGAGGGCGGTATGGTCGATCTGCTGCGCTGGAATGCGCTAGGTGGTTGGGACACGACCCGACTATTCGATAATCTTTCACGTTATACCTTCAAGGACGGCACCAAAGCGTTGATCGATGCGATGGTCGAAGACGCTAAGCCCGACATGATGCTGTCTACGCCGATCTATCGGGTCGAACAAAAAGGCGAGCGCGTGCATGTGACCACCGAGGAAGACCAGGTCTTCACCGCACGGGCCGTGATCGTGACGGTGCCGATGAATGTACTTGATGACGTCGAATTCGAGCCGCCGCTGATGCCCCAGAAAGTGGCGGCCGCGAAGGAACGTCATTCCGGCAGCGGCCACAAAATCTTTGCTCACTGCGCGAATGAAATAGACCCGTATTTCCTTGCGATGGCAGCCAACCCTCATCCGATGTCGCTATTGTTCGGCTATCACGCCGGGCCCGGCGAGATCACCATGTGCACCTTCGGTCCGCCAAACAGCATCGATACCACCAACGATGCCGATGTACAGGCGCGCGTGCGGGACTTCTTTCCGGATGCGAATGTGACCGCGGTCGTCAGCTATGACTGGACGCTGGACCCCTATTCAAAGGGAACGTGGTGCTGGTACCGGCCTAATCAGTTCACAAAATATTTCACCGCCCTGCAGCAACAGGAAGGACTCGTGTGGTTTGCCAGCGCTGACAGCGCCAACGGTTGGCGGGGTTTTATCGACGGTGCGATCGAGCGGGGCTCGCGCACCGCGCATGAGGTGACGGATTTTCTGAGTTAGTTGGCCTCTATTACCCCTCACCCGATCGCCATCCATGGCGGTCGGGTGAGGGGTAGATATTTTCATCTACCCCTTTACCCTCAATGCCTCCGGCACATCGACATCGCGGAGCACGCCCGGATTGGGTGTCTCCACTTCGGTGACTTGCTCTGCGTGTGCTTGCAGTAAACCGCGTGCGCCGGTGTCGCCACTGACGGTGGCAATGCTTTCGAAAAAACTGCGCGACCAAAGCACCGGGTTGCCGCGCTGACTGTTGTGGGTCGCGGCACAGATGACCCGTTCGTCCTCGGGACTGAATGCTGCAATCAATCGGTTTATATCATCGCTTTTTATCCAGGGCATATCGCCCAGGCACACCACCACGCCGTCTACGTCCGCGCCGAGCGCCGCGATCCCGGCCCCCAGTGATGTGCTGAGACCCTCAGCATAATTTGGATTTTCGACGAAGTTCACGTCGAAACGGCTCAGCAGGTTGCGTACCCGTTCTGCTTCATGGCCGAGCACCACGCTGACCGACTCGACCTGTGAACCGACAACCTGGGCGAGAACGCGGACAACCATGGCGTCGCCGTCAACGGATTCGAGCAGTTTATTGCGCGCGCCCATGCGGGTGGATTGGCCGGCTGCCAGTACTAACGCGGCAACCCGCGGCGCGCGTGGTATAGGCACTGCTGCGCTCACATTATCCGTTATTGCCTTCAGCGAAGTGCTGTGCACCGTACCGGTCCGTCCTTTGATCAAACCGCCCGCGCCCATGCGCATAATGTCCTCGCGATTCACGGGGATACCTGCGGTCAGGCGTTCCAGCACCCAGTCGCAGCCGTTCAATGCGGGTGAGCGTGCACAGCCCGGCAGGCAGACAATGGGTCGTCGTGAGTCCAGCTCTCCCAGTAGCAGCAGGTTGCCCGGTTCCACCGGCATACCCATGTGCAGTACGCGCCCGCCGGCACGCTCCAATCCAGCCGGGACGACATCGCGGCGGTCCGCGGTAGCGGAGGCGCCGACTACCAGAAACAGATCGCAACCGTCAGCATCCAGATCAGTGAGTGCCGCGGCAATGGCGCTTTCCTCGTGTGCGCAGCGTCGCTCTACCACCAGCTCGCTGCCTAATCGCTGCAGCCGCGCCGCAACAACATTGCGGGTTTTGTCGAGGACGCTGGGGCGCATTCCAGGCAGTTCCGTTTGCACCAGAGCGACTTTATGGGGTTGGAATTCGGCAACCTGCAGCAACGTATCCACTTCGGTCGCAATCGCCTCCACATTGGCGACGATGGACTCGGCGACGCCGTAGGGAATGATTTTTATGGTGGCAATTAACTGGCGCTGCTCAACAACGGCGAAGGCCGGAAGCGTCGCCACCGTAATTGCTTCATCGACCAGATTAAGCCGGTCGAGGTGGTCGGTATCCACGCGTAACACACCGTTGACCGTCGCGTAGAGATTGCACCGGCCCGTAAACGGTGCGTTGACGCGCACGTTGGTACCCTGGGCCGCATTCGCAATGCGCTGTGCGGCTTCGTCTTCGCCGAGTTCGCCGGCTTCCAGTTGAGCGCCGACCACTGAGTTACGGCCGGCTTTTTGCAGAGCGTCGATATCCTCCGCAGACAGTCGCCGGCCTTTCTTAAAACGAAGCTTACCGGCACGAATGGAATGCGCGAGTATCACCCCGCTCGCGTGTTCAAGCGCCATGCTGCCGAACTTCATTAACGCGAAGCCTTGTTTGCGACCTGAATGATCTGTGCCATAACCGACACGGCGATGTCCGGTGGCCGGCGGCTACCCAGTGACAGGCCAACCGGCGCATGAATGCGCTGCAATGGCACCTCGGCGACGCCGTCAGCACGCAAGCGTTGCAGCCGGGCTGCGTGAGTTTTGCGACTGCCAAGCGAGCCTATGTAAAAGGCCTCGGTTTTGAGCGCTTCCTTAAGCGCCGGGTCATCTAGTTTGGGATCGTGGGTCAGCGTCACCACCGCGGTGCGTTTGTCGGGCGCCAGCCGACGCATGGCTTCATCCGGCCAGTCGGTCGTGACAGTTGCAGTGGGGAAACGTTGCTCATTGGCAAATGCGGCGCGCGGATCGATAACCGTCACCGCATAACCGGCGATCGCCGCGATAGGGATCAGAGCCTGCGTGATATGCACCGCGCCAACGAGCACCAGGCGTAACGGCGGATTGTAGACCCGCACAAACAACGTCGCATGTGGTTCCTCGAGCATGCCGCTGGCATCGGTCTGGATTTTTTGCAGAACGAGTTCGCGCGCGTCTTCATCCAGGGCAAGTGCACCTGTCGATTCGCCGATCGTGATCAGCGCTTGTTCGCCATCGTTGAGACGAGTGACGAGCGCCGCAGGTTCGTTGGCTTGGCGCAGCGCATGCAGGCGCGCAAGTATTTCGCGGTTCACCCGATACGCTCGACAAACACTTCGACCTCACCGCCGCAGGAAAGGCCAACTTCCCAGGCGCGTTCGTTGGTTACGCCGAATTTCAGTACGCGAGGCGCGCCGTTTTCAATGATCTGCAGGGCCTCTTCGATAACCGCACCTTCAATACAGCCACCGGACACCGAGCCTATGAAGGTGCACTTATCGTCGACGACGAGCTGACTGCCAATCGGCAACGGCGAAGAGCCCCAGGTCTTGACCACGGTTGCCAGTGCCACCTTACGGCCCTCGTTGCACCACTGCTCGGCGGTTGCAACGACATCGTCAGATCCGAGTTCAACATTTGTGCTTGCGTTGTTCATCCTGCGGATTGTAAACAATTATCGGCTTCGCGACCTACAAGCACTAACCAGTTCAATGGTTAATCTTTGCGCGCGACTACATGAAATATGTGCCAGTGCTTTGGTTTGCCACGTGGAGTAACGCTGTCATCTTCTTCCTCTTCGAAATACTCGACCCGCAGATCGGCCAGCAGCGCATCAAGCTGGGCGCGGGTTAAATGGGTCAGCGAGGGATCACCCGCCCATTCGTCGCGCTCGCCGTAGAGTTGGCCGCTGAACCGGCCACCAGCTAACAAAGAATCCACGATGCCTTGCCATAGAGCGTCGAATTTTGTCCGTGGGCACAATGGTAGAGAGAAACTCGCGTTGACCAGATGGACCGATGGCCACTGCACGTCCTCAAAGCGGCCCTGTACGGTTGTCAGGGTCGAGCCGGTTGGTAGATCCGGCCGTTGGCGTAAACCCTCGAGTGCGCTAGCTTCCGAGTCGATTGCCACGACCGACCAGCCTCGGCGCAGCAATTCGATGGTATCTCTTCCGTTGCCGCAACCCAGGTCAACTGCCTGCCGTTCGCCAGTGGTGAGCTCCGCCGCAAATTTATCGAGTGCGAAACACAACGTTTCCCGCGGCGGACGCTCGCCGGTCTTGGCGTAATACGCGTCCCAATCCCGATCGATTTCGTTGCTGTGGTTCAAACAGTCGACATCAATCGTCGACAAACCAGTCGTCGATCTGGGTGCCCTTCATTTCCTCGATGGCATATTCGTTAAAAGCGCGATATGCGGTCCAATGTGAAATCTTGTCCTGCAATGCGACCGCATCCATGCCCGCAGCGTCATCGAGTTGCTTGCGGTAATTCGCAATCATGCCATTGGTGTAACCGTTGCTGCGTTCCAGGAACGCTGTGACGATCTGTTTTTTCTCAAGTGCACTCGCCATAGTTCCTCCGTCGGATTTGGATTAGGTGGATCCGGCAGTAGTCGCGTCGACGACAACGCCGTTTGTGTCGATGCCGACGCCATATTCGCGCAGGGCGGTGTCGCGGTCGAGCAGCTCGTCGCGTACGTCGTTGGCAATGGCTTGCGGCGCGCGTTTACGCGGTGAGCCGCAGCCGCCGCCCCCGGGAAGATGTAGTTGCAGGCGCTCCCCGGGCGGGATCGTCTGCTGCCCCATTGATGCTAACGGCGTGCCTGATGCCAGGCAAACGATACCCGGGCTGCCGTCGGCACCGCCGGCGCGGCCGGCGGCGGCGTGCTTGACCCGATCGAACATTGCCGAGATGCCGAACGGCGCCTGGTCGAGCGTACCTACCTCAACGATCTGTCCGAAGCCGCCACGATATTCGCCGGCGCCCGCCGAATCAGGACGTAGTTCCTTACGCCAGATAATCAACGGCGCAAGGTTTTCGATTACCTCGCTCGGCATGGCACGCACGCCGCTGGGAAATGCGGTTGCGGACAAGCCATCGAGTGTGTGTCGCGCACCCGATCCGCCGCTGTTAAAAAAAATAAACTCGTAGCGTTCAGCTTCGGCAGCCGTCCCTTGCCAATTACAGGCGGCGTTTATCTCCGGCCCACCGCGTAACTGTGCGCCCCATACGCAGGACGCGCCCTGCGCCGGTACGCGTTGCGGTATAGCCTGCGCCAGACAACCCATGACAACGTCCGGCAGAAATTGACCGATGATATGGCGGGCGCATACGGGCCATGGCCGTTGTACGTTGAGGATAGAGCCGCTTGGCGCGGTAATGGTGATGGGCGCAAGCGAACCAGCGTTGTTCGGGATGCCAGGGGCGACGACACAGCGTACACCGAAAGCGCTGTAGGCTTTGCAATAATTCAGGACGACGTTGATACCGTGCGGACTGGCGGGGCTACTGCCGGTGTAATCAACTGCGATGAAATCGCCGTGTATCGTCAACGTGCAAACAAGTGCGATCGGATCGTGATAACCGTCGATGGTGAGCCGGTACTCAAATACGCCTTGGGGCAGTTTTGCTATTTCGGCGACCATGGCCGCGCGCGAGCGTTCGATAATATGTTCAGCCAACGGATCCAGCGTCGCCAACGCAAATTCGTCCATCATTCTATTGAGCTGGATGGCACCCGTTTCGTTGCTGGTGACGTAGGAGAGAATGTCGCCTTCGACTTCGGACGGCGTACGTACATTGCTACGGATGATGGTCATCAGATCAGCATTGATTTCGCCTCGTGTCGCCAGACGCATAAGGGGGATCGACAGGCCCTCTTCGTAAATTGACTTGCCGTCGGCGCCCTGACCGCGGCCGCCGATATCGACCTGATGACAGGTACAGGCAAACAATGCCACCACTTGCGCGCCCCGAAACGCCGGGGAAACGACGGTCACATCATGCAGGTGCCCGGACGCCAGCCACGGATCGTTGGTAATAAAATGATCGCCGGGTTGCATCGTGTCGATGGGAAATCGGCCAATGAAATGCTCAACGGCCTGAGCCATGGCATTGACATGGCCGGGTGTCCCCGTGACCGCCTGGGCGATCATTCTGCCGCGGGTATCGAAAACGCCCGCGGACAAATCTCCCGATTCGCGCACGACCGCACTGAACGCGGTTTTCATTAAGGCGCGGGCCTGCTCCTCGACAACCGCGATCAAGCGGTTCCACATGACCTGATTGTGAATGTCGGCCAGCGCCGCGGCGCCCTTCGCCTGGGTTTGACGAGTCTGTGCTGTCTGCATGTTGTCAGGCTCCCGTGTTTATGCGGGTCATGACGATATCCCCATAGGCGTTGATTTCCGCCACCAGATTCTCACTAACCACGGTTGTCGTTTCGTCCTCGGTGATGAATGCAGGACCCCTAATGCGCGCCCCCGGTTGCAATTGAGCACGCTGAAATGTTGCTACGTCTACACGCGTGTCGTTGCGTGCATCGAAGATTGAGCGCATCGCGCCATTGGCCGGTGTCTGGGCGACAAGTGTTTGCGCCTGCGCTTGCCAGGGATCCGCCAATGCAGACACTGACAGCGTCCAACTCATGACCTCGACATCGAGCTCAGCGATCATGCGCCCGTATTTTTGCTGGTAGCTGTCATTGTAGGCAGCTTTCAACTGCTCGGCATCGTCAGCCACAAGCTCGGTTGCCGGGATCGGTACCGGTAGTTCGTGTCCCTGTCCGACATAACGCATATACGCCATCCGGGTTTCATGCCGTTCGGCTTGCGGTGCACCCTGGCTGACCACGGCGTGCGCCTCTTTGCTCATTTCGGCAAACATCGCATTAACGCGTACAGTATTAAAAGCCGCGAGCCGTTCGTAGGCGGTGCGTGACACTTCGTAAGCAACCGGTGCGCGCAAAAAACCCACGGCAGAGCCGACGCCGGCGTTACGCGGTATGACGATGGTGTCGATGTTCAGTTTCTCGGCGAGACGGGCGGCATGGATAGGCGCGCTGCCGCCGAACGCAATCAGTGTGCGTCCACTCACCGACTTGCCGTTCTCAGTGGCGTGTTCGCGTGCGGCGTTCGCCATGTTTTCGTCAACGATCTCCGTTATGCCGTAGGCGGCATATTCGTCGGCCAGTCCCAGGGCTGTGCCCAGTTGCCGTTGCATCGCAGTCCGGGCGCGCTCGGGGTCCAGTGCGATGTTGCCGCCGGCAAAGCCGTCCGCTGCGATCCTTCCGAGCACTACATTCGCGTCGGTGACGGTGGGCAGCTCGCCGCCTTGGGCATAGCAGGCTGGACCGGGATCTGAGCCCGCGCTTTCGGGCCCGACGGTGATGCGCTTCATGGTATCAACACCTGCTATCGATCCGCCGCCGGCGCCGATCTCGACCATCTCAACCACCGGCACGCGTACGGGCAGTCCACTGCCCGGTTTGAAGCGATACACTCGGGCCACTTCGAAGGCACGTGAAGTCTGCGGTTTCGCATCATCGATAAGACAGATTTTTGCGGTGGTGCCGCCCATGTCGAAAGAAACCACTTTATCGAGTTGGCTTTGTGCCGCGACGTGCGCTGCGAGAATGACGCCACCGGCAGGACCCGACTCGACCAGGCGGATGGGAAAACGTCTGGCGGTAGCCGGTTCGGTGATGCCGCCGTTGGACAGCATCAAAAACATGGGGCAGGTGTAGCCGCTGGTGTGTAGTTGCGACTCCAGTCGTTCGAGGTAACCGGCGACCATCGGTTGCACATAGGCGTTGGCACAGGTAGTTGAAAAACGTTCGTACTCACGGATCTCGGGCGACACCTGCGACGACACGCTGATGTTCAGTTCGGGTAGATGCTGTTTCAGGATCGCGGCCGTTTGCTGCTCATGTTCGGCATTTACATAGCTGTGCATAAAAGCGACGGCAAGACTTTCGATTTGGTGTTCACACAGTGCCGGAACCAGCGCTGCGACTGCGTCAGTGTCCAGCGCTAACAGCACCTGGCCCTGCGCGCCCATTCGCTCGGGCACTGCGAAGCGCAGGTAGCGCGGGATCAAGGGTGTCGGTTTGCGGATGTTGAGATCGTATTGCTCGAAGCGGCTTTCATCGCCCATCTCCAAGACATCGCGAAATCCAGCGGTTGTGATCAGCGCTGTGCGCGCACCTTTACGCTCGATCAGCGCGTTGGTCGCCAGCGTCGTGCCGTGAATGACGATCGCGACGTCCTCCGGTCGGCAACCCGCCGCCTCGATGACACGTTGCAACCCTGTCAACACGGCAGCTTCGGGGGCATGCGGTGTGGTCAAGACTTTTACGGTATACCGCTGCCCGCCGCGTTCTAGAGCGACGTCGGTGAACGTCCCGCCGATGTCGACGCCGACCCGCGCTTGCATCTCATTAGCCGTCAAACCTGGAAACTCCCGGAATCTATGTTTGTATCGAGATTGTACCGCTCCGGGGATTGCAGAGCAGAAATCGCCGCGGGGACGCGGCTCCTACCGGTTCTCGGTAAGGCGGGGTACATCCCGGTAGGAGCGACGTCACCGTCGCGATAACGTTTCAGAGATCAACAACTCAGACCCCTTGAAAAACAAAAAGGGGAGCTATGCTCCCCTTGTGCATTCAGTAAATTGAAAATCCGTGCGCTAAATATTGCGCGTGCCCGTGCTGACCCTGCGTCGTCGCCATCCACTCAAGCCCAGCAGTATCAAGCCACCGCCCAACAGTGCTGCGCTTTCGGGCTCTGGTATCTCTTGCGGGCAGTCAACACAGGTCGGGTTACCGCCACCAGCGCTGGTGGTGATGGTAGCGGCGAATATTTTTTCCTTGGTATTTGTCCAGGTGCCCGACGTAAATGTGCTGTAGGCGTCGAAGCCGAGGTGTAACCAGAAGTTTCCCGCACCGATATTCAGATCGTTAAAAGTCAAGGTGATGTCGTTGTTCGTCGGTGCGTCGTTATTCGTCATGGTGATACTGGTCGGGGCTGTGAGAACGCCGTAATCAGTAAACCGCACACCGGTCGCCGGTCCCTCACCGGGGAGTCCGACACCCTGCCCAAACAATGTCAGCGCCTCGAAAAAGCCGTCGGGATCGTTGTCCGGCGCCAGATCAAGATCCTTTACGTTGAGTGTCAGCGTGTTTCCTGTTTCCCCAGTAGGAATGTCGAAGTAAAGATACATATGTAGGAAGGCACCATCGATGACCGATACGCTCAACGCTACGGTATCTGCGGACATACCACCCCCGGCCACTCCGTAGGTCTCGTCGGCCCCGCTCGTGAGTGGGATGTAGTAAAGGATGTCACCGGACGCATTGGCCAGGCCGACCTGTGTCGTGCCGCCGTTCGCAGTCGCGTAGCCCTCAATCACACTGGCGGCGACTGGTCCCGCTCAGGAAACTCAGTGCGATGGCGGCAAACAGGTACTTTTTCATGTCTGATTTTTTCAAGTTCATTCAATAATTATTAAGAAATAGCGGCAAGATCCGTTTCAATATATAAATAGTTTTTGAAATCAATTGGTTATAAAAATATTGTCGTTATGCCGACGGCGCATCTGTAAAGAAACGCAGACACTTTTGGCGATATCGACAGAAAATTTTATGGCGGATTTAACTTTTCCGTTTAATAATCAATTGGTTAACTAAAAAAAGTCGACTGTAAAATAATCCGACATCGCATAGATTAGTTTTTTACGGCATTCAGCTTTTTTCAAGACCCCAGGCTAACCAGCAAGTTGCTCGTCCAAAGCCGTGCGCCAACGCCGGTAACGGTTGCGCAGTTCACGGTCGGGCCTGGGTCTGAAACTATCTTGTGCAACACTCGGCCATCCTTGCGGTACTCCGCCAGTAAGAACGCGAGGCCACGGGCCGTGGCCTCGGCGATGTGTGGGCGCCTGATCGCGCAGCCACTGAGATCTGTCAGGCGTTGGCATAAACCGTCTAAACGGGACAGACCGCCGCTGACGGTCAGATTATCTATGCGTATACCGGCGCTGGAGAGTGCTTCCAGGTTGCACACAATGAGAAAGCAGATGCTTTCGTAAACGCCCACCATTTTTTGCGGTTTATCGCCGTCACCGATAAAGCGGCTATCGAAATCGGCCACCCAAAAAGGCGAGCCAAGCCCCGACACGCCGTTCAGGAACAGCGGCGGGTCGTGGACGTTCGCGAGCCAGTGTGGTGCCTCCTCGATGAGTTCGGTGGCATCGACGCCAAGAGTCGCGCCCACCTTCTCTAACGCCGCCGCAGCGCCGTTGACGGTTCCTTCAAAAACCCGGATGGATTCATTCTCGTCCCGCCAAACGATACTGTGCAGTAGTCCCGGTACATCGGCGATACCTGCCGGCACGAGTGTCTGAATGAATGCACCGGTGCCCAGATTGATAAACACATCCCCCGCGCGCGGCCGACCTGTCGCAAACAAGGCCGCCGATTGGTCACCTTCGCATACGGTTACCGGTATCGAAGCATGGTCTGTATCGATGTGGCCAAACTGGAAACGATTGGGTACGCAGCGCGGCAAGAGACTTGCGCTGAGCCCGAATGCATCGGGTAACCATGGGCTCCAGTCACCCCCACCGGCGTCATAAAGCAGCGTGCGCGTAGCGTTCGCTGGATCGGTCAGTGCTGGTTTTCCCCGCACTAACCCCGCCAACAGGAAGCTGGCAAGTGGGCCGCAGATCAGGGATCCGTCGCGGTTAGCAGCTTGTACTGCATCCAGATTATCCAGGCACCAACGGATCTTGCTGGCGCCGTAATGTGCCGAAGCCAGCAGTCCGGTGCTGTCGCGCACCCGCTCAGGATCTAATTCGAGTGCTTGTAACATCGCCGCGCCGCGCCGATCCTGCCAGGACAAAACCGGTGACAACGGCGCCACCGTATCGCGGTCCCAGCAAACGATGCTGGAACGCTGACACGCAATTCCCGCTGCGGCGATATTCGGGTGCTCGGCTGCGACCTCGCCGATGACCTCGCGCAGCGACGTGAGCACGTCCCGTGCATCGTGCTCGACGCGATCCGCGTCACGGAAGGTTTCGACGCTAACTCCAGCGGACGCGATGATGTCGCCTTGCTCATCGAATAACATCGCGCGGCTGGATTGACCACCCTGGTCGATACAAAGGTAAAGTCTCGGTTTATTCACGGCGGCGACAATCGCAACCTTGCCGTGGACGCGCGCGGATTACGCTGCGGTAACGATGGCCGAATAATCGCCATTAATTGCTCGGCGGTTGCGCGAAACGCCGTCAACTTTCCGCCGTAGATGGATACGAGCCGGGGCCGGTCTGCACGGCCACGCTGAAAAATTGTTTCCCGCGACTTGTGAAACGCATGTCCGGCGCCGCTGGGAAGTACCCGCAGCCCCGCCCATGCCCGGACAAAATCGCCGCCGGCGAATGTCGGAAATCGATTGTGCAAAACCTTACGCAAGTAACTTATTTCGCTACTTAAAGGCGTCGCATTATCCGGATTGCCGCGAAAACGTGTTTCGGTTGTTCCGACCAGCGTATGGCCGTGCCACGGCATGACGAAAACGGCCCGGCCGTCGCGTTGTGCCTCCACGTAATAAATTCCCTGGCGCGGGAGTCCGGTGACTTCGATGTGCGTTCCCTGCACCAAATCCAAACCGAGTTTGGATTGCCTGGGCGTAACGGTTTCGAGCAGGTGATTAACCCCAGGGTCCGGCAGCGTTGACGACAACGCTGGCTTCAAGCTCAGATTCGCCGCCTGCATCAACGTAGCTAACCCGCACTGACGCATTCTCAAGACCAATCTGGGTAACACGTGCGGGAACAATGGTCTCGGCGCCGAGCGCGGTTGCCGAATGCATGACCGCGCGGGTCAGCAGCGCGTCGTCGGTCTGTGCATCCTGATAGCGGAACACGGCTTTCAGACCACGGGTTTGCAAGCCGTCAAGAGACGCCCATTGCGCGCGCGGCACGGTTGTAAATCGAGCCGCGGCGCGCAAATGCCCGAGCACTGAATACACGGCGAGGCCGCTACGCACCAGCCACGGCGGCCGCCGCATATCTTCGTAAACAGGTATGTGGAAGGGTACCAACCGGATCAACTCCGGGGCGTTGCGCAATAGCAAAGCCCGTTCATTGAGGCTCTCATGCACCAATGAGAATTCGTAGCTCTCGAGATAACGCAGCCCACCGTGGATTAACTTGCTGGATTTGCTCGAAGTACCCGCGGCCAGTGCCGTTTTTTCCAATAGCACGGTGGAATGGCCCGCCGCTGTCGCCGCCTGCGCTGCACCCACACCATTGATGCCGCCGCCAATGACGCAAACGTCGAAGCGCCTTTCAGCCATTGCGCGCGCCGGGAGCGAGCCGCGGATCCGCGAGCAAGGTTTCCGGATCCATGGACTCGATAAACGCCGCGCCGCGGCTGTGCCAATCCATGGCGACATCGGCGTCGATGATCTCGTATACCACCCATTGCCACGGGCCGGTTGGAAGTGAGATCCCGCTCGGCACTTTGCGTTCGTTGATGAACAGGTAGTCGGGCGCGAGCGCCGCCGCCTCGATGAGCGCCGCTTCGCCCCATTCCTCAATTGCCCAGCCGATGCGTGGCGCCCCGGTTTGCCTCGCGAGTTTCACGGCCGCAGCATCGAACGAAATGATGACAAAGTTCAACGGTGCCGTGTGGCATTCAGCCAGAACTGTCGAGACGACCGCTGCCGTTCCAAATGCGCGCAGGCTGGCGCGCTTTATCTCGACAAAAGCGAGCGCGCCGGGATATTGCGCAACTAATGACACAGCCTCGGACAAACGCGGCACGCGGGTGTGTTGCGTGCCCGCCTGGTCGCTTTCAATCTCGATGCCTGTGAGCACTTGCGCGGAGGTTTCCGTTACACGCAGCGGCTGTTGTGCCATCCGCTGCAGATCCTCGTCATGCATCAGGATTGCGACGCCATCGCGGGATAACTG
>CBDDBH010000028.1:0-310107 GCA_965225625.1 Gammaproteobacteria bacterium
CTGGCTTAATCGCCAGCGGCATTACTGCCGAGCAATTCACGAATTCTCGCGTCGGGGTAGCTAAGCAATTTGCCTAAATCCCAGGCGATTTCCAGGCGCGCCTTGCCGGCATACTCTCCAGCTTCCACTAACGCGGTTTTGCGCGCCTTTAGCGCCATGTATTCGTCCAGCGTTGAGCCTCTGTAGACAATGAGTACGTGTTTGCCTTGGGTTGCTGAGCGCGGGAAAAGATCCGTTACGATAAAATCAGCCTCACGGTAAAGTTTGACGTCGGCTTCTTCGGCCATGCTCCGCGCTTTAGCTTCCAGGCCATCCATTTCCTGCGGTGACACGGCCGAGCTCAATGCCATTTTCTTGATGCCGATGGCAATCACCTCAAGCCATACGTTGAGGCCGCCTAGATTATACGAATAGCGATCAATAACTTTGGAGTCGCGTATGTCGTCGGCGTGCACACCGGCAATGCCCGTAATTGTTAAGAGGAGAAACAATGAAATTGCTGGCAGATTTTACTGTGCATTAGTGGCCCCTGATAAATCCACTGGATAGCTATCGTATCGGCCGATCGCCGGAAAAGACAGCAACTCTAATTTATGGTGAACACAAGGGTTATTCACCCCGGTCGTTCAGGCATCAGAAACGGGCGTGAGATCCGGATATTGCGGTAGTGTCGCGTTAGTCAATCCGGCAATAAGCGTCAAGATTGTGCAGACTGTCAATATAAACGTATACCCGCCGGTGGACTCGAACGTCGCTCCGTAGCCGTAAGGGCCGAGCGCACCGCCAACCAAGAACGACGCAAACAACAAGCCATAGATTTGCCCGAAGTAGCGTAATCCAAAGTAGCGCCCCACCAGATAGGCGAGCAGATCCAGCTCCGCACCAACTCCGATACCCACTAACGCCGCGGCAACGAACGCCATTGCGCCGGTGGAACCCGCGGTCAGCATGGCAAGTCCCGATGCGGCGAGAATCATGCAGGCCAATGCTACATAGGGTCCAAAGACGCGATCGAGTAGATAGCCAATGACCAACCGGGACGCCATGATCGATATGCCAATCGTCCCCGCGGCAGAAGCGGCAGCGGCGCCGCTCATGCGCGATCCTGCAACATGGGCACGAGATGCGGCATTAGTCCAAATAGACAAAATGAAAACGCCGCGAAGATTGCTGCCAGTGTCCAGAATAAACGTGTGCGCAGCGCATCGCGGCGTGTGATGCCGACCGCCGGCGATGCCGATGCTGGACTGGCGTCTGCATCGCCGCCATCGGCTTGCAAGCCCATTTCTGCCGGGGTTTCCCGGATCAGAAAGTACACGAGTGGTAATGCGATGAATACGCACACCGCGGCGAGTGCGAGATAACCTGCGCGCCAACCGGCCTGGTCCACTGCGAACTGCACGAGATGCGGTACATAGAAATAACCCAAACCGTTGCCCGTCATGGCGATGCCGAGTGCGAGCCCGCGGCGCCGATCGAACCACAACGACAGCGTGCGCAGATAGGGCAGACTGTTGGCGCCCGCGGTCAGCCAGCCTAGCAATATAAAAACCAGATATAGGTGCCAGAGTTTGCTGACGGTTACGGTAATTGAGATCAAGCCGGCGGCAAGGATGAGCAGGGAAGGGATCACTATTCGCCGGGTGCCGAGCGATCCGCATAATGACCGAGGACTGGCATGGCCATCGCCAGGGACATCGTAAACAAAGTCAGCGCCAGACTTATCTCGGCACGGTCCCAACCGAACTCATTACTGAAGGGGATGACGAAAAGTCCAAGCGACCCATAGACGAATTGTCCCGGACTGGTCGATAGACACACAACGCAAGCGGCAACCATCCACCACCCGTAGAAGATGCGTGCCGGTTTGCGGGTTTCGCTAATCATTAACGAAACGGTAGCGCCGAATGCAGGCCGCCGTCGGTCCACAGTGCGTTCATACCACGCTGTAGACCGAATGGTGTGAAGTGCCGGTTCCCAGATGTCCTGATAATTACCAACCAACTTAATGATCTTGTAAGCCCAATCGTTGCCTACTCCCAGGGCCTTGCCGAAATCCCCTTCAAGTCCCAACAGGCGCCGCACTTCAGCGCTGTCTGATCCCGCCAGCATGGCGTCGACGTTGCTCTGCGTAATACCGAGTTCCTCGGCCGCCAGCGTTACGTTGAACGACCATACTGCGATATCGCGCCATCGGTCATCACCCTGACGAACGAGCGCGGCCGTGGGTTCCTTGGAGATCATCTCGGCGAGGATCTGGTGGTCTTCGGGATGATTCAGCACCCGCATATGGCCGGCCAGACTGAGCCGCTCGGTTGTCATCGCATCGCAGCGGTCGGTTTCATGCGCCCGCAGCGCAGCTTCGACGCTGGAGAAGGTAAGCGCCTCGTAGTTCATGTGGTGGCCGTCGAAATAGTCGGCGAGGTTTGTTCCGCGGTTGTGCCTTGCGCGACGCATATCGTCGCACCCGCCAGACCTGCGACTGCGTCTACCCCGGATTCCTTGCGAACCATAAACCCTGACCGTTGTACAAGAACACGCCGGTGTAATCCAAACCCAGGAGAGACGTCGCGGACAAAGGTCCAGGTAGCACCGGCCGTTATGATGTCCAGGTGCCGCGCCTGCAAGGAAACGAATGCGGTTTGCGGGGTTACCGGAATGTATTTGGTGCTGATACGGCCCGAAGACCGCGGCCGAGATAATCTTGCACTGATCAATGGTGATGCCTTCGCGCTCACCGCGTGCATTCACGGTGCTGAAGCCGGGACTGCGCTCCTGGATACCGCACCGCACGTGTCCGCGCTCGAGAACCTCTTCCAGGGTGCCGCCGTGGACGATGACTGGGAGCAAGTGGAACAGCAGGGACCACCGCAGTGCACAGACGCCTGTTCATCTGAGTGCCGCCGAAATACACGCCGCGGTGGGCAGCCGTGTGATTGCTATGGTGACTACTCCGCGATTTCGTCGAGAAAACTGACGATGGCTTCGTTTACCGGGGCTACGTTCTCCAGATTGGCGGTGTGACCCGCGTCAGGAATCAGAGCCAGGCGCACGTCTTTCAGGGCAGCGGCCAACGGCCGTGCCGCACGGTCGGCCGGAAGCACCACATCCTCCTCGCCGTGTACGATTAACATCGGAATATCCAGTTGACTGAGTTCTGCCACGCGGTCCGATTTGTCCAACCAGGAGTTGCCTTCACCGTAAACGCTGCGTGCGGGCATTTTGCACCAACGGTCGACCCAGTAATCAACGAGTTCCCGGTTATGCTCGTAAGTCGTCGGACCGAAGCACAGCGCGGCTGCCCACTCTGCCGATTCTCGCGGCAGCGGACCGTCACAATCCATTTTCTTGAATTCCGCCGCGAACTCGACCTGCTCCTCAGCGGTGTACGGGCTCGCCATCGAGTCGATCAAGATTAGACCGCGTAGCCGCTCCGGGTAACGCAGCGCAAACTCGATTGACATGAAGCCGCCCATCGACATGCCGGCCAGCACACAACGGTCGATATTGCGATCATCGAGTATGCGCCGACAATCCTCGACGAGGTCGGCAACTTGTAGCCGGGCTGATAGTTTTCAGTGCGCGCGCGATGATTGAACGCGACTACGTGATAGCGCGCTTTGAGCGCGTCGATTTGCGGCTCGAACATGGTCCAATCCATGAGAGTGCCATGGCTGAAAACCACGCTCGGTCCTTGCCCGGTTTCGTAGTAGAGGGAGGGAAAATCAGTCATTGCTCGGGACTCGTTGTTGTTTGCACAGCAGGGTACGCTAATATCGCCCGCGGCGCATCCGTGCTTGGAGTTACTGCGAGCGGCCACGTGATGCTAACCGTGCCGTGCAGTAGCGGTGCCACAGTCGCCTTTAGGTTTCAGAATTTGGTACAAACCGATCGTCATAATCGGAATGACATAGATGATCATAAACGCCCAGGCGATAGTGCCATAACCTTTTGCGACCAAGGTAATGATGCCCAATTGTGCAAGGGCAGCACTTGCGAGCAAGCCGACAATAGCGACGCCGGAATGTACCCAGCGCGGGGGAGGGTCTCCACCGCGCTCGGTGGACCATCGGTCGATGCGTTCGTTAACCGATTGAATAAAGCCCGCGCCAGTTTCGATAAATGTGCCAAGCAGCACGAGTGAATAAATAGAGACGAACCACGGCACGCCCAGCGTCCCGAGCATCCAGTAAACGGGAACCTGCTGTTCGAGGATCATCGGGCTCTTGCTGATAAAGGACACGTGGAACAACGCTGCAGGAAGCATGAAAAGTACGGCGCTGAGGCTACCGGCTCCAAGTGCCTCGGTACGCGTCGTGATCCCCCTCACAGCAAATAGCGCTACCGGCGCGACTGTTGCTGTGTACAGTGAAAATTTGAGCGCCGGCAGCAGCCAGCCTGGTTCAATCCGCACTGCCGCGAACTGCGAGTGAATGTGCTCGGCGTTTGTCGTCAAGGTGATGGCGAAAAAGCCGATGAACACGATATACAGGACCACGGTCCAGAGCACCATAACCCTGGAAATCAACTCGCGCCCAAAAAATGTAAGCATAGCTATCACAAGCAGCATTACCACCAGGCCGGTACTTTGCCCAATGGCGAAACTGCCAGCCAGGATCGTGCCCGCCGCTGAAGCAATAATTGCCAGCACGAGCAGAAACAGCACGATGTAGACGAGTTCAAATGCGATCCAAAAGCGCCCAAGTAGATGTTTGAAGAATGTGCGGTAATCGTATGCGTGAAACTGGCGCGCAAATTCGAAGGTGATCGCCGTCACGGTCGCCAGTATTATAGTTACCGTTGTGATCCCGGCTAAGCCTCCGTAGGGTCCATGCCGGGTGAAATACTCCACGACTTCGCGCCCGGTCCCATAACCGCCGGCGATCGCGACCGACTGATACACGGCACTGGGGACGATGTAGGCACGATAAATCCGTGCGAAATTCAAGACCGAATACCGGTAACTGCAACGAGTGCGTCACTCATTGCGATGTTGATATGAATTCGGCCCGCCATTTCCTATCTTCAATGGTATGCAATAATGCTCAATGATCGCATGAAACCGGTGTACAGCAAGCGAACCGTTTTGTTTTATATCGCAACTGTGTTCGCGGTCGATCCGTATCGTTTTGAACGTGGCGAAAATATCAGTTGTTCTGGAATTCCGTTATGGCCACTAAGAATGTAGATGCTTTCGACAGGTGGATCCGCGGCAGTTTCGTGGAAATGAACACGGAGCTTGAAGAGTTGTACTTTGCCCGCGAAGAGCGGCACCTGGTCGATGGAGTCGGTGACAGCATCAAAGACACACTTGTTGCTGAAGGCAAGGTCTACATCATAGATCTGCTCAGTGAGGGTAATACCGACGAGGGCTTTGAGAATACCTACGATCTGCTTGGTAGCGTTGGCCTGTATATGGCCGCCTGCCGGCGTCACGACGTTACCGAGCCATCACGCGAGACCACCTCGCCGCTAGTGGAGGCGTCGGCGCTGGCGCTGAATATTGCAACGACGCTGGGTGTGTCTCCGCGATTCGCAACCGCACACTTGACTACCAACAACCAGGCCGTCAATGGCGTTTACCGCAGCTTTACGTCGCTCAAGGATGAGTTTCTATTCCTGGATTACAACTTCCTGGGAGTCCTGGCTTATATGCGCGTGGCGGACGCCCTGCGACGGATCCTACCTCTGGGGGTATCACATCCGATTACCTATCATCTGTTGGGCGACGCGAAGGCGGCGCTCGAGGATGTCATCAAGTCTAACGACCGTTTGTTTGCCGAACTGGATTCGGATCGCTTCTTTTTTTGTGTACGGCCCTATTACAAACCCTACCGTGTCGGTCCGAACGTCTATCGAGGCGCTAATGCGGGCGACTTCGCTGGCATTAACGTCATTGATCTGCTGCTGGGCCTATGTAGCGCCGATAACCCAAGTTATTCTCAGATCCTGATGGACAAGTTCCTGTTCATGCTGCCTGAGGAACAGGCGATGATTAAGGACTGCATGCGCCGCAAGAGTCTTATGAACCTGTTTCTCGAAGCGATGCCGGCGCACAATCAGCAAGCCTGGTACAAGCGCAATCTCACCTCGTTTCTGGAGGTAGTGCAAGCCCACGGGGAAACTGCCGCGCAGCATCACGATCAGTTGGTCAAGAAATTTATAGAAAAACCCTCGACCCAGCTGCCCGCAGAAGGCCTGACGAATATTACTGCCAGCGGCCCGCCGCTGCCGGTTTTGCTAGATTCTCTTGCGCGCTTGCGCGATCTTCGCCTCGCTGCTAATCGTAGCGACATTCCGAGCCGCTACGAAGACGTTCAGCGTCTCAGGGCCAGTCTGTAAATTTTCCCCTGACTGAAATCTGGGTTACAGCCAGAGCAATGATCAGTCTAATAAACGAATTGAGATATCGCGCGAGCCGCCGCCGCCGGCTCGGCCGGCTTTGTATATGCCACCACCCATATTCATGCCAATTTGATCCAGCACATCGAGGCGGTTGTTGATCCGCGCCCACAGGTTGGACGGTGTATAACCTGCCCGCCAGCGTAACTCGGCGACATTGTGGACGATGAACAAATGCGGCTGCTCGCCGTAGGGTATGCCAAGCGCGGGCTGGCCCGGCCACCACAGAATATCGCCCCTGGCTGCGAGCACGGTCTGGTTTTCCGGTTCGAGGTAGGGGAGCTTTTCCTTGGGCAGATCATCGGGTGAGAGCACGAGCGTGTCTCCCAGCCATCCGCTATGCCAGCACGGTGCTTCCAGCGGCAGGACTTGCAGGGATTTTTCGACTGTTTTCGGGGCCTTTTCTGTTAATAACTCGGCGATGAACTCCTCGCCATCCAATACGATGCTAAGTTGCTTGCTCATGGTGTGTCTCTGTTAAGTTTCGATACCCGACCATACTTTTCCATTAGGGTAAGCGTAATGCTCCAGTGACGCCGGCTTCATCGTGATGCTGTAACCAGGCTGGGTCGGCGCGATATAGCGGCAGTTACGCACAACACACGGTTCAACAAAATGTTCGTGCAGATGATCGACATATTCCGTGACCCGATTTTCCAGACTTGCCGAGATACACACATAGTCGATGATGGATAAGTGCTGCACGTATTCACAAAGACCAACGCCACCGGCATGCGGGCACACCGGAATGCCGAATTTGGCGGCCATCAACATCACCGCGAGCACCTCATTGACGCTGCCGAGTCGGCAGGCATCCAGCTGACAAAAATCGATCGCCTGCGCCTGGAAAAACTGTTTAAACAGGGTGCGGTTTTGACAATGTTCACCGGTCGCGACGCCCACCGGTTTTACCGCCTTTCGAATGCTTGCGTGACCGAGCACGTCATCGGGACTGGTGGGCTCTTCAATCCACCAGGGATCGAATTGTGCAAGGCTGTTTACCCATTCGATTGCCTGCGGCACATCCCAGACCTGGTTGGCGTCTATCATCAACTTGCGCTGGGGGCCGATTACCTGGCGCGCAATGCCCACCCGGCGAATGTCATTGTCGAGGTTCTGCCCTACTTTCATCTTGATGTGGTTCCAGCCTTGCTCGACGGCTTCACGGCAAAGCCGCTCCAATTTGTCGTCCGGGTAGCCGAGCCAGCCGGTGCTGGTGGTATAGGCGGGATAACCCGTTTCCAACATTTCGGCCTCGCGTTCGGCTTTGGTCGCGACATTGCGCAGCAAAATCGACAGGGCTTCTTCAGGGGTCAACGCGTCGGTGATGTAACGAAAATCGATACACCCAACCAGTTCCGCGGGTGTCATGTCGACGACTAGTTTCCACACCGGCTTGCCCATCGCCTTGGCCCAAAGATCCCACACGGCGTTCAACACGGCGCCGGTGGCAAGATGGATGACGCCCTTTTCCGGACCAAGCCAGCGCAGTTGCGTGTCGCTGGTGAGTTCACGCCAGAATGCGCCCATGTCGCAGGCGATGTCATCGAGATTGCGGCCGATGACTAGCGGTTCCAGTGCAGCGATGGCGGCAACGCAGATCTCCGTGCCGCGGCCGCAGGTAAATGTAAGGCCGTGTCCTTCCATTGCCGGGTTGTCTGTATGCAGGGTGACGTAGGCGGCCGAATAGTCCGGATCGGTGTGCATAGCGTCAGAGCCATCAAGCTCGCGCGAGGTGGGGAAGCGAATGTCTCGCGCCGTCAGTGACTTAATCGTGAGGTCCATCGCCCTAGCGGCACAGGTGTTTACGGTTTTGCGGCATCATGATGAACTGCCACGGTGAGTCCATGCGTTGCGCGACGCTTACCTCGATGATTACCGGTCCGTCCGTATTGAACGCACGTTCCAGTGTGTTGCGCAGTGTTTGCGGCGAATCGGCATGCAGTCCCGTCGCGCCGAAGGATTCGGCGAGTTTTACAAAATCCGGATTGTGCAGATCCGAGCATATCCGGCGACCTTCGAACCACTCGTCCTGCTGGCGTTGCACGTTGGTAAAGGTCTGGTCATTAAAGATCACGGTGACCACATTGAGTTGATTCTGCACGGCAGTTGAGAGTTCCTGCACGTTGAACATGAAGCCGCCGTCGCCACTCACTTGCACTACTTTTTTGCCGGGGTTGGCAACGGCGACACCGAGCGCCGTGGCGTAACCGTAACCCAGCGTGCCCTGGTGGCCGGCCGTTATGAAATGCCGTGGATGATAGACCGGAAATCCGTACCAGGAGACAAACCCCACTTGGGTCACTTCGTCGACGAAAAAGCCGTCTTCGGGAAGCAGTTCACGGATCACGTCGAGATAGGCCATTTGCATGGGGACCTGTGAGCGGATCTCGCCATAAACATTTTGTTTGAGTTGCGTCAGTTCGTTCTCACGCGAGGCACGTTGGATGTTGTAGTTGTCCAGTTCATCGTGCAGGGCGGTCAGGACATCTCTCGCACCACCGACGATACCAACATCGGGTGTCGCAATTCGGGTGATCTCCACCGGATCGATATCGATACGGATGGTCTTTAAATCGTCATCGATACCCCACTGGGTCAATTGCAGCAGCCGCGTGCCAACTCCGAGTATGGCATCCGCTTCGCCCCACAGGCGATGACCGGCCGGCTGGTTTTGGCTGAGGTAATGGCGGGCATCGACGATGCCTTGTCCCTTGCGATTAACCACGACCGGCGCCTGCAGTTGTTCCGCCACGGCCAGCAGTGCCGGTCCGGCGTCGAGAGCGCCGGAGCCAACTATGATCAACGGGCGTTTAGCGGCACCCAGAATCTTCGCCGCCGCGGCAACACGATCAATATCGATCGGTGGCCGTGGATAGTCGGTAACGGCGTCCAACAGGTCGACTTCCGCATCTACACCCATAATGTCCATGGGCATTTCTATTTCGACCGGCAGTGGGCGGCCGCTGTGCAATTGTTTCATCGCCTCACGCATACGGTCAGGCGCTTGGGTTGGATGATCGATGCGCTCAGCCCATTTGGTCAAATGGCGGATCAGCCCCAGTTGATCGTGGATCTCGTGCAGGTGGCCGTAGCCGCTGTCGATGCCGGTTGCGTGCACTTGCCCGGAAATGCACAGCACCCGCGCGTTGTTCGCATAGGCGGTGCACAGTGCCGCTGTTGAATTCAACAGGCCTGGGCCCGGGACTACGGTGTAGGCGCCAATGCGCCCGCTCGATTGTGTGTAGCCGTAAGCCATGTAGCCGGCACCTTGTTCGTGGCGCGAGTGGATAACTTTCAATGCCGTGCCTTGCTTGAACATGGCGTCGAAAAAATGATCCAGTTGCCCCCCCGGCAATCCGAAAACAGTATCGATTCCATAGGGCAATAGCGATTTGATCATCGCCTCGGCGCCGGTCATGCGTGTCATTTAATAGGTCCTTTAGGGTGTGGTTTGAAACAACGTGCTCACGCGACGCCGCGCAGAGATCCGCGCTTGCCGTCGCTCAGGATTTTTTCTGACTTTTTCGGCGGCGGTAGCGAACGAGAAAAAAGGGGAATCCGAGGCAATATACCCAGACCATAGGGTTGGCCAAGGCCCGACTCAATGCCGAGATGATGTCATCGGGGCTGATGTAAACCTTGCTCTGCATGGTTTGTTCGGGCGCACTGTGAATGATCAAGTGATCTTTCTTGTACTCGAACTGGCCGAACTGAAACTCAACATCTGCAAGTTTGCTTCGTACTTTCATTTTAAATAACCCCGGCCCGGCGCCTCCATGCAATCGCTGGACTAGCTCTTGCGCAGGCGTCCTGTTTCCTGCGCATATTTGATGCGTGACTCCAGCAGCGTGGAAATATCCTCCGGTCCGTAGCCCGCCGGCGGTGTGAACTGACCGCGTCCGTACAAGTCATCGAATACTTCTTTGCAGATCGATACTTTATCGGCCAGGGTGCGCGGCGGTTTGCCCGACGGGAAGCGGTTCGGCGGATAAATCGGGTTTTCGTAAATTTGGCGGAAACCTTCCGTGCGAAGATCCACCCATGTGTTGTGATTAGCCCGCGTGCGGTAATGGCGCAGCGCCTGGATATCGATGGTAACTGCCAGTACTTGCTCCGCCGGGTACGGTGCCTCACGCAGCACCATGCCGGTATAGTCGATCGCGAACGAATCGCCGGGGCAAAATGCCTTCGGGTAATACTCGTATTCAACCGAGGCCCAATTGGAACCCAACAAATAGCACATGTTGTCGTGCGCCCGGGTGCGGCGAGTGAACATCCAGAAATCCCAGGGCTTGGAGACACCTTCCTGTTCCTGGATAGCGCCGGGATGGCAGATAATCTCGGCGCCGTTGAATCCAAGTGCACGTGATACTTCCGGTGTGCAGCCGTCGTGACAGGTCATGGTACCGAGCTTGCCTATCTCGGTATCGATTACGGGGAAAAGCGTCTTGATGTCGCTGCCGATCTTCTCGCTGTATTCATCGAAGATGTCGTGCGGACTGGTTCCCAGGCCAATGGTCGCGGGAATGTGCCACTTGTGGTATTTCAGGACCACCTCGCCCGTTGGGCCAACAATAAAGTTGGTGTTGAACCAGCGATCGGGAAACTCGGGCAGCTCCTCCACCACACCGCCGCCGACGATATACATCTCGTACTGCTTGGCGATCTCACCGAGTTGGTCGATTTCCGGGCCGGGGATGGTGACGGCCTTTTTCATTTGATCGGCTAGCCCGCTCTCACCTTTGCCGGGTGTGCCAACGCCCTGCATGAAGTATTCGGGCAATACCGCCAGACGCACCGGGATCTCCCAGAAATAGCCGGCGCCGAAATGGAGCATGTTGCAGACCCGGCCCAGGTTCTTTTTGATCCCGGCGCGGTCTTTTACCACCGTAACCTCGGGCTGCACGATCAACGCCGTGTATGGTTCAATTCGATCTGTCATCGTTTACACCTCTTCAAAAATCAAAATCATCGTCTTCGTCTTTGAGTCCGAGATCCAGAAGGATCTCGTTCGCCGCAATACTGCCCATGCCGCAGATACCGCCACCCGGGTGGCACGACGGTCCGGTCAGGTAAAGTTTATTGATGGGCGCGCGATAGTTCGCGTAATTTGGGAAGGGCCGGAACGCGCCCATTTGTGCGAGTGTCCGGTCGCCGCCGTTCGTGCTGCCACGGTAAAAGCACAAGTTCGCGCGCGCGAGACTGGGGCCGGTCTCGACGAATTCGGCCATGATATTGTCGGCGTCCATGTTGGTTGTGTAATTCTGTAACTGTTTGAGTAGCGTATTGCGCACGTAGTCGGAGCCGAGCGCCTCCCAGTCTTCGCCGCTGGCCAGCTCTATGGGTACGAATGTATCCATGATCAGTGTCTGCTTGCCGTCCGGCGCGCGGCTTGGGTCCATCTGCGTCCAGCATGCGGTCCAAAGAAAGGGATCGCTGGGGGGCAGGCCTTGTGTCATCTCGTTGTACTGCCGATCTATGTCGGAGACTGTGCCAAAGATGCGCTGGAATGCGGTCTTGCCCATGTCGCTGCCGTTTTTGAATTGCGGTGCCTCGTGTAGCGCGTAATGCACTCGCGCAATGGTCACTTCACCGAAGCTGAAGTTGCGCACCATATTGAGGAATGCATCGGGCAAAATTCCATCGTCGAAACCGTGGAGAAAGGTCTGAAACGGATCGAGTGCTGAGATGACCCCTTGTGCAGCGGTGATCTCGGTGCCGTCCTCGAGTCGCACGCCAACGCAGGCCCCGTCGCTGACGAGGAACTTGCGAACCGTAGCGCCGCTTATGACCGTGCCGCCGTTCGCCTCGACATAACGTTGCATGGCAACGGACAGCATACCGCTGCCGCCCTCCGGGATAGCCTGTCCGAAATAATGGATACTCGGGATCATGACGTAAAACCCGGCCGCCGTGCCGAGTTGATCGGGTAGTGTCTGTGGCGCTGTTGCCCAACCGAGAATGAAAGCGCGAACGTGTTCGTTCTCGAAATTCTCGAAAGTGAAAGCGCGAGAGCTGAGCTGATAATCGCGCAAGCGCTGCAGACCCTCCGGGGTAGTTTCCAGTGCCTGATACATCAAGCTCGGCGGCGCCGGCGGCGAGAACATGCTCTTGATGACACCGTCCTGGATCTCACCAAACTCAGCGTAGATTTCTTTGTAGCGCTTGGCGTCCGCTTTCGAGTATTGCGCTATCGTGTCACAGGTTTTATCGACGTCCTTGTAAACGATAATCCCGTCGCCTTCGTACTTGTTGGGATGACCGGTGATGTGATCTTGCGACCAGATATATTTCAGCCCGTATTGCTCTAACTCGGGTTTCAGCGTTTGGAAATCAGGGTTCAAATGGATCCAGACATGCGAGGAGCCGAACATGTCGTGTTTGAAGCCGGGTAGCGTGACTTCGCGGGTAATGACGCCGCCGCCCACCCATTCATTACGTTCGAGCACGGCGACACTCAGGCCGCGTTTGACCAGCAACGCAGCACATATCAACGCATTGTGGCCACCGCCGGCGATTACTATGTCGTAGTCAGCCATTACTTAATTTTCCGTAATTAAGCTCCCTCTCCCGCACGGAGGGTGTCGCGGGGATAAATATGAATCGTACTGGGACTCGCGGTTTGAGATCCTCTTCATGTGAGGGGTTAATCATTACACCTTCACCAATTCCACATCGTTCCATCTTCCAGGCGATTGACAGGAAGATAGGCTGGTTCGTAAGGGTATTTTTCTGCCAGCGCTTCGTCGATATCCACGCCGTGCCCGGGTGCTTCGCCGGGATGTAGGTATCCGTCCTCGAAATAATATGCATGGGGAAACACAGCGTCGGTCTCTTGCGTGTGGCGCATATATTCCTGGATGCCGAAATTCGGTACCCACAGATCAAAGTGCAGTGCCGCACCCATACAGGCCGGTGACAGATCAGTGGCGCCGTGACAGCCGGTGCGTATGTGATATAGCGCGGCCAGATCCGCGACCCGGCGCAGGTGGGTGATGCCGCCTGCGTGCAGGACCGTCATTCGGATGTAGTCGATGAGCTGTTCGGTCAGGAGTGTTTGGCAGTCCCAGATCGTGTTGAAGACCTCACCGAGCGCAAGCGGTGTCACGGTATGCTGACGTACTAACCGAAAGCCTTCCTGGTTTTCCGCGGGCACGGCGTCTTCAAGCCAGAACAACCGGTAATCCTCCAGCGATTTACCTACCCGCGCAGCCTCGATCGGGGTTAGGCGGTGATGCACGTCGTGCAACAAATGCGGGTCAAAACCAAATCGCGTGCGTAACGCATCAAACAATTTGGGTACGTGGTCTATGTATTTGGTCGTCGACCAAAGGTTCTCGGTTGGCAGTGCGGCATCGGCAGGCTCGTAGTACATCTTATCTGCCGAGACTCCATAGCTACTCGCTAGTCCCGGGATACCGGATTGCGCGCGCACTGCGTGGTAGCCGCTTTCGAGATACTTCGCGACTTCATCGGCCGTTTCATCGATATCGCGGCCGTTCGCGTGGCCGTAAACCATGACGCCGTCCCGGCTGCGTCCGCCAAGCAATTGATACAGGGGTAGCCCAGCGACCTTGGCTTTGATATCCCATAAGGCGGTATCGACTGCCCCAATTGCGGCCATGGTGATCGGACCCCGCCGCCAGTAAGCGCCGCGATAAAGGTATTGCCAGATGTCCTCGATACGGGCGGGATCGCGGCCAATCAGGCACGCTGCAACGTGTTCCTGCAGGTAAGCCGCCACGGCCAGTTCGCGACCATTAACGGTGGCGTCACCGATGCCGAAGACACCATCGTCGGTGGTGATCTTCAAGGTCACGAAATTGCGCCCAGGGCAGGTGACGATGACCTTGGCTTCGGTGATTTTCATAGACAGGTAGGGCTGTAAATGCGAATTAGTTTAAGCATAAACTAATTCGCCGATCGCGTCAACGCTGTGCCCGGCAGGGCAGGAATGCGGCTTGATTAAGTCCCTACAAAGTTGAAAAAGAACACTGCGCCAACACCCAGCGGCGCCACGAAGCGAACCAGGATCAACCAGATCTGATACCAGGGTCCGTCGCTGATGCCGAGTTCATCGAGGATCGATGACGATGACATTGCCCAGCCCGCGAACAACGCGATCAGGAAACCGCTGATCGGCAGACACAGGTTCGACACTATGAATATCAACATGTCGAATATCGTGCGTCCGGCCAGCACCGGGATTGCATCGAACGGTTTGAAATCTTTTAGGACGCTGAACGACAGCGCCGCACCGATGCCGACGACCCAGGCAATGGTTCCGGTGGCAATTGCCATCGGCATACGCCGCAGGTTCTTGCGTTCCTCCAGGTAGGAGACCATCGGCTCCAACATGCCGATACATGAAGTGAAGGCGGCAAACAACAACAAGACAAAGAATACGGTGCCAAAGATGCGTCCCAGCGGCATGCCACCGAATGCAACCGGCAGCGTGACGAAAGTTAGCCCGGGTCCCTCGCCCGGATCCAGTCCCGATGCGAACACGATCGGAAAAATCGCGAGCCCGGCCAACAATGCGACCGCCGTGTCCGCGAAACCAATGGTCACCGCGGCACGCGGAATCGATACATCTTTCGGTAGATAAGCGCCGAAGGTCATCAAGATACCGGCGCCTACGGTGAGTGAGAAAAATGCCTGACCGATGGCGATGAAATAGCTGCTAGCGGTTAGTTTGGAAAAATCCGGCGCAAACAGAAAACGCCATCCTTCTGCGGCAGCACCCGTGATGTTTGAGTATACGGCGAGAATGGCGAGCAGCACGAATAGAGCGGGCATCATCAATTTAGTGACCTGCTCGATCCCTGCGCGTACGCCGCGTCCAACGACAAATACCGTACCGGCGATGCAGATTGTTTGCCAGAAGATTAGTCGCCACGGTGAGGCAAGCAGCCCGTCAAAGGCTGCCGCGGCTCCTTCGCCGGTGAGCCCGGAAAATTCACCGCTGGCGGCGCGCACGACGTATTCCATCGACCAGCCGCTAACCGTTCCGTAAAAGCTCAACGCGATCGGCGGTGCAATGATCCCCAGCCAGCCCAGGACCTGCCATCCCGGGTGTGCGCCTTCCTGCACACACACCGCCTGCACGCTTGCCACCGGGCTGAGGCCCCCGCGGCGCCCGATCATGAGTTCCGCCATCACCAGCGGTACGCCGATCAAGAAGATAATTGCCAGGTATACAAAGACAAAAGCACCGCCGCCGTTTTGACCGGCGATGTAGGGGAACAGCCAGAGATTACCAAGCCCGACCGCGGAGCTGATGGTCGCCATCAGGAACGTCCATCGCGAGGTAAATGTTTCGTGCTGTTGCATATCCGCGCGGTTCAGTTTGAACGACGTTTTCGATCGCTCATTTATCAGTGTCGTTCAACCACTGGAAGATCTCGACCGTGTAGCCACCCGGGTCTGCGATAAAAAAGGCGCGGATAGGAGCAGAGGCGTGATTGAAAATTTCCTGCAAAACGGTCACTTCCGGGTGGCTTTTGATGCGCGCATACCAACCATCCACGTCGTCGGTCACGATACTGAACATGACCGCGTTGCTTTCCTGCGGCTTGTGAAATGCGCCTTCACTCTCTGCTGTTACGCCCAGATAGGAGGCGGGCGTAACTTGGTAGATCCTGATCCACTCCTGCGTGAAGCTTGGCTTGAGTCCCAGGATATCCTCGTAAAATGCCGCGGGTGCGCTGATGTCCTTGTAGTAAAAGAAGACATAGTGACCGGTCACATTGGGAAGGGACGTGGCTGTCGCAGTCTCGCTGGCCACGCTTGTGGACGTTGATATCGCCGCCAATGCGATGAGCGCGCTTAATCCATTCAATATTTTCATGGCTTTTAACCTCTGATCCCGGGGCAATCAGACAAATTGTTCCTGGAAGAGGAATACCGGTTTTCCCTCCACCATAGTCTGGAACTTGCCGGCAACTTCTTGTACCGCCTGGGACTGGGCGTCGGCGCCGAGTTGCTCGAAGTCGGTAACAGTGATCAGTTCCATGTACTGATACGGTGCGGGGGCACCATCCATCGTGCCGACGACCCGGTTGACTTTCATGTCGATGACGGACGGCAGTTGCCGGACGACGGGGGCATCTTCTTCGGCAATAAATTTTTCGTAGTCTGCCGGTGAAACGCCTTCTTTGAGATTAAACAGCACGATCATGAATTTCTGCATTGTTCGGACCCTCGTTGTCGATGAATGATTACAGCCTTTCCACAGAGCATTTCGTTTGCCCTGCTATCCAGCCTGTAAGAAAAATTTCCACTCCGCTTTCCCAGTAATTCTGATCAAGCGCTAGCTCAACTGCGCCAGTGTCGGTGTCTGCTGTCGCGGGATGATTGCGCCCGCATGCGCAATTACCCGCGCCGCCAGTTGCTGTGCGGCCAGCACGGACGCCTGGACGGTCAAACCACTCACTCGAGCGGCAATATACCCTGCGTTGAAGGCATCTCCCGCTGCCGTTGTGTCAACGACCCGAGTCGCAACGGGGACGTCGATAGTCTGAACGCCGGTGGGTTCTACGGCAAGACAAGCCGCGGCCCCGTTTTTGATTATCAGTTCGGCGATACCGGTTTTGCGCAACCGTTCGCTGACGGCTTGCGCATCGCTATCGCCAAATACGGCCTGTTCATCGCTGAGGCCCGTGAGTAACACGTCGATATGTTCACCGGTCGCATGCAGCCACTTTCGTGCATCAGACACTGACGACCAGAGTCGTTGCCGGTAATTACTATCGAAGACGGTGGTCACGCCGTTAGCCCGGAGACGCTGCAACATCACCAGTAGCCGGCGTCGTCCGGCGGGCGGCAAAATTGCCAGCGTAATGCCAGTCACATACACCGCATCGAAGTCTGCCAACTGTTTCTGCAAATTCGCAGCGGTGCGGGCGTTCAGCATCGCGCTGGCGGCCGAGTTTTTGCGCCAGTAATAGAATGTTCGCTCACCCTGAGTATCCGTCGAGACATAGTACAAACCCGGCAGTCGCTTGTTGTCGAATTCGACCAGGCTCACATCGATACCTTCATCCCGCCAGCTCGCCAGCATGGCGGCGCTGAGAGGATCGCGGCCGACACGGGAGATATAGTGCACGCCGGTATTGGTACCCTGTAACAGTCTGGCGAGATAAACGGCGGTATTCAGCGTGTCTCCGCAAAATGCGCGGCGAACCGTGTCGCCAGGCTGTTGGGTGAGCTCGATCATGCATTCACCGATCGAGGCAATCCGCTGTGAGCCCTGCGTGCGCCAGATCATCGCATCGGATCCGATGCGTTGCACAGTATTCCAAAGGCGTTAAGATGCTCTGCCAGCGGCTGGTTCAGACAATGACGGATGTTCTTTCCCCTATACGCGAGCTGACGACCCGGGCGGTCCTCATCCCCGTCGTTGTGATCGATAACGTTGAGCAGGCCGTGCCGCTTGCGCAGGCGCTACAACGTGGCGAGATCAACGTCGTCGAAATCACGTTGCGAACCGCACAGGCCTGGTCCGCCGCAGACGCCATCATACGACAATGCCCGGATATGGTGGTTGGAATCGGCACGGTCACGCAATCGGACCAACTCGCCCAGGCAGTGGACGTGGGCGCGCAGTTTGCGGTCAGCCCGGGGTTTTCAGAATCGCTGACTGCGTTTGCCTCGGAAAAGAATCTTCCCTATTTGCCGGGCGTGACTACGACTTCGGAAGTCCTGCAGGCGACGCAATCAGGGTGCGACGTACTGAAATTTTTTCCCGCCGAATTGTCCGGTGGCGTGGCGGTACTAGCTCAGTTTGCCAGTCTTTTCCCCGATGTCAGCTTCTGCCCCACGGGTGGCATCACTCTGGAAAAACTCGGAGATTATCTTGCCCTCGCCAACGTCTGTTGCGTAGGCGGTAGCTGGCTGGCGCCGAGCGCGTCACTCACCGCCGGAGACTGGTTGGGCATCGAAGAACGCGCGCAGGCTGCTGTAGGCGCGTGCCGAGCAGGTGGGTACGGTACGGCCGGCTAACGTCTTAGCTTTAGCGTTCGCCGAACGCTAAAGCTCTGTTATTTCAACACCCGCGATTGTTCGAAGGCTTCACCTTCGTGTCTTTCCCGCTCGCCAATCCGGATATCCTCTCCGATCGTGATCATCATCAGGTCGTGAGCCACAGCCAGGGGTCCGCCGTAGCCGGCGCGTGTCGCCGTAGTCAAGTCCTGTGCTGAAGTTTCCGGCGGGATGATGTGCGAGTACACCGCCAAACGCGGTTTGGTGTCGGCGAATATGCGGGCGGCCTGTGCCGGGCTGGTATGCACCAACAGGCTGACATTGGCGAGTTTCGCTTCCTTGGAGTCGCCTGCTGATGGCACCTGGGTTTCATGCACCAGTAGGTCGACGCCCTGCGCGTGCTTCACCAGTTCGTCGCTGGGTGCAGTATCGCCTGAGAACACTGCGGAACGTCCGCGATAGTCGACCCGATAACCCAGGGTTTGTCCGGCCATGGAAAAGCGCTCGCCCGTTTGTGCATTAACCGGCATATGCTCGACGGCAAACGCGGTAATTGTGAGGCCGTCGCGCTCGAAGATGACGCCAGGTGTAATGTCCTCTACCTCGATCTCCGTACCCGACATGGGTACACCGACCAGCCGGCGGTTTTCGAGATCCCAGGCAAACGCGCGGCGGATATGTTCCAACATGGCCTGCGTGCCGCCGGGGCCGTGCACGCGCAACGGCACCCGCCGGCCATACAGCCAGCCGGTCAGCCAGATATCGGCGAGGCCCAAGGTATGGTCGAAATGTAAATGGGTGACGACCACATGATCGATACCCGTGAGCAGTTCGTAACCACCCGCGAGATACAGACGCTCGCGCACGCCCCATCCTGCATCGATGAGAAAGCGATAATCACCCGCTTCCACCAGAATGCTCGGCCCATAGCGCTGCAGCGATGGGCGTGGTGCACCCGTACCTAAAAAAGTAACGCGCAGCTCGGCTTCATCCGCTGGGGATGTCGCCTCGGCCATCAGTGTCGATTGCCATAGCAGCAAACATAGCAGTGAGAACATACGGCATTTGTTTTTCATAGGCGTGTGTTACTCAGCTTAGATACCCTCAGTATACCCGCCCACCGTCTGCGGCATGGAGCCAGCGCAAACCCTCGCCCGCTACGTCACGAGTGATGGAGACTGTTGATTCGAACCAGGTAGGAGAATGAGATGGATACAAAACGAACTGAGGCATCGAAAGGGTCACCGCAAACAATCACCCGGCGGGAATTTGTGAAATCCACCGCGCTGGGCGGCGGCGTTGTCGTGGCGGCCGCCATGGCCGGTCCGGTCGCGGGCCAGCTACCGGACATGGCCGCAAAAACCACCACACACGACGAACTCGAACAAGCTCTGCGCCGTTATGGGAGCGAATTTGGTGACCTGAGAAAATCAAGCTGAGGTGCTGACACGTGGCAATTTTTGAAGCAGAGAGCTGGTTGATAACGGAAGGTAAGGACAAGGAACACGACGAGGAGATGCGTCGCTGGTTGAAATGGGTGAGCGAGCATCGTGATTTGTTTCCTGAATGGAAAAGCGTCCCCTATTTCGAAAAGCACACCGTGGGCGACCAAACGGGTCGCAGATTCGTGGTGTGGGAATACGAAAGCTTTACCGACTACGAGAAGTACAAGACCCGGCGCAAAGACTATGACGGGCCGTACAAGGAATATAAGGAGAACGACCCATACTATAAGGGCGTGTTCATACATAGCCGTATGGAACTCGAGTTCTGGCGCGATTTGGAACGTGATCTCTGGGTGGAGTGAATTCTGATGTGTTAGATCACGATTCAGTCAAGGTGCAGTGCCAGCGATTCGAGGTCGCGTTGGCCGCGCTCGAGATGTTCCTGCAATTCGCGCCATTTGTCTGGCCGATGGGCCGCTATGCTGTAACGTTCGCCAGGGTCTTTACGCATATCGAACAGCAGTAATACGTCGTGCTCAGGTAGTCGCCGATCGATGCCGCGATAGCGTGCTTGTACCATCATTTTCCAGTTCGGCGTTCGCACTGCGGCGATGCGCTCATCGCTGAAGTAGTAAAGAACTTCATGCGGGGAGTTGGAATTGCCCGCGAGCAACATCTCGATGTTCTTGCCGTCCAGCTGCAGCGACGCAGGCAATGCAGCGCCGGTAATGGCCTGCAGGGTTGGCAGTAAATCGATATTCATCGCGATGCCCTTCGATACTGAACCGGCCGGTATATGGCCGGGCCAGCGGGCGATAAACGGGACGCGATAACCGCCTTCCCATGGGGTGCCTTTACCGCCGCGCAATTCGCCCGGGCTGCCTTGCGGGTAGGGGCCGTTGTCACTGGTAAATATCACCAGCGTGTTGTCGTCCAGGCCAAGACCTTGCAGCGTATCGAGCAGCTCGCCCATACTCCAATCCAACATACCGACAACGTCGCCATACAAACCGGCACGTGATTTACCCGCAAACCGCTCAGTTACATGCAGCGGTACGTGGGGAGCGGTGTGCGGAAGATAGATGAAAAAAGGCTGTTCCCGGTTTTGCTCAATGAAGCGGATGGCCTCGGCGGTATAACGTTCGGTCAGCGTTGCCTGTTCAACCGGCTCCTCGATCTTTTCGGCGCCCCGATATAAAGCCAGTGGCGTCTGATTGTTGCTGTACGGCAGTCCGTAGTAGTAATCGAAACCCTGCGTGGTCGGCCAATGCTCCGGGGTGTGGCCGAGGTGCCATTTGCCGATGATCGCCGTGCGATAACCCAGCGGCTTGAGCATTTCAGCGATCGTGAACTCGGCCTGCGGCAGACCGTGCAGGTCGTGGACGAATATCACTTGATGCGCGAGAGCGCTGCGGATCGCGTAGCGGCCGGTCAACAGACCCGCGCGGCTGGGCGTGCAGTTCGAGGCGCTGGCGTAGAAATCCGTCAGCCGCACGCCCTGGCGCGCCATGGCGTCGAGGTTAGGTGTTTTGATCAATGTCGATCCGTAAACACCCAGATCGCCGTAGCCCAGATCGTCAGCCAGGACGATGATGATGTTGGGTGGGCGTTCGGGCGGCGCAGACTGCGCCACAGAGGCCAAACCCACTAACCATATTGCAGCGACTAACGATACACGCCAAACGTCCCCTCTGTACCGGGGACCACGTCCTCGCGGTGCTCGTCCTCGCAATGGCAAAAGTGTGCTAATTCTTGTTGACGCCTTCATACATCTCGCCATCGCTGAATGTCGATAGTGACTCGAGCATCTCGCGCCCGTGCTGCAAATACCCGAGCAGTTGCTGCTTCGCCTCTGGATAATCCCTGGACATGTCGTAACGCTCGTCGGGATCGCTATACATATCGAACAACAAGGTCGAAAGATTTTTCCGCGATTCGAACAAGATGGGTTTTGCGTCGCGCCACGGTGGGTAGTCGCTCAACAGCAGACGCCAGCGCTGCGTGCGTAGCGCCGCGATCCGTTCGTTATTGAAAAAGTACAGTACCTGGTGCGGCGAGACGTCAGCGCCGCCCGTCAATAATGGCAGAATATTGTGGCCGTCGAGTTGTAATGAGTTGGACAGAGACGCGCCTGCCAACGCCGCAAAGCTCGGCAGTAGATCTATATTCATGCTCATCGCGGTTACCGTTGTCCGTGGCGCAATATGCCCGGGCCAGCGCGCGATGAACGGTACACGGTAGCCACCGTCCCAGCCGGTGCCCTTACCGCCGCGTAACCCGCCGGTGCCGCCTTCCGGGAACGGACCGTTATCACTGGTGAAAATCACCAAGGTATCGTCACTTAATTTGTTACGCTGCAAAGCGTCCAGCAGTTCGCCTACGCTCCAATCGAGTTCCTGTACTACATCACCGTATGCGCCGGCCTGCGACGTGTTGGCGAACTGTGCGGATGCGACCAGTGGAATATGCGGGGCGCTGTGTGACAGGTAAAGAAAAAATGGTTGTCGTGCATTGCGCTCAATAAACCCCACCGCTTCCTCGGTGAAGCGCCGGGTCAGCGTGTGCTGCTCAACCGGTTCGCCGCTTGCGTTCTCATCCACGTACATCGACTGGCCGGGATCATCGTTGGGACGCAGCAGTCCGAAGAACTCGTCGAACCCCTGTGCATTGGGTCGTTGCGCCGGCGTTTGATGTCCGAGATGCCATTTGCCAATCAGTGCGGTTCGATAGCCACGCCCTTGCAGCACATTGGCAACCGTCGTGATCCCTGCCGGCAGGCCACGTGTATCCGAAGCCGTGATGGTCTTATGTGCCAGTCCATCGCGAATGGCATAGCGGCCGGTCATGAGTCCCGCCCGCGAAGGAGTGCAGACGTTTGCGCTGGCGTAGAAGTTGGTAAGTCGTGTGCCTTCGCCTGCCAGCTGGTCGAGATGCGGCGTGTTGATGAGCGTCGCGCCGTACGCTCCGACATCGCCGAAGCCGAGATCGTCGGCGAGGATCAAAATGATGTTGGGGGTGGCTGCAGTCGCCGCACCGGCGGACGGACCGCCGAGCCCGAGAAGAACGACGCTGATAAGCAATGCGTTAACGACAGGTTTCATGGTGTAAAAAAAAGGCCTTACCCCATGACGGAGTAAGGCCTTTGCAGCGCTCGTTACGAACGGCTTAGAAGAACTTGTAGCTGAGGCTGCCGCCGAAATAACGCGGATGCGGTCGCAGCCGGAAGCCGCTCAAGCCGAAGTTCTCGCCCGATCCCGAGTAGTACTCTTCGTCGAATACGTTGACGATGAACGCATTCACTGAGATCTTCTCGTCCCAGACGATGCCGGCGCGCAAGTTCACAAGATGATAGTCGGGGGTCTTGAACGGGAAGCCATTGGAGCGGTCGGGTATCTGGCCGATTTGATTCGCTCCACCGTCGGCAAGAATTGCATTAGCCGGGAAATCCGTATCTCGCAGAACCGGTGCATTGCTGGTCTGCCGGTACGTAACGTCCTCGATGGTCGAAAACTGACTGTCCCGGTAGATCCACTCGCCACGAACGTACAGTTCGTGAGTTTCCCACGGCCAGCGGTAGTCGGCGGTGAAGTTAAGTGTCCACTCTGGTGACCGAGGTAAAGGCTCATCCTTCAGGTCCACGGTTAGATTGCCGCTAAGCCGCGCGGTGTTGTCACTATCGATCTCCGTATCCGTGTAGCCGACACCGCCGGTCAGCGTCAGCCGATCGGTAGGCGCAGCCGCGAGTTCGATTTCGAATCCCAGCGCGTGTGCCTCTTCGACGTTAATAGTCCGCTGAATGTTCGAGGTCGCGTCGCCCGGCACGGTGAAGAAAAATGTTTCGAGTTGCAGGTCGGTCCAATCCAGGTAAAAAGCGGCGGCGTTGACGCGCAGGCGCCGGTCGAACCATTCGGATTTGATACCAATCTCGTAGTTCCACAGCGTCTCGTCGTCAAACTCCTCCTGGACGATTCCCTGATTGGGTGCGCCACCGGCCGAGTTGAAGTCGAGGCTGAAGCCGCCCGCTTTGTACCCCTTGGAAACCGTGCCGTAGAGGCGCACGTCGTCGTTCCACTGCCAGCCGATAACGAAACGTGGTGCGAAGTCGCTGAAGGTCTTGGAGCTATCCCAGGAGAGTGGAGTTGCTCCGGTCGGGTCGGCCGGGTCCGCTATCCGCGGCGTACGGAATAGCCCAAAGCCCGTAAATTTTGCAAACACATCGTCATGTGTGTAACGAAAGCCGAACGTAAGGTCCAGCTGCTCATTAGCGTGCCAGGTCCAGTCCGAGAAAATGGCAAAGCTGTCCAGACTGTTTTCCCTGATGCTGCAACCGAGACACAACGGTGGGAGGCCGTCGGGGTTGAACAGCGGTGGCAAAGGCCCATCACCTATTCCGGGAATCTGTGACAGAGCAAAATCCACAATACCTGGTCCGACAATCGGCACGGTAGGATTACCGGCACCTGGAACTGGTGCCAGAGACACACCGCCGTCTACGGCGGTGGTTACGCCCGTGACAACGCCGAGCCCGCCACCAGGTTGATCTGTGAGGGGATCATCCTTGATGTCGTCTTCGGAATACAAAAAGCCGAAGGTCCAGTCGAAATTGTCACGCGTCATCTCGAAGCGCAGTTCCGTGCTCCAGGAGTCGCCCTCCTTGCCTTCGTAGCGGTTGACCAGATCTTCAGGCGTCAAGTCGTTGTCGAAAATCTTTTCCCGTTCGGAGTGGATGTAACCGGTTATAGACTTGATGACGATGTCATCGCGCCACTGGTGTTCGATCTTGAGTACACCGAGAGCAGACCGGTTCTCGTTCTTCTCGCCGATGGCGGTGTGGGCGATCTTGGAGCGATTGTCCGGATAGAAGCCCGTGCCGTCATCAAGCGGTGCCGCGAACGTTGTGGCCCCTGGGTTATTGAGAAAGAACGTTCCGACTGTATCCGTGTCCCACACGCCGGAAGGGACATTTTCGTCGACGCCCTGATCTTCGTTGCTGTACATGCCCATGAGGTCAACGGTGGTTTTTTCCGACGCGATCCAGCGCGCCGAGACCCGGCCCATGTAGAACTCGTGACCGCTGTCGCCGCCATCCGGGACGATGTTCTTGACGATGCCGGAATTGTCCTCGATGTAGCCGACGCCGCGAATCCAGAAATTCTCTGTCACCGGGATGTTGAAGATGCCGGTCACGCCCCACTGGGATCCCGTCGTCTCGTAGCCCTGGCCACCGACAATGATCTCGCCTTCGAGTTCGTCGTGCGGTTTCTTCGTCGTCAGGTTGAGTGCGCCGCCGACAGCGTTACGGCCAAAGAAAGTGCCCTGCGGTCCGCGCAGTACTTCGACGCGCTCGAGGTCCTGAAGTTGAGGGTTGATGGTACCGTTGGCCGTGGCAGCTACTGAAAATTCATCGAGGTAGATGCCGATCGACTGAATGAACGCGCTCTCGTCAGTGTTGATGTTGCTGACGCCACGCATGCTGATACTCATGCCACGGCTACCCGTCTGGCCGTCCTCGGTGAAGCTGACGTTCGGTGCCAGGCTCAGGTATTGGACCGCTTCGGTGATGCCGAGGTCCTGCAATTGCGTGCCCGAGAAGGCAGTAACACTGACCGGAACTTCCTGCAGATTCTGTTCGCGGCGCTGGGCGGTCACCACGATTTCTTCGAGCACCGCCTGTGCTGAAGCATAGGATTGAAACACGGATGCGGCGATGAAGAGCCCTATTAACGGCGTTCTCATTATTTAAATCCCCCTAATCCTGGCCAGTTCGGCCGACCACGACAGACCTGAGCTAACCGATGATCTGACGATGATGTGGTAAAAACACCCAAAAAATGGGCTTCAAATTGTTGTGATTTAAGCGTAAAGATTTTTGTGTGTCAAGAAGTTTATACTTAAACAATAGCCGTATTGATAAGCAATGAGGGAGTATCTCCACTTCCTAACGGTGACGAACAGCGACATGCCAGAAACAGCCGAATTAACGGGTGATGACCTGCCGGTAATCCGTATCCAGGGCCTGAATAAATGGTTCGCGGATTTTCATGTATTGAAGAACATCGATCTGGACGTCGGGGCTGGCGAGAAGATCGTCATTTGTGGTCCTTCCGGGTCCGGGAAATCGACGCTGATCCGTTGTATTAATGCGCTCGAGGCATATCAGTCCGGCTCACTGATGGTCGAAGGCAACCAGGTGAAGGATGCCAAAGACATCCGCGCGGTGCGATCCGAAGTCGGTATGGTGTTTCAGCAGTTCAATTTATTTCCACATCTCACAGTGTTGGAGAACCTGATGCTGGCTCCTTCCTGGGTGCGTCGTGTATCCCGCAAAGAAGCGGAAGCAACGGCGATGGGTTATCTGGACAAAGTGAAGTTGCCGGAGCAGGCGCAGAAATATCCGAGCCAGTTGTCCGGCGGGCAGCAACAACGGGTGGCCATTGCTCGCGCCTTGTGCATGAAGCCGCGCGTGATGTTGTTCGATGAACCTACCTCTTCGCTCGATCCGGAAATGATCCACGAAGTGCTCGATACCATGAAAGGATTGGCCGGCTCAGGGATGACCATGTTGTGCGTGACCCACGAGATGGGGTTTGCACGCGAGATCGCCAACCGCATCGTGTTCATGGATGGTGGCGAGATCATCGAGCAGAACGAGCCGCAGAAGTTTTTCGAAAACCCGGGATCGGAACGGCTGAAAATGTTTTTGAGTCAGATTCTTAATCATTAAATAAGTATTTTTTCACCCCTCATCCGACCGTCATGGATGGCGGTCGGATGAGGGGTGTTAGACAGTCGGTGCCTCACCACCGTTGGACCACCACTGAGTATCGTTAACGGCAGGAATAAATTCATCCCGCTCCGCCGCAGACATCGCAGCGATCCGCGGCACGATCTGCTCCGCCTGCGCGCCCGCGGGTATCCTGAACGGCGGTGCCTCCTGCCCGGCGATGTCCAGTAACAACTCCGCAACCCGCTGCGGATCATCACCCTCGCCGGTTCGCGAGGCGGTCCGGTTGACGAGGTATTCCACCAGCGGCGCATAAGGCGAGTCCGGATCAACTGTTTGCGGCGCGCTCATCTTTTCCGGCATGCGTGTGTTGAAAAAGCCTGGTTCGATGACACACACGCGAACGTTGAAGCGCGCGACCTCGTGGCGCAGGCCCTCCGATGCAAGCTCGAGTGCTGCTTTGCTCGCCGCATACATCGAATCGCCAGGCAGACCGATAAGCCCAGACAGGGACGATACGTTGATGACACAACCGCTGCGTTGCGCGCGCATGTGCGGCAGAACGGCGCGGGTCAGCCATACCGGACCAAAAAAGTTGGTCGCCATGATGGCTTCAATGTCGCTGCCAGGTATGTCTTCTAAGGCGGCGGTCTTGGTGATGCCGGCGTTATTGATGAGTACGTCAATGCGGCCTGTTGCTGCATGGATCTCTTTGACAGTGCGGGCAATGGCGTCGCGATCCCGCACGTCCAGCAACAACGTGTGCAGCCCGGAGTCTGCCGTCTGGCTCAGGCGCTGCGCGTCGGTGTCGCGGCGTACGGTTGCATAGACTTCGTAGCCATTACGCGCGAATTGATGCGCCGTGGCTTCTCCAAAGCCGCTGCTACAACCCGTAATCAGAGCGACCGGCATCGCGTGACTCCTCAGAAGTTTGGGTAGATGGGGAACGCAGCGAGGGATCCGCGGTGGGGCCGCGCAGGAGTCATGCTAACGTGGTGGTGATTCGCCGCGGCGGATGACGGCCTCTTTGAGTTTCGCCAGGAGCCCCATGAACATATCGGTATCCTCAAGTGTCAGATCGGCGAAGATCTCCTCGAGTAAGGCCTCGTACTCTGCCTCCATGCGCTTGTATTCCGTGCGGCCAACCGTGGTCAGGGTGACGCAAAAGGAACGCCGATCGGTTGGTGTGGGTTCACGCGAGATGAATCCGTCCTCGGACAATCGCTCGGCGATCCCGGTAATGTTTCCCTTGGTCACCATCAACCAGCGGGACAGCTCGCCCATGGTGATACCGTCAGGGACGCGATCGAGCGCCGCCATGAACTCGAAGCGGGGTAGGGTGGTACCGAACTTGTCGCGCAGCATGGTCTTCATTTCCTGCTCGACGAGTTGCGTGCAGGAGATCAGCCGCAGCCAACTGCGCAGACCTTCCTTGTCGTGGGGAATTTTGGCGAGACGGTCTTCAACTACCTGCAGGTGATTACTCAAGGTTCGACTCCTGGCAATGGTGGACCCCGATCAATCGGGGAGCTTCATTACGACACTTGCGGCGCATATAGTTTAAGCTTAAATTATCTGCCGCTATGATGACAAGTGCAATCTTCTGGCGTCGCGCCTACGCGTTGCTCGGCGTTTGGTCGCTGCTGATGCTATGCCTACAGGTGCATGCAGATACCTTGGAGGATGTGCGCGCGCGGGGGTATCTGCGTTGCGGCATTATCGAAAGCAGTCCCGGTTTCAGCAGCATTGACGGCGAAGGCGAGCGCTTCGGTTTCGACATCGACCACTGCAAGACGATAGCCGCGGCAATTTTCGGCGCTATCAAAATCGAATACGTACCCATTACCCCGCACACCGTTTTCACACTCTTGCAATCCGGTGGCATCGATATTTTCCCCGGTGGCGCGACCTGGTCGTTTACGCGCGACACGACCATGGGCTTGGACTACGCCGGTGTGTATCTTTACGCCGGCCAGGGCTTTGTGGTGCGTAAGGATTCCGGGATACGGCGGCTGGCAGATCTGAACGGGGCCACCATCTGCGTTGCCCAGGGCACGACTCTGGAGCAGAACCTGGCGGACTATTTCGATGCACATGACATGCACTACACGCCGGTCACGTTTGCGGACATCGACAAAGGGCTGCAGGCCTACCGGTCGGATCGTTGCGACACATTCACCAATGAGCGTCTGTCAACGGCGGGACGGATCAACGCCTGGCCTGACCGCGATTCGCATCTCATTCTCGAGGAAGTGATCTCCAAGGAGCCCTTCGGCGCACTGGTTCGTCAAGACGATCCCGGTTGGCGGGATATCGCCTTGTGGTCGTTCAACGTGCGCGTCGCTGCGGAGGAGCTCGGCGTCAATCAGGCTAATGTAGACCGCCTGCGCAAAGAATCACAAAACGTCGAAGTGCAGCGACTGCTGGGTGTGCACGGCAACATGGGGTCGGCGCTGGGCCTGTCCGATGATTGGGCGTATCACATTATCAAGCTGGTTGGCAGTTACGCCGATCTGTGGGCGCGCAACTTTACACCACTGGGCTTGGAGCGCGGACTCAACGCGACCTGGAAGGACGGCGGTTTACATTCTGCGCTGCCGTTTCGCTAATGGCGCGTCAATTCGCTTACCAACTTGTTGTCGTGGCGATCATCGCTTTCCTCGGGTATTGGATCGTATCCGCGACGCAGACGAATTTGGATCGCCTGGGTGTCGAAACAGGAATCGATTTTTTGTGGAAACGTGCGGGCTTCGAGATCAGTCAGACGTTGATACCGTTTGATGCGAACTCGACCTTCGCGCGCGCGTTCGTCGTTGCGTTGCTCAACACGCTGGTCTTGGCGTTCGTCGCCATTGTCTGCGCAAGTGTGCTGGGCCTCATCGTTGGGGTCTCGCGGTTGTCTTCGAATTGGTTGGTGGCGCGTCTGGCCACCGCTTATGTCGAATTGTTCCGCAATATTCCGTCGCTGTTACAGATCTTCTTTTGGTATTTCGTGGTGCTGCGTTCACTGCCGCGTTCGCGCGACAGCATGGCGTTTGCCGATACCGTATTTCTCAACAATCGCGGCTTGTTTCTGCCGGCCCCTGAGCTTGCAGGCGGTGGTCTGTGGCTGCTGCTGGCCCTGCTTGGCGGTATCGTTGCCGCGCACTATTGGCGACAAAGCGCTCGGCGCCGCCGGTACGAGACCGGCCAGCGCCCGCGGGTGTGGCTGCCTGTGGTCCTGTTGATTACGGGTCTGCCTGCGCTGACGATCGTTTTCGGGGCCACTGATGTCGTTTGGGACATACCGCAGATGGGACGATTCAGCTACGAAGGTGGTTTTACGCTGTTGCCGGAGTTTCTTGCGTTGGTCGTCGGCCTGTCCATGTATAACGCCACCTACATCGGCGAAATCGTGCGTTCCGGCTTTTCGTCCGTCCCCGGTGGTCAGGTCGAAGCCGCGGACTCGCTGGGTTTGTCGCGAGGGATCACACTTTGGTTGATCCTGTTCCCGCAGGCATTGCGGGTCATCATTCCGCCGCTGACCACGGTTTACTTAAACCTGTTCAAGAGCACCTCGCTGGCCGCGGCTATTGCTTACCCGGAGGTGGTCTCGGTTTTTGTCGGCACGGTCAACAATCTCGTCGGCCAACCGGTGGTAATCATGGGCATCACCTTACTGGTCTACGCGTTCGTATCGTTGTGTATTGCTTTATTCATGAACTGGTATAACAAGCGCATCGCCCTTACGGGTGCGGTCTAACGCATGACAGCTTCCGGCGCACTTCCACGGTCAGTTGCAGCTTGGTTACGCCGCAATCTGTTTTCCTCACCGCTGAACACCGTGTTGACCCTGCTGTCGCTGTATCTGGTCTACCTGGTGATTGTTCCGATTTTCAATTGGCTAATCGTCGATGCCTACTGGATCGGAACGCAACCGGCGGATTGTCCAAACAAGACTGCTGCGTGTTGGCCGTTTATCTGGGCACGGTTCGACCAATTGATGTATGGCCTGTATCCGATCGATCAGCGCTGGCGCATCAACCTGGGTGTCGGGCTTGGCGTGTTGTTCGCCGTGCCGTTATTCATTTCCAGCTTCCGCTACAGGCGCTGGTGGGCACCCATGCTCGTGCTCATTTATGCGGCGATAGGGCTGTTGCTTTTTCTAGGTGGGCGATTCGGCCTGCCCTATATTGAGACGAGCAAGTGGGGTGGTTTTTTCCTGACGATAGTGACCGCGGTTTTTGTATTTTCAACCTCGCTGCCGATTGGCGTCCTGCTGGCGCTTGGACGCCGCTCTTCGATGCCGCTGGTGCGTGTTATCTGCACCTTGTGGATCGAGTTCTGGCGCAGCGTACCCGCGCTGGTCGTGTTGTTTGTTGCGATTATCATGTTCCCGCTGTTCATGCCCGCGGACGTTGAGATCGACAAGCTTTTGCGTGCCCTTATTGCCCTGACCATCCTTATGTCGAGTTACCTTGCAGAGGCCATGCGTGGTGCGTTGCAGAGTATTCCCCGTGGTCAATACGAGGCGGCCGAGGCGTTGGGCCTTGGTTACTGGCAACGCACGTTTCTGGTAGTGCTGCCACAGGCGCTGCCCGTTGCCTTACCTCAGATCACCAGCAACTTCATCGGCTTGTTCAAAGAGACGACGGTACTTTTGGTCATCGGGCTGTTCGATTTGCTCGGTATGGTACAGTCCGCCGCCTCTGATCCGGCTTGGTTGAGTCAGGGTGTCAGCGCCACAGGTTATTTTTTTGCAGCCTTGTTTTTTTGGATGTTCTGTTTCAGTTTCTCGCGCTACAGCGCGCACCTTGAACGCCGTCTGCACCGCTACCGAACGACAACGCAATTATGACTGATTTGCAACGACCTAACGCCCGCGCCAGCGTGTTGCGTGTTGCTCCATATGAGCAAGGTAAGGCCACCCTGCCCACTACCGACAACCCGATCAAGTTGTCGAGCAACGAATCTGCTTTGGGCCCCAGTCCCGCTGCCATTGCGGCATACGAATTCTGCGCTGCAAGTTTGCATCGCTATTCCGATGGCAATCAGACGGAGCTTCGCGCGGCTATCGCCGAAGTCCATTCACTGGATGTCGAGCGCATCCTGTGCGGCAACGGCTCGGCGGAACTGCTGAGTTTGTTGGTGCGTGCCTATGTGGGACCCGGTGATGAATTGCTGCTGAGCGCCAATCATTTTGTTGTCTGCCGGATCGACGGGGTAGCGCAGGGCGCTGATATCGTGCTGGCGCCTGAACAGGGCTACTCAATGGATGTGGATGCGTTACTCGCGGCCGTTACTCCGCGCACGCGCATGGTGATGCTGGCAAATCCCAACAATCCCACAGGTACCTACCTGAACTCGACAGAAGTACGTCGTTTACAGGCCGGGTTAGCGCCGGATACTTTGCTGGTGATCGACGGTGCTTACGGTGAATATGTCACCAGCCCGGATTTTGATATGGGTATGGCCCTGGTGGATGAGTTCGAAAATGTCGTAATAACGCGCACCTTCTCAAAAATCTACGGTCTGGCCGCGGTGCGCATTGGTTGGACCTACTGCCCTGCGCATGTCATCGATGTGCTGCAGCGCATTCGTGTGCCATTCAACGCCAACTCGCCCGCGCTGGCCGCGGCTGCTGCCGCGGTTCGTGACACGGCCCACATCGAAAAGGCACGCGCCCATACCGCCAGGTGGCAACAACGTATTGCCAGCGAACTCGGCGCTCTGGGATTGTTTGTTGTGCCGAGCGCCACAAACTTCTTCCTCATCGACTTCGACAGTTGTACCGGCAAGACGGCCCAGGCTGCTGGTGCTTATCTGGAGGCCAACGGTATCATTCCGCGTGCCGTGCGAGTTGCTGGCGGGCATGACAACGTATTGCGCATAACTGTCGGACTGGATGACGAGAACGAGGCCATGTTGGACGCGCTGCGCAGTTACATGGTTGAGAATTGATTACCCCTCACCCCAACCCCTCTCCCGCAGGGGGCGAGGGGCTTAACAAATAGAGAGCATAGGCATGTATTACATAGTCCACTGCATAGACAAACCGGACAATTCTCGCGCAGAACTGCATAAAGAGCATCGTGCGTATTTGGAGTCGCAGCCGCTGAAGATGTTCACGGCCGGCCCGTTGATGGATGATGCTGGAGAAAAGATGATCGGCAGCATGTTGATCTTCGAATGTGATTCGCGTGATCAAATTGATGCATTTCTCGCCGATGAACCGTTTGCAAACAAAAACGGTGTGTTCGAGCATGTAAGCGTGCACCGCTGGGACAAACGGCACTAGATTTCAGCTGAGAGGAAATAAATTAATTGGGGTCAGATACACATTTCTGTCCAGAAATGTGTATCTGACCCCAATTAATTTAGGTCGCGGCGAACTCGGCGTCGCCCGGTTTCTCGCGGTGACCCCGGATTACCGCGACTATGCCCACGCAAACCAGCGCCGCGCCGGCGAGATGATAAGTGTAGAGTGACTCGTCGAGGAAAATCACTCCGAAGAGTGCACCGAATGGCGGCAGCAGGCCGATAAAGATGACCGAGCGATTTACGCCGAGCGAATCAATTGCCGTGTTCCATAGGTAGATCGCGAGCAGCGTCGGTATCAACGCAAGAAACAGAATCCAACCAACAATGCTCGCATCTAATACCGCGCTGCGCACGAAGGTGGCCTCGTACGCGTATAACGGCAACAGCGCTACGCTGCCGAACAACATTATTCCACATAGCGCCGTTGCGCGGTCCAGGGCGTCCGGCACTCTGGCGAGATAGGTAGCATATAGCGAATAGCCCAAGGCCGCGGCGACCATGAGCAGATCGCCAATGTTGAACTGCATCGCGAAAAGAATTTGCCAGTCGGCTTTTACGATAGTCAGTACCACGCCGGCAAGGGCCGTTATCATCCCTAGAATTTGCGTGCGGGTGAGATGCTCCTGAAGCACCAGCCAGGCCAACACAGCGGTGGACACCGGCTGTGAAGCGTTAATGAGTGTTGCATTGACTGCAGTGGTGTAGTTGAGGGAGAGCATCGCCAGGGCACTCGCACCTATCATGGTGATGCCGAGAAACAGGATCAGTTTCCACGCGGCCAGAATGTCGCGAATGCGATGTCGACAAAACGGTACTAGGCACATGCCCGCGATGAACCAGCGCCAGAACGTGAGTTCCACCGGCGGGATGGTTTCGTGCACGGCGCGTCCGATGACGAGGGCTGCCGCCCAGGCAGCAATCGTTACGACAAGCATCGAATAGGCGATTGCGGGTCGAACAACATGGTCGGGTCGAAAAAAGCGTTGCATCGTTAACGTGTTGGCCTCAAGCGGGATGCTGCATTACCGACAAGAAATTAATTGGGGTCAGATACACATTTCTGGCCAGAAATGTGTATCTGACCCCAATTAATTTGATTGACCCCCAATTAATTTGATTGACCCCCAATTAATTTGATTGACCCCCAATTAATTTGATTGACCCCCAATTAATTTGATTGACCCCCAATTAATTTGATTGACCCCCAATTAATTTGATTGACCCCCAATTAATTTGATTGACCCCCAATTAATTTGATTGACCCCCCCCAATTAATTTGATTGACCCCCAATTAATTTGATTGACCCCAATTAATTTGATTGACCCCAATTAATTTGATTGACCCCAATTAATTTGGCAAGCGAAGGATTCATAAAAGGTGAGCGCGCTGCATGGCAAACATCATTTGCTACTGTTTGTTGTGGCCGGCGGGCCCATTTGCGTGCCCTCAATAAAGACGGCAACGGGTCGAGATAAAGTTGACAGGTCATCACGGGGATCGGCATCGAGAACCAGCAAATTAGCCTTAGCACCAGGAACGATGCGACCGAAACCCTCGAATCCCCAGTACTGCGCCGGCGCGAGCGTCGCGGTTGCGAGGATTTCATCAAAGTCGAGCCCGACTTTGCGCAGTAGTGCGAGTTCGTCACCGTTGACCGCAGCGATCGTTGTATATCCCAAGTCTGTTCCGTACAAAATTGTGGTGCCAGCTTCACGCAGTAATCTAAGGTTTTCAAGCACGACGGGTGACCCTTGGAACGCGGCGAGCGTCGAGATGACTGCACCGCCTGACCACGCTGCGAGCGTTGCAACAGACAGGCGCTGAGTCGGCGTATGGGCCAGCACATCGACACCAGCCGTGGCCGCACGCATTGCCGCCTGATCGGTTATCGCATGAGCTGCTACGCGCAGGCTGTGGGAATGCGCTTGTTCAACGATCGCTTTTAGTTCCGCGTCGCTGAGCGTCGATTTGTTCTCCTTAAATGCAAGGAAACCACCGCCCGTCGTGTCACCAACCGGCACCTTGATCAAACGTGCGCCGCCTGCGAATAACCTATCCACGGCAGCCCGAGCGGCCTGGACGCCTTTTATCTCAAGGCCGTAGCCATCGCTTCCCCAACTCTGGGTTGGATAGCCGCGAATTGCGGTTACCATCGGTCCGGACTGCAGGATATCCACAGGTGCGTGGGTAACTGTGAGATTTGAGACCGGCGACGATAAATCAACGGCTGCCGCTATACCGCCGCGCACGAGTTGCGCACCGGTAAAACCGATACCAAGATGAACGTGGCTGTCTATGAATGCCGGAACGATGTAGTGCCCGTCTAATGCGAGCTGTTCCAGGTCATCTGAGGGGGCACTGCGTGTAATGGCCTCGATACGGCCTTGTCGAATGATCAACACCGCTGGCCCGTGGCCAACAATGTGGGCGCCTGTCAGCGCGACATCGGTGCCTGACGCCGTTTCGGCAACGGCCGTCGTCATGATCATTGCCACGAACGCCGCAATCAATGCGCCGACGACTCGCCAGTCAAAATGCCAGTTACGGGACATTGGCACTGCTCGCATAGATTGACCCGGCTACTTGTGAATCGAATACGGTATCGATAATGATGTCAGACATTCGTATAAGACGGTTCAAACGCTGCGCTAGAGCAGACGTTTGAGTTGAATGGCTGTCTCGGTCGCACAGTAATAGCGTTCGCAGCGACCGCATTCGCGATAACCCAGACGCTTATAAAAAGCCAGTGCGACGGCATTACTTATGCGCAATTCCAGGCGCATTTCGCTGGCGCCGACTGAGCGGGCGTGTTCCTCGAGCTGTTCGATCAAGGCGCGGCCCACCCCGCAGCGTTGATGCGAGGGAGCTACGGCGATGAGATCGAGATGCGCCGTCTTGTCATGCATTTCGGCGATGCCGAATGCGATGAGCCGCTGGTCCACTGTTGCGCTCAGAGCGAGCGTAGACCTGGAGCGGATATGGCTGATGACCCGTCTCGGGGTCCATGAACGATGCGTCAAACCGACCTCGATCAGATCCGCCGCCATCTCGGCAATCTGGCTTGCGTCATCCAGGCCGGTGGGACTGAAAGCAACTACAAGTGGGCTGGGGTCGATACTATCGACTTGATGCATGGGGAGTTATCAACGCGGTGCAAGTACGATGGTTTATACAACCATGCGGCAATATTTGTAATACTGCAATGATGAATTTTCGCAGCGACAACGAGGGACCCGCCGCGCCTGAGATCCTGGAAGCCTTGCAGCGTGTCAACCAGGGCTCTGCGCATGCATACGGCGACGACACAATTACTGCGCAGCTAAAAGCCAGGTTTAATGAAATATTCGCCAAGGAAGTAGAGATCTTTCCGGTTGCCACCGGTACCGCGGCAAATGCTTTGTGTATTGCCCAGTTGACGCCAGCCTATGCAATGGCGCTGTGTCACGAGGAATCCCACTTAAACACGAACGAATGTGGCGCGCCGGAATTTTACAGTGGGGGGAAACTGATTGGCTTGCCCGGAGAGCATGGCAAGGTAAGCGCTGCCACCGTTCAGAAAACCTTGTCCGCCATGGGCGCGCACGGCCCCCATGAATCTAAGCCGGCGGCGCTTAGCATCACTCAGGCGAGCGAATGGGGCACGGTTTATCGTTTGGATGAGATAGCGACACTCAGCGCGGCCGCACATAACGAAGGCCTCGGTGTTCACATGGATGGAGCCCGGTTTGCCAACGCGCTCGTCAGTTTGGGCTGCACGCCGGCCGAGATGACATGGCAGGCAGGGGTGGACATACTTTCCTTTGGCGCCACCAAGAATGGTGCTCTGGCCGCCGAGGCAGTCGTTATTTTCGAGCCGCGGTATGCGCATGAGTTCGCCCGGCGCCGCAAACGTGCCGGACAACTTTTCAGCAAGATGCGTTATGTGTCGGCGCAGTTGGAAGCGTATTTGCAAGACGATTTATGGTTGCGGCTCGCGCGCCAGTCGAACGAGCACGTGCAAACCTTGCTTCGGGGTTTGCAGCCTATCTCTGATATACAGATTGTTGTTCCAGCCGAGTCGAACCAATTGTTTGTGCGTTTACCCGACCACATTGCCGGCGCGCTCAGGCAGTCCGGATTCGAGTTTCACAAGTGGCCAGGCAGTGCTGATATATATCGTTTGGTGACCACATTTACGACTGCCGAAGAAGACGTGGAAAAATTTGTAAATGTTGCCGCTGCCGCGGCGTAGTTATGACCCCGACCTCGGAGCGCGAAGCATAGCGTGTTAATTGCTGCCAGGCGGGCTTGACCCCAATTTCCGGTAGAATAGCGCCAGGAGACTCCATTATGGTTGCAGGCAATACGCAACTCGCAGACGTCAACATTGACGACAAGTACGCGCTTGAACGGGGGAGGGTTTTTGTTACCGGCTCTCAAGCGTTGGTGCGCCTGCCATTGCTGCAACGCGCGCGCGATGCAGCCGCCGGATTGAACACGGCAGGGTATATATCGGGCTATCAGGGCTCGCCCCTGGGTGGATACGATAAACAACTCTGGCAGGCAAGCCGGTGGTTGCTGGAAGCCCACGTGCACTTTCAACCGGGCGTCAATGAGGATCTGGCGGCGACGGCGATCTGGGGTACGCAGCAACTGAAGTTTCTCCCCGGCCCGAAATACGACGGCGTGTTCTCGATCTGGTATGGCAAGGGTCCCGGGGTGGATCGTTCGGGCGATCCCTTAAAACACGGTAACCGCGCCGGCACGGGTGAGCACGGCGGTGTGCTCGTCGTGTTTGGCGACGACCATCAGGCCAAATCCTCAACCATCGCGTTTCAAAGTGAGCAAGCCCTGGCGGCGAACGGCATTCCGGTCTTGTACCCCGCGAACATTCAAGAGTATCTGGATTTCGGCCTGCACGGCTGGGCGATGTCTCGCTTCAGCGGTTGTTATGTTGGGTTTAAATGTGTCAACGAAACTGTAGAAGCGACCGCGTCTGTGCAAATTGCGCCGGACCGTATAGACGTAGTTTTACCCGACGATGTGGTGCTGCCGGTGGGCGGTGTAAACATTCGCATGGGCGGTTTCCAGCCGCTGGAAGAAGAAGCGCGTCTGTTCCAACACAAGTTGCCGTTGGTGCAGGCCTATGCCCGTGCCAATAAGCTCGATCGCGTCATGTTCGGGGCCGACCGACCGCGTCTGGGTATCGTCACAGCGGGCCGGTCCTACCTCGATGTTCTGCAGGCGTTGACCACGCTGGGAATCGACGAGGGTCGCGCACGCATACTCGGTATCAGCGTGTACAAAGCCGCTCTGATCTGGCCGTTAGAACCCCAGGCGCTCACCGCGTTTGCGCGGGGCGTCGATGAGTTGTTGTTCGTGGAAGAGAAAGCGTCGTTTATGGAGGGACAGACAGCGGCGATTCTTTATAACCTGCCTGATTCCGAACGTCCCCAAATCGTCGGTAAGCAGGACGAGCTTGGCCAGACCCTGCTTGCGGCGCACGGGGTGCTCGAAACAGACGATATCGTGCGCGCCATCGCCCAACGTTTGCGTCACCTGGGCATGGAGGACGCGGGCTTAGCCGCGCGTCAGCAATTGCTGAAGAAACGCGATGCACAAATCAATGAATACGGCAGCTCGCCGAGTGTCCGCACGCCGTACTTTTGTTCGGGCTGTCCGCATAACAGTTCCACCAAGGTACCCGAGGGCAGCATGGCGATGTCGGGGATCGGTTGTCATGCCATGGTCATGTGGATGGATCGCAGCGTTACAACGCCGACCCAAATGGGGGGTGAGGGGCTGAACTGGACCGGCGTCGCGCCGTTCACCGAAACCAAGCACATGTTCCAGAATCTCGGCGATGGCACCTACTACCATTCCGGTTTGCTGGCGATTCGAGGCGCGGTCAATTCGAGCGCGAATATCACTTACAAGATCCTGGTCAACGACGCAGTGGCCATGACTGGTGGTCAACCGGTCCTCGGTAATTATTCGGTCAGCCAGATCGCCAAGCAGGTGCTGGCGGAAGGTGTGAAGGATGTCGCTGTCGTTACCGACGACACGACGCGTTACCGCGGTGTGACCCTGCCGAGCGGCGTTTCTCTGTATCACCGCGATCAACTCGACGTGGTGCAGCGGGAATTCCGGGAAACCATGGGCACGACCGTGATTGTTTACGATCAGACCTGCGCCGCGGAGAAGCGCCGGCGGCGTAAGCGCAACGAGTTCCCAGATCCGCCAAAGCGGGCTTTCATCAATGAACTGGTGTGCGAAGGCTGTGGCGACTGTTCGGTGCAGGCAAACTGTGTGTCGATCCTGCCCAAGGAAACGGAATTTGGGCGTAAGCGCGAAATTGATCAGTCCAACTGCAACAAGGACTTCAGCTGCGTCAAGGGTTTCTGCCCGTCCTTCGTAACCGTGCATGGTGGCGAATTGCGCAAGCCGCCGACCACGGACATTCCGCAATCCGCCTTCGCTGACTTACCCGCTCCGCTACAGCCGCGCATAGACGGCAGTTATGACGTGTTGGTGACCGGCATCGGTGGCACAGGTGTCATCACCATCGGTGGCGTCTTGGGGATGGCTGCACACCTGGAAGGTAAAGGCGTATCGGTATTCGATATGACCGGACTGGCGCAGAAAAACGGCGCTGTTTACAGCCATCTTCGCCTGGCTGAATCCCCCGAAGCTATCCAGTCTCAGAAGATAGCAATGGGTGAAGCCGAGTTGCTGCTGGGTTGCGATATTGTTGCCGCGAGCGCATCGGATGCGTTGCGTGTTCTTGATACCGGGCGCACGGTTGCGGTATTAAACAGTCACTTCGTGCCAACGGCAAAATTTCAAAGCGATCGCGATGCCGATTTCCACGAGCAGGAAATAGTTACGTTGCTCGAAACAACCGTAGGTGCAGACAATGTCCGGTTATTGGATGCAACCACGCTGGCGCGAAGTTTGTTGGGAAATACGATCGGCGCGAACATGATGCTGGTCGGATATGCGGTACAAATCGGTCATCTACCCTTATCGGTTGCAGCCGTGGAGCGCGCCATCGAATTGAACGGTGTGTCAGTAGACTTCAACAAACAGGCGTTTCGACTCGGTCGCGTTGCTGCGCATGATCTTGAGCGCCTACAGGCGTTGATGCCGGCTGACGTGATCGCAATGCCTGCCGACACGACCGATATCAGCCTTGCGCAACTCGTAAGCCGGCGTGCGGAGTTTCTGCTCGCCTATCAGAACGCCGCCTATGCGAATCGTTTCCGCTCGCTTGTCGATCGCGCGATGGCGGTGGAACAGCGTATCGGTCTGGGCTTGAACGGGCTGGCGGAAACCGTTGCGCGCAATTATTTTAAATTGCTGGCTTACAAAGATGAGTATGAAGTAGCACGCTTGTATACGGACGGAACATTCAGGCGCCAGTTGGACCAGCAGTTTGAGGGCAGTTATCGACTGAAGTTTCACCTCGCGCCGCCGGTGCTGTCGCGACCCGACAAGGAAACCGGGATCGCACGCAAACGAGAATTCGGTGGCTGGGTATGGCCGCTGTTGAAGTTGCTTGCGGCAGTACGATGGCTGCGCGGCACGCCTTTCGATATCTTCGGTTACACCCGCGAACGGCGTATGGAGAGGCGCTTGATCCGGGAGTATGAGGCCACCGTGGCTGTTATCGTCGATTCGTTGACTCCTGAAAATCATGCCGCGGCTGTTGAGTTGGCCGCTTACCCCCAGGAGATAAAGGGCTACGGCCACGTGAAAGAACGCAACGTAGAATTGGTTATGAAGCGACGCGTGGAACTGGAAAGCGGATTCCGAGATCCGGCGAGTCAAAGCGCGGCAGCATAACGGCTTACCTCGGCTAACGGGATAACGTGTCCGGACAATACGCGTTCTGGTTGAACTATACGGGGTCGCCGGATTTTGTCTCGGCTTGGCGCGCATACACTCGGCCCAGATAGACGCCGATGGTCGCCCAGACAGCGGCGATACCGGCACCCATGAGCGCGACCGCTGCCAGCCCAAAGCCTAGCCCTTGTGTCAATCCAGTGAAAATCCATGCTGTGATCGCGTCGCCGCCGCGATACACGACGATATCGATGACGCTCTTGGCCTTGAAACGGGTTTCTCGATCGACGACTGTGAAAAGCATCTCGCGGGCGGGCCGTGTAATCGCGTAATTCCCGGCGCGCCGTACGACCTGCAAGCTCACTACAACCCAAATGATCGGTGCCGCGGCTACGACCAGTAGTCCCGCAAAAATGGCTACCGGTACCAACCCCAGCGTTGTCGCCAGACCGAAGCGGGTGGCCAGTCGACCGGTCGCGAACATCGCGGTGCCGATTGCAAGGAAATTTACGGCCAGATCCATGGCGGCCCAGATCTGAACGCGCGTCGCAGCGTCCACGCCCGTGAGGAGATTCTTGATCTCGAAATACACAAACGTGCTGATCGCCGTATAAAGCAGAATAAACAGTGCGATTCCCAACAGATAGGGGTTGCGAAGGAACAGGGAAAACCCGGCGAAGAGATTACCGCCGATTGCCTGCTGCTGCGTATTTGGTTTGTCGTTGCCCGCCGAGTGCGTCGAATGCTGGAGCTTGTGAATAATCATGATCGGTATAAGCAATACAAATGCAGACATCAATACGAGGTTCGCAGTCCCGAGTGCACCCACCAGCGTGACTGCGATCGTAGGTCCGACAATTGCACCGATGCTGGCACCTGAAGCTATGAAGCCGAACAGACGGGGCGCCTGCTCGGTGGTGAAAATGTCGGCCATGATGCTCCAGAAAACCGACACGTGGAACAGACTGAAAACACTGACCCAAACATAAAATGACTTGTCGATATACGCCGGGTGCTGCGGCACGCGGATGGCCGCGTAGAACAACAGGAAGGACACGGCAAAAAACGCATAAACGCCGGGAACGAGTCGCTGAAATCGAACTTTAGAGCAGGCGGCACCATAAACAAGAACGGCAATGAGACTGACAACGAAGGTTGCGCTAAACAAGGTGCTGAGTTCCGCATCAGACCAATCGCTGGACATTGCGTCACGGATCGGGCGCAGGATGTAGTAAGACGCCATCAAGGAAAAAACAAATGCAAACGAAAGCAGCGTCGCGCTGATCTCCTCTGGCTCGATCTTGGCCACTGCTCTCAGGGCTCGCTGGAATAAATTCACCGCGTAGTCCTAATCTGAACTGGGGGCATGGAGCCGAGCGTGACGCGCAGGCGAGCGAAACTCTCGGTAAATAAAGCGCGTGTCCTGGGTCAGCGTGTCATCGAATCCGACGAACAAATTCAGGACGCCAGGTGTTGCCGGTGAGCCGGAAGGCGTTTCATGCTGCACAGTTCTGCAAAAATTCATCTAGAAATTCGAGACGATCGTTGCCCCACCACATAGCGTCTTCAACGATCATAAGTGGGACACCGAACACGCCACGTTCGTGCGCTTGCACATTGATGGCCTCGTAGCGGTCCCGAGTGCCGGTGCTGGCGATGAATGCCAGAAAGTCGTCCGCTTTCCATTCCATCTGCTCGGCAAGCGCAATAAGGCTTTGTTCGCTGCCCATGTCACCGCCCTGACCCCAGCCAATAGCAAACCCGGCATCGACATACTCCCGAACGCGGTCCTGCTCCAACGCGTACAGCGTCCCTATATTCATGCGCTCGGAATCCATACCCTTGGGGAAATTAAATGGCACGCCATAGCGCTCGGCCCAGCGGTGTAAATCCGCGGTCAGGTATTTAATCTTCGGCGGGATGTCGATATTTCGGGGGCCGGTGTTACCTGCGGCAATCTTGGCGCGCAACAGGTCGATGGGTTTGTAGGAGATGGCGTAGCCATGGCGATCAGCGATTTCTGTAAGGGGGCGATGCGCCAGGTACGCGAACGGGCTGAGGAAGTCGAAATAAAAGTCGATGATTTTTTCCATAGGAACCGCCGTAGCTGATGTGCTCGAACAAGGGACTCAGACAAGTGATTTTAGGCGTTGCATGCTAGCACGCACGAACTGTTAAGATCACCAAGCACCCGGCTGTCCCGAGCTAAAAATCGTCGCCGCTAAGTACTGATCCATGAATGCACCGATTGGACTATTTTCTGAAACGTCTTTAGCACAACGTCGGGACGTGCAAAGCTACTATCACAGTCTCGGTCAGCAGATTGTGATCGCCGACGAACTGGGCTTCGACTTCTTTTCCGTGACCCAGGCTTATGGCGTGGATTTTCCAGACAGCACGATTTCGGTGGTCCCTGATCCTTTCGCATTGTTCGCCAGCCAAATACCGAATACCGAGCGGATCAAACTGCTGACCGGCATTATTGTCGCACCCTTCCATCATCCCGCGATGGCGCTTTCCCAGGCGGCTGCGGTGGATGTGCTCAGCAATGGCCGTGTTATGTTGGGATTGGGTCGCGGCCACCCGTGGTTGTATTCGCGTCTGGGCCTGGCGCAAAGCGAATCTCGCGAGCGCATGCGTGAGTACTGTGAAATGACTAGAACTCTGCTCGATGCGCCGGCGGCCCGGCATACGATCAACGGCAAATATTGGCAGCTCAAGGATTTTGAACTGATGCCGCAATTCGCCGATACCCCGCCGGAGGTATTTCTCGCGCAGGTCAGTGGTCGCGCCAGCGCCGATGTCGCGATCGAGTCGGGATTCGGGATGCTCTACCCCACCTACCTCGGATTGCCACTGGATCAGGTTGAAGATGTCGAGGGCTATTATCAGTCCGCTTTCCACAAGCGTTGGGGAACATCGGGTAAGAGCCTGCTGGGCGTGCAGATTTACGCCGCCGCAAATGACGCCGAAGCACGTCGTATTGGTGCTCAGGCGTACGCAACGCAACTGCGGATATTTGGCCGTCAAATGGCGACCATGCTCGATGCCTATGACAACAACTACGAGGCTTATAAAGGGCTAACGGATTTCTTTAACATGATGTCCGACGACGATAACTGCGCCAGGATGGTCGATGAGGAGTGGCCGCGCTATCTCTCTATATGGGGCAATGCCGAAACCTGCATCCAGCGCTTCGAGGAGTTGCTGAGCCGGATCCGGCCACACGGACTGATACTCAATATCGACGCAGGTGGATTGGCGCACGATAAGATCGAAGCGTCGATGCGGTATGTCGGTGCGCAGATTTTGCCGGAGTTGCGTACGCTGCTGGCGCGTTAACGCTGTAACGCAGCGCTGCGGTCCGCATATAACCCGTCATCCGATCCTTTCTAATCAGTAGCAAAACTTTGCGAGGTGACCGTGTCCGAAATCGACCCAATTGAAGCAAAACTCAAAGAAATGGGTTTCACCCTACCGGCGGCTATTAAGCCACCACCTGGTGTGGTCTTTCCGTTTAGTTTCGTTCGTATGAATGGAAATCATGCCTATATCTCGGGCCACGGCCCGCAAAATGCTGATGGATCGCTGGCTGGTCCCTTTGGCAAAGTCGGGGCCGAGGTCTCGCAGGAGCAAGGCTACGATGCGGCCCGGCTGGTCGCGGTGACCATGCTTGCCAGTTTGAAACGGGAAATCGGCAACCTCGACCGGGTTAAGGTGTGGTTGCGGGTGTTTGGCATGGTGAATTCTGCGCCTGACTTCAACAAACAACCTCTGGTGATCAACGGTTGTTCGGATCTGCTGTTGGAACTTTACGGCGCTGAGCGGGGTCAACACGCGAGATCGGCGGTCGGTATGGCCGCACTGCCGTTCGATCTACCGGTGGAGATTGAGGCGGAAGTCGAGATCACCGATTAGACGAATCTGCAAATCATTAAATCGGCTGCCACGAAAAAATAACCCCTCTCTCGCAGGATGCGAGAGAGGAGTCACACTAGTCACAACTTAGCCTCAGGCGGCCTCTGCTTGGGCGCGCTGAAAAGCTTCAATGGCCGGTATGGCCAGTTCCATTACCTTGGCAACCGAGGGTCGTGCAACCAAACGCTGCCAATATGCCTCGATATTCGCATTACCTGCGAACGGCGCAAGCTTAGGTGCGTAGAAAAGTGGTGGGAACGCGGCACAGTCGGCGAGCGAAAAGTCGTCGCCCATGAGCCAGGTTTTGTTCGCGAGATCGCCTTCCAGATAGGAGTACATCGTGCTCGCGTGAAAATTGGCCTCGTCAACCCGTTCTTTGTCCCGCTGCTCTTCGGGTCGCATATTTTGAAAGAACAAAAGGCCGATGGCATTGGTTAGATAGTTATCCAGCATGCGATCGCGGAACCGCGTTTGCCGGGCCTCGGTCGGATCACTGGGTATCAAGTTTGCACCGTGCTCCTGGTTTAGATACTCGATGATAATGGTGGATTCAGGAATAATGTGTCCGTCATCCTTCACCAGACACGGCACCTTGCCGATCGGGTAAATTTTGCGGTATTCCTGCTTTGCCGCCTCATCCATCAAATTGACGGTCTCCAGCTCAACGTCAACGCCGGCTTCATGGCAGGCGATCATCGCTTTGTGTGAGTAGGTTGACAGGGGGTGTATGTAGAGTTTCATCGGGCTTGGTCCTCAGTTATTGTTGTCAGGCATCAGGCCTGTGTTTCAGCTGCGGATGCTACCCGATAACGTAAGTTTCTTGTATATGCAGCCATCGGCCTGCGTGGCGCTCCAGTGCAAGCCCAATCCAGCGCGCCCGACTTCGCTACCGCTGATAGGTACAATATGCGAGCTACGCCATTTGAGCTGCGTGGCGGAGGGCTGACGTGAGTTTATTGACGACCGTTTATCGAACGTCGCTGACGCTGTTGGCGGATTTGTACGAACTCAGTATGGCCAACGCGTTCTGGAAGGCGGGCGTCGCCGATCGCGAGGCATGCTTCCACCACTATTTTCGCAGCAATCCGTTCGGCGGCGGTTACGCGGTAAGTTGCGGGCTCGAATCGGTCATCGATTACCTCGAACAATTTCGATTCGCTGACGACGATCTGGCCTATCTCGCGGGATTGCGCGGTGGTGACGGCGGCGCGTTATTTGAGTCGGATTTTCTCGATCATCTGGGCGCCATGACGTTCTCTTGCGATGTTGATGCAATACCGGAGGGCCGGGTCATGTTCGCGCCTGAGCCGCTGATCAGGGTCAGCGGCCCGATAATCCAGTGTCAGCTTGTTGAGACGGCTTTGCTCAACCTGCTGAACTTTCAAACGCTGATTGCGACTAAATCGGCGCGCGTGTGCAGGGCAACCCTGGGTGATCCTGTGATTGAGTTCGGATTGCGCCGGGCGCAAGGCATCGACGGCGGAATTTCCGCGAGCCGTGCGGCTTACGTCGGCGGCTGCGTCGCAACATCGAATTTGTTAGCCGGTAAATTATTGAACATCCCGGTTCGCGGTACGCATGCGCACAGTTGGGTGATGTTTTTTGCTGACGAGGCGCAAGCATTTCACGAATACGCCAAAGCGTCACCTAACAACGTTGTTCTGTTGGTCGATACCTACAACACCTTGAACGGCGTCCGTCGTGCCGTCGAAACGGGTGCCTGGTTACGTGAACGCGGACATGAGTTGCTCGGCATCAGACTTGATTCCGGGGATCTGGCCTACTTCAGTATCGAGGCTCGCAAGCTACTGGATGCGGCGGGTTTCCCGGAGACAGCCATTGTTGCGAGTAACGAACTCGATGAACGCACTATTGAAAATCTCAAGCAGCAAGGTGCGAAAATAAATGTCTGGGGCGTGGGCACCCGCCTGGTCACGGGGCATGAACAGCCAGCATTGGGCGGAACCTACAAACTGTCGGCTGTTCGACAACCCGGTAATGACTGGGAATACAAACTCAAACTATCCGAACAGTCCATCAAGGTCAGTTATCCCGGGATACTGCAGGTGCGCCGGTACTATGAGGGCACGGATTTCCTAGGTGACGCCATTTTCGACGAACCGACCGGGCTTGACGAGGATTGTACGATCGTGGATCCGCTGGATCCAACGCGGCACAAGAATATCCCGACGGGCACGCCGTACGAGGATTTGCTGGTGCCGGTGTTTCGCCAGGGGCGCCGCGTCTATTCGCGGCCGGCACTGGCCGATCTGCGCCAACGCACCGGCGAGGAACTCGATCGCCTTCATCCTGGCGTGCAACGGTTCGTCAATCCACACCAATACCCGGCTGGCCTCGATCAGCGACTGCATGATCTGCGCACTCGGCTGACACTCGAGTCGCGGGAACGGACTCAATAAGACGCCAGACGCGTGATCACGCATGACGACGTCAGCCGCTACACCACGGACGGCGTGGTTTGTTTGCGCGGCATATTCAACGCGCACTGGCTGAGCCTCGCGCGCCAAGGGATCGAGCGTAACAAAGCGACACCGGGCCCGTTCTTTCGCGATCAAACCTCGGAACAATCGCCGGGCCACTATGTTTTTGATTATTGGACCTGGCCGCAGATACCCGAGTTCGAAAAAATCATCTTCGAATCACCCGCGGGCACATGCGCCGGCAATCTGTTGGGTGCCCGGCAGATCCGATTGCTTATGGACAATTGGTTTATGCGTGAAGCCGGCTCAAGCAACGCGGCACCCTGGCATCACGACCTGCCCTATTTCGATTTCGTGGGCACCATGTGTAATGTCTGGATCCCGCTGGAGCGCAGCAGCCCTGAACAAGGACTTGAGTTCGTACGCGGTTCACACGCTTGGGCGCGCACATTCGCGCCGCAGCACTTTCGTGATCATGTGCCCTTCGACGGCGTTACCGAAGAATACGAACCACTACCCGATTTCACCGACGATGCTGGCGCGTACGAGTTTCTGCGCTTCGATCTTGCAGTGGGCGATTGTCTGGTATTCGATTTGCGAACTGTACATCGCGCAGCTGGTGGTAACGTGCCTCTTGCACAGACCGTGCACCGTCTGTCCTTGAGATTTGCTGCGGAAAACACGCGCTTCGTCCCGCGCGGATCGTGGACACAGGAGATCACCGATCATCTGCGCGAGCTCGGGCAACGCGACCATGAGCAACTAGATTGCGCATTGTTACCTGTTGTATGGGAGGCTTGCGCCTGATTGGCGAAGGTATAGTCCACTGTTCGTCTCACAGTTGAGTTGTCGGACGCGAGGGAATTCCATGACGAATTTTTCACGGAGGCAGCGAAGCGACGGCTCGGTGCTGGCTTTAGTCGCGCTGGGATGTTTCCTGCTCGGACGTTTGTTCGACGGGATGGGAACGGCTACGTATGCGCTCGAGGCAGAAGACGCGACACGCACCTACTACTACCCCGGCACGGAGGTATTAGCGGGTGATGAAATGCGCGTCATTGCGCTAGGCACGGGAATGCCCAACATAAACAAGGCGCAGGCGGCCACTTCGTTCCTGGTCGAGCTTGGCAACGGTGACAAATTCATATTCGACATCGGCACAAGTGCGATTGGTAATCTGGCGATGCTGGAATACAACTGGGATGATCTGGATAAAGTATTCCTTGGGCATCTACATTTCGATCACATCGGTGATCTGGGCGCTTTGTTGATTGGCGGCGTATCTGCCGGCCGTAATGTGCCGCTACGCGTGTGGGGGCCTAGTGGCACGGAGCCTAAATATGGCACGCGCCACATGGTCGAAAAGCTTGTGGAATCGCTAGAATGGGAACTGGCGTCAAAACGCGGACGCATACCGGGGAAGGGATATGAGGTGGAAGTGACCGAGTTCGACTACGCGAAACCGCATGTCGTGTTCGATCAAAACGGTGTCACCATTCGCGCGTGGCCGGCCATCCACGCGATCGATGGTCCGGTGAGTTTCTCTCTGGAATGGGCAGGTCTGAAGCTCGTGTTCTCCAGCGACACCGCGCCTAACAAGTGGATGTTGCAGGAGGGTGGAGGTGCCGATTTGTTGATACATGAGGCATTTCCAACCACCACCCAATTGATGGATAAATACCGGTTGGCGCCGGGTCCCGCCTGGATGGTGGGTACGCGGGTGCACACTAACCCCGCGGCCGCCGGTCGCATATTCAGCGAACTGCAGCCGCGCATGGCGGTGGCTTTTCACTTTGTCAGCAATGCCGAAACAGTGCCGGAAATGTGGCAGGAGATCCGCTCCACGTATTCTGGGCCGCTCTCTCTGGCACAGGATATGTCGGTTTGGAATGTCACCAAAGATGCCATCCATGTGCGCCACGTTCAGGGCGCTGAAAACGTATGGCCGCCCGACTCCTCGCGTAGCGCCGAACGTCCGGATACGAGCCTGCGCATGTCGGTTTCGCAGTGGCTGAGCGATGGCCGGGTCGAATTTCCCGAGGTCATGGCGGGCGTGTGGCAGCGTCTGAGTCCAGCGCACCGCGCGCGCATACGCGGCGAAGTGTCCGCCGATGTGTTACCCGAGAGCTGATGCGCGCAAATAACTTCATTATCGCGGTACTGCTTGCCGCCGTAGTAACGCAGGCTACGCCTGCAGTGGCGGCGACGCCGAAAATCGTCATGCCGCGTACCACCACGCCACCTGAAATAGACGGCGTGCTGGATGATGCCGTTTGGCGCGAAGCTGCGGTCATTACCGATTTCAAACAGGTGGAACCCGTGCTGGGTGCTATGCCCAGCGAGAAAACCGAGATCTATCTGGCCTACGACGCCAACATGATTTACGTCGGTATCCGCTGTTACGACAGTGAACCCGCCGCCATGATCGCCAAGGAACTGCGCCAGGACGGGCAAATGCGTTCGGGTGATCGACTCGCGTTATCGTTCGATACGTTTCTGGACCGGCGTAATGCGTTTGTCTTCGAATTGAACATGCTTGGCACAAAATTGGACGCAAGGGTCGAGAACAATTCCAAATTTCGCTTGGAGTGGGACGGTATCTGGTATGCAAATGCGCAGCAGGACGAGCAGGGCTGGACCGCTGAAGTTGCGATTCCGGTAAAAACACTGTCGTTCGATCCGGCGACGGATGTCTGGGGTTTCGATGTCGAGCGCCTCATCAAGCGCCACAATGAGAAGATCCGCTGGTCCAACGTTTCCCAGGATCGCAGCATGGTCTACGCAGCCGCGTACGGCAGCGTCACCGGTATTTCCGGTCTGGATCAGGGCAAAGGACTGGACATCAAACCGGCTGTTGCAAGCACGTTCCGTTGGCGTGATGCCGGCGACGACAAAGAGCTCAAACTCAATCCCGGTGGGGAGTTGATTTACAAGTTCACGCCGTCTCTGCAGGGTTCATTGGTCGCGAATCCCGATTTCTCGGATGCGTTGGTGGACGAAGTGCAAACCAACTTGACGCGATTCTCGTTGTTCTTTCCGGAACAACGCGATTTCTTTGTGCGCGATGCCGATATCTTTCAATTTGGAGGACTCGAAGAGGTTAACGGCATGCCGTTCTTCTCCCGGCGCATCGGATTGAATGGTGACGTTGACAACCCGGACACTATCGATCTGCAGGCGGGCGGGAAAATGACGGGTCGTGTCGGGCGTTACACGCTCGGTGTGATGAACACGCAAATGGGCGCAAACAAACAGGTGGATTCCGCGAATCTTGCCGTTATGCGCGGTGCGGCAGACGTACTCGACGAATCGCGCATTGGGATGATGCTGACTTACGGTGACCCGCTTACCGACAACGATAACGGTTTGGTCGGCGCCGACTTTCGTTATCGCAACAGCCACGTGTTCGGTGATCAGACATTTGTTGCCGACGCCTTCGTCATGCGTTCGTTCTCATCGGGCATCGATAACGATGAGCTGTCCTACGGGTTGCGCTTGGATTATCCCAACGACAAATGGAACGCACGGGCCAATTTCACCGAGATCCAGGAAAACTTCAATCCGGCGCTAGGCTTCGTTAATCGGCCAGGCGTACGGCGTTACGACGGCAGACTACGTTACCGCCTGCGTCCGAAAAACCATTTCCTTCGGACCATGGATTGGGGACTGACCTACGACGTGCACACCGATACCGACAATCAGTTACGCAGCGCTGCCGTCAACGTCCGTTTGTTCGACGTTCACAACCACATTGGTGATCGGTTCGATTCCTGGGCTGATTATCGTTATGAACGCCTGGTCATGCCGTTCGAGATCGCTCGTGGGGTAATCATCCCCGTAGGCGAGTACGAGTATTACCTCAATTTCACCCGCATCGATACCAGCGATAGCCGCCCGATAAAATTGCTATTGAGATCGCGGGTTGGCGAATTTTTCGATGGCGAGCAGATAGACATCTCTGTCAAAATCGAATGGCGGCCGAATCCACATTTCTTCGCCAGCATCCTGCACAGGAATATCAACGTCAATCTACCGCAAGGCGATTTTGACATCGAAATAGATCGACTCAAACTCGACACGCTGTTTAATCCGAAGCTGTCATGGAGCAATTTTCTGCAGCATGAATCAGAAACACATCTGATAACCCTGAACAGCCAATTGCGCTGGATAGTCACGCCGGGGACTGAATTGACTTTGACTTTGAATCACGATCTGCGCCGGGAAGACCGCGCTTATAAAAGCGATGAGTTGGATTTTTCGACGCTGTTTTATTGGACTCAGCGGTATTAATTTCCCCCTTACTCTGCCCTCTCCCCTTGCGGGAGAGGGCCGGGCAGGCAAGTGCTCCTCGACTTTGGCCTCCTGCGCCGTTCTACCTCGTCCATCCATGGACTCGTCGGCTCTAGCTCCTGCTTCGCTCTACCTCCTACATCCTGTAGTCGTGCTTTGCCTGCACTTCCGCCATCCCTGGCGGTCGGATGAGGGGTAGGAAGATTGTTATTCCGCGCTGAAATCCCGCAACGTAATATTCCCCTGTTTCGCGTACTCGTCCCACAGTCGTAGCAGGCGCGCACGATCTTCCGGCGCCTCGTCGCTCAGATCGTTTTGCTCGGTAGGATCTTGCGCGACATCATAAAGCTGCCAGTCGCCGGTCCCGAACGGCGGTTTCATGCGTAGCAGCTTGCGGTCGCCTTGACGTATGGCGGTATGCCCGAACAATTCCCAACCCATCACAAAGTTGTCGTCGTGAACGCGGTCTTTCGCACCCTGAAGCATTGGCAACATGGATTTGCCTTTGATCGGGTGCACTTCGCGCCCCTGATAAGCGGTGCCTGGATGCTCGGTACCGGCCAATTCCAGGAAGGTCGGCAGCACATCCATGACGGAGACGAAGCTGTCGGTGCGCCAAGCTTGTTTGTCGAAACCCGGGTAGTGGACGAATGCCGGTACACGGATCCCGCCCTCGGATGGGAATCCTTTGTAGACGCGCAGGTGTCCGGCGCCGGCGCGTGCCCAGTTCGGTCCATAGAAAACATAGGAGCCAGGTTTGCCCATGTTCTCGTAGCTCAAGTCGCAACATTGATTGATGAATTCGCCGAACGCAGGGAACTCATCCAGACGTTCTCCTTCCGGACCATTGTCGGACATGAATAAGATGAAAGTATTGTCGAATTCCCCGGTCGATTTGAGATGCTCGATGACGCGACCCACATGCTTGTCGAGATCGTCGAGCATGGCGGCAAACAACTCCATGGAGCGCGCTTCACGCTTTTGCTGCTCCTCGCCGAGTTCCTCCCACGGCACTTCGCTCGCTTGTCGCGGCGGGATGGGCGCATCCGCCGACACCAGTCCGAGTGCTCGCATTTTTGCCAGACGTTGTTGCAGCAGCACGTCGTAACCCTCGTCGTATTTGCCGACGTATTTCGCATGTGACGCCGCTGGCGCCATCAACGGCCAATGCGGCGCTGTAAAGGCCAGATAGGCGAAGAATGGTTCGTCCTGACTGCGTTCCTGCTGCAGGTAGCCGAGCAGCTTGTCCGTATAGGTGCGGGTCGAATAAAAATTCTCTGGTAGTGGCACCACCTTACCGTCCTCCCGGTAAGTGCCTTTGGGTTGCTTGACCTCCAGCCCCATGTCCGTGAAATGGCTGGCGCCGCCATCGACGAGGACAAAGGAGTTGTCGAAACCGCGGGCGGCAGGGCTGGTTTCCTCGGTTAAGCCGAGGTGCCATTTGCCCGCCATATAGGTGTGGTAGCCGGCGTCACCCATCAAATTCGCCAGCGAGGCCACGCGGAAGTTCAGATAACCCTCGTAGCCGGCGCTGCCAAGCAGAGCCGAATTAGTTGTGCGCATTACTTCGAACATATTGCCGACGCCGGCCAGATGATTATCCGTACCGGAAAACAGCATGGAGCGTGTTGGCGAACACGTTGGCGCGACGTGAAAATTCGTGAACTGGGTACCGGCACGCGCCAGTGCATCGAGATTCGGTGTTTCGATTTCGCTGCCATAGGCGCCGAGATCAGCGTAGCCGACATCATCGGCAACGATGAGTAGGATATTGGGTCGCGACGGCGACGTTTCTATCGCACTGGCGGGTTCGCTCGTCGCTACGGACTCGCTGGGCGCCGCTGCTGGTGGCGGGCTTGTTGCCGCATCTTCATCTTGCGAACAAGCCGCCAGCGTGACGACAAATAGTGCGACAAATACTCTTGTTATTTTCATTTTCGACCCGGTTTGGTTCACTAGTGTCGAACGGTATCAGATTGAACCCGCAATCGCGACGAGCATGTGTAACGCGTCCGTTGGGACGCCGCACCTACAGTTCCTCCAACTGCTGCCAGCGTTCATAGGACTCCTCCAGTGCGTAGCGAATCTCTTCGAGACGGCCGAGCGTAGCGGTGATCTCAGCTTTTTCTTTACGAAAAAATTCGGCACTTGCGGTTAGATTCTCAAGTGTCTGCTGTTCGATTTCCAGCGCTTCAATCTCCAGTGGCAAAGCGTCTAACTCACGTTTTTCCGCATAGCGCAAACTGCGCTTGGTGCCGCTGTTTTCAACAGTTTTACGCGCAGCAGTGGGCCTACGCTTCTTTGCAGATGCGGAATTGTTACTTATCGCGGGGCGCTGTCGCAGCCAGTCGTCGTACCCGCCGACATACTCCGTTACATGGGCAGCACCCTCAAAAACCAAAGTGCTGGTAACGACACTGTCGAGAAAGGCTCGATCATGGCTGACCAGTAATATCGTCCCATCAAAATCGATCAGCAGGTCCTCGAGCAGTTCCAGAGTCTGGACATCGAGATCGTTGGTCGGCTCGTCTAACACCAGCACGTTTGCGGGTTGGGTAAAGCACATGGCCAACAGCAAGCGGTTACGTTCACCGCCAGACAAGGTTTTCACTGGTGTGTCGATACTCTCGGGCGGAAATAAAAAGTCGCGCAGGTAGCCGATAACATGGCGCCGTCGGCCACGCACCAGGACAAAATCGCTGCCGCCGCTGATGCTGTCGCGGACCGATTTGTCCCCATCCAGCGGCGCGCGTTCCTGGTCGAAGTAAGCTATCTGCAGGCGGGTGCCGGTTACGATGCGACCGCCATTTTTGTCGGGTTTGAGTTTTCCCAGCAACAAACGCAACAGCGTACTCTTACCCGATCCATTGGGGCCAATGATGCCGACCCGATCGCCACGCAAAATGCGCGTGGAGAAATCCTCTAAAACTCGATGTTCGCCATAGCTGAAGTTGACATGCCGTAAATCGGCAACCAACTTACCTGAGCCTTCGCTGTCATCTATGTGGAGCTTAACTACGCCTTGCCGCGCGAGCCGCTGGCCTTTTTCTGCACGCATCGCCTGCAATCGGCGAACGCGTCCTTCGTTACGAGTGCGCCGCGCCTTGATGCCCTCACGGATCCACACCTCGTGCTTGGCCAGTTGTTTGTCAAACTTTGCGTTAGCAGTTTCCTCGGCCGCCAACATTTGGTCTTTTCTGCGTTCGTAATTTGCGTAATCTCCCGCAAAGGAAGTTAATCGACCTCGATCCAACTCAATGATCCGAGTCGCCAGGTTTTTGAGCAGAGTACGGTCGTGTGTGATGAACACGAGGGAACCCTGAAATGCGAGCAGAAATTCTTCCAGCCAGTTTATGGCTTCAATATCCATGTGGTTGGTGGGCTCGTCCAGAAGCAGCAGGTCGGGTTCGCTGACTAATGCGCGGGCGAGCATGGTCCGTCGCTTTATGCCGCCGGAGCACTCCGAGAATGGTTTATCCGCGGGTAACGACAGACGCGTCAGTATCGTTTCGACCTTCTGATCGATGTTCCAACCGCCATGCACGTCGATGCGTTGTTGCAGGTCTGACATGGTCCGCAGCGCGCTCGCCGCTGACTGCTCTTGCGCATGGACGACTTGATGATATTGCGCGAGCAGCGCGCCCAGTTCACCGAGTCCAGCGGCCACGGTTTCATAGACGCTGGTTGCGGAGCTGGAGGCAATCTCCTGTTCCAAATGAGAAATACGCAGGGTGTCGCGACACCAACGCTCACCGTCGTCGGCTTGTATAGCACCAGTTAGTACGCGTAACAGGGTTGATTTACCGGCTCCATTGCGACCAATTAAACAGACACGCTCCGATTTTTCGATTTGCACTTCGATGCGGTCGAGAACCGGTACGTGCCCATAGGCAACCGTAACCTGGTCGAGGGTGAATATCGCCATGGCACGGCATTATCGCTGCTTCTTGAGCAAGATACGGGTTATAGCGATTTATTTTTTTCAAGCAGTTTCAAGTACTCTGCCCCCTTGAAACTGGACCCAAAGCGTTAATCAAGCAAGCCTTTGTCATCCTTGCCGACAATGAGCCTCAAGTTGCCTTCCGGTTTTGCGCAGGGCGCTGCCGAAAACTGTCTAAGCAAGGATCTACATCCTACAACGGCCGCCGGTGAGAAATAGATCGGAAGCTTGTTGTTTGCAAAGAAGCGCGCGGCAAAAACCGCCATGTTTTCGGGCTCGTCCAGATTTTTGTAGACCTCCCAGGCGGTATGTTGCAATTCAAACAGTGCAGCACCGTCCCGGACCTGTCTGTCGGTCAGTTCTATCTGATACCAGCGTGATATGTTGTTCATCATGCCCTGAGACATGCAACTTACGTGCTCACTACGATTTTGCCGTCACGGTATGTGACGCGGTTGGCGTTAGCTGAGCTCAGACTCGCAAGTGGGTCACGGAAATTGAATTCTGAGCCCTTGAATTCACGTTGAATTCACGGGATTGGCGGGTCGTGAAAGTGACTTCCATGGTCACAAAGTGACGTTTTTCGTCAAGCGCGCGTCGTCGCTTGACCTTGTCCTCTAGTACAGTAAATTAGCTTCCGTCGCTTCGCTTACGTTTTACGGATTACCCTGTGGCGAGATTGCAGAAATAATGCGCGCTAAGTCCCTACAGTCAAAAGATGCCGCGAGCTTGTCGCGCAGCGAACGGCGCGTCGACGCAATACTACGAGCCGCGACTCAAATGTTCCTGGAATTCGGCTACGCCAATACGTCTGTCGACGATATCGTCAAACGTGCGGGTGGTTCCAAGGCCACAATCTACAAGCACTTCAAAAGCAAACGCGAGTTATTCAGCGCGGTTATTGACGCAGTCGTGGTGCGCCGCTCGCAGGAGGAGATCGATTTCGATGAACCTGAACCGGATAAAGCGCTAAGGGAGTTTGCGACCAAGCGCTTCAAGGTGGTTTTGTCGGCCGACAATGTAGCATTGATGCGTATGGTTATCGCCGCAGCGCCGAATTTCCCGAAAATTGCACGCGCCTACTACGAACACGGACCCGCGCACAGCCACGAAATATTGGTCGAATATCTACGCGTTCAAGGTGGACGCGGCAAACTGCGGATCACTGATCCTGACGAGGCGGCTTTTCACTTTACTTCGTTGCTGATGCACCCATGGTACGTCAAGCGTTTGCAATGGGTAGACGCGACTCCGACGAAAGCCGACGTCGAACGATCGGTAAGCTCCGCGGTTAGTGCATTCATGAAGCTCTACGGCCGATAGCAAAAAAAAGGCGGGCAATATGCCCGCCTTAGCTTGAACCGGATTATTGACGCTACCAGCTGATGCTGGCTCGCACCGCAATCGCGCGGGTTTCCTCGATATTGGTTCCCACAATCGCGGAGCCCGACAGGGTCGATGCGTTACTGAAATTGCGCACCAACTCGTCGGTCAGGTTTCTGCCGATGATACCAATACTCCACGGGTGTCCACCTTCCAGATTGCCAGTCAAAATCATACTGGCATCGATACGGTGCGTAGAATCCTGAATTCCGAACGGATCCATTTCAATCGACGTGAAGTAATCATCAACGTAAATCCATTTGAACGAAGTGGTCAATTCCATGTTGTCGAAGACTGGCATTACGTATTCGCCGCCAGCGACAAACGACCAGTCGGGCGCAAATACCATCTGATGCCCCGCCAGATCCTGGGTGCCGGCCCTCTGTCCCTGGGAAATCCCGACGTCCATGCACCCGGTTCCAGTTTCGACCTGACTCAAGTAGCAGGAACCGACGAACTTGTCGTAATCCGCATCCATGTAGGTGCCGGCGAAATTGAGTGTCAGGCCATCAGTCGGAGCCCACAGGAGGTCCAACTCGATACCGGTGGTTTCGGCATCGCCGCTAGCGACGATTTGCTGAATGATGACGGGGTCGTTAGCCGCAGTCTGGAGGTCGTCAACCGTAGTGTGAAAGACGGCCCAATTCGCCCGTAACGTGCCATCGAGCAGCGTGTGCTTGCCGCCACCCTCGAAGCTCGTTGATTGTTCTTCGTCGAAGATGAAATTCGCCGGATCGCCACCGCCGCGCAGGTCGAAACCGCCGGATTTGAATCCGGTCGCGTGGGTGAAATAGAAGATGTTGTCGTCGTTCCACGCGTATTGCAGCGACAGATTGTAGGAAACGTTGGTCTTGCTGATGTCGTCGGAGACGAACGCGCCCGGCGTCAAGCCGTCGTTGCCGAAGGTGCAGGCGGACAATGGCCCCGCCATGTTGCATAGTTGTGTCGAGTTGATCGATGTGTCGTAGATGGGGCCGGGACGCTGCGCCCTCTTGCCGGTACGGTCTTCGTCTGTGACCCGCCCGCCCAGCGTGAAAGTCCAGTCGTCGGCGATGTGCCAGTCGATTTGCGCGAAACCGGCAATAGAATTTGTATGCGACCCCGCGAACTCGTTACGTGCCAGAGCCGGGGTCGTCGGCCCGCCGACGGCACCCGCGACCGCATGGAAGGTCTGGGTGAAATCCATGGCGCCGTTGAAGTACATTGCGCCCACTGTGTAGTCCAGAACCTGGTCGCCGGTAGAGGTGATGCGCAATTCTTGATAAAACTGACTGTAATCTTCGGCATTCTCAATACTGACCCGTTCGCGCGCCGTCTGATCGCCGCTGAACTGATCCGTCAATTCGTAGGAGAAGTAGTTAGAAAGGGACGTGATAGTGAAATTGTCAAATTCCCAATCGATCGTTACTCCGAACATATCGTTCTCTAACTGCAAGGGCTCTTCAGAATTGAACACCGGACCCGTTGGAGTATCTCGACGCAAATCCAAGGTGCCGTTGAAGTCCTCGACGCCACCGCATTCCAATCCTGCCGCTGTGGCCCTGCCGATACTGTGTGGAGGGCCGGCCGGCGGCTGATATTCCAAGCAACCCGCTATCACCCTGGCCTTGCCCTTGCGGTCGAAATCCGTGCGCTGGTACATGAACTCAGCTGTTATGTCATCGGTGACATCCACATCGAGTAGCACTCGGGCGGTTAGATCTTCCTGCTGCTGCAAATCCTTGCCAGTGGTGGTTTGCTTGACCCAGCCATCGACGTCACGGAAGTTGACGACAGCGCGACCGCGCACCCGGTCGGTTATGGGTCCGGAAACCAACGCTTCAATATCGTAGCCTTCACTTGCGTCGACGTTGTATTGGCCGACTAGACTGGCTTCAAATTCATCGGTGGGTTTGTTAGAGGTGATATTGATTGCGCCCAGCGAAGTGTTCTTGCCGATAATGGCGCCTTGCGGCCCTTTCAAAATTTCGATTTGCGCGACATCGACGAAAGCACTGCGGCCGAGTCTACCGCGGGTCGAGAAAAAACCGTTAAAGACCTGGCCGACACCAGGTTCGAAATGCACGCCGCTGCCGAACGTTCCAAGACCTCGCATGAAATACAGATCGGATGCCCCGGGTGACGGAGTATAGGAAAAGCCGGGTATATAAGGTGCAAGCGCTTGGATATCGATGATGCTTTGTTGTGCTATTTGCTTGCCGCCAAAGGCCTGTACTGATATCGGAACGTCCTGTAAAGATTCTTCACGTTTACGTGCCGTGACTACGACCTCTTCGATAGGGGCGCCGTACACTGCCTGTGGTGGCAAGGCGACAGAGCTGGCAACAAAAGCAATCAAGCATGTGTTGTAAATGGAACTAATTGACGATTTCATTGGTCACCCCCACAGTCTCGTCAAGATGGGCAGCATCCTCGCATGTGCTGTCGTATTTGTAATTTTACCGAAACGACGTGGTATTCTCGCAAAACTGAACTAACTAGTACAGTCGTCCAAAGGATGGCTGTAGCGGACCGCTGAAACGCAAACAATTTCATTGATACCCGGTCTGCGCCATGTTCCGGCGGTGTAGCGGCAGGCCTCAGCTTGTTCGGGGTTGCCGTTTGGCAATAGAGAATTTGTCGCGCCAGGTACTGTCTTTGCCGGTGAAATGACGCTCGACCACGATGTCGATTAAATACGGCCGTCCGTCGTGCATGGCGCGCTGGCAACGTTGTAAAGCCGGCGCAATGTTCTCGGGCAGCTCGATGCGTTCAGCTTCGATATCATAGGCTTTCGCTAGAGCCTTATAGTCGATGGTGGGATCCTCCAGACTGACACCGATGTATTTGCCGGTCTGATACATGCGGCCCTTGTATTTGTTCTGATTGAGACGGTTTGCCTGATATTGGCCGTTATTGAAAATAACGAAACCCACGGGCACTTCATAGCGTGTCGCGGACCAGAGCGCCTGGCTGCCAAAATTAAAACTGCCGTCACCGCTGAGGCACCAGACTTCTTTGTCGGGATTGCCGATTTTCACGCCGATTGCCGCAGCTGTGCCCCAGCCAAGCACGCCGCCGGTCGAGTCGAAGTGACGGCGCCGCTGCGCCAATGATTGCGTGTGATCGAAATCGAGGTAGCGTCGCGGGTATCGATCCGATGACACAATCTCGCTGACGATATACGCCCCCGGATCCATGCGGCGATTAAGCTCCAGCATCAACCGCGACACACTGATTGGGTTGTTGCCCCACTCTTGCCTGGCCTGTTTGTCGAGCTTTTCGCGCCGTTCCCGCGTGTAGTCCGCGACCCAGCGTTTGCGCGCGGCTAGAGCCGAAGAATTCAGCTTGCGTCCTGATAACTCTTCACGCACCGCGGCCGACGTTGCCTTAATGCCTGCAATAGCGGCAATGTCCACGGGATAATTTCGTGCGACGTAGCCGTCATTGAGTCCGGTGTGGATCATGGTGCGGGATCGCGGCATCACCGACGCGTCGAGTTTCGCCGAGCGTCTGAACATGTGTGCGCCCAACGACCAGAACGTGTCTATACGGCCTGCGATTTCCGTGTCATCGAGGTATTGACCGGCAAAGTTTGGATGCGTGGTCGGGAACACACAGGGGATCTTATTCGAGGTCATGACGAGCGCGCCTGTAACCTCAGCAATACTCGCGACTTCCTCGCTGATTTCGTAGCGGATCGCCTCGTTACCGACAAATATCATCGGCAACTCGGCGGCGACTAGCGCGTCAGCGATGCGCACTACGTGTTCCTCGGGTGGCGCAACGTCCGTGACGACCTGAGAGCGTGCCTTTGGAATGATTTCGGCGCGTGCCACCGGCATCTCCCACAAGTCCTTTGAGAATGTAACAAACGATGGACCGCCTGGTGGTGCCTGGGACAAGACAAATGCGCGACGTAGCACCTCGGGAATAGTCTGAGGACTCATGACATCCCAGATCCACTGGGTGTAATCCCGAGGTAACTCATGCAGGTTTGCAGCTTCGAGGAAGCCGTCTTGTCCACGGTAACCGGCTGCCTGACGTCCCGCGGTAACGACGACCGGGATCCGGTCGCGATAGCTGTTAACCAGTTGTCCCAGCGCGTAGGCGGCACCGGCCACCGAATGCAATTGCACCAGCGTCGTTTCGCCGGTAGAGCGCGCATAGCCGTCCGCCATGGCCATTGCCGCACTCTCGTGCAGGCAGGTGCAATATTGCAGCGCTGTTCGGTCCACCAACGCGTCGAGAAAACCGACTTCCTCGGAGCCGGCCAGACCAAAGACATACGGAACCTGCCAATCGATCAAGAACTCCGCCATAAGTTCGCCACCGGTCAGGTTCTTAAGGATCTTTCCGTGTCCGGCCGCTGCCGCTGCAGCAGCGGCAACAGGCGCGAGCGATTGGGCCATTGCTTTGGCTCCCGTCAGCGAGACCCCGGTGGCCGTCATCCGCTTTATAAAAGTGCGACGGCTAATCGCGTGGTCGACTAGCTTTTTAGCGTCGCTGAACATATTCCATTTCTCTTTGGGCATAATTGAGAATAGCATTTGCGGGCAATCACCGAGTAGATGAAAATCTATCCTTATAACTATGTCGGGATGCCGAGATGACTGACGCAAAGAACGTATTTGGCGAAACGCTGGAAAGTTGCTCGACCGAACCCATGACAGGGTTTTTTCGCGACGGCTGTTGTAACACCGGCGAAGAGGATTTCGCTCTGCATGTGATCTGTACCATTGTCACAAAGGAGTTTCTGGATTTCTCTACGAGTCACGGCAACGATTTGCAATCACCGATGCCGGCGGCTGGTTTTCCCGGGCTCAAGCCGGGCGATCGCTGGTGCTTGTGCGCGGATCGCTGGCGCGAGGCGCTGGAGGCGGGTGCGCCGCCAAAGGTGGTGCTCGCGGCGACACATGAAGCAGCGCTGGAAGTGGTGTCGCTGCAGGACTTGCGGCCACATGCCTTGGATGTCAATTAACCGAATCCAATGTGCGCTAGAAAAGCACAGGAAGTAACAGCTTTGGATATGGGCTAGCGTGAGGCATTCGGTGTCACGTTTCGTGATACCCTCCCGCGCACAAGAATGTCCAGGGAGAACCAACCATGAAATTGCAAGATAAAGTCGCCATTATCACTGGCTCAGCTGGTGGGATCGGCGCCGCGTATGCCGTGGGCTACGCTAAAGAAGGCGCGAAGGTTGTGGTCAGCGATATCAAAGACGGCAGCGACACCGTCAAGGCGGTTGAGGCGGTTGGCGGAGAAGCGATCGCGGTGATAACTGACATCAGCAGCCAGGACGATTGCCACGCGCTGGCCAAGGCCACCGTGGATCGCTTCGGCAAGATCGATATTCTCGTCAACAATGCCGCGATCTTCGGCGACATCGTGCTGCGTCCATTCACCGAAGTATCGACTGAAGAGTGGAACCGGGTTATGCAGGTGAACACTACCGGCCCATTTCACTGCACCAAAGCCGTGTTTCCGTATATGAAGGACAACGGTGGTGGCAAAATCATCAACATCGCGTCGGCGTCGGTGTTGGAAGGTATTCCCGGCATGCCGCATTACGTATGTTCAAAGGGTGCGGTGATTGCGCTGACCCGGGTCATGGCCCGAGAGTTGGGCGTGCACAATATCAACGTCAATACTATCGCGCCCGGCTACACACACTCGGAAGCCGGCGACAGGATCAACGATACCAAAGAGCTGCCGATCCCGGATCTTGAGGAACTGCAAATGCCGTTACGCAGCTTGAAGCGCGTTGCCGTGCCTGATGACCTGGTTGGAACCGCGGTATTTCTGGCCAGTGAAATGAGTGCGTTTATCACCGGTCAGATCATTGTGCATGATGGCGGCATGACGTTTCACTAAGCATTTTCGCGCTGGGAACGTGTAACGGACCCGATGGCACGTTACACGTTCCCGCAACGATTCCTAACCGGGCGGCTAGCGGCGAGTGTAGCGGCCAGTAATAATCACGCACGCTGCAGTGGCGAAAGCGAATCCGCCCGCGGTCCAAAATACCAACCGTGGTGGTGAGTTATCCAATAAGTAACCGAACAGGATCGGGGCAATCACGCCTGAGATCGTGAAGCCGCTGGAGACGAAGCCAAAAACTTTGCCAACATCGCCAGCTGGAGTCATCGACCAGATCAGCTTGTCGCGAGAGGGCGCAACAAAACCCGATAGTAGCCCGGCGACGGCTAGGACCACAGTCAGGGTCTGTATAGACATGGTCAAACCGGCTGCGACACAGGTCAACGCGCCTGCACCGATTATGCACAGCGCTATCAAATTTTCGTGATGATGGATCCGGTCGGCCGCGCTGCCGCCCAACAATACGCCAATGGGTGCCGCAAACAGGAACACTGAGATGATGGTGGCGGACGTCGTCAGGGATGTGCCGTAAGCCTCGTTTAATACCGAGACACCGAACTCGCCCACGCCGCTGCCGTACAGAGACATCAGCGCGAAAAACAGCAGGCCTAGCAATACTGGGGTACTGAGCAACAGACGGATCCCGTCCAAGGTCGTCGTCCGTTGTTTCCCCTCACTTCGCTGCGCGTCGTTCGCCGCTTTAAAGACCTTCGAATGGGCAGCCAGCAAGATGGCCACAGCGCCACCCACTCCTGCACATAGACTCAACGCGGTGCCCCAGTCGAGGAATGTGACCAGGTAGGCGATGGATACCGGCGCTACCGCGTAGCCCAAATAGCCAGCGAAGGTGTGTACAGAAAATGCTCGGCCGATTGCGCCCGCGGCGACCGTCTTGTTTAAGATTGAATAATCGGCCGGATGATAAACGGCATTGCCCAGCCCCAGCAGGATCATGAGCACGAGAATGGACCCATACGACGCAAACCAGCCAATTGCCGCAATGGCTATTGACTGCATAATGACACCCGCCAATAGAATTCTGCCTGCATCGTATCGGTCGACGACAAACCCCAACGGCGGTTGAAAAATGGCAGTCGTCAGATTGAAAACGGTAATCGCGAAGCCAAGTTGCACGAAGCTAACGCTGAGCTCGGTACGCAAAAGCGGAAACAAGGGTGGCAATAGCAAAATATAGAAATGACTGATGAAATGCGCCGCGCTCACCAAGCCGATGACTTTCCCGGGTCGCTGCATGCGCGCAGCGACATCGATGTTGCCGATTGCGTCATTCATCGAGGCATTGTCGGTGATTGCCCCAGCCGATACCAACTGCCGCAGTTACATTTGGCCAATTACCTATAATGGTTGTAGGTATCGTGGAATTGTGGTTTGTAATTACGGTCTGAATTGAAAAAATGCGGAGAACAACTATGAACAATTCGGCTCCCACCGCACGCGTGCTCGGCTCGCTGTTAATGGCTGTGAGTGTATCCGCGTGGCCTGCCGACGTCGCGAAAATCGCCTGGCAGGATTGGTCCGCGTCTGCCTTCACCGAGGCCAGCGATGAAAATCGGATGATCTTGCTCGACGTTGGCATGGAGGGTTGCACCGCGTGTCGACGCATGGATGAAATCACCTTTACTGATCCAACGGTTATTGCGCTCATCAACCGCCACTTCGTTGCCATAGCGGTCGATGCAGAAGCGCGACCCGACATCGGCGAGCGCTACTCGGACTGGGCCTGGCCGGCGATTATCTTCATGGCACCCGACACGACCCAGGTGTTGGCGCTTCGGGGTAATCGGGTACCGCGCAATTTCGTTCCCATTCTGAAAGAACTGATCGACAAGCAGTCGGATGGCGAGTTGAGTCCTGACAGGCTCGCCCCGTATGCCGCGCCGCCGAAGCCGGAGGAAACTGACTTGACGCGGATCCGCGATAGGGTACGGGCGCAGTTGGATCGCAGCCTCAATGCGGAGTTCGGCGGTTGGAGTCGTAATGGCTATGCGACGGTCGAAGGGGCGCCGCTACGCGATCTTTATCTGCGTGCCCGTCTGTACGACATGGAGTCGCTACGCGCGTTGGCAATCAAATCCACGGACGGGTACATCACGGCCTTGGATCCGGTGTGGGGCGGTGTCTTTGTTAGAGCTTTCCACCCGGGTGCCCAATTGCCCGAGCGGTTCCGGGTGCTACGGGTAATTCCTGAAAAGCGAATCTCCAATCAGGCGCATGTTCTGCGGGCGCTGGCATCTGCTTTGCAAATTACCGGTGACGACAAGTACCGCCACGCGATTACCGAGGTCGACCGCTATGTACGCGGCTGGATGATGGCTGCCGACGGCACTTTTTATACCAGCCAGGAAGACGACCCACCGAACTTGCCATCGAGCATGAGCACTTTGGATTACTGGGCATTGAACTCTGATTCGGCGCGGCGCGCGTTTGGTATCCCACCGATCGATCATGCGACTTATACGGACAAAAATGGTGAAGTGATTGCTGCCTATGTGCGCGTTTTTGAGGCGACCGGCGTTCTCGACTATTTGAATACGGCGCAACGCGCTGCCGAGTCCTTGCTGCAGAGCCGGTTGCATGCGGACGGCTGGATGCAACAGAGCGTGCGTACGCAACGGGTTGTCGACGACCAGCGTATGCGTCCGTTTTTCGCCGAGGAGCGTCCGTTTCTCAGTGCGCAAGTCTGGTTCGGAACTGCCATGCTCGCGCTGTATCGTGCTACCGGCGAGCAGCGCTGGCTCGCGCACGCGCAAGGCATTGCCAGTGCGATGCGCGATAAGCTCGAAGACCCGCGGCTGGGTGGCTTCTTTTCGACCGTAGCGGACGACACCGTGGCCATCATCCCGGTGCGTAAACCGCTAGAGCACAACGGCACTGCCGCGCATTTTCTCTATGATTTGTGGGTCTACACGAAAGACGACAATCTGGAGGCGTTGCCCGCAAGAACACTGCGGGCCGTCGCAGATCCAAAAATTATTAGTCGCGAAGGCAAAGTGACCGGTCAGTTTGCGTTAGCGCTGGAAAAAGTTACCGCATCGTATGTAGAGTTTACGGTCGTTGGCGCGGTGGAGGATCCGAGGGCCGCAGCCTTGTTCAATGCCGGGCGCCTGGTCTATGAGCCGAGAAAATTGTTGCACTACGAAAAACCCGGCCGCTACCCGGATCGGGGTCGTGCCGCCCTGTATATCTGTAATCCTGACGTGTGCTCGCTGCCGATAGAAGATCCGGGCAAGGTGGCAGCACAGGCGCAATTGTTTCGGGGTCCGTTGTAGTCAGGGCTACAAGAATCGTCCAGCCGCGCAAGTGGCGAAAGTTAGCCACGACCAATGGGATTTCTTCAGGTTACCCAATTGCTAACGGTACGCCGTTTCGGTGAGAATGCAATTGCGATCCGCACTAGGGGTGCGGACATTAATACGGCGGAACAGACCAATGACGAAAGCAATTCTGGTGCACGAACCTGGTGGGCCCGAGGCAATGGCCTGGGAGGACGTCGACGTTGGTGAGCCGCAGGATGGCGAGATCCGGGTGCGCAACGCGGCCGTCGGACTCAATTATATCGACGTTTATTTTCGCTCGGGTCTTTACCCTGCGCCCAACTCGCCATTCAGCCCAGGTCTTGAGGCGGCCGGTACGGTGGAGGCGGTCGGACCTGGCGTGACTGACGTCGCGGTCGGTGACCGCGTGGCCTATGCGACGTTGCCGATTGGCGCTTACGCGGAGAGTAGATTGATACCCGCACAGCGTGTCGTGCAGGTGCCCGATGGCATCGACCATAAAACTGCGGCGGCGATGATGTTGAAGGGTATGACAGCTGAGTATCTGCTGCAGCGCACTTACCCGGTTAAAGCAGGCGACGCGATTCTAATCCATGCTGCTGCCGGCGGTGTCGGATTGATTGCCTGTCAGTGGGCAAAGCGGCTCGGTGCTACGGTGATTGGCACGGTTGGCAGCGACGCCAAGGCGGAACTTGCCAAGGCAAATGGTTGTGACCACGCGATCATTTATACCCGTGAGAAGGTTGTTGACCGTGTCAAGGAAGTTACCGATGGCCAGGGAGTCGCTGTCGTGTATGACTCTGTCGGCAAGGATACTTTTACAGACAGTCTCAGTTGCCTGCGTCCGCGGGGCATGATGGTGAGCTTCGGTCAGTCGTCCGGTCCGGTAGCGCCGTTCGACATCGCCGCGCTGGCTGCCGGCGGCTCACTTTTCCTCACTCGCCCCTCGCTGATTGTGTATACAGCGGCGCGTGAGGATCTGGTGCAATCGGCTGCGGCGCTTTTCGATATGGTATTAAATCAGGGCGTGCGAATCACCGTCAATCAAACATTACCGCTGGCCGATGCTGTCGCCGCGCATCGGGCGCTGGAAGGCCGGCAAACAACCGGTTCGACTGTTTTCTTGACCTAGTCGCGCACACGCCCACATGTGAGGAACTGATTATGACTATCGCCGATCGCAGTACTAACGAGTGGCAGCAGGCCGATCTCGACAACTATTTGCATCCGTTTACGGATCACAAGGCCTTGCGCGAGGAAAAAGCCGCTATCATCGTTCGCGGCGAAGGCGTTTACGTTTGGGACAACGACGGTAACAAATACCTCGACGGGCTCGCTGGCCTGGCCTGCGTCAATATTGGCTATGGCCGGGAAGAACTGGCCATGGCAGCCGCCAATCAGATGCGCGAGCTCAGCTATTTCAATAGTTTTTTCAAGGCGTCGAACAAGCACGCCATACGTCTTGCCGAAGAGCTAGTGCGCCTGACCCCCGCGGGTTTGAATCATGTGTTCTATGCGAACTCCGGGTCGGAGGCCAACGACACGGCATTGCGCATGGTGCGCCAATATTGGCAGCTACAAGGCCAGAGCGAGCGGCAAGTCGTTATCAGTCGTGAGAACGCCTACCACGGCAGCACCGTGGCTGCCGGTGCGCTGGGCGGTATGCCGCCAATCCATGCGCAGGCCGCGCAGATACCGAATATCGAACACATCAAGTGCCCTTGCCAGTTCACCCACGGGCGCGGCATGTCCGAAGAGGCGTTTGGCAAACTCGCTGCCAGCTGGCTCGAAGAAAAAATACTCGAGATTGGACCGCGGCGGGTAGCTGCTTTTTTCGCCGAACCGGTGCAGGGAGCCGGCGGCGGCAGGGTCCCGCCCAGCAACTACTGGGGCGAGGTGCAGCGGATTTGCGACCAATACGATGTACTGTTAGTCGTCGATGAAGTCATTTGTGGGTTCGGACGCACTGGCAATTGGTTTGCGTGTGAGACCTTCGACATTAAGCCGGATCTGTTGTGTCTGGCAAAAGGCATCACGTCCGGATATATCCCGCTGTCGGTGGTCATGGTCGGTGACCGGATCGCCGACGCCTTGATCGATAAAGGCGGTGAATTCTTTCATGGCTTTACCTACTCCGGCCATCCGGTGGCTTGCGCGGTAGCGCTGGAAAATATTCGTCTGCTCGAGGAGGAGGGCATCATTGCGCGGGTCGGCAGGGAAACCGGGCCTTACTTTGCGCAGCGCCTGGCCAGCCTTGCGGATCATCCGCTGGTGGCCGAGGTTCGGTGCGTCGGTCTTCTGGCTGCAGTGGAACTCGTCAAGGACAACAAGACCATGACGCCGTTTGATCCCGAGGCGCAAGAGTGCGAAGACTTTCGCGCCTGCGCATTACGCGAGGGCATCATAACGCGGCCGATCGAGTCAACCATCATTGCCACACCGCCACTGATTATTACGACTGAGCAAATTGACTTTTTCGTCGAGCGATTTCGCCGTGCTTTGGATCAGTTCGCGGGTCAGCTGGCGGACGCTGCCTAACGGTCGGGTCACCACTATGCAGAAAATATTCAAAACGTTATCGGTCGGTCTGGCGTGTCTGCTCTTTGTCGGCGGTTTGCCCGCGGACGAAGCGACGCTGGCACCACTGGCGATCGGATTCAACGGTGCCAATTGCAACGAGGATCCGAATTGTATCAATCGCCTGCACCCGAATATTCCGATGCGCATACGCGCGCAGCCCGGGCAGGTAATTTCGCTCGCTGCGCGCAATGCCAGTGACTTCGATCTCGACCCTCACAGCGACGTTGTAGATCCCCGCAAAAACGACCCCGTTAACAGCACCGTTCATCCGTTGACCGGGCCTGTCTACATCGAAGGCGCCAAAGCGGGCGATGTGCTTGCGGTTACGCTGCTGGAAATTCGACCCGGGGATTACGGCATCACACTGATAATGCCCAGCGGCTTCGTCTCCGACACCTTCCCTGGTCCGCCTTTCGTCGTGGTGTGGAAGCTCGGAGAGCGATGGGCGGTGTCGGATCAAATGCCAGGTATCCGCATCCCCAACGCTGGATTCCCGGGTATTGTGACAACCTTGCCAGGCCCCACGGAAACGCGTCGCATACTCGATCGCGAGGCGGCGTTGCTCGCCAGTGGCGGTGCGGTTACGGCGTTGCAGCCGATCAATGCGTCTCCCGCTGCAGTGTGCGGACCTCAAGGCACGCACAAACAAGAGTGTCTGCGCACGACACCGCCGCGAGAGCACGGCGGTAATGTCGATATTCGCTATTTGGGTGCGGGTGTTACGATTTATTTGCCCTGCCAAATCGATGGTTGCGGTCTCGCGGTCGGCGACGTGCACTATGCACAGGGTGATGGCGAAGTCTCCGGGACTGCCATCGAAATGGATGCCACAGTAGTTCTGAGAACCGCGATTGTCAGGGATCGCGAATTGCCGGCTGGGATCCACTACGAAGGCCCCAGTCGTTTACTGGATATACCCTCAACGCGCTTCTACGCAACCACCGGCTATCCGTTTAAGGATAGCGGAACAGTTCCGCCCGATATGCGGTATTTGGAGTCCACAAAAATAGCGGGACTTACGAACCTGTCCAAGGACGTATCGTTGGCCGCGCGCAACGCCTTGCTGGAAATGATCCGATACTTGACCGTTCATCGTGGACTGACACGCGAACAGGCTTATGTCGTGACCAGTGTTGCCGTGGATTTGCGGATCGGCCAGCTTGTCGACAGCCCCAACGTGGGCGTGTCCGCGATTTTGCCACTCGATATTTTCACCGATTAAAACCAAATAGGCTCCGATATGCATGGGCACATGGGCTCAGGGGACCGGACGTGGAACAAACACTAGACATCGTAGGTATATCCGGGAGCTTGCGGCGCAATTCCTATAACACAGCGTTGTTGAAAGCTTGTCAGGATTTGGGCGGCGACAGATTGCGTATCGAAATCTGCGCAGTTGCCGATGTACCGTTATACAACGCGGATCTGGAGGATTTTCCCATCGCAGTCGAGCAACTCGCGCAGCGTATACGCGCGGCCGACGGCGTGCTGATTGCGACACCCGAGTACAACTTCTCCGTACCTGGGGTTTTGAAAAACGTTGTGGACTGGTTGTCGCGCGCGCAGCCCCAGCCGTTCAAGGGCAAGCCGATTGCTTTGATGGGTGCGAGTTATGGGCGCCTTGGCACCATCAACGCCCAGGCCCACTTGCGCCACTCTCTAATGGTGCTGGATGCACCCGTCATGAACCAACCACTGGTACTCATCGCCATGGCACCGGAAAAATTTGAAGATGGTGTGGGTTTGATTGATCCCGAAACGCGCGAATATCTCGCCGGCTTTCTCGGACCCTTCGCAAGTTGGGTCCGGGCTATTGGCGCCCGCGAAAAAGCGTAACTTTACCCGCCTCGTCCACTTGCACGGGTCAGCTGTTCCCGAATTTCCTCGTTATGTTCACCAAGAGTCGGTGGTGGCTTTACGGTTGTGTCCCGCTCACCGTTATAGCTGATGGGAGAACGCACGGTTTTGAATACACCTTCGGTTGGATGCGTACCTTCCACGAGTAACTCCAGGTGTCGTGCCTGCGGATCTTCCATCACTTCGTTTGATTTATAGACTGCGGCATGAGGAACCTCCAAGCGACGCAAGCGCTCGCACCAATCAGATTGCGTACGCTGCTTGAATATGGCCGCCATAAACTTGGTGTTTTCCTCTTGATGCTCGATGCGTGCGTTGCGATCTGCGAAGTGTGGATCGTCGAAAAGCTTAGGTTGTTCCATTGCCTCCGCGAGCCCGCGCCAGAATTTCTCGGGCGATGACATATGCAGGGCAATCCACTTGCCATCTGAACACTCCAGCACGTAAGACTGCGATACTCGTGGCCGGCTGTATGGACCCATGATCTCGCCGACCGAGAAATAGTGAGTAAATGCATCCAGATTGAAATGCGTCATGGTCTCCAGCATGGAAACGTGGACCCGCCGACCGACGCCGGTTTGGTTTCTTTCGTGCAGAGCGCCGAGAACGCCGAATGCGGCGTAAATCCCGGTCATTGCGTCGGCAATAGCAGGCCCGACCACCCGAGGGTTTTCGGGGTTGACCAGTAAGCCCAGGAATCCACTCGCTGCTTGGGCGACAGAGTCATAGCAGGGACGGTCGACGTCGGGCCCGGACTCGCCGAAGCCGGACAATGCGCAATAGATTAGTCTGGGGTTAAGCGCCTGTAGCCGCTCGGCTCCGACATTCAAACGTTCCGCCACCCCGGGGCGAAAATTCTGAATGAATACATCGGCGGTCGCGATCAATTCGTCAAGGACGGCAAGATCCTCGTCGTCGGATGTGTCCAGCGTGATGCTACGTTTGTTGCGGTTATATGTTTGATAATGGGGGCTGTACAGACCGCCTTTGAATGCCCGAAACGGATCGCCGGTTTCAGGACGTTCGATCTTGATGACATCTGCGCCGAGATCGGCAAGCATCATGCCAGCGGCGGGCCCGGTGATGAACGTCCCCAGTTCGAGCACACGAATATCTGATAGTACATTTGGCATCGGAGTTCCAGTAGCTAAACGGATTAGATGTTGGGTTTTGGTGCTTGGTTTATGCCTACTACAGTGCAGACAATTCACGCGCCACGCTATTAATAAATCGCCACAAACTGCCTTCAATTTGGCTGGCGGGAGTTTAGCGGATGCCGTAGGCTGAAGAAAGCGAGGAAATGGGCGGCAATAGGTTGCCCCAGGTTGCCGCCGTGTGGATATGAGGTCGGCAGCTATGTGGCATTAGCCCGTCCCTGGGCAGTCAGGCGTCCTGTCTCGACTAGCGGGTTGTTTGTGGGGTTCGAATTATGCGGCTAGCTTAGCGCGCCAATTCCCTGCGCGTTGGTATACAACAGTCCCTCTAACTTGCCGTCCTCGTTGATCTCTAAGCGGAGAAGTACGCGCGCATGCAGTTTTCGTGCTCGCGCGAAAACTTCGTCGGCCATCTCGAACGGTACATAGTGTCCGTCGGGATCTACAAAACCAGCGTAACGTGGTAGCGCTGCCTGTTGCCAATATGGAGTTTCCGTATTCATTTTATCGACGCCCGTTGGAGTTTCCTGATAACAGGCACAATTCATACCAATTCAGGCAGAACAGCTGATGACTTTGTTCCGAGTGCGAATTGGTTCAAGCAAACTTCGGGCGGCGTCGCCAACCAGTTCGCATAATTCAACGCTCAGGGTAGTTGCTGCGCAGCCGGTGTTATTGGCCCGTGTCGCCGTGTTACGACGCGTACGTCAATCTCGATTTTGTCATTCGAGAGCTAATCCGGGCGCAATTGGGTGGATGCAAGGTTTTTGAATTTCGCTAGTGTGATGTTGCAATCTCGACGCGGACAAGGTTTGCCGGGCTTATGCCGCACGCCGATTGCCAAGCCACGAGCCGGCCAAGGCGATGGCCGAATTAGCTGTGAGTCCGTACAGTCCGGGATGAATACCGTAGACCTTACCGCCCTGAACGATGTCGAATCCACCGAACGCGAGTGTCATGGCAATGCTTATTCCAACTACCAGACCGGCTAAAACCGGACCGCTGCGCAAACCAGGCCAGCGCACGCCAACGAAGAACGCTGGCGCCATCTGTACCAGCAAGTCGAACTTGCGGTCTAACAATGTGACCAGCGATGCCTTTTCTTTTAGCGCGATAGCCAGACCGACCAGAATCACGATAAGTACCCACGAGCAAATTTTGCCGACCCGGGTCAACTCAGCCTGACTCGCATCAGGGCGTATCAGTCGGCCGTATATATCTTTAGTCAACATTGAGGAAATCGATAATAAAGCGGAGTCCGCTGTAGACATCATCGCCGCCAGGATTGACGCTATGAGGAGTACGACCAGGCCATAGCCGAAAGTTGAACTGCGCTGGATGTCACTCAGAATTCTGGATAAGACCTGATCGCTGGCCGCGCCTTCCAGACCCGGGATGTAAGCCAGGGCCATTATCCCAATGGCCATTGCCATGATCTGAGTGGGAATCGGTGCGAACGCCATGACGGCAAAAGATCGACGCAGCACCGCCGCCGAGCGCGCTGCATAGATACGTTGGATGGCCTGTGGGTATAACGCTGCCCCCAGCCCAACGATGAGAATGTAACTCAACCATTCCAGACTACGTTTCGCATCCGGGACATGCGCGCGGCGCGCGATATCCGCCGATGGATCAGCGAGGATTTTGCGGGTTGCGTCCCCAAGGGAGCCGTAGTGTTCAAACAATAACAAAAATACTATTCCAAAGCCGATGAACATGATGCTGCCCTGGATGGCATCGGTCCAGGCGACGGCGCGTAAACCACCCAGCGTTCCATAGGTCACCATGATTGCCGCCAGCAAAATTACGCCATATCGATAGGCTTCGTCAGGCCGTGTATCGGCCAGACCCTCCATGGCTCTGCCCATCGCCATGATTTGGGCGAGCAGATAATTGCTGAGCGCCAGTATCATGACCACGGCAGTGATGATGCTTATCGCCCGGGAATTGAAACGGTCCTGCACGAAATCCGCGGGTGTTATGTAGCCGCGTTGCGCCGAGAGTCGCTGCAGTTGTGGTGCGAGCAACATATAAAACACGACAATCGCGGTCATGAAATGAATGCTCATGATCCACGCATAGCCGATCCGGTAGGTGTTACCCGAAAATCCGTAGAATGTGTTGCCACTGTACTGGGTGGCAAACAAGGTCATCAACAAGACGAAGAAGCCAAAACCTTTGCCGGCCACATAAAAGTCGCGCAGCGTGTTTTCTTGGCGTGCTCGAAAACCGATCCAGCCGATCAACAGCATGGACAACAAATAGACGCCGATAAACAGCCACGCGCCAAGACCAAAAGGTAGAAGACCTTGCACCAGTGTTACTCGGCGCTGCTGCTGGAATCCTCTCCGGCCCACGGGGCGCGGAGCAGCCAGGCAGTTAAGATGGAAGCGATCGCGGAAACGCCGATGGCAACAGCAACCCAAGCGGGCACGCCAAAGATTAATGATGTGTCATGCGATGGCCAATACCAAGGGATACCAACGGCGATCAGCAATGAATACACCACCAGCGGCCATCGGCGGGTTTCGGGTTTGCTTTCGGAAGTTGGCATCGTTGGGTTTTTATCGGCTACAGTTGGTCATTGTAACTTGATTGCCAAACGTTCCGAGCCACGCAGACATGAACAACACCACTACGTGCGCTGAGATCAATAATTTCTGGTTCAACGAGACCTCGCCGAAACTGTGGTTCGGCAAGAATGCGCAATTCGACGCGTTAATCCGTACGCGGTTTCTATTGAGCTACAACGCAGCCGCCAGTGGCAAATTTGACGACTGGCAGGTAGAGGGTTTGGGTTGCGTCGCTTTGTGTGTGTTATTGGATCAGTTTCCCCGCAACCTGTTTCGCAACGATCGACGGGCCTTTGCAACTGATGCGAAAGCGTTGACAGTTGCCCGTACAGCGATTGAGAAGAGCCTTGATCTTGAGCCAACGTTTGAGGATAAGCACCGACATTTTCTGTACACGCCTTTTATGCACAGCGAGGAGATCGCGGATCAGCGTTTGTGCCTAATGTTGCTCACAGAGCGTATGGACAATGCGAACGCAGTGGATTACAGCAAACGGCATTTGGCGATAATCGAACGGTTCGGGCGCTTTCCGCACCGCAACGCAGTCCTCGGCCGCGAGGACACGACGGAGGAAGCGGAGTTTTTAAAGCAAGCGAACTCGAGGTTTTAGAAGCAGTGTTATCCGTACGCGCGAACTAATGCTTGCGGTGTTTCAGCTTTTGCATGCCGCGTTCCAAACCGCTCACGGTTAGTGGGAACATCCGATCTTCCATGAGTTCGCGAGTCATGCTGATCGATGGTATGTATTCCCACGATTCTTCGCGTTGGGGATTCAGCCAAATCGCGTAGGGGTAGACACTGAGCATTCGAGCAATCCAGGTTGCGCCGGGCTCTTCGTTCCAATGCTCGACGCTGCCACCTGCGGAAGTAATCTCATAAGGTGACATAGTCGCGTCGCCGACCAGGATCACTTTGTAGTCCCGGCTGTAGGTGTGTGCGACCTGCATCAATGGTATTTGCTGCGTATGCCGACGCCGATTGTCTTTCCACACGGCGTCGTAAATGAAATTATGGAAATAGAAATTTTCCAGGTGTTTGAATTCGGAACGTGTTGCGGAGAACAATTCCTCGCAGATCTTGACGTGATCGTTCATCGAACCGCCGACATCCAGAAACAGCAGTACCTTGACAGCGTTGTGTCGCTCCGGAACCATGCGGATGTCGAGAAACCCGGCGTTGCGCGCGGTAGAACTAATAGTGTCATCAATGTCCAATTCTTCCTCGGCTCCCTCGCGGGCAAATTTGCGCAATTTGCGCAGCGCCAGCTTTATGTTACGAGTGCCGAGTTGAATGCTGTCGTCCAGATTCTGGTATTCGCGGCGGTCCCAGACTTTGACTGCCCTGCGTTGTCCGGAGCCGTCCTGCCCAATGCGTACGCCTTCGGGGTTATAGCCATACGCACCGAACGGCGAAGTCCCGCCCGTGCCGATCATTTTGTTGCCGCCGTGGTGTGCTTTGCGTTGCTCCTGGAGCCGCTTGCGCAAAGTTTCCATGAGTTTGTCCCAGCCACCTAAGGCTTCGATTTGCCGTTTTTCCTCCTCCGTGAGGTTGAGTTCAGCCCTTTTACGCAGCCATTCGGCCGGTATTTCGCCGAAGACCTCATCGAACAGTTCCTCCATTCCCTTAAAGTAGGCGCTGAAGATCCGATCAAAGCGGTCGAAATTGCGTTCATCCTTAATGAGTGATGCGCGAGCGAGAAAATAGAAGTGCTCGACGTTGAGCGCGGCTACCCGATGTTCCATAGCGTCCAACAAAGAAAGATATTCGGTTATTGAAACCGGCAACCCCGCTTTGCGCAACGATAGAAAAAAATCACCGAGCATATCAGTTGGGACGCGAACGTTGATGCATGAACACCAGGCGCTCGAATAGGTGCACATCCTGTTCATTTTTCAGCAGTGCTCCGTAGAGTTTTGGTATCGCCTTGCGGGTGTTGCCATCGCGCAATGCCTCCGGCGGAATATCGTCGGCAACCAATAATTTAATCCAGTCGAGAAACTCGGAGGTGGACGGCTTTTTCTTCAATCCGGGGATTTCGCGCAGTTCGAAAAATGATTCCAGCGCCTCACTAAGTAGTTTTTTCTTCAAATCCGGAAAGTGGACAGCCACAATTTTTTCCATGGTTTCTCGTTCAGGAAACCGGATGTAGTGGAAAAAGCACCGCCTCAGGAACGCGTCCGGCAGTTCCTTTTCGTTGTTACTGGTAATAATGATGATGGGCCGGTGTCTGGCGGAAATGAGCTCTTTTGTTTCGTAGACGAAAAATTCCATGCGATCCAGTTCCTGCAGCAGATCGTTGGGGAATTCGATATCGGCTTTATCGATTTCATCGATCAGCAGCACGGGTTGGATATCGGCTGCAAACGCATCCCAGAGTTTTCCGCGCACAATATAGTTGCTGATATCGTGAACACGCTCATCACCAAGTTGCGAATCGCGCAAGCGAGCAACCGCATCGTATTCGTACAATCCCTGTCGCGCTTTGGTCGTACTCTTGATGTGCCACTCGATTAACTGTCGGTCGAGAGAAGCCGCAACTTCACCTGCAAGTAGTGTTTTTCCAGTGCCGGGTTCACCTTTTATGAGTAGCGGGCGCGCCACTGTTATGGCTGCGTTTACGGCAGTCATGAGATCTTCCGTGGCGACGTAGGTATCGGTTCCTTCAAAGCGGGTAGTCATGTCCTGGTCCTTGTGTTGATAGTCTCGTAGTTTTATCTGGAGTGATCGTGGTCGTGCCGAGCAGTCATAATTCCCGGTTCTTGCTTTGCGCTGATCGTGTAAGGCCGACAGTAAGCGCGCAAGTTCAAGGCCCGCAGCACTTTTTATATTTCTTGCCGCTGCCGCATGGACACTGTTCATTGCGCCCGATCTTTGGGGGGGTTACGACTGTCGTGACGGGTGAGTGTTCTTTGCCACCGTAGTAACGCCAGAGTGTGTCTTCACGCCTGAACTGGGCACGTTCACGGTGTTGATGGTCAACGCCATCCATTGAATAGTGTGCAATGAACTCGACCTCACCCAAGCTATCCTCTTCGCCGCCGCCGGAGGTTTCAATTACTTCCAGCTTTTGCCAATCGGATTGCTCTGCCCATTCGCGGCTGCTGCGTTCGTCCTGAAATTGCTGTTGTTTTCGGCTGACCGTAGCCAGTACATAGTCTATAGCCGCAATCGTGTATGCGGTGTAGCGCGAACGCATCAGGGCTTCTGCCGTGGTTGCCGGCCTGTGGCCCTCAATTAATGGACCACAGCATTGGTCATAATCGCGCCCCGTTCCGCACGGGCATTGATGGTCCGGGTCTGTGCTCACTTCGTTCATGGCCTTTAACGTCGCTCGCAGTACGTGCGCGGGTAAGCCGCCGCTAAAGCGTCGGCGCTACTTCATCTGTTCCGCGAGTTCCTGAAGTAAGGCGACATCGTGCGCTGTGGAATCCGTCTTGGCCCTTTCGGCGCGCTTTTTAATGCGGTCCGAGGTGCTGGTTTTTTCATGCAGCTTCTCACGTTCAATAGTGGAATTCTGCAGAACCTCCTGTTCGGCAATCCACTCGTCAAGATCTGCCGCCAGCTGGCTTTTTATCTTTTCGTCGATCTCGTCGGTACGTTCCAGTTTGGCAACGTTTTCTCGTTGTTCCGCGACCACTTTCTGCTCGACAGCTTCAGCAATTCGTAGGCGCGATGCGGCGTCTGCCGCACGCGATTCTATGACGTCGATTTCAGAGCGTAATCGCAATTCCATCGTTTCTGAAGGGTCTGCCTGATCAGCAGCCCGCTGAGACGCGCGAACAGCTTCGGCCTCCGTTTCGGCTTCCTGGCGGGAACGCTCTGCTTCCTCTCGTGCAACCCTTGCGGCCTGGAGTTCCGCCTGGATCCGTTCAGCATCCAACTTTACTTTTTCACGCTCGGCTTCCAAACCAGCCATCTCTTCTGCACGCAGTTTCGCGTGGGCGGCTTTGTACTCCGCGATAATGGTTTCAGCTTCCTGGGATGCTGCCTTACGTGCGGCCTCGGCGGAGGCTTTCTCCTTTTTGGCCGTTTCGGCCATCGCGCTGTGACGCGCGAATTCAGCTTCCAGCCGCTGACGCTCTGCTTGGATTTGCTTCTGAACTCTCTCGCGAAGTTGCACCTCGCGTTCCTGTTGCTCGCGCGCCTTGCTTTCCGCACCGGCCTCAACTTCCTGCTCTTTCTTGATCGCCGCCTGCAGCAGCTCTTTCGACTTCATAGATTCGGACATGATCCGTTTGCGCTCTTCCTCGAGATTGCGCTCGGATTCGTTTTTCAGCTTTTGAACCTTCTCCAGCTCCTCGGCGTTGCGTTGATAGACTTCTTGAAGTCTCGTCTCCTCGGCGCGCAAGCGCTGCTCGGCTTCTTCCTGCATTTTGAGCGTGCGCGCTTCTTGTTCCTCTCGACGGCGGTCGGCTTCCATTTCAGCATCGCGTTTCTGTCTCTCAAGTTCCGCCTTCATACGCTGCGCTTCCTGCAGCGTATGTGTCGCTTTTTTTGCTTCCGCGATGACCTTTTCCCGTTCCGTCTTGATCTGTTGGGCGATTTCCTTTTCAGATTCGAGCTGAGCGCGTTCCGTTTCAGCATCGCGTTTCTGGGTTTCCAGTTCCGCCTTCATACGCTGCGCTTCCTGCAGCGTATCTGCCGCTTTTTTTGCTTCCGCGATGACCTTTTCCCGTTCCGTCTCGAGCTGCTGGGCGATTGCCGTTTCAGATTCGCGCTGAGCGCGTTCCGTTTCCGCCTTAATGCGCCGTGCTTCTTCGAGCTGTAATTCAGCACGGGCCAGTTCCGCCATTAACGCGGACACGCGTACGTCGGCTTCGAGGTCCTCGTCGATCGCGGATTCAGGCTCCGACTCAGCAACAGGCGCAGCTTCAGCAACAGGGGCAGCTTCAGGCTTTGCCTGCTCTGCGCTTTGCTGCTGTGGGCTCGCCGCGTAACCGCCCTCTATATAACACGCATCGTAGCCTCGCTCTGCCAATAGAAAAGTGGCCGCGGAGCTACGCCCTCCGGTATCGCAATACACGATATATGTTTTAGCGAGATCTAAATCGTCTAGCTGTAAGCGCAGCAAGCTGAGGGGAATGTTCAGGCTGTTCTCGACCGCGGCCTCAGCATGTTCTTCGGGGAATCGGACATCCAACCACGCGGCGCCTTCAGTTGCCAAAGCATTCGCCTGCTCGAGCGTAACTGTATTGAGGATCGGTTTCTTGATGAGTTCGATAAAATCCTCTTTGGTAAGCTGGACCAACTCGCCGTCGGTGACCATAATCACGTTGGCATTACGTTTTGAGTTGGTGACCAGCGCCTCCTCGCCAAAGCTGTCGCCTGGATGCAGTTCGGCTAACTTCACATGGTCCTTGCCTATGCTCGCTTGTCGAGTGACCTCACATCTGCCCGATTGAATAATGAAATAGTGCTCGCCGACTTCTCCTTGCCGTACTACAGCTTCGCCAGCTTTAAATTCCACGGATTCCATGGTCGTCAACATCTTTTGAATATTTGACGGAGGGATACGCGCAAACAGCTCCGACTGCAGCACCTTACCCAACCAGTCACCAGCGTCTTCGCTGTCAATTTCATCGACTTCCATGCCGGTGGCGTCACTGCCAGCATCTCCCTGATCCAGACTTAGCAGCCTATCGAGCAGTGATCGATCTATTCTGAGAACCTTTACGGTCTTCTTCGCTTTCGCCGACATCTGTCGGGGCTGCAATTGGGCCAATGCGTGCAATGCTGCGGCGGTGCCGCCAATCACCTGTTTAATGAGTTGATCGTCCGCAAACATTTCCAACTCGCCTTCGAGCACGTAATACGTGTAGTCGTCCCGGTCGCCTTGACGAAATACGTGTTCGCGCTTCTTGAACTTCAAGACTTCAGCGTTTGAAAAAAGCTCATCCTGATATTTTTGCGGAAGGCTGCCGATTGGTACTAAGTTAGTAAGTCGATCCGCAAATTCTTCTAGTTTCGCGTCCATTTCTTGTATTTAGATCTGCTTAATGTTTTAACACGGCGCCTTTCGAGCACGGTCTCATGCGTCCAGATCCGGAATTAGTAAGCTCGACAGGCGTTCAATTTGATCTTTGAGCTGCAGTTTACGCTTTTTCAGACGTCTCATTTGAAGTTGATCGACGTACACTTCTTTGACCAGGCGGGACACGACGTCATCGAGATCTCGATGTTCGACCTTCAATTCCAATATTCTGGCCTGCACTACCCTACGTTGTTCGTCGTCCACCCTTGGTCCCCGCGAGTCGCCACGGCACGCATGTACGCCACAGGAACGCCGTTGGGTTTGCTAATGTTGAATCCGAGCGCCAATTGTAAGCCCTGCTCTGGTTTTCGCCAGCGGGAGAAAAGTCTTTCAACCCCCCACATCGGCTGAGACTGGCGACGCGTAAGCGTGGAAGGGTAGACTGCGTACAATGTAGGGGCGACGATTTTGTCCGATTGTGGGTATAAATGACCGGACTGCAAGGCGTCAAACGCCTAGATTTTTGGTACTTTTTCACATCTTGACAGGATTTGGGCGGTATCTTCGTGATCCGCTTCACAAACGCATCGATGCTTGTTGGAATAGTGCTCATGTCCTGCTTAAATTACGGGTGGACATCCCTATGGGGGGATGAAACGCGGCCTAAACCGCGAGACCAAGCACCGACTTTCGTCAATTGACCTATGGATAATATGACTGCGCGAAAAGAGCAACTCGTAGACAAACTGGGTTTGCTCATACCGATCAACGGTTTGCCCGAACAACTCCAGTCCGAGCTTCTGGCCCATGCGGAAATGCTGGCCGTAAAATGCGGTGAGTTCGTGTTTCGTCAGGATGATCGAGACGATTACACGTTTTACCTGTTGGACGGCAAGTTGGACTTGTACAGCAACGAAGAGTTGGTGCAGCAATTGGAGGGTGGTACCGAAAACGCCAGCCATGCTTTGGCGCAGCTACAACCACGCCAATTATCTGCGAAAGCCAGAACTGCGGTCCAATTACTGCGCGTTGATCGGGTGATACTGGACCGTTTAGCGGAACAAGCCGGCGTTGCTGGGGGCGGGGAATTTGAAGTCAGTGAGGTCGGTGTTGACAGCGACTCGGATTGGATGACCCGGTTGCTTCAGTCAGAGCTATTTGCGCGGGTCCCGGCCGCGAATATCCAACACATATTTGCGCGCATGGATCCGATCCAGGTCGCGGCTGGAGACTTGTTGGTAAATCAAGGCGCGATTGGTGATTACTACTACATCATCCAGACGGGTCGTTGCGAAGTCAGCCGTAAGACGTCGGCCACTGGACAGCCTATTAAGCTTGCCGAGCTGGGTCCGGGCGATACTTTCGGGGAAGAGGCATTGGTTGCCAATTCCAGGTGCAACGAGACCATAGTAATGCTCACAGATGGCGAGTTAATGCGTTTAACAAAAGACGATTTCGTCGAGTTAATCCAGAGACCGTTGATGAGCTCCGTGTCGTATGCAGAAGGACTAGAGTTGGAGAAACTCGGCGCGCACTGGCTGGATGTTCGGTTTCCCGAGGAACACAAGAAGTTCGCAATTCCAGCTAGCCTCAATGTACCGCTTAACGTATTGCGCTCCGAGATCCTGAAACTGGACCGAGACGGAAGGTACCTCGTTTATTGCGACAACGGCTCGCGAAGTTCGGTGGCCGCGTTCCTGATGAACGAGCGCGGTTTCGACGCTGTATACTTAAACCACGGCCTTGCCGCGATAAACCCGGCGGAAGAATCCATCGCTGCGGACGCGACCATCGACGACGATGATCTGACGATACAGTCGGCAGACGTCATCGATTTCCCTCCCGCGGGCATTACCATGGCGCCGATACCGGCGTCGCAACTTACCGAATCGGAGAAAGTTTCCGCGCGGAAGGATCTGCATGAATCGGTCGCGTTGGCTCACAGCGACGATAGCAAAACGCTGGAAGTAGATATACGTGCATCGGTATTAAAAACCGAGCTGGCAAAGGCCAATATGCAGCTCGAAGAGGCGCGGCGACTCAAGGCAGAAGCAGAAGAGGCTAAGCGTTTAGCGGAACAGTCCGCGGCACAGCAACTCCATGACGAACGGGAGAAACTCGAAGCTACAGCGCGTCAAGCCAACGACGCTTTGCACGAGGCACAGCGACTAAAAGCAGAAGTAGAGGCGGCAAAGTCGGCCGCCGACGCAGAAGTCGAAAACCGGCGCATGGCGGAGGAGGAACGCATCCGCGCCCTCGAAGAGGCGGCTCAGCAGCGCCTGCACCAGGAAAAGAAAAAACTCGAAGAGGCCTATAAATGGAAAGAGGAAGAACTCGAGAACATCCGCCAAATGAAGGAAGAGGCGGAACAGCAGCTCGCCACTGAACGCCAAAAGCTTCTGGCAGAATCCACGGAAGCGCGAGAACGTCTGGCCGAAGCTAAGCGTATTGAGCGCGATGTCGAGCAAACGCGCATCGCGGCTGCAGAGGAAGCCGAAGTGCGGCACCAAAAGCAAATCGAGATGGAAGAACGCCTGCGCAGCGAGATTAAATCTAAGATCGACGGCGAGCGACGCAAACTAGAAGCAGAATTTGCTCGTAACGCCGAGCAACTGGAACTTGCCAGGCGTGAAAAACAGGCGGCAGAAGCCGCGCGCATTGCGGCTGCCGATGAAGCTGAGCGAATAATTGTCGAATACCGTGAAGCGCACGAAAAGATCCGCGCCGCGGAATTGGCGAACTTGGGGGCCGAGCGTAGTCACCTGGAGGCGGAAGCAGCCAAGGTGCGTGAGGATCTGGAAGCGGCGGCTAGCGCAAAGGCGGACGCTGTGGCGACGCGGCAGGCTGCAGAAGCGCAGCTAGCCGATCTGCGATCGCCTGATGCGCAGGCGGTATCTGAGACGGATGCAACAGAGGCCACACGTCGCGAAGAAATCGCGGTCAAGCTTGCGGAGCTTGAAGACGCGGACGTAGAAGCGAAGGCTGCGCAACGCGCGCACAACCAGGCCGAAGCTGCTCACGAAGCGATTGCCGGGAATCTTGAACGCCACGAGCACGAAGAGGCTGAGATCGAAGCGCGTTTCGAGCGGGATGTTTCGGAATGGGTTGCAGAGCAGGCGGCTGTGGAATCCTCCGATGCACAACAGCGAATTCTGGCGAACCAGCGTGAGCACATGCAACGGATTATGCAGCGTGCGAAACAGGCCCATTTAACCGCGGAGATAAACGATCAAAACATGGTTGATGAAGTGGCCAAGAGCCTAAAGGACAGAGACAACCAGCCGAAGTAGACAGCAGCCTACACGGGCTAGCCGGAATATTGTGTGAAGGCTCCTGATGCGTTCACGCAATAGGCGAGCCAGTGTCTTCGTCGATGATGATCGCACCGTCGGGGTGTTCCACGTGCACATAAGCGAGCACGCCGCCGCGCAAAATTGCCACGCCCGCGTGACGATCATCGCCGCGTGTACTGAACTCGAAACCATACCAGCGGCACAGTCGCGGGCGTCCGAGCGCATCACGGGCCACGGTAAATCGGCGTACAGAAATAGTCTGGTCAAGCAGCTGCACGTTCAGGTCATTGCAAACGCGATTGCACGCGGCCAGCGTAATTTCACGAGCGCGAAGCGCATCCATCCAGAACCAGGCCACGCAGGCGAGCCCGAATAGGATAAGCAGACTCTCCATCAGCTTCGCTCTACGCTAACCCGCATATGGCATCAAGGTTCCCAGTCGAGCGGCGGCTCCTGCATCACTGAAAGTTGCTCGCGCAGGGTAAGAATGTGTTGATCCCAGTAACGTGCGTCGTTAAACCACGGAAACGCCGTCTGAAATGCAGGCTCAGCGTAACGTTTGGCCAGCCAGGCCGCGTAATGCAAAATCCGTAAGCTGCGTAAGGCCTCGATAAGATGCAATTCGCGCGAGTCGAAATCCGAGAATTCGCGATAACCTGCCAGCAGGTCCGTCAATCGCGCAGTCATAAATTCGCGGTCTCCGGACAGGAACATCCACAGGTCTTGTATCGCCGGTCCTGTAATGCTGTCGTCGAAATCTACGATTGACGCGACGTCGTCACGCCATAAGATGTTGCCGGCATGACAGTCACCGTGCAGACGCAGAAAACCCAGATCTGTGAATTTATCGAATTCTCGGTGTACCTCTTCCAGCAACTGTTGTGCAACGGTTGAGTAGGCAGGATGCAACTCGGGTGGCAAATGCTCACCTTCGACGAGGAATTTGACCGCTGAATCTCCGAAGCGTTCTACTGAAAGGATCGCTCGTTGGCGGAAATGGGCTGTCCGACCGCGCGCATGGATGCGCCCTAGCAGGCGTCCTAACTGCGTAATATGCTCCTTGTTATCAAGCTCGGGTGCCCGCCCGCCGACGCTGGGGTACAGACAAAATCGAAAAGTCTTGAAATGGAGCAAGGTCGCGCCGCCGATCTCCATGGGCGCGATGGCCGGAATTTCGGCATCCGCCAGCTCGCGTGAAAACGCGTGTTCTTCCAATATCGCGTCATCCGACCATCTTTGCGGCCGATAAAACTTCGCGATGACAGACGGCGCATCGTCGATCCCGAGTTGATACACCCGGTTTTCGTAGCTATTTAGCGCAAACAGGCGGCCATTGCACCGGATCCCCGTTGTTTCAACCGCGTTTAACACCATATCGGGGTCGAGTGCTCGATAAACCAGTAGCTCAGACGCATCTGCCATATTTTATTTTAGGCCGCCATTGCCGACGGCAACCTCAAATAACGAATTCAGTCAATGCGACGAGCCTCGAAGTGTTCGAGCGTGTTATCTACGGCGCCAAATACGAGATCAATTGGGTTACAGCAGACCTCACAATCCTCCACATAAGTCTGAGCGCTGGCCGACAGATCGAGCAGCATGGTAATTTGTTCCCAGCAATAGGGACAGACAAAACTATGCTCGAGTGTTATATAGGCCACAATCGCTCAAAGCAGCATAATCAGACAAGCTGCGAGCCAATAGTCTAGCGACCTGAGCGAATCCATCGCAAGATGAACAGCATTAACGTCATAACGTTTGATCTGGACGATACTCTTTGGGACGGCGAATCGGCGCTCCTGAAAGCAGAACAGCGAGTTTACGCGTGGTTGGCTCGAACTTATCCTCGCATCACGGCAGCGTGTTCGCCTGAGGCAATCGTAAAGCGACGTCAAGTGTTGATCGCACAACGCACTGACATCCGTCACGACTTTACTGAATTGCGCCGGGTTGCCATGGCAGACCTAGCTACCGAATTCGGCTACGACCCGGAGCTTTCGGATCTGGCTATGCAGGTGTTTTTAGAGGCGCGCAATGAGGTCGATATATTTCATGAAGCGCCTTCTACACTTGAATTGCTCAAGCAGCACTACCAGATCATAGCTGTGAGTAACGGCAACGCTGACGTTCACAAAACCAAGCTGGGCAAGTACTTCGATCTGGCGGTATCGCCGGCGGAAACGGGGACAGCTAAACCAGACCCCGATATGTTTAACTTCGTGCTCGAATACGTGGGTGTAAACGCAGACTCGGTGGTGCATGTGGGTGACGAGCCGCACACAGATATCGAAGGCGCACAACGCGCGGGGATACGTTCGGTGTGGATGAATCGCAGGTGCAGGACGTGGCCTGAAGGGCAAACCCGCGCTAATGCCGAAATTGAGCGCCTGGACCAACTCCTTGCCGTGATCCAAGCACTATAAGCGGGTTGGTGTGTAGCTAAATTACTTCGGCGATAATTAGCGTCCCGGTGACGTAGTCTGTCCAAACGATTTGTAACTTAACAAGCGGAGGCTGTTTAGCGATGGGTGCAAAGCACAACCGATTATTGATCCTGGGGTCGGGGCCGGCCGGATATACGGCTGCGGTATACGCCGCTCGTGCCGCGTTAAAACCGGTGCTCATAACCGGGATCGAAGTTGGCGGCCAAATGACGACCACAACGGACGTCGATAACTGGCCAGGTGATGATGAAGGCGTCATGGGTCCGGATCTCATGGAACGTATGAAACGGCATGCTGAGCGATTCGGCACCGAGTTGCTCAATGATCACATCAAGGCGGTTGATCTTGCGCAACGACCTTTCCAGCTGAACGGCGATTCGCAGACCTATTCCTGTGATGCCTTGATCGTTGCGACAGGCGCAACAGCTAAGTACTTGGGCCTCGATTCCGAAGAGGCCTTTAAGGGTCGGGGAGTATCTGCATGCGCGACCTGTGACGGGTTCTTTTACAAGGACAAGCTGGTGGTCGTGGTTGGCGGCGGCAACACTGCGGTCGAAGAGGCCTTGTATTTATCGAATATTGCCTCGCATGTAACCGTGATCCATCGACGTGACAGTTTCAGGGCCGAGAAAATTCTCGCCAAGCGCTTAATCGGCAAAACCCAAGCGCAGGGCAATGTCAGTATCGAATGGGACCACGAGCTCGATGAGGTATTGGGCGATGACGCCGGTGTTACCGGTGTACGTATCAAACATACACAGAATGAACGCGCTAAAGAAATCCCGGTACACGGTGCGTTCATCGCCATTGGCCATACCCCGAATACCGCGATTTTCGAGGGTCAGCTCGACATGAGCGGTGGCTATATCCAAGTAAAGACAGGCTCAGAGGGCTATGCAACACAAACCAACGTGCCCGGGGTCTTCGCAGCCGGTGATGTTGCTGACCCAATTTATCGCCAGGCGGTAACCTCCGCCGGTACTGGATGTATGGCGGCGTTGGACGCTGAACGATTTCTGGAAGAGGGCTGAGAGATGTCAATTGCTATCGATGCAACCGGATTTAGCTTGTCTCGGACGGCGCAGGTTGAATCGCTGGGTCTGCAACTGCAGGAATATCAGCATCAACGAACGGGGGCGACGCATTTCCACTTACATGCTGACGATCCTAACAATGCTTTCAGCATCGCCTTCCGCACCGTTCCGACGGACTCGACCGGTGTTGCGCATATTCTGGAACACACGACCTTGTGCGGCAGTCGGCGGTTTCCCGTTCGAGATCCGTTTTTCATGATGTTGAGACGCTCCCTGAACACATTCATGAATGCATTTACCAGCGCGGACAGCACGGTCTATCCGTTCGCAACACGTAACCCTAAAGATTTCGAGAACCTGCTGCAGGTCTATTTGGACGCAGTTTTCTTTCCAAACCTGCACGAGCTTGATTTTGCCCAGGAGGGACATCGTCTGGAGTTTAAAGTCGCAGACGACCAAAACTCGGGATTGGAGGTGAAGGGGGTTGTTTATAACGAGATGAAAGGTGCGCTGAGCTCGCCCACCGACCGGCTGTGGTATGGGCTTCAGGCCGAGTTATTCCCTACCACTACCTATCATTTCAACAGCGGCGGTGAGCCCGAGGTCATCCCCGAGCTGACCTACGAGGATCTGAAAGCATTCCATGAGCGGCATTATCATCCCTCAAATGCAATTTTCATGACCTACGGAAACTTTCCGGTAGAGGAGCATCATAAACACTTCGAAGAGTGGGGTTTGCGCCACTTTGGAGACACCCGAGCTCCGATCCAGATCACGAAAGAGCAACGCTGGTCTATACCGCGGCGCACTGAATTCTCGTATCCGGCGACAGACGCCGCAGAACTAGCCGATCACACACACGTTGTTATGGGCTGGTTATTAGGAGACACAACCGATCTGCGGTATCTGCTGGATTGCTATTTATTGAGCACCGCGTTGTTGCAAAACGGCGCTTCGCCGCTGTTGCGTGCGTTGGAAACGACCGAACTCGGCAGTTCGCCATCAGAGCTTTGCGGCTTAGATGCCTCTTTTCGTGAAATCGTGTTTGCCTGCGGTATCAATGGATCCAACCCTGAGTGTGCCGATGACGTGGAGAAACTGGTACTGGATGCGTTGCAAGGGGTGGCCAAGAACGGGGTTTCATCGGATCAACTCGAAGCGGTGCTAAATCGTTTGGAGCTCGTGCAACGGGAAATTGCCATCGATTATCCCTATGGGCTGCAGCTGATGTCGCGAATGCTACCGGCGGCAGTGCATCGCGGAGATCCTCTGTCGCTGTTGGATATCGATAAGGAGCTGGCACAGCTACGTATTGCCGCGCAACAACCGGGATATCTACAGTCGCTGGTGCGCCGTTTGTTGATAGACAATCCACACCGGATATTGGTGGTCATGACACCAGATTCCAAGTTCACGGAGAGGGTGGAAAGCGAGGAACGTGCGCGCTTAAACGTAATCGAGCAGGAACTCGGTGATAGCGGTCGCTCTGCAATCGTAAAAAGGGCTCTCGAGCTGCAACGGCGCCAAGACACGCAAGACGATCCCGATATCCTGCCGTTGCTCACGCTCGAGGATATTCCGCCCGAGCTGATCATTCCAGTGGGGACACAGCGGGAAATACAATCTATAAAGACGACCTGGTTCCCGGCAGTTACCAACGCACTTGTACACGAACAATTGGTTGCCGAAATACCGGCCTGGTCGGCAGATGAAATTCAATTATTGCCCTTGTTCATGTCCATGTGTACGGAGCTTGGCTACGGCGATGACGACTACCTCGAAACGCAAAAGCGGCGCGGCTTAATCGGTCCGACACTGGCTTATTATTCGATCCGCGGCCAGGTTTATGACCCGCAAGTGGTGAAGGGCTACATTGTGCTGGCGGGTAAGGGATTGTTTCGCAAACAACGTGCATTGGCTGAGTTCCTGCGCGATGGATTTCTGCGGGCCCGATTCGACGACCTGGAGCGAATTCGAGATTTGACTGGCCAGTATCGTATGGCGGACGAGATGTCGATCGCACAGGACGGACATTCACTGGCAATGATTGCCGCTGAAGCGGGCACAGCCGCCGGAGGATATATCATCAACCAGCTGGACGGGCCGGTTGCGATTGCGCGGCTCAAGGCGTTGGATGATTCACTGGATGATTCGGGGAATCTTGGCGCACTGGCGGATAGTTTGGCCGGGATGCATGCCAAGCTGGTCGAGCAGCCGCGGCAGTTGTTGCTGATTGGTGAGCCCGCCGCCGAAAAAGAAGTGAGTCTCGGAATCGATGCCTGCTGGCGTAACCAACCAGCGCCCGGCGGCGGTTCACGCTTTGTAGTGCAGCCTGTGAGCCGCACCAACCAGGCAGCGTGGTTAACAAACACTCAGGTTAATTTCTGTGCGCGTGTGTTCGCAACAGTACCGGCTACGCATGCTGATGCTCCAGCATTGGTGGTATTGGGTCCGTTACTGCGCGAAGGCTTTCTGCACGGTGCAATTCGAGAAAAAGGGGGTGCCTACGGGGGTGGTTCGAGCTACAACGCCGACGCCGGGAGTTTCCGCTTCTACTCGTATCGCGATCCCCGTCTTGAGGACACTTTGTTGGACTTCGACCGGGCCTTGGACTGGGTGCAGCAGCCGCACACGCAGCAGCAACTGGAGGAGGCAATTCTCGCCGTGATACGCGGTATTGATACCCCCCGTTCGCCGGCGGGTGAAGCGATTCAGGCGTTTATTCACCGACTGCAGGGATATACGCCGGAGTTCCGACGCGACTTTCGGCAACGTGTGTTAGGGGTGACGCTCGACGCGGTACAGCGCGCAGCGGCGACTTACTTACGCCCCGATAACGCAAGCACTGCGGTGATTACCAACCACGACCGCGAAGATGCATGTTCCGCATTAGGCCTGGAGTGTCACAGGCTTTAGGCCACGCAACCGCCCAAAGTCAGGCCATGCTTGTACGGCCTAGGTCCAACCAAGTCGGTCAAGATAAACAGTTAATCCGACTAATGCCGGGGTTGGGTGCGTGACGAGCACCGTTGGAATATTCAGCAGAGATGCGCTGAACCGGCCCTTGGTGGCAAAGCGGTCGCGAAATTGCGATTGTCGTAATTCTTCCGTAAGGCGCGGCAGGATGCCGCCCGCGAGGTAGACGCTGTGTGCCCCGACAGTCAGCGCCAGATCACCTGCCACGGTTCCCAACAGCGCAAAGAAAATGGATAAGCATTCGTTGGCCAGCGCGTCGTCCTTAGAGGCCAGGGTAACGATGGTCTCAGCATTGGGGCTGTCGATACCGGGCTCACGCCGTTCCGCCAGTGCCTCGTATAAATAAGTCAACCCGGGACCGGAAAGCACACGTTCTGCCGAAACGTGGCCGAAGCGCTTGCGCAGCTGCCGAATTATGTCGTCTTCGGCGTCGGTCACAGCAGCAAGCGTTACGTGTCCGCCTTCACCAGGCAGTACCTGCCAATCCTCGCCGTGACGTACGCACGTTGCAACGCCTAAACCTGTTCCGGGACCAATGACGGCGATCACATCTCCGGGTTGCGGTTGAACAGATCCGATGACCGTATAGTCTGTCTTCTCCAATTGCGGCAGCGACCAGGCAACCGCGACGAAGTCGTTGCAGATCTCGAGGGCTTCCAGTTCGAGCTGTCGGCACAGTTCCGTCCGGGAAAAATGCCAATCGCGGTTGGTAAGCTCAATATGGTCGTCTGCAACCGGAGAGGCTACAGCGATGCCTGCTATTCGCGGTCGCTGCGTCGGAGCAATACCTGCGATGTAGCTTGCAATGGCACTTACCAGGTCCGGGTATCGCGCATTATCGAGGATCGCCAGGTTCTCGGGATGTTGCTGCGGCCATTGCATGGCCAGTCGGGTATGGGTGCCGCCGACGTCGGCGAGCAGTCGCCTGTACGGCGCAGCCGCGCGTTCACCGCGTGCGGACATGAGCCGTTATTGCGCTCGCTCGAGTGCGCCGACAAAACGCCGGCGCCAGCGGTGAATGTCGTTACTGCGCAGTACCTGCATCGATTCCTGCCAGCGTGCCTTGCGTTCGGGCAAGGGCATCACCACTGCTCGGGCCAGCCCGTCGGCAACCTCTCTTTCGTTATAGGGATTCACAATAATTGAGGAACCGAGCTCGCGTGCCGCTCCGGTGAAATCGGACAACACCAGAATACCGGGATTGTCCGGGTCTTGGGCAGCGACGAACTCTTTTGCCACCAGATTCATGCCGTCGCGCATGGGGGTCACCAGACCGATATCACTGAGTGACAAAAAACCGAGTACGGTCGTTCGGGCATAGCTCTTGTTGATGTAGCGGATCGGTACCCAATCGTAATCCGCAAAGCGGCCGTTTATCTCACCGGCAACGGCGTCCAGAGAGCGCCGGATCTGTTGATATTCGGGGACGTCGTTGCGCGAGGGTTGCGCGATCTGAAGGAACACCAGCCGACCGCGGTTCGCGGGGTATTCCTCGAGCAATCGTTCAAAGGCGCGAAACCGCTGAGCCAGTCCTTTGCTGTAATCGAGACGATCGAGGCCGATCACGAGTTGCCGATCCCCCACGCTGGTGCTCAAACGCCGGCCTTGGACGCCGTCGCGCGACGCCATCGCGGTTGCGGCAACGTCGTCGACGTCGATGCTGATCGGAAATACGCCGGTGCGGGTGCGGTGGCCGCCGAAGCCGATTGTTGTGCCGCGCACTTTGGCGTCGGCGAGTCCAAACCTGACACTGTCGAGAAAGCTCTCTCGATCGATGTCAGTTTGAAAGCCAACGAGATCGTAAGAGCACAGGCTATGCAGCAAGCGTTGTGGATTTGGCAGAGTTCTGAATAAATCGTAAGGCGGAAACGGAATATGCAGAAAAAAACCTAGCGGCGATGAGACCTTAGCCTGCCGTAAATAATGTCCCAACGGAATGCAGTGATAATCATGGACCCAAATGAGATCCCCGTCTTGCAGCAGTGGTAACAGCTTGCGCGCAAACAGTGCATTTACGCGTTCGTAGCCGTCTGCGGATTTCTGCTGATAGTCGACGAGGTTCATATGCAAATGAAACAGCGGCCACAGCACACTGTTCGAGTAGCCCTTGTAGTAATCGTCGTAGTCTTCGCGCGACAGCGAAATCGTCGCATAGTCGACGTTACTATGGCTGGAGCGCGTAGCGTAGCGTTGCGTTGCGGTTAAGACCTTGCCGTCCCAGCCAAACCACAGGCCCGATCTGTTTTGCAGAGCGGCTAACAGCGCCACCGCCAGACCCCCTCTAACGGCTCCGTCGCGCGTTAACGGCACGCGATTCGATACGACCACCAATCGATTCAAAAAACGTCCTCCCACTGCTTGCTAAGCCGAGTGGCGGAACTGATGATGCCTACCATGCTGTAGGTTTGTGGAAAATTTCCCCACAACTCGCGGCTGTCGGGGTCAAGATCCTCCGAGAGCAAACCGTGTTCGTTGCGGCAGGTCAATAGATTCTCAAATAATCGTCTGGCTTCGTCGCGCTGGCCCAAGGCCGCCAGTGCATCGATATACCAAAAGGTGCAGATCGTGAAGGCGTTCTGCGGTGTGCCAAAGTCATCGGATGTAACATAGCGAAATAGGAAATCTCCGTTGCGAAGTTGCTGCTCAACGGCTTTTACCGTACTTGCGAAACGCGGATCCTCAGCGCTTAAGAAGCCAAGATCGTGCAGCAGCAACAATGATGCATCGAGATCGGAACCACCGAAAGTTTGTACAAAACTATCGAGATTGTCATTCCAGGCGCGGCGCTCAATTACGTCCTTCATGTTGTCGGCAGTTTCGCGCCAATAGGTCATTCGGTCGCGTAATCCGATATGGGCGGCGATCTTGGCCAGACGGTCGCAGGCGGCCCAGCACATTACGCTCGAGAATGTATGCACGGTCTTCGTATTACGCAGTTCCCAGGGGCCGGCGTCGGGTAGCGCGTAACTCTGCGCGGCAAGCTCACCCAGAGGTTCCAGGCGTCGGAACAACGCTTCGTCGCCTTGGCGCCGCATACGGCGATCAAAGAAAACATGCGTTGCCGCGAGGATAGCCGATCCATAAACGTCGTTTTGTACTTGCAGATGGGCCTGATTTCCGTAGCGTACCGGGCCCATCGAACGATAACCGGGCAGCACATCGACAATCCGTTCTTGCATGTCACGTTGACCGTTAATCTTGTATACCGGTTGCAGCGTATGCCCGTCCGCGTTGGCCGCAATGTTGATGATGTAACCGAGGTAGCGTTCCATGGTTTGCGTGGTGCCGAGCCGGTTCAATGCGCCAACCACGAAGTGCGCATCGCGCAGCCAACAATAACGGTAATCCCAGTTACGCTCGCTATGGGCAGCTTCCGGTATCGAGGTGGTCATCGCCGCAATCACCGCGCCCGTATCGTCGTAGGCATTGAGTTTCAGCGTAATAGCTGCCCGGATCACCGCGTCCTGCCATTCAAACGGAATGCCCAGCGAGCGTACCCACTCGTGCCAGTAGCTGCTGGTCTCCTCGAAAAATCGTCGTCCTATGTCGCGCACGGATGCCTGCATCGATTCGTCGGGTCCGAGAATCAACGTCAACTCCGTATCGAGCACGAAGGGTGTTTCATCCAGTATCGCAGTAATGGATGCATCCGTCGTCAAGCGCAGGATCAGATCTGCTGTCACGTAGCGGATATGGTTGCTGCCGTGGGTGATCGCGGGTATGCCACGAGCGCTGTCGACTGTTGGGCGGCACAGGATACGCACCCGCGGGCTACCGCTTAGCGGACGAATTTGGCGCACTAGGGTAACGGGTCGGAACATGCGGCCGTATTGTTTAAATCGGGGCGCAAAGTCCGTAATTTCGATGGCGTTTGCCTGCTTGTCGTAAAGCCGGGTGGCTACTATTGCTGTGTTTTCAATGTAGCTCTGCTCAGCGCGTGCGAATTCGAGCATTTCGATGGCGAAAACACCGCCACTGGCTAATGGGTGCTGATCCTTGAGTAGATTGTCGAATACCGGCTCACTGTCAAAGCGCGGCAGGCACGCCCAGACGACGTTGGCGCAGCGATCAATCAAGGCGCCGAAACTGGAGTTTCCCAGCAAAGCCAGGTCTAGTGTGGCCACGTGATATCCTATTTTCTGTTCGCGCAGCTCGCGCACCGTGCAAGCCATTGCAACACGGTTGTCGAGTCAGCAAGTCGTCGCATCGCGGCGCTAGGGCCGTTATCACCGACTCTAATTGACAGCCCACCCATTTGGTTTACGATTTTAAAACCATCTTCATCTGTGACGTCATCGCCAATAAATACGGGCGTAGTGCCAGCAAACGGTGCCTCACTCATGAACTCGCGGATGGCGGTGCCTTTATCAATCCCCACCGGCTTCACTTCGACGGTCATTTTCCCGTGTTGTAAGGTATAACCTTCTCCGAGCTGCGCGACCATCGCCGCTGCCAGTGCTTGTGCCGCCGCCGCCGCTTGCGGTGCTTGACGATAATGTAACGCCAGCGTCATTCCTTTATCTTCGAGCAGCGTGCCGGCGTGTTCGGCTACGAATTCTGAGAAGCGCTGTCGCGGGGAGGCCAATCCGGTGCTGTCGATGCAGTGCCGCGATAACTTACCTGTCGCGCTACGGCGCTCCAGTCCGTGTTGGCCGGCGGCCGCAAATCGATGTGGCGCGAAGATCCGATCGAGATCCGTGAGACCGCGACCGGTGACCAAGGCTAGCGCTCCTCCATTGGTTTGTTGTAGCGAATGCAGCGTGTTGACTAACGTCGGGCCTACGTCGACTGCGTCCGGACGTTCGGCAATTTCCAACAGCGTTCCGTCGACATCAAGAAAAAAGGATGCCTGCGCCGTCGCGGCGAGTACCTCGGGCCTGCTAATTTCCATATCGTGTTCGATTCCCGGGAGTCAATGCTCACATTCGTCTGCGCAACGGCTTGGACACGCTTTGTTCATGGTAGCGAAAGTCAGGCGTTAGCGCAGTAGCAGTTGGCCGCACGCTGTCGAGATTTGATCGTGCACGAATACGGTATGATTGCGCCGCCATGCTAGAGCCCGACAGTTTTTCGCTTGATCACCTGCCCATTGAGGTCATCGAGCGCCGTTTCGTTGAAGACGCCGGTGAAGTTATCTTTGCGACCACTCTGGCAGGCAATGCGGTGCAAGTGCGAGAGGATTACTTGTTTCGCTGGTTGACTTTCCAAGACGGCATCACCCAAAGCGCAATTCTCAAGCGGCGACCGGACGCGCTGTTGCTGGCGTATTCGCGCGCAATGATGGCCGCGTTGCTGTTCCAGCCGCAGCCGGATTCGGCGCTGCTTTTGGGTTTGGGCGGTGGTTCGATTGTGCGTTTTCTGTCCGGGCAGTTTCCGCGTATGCCAATTACCGCAGTGGATGTTTCCGAGACGATCAGTCAGGTGGCAGACGAGTATTTCGGATTGCCGCCGCAATCGCCGTATTTCAAGCTCTGCCATTGCGATGCGGTAGAGTTTATTCGCGACTCTAATTTGCGCATGGGATTAATATTCGTCGATCTTTACGACCCACTTGGAATCTCCGATATTAACGGCAGTCGGTTTTATTCGCATTGCCGCTCATGCTTGAGTACGCATGGAATCCTGGTAGCCAATCTGCTGATATCCGCGGGCGTCGATGTTCGCGTTGCGCTGTCGCCTTTACGCGAGGCGTTTGCGGGTCGCGTGTTGATTATGCAACCAGATGAGTGGGGAAACTTTATCGTATTTGCTTTCCGTAACCCGCCGCTGAGTCTCGATTTTAAAGCGTTGCGCGCGACGGCACGGCATCTGCAGCGCCGTCACGGACTCGCATTTCCGCGCTTTCTCGATCGCTTGCGTCAGGCAAATCCCAGGACTCGAGGTGGATTTCGCATCCCAGGTCCGTAATCATTTGGTTTGTTGCGCCAGCACTTTACGCGGACTAAGGGACTAGCAGTCGACGTCGCCTAGTGTCAGCATATAAAACCGGCCATCGAGCGTTGCCAGGGTATCGTTAGCCTCCACGACTATAGTCGCCGTGTGCTCCTCGACGATGGCAGGGCCCAGGATTGTAACTCCGGGGGGAGGGTGTCTCCGCGAAAAACTGGTACGTCCACTGGCTCGGAACAACTAAGTAGCGCAGCGCTGCGTGTTGCGGTTGGAGCTGGTGTTGCGACGCCATCGACATTAGTTGCGGCTGAGGCGCTGGGCGCAGAGCGCCTAGTCACAGTGCTCACGCGTAACGATGCGACCTCCGGCTCATTGTCGGGTTCACAGTACGTGTACAGTTCCCGATGACGATGGTGAAATTGCTCCCGCAATATTTGGATCTTCTCGGCATCTATCATGCCGTCGGGAGCGGAGACGTCGCAGTAATGGATCTGGTCAACGTATTTCATCTCTGCGCTGCGCTCAGTGTATAGCTGTCCGCCGTTGCCGTTGTCAGTTTTAAGCGCGCTGGCGCCTTCGGCTTCCATCTCGGTGAACAGTTGATTGATGTGTTCGGCTTTGAGATCCGACAACTTCACCGGACAAGCACGCACGCTGTCATAACGCAGATCCGCCGTGGCCTCGCCCAGAGCGCACAGTGCACCGGCGATCTTGGGTATGAGTACTCGGGCTATTCCCAACTCGCGCGCCAGTAAGCCTGCGAACGCGGGACCGGCGCCGCCGCCCACCACTAACAGGTAGTCGCGAGGATCATGTCCGCGCTCGATCGATGCGACGCGGATCCCTTCCACCATATTGCGCACCGTCATCTCTATGATCCCACGCGCCGCTGTAATCACGTCAATGTCGGCCGGTTCGGCGATGTCGTTTTGTACAACCGTCTTAGCTTGTGTGAGGTCGATGGCCATTGTGCCGCTCAGTAGCGCGGTATCCGATAAATAACCGGCAACTACCAACGCGTCGGTGACCGTTGCCCGGGTGCCGCCACGTGCATAACAGGCCGGGCCTGGATCGGCTTCGGCACTTTCGGGACCGACACACAGTAGACCGCGTTCGTCGATGCGAGCAATGCTGCCGCCGCCTGCGCCTATGCTGGTGACGTTTACCATCGGCAGTCCAATACGCACACGGGCAACGTCTGCGTTGCTGACAATGTCGGGCACGCCGTCCTTTACCAGACAAATATCAAAGCTGGTACCGCCCATATCAACGGCGATGACGTTTTGTTCATTGACTTGCCGTCCGTACCACAACGCTGCCACTGGTCCACCCGCGGGTCCCGAATTGAGTGCGGCAACGGGGCGCTCGGTAAGCATCGCCGGCGTCGCGACGCCGGCGTTCGATTGCATAGCGTAGAAGTCGCCGGCGAAGCCGCGAGCAACCAGAGCTTGCTCAATTCTCGCTAGGTAGCTGCGCATTGCCGGCCCGATATAGGCGTTTGCCGTCGTGGTACTGGTGCGGGTGTACTCTCCTACGCGCGGCAAGATCCTCAACGATGTTGACACAAAGCAGCCCGGTAATCTGGCGCGCACCAACTCCTCAATGCGTTGTTCGTGTTGGGGATGCAGGAACGACCAAAGACACGAGATTGCAACGGCTTCAACTTCGGCTTCGGCAAGTTTGTCGATCTGTCGTTGGAGCTGGGTTTCGTCCAGTGGCAGATGTACGTGTCCGCTGGCGAGCACGCGCTCGCGCACCCCGAACCGGCGCTCTGCAGGAACCAGAGGTATCGCTGCTGGATAACGGAAATCCCATCGATGCCCATCTTCTTTATGGCCGAGACGGATCTCGATGGAATCCTCGTGACCCTCAGTAACCAGTACGCCAGTCCTTGCGCCATTGCGTTGGATCAGCGTGTTCAAAGCAACGGTACTGCCGTGGACAATGACAGAACAGGCATTGAGGAAATCGCCGAGCGTGAGTGCCGCCCGCTCCGCCAGACCGCCGAGTCCCTCGATCAGCACGGTTTCCGGCGTCTGCCGATCGGATGGCAGCTTGTGTACGAGAAGGCTGCCGTCCTCTGCCAGTGCCACCAGGTCGGTAAATGTGCCGCCCGCATCAATCCCAACCCGATACTGCATGAATGTCCCTTCCCGCAAAGAGCGTAAGAATAACAAATCCAGATTTCGATTTTTTCCGCGCCTAAATCGGATATGACGGGCGGCGTAGCGCCTAGTCGGGGTTTTGGCGCCGATAATGGTAGACCAGGGTGACCATGACGCGTAGCAGGACGCTCGTGATCAGGTAACCCGAAGCGAAAGTGACTGCACCATATAGGAGTGGCTGCCCGGCGCCGCCCAGCGCCCACAAAAACATCAGGAACAAGCCAAACGCAGACACGATACGCACGGCAATGATCCGCCAGTACCGTCGCCACGCATAGTGCAGATCTAGTAGCGAGTACAGGCCGGCGATCATCCATATGCCCATTTGCACGCCCGCCAGGAACAGAAAAATATCTACCATCATTGCTTGGGTGTTTCCTCGATTATCGTTACGGTGCCGCGGCTGCCATCGACGCTTAAAAGCGTGCCCGTTTCGATACGGGCGGTACATCCCGTGACATCCACGACGCATGGCATGCCGTATTCGCGTGCGATAGTGCCTGCATGAGAAAGATAGCTGCCAACCTCAACCACCGCCGCGCGCGCCGTCAAAAATAGCGGGGTCCAGGCTGGGTCCGTGTATGGAGCCACCAGGATCTCACCTGGCCGCAACTCGGCGTTGGCTGCGAGATCGAGGATGAGCCGGGCACGACCCTGATAGACACCGGGTGACGCGCCCTGACCGGTTAATGTGGGCGTCACGGCATCGAGCGGAGCACTGACGGGGTCGTCATCGAAGCCGAACGTGCGCGGCGGCGTGCGCTGGCATTCGCGTCGGTACGCAAGGCGACGACGGTGTATGACGGGTTCGATTTCGCGCCATTGCAGCTCGCCGGAATCCAATTGAGTGATCTCGTTTAAATGAAGAAAAAATATGTCGTCCTTGCTTTTTAGTTTTTGGGTGCGCAGTAGATGTTTCTCCCGTTGTAATATCTTCTCACGCAGCACCTGCCATATCATGATGTGGTAATGGCGCGAGTTTTCGCGATTTTTAGAAAAATACTTGGCGCGATCAATACAGTAATCGAGCAGATACTTGCGCCAGTGCGTCCAGCGCTCAGCCGGCAGCGCCGCTATGCAGTCATGCACCCGTCCCAGCACGGATGCGCCCCGGGATTGCGTAGTTTGGCCTTGGGCATCGGGAACTTTGTCCACCAGCAAGTAATTGCGCACCATGTTGATAACCAGCGCGGGGTCTTCTGCCCAACGAGGCCGGCTCAAGTCGAATTCTTTGGGAGTGCGGTGACCATGCTCGGCAAGAAAGCCGTGGAGTTGTTTCAGGAAGTTCTGCGCCTGAGGTTCAGCCGCTAAGGTTTGCAGCATCGAAGCCGGCGCTGTCGTGCGCAGCTTTTCGGCCACGCGCGGTTGCGAGCGTGCTTCGTTCGCCAGCTGCGAAATTGCGCGACCCATTTCCGTGGATTTAACGCCGCTGCTGCCCGCGCACAATATTGCGGTAGTATCGCTCGATAGTTCGGGAGCCCAGCGCTCTACAAACAGGCGCACCAGCATCAGCCAGAAGAAATAGCGTGCCGAAGCAAAATTGACTTGCAGGGGCATGTCTCCCACAGCCCAAAAGCGTCCGTATGGCATGCTTAACATGAGTAGCGCGCGTGAAGCGTCAACATTCTGATCGCTAATAGCGTGTACGCAGCGTTTTCGGAACATTTCCATGAAATCGTCGGGTAAATGCGCGGTGCGGGCGAAGAAGACGCCGCACACTAAGTACGCTGCGCTCGCTGCCATGAGCGTCAATGGCAGCTTCAGCATATCCACGGGCAATGCCGAGAAGTCGGGTCGTTGCGCGAGGTACAGATACTCGACCCACTGGCGGTCAGATACCTTAAATGGAAATAGTCGCCGCTGCCGATCCGAATCCGCGTAAATACGTCCGCGAATAAAGGTGTAGTCCGGCGGCAGGGCCACCCGCAACAAGTCGACGGTCAACGGTGTTAATGGTTCGGTAAAGTTTTCGACCAGCGGTTTGAAAATTACATAGCGACCTGCCGGCGGTGCTTCATCGAGTTCCGGCATTGTGGTGACAGGGCGGGACTGCAACATGAAGAACCGGTCTTTGGCATACGCCCACTCGATGTCTTGGGGCACACCGAAGAGTGATTCTGCATCCAGAGCGTGGCGGGCAACCTCGACAATCTGTGCATCCAGCAGAGCCGGCTGCATGCGTGCGCTGATCGGCACTTCGTGTAGTCGGGTGTCCTCGTTCGGAGATAACTCGGGTTTCACCATCAGGTTTTTGTTCGCAATCCGCCGTTCGACGATGCCCATGTCTGCGCGCCGGACTACATAACGATCAGGGGTAACGCGGCCGTCGACGATGATGGCCCCCATACCCCAACTCGCTTCCGTCACAACCTCTTTTGTGTCGCCGTTTGTTGGGTTGATGGTGAACGTAACGCCGGCGACATCAGAATGAATCATTTCCTGAACAACGACCGCCATGTGCCCCGAGGTGTGTTCAATTCCGCGGTTATGACGGTATACGGTAGCGGTAGGCGACCACCACGATGCCCAGCAATGCTTAATCATCGTCGCCAATTCATGCTCGTGGACATAATAGTAAGTCGCGTGCTGACCTGCGAAACTTGCATGAGCACTGTCTTCGCCGGTCGCTGAGCTCCTTACGGCGTAGGTGAAGGCATCATGCGGCGCAAATTTCCGGTGGGCTCGGGCAATGGCGTCGTTAATTGTGTTTGGAATCTCGGCGCTCAGGATCAGCTCTTGCAGCTCAGCCGCAGCGCGTTTGAGTTGCCCTAGATCGGCAAGGTCGTGTGCAGTAAGGTGATCGGCCAAGCCGATGTGGTCACAAAAAAGACGATGAGCTATCGCTGTTAATACGAACCCACCGGGCACTGGAAACCCATGTTGCGTGAGTTCACCCAAATTCGCGGCTTTACCACCTACGAGCCCGACATCGGCAGCGCTGAGTTTGCTAAGTACTGCAATTAATGGCCCGTCATCTGAGTTGTTCATGGTGTCGAGCATTGTGCGCAAATGCCCGCTGGGCTTAAAGCGGCTGCCGGGTACGCCCGCTTAAACCCGGTTAGCCGTGCTGGCGTAAGCGTCGCGTGTTTTTCTCATCGATGGTCAAGGTCTTGGGATCGATTTTGACGCCGTACTCCATAGCGGCGGCCTTCACCGATACTTTTTTATTTCGAACGTCGTCAAGCACTGCCGCCGGCGGCCGAGTGAAAGGATCGCCGGCGCCACCGCCACCTGACGTCCGGCTATGGTAGCGTTCGCCAGGTTTCAAGGTGAGGATTTCGTTCTTGACGATCTCGCGCAGCTTCTCGCCATCGCGCAGGATCCAGGCCCGGGCAAGTTTACCGTCCGCGAATTCTGGATGGGACTGCGCGCCGTCGACGCTTGGCGGTGGATGCCCGGAACCCTCGCCCCAAGCGATGACGGTCATGTCATGACCGATGGGTTCAATTTCCGTAATGAGTCCGCAGCCGCCTCGCCAACGCCCAGGAATCGCTGAATCTTCGGCCAGCTCCAGTTTGTGAACGATAATCGGTGCGAGTAATTCGACTAACTCGGTGTCACCGATCTGTGCGCCACCCAGACCGGCCTGGGCGCCGATGGCGTGCCAGCCGTCGTCCACCCCATTTACGGCGCCGGCGCCGCCAATCAGCGATGAGATTACAAGATCGAGGTAGGGTTCTCCGCTTTCAGGGTGCTGGCCGGCGATGTTGAATGCCCACGTGTGATTCCAGCCGGCGATGGCGTTGGATGCGTCCGCCGAGATCAGCGCAGTGCGGATTAGATCGCAAATCGTCTCCTGCGGTCCGCCCGTACAGTTTACGTGAGGCGCGGGCTCGACTGCGTTGAGCATGGTGCCTGCTGGGCCAAAGTCTACGTCAATCGGCCGATATAAGCCTTCATTAAATGGGGGCTGCACTTGTGCAAACATGAGAAGTCCGGCGTATACGCCGCTTAAGGTATTGGAGCGATAAGAATTCGTGTAGTACGGCAGTTGGGGCGGCGCGTCGAGTTTGATGTTCAATTGGTCGCCCTTGACGATTATTTCGGTACGCAATATCTGATCGCCACGGCCATGGCCGGTATCTTCAGCGATTACGCTCGCGCTATAGGTTCCGTCTTTCAGTTGCCGGATTTTGTCGCGCATATGCTGCTCAGCTAGATCCAGTAGTCGCTCCGAGCAGTCTTTTACCGTCGCTTTGCCGTACCGCTGCAGTAGGTCACGCAGGCGCCGCTCACCCAGCGTGATGGCCCCGAGTTGCGCATTCATGTCGCCGGTTTGATATTTGCGCGAGCGGAAATTGGTCAGAATCATGTTCATGATGTCGCCGCGCATCTCGCCGCGATCGACGAGTTTGATTGGCGGTATCCGCAGTCCCTCCGCGAAGATCTCCTTCGCATGCATGTTATAGCTCCCAGGCACCGGGCCGCCGACATCGACCATGCGTCCCTTGCTGACTACCCAAAATACGATCTCGTCCTCGTAGAACAGCGGTTTGTACATGCAGATATCCGGCAAATGGCTGCCGTCATAGGTCGGATCGTTGTGCAGAAATACATCGCCTGAATGAATGTCGTTTTCGAAATAGGCAGCAACCGCTTTGGTCGCTAACACCATGGAGCCCAGGTGAGTTGGGATATCTTCACCTTGCAGGATCATGCGCGCCTGCGCGTCGAACAGCGCGTTCGAATAATCTCTGGCTATGGCATAAACGCTGGAGCGGCCGGTGTGCTCCATCGCAGCACTCATCGCTCTTTGAGTTGCCTGCAGAGCACCCTGCACGACCGCAAGGGTGATGGGATCGACCGTAGTCACTCAGTGGCTCTTGTTTGAGTTCAAGCTTCGCGTAATCCGGCTTCTCGCATTAACGGTAATACGTCGCTTATGAAGAGCGGCAGCTCTTGCAGGTAATTCACAAACGATCCAGCGAGACCCGTAACCCCGATTTCGCTGAGCTTCAGTATTGCCTCGACAATTGTTCGTGGGCTACCAACCAGCGGGTAAGAGCCGGCGCCGCCGGCGAAACGCTTACGATATAGATCGTAGGCGCTGGGGTCGTGTGATGCGGACATGTTCTTTTTCATGCGCATGTATTTGTCGACCGCCCGCTTTTCCTCCTGGCGGACCGCGTAATGTTCGTAATAGTCCTGCGCTTGAGCATCCGTCTCACGACAGATTATGTGGACCGCGGATAAGGCCTCCAGCTTGCGCGAGAATTTCGCTGCCCGCTCGCGCAGATCTGCCATGTGCCTAGCGCCTGCCTCCAGGTCATCAAACACCGTAAAGATGTAATCACTCGTTTGCGCGGCAAAATCACGACCAACTGCGGAGAACGCAGCGGACACCATTACCGGTCGTGGTTGTTGCAGCGACGGCGGTTTGCCGATGACACCCTTGAGGTCAAAGTATTTGCCGGCAAAATCAAACGGGCCTTCGCCCGATACAATGCGACTCAGTACCTCGAACCATTCGTGTCCAAGCTCATAAACGTTGTCCAGCTTATCAATACCGAACACCGCATATTCGGGTTCGTTCCAGCCGCAAACGATATTCAGGCCGGCCCTGCCGCCACTCACGTGGTCCATCGTGGTCAGCGCTTTAGCGGCAAACACCGGATGAACAAAGGGTGCATGTACCGTCGAGAGGATGGCGATCTGCTCGGTTGCAGCCGCCAGAGCAGAGCCGTGGGTCAGCGACTCGAAACAGTGTAAGCGCGAATCCGTTTCTCCACCGTATCCCAGCCAGCGCTGCAGCGGCAGAACAAATTCTATGCCGGCACGGTCTGCCATTTGAGTCGTGGCGAGGATGTCTTCCCAGTTCGCGCTCCAGCGCTCGGGCACCGTCGTCAACGCCAGACCACCGGCCGAATTCATACCGAACACACCGACTTTCATTTTATTCGGACCGTTCATCGGATTTTGTTTTACTGTACTCACGAGCGCGAATTTCAGTCCGTCAGTGGAATATTCAAATCATCAGTCGCAAGACTTATCCGGCAAGTAGTTTCGCGACTTGGTCCTCGACGATGGTGCCCTTGAAAAATTCCGGATTCATCTGAGTTTTTACTGTCACCGGATTGGTGAAGACGAACGCTTGGAACTGCTCTTCGGTCAGTACCCCGTGTTCGACCAATTCCCAGGCCTCCGCGCCGGCGTCGCGCATATCGGGCAGATCGAAATGGCCAATGTCGGAGCCGTAAACGACCTTTAAATTAGTACCAAACGGATTGGATTTTTTATTGAAAGCCCACGCCGCTGATCGATCGTCGCCTTCGCAACCAAAATAGAAGTTGGGCACGAACAGGTCGTGGATATCTTGTACCTCGCTAATCTCACATGGGCCCCACTCGTCCAGATATTCGTCATCCATGGGTCGACCCCACAACAGCTCGGAGCGCTCGCTCTTGTGCGCCAGTTGCTCGACAAGTTTAGGTCCGCCGTAACGCTGGAAAAGGTCCTGCATTAAGTCCATATCCAGGCTAGCCGGATTGAAATCCTGCACTGCGATGACGTTGTGTTTTTCCCAATGGCCGACCAAATCATTGAGCAGGGTGCAAGCCCAGCCGGCACCTGCCTCTAAAAAAGTGCATCGGAGTTCAGGGAAGCGGCGGGTTACGCCGCCGAAAAAAAGAGATTTGCACAGGGCTTCCGCGGCGGCGGCAAAATGGCCGATGTGGTTATACATGAAGTTCGAGATCGACAAGCGGCTGCCCCAGCCCAAGCCCACCGAGTGAAAAGACGGAGCGACTTTTATCTCGATGCATTTTGCCCACACGGGATCATAGTCGTAGTCGCTGTCGATGCCGAAGGTGTCCAGCCAGAATGCATGTTTAGCGGCGTCCGTTGAGGCACCGACGGCTGCCGGTATCGGTCGCTGTGCATAGCCGGCGAGCATCACTACTTTCATACCCAGTTCGCCGACGGCGTGGTCCAGTTCCGCGATGGCCTCAGCGGGTGTGTGCATGGGGATAATCGCGGTTGCCGTCATTCGATCGGCATACGGCGCGTAGATCTCGGCCTGATAAGTGTTAAACGCGCGGCAGGCAACCCCACGCAACTCGTCATCAGGCATGTGTAGTGCACCGAAACCAAGGCTCGGGTATACCATCGTGAAATCCAGGCCCATTTCATCCATGCGTTCGTACATGAGTTTGGGTAAAGAGCCGGTTGCACGGTCGAGGGTGTTCTTCGCCGGGTGCACCCACCAATGTGGGCGTGGGACACGATGTTTTCGCCGCTCGTCCAAGGACAACTCGTACCAGGGCATGCCAAAGAAGTTATTGGCTTTTTTGAACCGCTCAACGACATCGCTGCCTCCGATGTCCCTTAATACGTCGAACATAGCCGGTTCGAATTCGGCAGCATGTCCGTCCGAGTCGATGACAGGGTGGTCGAGTCGCGCACGAATCGCGGCTGACTTGGTTTCTTGCACGCTAGTAACGGACACTTTGATTTTCTCCAGAGTTGCTAGCCCGCATATTACATGAAGGATCCTGGATGCTCGCGCAGGACGCGTGCGTCTGGGCGCTCCAGCGCAAGCGTGCGCGGACCAGCGAGCGCCAGGATCCTGCATGTAATATGCGGGCTAGTAGGGCGCTCGGCACTTTTATGGCAAGGCACAGTGCTTGTCAAACTTTGAATTTAAAGAATGTATTTACAGCAACCCGTCGCCTTGCATCGTTTGAAAACAACGTTGGTAGGCCTGGATTGCTGCGTCAATGTCCTGGGCGCTGTGGGCGGTGGACAGCCAGCCCTTGGAACCGGCAACGAGTACTCGCTCGGCTGCCAGCCTGAGGAGTAGTTCGCGGCTGAGATCGAGACGGCTGTTCATGATCTGCCGATGGCAGACGACGCGCTGATCGGTAAAAAACACGTTGAATACCGGGCCAACTCCGACGACCTGCACGGTAATGCCGAGTTCTTCGGCGGCATGGCGAATGCCGGCCCGCAAACTTTCTCCAGTTTCATCGAATTGTTGATAAATGCGTGGTTTTCGTAATTCGCGGAGCGTCGCCGCACCGGCAGCCGCCGCGACCGGGTTGGCGTAAAAGGTGCCGCTGAACATCACATAGTCAGATTCGGCTCGGCGATCGAAGCGCGACAATTCCATGACCTCGGCGCGTCCGCAGATTATCGCTGTCGGGTAGCCGCCGCCGACAATTTTTCCATAGGTCGCGAGATCGGGCACGACGCCATACGCTTCCTGTGCGCCGCCATAAGCGAGGCGGAACCCGGTTATCATTTCGTCGAATACCAGTAGTGCGCCGTGCACAGTGGCTAACTCACGTAATCTTTCCAAAAACCCTGGTTCCGGGGGTACAACTCCGAGGATCGGTTCGACAATGATGGCCGCTATCTCGTTACCGTGCCGAGCCATAAGTTGTTCAGCCATAGCGCAATTGTTGTAGTCACAAACGATCACCGTATGTGCAGCCGCCGAAGGGATCCCGGCAGTGTTGGTCGGTGCCGCCACCGGGTCGTAGTCGTTAGCCAGCAACCCGACCAGGCCGTAGTCGTGGCTGCCGTGATAGCCACCTGCGAATTTGAGTACCTTGTCGCGGCCGGTCGCGGCACGGGCGAGCCGCAGCGCGTAGTAGGTGGCTTCTGCGCCGGTGGTCACGAAGCGCAGTTTGTCGGCGCACGGCACGGCCGCCAGAACAGCCTCGGCGAGTTCCGCAATTGATGCGGTTGGTTGGTAAAACGTCGAGCCACGCTCGACCTGCGCGGTCACGGCGGCGACGACAGCCGGGTGTCCATGACCGAGAATAAGTGGGCCGGATCCCATGAGCAAATCCAGGTATTCGTTATTCTGTTCGTCGTACAATTTGCTGCCCTCGCCACGAGCGGCGATAAAACGCAACGCCGGCGGGTAGGAAAGCAACGTCCCCAGATCGCCGCCCGGTAATGTAGCGTCCAGTGAGGTCAATAATGCGCTCATACGTTCGCTAACGTTCATGGATCAGCGCTCTGTGGATTCGCAGGTAGCTGCTTTGCCGCAGTTACAGCAGAGCAAGTGCGTGCCGGCCATCGTTTTACGGTGAATTTTCAACTTGCGCATCACGGGCGTTTTTCGAAAATCTGTACTTTTAGCGGTTTTGCCGGATGAGGTGCCATGCCGTTGCACTGCGAACAGACATCGTCGGGGCAGGTGCTAAGGGCGCATAACAAGTCCATTTCCGCCCGCATCTCAATATAATCTCCGGGTTTGCTGACCGGTTCGCGGATCGCGAACATTTCACTTACCGGATCATATTCGACATTCATGAATAGATTCAGGTCGTCAGGGATGTCTCCTTTTTTGATACCGAAAGGTTGCAATGCTCTGCCGAGCTGATCCAAACAGCCATCCTGGGGGGAGCCGAGGCCGAATTTGGCGGCTTCCTCGTATATCCAGCGACTGCACATGCGCAACACCAAATCGTGAACTCCCGGTGGTTCCGGTGTGTCCGCGGTGATGGTCGCCATAACGTGGCGCAGCGAAGAGATGAGTTCGTTGCCCGTTGTGATCCCTCGAAACATGGAACTTATCAACATCGTTTCAGGCTCAAATGTCGATACCCATTGCCGCGTGTATGACGGATTGAACTTGTCCGAATGCTCATGTTCGTTGAACAGCACAAAATCTCCCACCTGTTTGCCTTCAACGTCGATGATTCGTACGAACTGGCCTTGCTTGACGACGAACGCCGAAGCGTGTTTCGGTGGCACTAGTTCTTCATGTACTAGATGGTTTTCCATCGTCCAACTCCTGCTCTGTTCAGTAATGTTTCGCGATAAACCAAATTCGCGTGAATTGGCATGATAACCCCTGCGGTGGCCAACGTGGGTTCGCTTCAGTACGCCACAAATCGGGCTAAGCGCAAGCACGCGAGGGTAGAGGCCGCGGTTGCCCGATATGTTGGTAAGCTGTCGCTTTTGGCAACACAGCGTAGTCTTGGCCCTGTTTTCGGTGGTATCGTTTCCGCTGACCTGTAGACGAGACGCAAGATGGCATTATTGCAGCGGTTTTCTAGTCGCGAAGTCGATGAATTCGCTCGCCAGTTAGCCGACGGATTTGCGGCGACCTTTACGCCGGAGATGGCCGCGCATTGGCTTGAAAATCAAAAAAAGACGGAAAAGAAGTTGGCAGCTGCGATCAAAAAGACATACCTCAAAGCAGAGGAATTACAACGAGAAAAGAAATTCGGGGTGATTAAAAAGGCCCGACTTAGCAACACATTCCGCTGGCAACTTGACGAACTGGGCTATGACAAAGCGCTGGTCGCAAATGTGACCGAGGGTCTGGTCATGGCGATCACCCACGCGTAACGTGGTGGTTGACCGTTACCTCAAACAAGCTGCTGTACGTAGCCCTGCGCAACCAGCCTATCCAATACTGATACCAACACCTCGGGCGTGCGCTCCATGTCCCGTGCAAGATCCGCGACCGTAGGAGGAGTCTGCGCCAGCCCAATCTCCTCGATCATGTCCGCAAGCCAAAACGAAGATTCGCTCAGCTTGATCTCTGCTGTAATATTCTGATCGCGCACCAGCGTTAATCTCTGGTTTTCGGCTCGTTCACTCAAGGCTGTCAAAACTACAGCATCTGGCGGAATGGCTACCCGCGTATCCAAGGCCCAGGCCCTTGGCGTTTCCTCGGGCAGCGGCATTTGTAAACGTGCCTCTACCGCCGGCCACTGCTCTGCCGTTACCTGAGGTAATAGGGGAGCGCTTGTTCGGCAATTTTCCAAATTGTCGAGGAACCCGACCACGTCCTTACAGCAATTGCGAAAGATGGGAATTGCCATAACTTCGAGCAGCCGCCACATATCAGAAAGATGCTGGTCCGTTCGATCGACGACCGACCGAAGCAAGGTTTCCAGTCGAGGGTGCTCGAATAGTTCGTCATCGCCATATTTCTCGATAAACTCAGGATAGATAGCAAGCACTAGCGCGCGCGTAAATCGGTCGATTGAGGCGTCACGATCTGTGGCGAAAAAGGCGACCTTGGCCTTATCGCGTGGATAAGCCGGAAGAATCCGGTGCAGCAGTTCCCTAATGATGCGTTTGTCCCAAAACAGTTCGGCATGATAGCCGGCTGGGACAGAGGCAAGCAGTTCAACCAAACGGTGATCAAGAAACGGGACTCTGCTTTCAATGCTTCGATTCGAACTGGTTCGGTCTTCATGCCAGAGATTGAAGTGCTGCAGCTGGTTTACAAGCCGTGCCATCTTGGCATGATACGGAGCGAGACTCACAAAGCCCTCGCCGTTGCCGACACCGCCACTTACCAGCGGGCTCAGATGCGGCGGAATATCCATCTCGTTCGTTGCCGTATCGTCTAAATCAGGTAGTACCTCATTGTTTAAATACTCTTGCCAGTCGTGCCAGGTTGTGCCCAGACGTTTCGAGTAGCCGCCGGCAAACTCATCGGCTCCCTGGCCTAGCAAAATCACTTTCAGCGCCGGCACTGTCGAACGCGCTACACGGTGTAAATCCCGTTTAAAAAGCCACTCTAAATCGAAGCGTGGAGAGTCCATCATAAAGATGAGCTCTTCGAATTGAGTCAGGTTGAAGCTTTGCTGTTCGAGATATGTGTCAAGCTCAAACAGCACGGGATATAGCGGTAGACCGAACGTCCTAGTGACCTCGCGTGCCTGCGCCACGTCGCCGGCCAGGTATGTCGTACGTTCCACCACGGAAAAGCAATGAAGATCCTGGTTTTGTTGTGCTGCTGCCGCGGCGATCAGCGATGAATCAATGCCGCCACTTAAAAACAGCCCGACCGGGACATCGCTCATGAGGCGTTTGCGGACGCTGTCGGTAAACAGCTCGCAATACGTGTCTATGTAGTGCTGGGCCGGCGCGCTGGAATCACCGTCGGCAGGGAAAAAATCATCCAGGCGCCAGTAACACTTAGGTTCGACCGGTCCGGCGTTTTCTACCAGCAGAAAATGGCCACCAGGTAGGTGAGACACGTCGCGCACGTAGGTCGAAACGTTGCGCTTCTGCTGCGGACCTATAACCTGCAGATCCGACCAATTCAAAGTGCGCGGACAGGCAGGGTGGGCGAGCAGGGCTTTGAGTTCGGAACCGAACAACAACATGTTCTCGAGGCGGCAGTAATACAGTGGTTTGATTCCAAGCCGATCGCGAGCCAGAAACAATCGCTTGCGATTGCGATCCCAGATTACAGCGGCAAACATTCCGTTCAGCGCTGACAGCGCGTCCTGCTGGCGTTCCTCATACAGGTGCAGCAGGATCTCTGAATCGGAGCGAGTCGTGAAATTATGGGTATCGCGCAGTTCCTTTCGGAGTTCAAGGTGGTTGTACAACTCGCCGTTGACCGCGACAAACATGCTTTTATCTTCGTTCCAGATCGGCTGCTTGCCGCCGGCCACGTCAACGATGGATAAGCGCCGAAACACAAAGGACAGCGTACCGTCGTCGTATATTTCCTGATCGTCAGGGCCGCGTGCGGCGAGCAGTCGCCCCATAGATTGGAGAATGGTCTGTCGTTGTTGCTCGTCGGAAAGCTGATTGCCGAAATTTACAAAGCCTGCGAAGCCGCACATCCGCGGATCTCCCGATGGATCGGTTTATCTGAGTCCGTAGTTTGCCCTAAGGCGTTGACCTATGTCGGGCTGAGTTGCACGAATGTGCCGTCAAGCGGGCGGGGCGTGTGTCGCGGTAGTCCAGCACCCATTTTGATTGCTACGGGTCGCAACGCCGATACCGCCGGTTTTACCCGTTCATCTAGCGAAATGGGGGACCCTCTATCCATGCTACCAACGCCCAGCGCTCGCCTCGCGTAATTGGGCGAACTTCGTGCAACAGAAATGAAGGGAAAATCACATGCGCGCCGAGTTCGTTGTTTGTGATTTCGGGTTCGCGATTGCCGACTTCGACCACCAGCTCACCGCCGTCATACTCACCTGGTCCGGTCAACAGACTGGAAACTGACAGCTTGCGTGTACTGGCAACCGGTCCGTAATCCATATGTTGGACGTAATGGTCTCCAACGCTATAGTGCAAAACGTTAACATCATGCAGAACCGAACGGATTTTGAACTCTGAATACAGACCGGGTATATCGAACCCGAAATACACGTCGTTTGCAATTCGTGCAACCGTGGCAATCCGTCGAAACACCCAATCCGATTCAGCATCCCATTCCAACGCGTAGCGCGTAACCGAACGGGCCTGAGCGTCTATTGAACCGTAGCTTTCCTCAATCTCGCCGGCAACACCCCCCTGGGCAACGGCTAGTTCGCAGACTGCACCGCATTCATCAGGTGTGAAGTGTCCATTGTTGGGATCGCCGTCACCCAAATAAACTACACTCATGCTCAGGTCTCCAGATGCGTATGAGTCTATGCTACCGCCATGGAATTCATGGCGCAAAAACGTGTGCGCAGGCAAGCAATCTAAAGTTCACAGCCACGATGCCACCGGCACCTGGGTTCGGTCCGCGATCAGCGTAGCAGCGGTGATTCTGATCGACGTGATGTGCTCGGTATTCACGCGTACGGCGACCTCGAGCAACAGCAACAACACCAGTAACGTCAACGGGGTAGAACCCGAATTAGTCCTCGCGATTGTCGTCTAACATGGGGAGCGAATAGAAACTATTAGGCGAGATTTCCGACGCACACAACGAAACAATTCCAAGTATAATCTTTCGCTTGCCTCGGTGGCGGAATTGGTAGACGCGCTGGACTCAAAATCCAGTTCTGGCAACAGAGTGTCGGTTCGACTCCGACCCGAGGCACCATTTTTGGTTCAATGGAAATTCTGCAAAGATCCGTTGATCTTGTTCACGTCAAGATTCAGGGAATCCAAGTTTTTAGCGTAATGTTGCTCGATCATGGCAACTGAGAAGCCCAAATTCTTAGCGACGTTATAGATTGGCACACCGTTCAGGTGCTACGTGGGCGTGCTCTGTCGATGTCTAAAAATGTGTACATCTTCGATAATCTGTTGACGATAGGTATCCTATAAAATCGATCGAACGGCATTTTAATGAATAACGGCGTTCGGACCTCTTCGGAAATTCGAATCTTTATAGGGGCTCGGGTGCACTGATGGAACGCCGCGCATTCTCTTACGATCTCCCTTCAGACCTCATCGCTCAGCAGCCTGCAGCGGAACGCACTGCAAGCCGTTTGCTACACCTGGATCGAGCAAGCGCAGCGCAGCGGGACCGCCACTTTCTTGAGCTGCCTCGGTTGTTACGCGGCGGTGACTTGTTGGTGGTCAACGATACCAAGGTCATAAAAGCACGCTTACTCGGCAACAAGGAAACGGGTGGGCGAGTGGAAATTCTCGTCGAGCGGGTGCTTAGCCAGCGAACGGCTGTCGCCCAGATCCGGACGAGTAAGGCGCCACGTCCCGGCAGCAAGATTCTGATCGCAGAGCACACCTGTGAGGTCGTGAGCAAGAGTGATAACTTCTATGAACTGAGATTCTCCGGAGGTTCCGTAACCGAGATATTGGAGCAGCACGGACACGTTCCTCTGCCGCCCTATATAAGCCGTACCGACGGCCCCGATGACGCCCATCGTTATCAGAGCATGTTTGCAAGACGCCCCGGAGCGGTTGCCGCGCCGACCGCCAGTCTGCATTTCACCCCGCCGTTGCTGTCAAAACTGGCGGACCACGGCATTGGATCTGTTTCGATCACCTTGCACGTAGGTGCGGGAACGTTTCAGCCCATCCGCAGCCGAAATTTGGATGAACATCACATGCACGCGGAGCGTTACGAAGTCGACGAACACGCCTGTGACCTGATTAATGCTGCAATTGCGAAAGGCAATCGCGTTATTGCGGTGGGCACGACGGTGGTGCGGGCATTGGAAAGCGCGGCAAAAAATGAGCGGGTATACGTCAGCGCGGGCGATACCGACATATTCATTAGGCCAGGGTATGAATTTCAAGTCGTGAACGGGCTGATAACCAATTTCCACCTGCCTGAATCGACCCTGCTAGTATTGGTGTGCGCCTTCGCTGGTAGCGAGATGGTGATGGCTGCCTATCGTCACGCGATCGACCAGCGCTACCGCTTCTTCAGTTACGGTGACGCGATGTTGATTACGTAATTGCCACGTTTCGTAACCTGATCGGCCGAAAACCAGCTCTCGCGTTGACTGCGAGTCAATAGGTGCGATGAGGATGAGTGACTTAACAGGCGTCAGGGGCGGACATGGACTTTGAATTACTTGCAACGCAAGGCGCCGCTCGACGGGGACGCATGACGCTTGAACACGGCGTTGTCGAGACACCGATATTCATGCCAGTGGGGACCTACGGTTCAGTGAAGGCGGTCTCTCCCGCTGAGCTGCGTGAAGTCAAAGCTCAAATTATACTGGGCAACACATTTCATCTGATGTTGCGTCCCGGCACCGACGTAATTGCAAAGCATTCCGGATTGCACGGCTTTATGGGCTGGTCCGGCCCCATTCTCACCGATTCGGGAGGATTTCAGGTATTCAGCCTCGGCGCGATGCGCAGCATCGTTGAGGACGGTGTCCGATTTCGCTCCCCTATTAACGGCGATGAAATATTTTTTGACGCCGGAACGCGCGGTGGAAGTTCAACGGATTTTAGGCGCGGATGTGGTCATGGCCTTTGATGATTGCACGGCATACCCTGTTGACAAGGATACGGCCCGCCGTTCGATGGAGCTGTCAATGCGGTGGGCGCAGCGCAGCCAGACAGCTCACGGGGACTCCCCGGCTGCGTTGTTCGGCATCGTCCAGGGCAGCATGTACGACGAGCTGCGTAAGGAATCGGTTGAGCGGCTGATGGAACTCGGATTTGACGGTTACGCGATTGGCGGATTGTCGGTTGGAGAGCCGAAGGATGAGATGTTTCGCGTTGCCGAATTTACCTTGCAGCGATTGCCCGCAGAGCGCCCGCGTTATCTGATGGGGGTCGGTACACCGGAAGGATCTGGTTGAGGGCGTGATGCGCGGCGTTGATATGTTTGACTGTGTGCTACCGACGCGAAATGCACGCAACGGGCATTTATTCACCTCAACCGGGGTGATTAGAATACGTAACAGTGCCCACAAGAATGCGCTGCAACCGCTCGATGAATCGTGTACTTGCTACACCTGTTCGAATTTCTCGCGGGCCTATTTGCACCATCTTGACCGCACCGGCGAAATCCTTGGTTCCCGCCTGAATACCATCCACAATCTACACTATTATCTTGGAATTGATGAGCGAACTGCGTGACGCCATTGCTGCCGGCCGCATTGCAGAATTCGTGGCGGGTTTCTACACGAAACGCACCAAAAATGAGGATGCTGTGCCATAATAGCGCCCGATTTTCGAATCAGTCGAAGCGACATGGATTTTTTCATCAGCAATGCCTGGGCACAATCGCAGTCGTCGCGCGGCGCGGGTCTGATCGATTTCCTACCACTGATCCTGTTGGTCGTCATTTTTTACCTGATGCTAATCCGTCCGCAGATGAAAAAGCAGAAGGAGCATCGCAATATGGTCGACTCGCTCGCCAAAGGTGATGAAGCGGTAACGAATGGCGGTTTGTTGGGCCGTGTCACCGAGGTAGGTGACAGCTTTGTGGTTATGGAGCTTACCAAGAACGTAGAGGTTAAGGTCCAAAAACAAGCCGTTGCCCAAGTGATGCCGAAAGGCACGCTGAAGTCGATGTGAAGCTGATCACCGTACCTGTCATAGACTGCAGCCCAGCATGAACCGCTATCCTCTTTGGAAAAATCTGCTCGTTATTGGGGTAATCGCCATTGGTCTGTTGTACGCGATGCCGAATTATTTCGGTAGCGATCCCGCATTGCAGATTTCAGGCAAGCGTGGATTGCCAATCGATGACGCACTGGAATTAACGGTAACTTCAGCGCTCACCGCGGCGGGGTTGCACGCTCAGACTATTGAGCGTCAACCAGAGAGTTTGTTAGTTCGGTTCGCGGACACCCAGACGCAGTTCAAAGCTCGCGATTTGGTCGATAAGAAGCTCGAGGGTCGCTATTCCGTAGCCTTGAATCTCGCACCGGCGACCCCAGCATGGCTGCGTCAGCTCGGAGCGGAGCCCATGTACTTGGGCTTGGATTTGCGTGGCGGCGTGCACTTTCTTATGGAAGTCGACATGGTGGCGGTTAAGCGGCAGGCCGAGGAGCGGTTTGTGGCCGATATCAAAACCGCGCTGCGCGGCGACAAGATCCGCTATTTGCCCTTTGGACGGGGCGATGGCGGCGTCATCAAAGTCCGGTTTCGTGACGCTGGGACACGTGATCAGGGTCTCGCTTTGATCGATTCTGAATTTCCCGAAGTGGATGCGGAAGTTCTCGATCTGGCAGATGAATTTGCGGTGAACGTACTCATTAAGCCGGAATCACTGGAGGAGATCCGTAAGTTAGCCTTACAACAGAACATTACAACGTTACGCAATCGCGTTAACGAATTGGGTGTTGCCGAACCGGTCATCCAGCAGCAAGGCCGGCAGCGCGTCGTTGTTCAATTGCCGGGTGTGCAGGATACAGCGCGGGCTAAGATAGTGCTAAGCACTACGGCGACTCTGGAATTTCGGATGGTCGATACGGACAATGATGTGCGGGATGCACTCGGCGGCAAAGTCCCCATCCGCGCAAAACTCTATTATGAGCGCGACGGTACGCCGGTGCTGTTGAGCAAGGACATCATGCTCACAGGCGAGTACGTTATCAATGCGCGTGCGGGTATCGATCCGGAATCCGGAAGCCCCGACGTCACTATTACGCTGGACGGCAAGGGTGCAAAAATATTCAGTAAGGCCACTCGCGAGCAAGTGGGCAGGCCCATGGGAGTGGTATTTATTCAAAGTCAGTCGGACCTCATCGATGAGGAAGGCAACGCGACGCCGCGTAGACCGATTGAAGACGTCATAAATATCGCGACTATCCGCGAGCAGTTGTCCAAGCGTTTCCACATTACCGGTCTTGATTCGACACAGGAGGCTCGAGACCTAGCCCTTATGCTGCGTGCCGGAGCGCTTGCCGCGCCAATTAAAATCATCGAGGAACGCACCATCGGGCCCAGTCTCGGCAAGGAAAACATCGAGCGTGGCTTTCGTTCGGTGCAGATAGGCTTCGTATTTGTGTTAATTTTCATGGTGGTTTACTACCGCGTATTCGGCATAATCGCCGATCTTGCGCTGACCGCTAATCTGGTAATCCTGGTCGCCCTGCTGTCGATGTTTCAGGCCACGCTGACGCTGCCCGGTATCGCGGGGATCGTGCTCACGGTAGGTATGGCGGTAGATGCGAATGTGCTGATATTTGAACGCATACGCGAGGAAGTACGCAACGGTAATTCACCCCAGGCAAGCATACACGCCGGTTACGAGCGGGCTTTTTCGACCATTGCAGATGCAAACATCACGACGCTGATTGCGGCGTTGGTATTGTTCAGTTTTGGCACTGGACCTATAAAAGGTTTCGCCGTTACACTTTCACTCGGGATCGTCACGTCGATGTTCACTGCAATTATGGGCACCCGAGCGGTTGTAAACTTCGCATTCGGCGGTAAACGGATCGATAAACTTTCTATCTGAACGCGCAGCCATGAGAATATTCGAGCAGACAAATTTTGATTTCATGAAGCGCCGAGCGCTTGCACTCACCGTTTCGGCCGCGCTGATGGCAACTGCGGTCGGCTCGCTTTTTACCCAGGGATTGAACTTCGGCATCGACTTTACCGGCGGTACGCTGATAGAGCTCGGCTACCAGCAAACCGCGGATTTGGACGCCATCCGAGAGCAACTTGCCGGCGCTAATATCGGCGAGTCTGTAGTACAGAATTTCGGTACCAGCCGTGATGTGTTGGTGCGCATTGCAGCGACCGAAGGACTAGACAGCGCGGATTTGAGCAGCAAAGTGCTGGAGGAGCTGCCGAATGCGGAAATGCGTCGGGTGGAGTTTGTTGGGCCGCAGGTCGGTGAAGAACTGACGGAACAAGGCGGGTTGGCGATGCTATACGCGTTATTCGGCATTCTCATCTATGTGTCAATACGATTTGAATGGCGATTCGCACTCGGTGCTGTGGCGGCGTTGGTGCATGATGTCGTCGTGGTCGTTGGCGTATTCTCCCTGACCCAATTGAGCTTCGATCTGCCGGTGCTAGCTGCAGTGCTTGCCGTTATTGGCTATTCATTGAACGATACGATTGTCGTTTTCGACCGCATCCGGGAGAACTTTCGAAAAGTTCGCAAAGGCTCTTCGGTGGATGTGGTCAATAAGTCACTGAACCAGACTTTAGCCCGAACCTTGGTTACCTCGTTAACCACCCTGATCGTGTTGTTCGCTTTGTTCTTTATCGGCGGTAAGCTGATCCACTCTTTTGCGGCAGCCTTGATTGTTGGTGTCGTCATTGGGACTTACTCGTCCATGTACGTCGCCAGCACGACGGCGTTGGCCTTGGGTATCACCAAGGCAGATCTGATGCCGGTACAAAAGGAAGGAGCGGTCATCGACCAACGCCCCTGAGAAGGTCACAGGGACGCTCGCAAGACTCATTATCAGCTTTGAAGGTCGTCGCTGATCCGAATATTGCCCATGTCGGCGAAGCATTTGCCGAATTCGGCCAAATCGAACTTATACCTGGTCGGGAAATTACCGCTGCACATGTTGTTGATGCGGACCTGCTGGTCGTGCGTTCGGTCACGCGCGTGGATGAAGCGCTACTCGCCGGCAGCACGGTCAGCTGGGTGGGCACCGCGACGGCCGGCATCGACCATATCGATAAGGACTATCTGACCAACCGCGGCATCAGCTTTGTCAGTGCCCCGGGCAGCAACGCGACGTCGGTTGCAGAGTTCGTTTTGAGCGCAGCCCTAGTGGCGACGCAGGCGCAGCAGCGAGCACTGGCAAAATGCCGGGTCGGGATTGTTGGCTATGGCGCGGTTGGCTCGCGTGTGGTAACCAAATTGGAAGCATTGGGTGTGGATTGCATCGTCAATGATCCTCCACTGGCAGGCAAAATCGAACGACCTTTGGCGTCACTGGATGCGGTGCTCGATGCCGACATCGTCAGCGTGCACGTGCCGCTAGTTGCAAAGGGAAATTGGCCGACGCACGGATTGCTCAACGAAACCCGCCTGCGACGTTTGCGCAGTGACGTGATTCTTATTAACGCGGCGCGGGGCGGGGTTGTCGACGAAGTTGCGTTGCTCGAACATATGCGACAACTCCCTGACAGTCAGGTGGTGGTTGATTGCTGGGAAAATGAGCCGGACATTGATCCTGAGCTGCTGGCTGCAGCCTCAATCACGACTGCCCACATCGCTGGCTATAGCTACGAGGGCAAACTAGCCGCAACCGAAGTCGTCCATCGCGCTGCTTGTGACTTCTTCGACTACAGCGGAAAGTGGCAGGTTAAAGCCACCCCAAAGCTACAACTAAATGGGCGGGATCTGCAGCAACAGGTGCTCTGTTGTTATGATGTTCGAGACGATAGCGCGGCGCTGAAATCAGCGATAAAACTCGATGCCGCCGCGCGGGGCAGGTATTTCGATCAGCTACGTCGCAACTATCGTCGACGTCATGAATTTGGAGCTTACGCGATCCCCGCTGAACTTGACGCGGACGCTAGAGAGCAGTTGCTCGCACTCGGTTTTGCGTCCGGTTAAGGAGCCCAATCAGGCGCGCAACGTGAGCGATCGGCTTATAAAACGTAGGAGTAGTAATATGCGAATGCTACACACGATGCTGCGGGTAGGTAACCTGGAAAACTCACTGCATTTCTATACCGAAGTACTCGGGATGAAGCTGTTGCGCAAGAAGGACTTTCCGGGGCCTGACTTCACGCTCGCCTTTGTCGGTTACGGTAATGAGACCGACTCAACGGTATTGGAGCTCACGCATAACTGGGATACCGACAGTTATGAAATGGGCAACGCTTACGGACATATCGCGATCAGCGTAGATGACGTGTACGAGGCCTGCGATCGAATTCGCGCCGCCGGCGGCAAAATTGTTCGTGATGCCGGCCCCATGAAGGGTGGAACGACGGTATTGGCGTTTGCCGAAGATCCGGACGGCTACAAAATCGAACTACTTTCAGGAGTCGGCCTTGCGCGAGCACTCGTGACGGCGGCTATTTAGGTACCGAAACGGTGATGGTTATCTTCTCCGACACGATCGGTGGGTTGTGCGGAATGTGCATATGATCGCCGAGAATTAGTTGCAGGCTGTGTTGCCCGGGCTCTAACTCGATCTGAACTTCTGTTTGACCACCACCGAAATGCCGGTGTTGCTCGTTCGCGGGCACCGGCAGATCCGGGTTTGGCAGATCGGCGACATCGATCAACAGATGGTGGTGGCCCGTTTTCGGGAATTCGACGCCGGCCGGCGCCACGCCTACGTTCCGCAGGCCGAATCGAACGCTAATGGGGTTCTGCAATGCTGCGCCTTCAGCTGGTGAAATAAAGTAGACTTCGGCGTCAGCAGGGGCGTCGGTGCGAGCGTAGGCGCCAATCATGGCAGCAGTAAACACCATCAGCACAAGCATTTTGCCAGTTTGCATGAGTTCGAGATCTCCGGGTGGACAGTCACAATTCTAGCATAGCGCGTAGCGCTGCCGGACCCGCTGTAAGCGGCACGAATCATGAAGCTTTCCCAAGCCACGGCGATCAGACTAAAATCAGCGTTCTAGAGAGTAAGCTCTTGATGTCGGCGAACGATATTTGTCCCGGTACGGGAGTGTCGACAAAACGGGATGGTTAACGAGGTGTCGGAATGAAACAGGTGTTGATGGCGCTGGCAATCCCTGGCGGCTACGGCTGTGACCAATTCGGTTGGCGCGACAGCGGCCAGTCCAGAGGACGTCATACGCGGTACTGCTGATGAGGTAATAAACCGAATAAAGTCGAACAGAGATGAGCTACGAGGTGATCCCGCCAAGTTGCACAAACTCGTTAACGACGTGATTTTTCCGCATTTCGATTTCCCGCGAATGTCGCAATGGGTACTCGGGAAACATTGGAAAGGTTCAGCGCCAGACGTGCGGGCACGCTTCCTTGATCAATTCAAGAATCTGTTAGTTCACACGTATGCCACAGCTTTACTCGAGTATTCCGTTCAGACAATAAGCTATTTCCCGGTCAATCAGGAGGTGGGCTCGCAGCTCGTCACCGTGAAAACGGAAATGCAACAGCCGGGCAGCACGTCCGTTCCTATCAGCTACAAAATGCACTCAAAGGATGGACCTTGGAAGGTTTATGACGTGGCGGTTGATGGGGTAAGCTTGATTTCGACCTACCGAGCTTCATTTGCATCGGAAATAAGACGGAATGGTATCGAGGCGCTGATCAAAAATTTGAATGAGCGCACCCGCGCAAACCAGTAGCTAAGAAAATACGCAATTTGTGCCACTAAGGATCTTTTGACGTGACTACCAATGAGATAAAAGCGCTGATCGAGGGCGCAATAGCCGATTGCGAGGCAACCGTCGATGGTGACGGTTCGCATTTCAGCGCAATTGTTGTCAGTAACGCGTTTTCCGGATTATCAATGGTCAAGCAGCATCAACTCGTTTATGCGACGCTCGGCAATAGTATGCAGCAGGACATACACGCGTTATCAATTCAGGCATATACGCCGGAACAGTGGGAAAAAGCACGTAAACTCCAGGTTCTTTGAACGCGCAGTCAATCGCGGAAACTCTCAGCCCCAGCCGGGCTGTCTGCTGTAGCCAAACCAGTAACAACCCTACCGCAACAGTGTTAGGCAATACGCCTGAGATGTGTGACCCGAGTGCATATAGACGCTGGGCCCGGTGGCAAGGCAAAACATGGATAAGCTGATTATATCCGGAGGGGTCGCACTGGACGGTGAAATCCGTATCTCCGGCGCTAAAAATGCGGCCTTGCCGATCCTGGCGTCGACCCTGCTTGCTGAGGGGCCCGTCACTATCGGCAATGTCCCCCACCTGCATGACATCACCACGACGATGGAATTGCTCGGTCGTATGGGTTTGCAACTTACGGTCGATGAACGGATGAACATTGAAGTCGACGCCAGCACGATCAAGGAGTTCTTTGCGCCGTACGAACTGGTGAAAACCATGCGCGCATCGATATTGGTCCTTGGTCCGTTGCTGGCGCGCTATGGCAAAGCCGACGTCTCTCTGCCTAGAGGCTGTGCGATTGGTTCTCGCCCGGTTAATTTGCATTTGCATGGGCTGGCGGCAATGGGTGCAGAAATCGACGTGGAAGGTGGCTACATACGCGCAACCGCAGGTCGTCTGAAAGGAGTGCACTTGACCATGGATATGGTGACTGTTACCGGGACGGAGAATCTGATGATGGCGGCCACGCTCGCCGAGGGTCGAACGACAATACAGAACGCCGCTCGCGAGCCGGAAGTCGTGGATCTTGCAAACTGTTTAATCAGCATGGGTGCCAATATTGATGGGGCTGGCACCGACACTGTCGCGATCGAAGGTGTCGAGCGCTTACAGGGAACGCACTACAACATATTGCCTGATCGTATTGAGACGGGGACGTATCTCGTTGCTGCCGCTATGACAGGGGGACGTATCAAGGTGAAGTCGACGCGGCCGCAGTTGCTTGAGGCTGTAATTGCGAAACTGACGGAATGCGGTGCGGAAATCGAAGCCGGCGATGATTGGATTTCACTGGACATGCACGGAGCCAAGCCGAGGGCGATTAACGTTCATACCTCACCGTACCCGGGCTTTCCCACGGATATGCAGGCGCAGTTCACTGCGCTTAACTGCATCGCGAACGGAGCCGGAACCATTACTGAGTCGGTATTCGAGAATCGCTTCATGCACGTGCTAGAACTGCAACGCATGGGCGCGGAAGTGAGGCTGGAGGGCAATACCGCATTTACCACTGGCGTGACCCGTCTCACCGGAGCACCAACCATGGCCACCGATCTCCGCGCGTCGGCATCTCTGGTTCTGGCTGGTCTGGTCGCTACCGGCGAAACGCAGGTCGACCGGATTTATCATATCGATCGCGGCTACGAAACCATCGAGGAAAAGTTGGCGCAACTGGGGGCGCAAATCCGCCGCGTACCCAGCCGCACCTAACGAACGGAGCAAAAAGGTACCGCGCTATGCTTGTAGAATGCGGGCGCGTTAAAGTTACGACGAAAATGGCGGAAACATCGGCGTTGACCGAATTTCAGACATGACAGACGAACTAAAAATTGCGGTTCCCAAGGGCCGAATTCTGGGCGAGGCGCTACCGCTACTGGCGCGCGCCGGAATCGAGCCCACGGATGATCCGAATGAGTCCCGCAAGTTAGTGTTGGATACCAATCGTGCAGATATAAAATTGGTGATCTTGCGCGCGGCTGATGTGCCGACCTATGTCGAGTACGGGGCAGCCGAACTCGGGATAACGGGAAAGGACATCCTGTTAGAGATGGGTCGTGACGCTGTCTACGAACCGCTGGATCTCGGCATTGGCAAATGCCGATTGATGGTCGCCGGGCGAGAGGGACAGAAGCTGAACGGCCGACGCATGCGAGTTGCAACGAAATACGTTAACACCACGCGGCGGCATTTTGCTCGGCAAGGCATTCAGGTGGAACCAATCAAACTATACGGTTCCATGGAACTTGCGCCGTTGGTGGGCCTGGCGGATTTTATCGTTGATTTGGTCGACACCGGTAACACTTTGAAGGCCAACGGTCTGGTGCCAATGGAGACGCTTGCTGAGATCAGTTCGCGGCTCATTGTCAATAAGGCGGCAATGAAGATGAAACATTCCAGCATTCGGGCGTTGATAAAAGCATTGCGGCTCGCCATTGAACAACCTGGCGCAGGGCATGATTAATCGTCTGAGCACCGCTGAAAAAGGTTTTCGTTCGAAGCTTTCCGAGTTGCGCGATTACAGCGATTCCAGTGACCATGAAGTAAGTACAACCGTTAGCGCGATCATCGCTGCGGTTCGGGAGCACGGGGATCAGGCGCTACTGGAATACACGCAACGTTTTGACGAGCATGTCGTAGCGAACGCGGCCGAATTTGCGTTACCGGCCGGGCGTCTACACAGCGCGCTCGAATCGCTGGATCCAGAGCTGCGTGATGCTTTGAATCTAGCTGCGGTAAGGATACGGAATTTTCACGAACGCCAAGTCCAACATTCATGGTCTGTTACCGAGGATGACGGCACCGAATTGGGACAGCGGATCACGCCGCTCGAGCGAGTTGGTGTGTATGTGCCTGGCGGTAAAGCAGCCTACCCCTCGACTGTATTGATGAATGTTATCCCGGCCAAGGTTGCCGGCGTCGCCGAGGTAATAATGGTAGTGCCTGCTCCGGGCGGGCAACTGGACGACAGCGTTCTGGCTGCGGCGGCAATTGCCGGGGTCGACAGAGTTTTTTGTGTGGGTGGGGCGCAAGCCATTGCGGCTTTGGCCTACGGTACACAGACCATTCCCAGAGTAGACAAGATTGTTGGTCCGGGAAATATCTATGTAGCCACGGCGAAACGCTTGGTATTTGGCGCGGTCGGCATAGATATGCTCGCCGGCCCGTCGGAAATCGTTATTGTTTGCGACGGTACGACTGCTCCGGAATGGGTTGCCATGGATCTGTTTTCTCAAGCAGAGCATGACGAGCACGCCCAAGCGATCTTGTTGGCTCCCGATAGCCGTTATCTTGATGCGGTCGAGGAGGCTATTCGGAGCTTGCTCACGGGTATGGAGCGCGAGCAAATAATTCGGGCCGCGCTGGACAATCGCGGTGCACTCATTGCAGTGCGGGACCTTGATGAAGCGATTACTTTGGTCAATGAAATCGCGCCGGAGCACTTGGAGCTATCGGTCGAGGCGCCGCAGGACCTGTTGGAGAATATTTGTCACGCAGGAGCTGTTTTCCTCGGCCGGTACACGTCAGAAGTTCTCGGTGATTACTGTGCGGGACCAAATCACGTGTTACCAACTGCAGGTACTGCGAGGTTTTCCTCACCGCTGGGTGTTTACGATTTCCAAAAGCGTATGTCGCTAATCAACAGTTCAGTTGAAGGAGCGTCCAGGCTAGGGAAAACTGCGGCGATACTTGCGCGGGCTGAAGGTTTGACGGCACACGCCCGTTCCGCCGAATACCGGATGGGCAAGTCGTAGTATCGTACCGCCGAATGAACGTCCGTAAACTGATCCGGCCTGAAGTTCTCGAGCTTAGCGCGTACAACGTCGCTGAGGCGGCCGGATTTATCAAACTCGACGCGATGGAGAATCCGTATGTCTGGCCGGATGAGCTTGTGCAACTGTGGTCGGATAGTTTGCACAGCGCGGCTATTAATCGCTACCCCGATCCCGAAGCCCGCGCGCTGAAAACCGCATTACGCAAATATCTAAGCCTGGCGGACAGAACTCCCTTGATTCTGGGCAATGGATCCGATGAGATTATCCAGATTATTTGCACGGCGATAGCGAGACCCGGGGCGACAATACTCGCTGCGGAACCGAGCTTTGTAATGTACCGTCAATGTGCGGAAATTCTCGGCATCAATTTTGTCGGCATCGCACTACGCGAAGCCGATTTTAGCCTGGATGTTGACGCTTTTCTTGAAGCAATCGTGGCGTACCAACCAGCAGTAAGCTTTCTTGCTTATCCGAACAATCCGACGGGCAATCTGTTCGAGCGCGACGCGATTCTGCGCATCGTGGAAGCTAGTGATGGTCTAGTGGTTCTGGACGAGGCTTATTTCCCTTTCGCCTGTCAGACAAATCTCGACTTGTTGAAAAGTTACGACAACGTGCTTGTGATGCAGACTTTATCGAAGCTAGGACTGGCTGGTTTACGCATCGGCCTGTTAGTTGGTGATGGGGTCTTATTACAGGAGTTCGACAAAGTCAGAATGCCTTACAATGTCGGCGTTCTGTCGCAAATCAGCGCCGAATTCATACTCGAGTACGCCACCGTATTAGCGCAACAGACCGCGCAGTTGCGCCAAGATCGAGAGGAACTGCACACCCGGCTGACGCAACTCAAGGGAATATCGGCGTGGACCAGCCACGCTAATTTCATTCTGTTCAAGACCGCAGCGAACGCGAACGTCATACACCAACGCTTAAAAGCACACGGCGTTCTGATAAAAAACCTGGATGGCTCACATCCCCTGTTGCGCGATTGCCTGAGAGTAACGGTAAGTACGCCGCAAGAGAACGACGCTTTTATTGCGGCGTTGCGGCAAAGCCTCAGCGAAGTCTAGCCCGCATAATTCATGAAGGGTGGAGCGGAGCGAGACGAAGGTCCAGGGGACCTTCGTCTCGCGGAACGCCCGAGCCAGGATGGCGGGGCCGGCGCCCAAGCGCAGCACGGAGTGCGCAGTGCAGGGATGGATGCTCGCGCAGGACGCGTGCGGCTGGGCGCCGCGAGGGCCAGGATAGCTGCGCGATACGGTACAAACTGTCCTTTGCCGTCGTTGACATGGAACCTTTACAACGCCTGGGTATCACTCGCATCGCGTGGCGTGACCGCCAGGGATGGCGGAAATACAGACCATGCACGACTGCAGGAGGTAGGGCGAAGCAGGAGCCAGAGCCGACGAGTCCAGGGATGGACGAGGTAGAACGACGCAGGAGGCCAAAGTCGACGAGTCCATGGATGGACGAGGTAGAACGACGCAGGAGGCCAAAGTCGACGAGCGTTTGTCTGCCCTTCGTGAAATATGCGGGCTACACACTATGCGAAAATCGTTATTACGTTTGCTTGTTTCGCTCAGCCTTACTCTCGCTGTCCCATACGCGGGCGCTCGGCGACGCTGACAGCGATTGTGATTACCTGCGATTTTCGTACGAGTGTGAGATCGATGCGGGTGCCGGGTTCGAAACTGGAGATCACGTCTACGGCCTCGCGAGAGTCGATGATACCCTCACCGTTTATGTGAGTGATTGCATCTCCGGCGCGAATTCCTGCGACGCTCGCCGGGCCCGTGTTTACCACACGTTCCACCACGACCCCGTTACCGTTGTGTAGACCTGGCTGCGTGATCATGTCGGGCCCAAGGTTTCGCACCTCCAAGCCAAGCCAACCGCGTACCACTGCGCCGGTGTCGATGATCTCACGCATAATATCGAGTGCGGCATCCGCTGGTATGGCAAAACTAATGCCCTGTGAACCACCGTCTTGCGAGACGATTGCGCTGCTGATCCCAATCAGCTCTCCTCGTGTGTTAATTAGTGCCCCACCGGAATTTCCAGGATTTATGTCGGCGTCGGTTTGTATGAAGTTCTCGAATGTGTTCACGCCCACACGATTGCGTCCGGTAGCACTGATTATTCCTTGCGTAACAGTCTGGCCGACGCCGAATGGGTTTCCTATCGCCAAAACAATATCGCCGACACGTATCGCATTGGAGTCGCCGATCGGAATTGTCGGATAATTTCCCATAGCAATCCTCAACACTGCCAGGTCGGATTCGGGGTCGCTGCCGACCAATTCAGCGTGCAAAGAGCGGCCGTCTTTCAGCGCAACTTCAATCTGATCAGCGCTGAATATAACGTGGTAGTTGGTGAGAATTAATCCATCGCTACTAACAATGATGCCCGAACCGAGGTTGGACTCGAGTCGTTTCGGGGGCAACGACACAGCATCCCCGAAAAAGCGTTGGAAAAGCGGATCCGCCACAAGCGGGTGGTCGCGTTGAGTCACATATTTGGATGTGTAGATATTGACGACAGCCGGCGCAGCGGAATCCACGGCGTCGGCAAATGAAGCGGCAGGGTAGGCTACGGCTTGGGCTGATTCACTGTTGACGGGCGAGCGCCTAGCCGCGTTGAGCAGCAGCTCGGGGTTGGCAATTAACACGACGAAAGCGACCGCCAACCCGGCCACCACGGACTGCAATACCAAAACGGTAACTTTCATGCTCTGTGGGTCGGTTAAAGTGGTTCAAAAGGCCAGTTGCAGACATCCAGCTGCGATTTTTTGATGATATACTGCCTAGGTTCCCCAAAAACCTAGAAAAAGTATAGGGGTACGCTCGAAATATGAGGGGTCCGTGCATGTCACCGGATGATACCGACAAAGATCGCCGCTTTTTCCTGACCGCCACAACCGCAGTGGTGGGCGGGGTAGGTGCTGCATTTGCAGCTGTACCGTTTATTGCTTCTTTCCAACCCAGCGCACGTACCAAGGCCATCGGTGCGCCGGTAGAGGTGGAAATTGGCAAGATCGAGCCCGGTCAGCGCGTGATCGTCGAATGGCGCGGCAAGCCAGTCTGGCTGGTTGCGCGTAGCAAGGAGTCACTCGCCGCACTGGCGGAACGCGAGACTGAACTGGCGGATCCCAACTCCGACAAACCGCAACAACCCGAATATGCCAAGAACAAGCACCGATCACTAAGACCTGAGTTACTGATTGTCATTGGTATTTGCACCCACCTTGGGTGCTCACCCAGCTACGCGCCGGTCGATTCTGCGTTTGATTTAGGCGCTGATTGGCCAGGAGGGTTTTTCTGTCCTTGCCACGGGTCGAAATTCGATCTCGCCGGCCGCGTGTACGCAGGGGTGCCTGCGCCGACGAACCTCGAGGTGCCCCCACACTATTTCTTAAGTGAAGACCTTCTGCTGATTGGCGTGGATCAGGAGGGCGCGTGATGCCGGCTATACCTAAACTTATGCTGGACGCGCGCGACTGGGTAGATGCGCGTTTTCCTATGACGAAACTTTGGAACGAGCATCTCGCAGAGTATTACGCCCCGAAAAACTTTAACTTCTGGTACTACTTCGGGTCTCTGATGGTGCTGGTTCTGGCAATCCAGTTCATCTCCGGCATCTGGCTGACCATGTACTATAAGCCGGATGCGGAATTGGCATTCGCCTCCGTCGAATACATTATGCGCGACGTCGAGTGGGGTTGGCTGATCCGCTATTTACATTCAACCGGCGCCTCGGCATTTTTCGTCTGCGTTTACCTGCACATGTTTCGCGCGTTGCTATACGGTTCTTACCGACAGCCACGGGAACTGTTGTGGCTGACCGGCATGGCCATTTATTTCACACTGATGGCGGAAGCCTTCCTCGGCTACCTGCTGCCCTGGGGCCAGATGTCCTACTGGGGCGCGCAAGTGATCATCTCGTTGTTTGGAGCCATTCCGGTATTTGGCGATGAACTGGCACTTTGGATACGCGGTGACTATGTTGTCTCCGATGTCACTTTGAACCGATTCTTCTCATTGCATGTGGTTGCCGTGCCCCTGGTGCTGGTGGGGTTGGCCGGGGCGCACATTCTGGCACTGCACGAAGTCGGATCGAATAATCCTGACGGCATCGAAATCAAGAAAAACAAGGACGCCAATGGAATTCCGTTAGACGGGATACCGTTCCATCCTTACTACACAATAGGTAAGGACTTGTACGGCTACGGGATATTCCTGATTTTGTTCTGCGTCGTCGTGTTTTTCCTTCCGGAAATGTACGGATATTTTATTGAACACAATAATTTCATTCCAGCCGATCCGTTGAAGACCCCCGAACATATCGCACCGGTATGGTACTTCACGCCTTTCTACGCGATTTTACGGGCTGTTCCCGATAAGTTTCTCGGCGTAGTTGCAATGGGATTAGCAACGGGCTTGTTTGTGTTTCTGCCATGGCTGGATCGTAGTCCTGTGAAATCTATACGCTATAAGGGCACTTTCAGCCGTGTTGCCTTAACGTTGTTCGTGGTCAGCTTTTTTGTATTAGGTTATCTGGGGACCCAGGCACCGAACCCCCTCTCAACGTTACTGTCCAGGATCTTCACATTTATATATTTCGGATTTTTTATTTTCATGCCTGTTTACACGATACTGGACAAGACCAAGCCTGAACCAGACCGGCTGACGTGATGAAGCGTTTAGCGGCAAGCTTAGTTTTTCTTGGTTGGACCATTAGCGCGTTTGCCGTGGGCGGCGGCACGCATTTAATTCCCATCGAGGTTGACTTAAGCGACCAGGCCGCGCTGCAACGTGGTGCGCGGACATTCGTCAATTATTGTCTGAGTTGTCACTCTGCCGCCTACATGCGCTATAGCCGCATGGCCGAGGATCTGGGAATATCCGAGGAACTCACGCAACAGAACTTGATGTTTGTGACAGAAAACATCGGCAACCCCATGAAAGTTGCGATGCCTAGTGAGGACGCTGTCGAGTGGTTTGACGGCGTTGCGCCGCCGGATTTGTCGGTTACCGCTAGATCGCGGGGCGCCGAGTGGCTTAATACGTTTTTGTTGACGTTTTATGTGGATCCGGAAAGACCAACCGGGGTAAACAATCTCGCGTTTCCGGATACCGCGATGCCACACGTATTGTGGCAGTTGCAAGGATTACAACGCCTTATAGAGGCGGAACCAGCAGCAGATCCGGCTGCCGGGCATGGCGCGGCGGCGCCCGGTTTCGAACGCGTTAGCGAGGGCCGACTGACGGAAAAGCAATACCGTCGTACGGTTCGAGACTTGGTGAGCTTTCTGGTTTATGTCGGCGAGCCAGCCAAGCTGGTGCGTTATCGAGTGGGCCGTTACGTCATTGCGTTTCTGATAGTGTTTACTGTGCTCTCCTACCTGGTGAAGCGGGAATATTGGAAGGACATACATTGAGCCTGTAAATGTTTGCAGGCAACTACAGCCGTACGTGAAGTGCACCGCATGCGGCACAAAGGCGCAAGTGTTCTGGCGTCGTAGTAGAGCCGAATCCACGCACGAGAGGAATTGATAATGAGCGTTTTAGCCAACAGACGTTCTGTTATGGCGCTTTATACCGATGCTGTGTCACCTATCAGCCACGGTGTTCGTATCGTATTAGCGGAAAAAGATATTAATGTTGAGATTAACTACGTCGATGAAGAGAACCGGCCGGAGGACCTCAACGATTTAAATCCGTACGACGAAGTTCTGACGCTAATTGATCGAGAATTAGTGCTTTACGACGCGCAGATTATTATGGAGTATCTGGACGAGCGTTATCCGCATCCACCGCTCATGCCTGTGGACCCTGTGTCGAGGGCCAATAATAAACAGCTTCGGTATCGGGTAATGCGCGACTTATATGAACTGGTGGGCGATCTAACGGGCGACAACGATATTGCTGCCGCTAACGCGCGCAAAGTAATGCGGGATAATTTGACGGCGATTGCTCCGGCCTTTGCGCAAAAGCCTTTTTTCCTTGCCGATGATTATTCGTTGGTTGATGCCTGTTTAACGCCGCTGCTGTGGCGCCTGCCGCACTACGGAGTCAAGTTGGGCAATCAAGCGAAGGCTATCACCCAGTACTCGGAGCGAATTTTTGAGCGGGCGGCGTTCCGTGCGAGCCTATCTTCGGACGAACAGGAATTGCGTAACGACTAGCCCGTATATGCTTGCGGGCGTTGTACGAAATTTTTGAAGCCCTGGTGGTTCCGATGACCTCTACCCGGCCCTATCTGATGCGCGCGTTCTACGATTGGATCGCCGATAACAAAATGACCCCGTATATTCTTGTCGACGCCGATGCCCAAGATGTCGGAGTTCCTGACCAATATGTCGTCGACGGACAAATTGTGCTCAATGTCGGAGGGTCGGCTGTACGAGAGCTGCAAATAGGCAACACGATGGTGAGTTTCAGTGCGCGCTTCGGCGGTACGCCGTTCGAAGTGCGAGTTCCATTGCAGGCAGTGAAGGCAATCTACGCCAAGGAAAATGGTAAAGGTATGGTGTTTTCCGATGACGACGATTTCACGCCAAGCCCAACCGATCCCACTGACCCGAGCGGCCGCGGTAACGCACCGCATCTAAAGCTCGTAAAATAGGCGGACGTAGGATAGCCCGCACCTTCGTGCACTATGCAGGTTAGCCGCCACGAACTTCGAATAGCTTAACAATTTTCTGTACGCCGCCAACTTTGCGCGCAACCCCGGTGATTGCATCGGTTTCTTCCTGCGTTAGCAAACCCATCAAGTAAACGACGCCGTTTTCGGTGACAACTTTGACCCGCGTACCGTCGAAATTTTTAATGCTGAGCAACTTGGTCTTCACTTTGGCAGTAATGAGACTGTCACTGCTGCGCGACATAAACGAACTGGGCGCCGCGATGCTGATTTCGTCAAACACGTGACGTACCTTCTCGATATTTCGAACGATATTGATCACCTCGTTGCGCAGCTGCTCGGTTGGTGCTTCGCCGCTGACCAGAACGATATTGTTATAGCTAGTCGCATTAATGTGAACCTGGGACTTCAATTCTTTGTTTGAAAATAATGCCTTGGTCGTCTTGAGTTCGATGGATTGATCTTCGATGAAGGTCCCGGTGGTGCGACGATCGTGAGCTACAGATGCGGTCGCCGCAATCCCACCGACGGCAACGGCCGCACATCCTGCAAGTTGCACACTCAAAAGGCAGACGGCCGTCAGTGTCAGCGCGCGATGATAGGCACTATCGTGGAAGACGATGAATGGGGTTGGCTTCATGAGTCGATGCTCCCGGATCCAAGTAGTTGCTGATCGATTAAATCGCACAAACAATGCGTCACCATTAAATGTACTTCCTGAATTCGCGCTGTTGACCAATGTGGCACGCGGATCTCGATATCTTCGTCAGCGAGCATGCCTGTTGCTTCTCCACCTTCACGCCCACTAATCATTACGACCTTCACTTCACGTTTGTGGGCGGCGCCAATTGCATTAACAACGTTAGGTGAATCACCGCTGGTGGAAAAACATATCAACAGGTCGCCCGGTTGCCCCAGCGCAAGGATCTGCTTCGCATATACATCCGCAAAATCGTAGTCATTGGCAATTGAGGTCAAAGTCGATGAGTCGGTCGTCAACGCGATTGCCGGAAGACCAGGTCGTTCTATCTCGAAACGATTGAGCATCTCTGACGAGAAATGCTGGGCCTGCGCGGCGGACCCGCCGTTGCCACAGGCCATAATCTTGTGATCTGCCAACAGACACTGGGTCGCGGCCCGGGCGGCCACGGCAACCGGTGGTGCGAGCAGCTCGATACACTCGGTCTGGACTTTAATACTCTCGCGGAAAATATTTCGAATTCGTTCTGCGGCTTCCATCGAACGGCGATTATGCCTGAAATGCATCCATGATCCACTCAATCGAGGCGGTGCTCAACGGCCCACAAAGCAGCACAACATCGAAGCGGCACGTACTATTACGATATTTCTGCGTGGCCATTAAGTAGTGTTCCGCGCATTTCATTATTTTCATGCGCTTTTTGGAATCGATGGTTTCTCCGGGAGATCCATATCGTGCCGAGGCGCGGTAGCGTACTTCTGCGAATACGAGTGTTTCGCCGTCCAACATCACCAGATCGATCTCGCCCAGGCGGCAGCCGTAGTTCCGCTCGATAGTTTTAAGGCCGTGTGCGTTCAGGTGTTGCTCGGCTTGGCGTTCCGCCAGTGCCCCGCGTGATGTCGATGCTGCGGCGCTCACGGTGGTCACTCGCTTGCCGGTCGTCCCAAAATCCGCGGGATTCCATTTTCGAAACGAGCCCAATGCAGTTGTCGACGGATCTCGCCTTCCTCGACCACCCGCAGCTCACCGGTAGCGCCACGGTATCGCGCGAAGCGTTGGATACGCAAACGCGCCAAGTGAGGAATGAGTCGGTAAGCGTCCGCGCCGAGTGCATGCAGGCGTCGGAAACGAGTCGCCTGTTCTGGCCATAGGCGGCTCAACTCGCGCAACATGGCGAAATCTGCGCGCTCGGATTCCAAAATCCAAGGCATATCGCCGAACGTTACTCCATTCATATCTTGATCTGTCTGGGCATCGACCGTGCCGGCAAATACATGTGAAGTTGTAAATACCGGGACGTCGACCGCCTGAAAGAATTCGAGTTGGGGTCGGATCTGTCGTGCCTGGGTAGGAAAAGCAGCCATGAATACGAAATCCACGTCGCTGCGACGGCGTGGCTCGCTATCGACTTTTTTGCCGACAATAGATCCAAGTTCATGGGCTCGTTTCAAACTGCCGCTGACATTCAATAGTTCCTTAATTGGCGCAGCGAAATCGCGGGTTGCTGACGGGTACGTCACATGTTCCAGTACATTGCCGCCGAGCGCGCGCCAATGCCTGGCAAATGCGTCTTGCAAGCGCGCACCCCACGTGTTGTCCGGCGTTATACAAAGCGCATTTTCAAATCCTTCCAGCCACGCCCGCTCAGCAACTTGCCGCGCTTCGTCCTCGGGAGGCAAACCGAACTGGATGAGGCGCGTATCAGGACTCGGGCTGTCGCTTTGGCGTGGAGACACATAATTCAAGGCTAACGTCGGTACCGGCAATTGTCTTCCATCCGCAAGAACATCGACCGCGTCTTTTTCCAACGGTCCGATCACTAACTGTGCACCCTCGGCTATTGCCTGCGGATAGACGCTGTCGATGGTCGCCGTGGTAGCGTTGTAGAAGCGGATTGAAGGCCTGTAGGCGTTGTCGCTATCGGTGTGCCAGGCGTGGATAAACCCTTCGCGAATTGCTGCCGCCGCGCTTGCGAATTTGCTTTCAAACGGTAGCAACAGCGCAACGCTGCGTGGTCTAACCGCAATTGCCTCGCTGAGCTCGCTCAGCTCGCCGACGATGTCCTGGTGCGCAGGATGCTGCGGATGGCGTTGCAACCAGGTGTCCAGACTTTGCCTAAAGGAAGCCGGCTGATGGATTCTGTCTTGCACCAGCGCGGCTAATTCATACCACCCGGCGAGCGAATTCTGAGTGCCGGGCTGTTGCCGCGCCAATGTTGCTGGCGGCACCTCCTGCAGCGAACTCCACAGTCGTCGCGCGTTTCGCGCGCGCTCTGCATCGCTGATGAGCAGGTCATCCAGTAGTGCACGCTCGTAAACTTCCTGCAGCGGCTGTCTAGTTTCGGCGTAGGCCATCGCACGGATCTGGTGGAACTCCCGGCGACGTTCCGAGGGTAGCGAAACGGCTGACAGCGCATCCAAATGCCGCAATGCCGCGACCGCGTTCTCGAGATGCAGTTTCGCGGCGGCGCGCAATAAGTGAGCCCATGACGACAGTTCCGGTGGGAGGCTTGAATCTGCTACGTTAGTAAGCGCTTGCACTACCGGTTCGAGTTCCTCGCCACGCAGCCATGCGCTCGCAGCGTTTAACCAGTAGCCAGTTGCAATGGCTCCAGTCCCCGACGTGGTAGCCAGGCGTTGATATTCTTCCGCTGCCGCCGTGTAATTACCGGTTCGCAGCTGAGCAGTCGCGGTTGCCGTTGGATCTGCGACAACCTCGCGGACATTCTGTTGCGGGGTGCAGGCGGTGATAAGCAGCAGCGGCAGTAGCCCTTTTCCAAGGAGGCCAGCGAAGGTATGACGGACATAGTGATGAGCCATCGCTTCACAGTAGCGATGAGAGCATAAACATGTCAATTGGCACCGCAGGAACTCTGTATGTGGTCGCGACGCCGATCGGCAATCTGCAAGACCTAAGTCCCCGTGCCGCGCAGGTGTTGTCTAGCGTTGCGTTGATATTGGCTGAAGATACCCGGATCACTCGTCGTTTGTTGCAACACATTGGTGCAACCACGCCGATGCGGGCATGTCACGAGCACAATGAACGGGATTTGGCGGCACAGTGCTTAGCTCGGCTACTGGACGGAGCTGACATCGCTTTAGTCAGCGACGCCGGCACTCCGTTGATTTCTGACCCCGGATTTCACTTGGTGGGAGCGGCCCACGAGGCGGGCATAAAAGTGGAGCCTGTGCCGGGACCCTCGGCCGTTACTGCAATCCTCGCCGCCGCCGGGTTCAGTGCCCAGCAGTTTGTTTTTTTGGGCTATTTGTCCGCCCGGCAGGCGGCGCGTATGCGTGAGATACAAACCTTCAGTGCAGAATCAAGAACGGTAGTGCTGCTCGAAGCCCCACATCGCATCAGCGCATGTTTGCGAGACCTGCACCAAGTATTAGGTGGCAGACGCCGCGTCTGTGTTGGGCGTGAACTGACGAAGCGTTACGAAACAATCAAGCTTGCCTCGCTTGAGGAGATGGTCGAATGGTATGCCAACAATCCTGGTAAACAGCGAGGTGAATTTGTTGTAGCCGTGCAGGGATCGGAAAACGCGCCGCAGAGTACCGAGGCAACAGAGGTATTGACGGTATTACTCGAATATTTGACTCCCGCACAGGCCGCCGCAGCGACAGCTCGAATTACCGGGCGGCGCAAAAACCCAATCTACAAACTCGCGCTGCGTCTGGCGTCGAAGCTTGCCGACAACGAGGCCTGACTGGGCCCTTGCCCCGCGAACCCGGCGGCCTGGTCTCTTAGCCCGCATTTTGCATGAAGGGCAGACAAAGGCTCCTCGACTTTGGCCTCCTGCGTCGTGCTACCTCGTCCATCCATGGACTCGTCGACTTTGGCCTCCTGCGTCGTTCTACCTCGTCCATCCATGGACTCCTCGGCTCTGGCTCCTGCTTCGCCCTACCTCCTGCATCCGTGCAGTCGTGCATGGTCTGCATTTCCGCCATCCCTGGCGGTCACGCCGCGCGATACTGCTGAAACCGGCGTACTGTAATGGTTTGATATGAATGGTGAAAAATGACAGTTTGTACTGCATCGCGCGGCTATCCTGGCCCTCACTGGTCCGCGCACGCCTGAGCTTGCGCTTCACGCCAACCATAGCGACGGCTATGCTTGGCGCTCCAGCGCGGCGCCCAGCCGCACGCGTCCTCAGCGAGGCGCCATCCCTGCGCTGCGCACTCCGTGCTCCGCTTGGGCACCGGCCTACGCCATCCTGGCTCCGGCGTTCCGCGGGACAAAGGTCCACTGGGCCTTTGTCTGTTTCCGCTACACCCTTCATGCAATATGCGGGTTAGACCGGTTGGCACACATAATTTTCAAACCTGGACTTGCAACTTTGGCATTCTGATTTAGTCTTAACTACTGGGAGTCGACCGGGCAGTCGCTGTATCCACTCACATGGGTGTGATGTAGAGGAAAGTCCGGGCTTCACAGGGCAGGGCGCCAGGTAACGCCTGGGGGGCGCAAGCCTACGGAAAGTGCCACAGAAAATATACCGCCCTTCGGGGTAAGGGTGAAAAGGTGCGGTAAGAGCGCACCGCGCCGGCTAACGCCGGTGGCAGGGTAAACCCCGCCTGAAGCAAGACCGAATAGGGGAACGAGCCGGAATTTTTTGTCCGGTAAAGCGTGGTCCGCGCATGTTCCCGGGTAGGTCGCTAGAGGCGTCCGGCGACGGTCGCCGAAGATGAATGGCTGCCCCCGTCCCGGTGCCAATTGTGCCGAGACGGGACAGAACCCGGCTTATAGGTCGGCTCCCTTCTCCTCATCTGACCGTGGCGCGCCATCACGAGGGCGCGTCACGGTAAAGTTTAATAAAATACTTTAATTTCACATCTTATCTATCTGATTAAAATTAATAACATAGTATTTTCTCGTGACAGTCTCGAGAATTTTTGCCAATTTCATCGTAAGTGATTGTTAGCAAAGTAAGTATTGGGCCGGTTCGCTTGACAATGCCGAGTTTTGCTCCGTATAGTGCGGGTGGGAAATTGTGGATCAAAGTGGATCATTGGGTCTAGCACGGGGATGAGCAGTGTTTCGAGGATTCAGCGCACTCAGTCTCGATGTCAAAGGGCGATTGGCGGTCCCTCGCCGATACCGCTCGCAGTTAGCAGATCTGTGCGACAACGCGCTGGTCGTAACCCTGAATCCGCTGGATCGATGCTTGTGGCTGTATCCCCTACCGGAATGGGAGGTAATCGAGGCCAAACTTCAGGGGCTTTCCGACTTCGATCGTCAAAGTCGCCGTACCAAGCAGATCATGCGGGGCTATGCGACCGATTGCGAGCTCGACAAGCACGGGCGCATTTTGTTGCCACAAAAACTCCGCGAATTCGCCGGGTTCACTAAGTCCATCGTGTTTCTTGGCCAGGGGAACAAGTTTGAAATTTGGGATGAGGATTATTGGAACACGCAGCGAGATGAATGGTTGCTCGGGGTCGATGATCGCTCGGGTGAAAGCTCACAGACGCTGGATGGCTTAGCGCTTTGAGGCGGCTGGTGTGGTGGCCGACCAACACGACCCGGTGCTGCTCACGGAGGTTCTTGACGCGCTTTCAGTGCGTCCCGATGGCGTCTACATCGATGCGACTTTCGGTCGCGGTGGCCATACGCGCACGATTTTAGAGCATCTTGGGAGTCAGGGTTGCTTGCTGGCATTTGACCGAGACCCCGAGGCAATAGGCGTGGCGAAATCGATAGCTGCGCACGATAAACGGCTTAAGCCGGTACATGGTTGTTTTACGACGCTGGGGATGCTGGTGGATGAGGCGGATTTGAGCGAGCGAATCGCTGGGGTCTTTTTTGATCTCGGCGTTTCGTCGCCGCAATTAGCGGATGCTGAACGCGGTTTCAGCTTTCAACACGATGGCCCGCTCGACATGCGCATGGATCCGTCCGACGGAATCTCCGCTGGTCAATGGCTTGCCTGCGCCGCCGAGTCGGAGATTGCCGCGGTGCTGCGTAGTTATGGTGAGGAGCGACAGGCACGCCGCATAGCCCGCGCGATTTGCACTGCCCGCAGGGACAACGCCATTACATCTACTGCGCAACTTGCCGACTTGATTACCGCACTTATGCCACGTCGGCCCGGCAGCTTGCACCCCGCGACCAAATGTTTCCAAGCGATCCGTATAAAAATCAACGATGAACTATCCCGACTTGAGAGCGGGCTGGTACAAGCACTGGACAGTCTCGAGCCGGGCGGTCGATTGGTGGTAATCAGTTTCCATTCGCTTGAGGACAGAATCGTTAAGCGGTTCATGCGCGATCAATCCCGCGGTGACCAACATCCGCCGGAACTGCCGGTAACAGTGAATGATTTACGGCCAAGGGTAAAACTGATTGGAAAACGGATCCGTGCGACCACCGGGGAAGTGGAGCGTAATCCGCGGGCTCGCAGCGCAACACTCAGAATTGCGGAGAAACTTCAGTGATGCGAATTGCGGTAATCGTGTTGCTGATTGGAGCAGTGTTTGCATCAGCTTTGCAGGTGGTAATTGTACGCCACGAAGGGCGCAAGTTGTTCGCCGAACTGCAAGAACTCGAACGGATCCGCGATGAACTGAACGAGGAGTGGGGCAGGCTGCAACTCGAACAAGCGACCTGGGGAACCCATAGTCGCGTAGAGGAGTTAGCAATATCTAAGCTAGGTATGACCCGGCCAGATACTAAGACCATTGTGTTAGTGACACCATGAGCGAACAGCAAAGCCCCGATGCGTTCCCGTTGCGACGGCGCTTCGTGCTGGCGTTGCTGGTGTCATCCTCGGCGTTATTGATCTGGCGTGCGATTGATTTACAGCTCAATGAACACGAGTTTCTCAAAGACCGTGGTGATGCGCGTCACATACGAGTCGTTGCAATGGCCGCAAACAGAGGAACGATAACTGATCGTCACGGTGAGCCCTTGGCGATCAGCACACCTGTGAATTCAGTGTGGGCGGTGCCACGACAGCTGTGGCAGGCACAGGATCGTTGGCAGGAGTTGGCCAAGCTATTGAGTACCAACGCCGAGCATTTGCGCACCCTGATTGAGCCTCGCATCGACCGCGAGTTCGTGTATCTCAAGCGGCACGTTGAGCCGTCGCTGGCGAAACAAGTGATGGCGCTGGGGATCGACGGTGTCGCCTTGCTTCAGGAGAACCGTCGTTATTACCCGACCGCTGAAGTAGCTGCGCATGTGGTCGGTTTCACCAACGTCGATGACACCGGTCAGGAGGGAGTAGAGCTCGCGTTGGAGAATTTGCTGAGTGGCCGTCCTGGTGCAAAGCGCGTGCTCAAAGACCGATTGGGGAGAATCGTAGAGAACGTAGAAAGCATTCGGGCGCCGCACCCGGGAACCGATGTTGCACTTAGCATTGATAAACGCGTGCAGTTCCTGGCCTATCGAGAGCTGAAATCCGCGGTGCACGCGCACCGCGCCAAGTCCGGCTCAATTGTGGTTTTGGACGTGCAATCCGGGGAAATTTTAGCGATGGCGAATCAGCCATCTTTTAACCCCAACAATCGCAGCGGATTGAAAGGTGAATATTATCGTAATCGTGCAGTAACTGATGTATTCGAACCAGGATCCACCATCAAGCCATTCACCATCGCGGCTGCGCTCGAATCCGGTGAGTTTCGGCCGCAAAGTCTCATTGACACCCGTCCCGGGTTCTTTGCGGTTGGCCGCCATGCGGTTCGGGATATGAAGAACTACGGGGTCATAGATCTGTCCAGCGTTATTGTTAAATCCAGCAATGTCGGTGCCAGCAAAGTCGCATTATCGATGGACCCTATAGTGCTCTGGGAGTTTTTTCATCGCGTAGGTTTCGGCGCAAGTACTTTCAGCGGATTTCCCGGCGAGTCATCCGGTAGATTAACTGATCATCAGAATTGGCGAGACATCGAGCACGCCACGATGGCATTCGGCTACGGATTGTCAGCGACGAGTCTGCAATTGGCGCATGCGTATGGAGTGCTCGCTAACGATGGTGTGGCGGTACCTGCCAGCATTTTGCGCGTACAGCACCCGCCAAACGGCCAACGCCTGTTTTCTGCTCGAACCGCTCTCCAAATCAAAAGCATGCTCACGGAAGTGGTTCGCAGCGGTACTGGGCGAATGGCAGCAGTCTCCGGATATCACATCGCTGGTAAGACCGGCACGGTGCACAAGCCAGCGAACGATGGTTACGCAGAGGACCGTTATGTTTCTTTATTTGCCGGCATGGCCCCGGCAACGCGGCCAAAACTGGTGGCAGTGATCGTGATAGACGAGCCGCAGGGCGTGGACTATTTCGGCGGTAGAGTAGCCGCGCCAATATTTGCCCGGGTTATGCGTGACGCCTTGCGACTTCTGAACATTCCTCCGGACGCGCTCGAACCTACGATGGAAATGGTTGCTTTGCACAACAGCCGGAATAAAGCGGTCGCGGTACAAGGGACTGCTCAGCGACGATGATGCCAGAACGAGTGTGCGAAGGGATTTGGTTGAGCGAATTACTCGAAGGGATCGGTGTGCTGTCGCCGAGTCTGGATCGCCGGATTGATCACCTGGCGCTGCATAGCAACGACGTGTATGCCGGCGCCTGTTTCATCGCCTATCCAGGACTCAGACGCGACGGACGCGACTACATAGCTGATGCACTCAGGGCAGGTGCTGTCGCTGTGGTTGCTGAGGGCGAGGTTGACGCAGTCGAATACGCGAGTAATACGCCGGTCATTAAAGTACCGCGGCTGGGCGAGCAGGTGAGTGAAATTGCGGCTCGTTTTTATGCACGGCCAGCACAGCAACTAAAGGTAATCGGAATTACTGGCACAAACGGCAAGACCTCAGTCGCCGGTATGCTGGCACAGACGCTGAACGACGATCGAAAATACGGTCCCTGCGGTTTGGCTGGAACATTGGGTAGCGGCAGGGTCGGTAAGTTAATCCCGACATCCACTACGACGCCTGATCCGATCGCGGTGCAGCGCTTGTTGGCCGAATTGCGAGACAATCAGGCGCGCTCCGCCGTGTTGGAGGTGTCTTCTCACGCGCTGGTACAACATCGGGTTACTGCAGTTCAGTTCGATACTGCTGTGTTTACAAACCTCGGCCGCGACCATTTGGATTATCACCTCACGGTGGAGGCCTATCGATCAGCGAAGAAGCAGTTGTTTCAATTCTCCGATTTACGCAACGCCGTAGTCAATGCCGACGACGCGCTTGGTCAAGAGATTATTGCCGAGTGCAAAGTCGAGCAACTCGTAGCCTATTCACTTCACAGCGATATCAAGCGCGCACCAGGCACGCGATATTTTGTTGCGCGTGATATCCGCGCCAGCCTCGATGGTTTGTCTATGGTCATCGAATCCCCAGGAATTACTGTGAAGGTTAATAGCCCACTGATTGGGCAGGTTAACGCGCCTAACCTATTGGCTAGCTTTGCAACATTGACGGCGCTTGGTCTGGACCCCGATCAGTCAGCTGCCGCGCTGGCGCAGACTACTCCAGTTACTGGTCGAATGCAGCGATTCGGCGGAAAGCAGGGACAACCGTTAGTCGTCGTTGATTACGCGCACACGCCAGAGGCTTTGCAGTTGGTGCTGCGAGACCTGCGCGCCCTTAGCACGGGGACGTTGTGGTGTGTATTTGGATGTGGCGGCGAACGCGATGCGGGAAAACGACCGCTAATGGGTGAGGTAGCCGCAGAGCTCGCTGACCACATCATATTGACCACCGATAATCCTCGTAGCGAGACCGCTCGAGACATTGTCGACGATATTCTGCACGGTATTTCTGCGCACTCGCATGTGATTGTGGAAGCCGATCGTGCCAAAGCAGTTACCCAGGCCGTCACGGATGCAAGCAGTGACGATGTTGTCCTGATTGCTGGCAAAGGACACGAAACCTTCCAACAAATCGACGGCCAGCACCTGCCCGTGAGCGACCAGTTACTGGTGAGAAATGCGTTGCAGGTAAAGCAAGCATGATCACGATGTCTTTGTCACAGGCCGCGCGACCATTGAACGCAACTATCAATGGCGAGGACGTCGATTTTCAGGGTTGCAGTACGGACACGCGGACTTTGCGAAGTGGCGAACTCTTTGTGGCATTGCGTGGAGAGCGCCGCGACGGCCACGATTGCCTAGCTGATGCGCTACAGCGCGGCGCGAGCGCAGCCATGGTCGACCATGTCGTAGCAGAGCCGATGCCGTTGTTGGTGGTCGACAATACACGTCGCGGGCTCGGAAAACTCGCTGCGAATTGGCGGCAGCTATTTCAGGTTCCACTTGTTGCTGTCACGGGTAGTAATGGCAAAACGACTGTTAAGGAGATGTTGGCCAGCATACTCGACGTATCTAACACGGTGCTCGCCACGCAGGGAAATCTGAACAACGATATTGGAGTTCCGCTGACGCTGTTTCGCTTATCGGATCAACACACCTGTGCCGTGATCGAAATGGGCGCCAATCATCCGGGTGAAATCGAGTGGCTGACGCAAATTGCAGCGCCAACTGTCGGAGTTGTTACGCTTTGTGCTCCTTCGCATTTGGAAGGATTCGGCAGCATTGAGGGGGTCGCGCGCGCTAAAGGCGAGTTGTTTGTCGGTCTTCCGCAGAATGGCATTGCGGTGGTCAATGCCGATGATCCATTCAATGGTTTGTGGCGGGAGATGGCTGGAACCAGACGTTGTATTTCCTTTGGCGTCGATAACGACGCTGACGTCAAGGGTTGTGATTTGGAGATAGCAGCAGATGGATCCAGAACTATCACGGTGATCGCGGGTTCAAGCAGCGTCGACGTAGAGTTGCAGTTGCTCGGTAAACACAATGTCGTTAATGCAGTCGCGGCAACCGCATGTGCTCATGCACTTGGGGTCAGCTTGACGGATTGTCGAATTGGGCTGAAGCGGGTGCGAGCGGTCGCCGGAAGGCTGGAACTCAAACACGGCCCAAACGGAATACGCCTTATCGATGATAGCTATAACGCTAATCCAGGCTCCCTCGCCGCGGCTCTGCAGGCACTTGGGGAGATGCCAGGCGAACACTGGCTGGTGCTTGGCGACATGGCGGAGCTAGGGGCGAAAACGCTGCGTCTGCACGAGGCCGCCGGGCGTGCCGCGCGCGATGCCGGCGTAAGTCGGCTATTTTCGTTGGGTGAGCAAAGTGCTTCAGCAGCCAAATCGTTTGGCGCGCACGGCATGTCATTTACGCAGGTGGAGCCACTGGTGAAGAGACTGAAACAGGGGCTATACGGAGATATCACCATCATGGTGAAAGGTTCGCGGACGATGCGAATGGAACGCGTTATAAATGCACTTCAAACTCAAGGCTGAACGACGTGTTACTTACACTGGCCGATTATCTGACCAAGTATCACGGCGGCTTCAACGTGTTTCAGTACATCACTTTGCGCACAATATTGGGCGTACTCACAGCGCTGTTCATCGCTTTGGTGGTCGGTCCATTCATGATCCGCAGCCTGAATCAATATCAGATTGGACAAAGTATTCGACACGACGGGCCTCAGTCCCATAAATCAAAAGCCGGCACGCCGACTATGGGCGGCATGTTAATTCTCATCTCGATCGCAGCCAGTACATTATTGTGGGCGGATCTGAGTAATCGATTCGTATGGTGTGTGTTGATTGTAACTTTGCTGTTCGGCCTTGTCGGTTGGGTTGATGATTACCGAAAAATCATCCTGAGAGATCCCAAGGGCTTAGCTGCGAGAAATAAATTTTTCTTCCAATCACTGATAGGCGTCGGCGCGGCGCTGGGTTTGTATTTGACCGCGAAAACTCCGGCAGAGACACAGCTGATCGTGCCATTCATTAAATCGGTGTCAATTAACCTGGGTTGGGGATACGTAGTACTGACCTATTTTGTTATTGTCGGCACTAGCAATGCTGTAAATCTTACCGATGGTCTCGACGGCTTGGCGATACTGCCGGCGGTCATGGTCGCGGCCGCGTTAATCATATTCGCGTATGCGGCGGGCAACGTGAATTTTTCCGGCTATCTGGGCATCCCCTACGTCGCAACCGTGGGTGAGATCTGTGTTTTCTGCGGTGCCCTGGTTGGTGCAGGCCTGGGCTTCCTCTGGTTCAACACATACCCTGCGCAAGTATTCATGGGTGATATGGGGTCGCTAGCGTTGGGCGCGGCATTGGGAACGGTCGCCGTCGTAGTTCGTCAAGAGTTGGTGTTGGTGATTATGGGCGGCGTGTTTGTTGTCGAAACCGTTTCGGTGATTCTGCAGGTCGCATCATACAAACTTACCGGTCGGCGCTTGTTTCGCATGGCGCCTCTTCATCACCACTTCGAGTTGAAGGGTTGGCCAGAGCCACGTGTGATAGTCAGATTTTGGATCATTACGGTCATTCTTGTATTGGTCGGTTTGGCGAGCCTGAAGATACGGTAACAGCGATGATTTTGGCCGCCGAACATGTGGAGTTAGATAATTTGCCAAGTTTAGCGACAGAGACTGTGATTGTTGGCTTGGGCACAACCGGTTTGTCGTGCGCACGATACCTCGCCCGGCAGGGCGTTGCTTTTGCGGTAACCGACAGTCGCGATCAACCGCCCGGCGTTGCCGAGTTGCGTCGTGAATTGCCTGAAGTTCGCACGCAACTGGGGGGGTATGACATCGCTTTAATGAGGTCAGCCCGTCGCCTCATTGTCAGCCCCGGTATCAGTGTACGCCACCCAGCGATTGTTGCCGCGAGGGAAGCGGGCGTTGAGATCATCGGAGATGTGGAGTTGTTTGCGCGGGCGGTCGATGCACCGGTGATTGCCATTACAGGTTCCAATGGCAAGAGTACGGTGACGGCGTTGCTCGGCGAGTTGTTTGCGGGTTCGGGCTTAGATGTGCGCGTTGGCGGTAATCTGGGCACTCCTGCACTGGATCTTCTCAGCGCTGAGCGTCCCGACTACTACGTGTTGGAACTGTCTAGTTTCCAACTGGAAACCACCGATTCGCTACTACCGGCCGCGGCAGTGATCTTGAATGTGTCGCCCGACCATCTGGATCGCTATCCCGATTTGGATGCCTACCGTAGCGCAAAACAAAGGATATATGCCGGCGAGGGCACGTTGGTAATCAACGCAGACCAGGTAAGGTTAGCACCGCCGAACTCGTCACGGGCTGAGCTGACGTTTGGCCTGCAAGACGCTGATGTCTGCGTGTGTGAAATTGAGGGAATGTCCACAATCGTCGTCGCGGGCGAAGCAGTGCTGAAAACTTCCGAATTGCGGTTGAAGGGACGACACAATCTGTCGAATGTACTTGCAGCATTGGCGTTGGCCGTCGCTGTGAAGCAGCCGTTACGACCGATGTTGCATGCGCTACGCGGATTTGCTGGATTGCCGCATCGCTGTCAACACATTGCGACGATCGACGGGGTTGATTGGATCGACGACTCAAAAGGGACCAACGTCGGTTCGACCTGTGCTGCTATTCACGGTCTCAACGAATACCCACAAATTGTGCTGATTGCCGGTGGCGTTAGTAAAGGGGCAGATTTCCAATCACTAGCCGACTGCGCGCGGGGGCGGGTGCGCGGTGCAATCCTGCTCGGACGCGATGCCGCTTCGATAGCAACCGTGCTAAGCGGCGTTGTTCCCATCACTGAAGTTGCGACGATGTCGCAGGCGGTGCGCAGTGCGTGCGAGTTGGCTCGTCCCGGTGACGCTGTGTTGTTGTCCCCCGCTTGTGCCAGCTTTGACATGTTTACCGATTTTGTGGCGCGCGGGCTGGCGTTCTGCGCGGAAGTTGAAAGGCTTGGTTGTCAATGACGCAAGCGACTGCACAAGCGGTGCCGTATGAGGCGGAACGCAGCAGCGGCGCACTTGTGCCTGGATTTGATGTGTGGCTTGCCGGCTGCGCATTGTTGTTGATTAGTCTGGGCCTGGTCATGGTGGCATCAGCGTCTGTCACAATCGCCGACCGTAGTTTCGGTGACCCGCTGCACTACTTCTGGAAACAGGCTTTCGCGGTGTTGTTGGGGATCAGCGTAGCCGCGGTGTTCGTCAGGGTGCCGCTAGATTATCTGCAACGCGCCGGCGGGCTATTGCTGTTTTTCAGCTTTGTGTTGTTGCTACTGGTGATCGTCCCAGGCGTTGGCCGTAACGTAAACGGGAGTATGCGCTGGTTACAACTGGGATCGATTTCGCTGCAGGCCTCGGAGCCAGCCAAGCTCTGCATCATTATCTATCTGGCTGCCTACCTAGTGCGACATGGTGAACAGGTGCGCTCGGCGTTTTCTGGATTTATAAAACCCGTGGGGATTCTGACGGTGGTAGCGGGGTTGTTGTTATTGGAACCGGACTTCGGAGCGACTGTCGTCATCTTTGCGACATCTTTGGGCATGTTATTTCTGGGGGGGGTCTCCATCGTCAGGTTCATGATGTGGGGGAGCGTTGCATTTTGCGCACTTGCGGCAACGGCCATGCTGGTGCCGTACCGGTTGGAGCGTCTGATGACGTTCAGAGATCCGTGGGCGGATCCTTACGACGCCGGTTTTCAGTTGACGCAGGCGTTAATTGCGTTCGGCCGGGGTGAGTGGTGGGGTGTCGGTTTGGGCGCAAGCGTGCAGAAGCTTTTTTACCTGCCGGAAGTACATACCGACTTCATATTCGCGGTACTTGCCGAAGAACTCGGTCTGTTAGGTACCGTCACCGTAATTTTGCTGTTTTCGTTCATCGTTTTCCGAGCGCTGCAGCTGGGAGAACGCTCGGAACTGCAGGCAAAGTACTTCAACGCCTATCTTGCCTATGGTATTGGCATGCTGCTGGGGATACAGGCGTTTTTCAACATTGGCGTGAACATGGGCGTCCTGCCGACTAAAGGGTTGACGCTACCGCTGCTCAGTTACGGTTCAAACAGCATGTTGGTCACTTGTGCTGCGCTCGGTTTGCTGCTGCGTGTGGGAATCGAAGCGCACCCGGGAAAACGCGGCTGGGAGCGTTCGCCATGGTGAGGCTCATGCGACCGATAATCATTGCAGCCGGCGGTACAGGTGGCCACGTGTATCCCGCACTCGCAGTCGCCGAACGCTTGCGTGACTGCGGTGTTCCGTTGATATGGATTGGTACCCGCAACGGTTTGGAATCTCGTGTAGTGCCCGGCAGCGGCTATGATCTCATGGTTGTGCGCGTTAATGCGTTGCGGGGCAAGGGCTTGTTGAGGTGCATGCTAGCCGTGGCACAGCTTGGCATTGCGGTGGTGCATGTAGCGTTACTGCTCGTGCGAATACGCCCCGCCGCGCTCATCGGCATGGGTGGTTTTGTCAGCGCGCCAGCCGGCATCGCCGCATGGATGTTGCGAGTGCCATTACTCATCCATGAACAAAACATGGTTGCTGGTTGGACCAATCGCATGTTGGCGCCGTTAGCTACGCGTATCATGCAAGGGTTTCCGGGGACGACCTTCCCCGTTCGTTATGGCGCTGATTACACGGGCAATCCGGTGCGCTCGGAGATTCTGCGGACACATCCTCCAGAACAACGGTTTGCTTCTCGCGGCGACAAGCTTAGGGTCTTAATCGTCGGTGGTAGTCAGGGTGCAACGACACTGAATTCGAGAATGCCCGCGGTATTGGCGGCACTTGCGCCGGCGGTTCCGGAGATCTGGCATCAGACCGGCGAGCACGGACTTGAGGCGACGCGCGCGGCCTACGGCCAACGTAAGCTGTCGGCACGTGTTGACGCTTTTATTGAACTCATGCATGAAGCGTACACCTGGGCGGATCTTGTCATTTGTCGCGCCGGCGCTCTTACCGTCTGTGAACTCGCGGCAGCTGGTGTCGGGTCGGTACTCATACCTTATCCACACGCGGTCGATGATCACCAGAGCGCTAACGCGAATTTTTTAAGTGCTGCCGGCGCCGCTATTGTCGTACCGGAACCCGACGCGGAGCAGAACTACCTCGTTGCCTTGCTGACACAGCTTCTGGCGACCCGCGAGCGATTGTTTGCGATGGCAAAAAAGGCTAGGACGCTGGCCGTACCAGATGCTACCGAGCGAGTCGCGAATCAATGTCTGGAGTTTGCCAATGCTTGAACATGGCGAACATTCATTCGAACGCGTACGCGCAATCCACTTCATCGGAATCGGTGGCTCCGGGATGAGTGGCCTGGCTGAGATTATGCATAACTTGGGCTATGTAGTTTCCGGATCGGATATCAGCCAAAACAACGAAACTCGACGACTCACGAACTTAGGCGTTCAGATCGCTCTGGGCCACGAAGCCAGTGGCATCTCGGATATTGATGTTGTCGTTACCTCAAGCGCAATCGCCACAGACAACCCCGAGGTGGTGGAAGCGCGGCGTCGACGCATACCGGTGGTTCCGCGTGCTGAAATGCTTTCCGAAATCATGCGATTTCGTTACGGGATCGCTATTGCTGGTACCCACGGTAAAACTACCACCACCAGTCTGGTGGCGCATTTGTTGGCGGAAGGCGGTCTGGATCCAACGTTTGTCATTGGCGGTCGTCTCAACAGTAGCGGCGCACACGCCAAACTCGGCGCAGGTCGTTATCTGGTTGCTGAAGCGGATGAGAGCGATGCGTCGTTTTTGCGATTACAACCTGTCATGGCGGTTGTTACTAATATCGACGCCGATCATTTGCTTGCCTACGGAGGCGATTTCGCGAAGCTCACAGAGGCATTTGTCGCATTTCTACAGCGTCTTCCTCTCGACGGATTGGCAGTGCTTTGTCTAGACGACGCCGTGATACGCGAAATCATTCCGCAATTAACGCGGCCTTATCTGAGCTACGGCACCGATCCCAAGGCTGATATTTGCGCCAGTGAAATCTACCAATCCCAAGGCACTACTGAGTTTACAGTTAGCGGACAGGGATCGGAGCCGCTGCGGGTCTCATTGAATCTGCCCGGTAAACACAATGTTCTCAATGCCCTTGCCGCGATTGCGGTCGCGCGTGAGCTCGGGACTGATGACGATTCGGTTAGGCGTGGCTTGCAGGGATTCCAGGGCATCGCCAGGCGGATGCAGTGTCTGGGCGAAGTGCGCTTGGGAGACGCGCGGGTGTTACTAATTGATGACTACGGACATCATCCGACTGAGATCCGGGCAACACTCGATGCAATAAGAGCGGGCTGGCCGGGCAGGCGGATCGTCGTGGCTTTTCAACCGCACCGCTATTCACGAACCCGCGATTTGTTTGAAGATTTTGTTAACGTCTTATCGGACACTGATTTGCTGGTGTTGCTTGAAGTATATGCCGCAGGCGAGAAACCTATCGCCGGTGCCGATGGCCGATCCTTGAGTCGTTCCATTCGGCTGCGCGGCAAGACCGAACCAGTATTTGTAACCGCGCCCGAAGAGCTGCCAGACGTCTTGTCGGGAATCGTGGAGAACCGCGATATCGTACTGGTGCTCGGCGCCGGAAACATCGGTCGGATTGTGTCGCGACTTTCGACCGGCGCGCTGCGGGTGGTCAATCGCTGATGCAAATATCGTCATGTATGAATGCACACGCACTAAAGGGTGAGCGAATGCCTGGAGCGAAAAACAAGCCAATGGATATGCTGCGCTACGCGGAGCCGATGTTCAGGCACTGTTCCTGGCGTGCCGGTGGTGTCGCTGAGCGCTTTTTTGAACCACGCGACGTTGATGAACTTGTTGCCTATCTGGCCGGCGCGCCTGACGATGAGGCGATTTTTATGCTGGGGCTGGGTAGCAATCTGCTGGTTCGCGATGGCGGCATTCGCGGCACCGTGATCAGTATTGCTCGCTCCTTTAATGCGATCGAATTTCAGGGGTCGGCGACGCTGCAGGCGCAAGCTGGCGTTGCATGCGCCAAGATTGCGCGCCTGAGTGCTCGGGCCGGATGCAGCGGTGCGGAGTTTCTCGCGGGCGTTCCCGGAACGCTGGGGGGTGCTTTGGCTATGAACGCTGGCGCTTTTGGAGGCGAAACCTGGGACATCGTTAAAAGCGTTGAAACGCTAGATAGAAAAGGCAATCGGCATAAGCGCACTCCCGCGCATTACGAGGTGGCATACCGTTCTGTCACCGGGCCGGCTCAGGAATTCTTTATCTCAGCGGTATTGAACGTGACCCCGGATACACACGCTGATTCACAAGCCACAATAAAGTCTTTGTTGGCGCAACGCAGCGCATCGCAACCCACGGGACAAGCAAGCAGTGGTTCCGTTTTTAAGAATCCTCCAGGAGACTTCGCCGCGCGTCTCATTCAGTCATGTGGATTGAAAGGCGCTAGTGTGGGTGCAGCTCGTGTTTCGGAAAAGCACGCAAACTTCATCATTAACGAGGGCGGAGCGACGGCTACGGATATCGAATCGCTAATGAACCGGATCATTGAAACCGTTCGCAATCATGCGGGCGTAACTTTGGAACCAGAGGTGAAGATAGTTGGTGAATGGCCACAGGACATCGATGGACTCAGGCAACACTAATGTGGGCCAGGATTTTGGGCGAGTCGCCGTGCTAATGGGTGGGCTGTCTGCAGAGCGGGACGTTTCGCTGGACTCAGGTGCGGCGGTTTTGGCCGCTTTGCGCAGCAAAGGCATCGACGCCTACGGCGTTGACTGGCAGGGCGACGTGGCGGGGCAGCTACTCGACGATCATTATGATCGCGTCTTTATCGCATTGCACGGGCGCGGCGGTGAGGACGGACAAATGCAGGGCATGCTTGAAACACTTGGCATTGCATTTACCGGCAGCGGAGTTTTGGCTTCCGCTTTGAGCATGGACAAGGTTCGTTGCAAGCAGCTTTGGTCTGCGTGTGGCATACCCACGCCTGACTTCGTCGCAATCGATGGTGCGATTGATGGCGACGCCGTGGTTGCGGAGCTCGGACTGCCGTTGATAGTAAAACCCGCAGGAGAAGGATCCAGTATCGGGATTGCGAAGGTGATGTCCACTGGCGAGCTGAGCGCGGCAGTGCACGAGGCGCAGAAATACGACCGTGTTGTCTTGGCCGAGCGATGGATTTGCGGAGGTGAATACACAGCAAGCATTCTTCACGAGACCGTGTTGCCAATAATCAAAATAGAAACGCCACATGAGATTTATGACTATCAAGCCAAATATCACGACGAGGCGACCCGTTATATATGTCCGGTCGACTGGTCTAGTGATCGCGAAGAGGCATTAAGGCTGCTTGCGATGCGCGCGTTTGATGCAGTTGCTGGGGAAGGCTGGGGAAGGGTAGATTTTATGGTGGACGAGGATGGCTCACCGTGGTTGCTGGAAGTAAACACTGTTCCGGGCTTGACTAGCCATAGCCTGGTACCGATGTCCGCGCAAGCAGCGGGTTTGGACTTCGAGGGACTTGCAGTAGAAATATTGCAAACCAGCCAGCGCCGGGAAGTAGGTGACAGGCACTAACATGGCCAGCAGATCCATCAATCGCCGTAACGACGCAGCTGTAGAACCTACCCGCCGCAATTGGGCTTGGTTGGGTTTAATCGTATGCATTTCGTTGCTCGCAGGCGCTTCATTTATGGGTGTCCGGTATCTGCTGCAGGCGAGCACTCTTCCCATTTTGCAGGTGCATGTAGAAGGAGAGTTTCGTCAGCTTACGCCTGGTTCAATCGAGCACATTGTCGGAGCCGAGGTCAGAACCGGATTTTTCGCCGTCGATGTCGAAGCGGTGCGTGCGGCGTTGCTGAGCAATCCATGGGTGTACGACGCGTCGGTTCGCCGAGTCTGGCCGGACAGTTTGAAGGTGACAATCCATGAACAACGCGCTACCGCGTATTGGGGTGCCTCGGCCTTGCTAAACCCGGAGGGCGTTGCGTTTTATCCGTCGTCGGCGAGTTTTCCGGCCGGATTGGTGAAGCTGGAGGGCCCAGCGGGTTCGGAATCGCTGGTTCTAAGCCGCTTGCACCAACTGGATAGTATTTTGGCGCCACTCGAACAAAACCTGGCCTCACTTCGACTGAGCGAACGACGCGCCTGGAGTTTTCAGTTGGCGCAAGGTCCGCGTGTGATTATCGGGCGTGCCGATGTCGATGCCCGTTTGGAGCGTTTCGGCCGCGCATTGGGCGGAGTGTTGGCCAGCGAGCTGCGCGACATCGAGGTGGTCGATATGCGCTACCCGAACGGGTTTTCTATAAACCGGCGCGTTGCAGTAAGTGGCGACAATGTGTAGCGGAATGATAATCGAATGAGCAAGAAAGCAGATACGAACTTGCTGGTTGGTCTGGATATTGGCACGTCAAAGGTCGTTGCTATCGTGGGCGAGGTAAACACCGGTGGTGAGCTGGATATCATCGGGATGGGTTCACACCCGTCGCGAGGCCTAAAGAAAGGGGTTGTCGTAAATATCGAATCAACCGTGCAATCCATCCAACGTGCCATTGAGGAAGCGGAGCTGATGGCCGGATGCGAGATTCACTCCGTCTACACTGGGATTGCGGGCAGCCATATACGTAGTTTGAATTCTCACGGCATCGTCGCCATTCGCGACTCAGAAGTGAGCTTGGGCGACGTCGATCGCGTCATCGATGCGGCCCGTGCGGTGGCGATACCAGCCGATCAAAAGATCCTGCACATCATGCCGCAGGAATTTGTAATCGATAACCAGGAGGGTATTCGCGAACCGGTTGGAATGTCCGGCGTACGATTGGAAGCGAAAGTACATATGGTAACCGGCGCCGTTAGTGCCGCGCAGAATATTGTCAAGTGCGTTCGACGCTGTGGCTTGGAGGTTGACGACGTAATCCTGCAGCAACTTGCCTCAGCGCAAGCGGTGCTTACCGAGGATGAACGCGAGTTGGGTGTGTGTCTTGCCGACATTGGCGGTGGCACTACCGACATTGCTATTTTTGTTGATGGTGCAATTCATCACACCGCGGTAATACCAATCGCCGGCGACCAGGTTACCAACGACATCGCGGTAGCCCTGCGCACACCGACTCACAACGCCGAAGACATCAAAATAAAATACGGTTGTGCTCTGACGCAGCTCGCAAACGCCGAGGAAACTATCGAAGTTCCCAGCGTTGGTGACCGTCCGCCACGTCGCCTCGTCCGTCAGACGCTCGCGGAGGTAATTGAGCCGCGTTATGAAGAGCTGTTCACGTTGATACAGGCCGAGCTTAAACGCAGCGGTTTCCAGGAGTTGATTGCCGCGGGTGTTGTACTCACTGGTGGTGGGGCGCGCATGGAGGGCGCGATCGATCTAGCCGAGGAAGTCTTCCATATGCCTGTGCGAGCGGGCCTGCCGCAGTACGTAGCTGGCTTACTTGACGTAGTACGGAACCCTATCTATTCCACCGGGGTTGGATTACTGCTGTTCGGAAATAAAGCGGTTCAAGAGAGCCGGCACCCTAGTCGCTTGGATAGTAGTGTACGTGGTGTCTGGGAGCGAATGAAAAGTTGGTTTCATGGAAGTTTCTGATTTTTGGAGACTCGAATAGGAGGTACAAGATATGTTTCAGTTAATGGATGCCTACAGCCAAAGCGCTGTAATAAAGGTTGTCGGTGTGGGCGGCGGCGGTGGTAATGCCGTCCAGCACATGGTGGCGGCTAATCTAGAGGGCGTAGAGTTTGTTTGCGCTAACACCGACGCTCAGGCACTCAGCAGTTCGACGGCCAAAACACAATTACAACTCGGTAGCGATATTACCAAGGGCCTGGGTGCGGGAGCAGATCCGGAAACGGGTCGGCAGGCGGCGTTGGAGGACCGTGACCGTATTTCCGATGTGCTGGAGGGTGCCGATATGATTTTCATCACCGCCGGCATGGGGGGCGGCACTGGTACCGGAGCGGCTCCGATCCTGGCCCAGATTGCGAAGGAGCTGGGCATTTTGACCGTTGCGGTGGTGACGCGGCCGTTTGCATTTGAAGGCCGTAAACGCGCACAAATTGCCGACGACGGCATTGCCGAGCTTGGTCAATTTGTGGATTCTTTGATCACTATTCCGAACGAAAAACTTCTCAGTGTACTGGGACGCGACGTCAGTCTTCTAAATGCGTTCGCAGCGGCTAATGATGTTCTGCTGGGCGCCGTACAAGGCATCGCAGAGCTCATTACCTGTCCTGGACTTATCAACGTTGACTTTGCGGACGTCAGGACTGTTATGTCTGAAATGGGTATGGCAATGATGGGATCGGGTGTCGGCAAGGGAGCCGAGCGGGCGAGAAATGCGGCTGAATCGGCCATTGCAAGCCCACTGCTGGAGGACATTAATCTTTCCGGTGCCAAAGGGATACTTGTAAATATTACATCGGGTCTGGATCTGACGATGGGCGAGTTTGAAGAAGTCGGCACTACCATCAAAGACTTCGCGTCAGACAACGCAACGGTCGTCGTCGGTACTGTTATTGATCAGAACCTTGGGGACGAAGTGCGCGTTACTGTTGTCGCGACGGGCCTGAATCGCGAGGACAAATCGGCAGATACCGGTGTGCGATTAGTCAAGGCTGCCGTATCAGATGATGTGGACTACAAAACACTGGAGCGACCAACGGTGATGCGCAATAAATTTTCCGATGAGTTAGATGCCGCAGCGGATCCAGACTATCTGGATATCCCCGCATTCTTGCGACGGCAGGCGGACTAGCGTGGGCGAGGTAGGCGGCGAGGCGGATTACCGCCGCCAGCAGCGGTGCACGCAGATTCGGATCCCGGATTAATGTCTTTGCCGAGCGCAGGATCCCGTTGCGACGGCAGTTGTATGTGCATTCGAACAGCTGCCCTGTTAAAGAATTTCATCAAAAAAATTAGTGTGTTATCATCGCCGGCGGCCGCCTGGCAAGGGGGCTCGGGGAGCAAATGATAAGGCAACGGACACTAAAAAACGTCATTCGAGCGACCGGAGTAGGGCTGCATACGGGCAAGAAAGTTTTCCTGACCTTGCGTCCTGCGGCGGCGGGAACCGGAATTGTATTTCGTCGCGCAGACCTTGACCCGGTTGTCGAGATTCCCGCCCGTATCGAAAACGTCGGTGATACAGGTCTATCGACAAGTCTGGCGCGTGGGCCGGCACAAATTTCGACCGTGGAACACCTGTTGTCTGCACTGGCCGGTTTGGGGATCGACAACGCGTTTGTTGATCTGAGCGCTCCGGAGGTGCCAATTATGGACGGCAGCGCCGGGCCGTTCGTATTTCTAATTCAATCGGCCGGCGTTGAAGAGCAGGACGTGCCTAAGCGGTTTATCCGTATCAAACGTGAAATCACGGTGACCGAAGGCGACAAATGGGCTAAGTTCGAGCCATTTGAAGGTTTCAAGGTATCGTTTGGAATCGAGTTCAAGCACCCATTCTTTGAGCAAAGCGGTAAATATGCCTCGGTCGATTTTTCGACTACTTCGTTCGTCAAGGAGGTTAGTCGTGCGCGAACCTTCGGGTTTTTGAGCGATGTTGAACTGCTACGCGAAAAAAATCTCGTTCTTGGTGGAAGTCTGGATAATGCTGTCGTTGTCGATGACTACCGGGTACTGAATGAGGACGGGCTACGCTACGACGATGAATTCGTAAAGCATAAAATCCTGGATGCCATTGGGGATTTGTACTTGCTTGGACACAGCTTAATCGGCGCCTTCAGTGGCTATAAGTCGGGCCACGCACTTAACAACCGCTTGCTAAGGGTGCTACTGGAAGACAGCACGGCTTGGGAGATAATCACGTACCGTGATGAAGCAGAGTTGCCGATTTCGTTTATGCAACCCATGCCGGTTTAAACTACCCCTGCCCATCTGTGCGCCGTAGGCTATACGATATTTGCCAGTTTTGTATTAATTTACAATGACCTAACGCTCTTTCGATGCGTTCTAGGCACGTGAACCCAGACGTCTATAGATTGATTTTAGTGATGGATCCGTCGTAGATTCAGCTAACTGTCGCAGCAGCGCGGCCGTATGCGGTGACGGTCGCGCCGTCTTTGGAACATCTGGCGGCTCGGGTTCCCTGGCAATGGTCACTTTGATGCGGACGTTTTGCAGGGATCGCAAACCGCATGTTTCGCGTAAAAAGCTAAGAATTAGCGGTACGCGAAAGCGGAGGTATGAGTTCCAAACGGGGGAATCGGCCAGCAGAACCAGTTCGTGCGTGCCGCGCTCTGCCAGGCCGAAGTGGTTTGCTGCAGGTTCGCCGAGAAATTTTTTAAGGCGAGTTTCCAGCTGGTTCAAGGACCGCGCCTTTTTGACGAGGTGGGCCAGTTGATCAGTATTTAGGATTTGATTGAGGGGGAGCGGACGATGTGGGTTAGACATGAGATTTCGGATTAACGGTCGCGACTGACTCCATACCGGTCCTGAGCATAATGGAAATCCTGTTCGTATCAAAATCTCAAGGTCGCCGCGCCCGGCTCCGTTTTGGTTGGTCGTCGCTGACCTTAGTTGTATGTGTTGTCACGCTGAGCGGAGTGATGGCAGCCCGTTATGGATATCAAACGGGTGCGGATAATACGGCCATGCGCATTCTCGACAATCCGCCAGAGTCGTTAAAATTCTGGCAGCGTGAACTGACCGCGCAACGTCGAGAGATCAAGGCGGCTCGGGCGCGGCAGGAATCAAACTTCAATGCTTTGGCCTTACGCGTTGGCAAATTGCAAGCTCAGATGACCAGGCTCAACGCCTTGGGCGGCCGTCTCGCGGAAACCGCAACGTTGCCCGAGGGAGAATTTGATTTCACGTTGGAACCGGCGCTAGGTGGCCCGCTGCCCGGTGACGCGCAGTTGTCAGCAGATCTCGTCGAGATCGTTACTGATCTCCAATCGTTGAGCGCAACGCTGGCGGATCACGACGAACAACTCATTGCCCTTGAAAGCTTGCTCCGGGAGCGCGATTTGCAACAGCAGATCCTGCCCGCTGGTCGACCGGTTACCGAAGGTTGGCTGTCGTCGGGCTATGGCAAACGTGCGGACCCCATGACGGGCAAACAGGAATTGCACCGGGGCGTGGACTTTGCCGGTCGCGCTGGTGCTGACGTTCGATCCGTTGCTGCCGGCGTCGTCACCTGGTCGGGCACGCGTTCTGGCTACGGTCGGCTGGTTCAGCTCAATCACGGCGGTGGTTACGAGACCCGCTATTCTCACAACAGGGAGAATATGGTATCCGTCGGTGATAAAGTCGAACGTGGCCAAGTAATTGCAAAGATGGGTGCGACTGGCCGGGCGACGGGACCGCATGTTCATTTCGAAGTCTTGCGTGATGGTAGAATAATCAACCCGAGCAGTTATATACGCAAAGCACAGAAATAGTTTTTGTCTGTTCACTTCCTCATCTCCCCCTATGGGCTGGCCCATGTCGAGTAGCGTCAAGCTGTCTGTAGGAAAAATGTTTCGAAAGGTCTTCGGCAGTCGCAACCAGCGTCTGCTTAAGAGCATGGCGCGCAGTGTCGAGCAAATCAATGCGCTTGAAGAATCCGTTTCGGCCATGCCTGATGAAGCATTTGTCGAGAAAACGCAGGAGTTCAAAGCCCGTCTCAGTGACGGCGCCACGCTCGATGAAATCTTGGTCGAAGTGTTTGCGGTGGTTCGCGAAGCCGCGAAACGCACGGTCAAAATGCGACTTTTTGATGTTCAGTTGATCGGTGGAATCGTTCTTCACCAAGGCCGGATCGCTGAGATGCGTACTGGTGAGGGCAAGACTCTGGTCGCGACCCTCCCGGCTTATTTGAATGCCCTGACCGGTAATGGCGTCTACATTGTCACCGTCAACGATTATCTGGCGCGTCGCGACGCTGAATGGATGGGTGCGGTCTACTCGTTTCTTGGTATGAGCACCGGGGTAATCGTTCCCGGTCTGACCCAAGCGCAGCGCCAGCTCGCCTACGGTGCGGATGTTATCTATGGTACCAACAATGAATTCGGTTTCGATTACCTTCGCGATAACATGACCTTTACTACGCAGGACCGTGCTCAAGGTTCATTGAGTTTCGCCATCGTTGACGAGGTGGACTCGATACTCATTGATGAAGCGCGTACTCCGTTAATCATCTCCGGGGCAACCGAAGACAGGACGGACGTATATGTCAAAATCGATAAACTACTTCCGCAGCTAACGGCTCAGCAAGCTGAAGACGGACCTGGTGATTATTCCATTGACGAGAAAGTTCGCCAGGTATATCTGACTGAATCGGGACACGAACATGTCGAAAATCTTCTCAGTCAAGCCGGGATGTTAGAGGCTGGGGAGAGCTTATACGCAGCATCAAACATCGCCTTGATGCACCACGTCAATGCTGCGCTGCGCGCGCACGCTTTATACAACATCGACGTGGACTACGTCGTGAACGATGGCGAAATCGTAATTGTCGATGAATTTACCGGGCGGACCATGCCGGGGCGACGCTGGTCGGAGGGTTTACACCAGGCCATAGAAGCGAAAGAGGGCGTTGCGATACAGCATGAAAATCAGACGCTTGCATCAATAACGTTTCAGAATTACTTCCGCCTTTTCGAAAAACTCGCGGGTATGACCGGAACGGCCGACACCGAGGCGTTCGAATTTCAGCAGATCTATGGTCTGGAAGTTGTCGTCATTCCTACTCATCAAATAATGATCAGGGACGACATGGGTGATTTGGTTTACCTGACTAAAAGCGAGAAATTCGCCGCAATTATCGAGGACATCAAAGACTGCGCAGATCGCAATCAACCAGTGCTGGTAGGAACGACATCGATTGAAACTTCTGAGTATTTATCTGGACTGCTTAGCAAGGATGGCGTGCCCCACGAGGTATTGAACGCCAAATTCCATGAGAAAGAGGCCCAGATTATCGCTCAGGCAGGAAGCCTCGGTGCCGTGACAGTCGCTACTAATATGGCCGGTCGCGGTACCGATATCGTGCTCGGCGGTAACCTTGAAGCGCAACTCAAAGAATCGGAAGCGGATGCCAGCGAAGATGCGCGAGCGGAAATCATGCGTCATTGGCAGGAACAACACGATCGAGTCCTGGGCGCCGGTGGCTTGCATATCATAGGTACAGAGCGCCATGAATCGAGGCGGATCGATAACCAATTGCGCGGTCGTTCCGGACGCCAGGGTGATCCCGGCCGCAGCAGGTTCTATTTGTCTTTGGAAGATGATCTTATGCGAATTTTCGCATCAGATCGGGTCGCCGGGTTAATGCAGAAACTTGGCATGGAAGAAGGTGAGGCAATCGAGCATCCCTGGGTAACCAAGGCAATTGAAAATGCTCAGCGAAAAGTTGAAGCCCACAATTTCGAAATTCGCAAAAATCTGTTGGATTTTGATAATGTTGCCAACGATCAACGCAAAGTGATCTATGAACAACGTCGAGAGTTGATGGAAGTTGAGGATATATCGGAATCCATTGCCGGCATCCGTCATGACGTTGTCTACGATCTCATCGATACCTACATTGCGCCGAACAGCTTCGATGAACAGTGGGATGTGCCGGGTTTGCAGGATGCGATCGCACACGAGTTCAACGAACAGTTACCCATCGAGACCTGGCTGGCCGAGGACGATGATCTGCACGAAGATTCGCTTCGTGAAAAGATCGTTGAGGCAATTGAGGTGAGTTATCGCCAGAAAGCTGAGCAGGCCGGCGAGGGGGTGTTTCGTAGCTTTGAGCAACAGATGATGCTGCATGTTCTCGATACTCACTGGAAAGAGCACTTGGCTGCGATGGATCATTTACGACAGGGGATTCATTTGCGCGGGTATGCACAGAAGAATCCGAAGCAAGAATACAAGAAAGAAGCCTTCCAGATGTTTGCGGAAATGTTGGACAGCATTAAGCGGGATGTGGTCGGAATTGTGTCCAAGGTCCAGGTACGAGAAGAGGACGTTGAGGAAATTGAGCGTCAGCGTCAACAGCAGGACCGAATGCAGTTCAGCCACGCCGCCGCTCGCAATCCCTTGACTGGCGAGGTTGACGAAGAACCGGGCGCGGGCCCAGCCGAGCCGGCGGCGAAAGCGCCGTTTGTGCGAGCTCAACGTAAAGTGGGACGCAACGAACCCTGTCCGTGTGGATCCGGCAAAAAGTATAAGCAGTGCCATGGCAAGTTGAGTTGAGGTACGACCGGGAGGTGGATGCACCGTCAGCTATCGCCGGAATTCGTATTGGCACTGCCGCCGCTGGGGTGCGTTATCAGGGCCGCGACGATCTGGTGATTGTCGAAATTGCGGAAGGATCGACCTGCGCGGGCCTATTCACTCGTAATGCGTTCGCCGCTGCACCGGTAACGGTCGCACGCCAACACCTGTCCACAGGCATGCCGCGGTATCTGCTGATAAACGCCGGTAACGCAAACGCAGGTACGGGGTCTGATGGACTGGCGGCATCACTGCGCACTTGCGCGCTGCTCGCGGACCGACAAAGTATTCCGCTGCACCGTGTGATCCCGTTTTCCACCGGGGTCATAGGCGAACCCCTGCCAATAGTGCCGTTTGAGTCTGGAATTCCGATCGCGCTCGCCGCGTTGCACGAAGATGAGTGGCTGGCCGCTGCCAAGGCGATAATGACGACAGACACGCACGCAAAGGCATGTTCGAAAAGCGTCACTATCGGTGACGGCACGGTAACCGTCACTGGAATCGCCAAAGGTGCCGGCATGATCTGCCCGGACATGGCAACGATGTTGGCATTCGTCGCCACCGACGCCCGTATTGAGCAGCCTGTGTTAACGGAAATACTTGGCAGCGCGGTCGATGCGAGCTTCAATCGGATCACGGTCGACGGCGACACCTCGACCAACGATGCTTGTGTGTTGATAGCGACTGGTTGTAATCCGCTCGATGTCGCAATAAGCAGCGGTTCGCAAATCTGTGACGTTCTTCAGGCAGCAATCACCGAAGTGTGTTCCGCGCTTGCGCTGGCGATTGTCCGCGACGGCGAGGGCGCTACCAAGTTGGTGGAGGTCGCCGTTTCCGGAGGGCGGTCGAATGCAGAGTGTGACCTGGTGGCATATACGGTAGCTCACTCGCCGCTGGTAAAGACGGCATTGTTTGCCTCCGATCCCAATTGGGGCCGGATTTTGGCTGCGGTAGGGCGTGCCGGGTTGACCAATCTCGACATCAATCGGGTACGCATTTCCGTCAACGGAGTCGCAATAGTTATGGCAGGCGTTCGGGCGCCTGAGTACACAGAGGAGATCGGTCAGCGGCTGTTTGCGGAATCGGATATTCGCATCAGCGTTGAGCTGCAGCGAGGCGAAGCGAATACGTCTGTGTGGACCTGCGATCTGTCTCATGAATACGTGCGGATAAATGCGGAATACAGGACTTGACCCTGACGAGCTTCGAGGTGGTGTTGACGGCATCCCCGTCGCCGTAGGGGTACTTGCTGACGAACGACAGCAATATCTGATTTGCCGCCGTCCGCCCCATGTACACCAGGGCGGATTGTGGGAATTCCCGGGCGGTAAGGTCGAAGCCGGCGAATCAGTCGAACACGCGTTGGCGCGTGAATTTCGCGAGGAGGTCGGGGTGGAGATCGAGCGCGCAAGGCCGCTCATCAAAATCCCCCATGCGTATCCGGACAAACGCGTGTTGCTGGATGTTTGGTGGATCTCGCGGTGGCGTGGCCGGGTGCGGCCCCGAGAGAACCAGGCGATGCGCTGGGTGCCGCAAGCAGCTTTGCGCGAATATACGTTTCCCGCCGCGAATCATGCGATTTTGATGGCAATTGGATTACCCTCCTTGTACTTAATCAGTCCTGATCCCCGGGAGCATGGATTTGTCGAAAGACTCCGTACATGTTTACAGGCCGGCGTGAGTCTATTGCAGCTGCGCGCCGTCGGAATGCCAGCGGATGAGCTGCGTGCGTGCGCTTCATCGCTGCTGCGCTTGTGCCACGAACACCGTGCGAAAATGCTGATAAATGGCCGCCCGGATGATGCTCTGGCGATAGGTGCAGACGGCGTACATCTCACCAGTACGCGATTACTGCGGCTCCGCGAACGACCACTACCATTGGAATATCTGGTCGGGGCGTCATGCCATAACGCAAATGAACTACACCAAGCCCAGCGTATAGGGGTGGATTTCGTCGTTATCTCGCCAGTATGCGCAACCGCCACCCATCGTGATCAGCAAGGTATGGGTTGGCCGCAGTTCGAGGAATTCGCTAATTCGACGCAAATTCCGGTCTACGCCCTCGGAGGTATGTGCCCGGCAGACCTTAACCTTGCCCGGCGCTCTGGGGCTCAAGGCGTCTCGATGATCAGCGGCGTTTGGTCGGCGTCGGATCCTGCTGATGCCGTGCGACAAACTCTTGGCCAGTGAGCCTGGCGCGTCACGTTGTAAAATGTTTGGAGGTACGAAGCAGGCTGGTCTAAACGCGCAGCGCTGGGATTCTCAAGCGTAATCTGTCATCAATGCCTGGAAATCAAATCGCTTGGCAATGACGTTAACGCATCGTCCGTGACGTTTAAGTCATCTTCGGCGATGCGATGCTCCTCGTTTAGCCAACCGCCCAAGTCGATTAAGCGGCAGCGCTGCGAACAAAATGGTCGATCTGGATTAACGGCTGTCAAGTTGGCGGGTTTGCTGCAGCCGGGACAGGGCGCGAGTTCAGCGGAAGGGTTTAGATGATGCATCGTTCCAGCTTGAAAGCCACATCTGTCTCAGTCTGAATCGGACGCATCAAAGTGCTGCGTTGTTCCAGGAATCTAATTGTAAAACGATGTCGCCCAGCGCTGATTTCGGGATAAAACGGCGTTTCCCCGGTAAGCAGAATCCGGATCATGTGGCAGGACACAGTCGTATCGAGCGGCTGTTGGTAAAAGCCGCCCGGCGCGGTGGCCTTCATGGGAGCTGCGCTTTCTCGAATCACCCCCAACACCATAGCAATTGCCTCCTGAATTATCCGCAGATCTGACAGCCACTGCTGCAATTGAGCATTGCGTTGTGCCGGCGGTTTGGTTAACCAGAAATGGTATCCAGGCAAATCGAAATTGCAGGTACCGCCGGGTATGGTAATCCGTTGGCGTATCGAAGCCACCAATTCGTCTTTGCGGATATTCTGACCGGGCTGGCAACTGCTGGAATGCAGTCTGGATAAAATATTGTTCAAGCTGGAAATAGTTGTTTGCAACCCCGATTCATCGACGGACGGGTTTCTTTGTAATGCAGTGAGCACTGTACTTAATCGCGCCAGCTCCTTGAGAAGTTCGGCTTTGAGATCCGTGCGTGTCAAGAGATCCGATAGATCGATCATCGCTGCGAGCGCGTTCCGGCTGCTCCATTCAGATTGTGCGTTTACAGCCGAGTCGACGAGTTCGAATAAATATTCCAAGCGCAAAAAACTGCGGATCCGCTCGCTTAGCGGCTGTTCGTAAGCGACGTTGTTTGCGTCCGGGAAGAGCGCCGTCTGGATTCCGCGTTCTTGTTCTTGAGTCATCATACTTGCACGGGCCTGCCGCTAGCTCGCAAATTGCATAAAGCGTGTGCGAGGAGCGGCACAGGTCCAGTGTTGCTATGCTCAGCCCGAATCGCCGAGTGGGCTAGCTTCAATGGTTTGCTCTTGGCGCTCATCATCAGGCGGCGTTGTCATGCACGAAGCAGCTTGGAGAATTGCAAATACTGCGAATGCAGCTCACGGATCTGTTGCTCCAAAAACTCAAAGTCACGATCGTTATGAATGACGTCGTCGGCCTGTGCCAGACGTTGATCACGGGTTGCCTGAGTGCGCATGATTGCCCTCGCCTGTTCCGCTGTCAAATTGTCGCGTTCCATTACCCGCTGGATTTGTAAGTCTTCTGGGCAGTCGACGACGACTATCCTGCCGAATCTGGCACGATGACCTGACTCTACCAACAGCGGAATGCAAAAAACGACGTAAGCGGCGTCAGATGCGTCGGCGCGTTGCAGCATCTCCGGGAAAATTCGAGGGTGTAGGATCGCTTCAAGTCGCGCTCGCTTATCGTCGTCAGCGAACACTATCGCGCGCAGCGCAGATCGATCCAGCCGCAAATCGTGGTCAAGTACTGGTTTGCCAAATGTTTGAACAATCTCGGCCAGGGCCGGCATGCCGGGTTCGACCAGTTCGTGGGCGACGACATCTGCGTCAACGACGACGGCGCCAAGATCGGCAAAGCAGCCGCTCGCAGCGGATTTGCCACTGCCGATGCCGCCCGTTAGGCCGACATACAGCCGCTTATTCACGCAGGCGTAGCCCAGATCAGGTAGTGCTGCGTAATCTCTGCGCCCCATAGCAGCGCGATCCAGCCAGCGGCAGCGAGGTAGGGACCAAACGGTATCGGAACGTCCCGTCCCCTGCCCAGGAATACAATCAGCGAAATACCCACGACCGCACCTACCAGAGACGACAAAATGATAATGACAGGTAACACCTGCCAACCCAGCCATGCCCCAAGCAATGCCAGCAGCTTAAAATCACCGAATCCCATACCTTCTTTTCCGGTAAGCAGTTTGAACGCCTGATACACACTCCACAAACTCATATACCCCGCGATAGCTCCGATTACGGCAGACTGCAGATCGGTGTAGAGGCCGAAAAGGTTGCAGCCAAGTCCCAGCCAAAGGAACGGAAGAGTAATCGAATCTGGCAACAGTTGCGTATCGAAATCGATGACACTGAGTCCAAGCAACGCCCAACTCAGCATGACGGCAAACATCGTCTGCCAGCCGAATCCAAAATGCCAGGCCACTGCAGCCGCCATTAGGCCGCCAAGGAACTCCACGCTTGGATAGCGTATCGAAATTATCCGTGCGCAGTTGCTGCAACGCCCTTTTAAAAGCACATAGCTGAGGAGTGGAATGTTTTGCCAGGCGGAAATGGAGTGGGAGCAGCCCGGACAGCGAGAACGCGGCGTTACCAGATCATAACGTTCACCTTCGGCGAAAGTGAGCGCCGACGCAGTATCTGCCAAAAGTGCGCATTGTTCGCGCCAATCCCGGTCCATCATGATTGGTAAACGGTGAATCACCACATTCAGAAAACTGCCAACCAGCAGGCCGAGGAAAAACAAACTCGCAGTAAAGGCAATTGGGTTTGCTTCTAAAACCGTCAACCAGTTCACGCCGATACCTGCTTCATGCGAATGGTAGTCAATATAGATTTGTGAGCGTCGCGGCCATGCGAGGTCGGTTGCTGTGCAAACAATGAAAACAGCGCGGAACTACGTCGCATCTGCGTAGGTACCCCGATTGCGAGATTTGGGACAGGTTGCCGTCGCGGCAAGTTGCGGTCTAGCAAACAATCGGGCGAGACGCTTTCCGCGACGCGCCCTATCAATATTCGGAGCTGTGTCGCTCGATTAGACGACCTGGCCCATCTTGAAGATAGGCAGATACATGGCGATAACGAGACCGCCGATCAAAACACCGAGCACCGCCATAATCATCGGTTCCAATAAGCTGGTCAGCGCGTCCACGGCGTCGTCAATTTCCTGCTCATACCAATCCGCGACTTTGCCCAGCATCGAGTCCAGCGCGCCTGATTCTTCCCCAATCGCGACCATCTGGATGACCATGTTGGGAAACAATTGACTGTCACGCATGGTGACCTGCAGCTGGGTGCCGGTGGCGATGTCGTCGCGCATCCTCAAGGTAGCGTCATAAAACAGGATATTGCCGCAGGCGCCGGCAACCGAGGTCATCGCTTCCACCAGCGGGGTCCCCGGCCGCAAACATGGTTGCCAACGTTCGGGTAAAACGCGCAATCGCCGATTTCTCCAGGATCTCACCGATGATCGGGATCTTGAGGGACCAGCGATCAAAGAAATGAGCTACAGCCGGGAAACGCCTTTTCGATTCCAGTATGGCGTAAATCGTCAGGCCTATACCGCCGAAAATCAGCCACCAATAGGCTTGCATGTAGTCGGAAATTTCGATGACCAGTTGTGTCAAAGCAGGTAGGTCTGCTCCGAATCCGTCGAACAGATCCGCGAACTGCGGGATGACAAAGATCATGAGGATGGCAGTAATGATAAAGGCTACAACGATAACGGCGGTCGGATAAAAAAGAGCTCCTTTGATTTTGGATTTCAGAGCTTCGGTTTTTTCCTGGTAGGTTGCGATCTTGTGCAATATCGACTCGAGAATACCGGCAGCCTCGCCGGCGACGACTAAGTTGCGGTACAGTTCATCGAACTGCAGAGGATGCCTTCCGAAGGCTTCCGCAAGGCTGCCGCCTGCCTCGACATGTCCCTTGATGTCCATAATCATGTCTTGCATGCGCACGTTTTCGTGGCCCCGCCCGACGATATCGAAGGACTGAACTAATGGCACGCCGGACGACATCATGGTTGCGAGCTGACGACTGAAGACGGTGATATCTTTAGAGGTAATTCTCCTGCCGCTGCCACCGAGCAATGGCTTGGATTTTTTCTTTACTTTGGTAGGGTTGACGCCTTGGCGGCGAAGCTGCGCTTTGATTAACGCGTCACTTTTGCCGCTGATCTCGCCTTTGACGCGTTTACCATTTTTGTCCATCCCCTCCCAAACGAACATGTCTGACTTTAGCGCTTCTGCCATGGTTTTATTCCACTGTTACTCGATTAATTTCTGCCAGGCTGGTAAAGCCCGCGGCGGCTTTCATCAGGCCCGAACGCCGGATATCCCAAGTCCCTTCCTCTCTTGATAGATCCGCGAGCTCAACGGCATTTCTGCCTTCCATGATCAGTCGTTTCATAGCATCGCCGATTGGCATTACCTGGTAGATCCCGACACGACCCTTGTAACCGCTGGGACAATCCACGCCGCCGTCGCCGGGTTCAAACAGCTTAACGCCGGCTTTCAAGTCTTCTTCTGTATAGCCCTCTTTGAGCAGGGCGTCGTCAGGCATCTCAAAAGGTGTTTTATAGTCACCGTGTAAGCGCCGTGCCAGACGCTGTGCCGTTATCAAGTTGATCGTAGTGGCCACCGCGAAGGCTTGAATGCCCATGTCCTGTAGTCGTGTCAGCGTTTGCGGTGCGTCATTTGTGTGTAAGGTCGACATGACCATGTGGCCGGTCTGAGCAGCCTTGACTGCGATGGAACCAGTCTCTAAATCACGAATTTCACCCACCAGGATTATGTCCGGGTCCTGGCGTAGAAAAGCTTTTAATGCTTTGGTGAAGGTCATGCCGGTGCGTTCGTCCACCTGCACCTGGTTGACGCCAGGCAGGTTGATTTCAACGGGATCTTCGGCCGTTGAAATATTAATGTCCTCTTGATTGATGATGTTGATACCGGTGTACAGGGAAACCGTTTTACCGCTACCGGTAGGCCCCGTGACGAGAAACATCCCGTAGGGTTTAAGCAGGTTCTTCAGAAACAACTCTTTTTGAAAATCCTCATAGCCCAGTTGGTCGATGTTCAACTTGGCCGCGTCAGAGTCGAGGATACGCAGCACGGCTTTCTCTCCGAACAGAGTCGGGCAAGTACTGACGCGAAAGTCGATCGATTTTTTCTTTGACAGCTTCAGCTTAATACGACCGTCCTGCGGTACCCGTCGTTCGGACACGTCCAGTCTGGACATGACTTTAATGCGTGCAGTGATCTTGCTGGACAGCGCGAGCGGCGGTTTGGCCATTTCAGCCAGTACGCCATCGACGCGAAAGCGCACGCGATATATTTTTTCATAGGGTTCAAAATGTAAGTCCGATGCCCCGCGTTTTATGGCGTCCAGCAGTACTTTATTGACAAAACGTACGACCGGGGCATCATCCACATCTACATCGTCGTCTGGATCGGGCTCGTCGCCGCCCACCTCGAGACCGTCGAGATCGTCGAAATCGGCATCGTCCATATCGTCGAGTCCGCTATCAGCGCTCTCGAGCGCTTTTTCTATTGTTTTGTTGAGTTTGTCTTCCTCGACCAGGATAGCCTCGGTATTGGCGTCTACATGGAACTTAATCTCGTCGAGTGCCGCGAGATTGGTCGGATCAGATACGGCGACGAACACGCGTTTCCCGCGTTTGAAGATGGGCAACGCATGATGCTTTTTGATCAGGTCCTCCGATACGATCTTGGTGATATCCGGATCTAGCTCAAGACAGTCGATATCAACCACCGGAACCCCGAATTCGCTCGACGCTGCGTGCGCAATATCGAGGCTGGTGCCCATCCCGTTATCGACTAAGTATTTGACAAACGGTGTTTTTTTCTCAAGAGCTTCTTGGAAGGCTGTGCCTGCTTGTTCTTGTTCGAGTAGACCGTCCATTACGAGCTTGCGAGCAAGTCCGCTCAACGGGATTTGTTTGTTGGTTACTGCCATGTTGGGCGCCGTTTAGTTGGGTTCTTGGATACCAATTAAATGGTAGATGAATTGCCCGTAAATAGCCAATATCCCGGAAAAAACTTGGCACGACGGCGAGCTAAAATCACGGCTGCCGGGAGGTTGGCCGCAGGATATCGGAAGTCTCAGGCCGCGGATGCCTTGGCTTCAGTGAAGCGGAATTCTTCTTTGTCGATTTGAACTTCGATATTGCCACCCGCCAAGAAGTCTCCGGCGAGCAGGTGTCGAGCGAGCGGTGTCTCAAGATTCAATTGGATCGCGCGTTTCAGGGGCCGTGCGCCATACACAGGATCAAAACCCATAGCACCGAGCTTGTCTAGGGCTTCCTCGGTAACTCGCAAATCAATGTCTTGCTCCGCCAGGCGTTTTTGCAACTCCTTAATCTGGACGTCAGCAATAGCGCGTATCTGGTCGCGTCCCAATGCATGAAATACTACGACTTCATCTATGCGGTTGATAAATTCCGGTCTGAAATGGCCGGCGACGGTGGCCATCACCATGGTTTTCATTTTATCGTAGTTGGCCTCCCCGGGCATTTTCTGGATCTGTTCTGAGCCGAGGTTGGAAGTCATGACGACGACGGTATTACGAAAGTCGACCGTGCGGCCATGGCCGTCGGTCAAGCGGCCGTCATCGAGTACCTGCAACAGAATATTGAATACGTCCGGATGTGCTTTTTCGATCTCATCGAGCAGGATCACCGAGTAGGGCCTGCGCCGGATTGATTCGGTCAGATATCCTCCTTCCTCGTAACCCACATACCCAGGCGGTGCGCCGATCAGCCGCGCCACTGCGTGCTTTTCCATGTACTCGGACATGTCGATGCGAACCAAGGCATCTTCGGTATCAAACAGGAATTGAGCGAGGCTTTTGCATAGCTCGGTTTTGCCGACGCCCGTAGGGCCCAAAAACAGGAATGAGCCATTTGGACGTTTCGGATCGGCGAGTCCCGCCCGCGAGCGGCGGATGGCGTCGGAAACCGAGGTCACGGCCTGTTCCTGGCCTATTACCCGTCGGTGCAGCGCATCCTCCATTTGTAACAATTTGTCGCGCTCGCTCTCCAACATTTTCGCAACCGGGATCCCCGTCCACTTGGCCACGATCTCTGCGATCTCTTGCTCGGTGACCTTATTTCGCAACAGCGTCATTTTTTGATCTTCGGCCTCGGTCGCCAGGTGAAGGCGTTTTTCAAGTTCGGGTATCACACCGTATTGCAGCTCTGACATACGGTTGAGGTCGCTGGCTCGTCTGGCTGTCTCAAATTCTAGGCGTACCCGTTCAAGTTCTTCTTTGATGTGATGGGTACCATGAAGAGTTGCCTTTTCGGTCTTCCAGATTTCGTCGAGCACTGCATATTCGTCTTCCAAACGTATGATATCGGCTTGCAAGTTCTCCAAGCGCCGCACAGAAGCATCGTCGCTTTCCTTTTTTAGTGCTTCGCGCTCCATTTTGAACTGGATTAGCCGGCGCTCCAGACGATCCATATCTTCGGGCTTGGAATCGAGTTCGATGCTGATGAGACTCGCTGCCTCATCGACTAAATCGATGGCCTTGTCCGGTAATTGGCGGTCTGAGATGTAACGGTGGGAAAACGTTGCCGCGGCCACGATAGCGGGATCAGTTATTTGCACGTTGTGATGCATTTCGTAACGTTCCTTGAGCCCGCGCAGAATTGCGATGGTGTTTTCTACGGTTGGCTCCTCGACCAACACTTTTTGAAAGCGTCGCTCTAAAGCGGCGTCCTTTTCTATGTGATTGCGATATTCATCAAGCGTCGTGGCGCCAACGCAATGCAACTCACCGCGTGCGAGCGCCGGTTTCAACATGTTGCCGGCGTCCATGGCGCCTTCCGCTTTGCCGGCCCCAACCATGGTGTGTAATTCGTCGATGAACAAAATAATCGAGCCTTCCTGCTTGGCCAGATCATTAAGCACGGCTTTCAAGCGCTCTTCGAATTCACCGCGAAATTTCGCGCCTGCAATGAGGGAACCCATGTCCAGCGATAGCAGACGTTTGCTTTTCAGGGCTTCAGGCACTTCACCGTTGACGATCCGCTGCGCAAGTCCTTCCACAATTGCAGTTTTACCAACGCCCGGTTCGCCGATCAAAACCGGATTATTCTTGGTACGTCGTTGCAGTACCTGGATAGTGCGCCTGATCTCGTCGCCGCGCCCGATTACTGGATCCAAACGACCCTGTTCGGCGCGCTCAGTGAGATCGATGCTGTAGCGTTGTAAGGCTTGACGTTGTTCTTCAGCGTTTGGGTCATCTACCTGCTCACCATCGCGGAGCTGCTCGATGGCGCCGTTGAGTCTCGTTTCGTCAAGCCCGGCGTTGCGCAGCATTGTGCGTATTTCGTTGTCCGTCTCTACCAATGCCAGTAGCACAAGCTCGCTGGATATGTATTTGTCTTTACGTTTTTGCGAAAGTTTATCGGTGAGATTAAGCAGGCGAACCAATTCCGAAGATGGATGGATATCGGCGCCCTCGCCGGATACCTGGGGTAACTTGTCAAGGCTATGACCGAGCTGCGAGCGCAGCGAATTGACGTCGATGCCCGTGGCGCTTAGCAGTTGGCGCACCGTACTGCCCGGTTGGTCCAACAGGGCTACCACCAGGTGGGCAGGTTCCACAAACTGGTGGTCCCGCCCCAAGGCGAGGCTTTGTGCCTGCGCCAATGCCAGTTGCAGCTTGGTGGTCATTTTGTCCGCACGCATTGGCGTGACTCCGGTTTAATCCAATGCTCTTTAGATGCGGCTACCGGCGCGGAAAATCAAGAGGCCGCTGATGCAACCGGCGGGCAAGCCTGCAGGCTAGGTTTAATGTACGCCAATATCCAGATAACTCCGTGCTATTTTTTTGACGGCCACAACATAGGCGGCGGTGCGAAAATCGTCGATTGCCGCATTGCTGTGCAACTCGTTGTGCAGTTCCTGGTAGGCCAGGCGCATGGTGTCGTCCAGTCCGGAACGAACCAGGTCGAGTTCGGCAGCACCCTTTTCAATCTCTTGTCGCAATGCTTGGGGTAATTGAGTTCCCGCGAGCGACTCCATGGCGTTGAGCATTTTCGCTCCACGCATTTCATCATAACGACGCTCCATCCTGCCGAAGCGGATATGCGCGAGGTTACGGATCCACTCAAAGTAGGAAACCGTCACCCCTCCGGCATTAATATATGCGTCGGGGATAATCGTTGTGCCACGCTTGCGCAGGATCTCGTCTGCCTCGAATGTCACCGGGCCGTTAGCCGCCTCTGCGATCAGTGGTGCTTTGATCCTTGGGGCGTTAGCCGCCGTGATCTGTGCTTCCAGCGCCGCTGGTATCAAGATATCGCACTCAAGCTCCAAGACCGCATTGCCCTTGTCGGTATATTCGCCATCGGGGAAGCCCTTGACGCCCTGGTTTTCGGTTATGAATTGGCGCAGTGCCTCGATCGGCAAACCGTTGGGGTTAATGACTGCGCCGTCGCGCTCAATTACCGCGACGATTTTGGCACCATCTTCCTCTTCGAGAATTTTCGCAGCGTAATAGCCGACGTTACCAAGCCCCTGCACAACGACTCGTTGGCCGCCTAAGTCGCCATCCAAACCGGCAGCTTTGACATCTTCAGGGTGTCGAAAGAATTCGCGCAAGGCGAACACGACGCCGCGTCCAGTGGCCTCCGTGCGTCCGCGGATGCCGCCGTGTTCAACCGGCTTACCGGTGACACAAGCGGTGTAATTAATGTCTTCAGGGAACAAGTGCTTATAGGTGTCGGCTATCCAGGCCATTTCGCGTTGACCAGTACCCATGTCGGGTGCCGGGACGTTGGTTGCAGGGCTGAGGAATCCCTTTCGCGCCAATTCGCGCGCAAAACGCCGGGTTATGCTTTGCAGTTCATCACGATCATATTCGCGGGGGTTGATCAGCAGACCGCCTTTGGAGCCGCCGAATGGTACATCAACAATCGCACATTTATAGGTCATCAGCGCAGCCAGCGCCTCGACCTCGTCCTGATCAACAATCGGCGCGTAGCGGATGCCACCTTTTGCAGGCAACCTGTGACTACTGTGCACCGCTCGCCAGCCGGTGAAAATTTGTATTTCACCGCGGATTTCGACCGGGAACTTGACCTGTATGACTGAATCACATGCTTGAATTGCATTGGCAACGCCAGGATCGAGATCCAACACATTAAAGGCGCGCTGCACCATGTGGTCGACGCTGGCGCTAAAGTTCATGCCGCCAGGATTGCTTGCCTCGGTCATAACTGCCTCTCCCCTCAATCAATTGTCAGAATGGCCAAAGCCATAGTAATACGCATCCGCATGCCGCGTGACTATGCCGCAGCTTTGACGGCAATTGTGCCGCTACAAATGATCCCCGCTTAATCACGAATATGTATTTTCGGTACGATTGCAGTTGTTTCAGGTATCACCGGGCGTGATCCAAATTAAACTTGCCATACGGCCGGTTACGCCGTCACGGCGGTATGAGAACAATAACTCTTCGTCACCATGCGTGCAGCGGGTGTCTGCATACACCTGCGCTACTCCGATCCGGTTAAATATCTCGTGTGCAAGTTGACGCAGATCTGCTCGCCAACTTCCGTTGCAGGCAGTGAACCCGGAATCCAGATCGCCGTAACGTTGTTGAAATGCCGAACGCACCTCGTCGCCGACCACGTAATGTGTTGCACAGATGCTTGGGCCTAACCATGCCACAATCTCAGCTGCTGCGCAGCCCATCGCGGCAACGCCGGATTCGACGACGCCTGCGGCTAAACCACGCCATCCGGCATGCAGCGCGGCGACTCGCTTACCGTCGCGCTGCGCGAGCAGTATCGGTACACAGTCGGCTGTGAGTATCGCGCAAACTACGCCCGCCTGTGATGTAACGGCACCATCGGCTGGGGCGCCCACGGTGGTGGGCACATCGACCACCGTCGTCGCATGAAGTTGCTTAAGCCAACAAGGGTCGCGACCTAGTCCAAGTCCGGTGTTCAAGTTATCCCGGTTGGCCATGACGTTTCGTTCCTTGTCGCCGACGCCTGATGCAAGGTTAAACCCTGCATATGGGGTCACGCTTGCTCCACCGCGTCGCGTCGTCGTTAAAGCAACGATGCCAGGAATTTCGGGCCATGCTGGTAGTAAGATGGACATGCCCGGCCTATCGACACGTTTCGACGCGCACGTCTGCGCTGGCGTTAATGAGGCAGCCATTTCGAATTAGTCCGGAGCGTCTAAATCGGCTTGCAGCGCGACAAGTAAACCTTTGATATCGGCTGGTATAGGCGCGTGCCAGGCTATCGGTCGCGACGACAGGGGATGCGTCAATTGTAACGTCTCCGCGTGTAAAGCTTGGCGCTTGAATGTGGACAAGGCCGCCCTTAGCGAGGTTGTCAATCCACGTTTTACGCTTGAACCGGCACCATAGACGACGTCGCCGATTAGCGGATATCCCAGATGTGCCATGTGAACTCGAATTTGGTGCGTGCGGCCCGTTTTCAGCTTCACATTGATGAGGGTGTGTGCCCGAAACCGCTGCATAACCCGGTAATGTGTGACCGCATCCTTGCCGCGCTCCACTACTGCCATCTTCGTGCGGTGAACTGGATGTCTACCGATGGCAGCAGCAACAGTGCCGCCGCTAATCAGCACATTGTTGATGACTGCGTGGTAGTGACGTTGTACATCATGCGCTTGTATCTGGCGTACGAGGCTGGTGTGCGCAGGTAACGTACGTGCGACAACCATTAACCCCGATGTGTCTTTGTCCAGTCGATGGACGATTCCCGCGCGCGGCAGCTCAGCCAATGCGCCATCATAATGCAGAAGTGCATTTAGCAGCGTACCGCTGGCATGTCCCGCCCCCGGGTGGGTGACCAGGCCGGCAGGTTTATTGATGACGATGAGGGCCGGATCTTCATAGATCACATCAAGCTCGATCGCTTGCGGCTCATCCGCTTGCATGGGCGCCGCATTCACCAGGATCTCAACGTTCTCGCCGCCGTCCACCGCATCACGAGGGCGCCCAGGCAGGCCATCTTTTGTGATGCATCCCGTTACTAACCAATTTTTTAACGTAGTTCGAGAGTAATCCGGAAATACCCGAGCTAAGGCCTGATCGAACCGCAGCCCGGCCATCTCGGATGGAATGATCGCAGTCATGCGCTGTCTATGGTTCATCCAGCTGCTCTGTGGCTTCGTTGAATGTGGTTGCCGAAACCCAATACAATGGACACTCGCTCACATCCATTTTGGCCGATGCGTCCCCTTACGCTGTTGCTACTAGTCGTTATGCTCACCGGTTGTGGTTTGATCGGGAGCAAAGACGACGAAGATGAAACGGTCGGTATGACCGCCGAAAAGCTATACAACCTGTCCAGGGATAGGATGGAATCCGGTTATTTTAAGGGCGCAATCGAATATTACGAAATCCTTCAGAAACGATTTCCGTTTGGCGCGTTCTCTCAGCAGGCGCAACTAGACCTCGCATACTGCTACTACAAGTCGGAAGAGCCAGCGACCGCAATCGCCGCGTTAGAGAGATTCCTGAAACTCTATCCCAGGCATCCGCATACCGATTATGCGTTTTACCTGCGCGGACTTGCGAATTTTAATCGTGGCAAAGGGCTGACCCAACGTTATCTCCCGACCGACGCGTCGCAGCGTGATCAGGGTGCGGCGCTGCAGTCTTTCCAGGACTTTTCAGACTTAATCAAACAATATCCCGAGAGTAAATATATACCGGATTCAAAACAGCGGATGGTTTATCTGCGCAATATTCTGGCGCGCCATGAAGTCAATGTAGCCAATTACTACATGCGCCGCGAAGCGTACGTGGCGGCCGCCAATCGAGCCAGATATGTCATTGAGTTCTATCAGCAGACACCCGCTATGCCGGATGCTCTGGTGGTGTTGGTGCAATCCTACAAAGTAATGGAAATGGATGATTTAGCGCAGGATGCGCTGCGGGTGTTGGAATTGAACTACCCGGAACACCCCCGGATCGCCCAAGTGCGCAGCATCGTCATTAAGGATTGATGCGAGTCAGAGTGCTTTTTCGATTGCTTCCCCCAATTGCGCGGGTGAACGCACAGTAACTACGCCTGCTGCCTCAAGCGCGGCGAATTTGTCTTCCGCAGTGCCTTTGCCGCCCGAAATGATCGCGCCCGCATGACCCATGCGCTTGCCGGCCGGCGCGGTTACTCCTGCGATATAGGCGACGACCGGTTTAGTTACATTATCGCTAATGAACTGCGCTGCTTCCTCCTCCGCGCTGCCACCGATTTCGCCGACCATAATAATCCCATGCGTATCGGTATCCTGCTCAAATAACACCAGGCAATCAATGAAACTTGTCCCCTGTATGGGATCGCCGCCGATGCCCACACAACTACTTTGACCCAAACCCGCCAACGTAGTCTGGTGTACCGCCTCGTAGGTCAAGGTGCCAGAGCGTGAGACGATACCGATGCTGCCGGGTTGGTGGATCTTCGCCGGCATAATCCCCATTTTGCACTGTCCCGGAGTGATGATCCCGGGGCAATTCGGTCCGATTAGTCGGGTATTCGGTTGTAATAACAGACTCGCCTTCACTTTGAGCATGTCAATGACGGGTATGCCTTCAGTAATACATGCAATCACCTCGACCCCGGCATCTGCAGCCTCTGCAATCGCCTCCGCTGCGAAAGCAGGCGGGACAAAAATCATGCTGGCATTGGCACCGGTTTCGGCGACCGCATCATGCACGGTGTCAAATACCGGTCGCTCCAAATGGCTGCTACCACCGCGTCCGGGAGTTACTCCGCCAACAAGATTAGTGCCGTACTCGATTGCCTGCTTGGAGTGGAAACTGCCTTGTTGTCCGGTAAAGCCCTGACAAATCACCTTGGTGTCTTTGTTGACTAATATTGCCATCTGTTATGCGCCTCCGGCCGCGGCTACGACCCTGGCAGCGGCGTCGGCGAGGTCGTTAGCGGGGGTTATAGCCAGGCCGCTGTCGGCAAGCGTTTTTTTGCCCTCTTCTACGTTTGTTCCTTCCAGTCGGACTATTACTGGCACCTCGACGCCAACTTCCTTAACCGCTTTGATAATGCCATCTGCGATTAAGTCGCAACGGACAATACCACCAAAAATATTGACCAGAATTGCCTCGACCTGGGGATCGGAAACGATCAGTTTGAATGCCTCGGCTACTTTCTCTGCAGTGGTACCGCCACCCACGTCTAGAAAGTTGGCGGGTGCGCCGCCGTGGAGTTTGATGATGTCCATAGTTGCCATGGCCAGGCCGGCGCCGTTTACCATGCAGGCGATGTTGCCGGTCAGCGTGATGTAGTTGAGGTCGAAACGACGGGCGATGTTCTCTTTTTCGTCTTCCTGACTCGAATCGCGCATTTCCTCAAGCGCTGGTTGTCTGAACAAGGCGTTGTCGTCAACAGTTATCTTTGCATCCAAAGCCTGCAAATCACCGTCCGGTGTTACCACCAATGGGTTAATCTCTATCAGGCTGAGGTCTTTGTCGATAAACAGTTTGTAGAGCCCGCCCAATATGTCGGTCAATTGCCTGCTCTGAGTCTTGTCGAAGCCGAATGCGAAACCGATGCGCCGGCATTGATAGGACTGTAGACCCAGTATCGGATCGACCGTTACAGTCACGATTTTGTCCGGCTGAGTCGCCGCAACCTCCTCGATGTCCATGCCACCCTCGGTGGACGCCATGATGGCTATCCTCTTGCTTGCGCGGTCAACGATCAAAGCAACATAGAGTTCGCGCGCGATCTCCAGCGGCACGCCGACCAACACACAGTCCACCGGTTGGCCCGCGGGTCCCGATTGTTTGGTCACGAGACGACTGCCCAGCATTTTGTGAACGACTTTTTCCAACTCCGCGCGGTTGTCGGCGAATTTCACGCCGCCGCCTTTACCGCGCCCGCCCGCATGCACCTGGGCTTTAACTATCCAGCGCTCACCTCCGAGTTCCGAGGCGTTACTGAGGGCCTCTTGAATCGAATGGGCGGGCTTCCCTGGAGGGATGGGTATACCGTAATCACTAAATAGCTGGCGTGACTGATATTCGTGAAGATTCATGATCTTGAGCTGTTGCCATTGTTAGAAGGAATTGACCCGTCCAGCGGGCGCGGAAGTCGGCCTGTTGACCAACCTCGTCTAAACTATATCGGAATAGCGGCTGCTGTGAAAATGTACTTTTCTGTGGGTGGGCGAGACTGATGCTGAGGTACATGACTAAACAAATCGACCGGGCTTCGATCACGGCCACCGCCTGGCGCGCGTTTCGGTACTTTAACCTGTATCGGTTGGTTATCTCCGGATTGTTTGTTGTGCTCGTGTGGACCGCAAACTTGCCGCCCCCCATAGGCGGTTTTGAAGTCGGATTGTTCGCCTGGACTACTGTCACCTATTTCGCCCTGGCAATACTCGCGCAATTTTTCATTGAGACTCGATTGCCACGGTTCAGGTTGCAGGTCCTCGCCGTGGTGATACTCGATGTCGGCGCGATCACATTGATGATGTACGCGAGTGGTGGAGTGACCAGCGGCTTCGGCATGTTGCTGATCGTCGCAGTTGCCGGTGGCAGTTTGTTCACCGGCGGTCGGACGGCTTTGATGTTTGCCGCTATCGCTTCGCTGGCGGTGCTGGGTGAAGAACTCTATCTGGGCGCGTACCTGATTTCACTAGTCAACTATACGCACGCAGGTTTGCTGGGGGCGGCATTTTTTGCGGTTGCTTTCCTCGGTTATGTTCTGGTCGAGCGCATTCGCGAGAGCGAGGCGCTCGCCGACCAGCGTGCCGTGGATCTTGCCAACCTGTCGGCGCTCAACGAGCATATCGTACAGAGTATGCAGTCGGGTATTCTGGTATTGGATCGAAACGGGCGTGTGCGGGTAATTAACGCCGCTGCCAAGCGCCTGGTGGGTCGTGGGGAGGTCCAGGCGGGCGAGCCGCTGGAATCGGTATCGGCACGGTTGGCGCTGCAATACTCCAGCTGGCAGGAGCGCGGTCGTAACACCGTTGAGCCGGTATCCGCACAAAAGGGCGGGCTGCAGATTCTGGCGTCTTTCACAGAACTCGGGCCTGACTCCAGGCACGGAACGTTAGTGTTTCTAGAGGATGCAGCACTGACCCGCCAGCGCGCGCAGCAATTGAAATTGGCATCGCTGGGCCGGTTAACTGCGAGTATTGCGCATGAGATACGTAATCCGCTGGGGGCGATCAGTCACGCAAGTCAACTATTACATGAATCGCCGGCAGCAAACGAAGAAGACCAGCGGTTGACCAATATCATTCGTGATCACAGCGGGCGCGTAAATACGATAATCGAGAACGTGCTGCAAATCGGACGGCGCGACAATGCAATTCCCGAAAGTTTTTCCATACAACCTTGGTTGGAAAATTTTGTCACGGAGTTGCGCGCGCGCAAAAACCTCGATAGCAAGGATGTGCGCTTGCGTATGGCTAGTGAAGATGTGAGGGTGAGCATCGATGGTGGCCAACTGCACCAAATAGTGTGGAATCTCTGCGAGAATGCGCTGCGCTACTCTCGCGAACGTCCATTACTCGAATTGGCGAGCGGTTTGAGCGAGGAAACGCAGCGGCCTTACCTCGACATTCGGGATTCGGGCCCTGGTGTAGATAATGAGGTGGTTGAGCAAGTGTTTGAGCCTTTTTTTACGACCGATCCCAACGGTACGGGATTGGGATTGTATCTTGCCGGCGAGCTGTGTGAATCAAATCAGGCATCACTTAATCTGTATGAGAATTCTGACAGCGGATGTACTTTCCGCATCAGTTTTGCTCATCCACACAACAAACACCTGACGATGGCATGAGTACGCCCAAGGCATTGATAGTCGACGACGAGCCCGATATTTTGGAGCTCCTGGAAATCACCTTGACGCGTATGGGGATCGATTGCGTCGCGGCGGCGAGTCTCTCTGAAGCACGTTCAAAATTGGCGATAGCCGAATTCCAATTGTGCCTTACCGACATGAAGTTACCCGACGGTAGCGGCCTGGAACTAATTACGGAGATTCAGCAAACCTATCCGAATACGCCTGTGGCGATGATCACCGCGCACGGCAACATGGGCACCGCAATCCAGGCGCTGAAGTCGGGTGCTTTTGATTTTGTGTCCAAGCCCGTTGACCTTGCCGTTCTGCGTGGTTTGGTCAGTACTGCGTTGAAGCTTGCCGAAGCTCCGGTGGAATCGGAAGCCAAACTTATTGGAGAGTCGGCACGGATGCGGGAAATCCGCGCCACGATTGCCAAAATTGCGCGCAGCCAGGCACCCGTATACATAAGCGGTGAGTCTGGAACCGGTAAGGAACTTGTGGCCCAGATGATTCATCAGTTGGGCCCGCGAGCAGAGCAGAAGTTTGTGCCGGTGAATTGCGGCGCCATCCCCGCGGATCTCATGGAGAGCGAGTTGTTCGGACATATGCGGGGCAGTTTTACCGGTGCGGTGGCGGATAAACAAGGGTTGTTCCAGGCCGCCGATGGCGGCACCTTGTTTCTTGATGAAGTCGCCGAATTACCCCTGCATTTGCAGGTCAAGCTGTTGCGAGCGATACAGGAAAAGTCCGTACGGCCGGTTGGTAGTGAGGCGGAAGTCAAAATCGACGCGCGAATATTGAGTGCGACGCACAAGGACCTTGGAGCTTTAGTCCAAACCGGAGAATTTCGCCAGGATTTGTTCTACCGCATCAACGTCATTGAACTCAATGTTCCACCGCTGCGCGAGCGCCGTGAAGATCTGCCACCGCTCGTTAAATATATTCTCGCTCGGCTCGCCGCTGATGTGGGAACTTCACTCCCGGGCCTCGACACTGACGCGATGCAGGCGCTGAACGGATACGATTTTCCGGGCAACGTTCGAGAACTGGAAAACATACTCGAGCGTGCCATTACCCTGGCCGAGGGCAGCCTGATTAAAACGACGGACTTGCAGCTACCGGATTCGGCGCAGCCCTTGGTCGCGGCAGAGCAGTCGACACACGGCGGATTGCGCACGTTTCTGGATGACGTTGAAAAAGCGAGAATTCTTGCTGCCTTGGAAAAAACGCGCTGGAACAAGACTGCAGCTGCGAAGCTGTTGGGGATCAGTTTTCGTGCCCTACGCTATCGTTTGGAAAAGCTCGGGCTATAGATCTGTTGACCCAATACTGACAATTTACGTCACTTTGTGACGTGACATGTCATTACGCAGCATTCGTGGTGTTGTGCGGGCATCTCAAATTTCAACGTGTTGTTGGTCTACTTAAAGGCTCTGGCCGGCTTCCATCACAAAACGGCACGATTTATGCTTGCATAGGCTGCACGATTTCACTTTAGGGCTCTGGCGCGAGAGTGAGAACGATAGTTTGTCGCTGCCGATTCGCAGCGGATTTGAGGAACTTTGAAAAGGAGAGACGTAATGAAGAAGGTTCAACAGGGCTTTACGCTCATCGAGCTCATGATCGTTGTGGCGATCATCGGCATCTTGGCGGCAGTCGCCATCCCGGCTTACCAGGACTACACCATCCGCGCGAAGGTCACGGAGGGCTTGAGCCTGGCCTCGGCTGGTAAGACAGCTGTGTCCGAATTTTATGCTACCAACGGCACGCTGCCGACCAATAACTTGTCTGCAGGCATGGCAGCCGCTGTTTCCTACACTGGTAACAACGTAGCATCCGTAACAGTGCTCGCCGGTACTATGACCATAGCGTTCAGTGGTGCACCGATAGCCGGAAATACCCTTCTACTGACGCCCACGACCGCTGGCGGTGGTGTAATCTGGGATTGCGCCACAGGTGGCACCCTCAACCCGAAATATCGGCCGTCGAGCTGTCGCTAGTAGTGATTCGGGCCCAAAGAGCGGGCCTGATTAGAATCGAACGGCGCCTCTTCGGGGGCGCCGTTTGTTTATAGGGATGAAGCAATTACTAGCTGTTGCCGCCATTGCTGTGCTGGGATGGACGGTCTATCTACCGGGCTTGCCAGGTAATTTTGTTTACGACGATTTCAGTAACATTGTCCAAAACCAGTCGGTCCATATCGACAATCTCGATATTCACAGTTTAAGTGCGGCAGCCGGTGGGACCACCGCTGGGCCTTTAAAAAGACCGATCAGCATGCTGAGCTTTGCGCTCAACTGGTATTTCGGCGGGATCGACCCGCTGCCTTACAAACTAGTTAACATCGCGATCCACGTGCTCAACGGGATCATGGTGTTTTTCTTTCTGGGTTTGTTATTGAAACGCATGCAGCCGGGCATGTCGGTGGGTGTCCAAAGCATGATTGCGTTGGCCAGCGCTCTGGCGTGGACGCTGCACCCGATAAATCTCTCATCCGTGCTCTATATCGTGCAGCGCATGAACAGCCTGGCGGCATTGTTCACGCTCCTGGGTCTTTGGGTCTATTTGCGCGGGCGTAGCCGCCCTGAGCTCACCACCACCAGTTTGGTAGCGGTGTTGCTGGCGGCAGCGGTGTTCGGGGTTATGGCCGCCTTATCGAAGGAGAACGGCGTATTGCTGTTTCCCTTTTTGTTGTTAATCGAATTGTATGCGTTCAAATTCAAGACCAACCCGAGAAATCAGCGCTGCCTGGTGACTTTTTTCGCGCTAACTGTTGGCTTGCCGGCCATCGGGGTGGTTATTTTCCTGATGCTGAACCCGAACTGGCTGACGGATCTTTACGTTTTTAGAGATTTCACCGTGGGGGAACGGCTACTCACTCAAACGCGGGTGTTGTGGATGTATATCGGCATGCTGGCTGCGCCCAGCAATGCCATCCTCGGTTTATTTCATGACGATATGGTGCTATCGACCGGACTGTTGTCGCCGCCGATAACGCTAGCGGCGGCTGTCGCCCTCATCGCCGCCGTGGCAATGGTGGTGATCACGTTCACTAGAGCGCCGGTGCTGAGTTTCGCTATTTTGTGGTTCGCGATTGGTCATTCGATTGAATCGACGCTGTTGCCGCTGGAGATGGCCCACGATCACCGTAACTACCTGCCCGGCATCGGGCCGTTGTTCGCGGTTTTTTACTATTTGTTGAAACCGCATAACTCTGCGCAGATAGGCCGTGCATTCAAAACCTCCGCGGTCACGATAGTCAGCCTGTTTGCTATCGTAACGGCACTACGTGCTGAGCAGTGGCGCGACCCAATCTCGCTCGCGCTCATGGAAGCACAACACCACCCTAATTCGCAGCGCGCCCGCTACGAATTGGGGCGTACTTACTACTTGTTATTCACCATAGAGTCCGACACGGCGCTGCTCGATAAAGCGCAGGAGCAATTCGAAATTGCGGCTCCCCTCAACGCAGCCAATCATCTACCATTATTCGGGTTGGTCCACGTCGCATTTGCCAGGGATCAAGCGGTGGATGAGGAACTTCTAAACCGCCTGAAATTCCGTTTACGCAATCATACGCTGCATCCAACCAGCGTCTTTGGATTGCGTAGGTTGGTCGAATGTAACGCGACCGGATTCTGCGCGCTGCGTCCCGACCAGATGATGGATCTGTTTGGCAGCGCGCTGGCCAATCCACGTCTGGCAGCGCGCGACCGCGGTGACATGCTCATCTTCCTGGCTTCGTACTACAGTAACGAACTTGGAGAAATTGATACTGCGCTCTCTATCGTCAAGGAAATGGTGACCGAGTTTCCAAACAAGTTTGATTATCGTCTGATATTGATCAAAGGATTGATGGGCTCGGGACGCAACGCTGAGGCCCTGCGCGAAATCGAGCAAGCGCGTAAAATCCCCTGGTCTGCGCGTCGTCCACTCGGCGCTGCATACGGACCACAGCTCGACGCGCTGGCAGCCTCGTTGCAGGCATCCGGCTAGCTAATACCCATCAAACCAGGCGTGAGGACGACAAAACTCAAACCAGGCTATGTTCTCGCCTCGGTGCTGTTGTTGATGGGCGTTTGCGTACAGTTGTATCTGCCCGGGCTGTCCGGGCCGCTACTTTTGGACGATTACCCGCAGTTGCTGCCGTTAGCGCAAGACGCAAATCTCGCCGACGGTAGCTGGCGTCTTTACTTAACGAGCACTAGCGGTCCTAGCGGGCGGCCGCTCGCTATGAGCTCATTTATCGCAAATGCTGTGCTATCAGGACCTGATTTTTACCACTGGAAACTTACCAATCTGATCTTACATTTGCTCGTCGCACTGCTTGTCTATTTGCTGGTAGAGCGGATCACGAGTCAATTCCATGATTTCTCGGCGAAGCAACCACAGCTCGTCGCTATAGCGGTTGCCGGATTATGGTTGTTGCACCCTGTGCAGGTGAGCACAGTACTTTACACCGTGCAACGCATGTCGCTGTTAGCCGCATTATTCATGGTCGCGGGTTTATTGGCTTATGTTGAGGCACGCCGCCGGCAAATCGCTGGGTACTCCGGAGCTTGGGTATTCATGCTGCTTTGTTTTGCGGTTTGTCTACCGTTCGCGGTCGTAAGTAAAGAAAACGGTCTGTTACTACCGTTGCTCACATTTGTTCTGGAGATTTTCATATTTCGCTTCGCCGGTGCCATCACCACGGGCCGTACTTTGCGGGTTGCCTACGGCGCCTGTGCCGTACTTGCATCAGGCGCGGCCCTGGCAAGTTTATATTCCAACGGTGTAGTCGTGGCAGGCTATGAGTTTCGGGATTTTTCCATGCTGGAACGTCTACTCACGCAAAGTCGGGTATTGGTCATTTACCTGACCCAAACGTTTTGGCCGGCGCCGTCCCATTTGAGCTTCTTCTACGACGATTTGCTGGTTTCGCGAAACTTGCTTGAACCGCCAAGCACGCTGCTATCTTTGGTGTTTGTGGTTTTGGTGTTGTCGGCTGCGATTGCACTGCGTGACAGGTTTCCCTTAGCAGGGTTCGGTGTGGCCTTTTTTTTCGCTGCACACGCCTTGGAGTCGGGTCCTTTGCCGTTGGAACTCGTATTCGAACACCGAAACTATCTTCCTTCCTTCGGATTGTGCCTTGCAGTCGTCGTCCTTTTAGTGCGGTTGGTATCGTTGCCGACGCTCATTATGACTGTTGCCCTCGCGCTTATTGCCCTATCTTTACAAACGGCGAAACGCGCTCAAATCTGGTCCAGCGAGGCGACGTTATATTCCTCCTTTGTTGAGGCTAGACCGGGTTCCGCACGCGCAGCTGGTTTGCTCGCCGAATATCTTCGGGTTAACGGTGCGCACGAGGCGGCGTTAGCGGCGCTTGGCACTCACAAAGGGTTGGCCATTGAGTTACACCGCGCGGTAATCGAATGTAATCTGCACGGCACGTTAGCACAGGATACGCTGCCGCGGCTGGCTCAAAACGTGGAGATGGTAGCGCGCTCGCAGCATTTCAACGCCGGTGTCGAACTCGCCAATGCGCGATTGTCCGGAGCCTGCGAATTTCGCTCACAAGACTATCTTGAATTCGTTGACCGCTTATTTGACGCCCCTTATGTGGATAAGGCGGCGCGGCATACGTTGCTGGTGTATAAAGCCCAACTCATGCATATGGACGGCAAGCGGCGGCTGGCAATTGATGTTCTGGACCAAGCGCACCGCGCCTGGCCCGATGACCCTTTCCCATTTATGCTTGCAGCCGAATGGCTGATCGACGAGGGGGACATGAGTGGCGCCATCAGTTACCTTGCGCGCGCGGAAGACTATTCCGAAATTCATAAACTCCGATATCAAGCGCTCCTGGAGTGGCTGAGAGCCAACGTTAATCCCGCCGATGACAAAGTTCGATAACCCAACAAGCCAGCTCGATGCAAGCGCCGGTGTCGTCAAGCACAAGGCTACGCTCAGCATCGTGCTGCCCGCCCGAAATGAAGCGGGAGGTTTGGACTTATTGTTACCAAAGTTGGTCGCGCTGTACCCGGATGCCCAGATCATCGTAATCAATGACGGCTCAACCGATGACACTCTCGCCGTTTGCGAACGCTATGGCGTCACAACTGCGACGCATGTTTATTCGATGGGCAACGGCGCGGCGATCAAACAAGGTGCTGCTCGCTCTACCGGGGAGTACGTCGTGTTTATGGACGCGGATGGACAACATAACCCGGCCGACATAGCAAAATTGGTGAGCAAATTGGATGAAGGCTACGACATGGTTGTCGGTGCCAGAGATGGCAAATCGCAAGCCAACATCGTGAGGTGGATTGGCAACAGTTTTTACAGCGCGTTTGCAAGCTGGATGGTTAATCACACGATTGCCGATTTAACGTCTGGATTTCGCGCCGTACGCACAGCTCGTTTCAAAGAATTTCTACATCTGCTACCGAACGGCTTCTCTTATCCGACAACGATTACCATGGCATTCTTTCGATCCGGTTACGCGGTTGCCTACGTGCCGATCAACGCCGCCCGGCGAATCGGCAAAAGCCACATAAGATTAATCCGCGACGGTATCAGGTTTTTGCTCGTGGTCTTTAGGATAGGCACCTTGTTTGCACCGTTAAAAGTCTTTCTGCCGGTGAGTTTCTGCGTTTTTTCCACAGGCTTGAGTTACTACATCTACACCTATCTGACGACGGGCCGGTTCACCAACATGAGCGCGTTATTGCTGGTCTCGGCGGTGTTGATCTTTCTTATCGGATTGATTTCCGAACAGATCACCATGCTCATTTACCAAAAACATAAAGACAATTGAAGCTGTAGGCCGACCCTTGGTGTTTCCTTCGTGCAAATATAAGGCTCAGGTAGATGTTTCGTGGATGACCTGCAGCATACGTTTGAATACTTTGGGTGGTGCTGCGACGATGTTTCCGGTTTCGAGGTAGCTGCTGCCACCAACGAAGTCGCCGACCAGGCCTCCGGCCTCTTCGATTAATAAGCAACCGGCAGCCATGTCCCACTGTTTCAGTCCGCCTTCCCAGAACCCGTCGAGACGGCCGCAGGCCACGTAGGCGAGGTCCAATGCCGCGGCGCCGGCGCGGCGTATGCCGGCTGTGGTTGCCATAAATGCTTTCATACTGCGCAAATACGCATCCACGTTTTGATACTCCCGAAAGGGAAAACCAGTGCCGAGCAACGCGCCGTCGAGGTCGATGCGATTACTGACGCGGATCCGGCGATTATTGAGCTGTGCGCCGCGACCGCGCGAAGCTGTAAACAATTCCTGGCGCAGCGGGTCATAAATTACGGCTTGTTGCGGGCGGCCCTGGAATAGCAGCGCTATCGACACGGCGAATTGTGGAAAGCCGTGGAGGAAGTTGGTAGTGCCATCCAGGGGATCGATAACCCATGTGTATTCGCTGTCGCCGCTCGCGCCGCTCTCTTCGGCGAGGATGGCGTGTTGCGGATAGGCTCGTTGCAGTGCCTCGATGATCTCCGTTTCGGCGAGTCGATCAACCTGCGTCACGAAGTCGTTTTTGCCCTTTATACCGACTTCCAGACCAGCGGCGCGATCCATGCTGCGGACGATGAGATCTCCGGCGCGGCGAGCGGCTGGAATCGCGATATTTAGCGTGGGATGCATAGAGGTCCGGTGACTGAAAATTCGAGGCGCCATTCTACAGTAGGAATCTGTGCAATATGCGGGCTAGCTTTCGAGGGGGCGCCGCAGCGATATGCGACAATTGGGAATGGACGATAGCGCTTTATCGAAAATCCGATTCGTACTTGTAGGGACGACTCATCCCGGCAACATCGGCGCTTGTGCGCGCGCTATGAAGTCGATGGGGCTTACAAACATGCGGCTGGTGCAGCCAAGGACATTCCCTTCCGCGGACGCCACCGCCATGGCGTCTGGAGCCGATGATGTGCTCGGCGATGTCGTTGTCCATGAACGCCTTGGCGACGCAGTCGATGATTGCGTGTTAGTTATTGGAACCAGCGCGCGACCTCGCAGCATTGCGTGGCCGGTTCTGACACCACGCGCCTGTGCGCTTAACATCGCGCAGATCAGTGCTGGCGGTTTAGTCGCGGTTGTCTTTGGTCGCGAGCACTCGGGATTAAGCAACGAGGAGATCGATTTCTGCCATCAGGTTATCCAGATCCCGACCGCTGAGAATTTCAGCTCTTTGAACCTAGGCGCAGCCGTCCAGGTAGTCGCCTACGAGATCCGGCAGGCGTTTCTGGGCGACATTGGCATGCCAGATGTCTTAGCCGCAGAACTTGCGAGCGCTGGACAAATGGGGGACTTGTTCGCACATCTTCAGCAAACCATGATTGAGGTCGGTTTCTTCGATCCTGAGAAACCGCGACGCCTACAACGCCGAATAAAACGAATGTTTAATCGCGCGGCGCTGGATAAAAGCGAAGTTCAGATCCTCAGAGGTTTTCTCACAGCCGTGTGCGATAAGCCAAAGCCGCGCAGCTGAGCCTACAGTGCACCACTAAGCTCGATTGCTGGTCGCCCAGCATGGCGTTCCTCGATTGTTCCAATTGTCCAACATCGCTCTCCGCAGGCAGCCAGGATCCCGGATGCATCGGCAGCATGTTCCGCCGCTACGACAATGACCATGCCGATCCCGCAATTGAACGTACGCAACATTTCATTGCGTTCGATATCGGCCGTCGTGAGGAGCCAGGTAAAGACCTCAGGAGTTTCCCAGGCGTTTGCATCGATTAAGGCGCAAGTGCCCGGCGGCAACACCCGTGGAACATTTTCGACTAAACCACCGCCTGTAATATGCGCAATGGCATGTACCGGCAGTGCATCGCACAGCGCCATAACGGACTTCACGTAGATTCGCGTGGGCGTCAATAACATCTCGCCAAGTCGGCCCTGGCCAATTTGCTGGTCCAAATTCGCCTGCGTATCTACCAGAATTTTGCGGATCAATGAATAGCCGTTGGCGTGCGGTCCGCTGGATGCTAGGCCCAAAACGAGGTCGCCTGGTTGTACCAGGTGGCCGTCTATCACCCTGTCTGCTTCAACTGCGCCAACACAAAATCCGGCCAAGTCGTAATCGTTGCCCGCATACAATCCCGGCATCTCTGCGGTTTCTCCGCCCAGCAAAGCGGCACCCGCCTGTTTGCAACCTTCGGCAATCCCCGCGACGATTTGAACCGCCTGGTCGATATCCAATTGGCCGGTTGCGAGATAGTCGAGAAAAAATAATGGCTGTGCGCCTTGTACAACGACATCGTTGGCACACATTGCAACCAGATCGATGCCGATGGTGTCGTGTTTGTGCAGCGTATTGGCTAGTTTCAGTTTGGTGCCGACACCGTCAGCACCGGAGACCAAAAGCGGGCGTTTGAGGTTTAACTGCGTGAGATCGAAAAGTCCGCCAAACCCGCCAAGTCCGCTGACGACTCCGGGACGTTGGGTTGCAGCCGCCAGCGACTTGATCGTCTGGACGAATGCATTGCCCCGATCAATGTCGACTCCGGCATCGCGATATCGTAGCGGCGTAGGAGCTTTACCCACGACGCGCATGGTATCGGCGGCTCACAGGTAGCGCAATCCGTAATTGCCCGTGCTTGACTTCGTCGCGCGCCTTCGCATAGCGTTCCCAAGCATGTCTATGCACCGTGCGTTGGTATTTTTTTTCGTTTTGGCCGCGGGGGGCGCCCAGGCTGCAACCGTTGCTGGTCTTTACGAATCAGATGTCCCAATCGCCAGTCGCGCGGACGATGCGCGCGTTCGGGCTATGCGCTCAGCGCTAGGCGCCGTGCTTGTGAAACTTACCGGTGACGGCATGGCGGCGACCCGAGAAGCGCTTGCGCCGGTGCTGCGCAAGGCGCCGCAACTGATGCAACAGTATCAGTATCTGCGCCGCCCAGGCGATGCCAACACATCCGGCGATGCGCTAATGCTACGCGTACGCTTCGATCCAGACGCTTTAGATGAAGCCCTACGTTACACAGGTTTCGTGGTTTGGGGTAAAGAGCGGCCACTGTTGCTGGTCTGGTTGGCCGTCCTCGATGCACCGACCGGCAGGTTCGTAAGTGCCGGCGACCTGTCCGATCGTTTTGCGCCAATGCTCACGGCCAGTGCGGCCCGGCGTGCCTTGCCGATTATCTTGCCTTTGTTGGATTTGGAAGACGCGGTTGCATTGACGATCGGCGATATTGGCTCCGGTGACCATGCGCGCATACTCGCCGCCTCGCAGCGTTACCGATCTCAGGCGGTTTTGGTTGGTATGCTGTCCATGCAAGGGCTGGATTTGTGGGAAGCTGATTGGCAATTGTTGCTCAATACCCAATCCGCGCAATGGTCCAGCGAAGGCAGCTTGGCGGAAATGGTGATCGACGAAGGCATTAACCAGGCAGCGGACCAGTTGGCGCAGCGATTTGCGCAATACGGGATCGATTACCAGGAGACCGGCGTTCATGTCACTGTTCAGGGAGTCACGAGTGCGGCCCATTACGCCGCAGCGAAGCAATATCTGGATTCTCTTGATGCAATCAAAAGTGTCGCCGTGACGCGTGTAGATCCGGGGCAAGTCACCTTCCGGGTTGTTGCGCGAGGAGGCTTCGACGCCGTGGAGCAAACCATCGGGCTCGGGTCGACCCTGCAGCCTATACCGGGCCATTTCGACGGCCACTATCGTTTGGTCGTTCCCTGATGCGCCGAAGACATTCTGGGCTCGCGCCGTGACCGATTCTCAAAAGTGGCTGCTATTGCTGGTGTTGCTTACCGGCGGCGGGCTCGTTTATCTACTCGTGCCGGTGTTGACGCCGTTTCTGATTGCATCCCTGCTTGCCTACCTGGGCGATCCTCTCGTTGATCGTTTGGAGCTTCGTAAAATTTCGCGCACGGTTGCGGTCGTCATTGTATTTTCCGGCATGTTCTTTATCGGTTTGGCGTTGCTCTTGGTGCTGGTTCCTATCCTCGAGCGACAAACCGTAATCCTAATCAATAAAATACCGGTCGCCGCCGAATGGCTGCATGGCTGGCTGATGGCCAAAGCGTTACCCGTCACAGGAATTACCGAGTTTAGCTTCGACGTAGATGCAATTCGCGGTGCCATCGCTGAGCGTTGGCAAGATGTTGGTGGTGCGTTGTCGCGCATTCTCTCCGGTATTTTTCAATCAGGCCAAATCGTGCTGGGCTGGCTGGCGTATTTGTTGCTCATTCCCGTGGTGACGTTTTACCTGTTACGCGACTGGGATATGCTGGTTTCGCGGGTACGTGGTCTATTGCCCAGGCGCTACGAACCAACCATCGTTGTTCTTGCACAGGAATGTGATGGCGTCCTGGCTGAGTTCATGCGCGGTCAGCTCGCAGTCATGGCTGCGCTTGCGCTGATATACGCCACCGGTTTATGGGTAGTGGGTTTGGAACTTGCGTTCCTAATCGGGCTAATTGCCGGGCTGGTCAGCTTTGTTCCCTATTTGGGGTTTGTGGTCGGTATCGTGATTGCCGGTTTCGCCGCAATCATGCAGTTTCAAGACATCGCCTATGTGCTGTATATCATCATCGTGTTCGGGATTGGTCAGGCGATCGAGGGCATGGTTTTGTCACCGGTTCTGGTCGGCGATCGCATCGGCTTGCACCCGGTGGCGGTGATATTCGCGGTTATGGCGGGCGGCCAATTGTTCGGTTTTTTCGGAATTCTCATGGCATTACCGGTGGCGGCTGTAATCGTTGTGCTGTTGCGACATGTGCATGCTCAATACGTTGACAGTAATCTGTACACGCCATAATCCGTAGCAACCGTGGCACGACAGGGCATGGGCGATAATTCCGGTCAACAAATGCCGCTGCTGTTCGGCGGCTATGTATATCGTCTTTCGGGGTTTGTCGCAGGGCCCAACCTCGAAGCGGTGCATGCCGTGTCGCAGCTGGTGACGAATCCGCCTGAAATGCCTGTGGTTTACGTCTGGGGCGCGGTCGGGAGCGGCAAAACGCACCTGTTGCAGGCAGCATGCGCCGAGGCAGGTGAGCGCTCGCTAACGGTCGCTTACCTGCCGCTACGTGAAGTCGCCAACGGCTTGTCTACCGGGATTTGCGAATCTCTTGAAACGCTCGAATTGATTGCGGTTGACGATGTTCACGCAGTTGCCGGCGAGGCGGAATGGGAACATGCACTGTTTTCGTTATTCAACCGCGTTCGCGAGGCAAACGGCAGGATCCTTATAAGTGCCGAGCACTCACCCAGAGAGCTGCGGCTCGATCTTGCTGATCTGCGTTCGCGACTGTCCTGGGGTGTAGTGCACCGGCTGGGTGATTTGACGGACAAACAAAAAATACTGGCCATGCGCACACACGCAAAAGCGCGGGGCATTGAACTTCCCGATGAAGTGGCCTGGTATCTGCTTGGACGCACACCGAGAAACCTCGGCAAACTGTGCGCACTGATTGAGCAGCTCGACATTGCATCGCTGGCAGAGCAACGCAAATTGACCATTCCTTTTGTCAAAGTCGTTTGCGAGCTCTAGCCCGTAAAAATACAGTTTGTACTGCATCGCGTGGTGATCCTCTCGATCCTGGAGGGATCCCAGATTGCGATCGAGGAGCAAGCCGGCGAAGGGTCGTCGTCGACCCGAAAACCGCTGTAGTGGTAACTCACCGAAGCTTTGCTACGGGTCGGCAGGCCTTCCGGTCTCTAATGCATAGCGTTCGCTGATAACTCTCGGGATGCACTGAGCGGTGGTCTACCGCGCCGACCCCCGCAGCATGCAATACGGAGCTTAGCAAACGTTACGTGTGTGGCTGCAGCCTGACTGTCGTGTCGGCGAGGCGTCTTCCCAGGGCCAGGCAAAGTTCTCTTTCATCGTCGCTGAGCGGTTTATCGGCTCGGTGGCCGGCAGTGTGCGAGGCACCGTAGGGGGTGCCTCCGGATTGTGTGCGGCCCAATGCAGGCTCGCTGTAGGGTAGCCCCATGACCAGCATGCCATGGTGCAGCAATGGCAATAACATGGAAGTGAGCGTGGTTTCCTGACCGCCATGCAGCGTAGCGGTGGACGTGAATACGGTCGCGGGTTTTCCGACTAATTTTCCGCCCAGCCACAATTGCGCGGTGCTGTCGATAAAATACTTCAACGGGGCGGCCATGTTTCCAAATCGCGTGGGCGAGCCCATCGCCAGGCCGGCGCATTCGACCAGATCCGTCAAAGTCGCATACGGCGGTCCTTCATCGGGGATGACATTCGCCGTGGCTTCGCTCACGGCAGAAACCGCTGGCACGGTTCGCATTCGGGCCTGGCAGTTCGGTACCTGACCTATTCCGCGGGCAACGCATTGCGCCATTTCGGCGACGTTACCGGTGCGGCTGTAGTAAAGGACCAGGATGTCGATCATGTGCAGTGGTTTAGATTGCGCTTAGTCGCGTTGAGCAGCCGGCGGTCAAAGTATATTTAGTACATTTTCCGGCGGGCGGCCCAATGCGGCTTTGCCGTTGGCAAGCACAATTGGACGTTCAATAAGAATTGGATTCTGGCTCATACTCTTGACTAAGTCTGCCTCGCTTAAATCCGCGCGGTGCAGGCCCAGTTCGGTATAAATCGCCTCCTTCTTGCGCATCAATGCGCGTGGTTCCAGTTCCAGTTTCCCAAGCAGCACTTTCAGTGTTTGCTCGTTCGGGGGAGTTTCAAGGTACTCGATAATTTCTACATCGAGTTCTCTTTCACGCAATAACTCAAGTGTCTGTCGCGATTTGGAACAACGCGGATTGTGGTAAATGGTAACCGTCATAATGAAAGCCTCCCGCACGCGACGAATGGTGTTGACACGCCAGCCGGCGCGAGTCGTAGCTGGCGCTAGCCCGGCCTGGTAGCGAAATACCGAGTGTGAATAGTATGTTACAGTCGCGCGCGTGAGTCATGTTTCGAGCGCCTGCGATTGATTTCGGTATGGTTTGACAAGCTACCCTGGCCGGCGCGCTTCCCGGCGTATGTCTGGCAACAGTTTCTCGCGGATCGCTGTCCCCGCGCGGCGGCATCGCTCGCGTACACGACCTTGCTCTCACTGGTTCCTTTGCTGGCAATGCTCTTTGTGTTTTTGTCGGCCTTGCCGATTTTCCAAAGCCTGGGCTTGCAGAGCCAGATCGAAGATTTTCTGTTCAGCAATTTCGTCCCGGCGTTTGGGGCTACGATCCAGTCTCATCTACACGAGTTCCGGAATAAGGCCACGGGACTGGGCGCCGTCGGGTTTGGGGTATTGTTTATCACTGTGCTCATGCTGCTGGCGACGGTTGAGAGCGCGTTCAACGCGATCTGGCGGGCCCGCAGGAAACGCCGGCGCGTGTTGCAGCTGCTGACCTATTGGGCGCTGTTAACGCTCGGACCTTTGCTTATTGGCACCGGGTTTGCCGTCAGTTCCTATCTTGTGTCTTTACCGTTGTTCACTGAAGTGGAATCGTCGCTAGCATTGCAAGGTAACTTCCTTGCAATAGTGCCTTTCCTACTCACTTTTCTCGCATTTTTGCTGGTTTATAAACTGATCCCGAACAGGCCGGTCCCGATTAGCCACGCGCTGGGCGGCAGTGCCTTCGCGAGTATTTTATTCGAGTTCGCCAAACGCGGATTCACTTACTACATCACCCATTTTCCAACACAAGAAGCGATCTACGGTGCCTTCGCCAGCATCCCGATTTTTTTGCTGTGGATATATTTATGCTGGGTTATCGTCTTACTCGGGGCAGAGATTACGCGCTCATTAACCACATTTCCGAACGAATCTCACAATCGCGCGATCCCGGCGTTAGACAGTGTTTTTGTCGATGCCTGCCGAATTATCGCGCGCCTTGTCGAGGCACAAAAATCGGGACGGTCGTGCAGTGAACGCGAACTGTTGAAGCTGGAACCCGCCGTTAAGCATAGCCGTCTCGATCATATTTTAGATTGCTTGGCTGATGCCAAATGGCTGGTGAGCACGGATAGTGGTAAATGGGTGTTGGCACGCAATGCGGAACAGGAAACCTTGCTCGGGCTCTACCGGATCGTCCCGGGACCGTTACCGGTGGTTGTGAGCAGTGAGCAGTTCTCAAAGGCGGACCAAGACCTGCTGGTAAACCTCGCGGGCGCGACCGACGCCATTCGCGATCGACTGGGGTTGACCTTAGCCGAACTCAAACCGCGCAGTTGAAGTGCTCGTACGAGACCGTGGACTCGATCAGGTCTGTAATTTTTGCCCGAATGCGTCTGCCGTCGATCATTACCTCAATAGGTCGATCGACGGAGTGTAGGCCTCGTGGAGCAAGCAGAGCGAAGCTCGAATCAGTTGAGTCGCTAAGCAACAAGGCACGTCGAAATTGTGTTTCGCGATCGTTACCCTCCAGCGCACGTACTCCGCCGGGGCGTGCAGATTTGTTAAGTATCTGAATGCCGATCTTGTAGCCGCCGTCGCGTTGAATCATTAGCCACCGCACTGCGCCGGGTAGCCACTGCTGGTCCGTCTCATCTTTGACGGCGATTAGCTCTCCCACGCGCACGCCGTTGCGAGGCTTATCGTTTGTGTATACCGCATAACCACCCGGGCCCTGATTGGCCATGTGCCAGTTTTCATGCTCATAGTGCGCGGAAACTGGCGTCGCATTGGCGACCTCGTAGCTGCTATCGGTAACCTCATCTTCGATCGGAGTCGGTTCGTCAATTCCAAATTCTTGATTGCCATTGCAAAAGTAGTAAGCGACGTTAAGTCCACAGGCCGTATTGATGACGCCGCTGCTCTCTTTGCGTGGGAAAAAGCGTTTGGGAGGTAGGCCCCAGACTTTGTTCAGATGCGCGAGCACCGAGCGTGCGGTACTTACCGACAATTTCAGGGCCGACTGAACATTCCCCGTTTTGTTTAAATGTTCAAGGTGTTCCCGCACGTAACGCTGCAATGCGGTGCAATCAAAGAGTCGCGCGTGGCTGCTTGCTGTGCTGGCGTCGAATTTTCCGTAGGGAACAGGGCCCTCGGGTTTGCGCATATCGAATGCGAAGTAGCCGGCGGGGCTCTTGATTTGCCGGAAAGAACTCAGGCGCGTCTCAACAGACCACGCATAGAGTTGATCGTAGATCTCCCAGATAGTTCCGTGAGGTAAATGATGTGGATCGGTCAGCGAGGTGGCCAGGACCTGAAGGTAGGCGTGGAGAATCGTGGACTTGCCTGGTGGATCGAGTTCGGGATTGGCAGCTTCTATCGTGGTTACATCCAGGCCTTCGGCTTGTAAATACAGATCGTGCAATTCGCGCCATACGTTATTGGGTGTCGGAGAATATTCATGAAAATTTAAAACCAGAACGTGAGCAAGTAGTTTTACGGCTAAAAAAATCTCATCGACGGGCGGTTTGGACTGCAGGAAGCGGGATTTTTTCGCCAGCGCATCGGCGATCGCCAGTTTGCAGCCCGCAGCGATCTCCAATGCTAACTGTTTCAGAGATTCAATCCACTGCTGTTTGGTGTCTACGCTCTGTATGCTGCTGGGCGCCTGAATTTTTACTTGCGAGTTCAGAAGATAGACATAAGGGCGCCAATACAAATGATTCAACTCCATCCGCGTGGATGGCTTGATGACTTGCGCATTCGTCGTTGCTACCGCGTGTCGAAGTATTTTGGTTGTACGCAGGAAATCCGCATACGGTAATGAATCCAACCAGTCTTCCAGATGAGCCGGTCGGATTGCGGTTTGACGATCGATATTGTTTTCCATGGGGTCGGGGTGACTATTGCCTCGTATATCGCAATTTAGATGTAGAGCACTTGCCGATGCAACAATCGGCTTGCGTCTACGGTTTCCTAGCCGTGGAAATTATCAGTCTCATTCGCTCGCATCCACCGGGATTTATGCCAATAAACCCCAGAAAATCAACATTAACCCGCGGTTCTGCACGATTGTATGAACCGCTGACAGGCGCCCATGCTCGCATCAATAGATGCGACATTCAGGCCCTGGCGACATTGTATATGTCCCGGGTTGCACGAACGCGCTAGCATCCGCTCATGGTCAAATGCGTGCGCTGTGTGATCACGGGACGCGTGCAGGGCGTCTGGTTCCGAGCCTCCACGCAGCAACAGGCGAATGCCATGCGCATCAGTGGTTGGGTGCGCAATCTAGCAGACGAGCGGGTGGAAGTAGTTGCTTGCGGGACACAAACCGACCTGAGTGAATTCCAAGCCTGGCTACGGCGGGGACCGGACTTGGCAATCGTTGCTGAAATGGACTGCCGCGAAATCGCGACTCAGGACTTCGCGGACTTCGAGATCCGATAGCGTTATGTCGTTCCTAAACGGTACTCAACGAAGGACTTAAACGCTTTCGTCTGCGAGCTTTTGTCTCAGAAACATCACCACGTCGTCCCAGGCCACATCCTGTGTTTCGCCATCGCGGCGCGATTTGTACTCCAGCTCCCCAGTGTCCAAACCGCGTTCGCCAAGCACGATGCGATGTGGGATGCCCATCAACTCCAGATCGGCGAAGATCACACCGGGGCGTTCACGTCGGTCGTCCAATAACACATCAATGCCGGCTTGACTCAGGGTCGTGTAGAGATTGTCGACGGCTTCGCGCAGCCGTTGCGACTTGTGCATGTTAATTGGCGCCAATGCGACCTGGAATGGTGCGATGGCAGACGGCCAGATGATACCGAACTCGTCGTTGTTCTGCTCAATGGCTGCCGCCACAACCCGCGACACGCCTATACCGTAGCAGCCCATGACCAACGGGACGGCCTGACCTTTTTCATTGAGGCAGCGTGCACCCAGCGCTTCGCTGTATTTGGTGCCGAGTTGGAAAATGTGACCGACTTCGATGCCGCGGGCCAATTTGAAATGACCCCGTCCATCAGCGCAGGGGTCACCGGCAACGACATTGCGCAGATCCGCCGTCGCGGGTTCTGCTATATCTCTATTCCAGTTTGCGCCGGTCAGATGTTCGCCGTCGACGTTAGCGCCGCAAACGAAATCGGCTAGTTGGGCGGCACTATGATCGACAATCAGGGGTAATTGTAGTCCGCACGGTCCCAACGACCCTGGCGCACATCCAACTGCCGCTGTGATTTCCTCTGCTGTTGCAAATTGTAATGGTGTCGCCACCTCGGATAGCCGCTGTGCTTTGAGCACGTTGAGTTCATGATCGCCACGCAGTACCAATGCAACCAGCCCATCGTTACTGCCGTGGACGAGCAAGGTTTTCAGGCATGCGGACGCCGGCACGTTCAAGAACGTGCTTATCTGTTCAATAGTGTGTTGGCCGGGCGTTTCGACGGTGCAGCAGGCAGCGTTTGGCTCAGTGCGTTGTTGCGTGGGCAGTGCGGCTGCGGCTAGCTCGAGATTCGCCGCGTAATCGCCGTCGTCACTGTACGCGATGCAATCTTCGCCGGACTCGGCAAGCACATGAAACTCGTGCGATGTGTTGCCGCCAATATTGCCGGAATCCGCATTTACGGCACGAAATTGCAGACCCGTTCGGCTGAAGATGTTGGAATAGGCGCTGTACATATCCTGGTAGGTTTCCTGCAAGGACTCGTCGTCAATGTGAAAGGAATACGCGTCCTTCATTACAAATTCACGTGCGCGCATGACGCCAAACCGCGGTCTAATCTCATCGCGGAACTTAGTTTGGATCTGATAGAAATTGATCGGCAACTGCTTGTAGCTGCGGATCTCGCGGCGCGCCAGATCAGTGATAATTTCCTCGTGCGTGGGTCCCAGACAGAATTCCCGGTCATGGCGATCGGTAAAGCGTAGTAATTCGGGGCCATAGGCGTCCCAGCGAGTGGATTGCTGCCACAGTTCCGCTGGTTGCACTCCTGGCATCAGTAGTTCTTGCGCACCGCTGCGATCCATTTCGTCTCTGACAATGGCTTCTACTTTGCGCAGCACCCGCAGGCCCAGTGGCAACCATGCATAAATACCGGCTGCCAGCTGCCGGATCATGCCCGCACGTATCATGAGACGGTGACTGGGGATCTCGGCATCTGCCGGCGCTTCGCGCTGTGTGGGTATCAATAGTTGACTTGAGCGCATCGGATGCAGCAACGTGTTAATAGCGAGCCGGCGATTCTAGCCTATGTCGATTACGCATCACACGCCGCTACCGTAAACTACGCTGGGGAGCTGCGGGACGATCCGCTACAACGCTTGCGGGTGCCAATTCCGAATGCGGCTGCCAATGCTATGCGGGCGGATCACACGCTCGTTCCGCAAGTTCTTGGCATCATCTGTCACCCAATTATCGATAGCTTAGCTTGCCATCTGAGGTGCAAGTTGCAGGTAACGAGTAAAATCAAGCGCTTGCGGCCTTGACGACGCCCTCGGCAGCCAGTAACTTAGATTGTTTCACTCGCTTTAAAATCAGGGAAGCTATGTAACGAGTCCCGGCCAGCCTGGAAGGGCCGTGGCAGCGCTGTCGTACGAGGTAAGTGCTTGCTCCTTGGACAGTGTGCCCTGGCAAAATCGGACGGAGACAAGAGGCAATGCTTGCGGCGGGGAGGTCGCCACAATAGTGGGTAAGAAACTCAGAGGGGCAGAGATTTTCGTTCGTTGCCTTGCGGACGAGGGGATAGAGCATGTGTTTGGTTACCCGGGTGGTGCCGTCCTGCACATCTACGACGCATTGTTTAAACAAGACGCGGTTAAGCACGTTTTGGTTCGCCATGAACAGGGCGCTATGCACGCGGCGGACGGCTATGCACGGGCCACAGGCAAGCCCGGCGTGGTGCTGGTTACCTCAGGCCCTGGCGCGACGAACTGCATCACGGGCATTGCCACGGCTTACATGGACTCTATTCCGTTGGTCGTGTTTACCGGACAGGTGGCGACCAATCTAATCGGTAACGATGCTTTTCAGGAAGTTGATGCGATCGGAATCACGCGACCCTGCGTGAAACACAATTTTCTTGTCGAGCGCGTGGAAGATCTGGCAGTAACGGTAAAAAAGGCGTTTTACATCGCTACGTCCGGTCGGCCCGGCCCTGTGGTCGTGGATATACCCAAGGACGTGACGGCCGATACTACTGAATATCTTTATCCGGCGACGGTCGAGATGCGCTCTTACAAGCCTACGACCAAGGGCCATCCAGGTCAGATAAAGCGGGCGGCTCAACTCATCATGTCCGCGCAGAAACCGATGATTTATACCGGCGGTGGAGTCGTGCTAGATAACGCGGCGGAGCAACTCACGGAATTCACTCGGGCGTTGGGCTATCCCATCACCAATACGCTGATGGGATTGGGTGCTTACCCGGGCACCGATCCGCAATTTATCGGAATGCTCGGTATGCACGGAACTTACGAGGCCAACATGGCCATGCACCATTGCGATGTGCTTGTGGCCATTGGCGCGCGCTTCGACGATCGGGTCACAGGCGACCTCGCGGAGTTTTGCCCAGAAGCGAAAATCGTGCAAATTGACATCGATCCGTCATCGATCGCCAAGAATGTGCCGGTGGACATACCGATTGTCGGCAGCGCGAGCTCTGTCTTAACAGACATGATTAGAATTATTCGCGACAGCGGCCAAACCGCGGTTGAGCGCGACAATAACGCGTGGTGGCAACAGATTAAAGAGTGGCAGGCGATGGATTGTCTGCGCTTCGATCGCGAAAGCGAGGTGATTAAGCCGCAACATGTGCTCGAACAGGTCTACGAGCTGACCAAAGGTGACGCATACGTCACCTCGGATGTGGGCCAGCATCAGATGTGGACTGCGCAGTTTTACAAGTTCAATCAGCCGCGCCGTTGGATCAATTCAGGTGGTCTGGGGACGATGGGGTTTGGCATGCCTGCGGCACTTGGCGTGAAACTGGCTTTCCCCGACAGTGAGGTCGTTTGCGTCACCGGCGAAGCCAGCCTGGTGATGTGTATTCAGGAACTATCGACCTGTCTGCAGTACGACCTGCCGATTAAGATAATAAATCTGAATAATCGGTATATGGGTATGATCAGACAATGGCAGGAATTTTTCTATGACCGGCGCTACTCGCATTCGTACATGGATGCGTTACCCGACTTTGTTAAATTAGCGGAGAGCTTTGGCCATGTTGGTATGCGCGCGGAAAAATCTGCGGATGTCCGGGGGGTGTTAGAAGAGGCATTTGCGATGAAAGACCGTCTCGTTTTGGTTGATTTTGTGACCGATCAAAATGAGAACGTCTATCCGATGATTGCAGCCGGAAAAGGTCAGACGGATATGCACTTGTCGTCGGATCGCGAACTAGCGTGAACACGAGGCACATTATTTCTATCCTGCTCGAAAATGAAGCAGGGGCGCTATCCCGCGTTTCCGGTTTGTTTTCGGCCCGGGCTTATAACATTGAGTCTTTGACGGTAGCGCCTACAGAAGATGCCAGCGTCTCTCGGTTGACCTTGGTCACCAGCGGTTCCGACCAGATCGTTGAACAGATTACCAAGCAACTAAACAAGCTCGTAGATGTTATTAAGCTTACCGATTTGAATGAAACCGCGCACATTGAGCGGGAATTAATGTTGGTCAAGGTCATTGCCGAAGGCGAAGGTCGAGAGGAATTAAAGCGGCTCGTTGACATATTTCGTGGACGCATAATTGACGTGACCGATAGCACCTACATCATGGAGCTGACGGGCACGGGCGACAAGTTGGACGCCTTTCTTGAATCGCTCGCAAGCAAAGTGATAGTCGAAGTTGTGCGTTCCGGAGTTTCGGGGATCAGTCGGGGTCGCCGTGCTTTGCGGCTATAGGTGGCACCGCAGTTGCGGAACAATGAAATTAATCTTACAAGGCAGAATGCAATGAATATCTATTACGACAAAGATGCGGATGTTTCTCTAATTCAGGACAAGCACGTTGCCATCATCGGTTATGGCTCACAGGGCCATGCGCACGCCAACAACTTAAAAGACTCTGGTGCCACAGTAACCGTCGGATTGCGTTCCGATTCGAGTTCAGTCGCCAAAGCCGAGGCCGCCGGGCTGCAGGTTAAGGATATCGGCGCCGCAGTTGGGGTGGCTGACGTCGTCATGATTCTTGCGCCTGACGAGCATCAAGGTGATTTATACGCCGCTGAAATTGCTCCCAACATTAAGGCAGATGCGACTCTCGCGTTTGCGCATGGATTTAATATCCATTTCGGACAGATTGAGCCGCGTAGTGATCTCGACGTGATCATGATTGCGCCGAAGGGACCAGGACATCTTGTACGGTCCACGTATCTGGAGGGCGGTGGTGTGCCGATGCTAATCGCGGTGCACCAGAATGCATCGGGCCAGGCACGGGATCTCGGCTTGTCTTACGCCTGCGCGATCGGCGGCGGCCGGGCCGGGATAATCGAAACCAGTTTTCGCGAGGAGACCGAAACCGATTTGTTCGGCGAGCAAACTGTTCTCTGCGGTGGCTTGACCGCGTTAGCCATTGCCGGTTACGAAACGCTGGTGGAAGCCGGTTACGCGCCGGAGATGGCCTACTTCGAGTGTCTACACGAATTAAAGCTGATCGTAGACCTCATGTATGAGGGTGGTATTGCCAACATGCGTTACTCGATTTCGAATACCGCTGAGTACGGAGACTTTACGCGCGGGCCGCGGATAATCGGTGAGGATGCCAAAGCAGAAATGAAGAAGATCCTCACCGAGATCCAAAAAGGTGAATTCGCGCGTGAATGGATCGCCGAAAATCGCAACGGCACGGCAGTAATGAAGGCGCAGCGACGGCTTGCACAAGAACATGACATCGAACGGGTCGGTGCCCAACTGCGGGGGATGATGCCCTGGATCGGCGCCAACAAACTGGTTGATCGCAGTAAAAACTAACTCGCATATTCCATGAACGCGCGGGGCAGGCTACCCCAACTCGTGAACGGTGGGGATGGCCGGTGGCTCGTCTGCAGTGGCTAATCGTCGATATCCACTAATCGCTCGCGAAGCATGGCCGTACCTCGCGCTGATTGCATGCGGCGCCGGTCTTGTCCAGTTCCTGATCGGCGGCGTGATAGCGATGTTTTTATGGACATTCGTGCTTTTGTTGACAGTCGCTTTCCGTGATCCGCCGCGAGTCGTGCCCGCCGAGCCACTCGCAGTTGTCAGCCCCTCGCATTCCAGGGTTCTGGGAGTGACGCACACTGTTAACCCGTGGCTGCAAAAAGAGATGATCCGCGCACGCTTGGTCATGCGGTTGTGGGACATATACACCCTGCACAGCCCGGTTGAAGGGAAGGTGATGGAGCGATGGGGGCCCGGCTCTAACGCGGCGATGAGCCGCAACTGCTACGCTTACTGGATACAAACTGATGAGGGTGACGATGTCATGCTCGCGATCACGCCCCACATGGCGTTCATGCCGGTGGTCTGCAGACTTCATCCGGGGGAGCGGGTCGGTCAGGGCCAGCGCCTGGGGACGTTGCATTTCGGCGCGTTGATCGAGCTTTACTTTCCAGCAAGTTCGACGATGGATGTTACGGTCGGCGATCGCGTGCAGGCTGGTGCGAGTATCGTTGGCCATCTAATCCATGAGAGTGCAGTTTCAACTGGCGGTTGGGTCACTGCCTGATCGGTTAAGGCGATGAAAACCCAGAGCGAAAACGAGCCGAAGCCCCGTCGTAAGGGCATTTACCTGCTGCCCAATTTACTGACTACGGCGGCACTGTTTGCCGGGTTCTACGCGATCGTGGCCGCGATTAACACGCGTTTCGAAGCCGCGGCGATATCAATTTTTGTTGCGATGATCCTGGATGGGATGGACGGACGAATTGCACGCATGACCAATACCGAAAGCGAGTTTGGCGCGGAATACGACAGCCTTTCTGACTTGGCTGCTTTCGGTTTGACGCCCGCGCTGGTCGTTTATGAGTGGGGCTTATTTGAATTCGGCAAGCTTGGCTGGTTGGTCGCCTTCTTGTATACGGCTAGCGCCGCATTGCGGTTGGCGCGTTTCAACACCCAGGCGGGCACCGCCGACAAGCGCTTCTTTCAGGGACTGCCCAGTCCTGCGGCCGCGGCGATAATTGCCGGGATCGTATGGCTTGGTCACGAGTACGGTTTGCGCGGATCTGTGGGAGGTAATGCGACCGCGCTGGTGTTAACGCTTGCCTGTGCAGTGTTAATGGTGAGCAATGTCCGCTATCACAGTTTCAAGGATTTGGATTTGCGTGGGCGAGTCCCGTTCATCGCTGCTATTGCGATGGTATTGTTGTTCGTATTTGTTTCCTTGAAGCCACCACTCGTGCTGTTTGGTGTATTTTTGTGCTATGCCGTTTCCGGGCCGACCGTGACGCTGTTGCATTTGCAGCGCCATCGCCGCGCAAGACGTGAGGGACTGCGTTCCGATCGCCAAGACGGCTAGCCTTTGAGCTTCGCGGTTTGGTCCGAATTCGGTCGCAAGATCGCGCGATATAAGAGCGAACCGGAGTATGGTTGTGCCGGTAGCAGAATTATCGACTGGTAATTTTGGGGCTTGCTGGTATATTTATCAGAAGAGCCTCGAAAATTCTCGATGTCAAGCATAGCCAACACAATCCGCAATAAGCACAGAAGCCTCGTATCTGAGACTTCCACTTTCCTGCTATGCCCGTCGCTGCTGCTGCCCGTTTAGGGCACAACACTACAAACACAAGCCCCTTGCGGGGCATCCCGGCAGACTCTCAAACATTCACAAGCGTTGATCCGTATACGCTCCGCGACGGAGAGCAGTTATGGCAGATAAATTAATTATTTTTGATACCACCTTGCGCGACGGCGAGCAAAGCCCCGGTGCGACTATGACCCGTGATGAAAAGGTGCGCATCGCAAAAGCCCTGGAACGCATGCGCGTGGACGTGATCGAGGCCGGTTTCCCGATCGCAAGCTCCGGCGACTTCGAGGCAGTCAAAGCGGTCGCTGAAGCCGTTACTGACAGTACGGTATGCGCACTTGCCCGTACCGCAGACGGCGATATCGATCGCGCGGCGCAGGCACTGCAGCCCGCGGCCTCCGCCCGTTTGCATACGTTTATCGCTACGTCGCCAATCCATATGCGGGAGAAATTGCGACTCTCACCCGAAGACGTCCTGGCGCAAGCAGTTCGGGCGGTCGGCCGAGCCCGAAATTGCGTCGCGGATGTCGAGTTTTCCGCCGAAGATGCCAGCCGTTCGGACTTGGACTTTCTGTGTCGAGTCGTGGAACAGACTATTGCGGCCGGCGCCACTACCATCAATTTGCCCGACACGGTAGGTTACGCGGTGCCGGAGGAACTCGGGACGATGATCGCAGACATCATGGAGCGAGTTCCGAACAGCGATAAAGCGATTTTCTCCATGCATTGCCACAATGACCTCGGTCTTGCCGTGGCCAATTCTCTGGCGGGCGTAATGAACGGTGCGCGCCAGGTCGAATGCGCCGTCAATGGGCTGGGTGAGAGGGCTGGTAACGCATCAACGGAGGAAATTGTAATGGCGGTGCGTACCCGACAAGATTATTTTTCGTGCGACACGGATCTGGACGCCACTGAAATTCTAAATTGTTCGCGCCTGGTTGCGAACATAACCGGGTTTGCGGTGCAACCGAATAAGGCGGTCGTGGGAATTAATGCGTTTGCGCATGAAAGCGGCATACACCAGGACGGTGTGCTCAAATATCGGGAAACCTATGAAATTATGCGTGCCGAAGATGTTGGCTGGCGCACCAACCGCATAGTGCTCGGTAAACACTCGGGCCGGAATGCTTTGAGAACCCGTCTGCGCGAATTGGGCGTGGAATTTGAGCGGCAGGAGGAACTCAATGAGACGTTCAAACGTTTCAAGGAACTCGCAGATAAAAAGCACGAGATATTTGACGAAGACCTGCAAGCATTAGTAACGGAAGCTGACCTGGATGCGAGCAATGATCGGGTCAAGTTCGTTGCCATGAAAGTGACGTGCGAAACCGGCGAAATCCCAATCGCTGAGATTACCTTGTGGTTGGACGGTCAGGAGCGCACGGGTAGCGCATCCGGTGACGGCCCCGTTGATGCGGTTTTCAAAGCGATTGAATCAATCGTCGACAGCGGCAGCGAACTTCAGTTGTATTCCGTCAATGCAATTACCGGGGGCACAGATGCTCAGGGCGAAGTTACCGTACGGCTGCAACGCGGCGGCCGTATCGCCAACGGGCAAGGTGCGGATACCGATATTATCGCGGCATCTGCAAAGGCCTATGTTCATGCTCTCAACAATGTCCTGGATCCGGTAACTCGGCAGCATCCTCAAGCTGCTGCGCAGGCATAGCCACGGGTCTGTTTACCGGCGCTGCTCAATGAATGAAATAGAGCGCCGCGCGTATTTGCGCGCAATGGATGTTGATGTCTGGTTGCATCGCGAAGCTAGCGCTATCGCTGAGCCCGAGACACCACAGATGTTGAGTGTGTCGCCGGAACTACCGGTGGCAGAGCTGGGTTGGGATGACTTACAGGCTCGCGTAGCTGGCTGCACGCGTTGCGAACTCCATCACAATAGAACCCAAACGGTATTCGGCATAGGCAATCGCAACGCTACGTGGCTAGTGATCGGCGAAGCCCCGGGGGCGGAAGAAGATCGCCAAGGCGAACCCTTTGTCGGTCGTGCCGGCAAGCTCCTAAATGCGATGCTCAATGCTATCGGCCTGCGCCGTGAAGATGTGTTCATCGCAAACATTCTCAAATGCCGCCCCCCAGGCAACCGCGATCCACGACCGCAGGAGGTGTCGAGTTGCGAATCTTATCTGTTACGCCAAATTGCGCTGATCAATCCCGGCTTAATACTCGTGGTCGGCCGTATCGCTGCTCAGAACTTGCTCAAGGTGCAGACACCCATCGGTAAGATGCGCGGTCAAAGATACTCGTTGGCAGGGGTCCCGCTAGTGGTTACTTACCATCCTGCTTATCTATTGCGCTCGCCCGCCCAGAAATATAAGGCATGGGAGGATCTGCTGATGGCGAAACAGATCGCGAGTACGCTCTGATGGTTGCCGTACTGAAAGCGCAACAGCCTTGTTTTCGCCCCATGAGCGAGCAGGATCTGGACGCGGTGTTTGCCATAGAGCAGGCCTGCTATGACTTTCCGTGGTCGCGAGGAATATTTAAGGATTGCCTGCGAGTCGGCTATTCGTGCTGGGTAATGGAAGCCGATGATGATATCCGGGGCTACGGGATCATGACGGTGGGGGCGGGAGAATCGCACATCTTGAATCTTTGTTTGCAGCCCGAGCGGCACGGCGTGGGATTCGGCTCCATGCTACTACGTCATTTACTCGATCATGCGCGCAAGCACAATGCCACCATCACTTTTCTCGAGGTCAGGCCTTCCAACGTCAATGCAATTCGTCTGTATGAACGTGCCGGGTTCACGGTAGTTGGAACAAGGCGGGGGTATTATCCAGCTGGCGAAGGCCGTGAAGATGCATTGATACTGTCTCGAGGTTTACAAACAGACGGCGCGAGCTAAGCGATAAACGCCTGCAATGGTTTACAACCGCTCGCGAACGCAATTGCAGTAATATTCGCATATGCGCACAACTACCATTGAAGACCACGTTGGCAATACGCCTTTGGTGCGGCTGCAACGGCTGCCCGGACAAACCAGCAATATGCTGCTTGCAAAGCTCGAAGGTAACAATCCGGCCGGTTCGGTAAAAGACAGGCCTGCGCTCAGCATGATTACCCACGCCGAACAGCGTGGTGATATAAGCCCTGGTGATACCCTGATAGAAGCGACCAGTGGCAATACGGGTATTGCGCTGGCGATGGCGGCGGCTATCAAAGGTTATCGCATGGTGTTGATCATGCCCGAACACATGAGTGCAGAACGCCGCGGAGCCATGAAAGCATTCGGTGCCGAGATAATTCTCACGCCTCAGGCGGGCAGTATGGAAGCGGCGATCGATCTGTCGCGCGACATGGAGGCAAAGGGCCAGGGTAAGGTGCTGGACCAGTTTTCGAATCCCGATAATCCGCTATCCCATTATGCTGGTACCGGTCCAGAGATTTGGCGTGACACGGAAGGCACCGTGACTCATTTCGTCAGTTCGATGGGAACAACTGGCACAATCATGGGAACGTCGCGTTTCTTGAAAGAGCGCAATGGCGATATCCAAATTGTCGGCGTGCAGCCTAGCGATGGCGCCTGTATCCCGGGCATTCGCCGATGGCCGCAGGCGTATCTACCTAAAATTTTTGATGCCACGCGAGTCGATAGCATTATTGATGTCAGTCAGAATGACGCCGAGCGAACGACGCTAGCCCTGGGTGCCAAGGAAGGAATCTTCGCCGGGATCTCCTCCGGAGGTGCTGTTTGTGCCGCTTTACGTTTGTCCCAAGAATTAACGGACGCAGTCATCGTTACCATTATCTGCGATCGCGGTGATCGTTACTTATCAACGAACGTATTTCCCAGCTGATCCTTTCAAGGTGAATCGTAGCTTATTGAGCGCCTGTGTTGTCGTGGTCGCAGCATACCTGCTGGTATTCTCGGTTAGCGATGCTGAAATGGTGCATCCGCCGCTGCCGCTGGAATCAGGCTTCGACTTCGGTCTAAGCATAGCGCGGCTCGGCATTGGAGACTGGATCGCGCTAAGCGGCCTGAGCCTGCGTTGTACTGACATTCGCCTGGCGACGACGCTCGTGGAATGCACCAGCGGCGTCATCGCCGCGCGCGCCGATGGCGATCTGCAATTGCAGGGCACATTTACTGCCGTTCATGACTTGTCCACGCGGGAATCAGTATTGCACTTGGACATAGTTGATCCTTTAGGCGGACAGCTTGACGTGCAACTTCACCTGCGTTCTCAGGATTGGCGCCTGCAAATATCCGCAACTGGCCTGCGCGCGGCATTGGTTAAGGCGCTGGCCGGCGAACACGGCAGTCAATCGATTGTAGATGAACAGGGCACGTTAACGCTGTCGCTGAAGGCAGCCGGCGACGCTGGTGGAATGCATATGGCGAGCGGCAATTTGGGATTCGACGCGGTGGCATTTGACGGCACCCATGTCGCCGAAGAACTTAGCGGGATTATCGAATTCACCGCGAACGATGTCGATCGCGATTGGTTATTGGAGATCGATGCGGCGCTCACCGCGGGCATCGTATATTTTGAACCCGGTCTGGAGTTCCGTGGTACGACGCCGGGCTTTATGTTGGAAGTAACAAGCGATGCGTTGGAGGCGCAAGCGCTGGCACGTTGGTCCAGTGACTCGGGGCGCATAATCGTTTCGCGATCACATGTTATCCACCCCGGGGTCGGCCGGTTCAACGGAAAGTTTGATCTGCGTTACAAGCCACTAGCGTTGCACAGTGCAGACTTGCAGCTGGAAGCAATCGATCTCGATGGTTTATATACAACTTATCTGCAACCGCTGCTGATTGGATCGGCCGCGGGCCGCATGGAAATCGTGGGTCTGGTGAATGGCAATTTGCGTTGGCGCGAGGAGGGCATCGACGAATTAGCTCTCGAGTTTGACGATGTATATATAGACGATGTAGATGAACGTTTTAGTCTTTCGGCCTTGAACGGTCGCTTTGGGTTGACCAGCGGCGCTCAAGCTGTGCGCTCAGAACTGGCCTGGGAGGGCGCGAGTGTGTACCGAATTGATCTCGGCAGCGGCAAAGTCGGTTTCAGCTCACAAGACGCTCAGGTTGAGCTCACGGATTGGACCGATGTTGCTGTGTTGGACGGCGCTTTGCGCATCGAAACTTTCTCTGTCGAAGGGCTCGCCAATCTGCAGCCCGCTCTGAGCATTGGCGGCGAATTAACGCCGATTTCATTACCCACCCTGACCCAAGCGCTCGCCTGGCCGCTACTGAACGGAAAAATTTCGGGCGCTATCCCGCACTTATCGTACCGCGATGGCTCTCTGGAGCTTACGGGCGATCTCAACGTGGGGGTTTTTGACGGTAAGATCACCATCCGCAACCTGAAAATCGATGACCTTTTCGGACTAATTCCCCGGCTTTATCTGGATGTCGACGTGGCTGACCTGGATCTGGAGCAACTGACCGGCACATTTTCCTTTGGTAGGATCTCGGGTCGACTGGGAGGACATATTCATCGGCTAGAACTGGACTCCTGGAAGCCTGTTTATTTCGAAGCGGAGTTCGCGACGCCCGACGATGATGATACGACCCATCGGATAAGTCAGCAGGCAGTAAACAATCTGGGCATTCTCGGCGGCGGCGGCGCCGCCTTGTCAGGCGGTCTGCTACGATTCTTCAGGGACTACTCGTACGACCGTCTTGGTATCAGCTGCCGGCTTTACAATGGATTTTGCGAACTTGGGGGTGTGGCTGAGACCGACGAGGGGTTTTACATCCTGACCGCCGGCGGGATGAGACCGCCCTGGATAAACGTCAAAGGCACGGGCCGCTCGGTCGAATGGCGAACTTTGACGGCCGGACTACGCCGTATTGCTCGGGGTGAAGTTGTTTTTGACTGAGGCGAGAATCTAAACGGGTGTTCAGGCATCGTTAATGAAGTAGCGTTAAAGTTAACCATGACGGCATGCGACAGTTTAATTTTTATCAGGATGGCAAGAAAAGGACCGCAATCATGAGTATCGTTCAACGTTGTGCATTTATCATTGTTTGTTGCGTATCGGTTGCCTGTGTCACCGTTAACGTCTACTTCCCGGAGGCCGCGGCGGAAAAAGCCGCCGACCGACTCATCCGCGAGATCTATGGGCGCGACGCGCCTGTTGAGTCCGAGACCGGCGGCGACGAGCAGTCCTACCGCGATGCTCCTCAATGGACGTCGGCGGCGCATGTCGCCGACGCCCTGCTGAATTGGATTATTCCGCTCGCCCACGCGCAGGCGCCAGACATCAATATATCTACGCCGGCGATTAATCAGCTGAAAGCTGCGATGACTCAGCGCCACCGGCGACTTGAGCCGTCGTACAACAGCGGTGCTCTTGGGATGGCAAGCAATGGAATGCTGAGTGTCAGGGACGCCAAGGCGATTCCCATCCGCGAGAGAAATCCCATTAAGCAACTCGTTGCGGAAGAAAACCGTGATCGCAATTTGTTGTACAACGAGGTAGCTAAAGCCAACGGGCACCCCGAGTGGGTTGGACGGATCCGAGATATTTTTGCACGTCGATGGGTGGGCAATGCGCCTCGCGGCTGGTGGTTTCAGGACGGCAATGGCGGCTGGCAGCAAAAGTAAGCGCGCCAAGTGAATATTCTCGTATTTGACATCGAGACAGTACCGGACGTGGATGCCGGTCGGCGCTTATACGAGCTGCAGGACCTCGATGATCGCGACGTTGCCAACGTTATGTATTCGAATCGCCTGCAACAGACGGATGGCAAGTCTGATTTTCTCAAGCTCCACCTGCATCGAGTTGTCGCCATCTCCGCGGTATTGCGCAGGGACGATAAACTTACTGTGTGGTCCTTGGGGGAACCCGACTCTGCAGAAGCCGATTTGGTTCAGCGGTTCTTCGATGGACTGGAGCGATACACGCCACAACTGGTGTCCTGGAATGGTGGCGGATTTGATTTGCCGGTTCTGCACTACCGCGCAATGCTTCACGGTATCGCGGCGCCCCGATATTGGGAAAGCGGTAGCGATGACCAGAGTTTTCGCTGGAATAATTACCTGAATCGTTTTCACGAGCGACATACGGACCTCATGGACGTATTGTCGGGGTATCAGGCACGCGCGTGCGCCTCCTTGAATGACATCGCGACGCTGTTGGGATTTCCGGGCAAATTGGGAATGGATGGCAGTGCGGTCTGGTCATGCTTTGTCGATGGTGACATCGAGGCAATACGCAATTACTGCGAGACAGATGTGTTGAATACCTACCTGGTGTTCCTGCGCTACGAATTAATGCGCGGGCGCTTGCAGCCGCAGACCCACACGGCCGAATGCGCACGATTGCGCGCGTATTTGCTGGCAGAGAATAAGGCGCACTTTAGCGAGTTCGAGAACGCTACCCAGTGGTAGCCACGGCGGTGACGGCGTGAAGCGTGCGCGCCAAGCATTGTTGGAGACACAAATTGAAAGCCTATCGCCGGAGGGCCGAGGGGTAGCTCGCGTCGACGGCAAGGTAGTTTTCATCGACGGTGCCCTGGCAGGGGAACAGGTGCAGTTTCGCTTGCGCCGCCGGCGTGGACGCTACGATGAAGGCGAAGTCGTCACCGTGCTGAAACCTTCGCCGCTGCGTATAGAGCCACGATGTCCTCACTTCGGATTGTGTGGTGGTTGCACTCTGCAGCATATGGAACCGCAGGTGCAGCTTGCCCACAAACAGCAAGTGATGCTTGAGCAATTGGAAAATCTGGGCGGCGTGAAACCTGACCAGTTGTTAGCACCGCTACGCGGTGCCAGTTGGGGCTATCGTCATAAGGCGCGTCTGGCGGCTAAATACGTGCCGGGTAAAGGCGGCGCGCTCGTGGGATTTCGGGAACGCAATAAACCCTACGTTGCAGATCTCGCTGGCTGTGAAGTTTTGCACCCTAGCGTCGGTCGCAAGCTCTTGCAGTTGCGAGCCCTGGTGGATTCCTTGAGCTGCCCCGACCGTATTCCCCAGATTGAGATCGCTGTCGGCGATGCCAACACGGCGCTGGTTGTTCGACATCTGGTCGAACTGAACGAATCAGACCTCGCGGAGCTTCGCGCTTTCGGCGAACGTCATTCAATGAGCATCTTCCTGCAACCCGGCGGTCCCGACACTGTGAGACTACTGGCCGGTGAGCCGATGTTGTTTTACCAATTGCCGGCACATGACATCGAAATTGGGTTTCAACCAACCGACTTTATTCAAGTAAATGCCGATATAAATCGGCGCCTCGTTGACAAAGTTGTGGAATTGCTTGAACCCCGAGCTACTGACCATGTATTAGATCTATTCTGTGGAATCGGAAACTTCACCCTGCCACTCGCCCGCAGAGTTGCAAGGGTCGATGGCGTTGAGCTCGCGGCCGATCTTCTCAGTCGTGCGGGAGATAATGCGCGCCGTAACCGACTCGACAACGTGGACTGGATTTGCTCGGATCTTAGTGAACCGCAGGGCGACTATTTGCGCCGGCATTATCAGCGGGTACTACTCGATCCTCCGCGCACGGGCGCAATAGCGCTGCTCCAACAGATGGATTTCACGGCAGTGGACAGGCTGGTCTATGTATCCTGTAATCCCGCAACTCTCGGTCGTGATGCGCGGGTGCTGGTCGAACGAAGTGGATTCAGAGCAACCAAAGCCTGCGTTGTAGACATGTTCCCACATACCTCGCATATTGAATCTATCGTTGTGTTTGAGCGCCCGGATCGCAACCGCATGTGAGTGACAGTTTAACCGGTAATTTTGAGCGAGGCGTTTGCTTACGCTTGATCGTCCTTGCCGCGTTTGCGGTTATGTTCGTGGGTTGCGCTCAACCGGAAGCAGACGCATTGCGGCTAGGAGTTGCGCAGGCTCCTGTAACCCTGGATCCACGATATGCCACAGATGCCGTGTCTGAACGTGTGGTCCGTTTGCTGTATAGCCGTTTGGTCGATTTCGATGCGAATTTCCGACCGGTGCCGGCGTTGGCGCGATGGAGTGTCGTCACGCCGACTCAATACCGCTTCGAGTTGGATCCCGAACGGGCCCCGTTCCACGACGGTGCGCGCCTGAGCGCAACTGACATCAAGGCGACCTACGACGACATTATCAATGTTTCGCGAGCCTCTCCACATCGTGGTTCGTTGCACGTCATCGACCATATAGAAGTTATAGGACCTGACAGCGTAGAGTTTTATTTGAAGCGTCCCGATCGCCTGTTTCCAGGACGTTTGGTGATAGGCATTCTGCCGGCAGCGTTGCTCGCGCGCGGACATGATTTTAAACGCTCGCCGGTGGGAAATGGGGCGTTCGAGTTCGTCGAGTGGCCCAACGACAATCGCGTGTTGCTCAGGCGGCGTCACGATGGGATGTTGGTCGAGATATCTGCTGTTGCCAATGCGACCGTACGGATACTGAAATTGCTGCGTGGCGAACTCGATATCGTGCAGGGTGATTTGCCCTCAGAACTCGTCAGCTGGTTGCAGACACAAAGTGGTATCCGTTTGTTGCAGGCGCGCGGTACAACTTTCACTTATCTCGGTTTCAATCTCGACGATCCGGATGCGGGCCGCCTACATGTGCGCGAGGCGATTGCGTTAGCTTTGGATCGGCAGGCCATCGTTGATAAGTTGCTGGGCGGAATGGCGCGCATTGGTAGTAGCGTACTGCCCCCGGAACATTGGGCGGGCCGACCTGCCGCGAATGAGAGGACCCGCAGCCTGGCGGGCGCACGGGAGCATTTGAGGTTGGCAGGCTTCGACGCACAGCGACCTCTGCGTCTGGTTTACCAGACCTCCAGTAACACGTTCCGCCGGCGTTTAGCTACTGTGATTCAAAGTCAGCTGCAAGATGCTGGCATCGATATCGAGATTCAAAGCCACGACTGGGGCACATTTTATGGCGACGTGAAAGCCGGCCGATTTCAAATGTATAGTCTGTCGTGGGTAGGTTTGAAAATGCCGGATATTTTCCGCTACGCGTTCCACAGCACATCGATGCCACCGCAAGGCGCGAACCGTGGACGTTACCGTAACGCGCGGGTTGATCAATTGATTGAAACCGCTGAGCGGGCGCGGGATCAGGATGAACAGGCACGTTTGTATCGCGCCGTGCAGGCAGCTGTGCTCGAAGATCTGGTGCTTGTGCCGCTTTGGTACGAGGATCAGATTGCCGCGCTGCGTGAGGGTGTCAGCGGCTACGTACTTGCCAGCGATGGGAGTTACGACGGTTTGGCAAACGTTTCTCAATTTCAATGATGGCGATGCATATTGAAGTCGACTTGCAGACGCAGTGTTTGCGCTTGCTCGATGGCAGCGTCAGTATCGGTGAATGGTCGGTCTCGTGCGCTCGCAACGGTCCTGGCGAGGTCCACGACAGTGAATGTACGCCACGAGGCGTGCATCGCGTCATCGAAAAAATCGGCTCAGGTTGTGTTGCTAACACGGTGTTTGTCGGGCGCCAAGCGAGCGGAGAGATCTATACCCCGGAAATGCGGGACAGCGCCCCGGACCGCGATTGGATCCTGACCCGCATCCTTTGGTTGGCGGGCTGCGAACCGGGTCGCAATCAAGGTGGTAACGTCGACAGTGCGTCGCGTTTCATCTACATCCACGGGGCACCGGATGACGTTAATATGGGTGTGCCCGGTTCGCACGGATGTATCCGCATGCGAAACGCCGAAGTTATCGCGCTGTTCGACCTCGTCGACGAGGGCACTAAAGTCGTGATTTCCTAACCCCTTTTATGGGGGAGAGCTTCAACATCTCGTCAACGCAGCGCACTCCAGCGCGTTTGTTGTTTTGAAGATGGTGTGCAATGACATGACTCGTCCACACCAGGCGGTGATTGGTTTCTGCGGCACTGCCGAATTGTTGCGAAATTTGCGCGATTTCCTGAACGGCTGGATCCATGTTAGAAAACGCTATACGAACGATGATTCCTAAAGGAGGAGGCTGCTGGATACCGCCAAGGCGCTGGACAATTTTCTCGCGGGTGTTGAGCGCCGAGCGTATCGGACGGCAATGTTGGCCACCGGCAACAACGAAGAGGCTCTGGATATCGTGCAGGATGCCATGTTCAAGTTGGTGCAGCGATACCGTGGGCGAGATGCGCAGGAGTGGGGGCCATTATTTCGCCGAATACTGGACAGTCGAATCAATGACTGGTATCGCCGGCGCAGTGTCAGAAATCGCTTTAGGGTATTTCTGGGTGTTGCGCGCGACGATACCCACGTCGATCCAATTCAGGAACTTCCAGATCCACATGGGCTCAGCCCGGAGGCCGGTGCTAAGTCGCAGCAGTCTATCGCGCGTTTGGAGAGTGTGCTGCACGAACTGCCGAATCGACAACGTCAGGCGTTTCTGCTGCGGGTGTGGGAAGGCTTGGACGTCAGGGACACCGCAGCAGCAATGGGATGCTCGGAGGGTACAGTGAAAACACATTATTCGCGCGCGGTACACGCATTGCGCGAGCAGTTGGGCGAATATTGGCCATGAGTACGCGTGACAATATCGATGAGTCAGAGCTGCTGGCGCGGATCAGCGCGGAATTAGACGCTAGCGTTGAAACCCTCGACACGGCAACCCAATTTCGGCTGCGCCAAGTGCGCCGAGAGGCCTTGCAACCGCGTGGCCGGTCCAACGCATGGCAGCCGACCCTGGTACCCGCAGGCGTGTTTGCAGCGGCATTGGCCATGTTGGTGCTGTTTGGTCCGCTGGGCCGCCAGCCCAATAGTGAACCGGGTTTTGACGACTTGGAAATGTTGTCGGTTATGGAAATGGAGTTACTCGACGAATTGGAATTCTATGCTTGGTTGGACGAGGTCGCCGGCTAGCCCGGATATTGCACGAGGACTTCGGATAATGGCGCAGCACAGGTGCGGTTGGGCGTAGGGCTGGAGCGCAAGGCATAGCCGTAGCTATGGCTTGCGTTAAGACCAAGCCCAGGCGCACCTGGGCAAGCCAGCGCCGAAGGAGGCCGCAAGCGATGCGCAAATTGTCACAAACGCTGGTATGACGAAATAGGTGGAATTGATATTGAGGTCAAGCAACTGCAGCAGCGCAGCGGCCGTCCTCGTGCAATATCCGGGCTATCATTGTGCGGACGGTGCTTGATTTCCAACAAACACCGAATGGTAGATGTTGTAGTGGCCTTGTTTTTAGCTGTGGTGTTCTCGGCTGCGGTTGCGCAGGAGCGTTCCGAAGTCGAGTCGCCAGATGTGGAATTTCTCGAATTCCTGGGTGAATGGGTAAGCGATGACGGCGAGTGGCTGGATCCGGAAGCACTGGAAGATGGCGGAATCCTTGATGCGGGTGATTTCGGACAGGTCGTTGATCATGATTAGATGCGTCTGCAGTGCCATTATTCTGATCGCAATCAGCTGCAGCGCAGTCGCGGCCGATGGCGCCTTGCCTTGGGCCGCCTTGCAGCCCGAAGAGCAGCAGGTGCTTAAGCGACTGCAGGGCCGATGGGACGAGCTGCCCGCTGATCGACAACAACGGTTGCTGCGCGGTGCTCAACGCTGGCGGCAGATGGATGATAGTGAACGTCAGCGTACCCGCGGCCAAATGCATCGCTGGCAGCGTATGGATCTGGAAAAACGTTCGCGGATGCGTGAGCGTTTCGACAATTTTCAGCAATTATCACCGGAGCGACAGCGCGCACTCAAACAGCGACACGACTGGTATAAAGAGCTGCCGGTAGAGCAACAGCGCGCGCTGCGCCAACGTTGGCAGAATGTAGATCCCGCAGACCGTGAGGCTTTGCGCAAACGTATGCGCGATGCGTCGCCGAAGCAGCGCCGGCGTGCGCGGGGCCAATGGGGCAAGATGTCACCCGAGCAAAAGCGTAAAGTGTTCGAGGGACGCGCGAAAGGGGCCGAGTCTTCCAGCTCACGATCTATGCGCAATCCGCAACGCCAGGGCGAACAGCCGGACCTGCGCACAAGGCATTAGCTTTTGGGACGAATTGCCTCGCGAATAAGCCGGTTGGCGAAATGTTTGAGTTGCAGGTCGTAGAGAGCGAGTTCACCGCCCGTCTTGATTGCACTCATCGCCAGTCGCCCTATTAGCATCAATAGCAAAATGGCGATTGCCCACGCCGCGAAATAGGAAAGTCTGAATTCGGCCGAGGGGCTGGCTGGAGCTGCAGGCGTTGCCTCCCTGGCGTTGTGCCCAAGCTGCGCCGGCGGTGGCGGCGGTTTGGTGCTTGCCGTTATCAGCGTCTTATCGAGATTGGAACCGCGTTCCACTGCTTTTGCAAAGCGCTGAATTCGATCCGGGTTGTCGTACAGCGCCCAGGCTTCACCAATTACGCGCAGCCCGATCCACAAGCCGACCAGCAACAGCAGCACGCCTATGCCGCGCACGACCAACATTGAAATCTGGTAGGTGCGCGATTCCCATCCGTCCGGCGCTGCTTCGGCGTCGGCTGCAAACTGATAGCGTGCCATTGTTTATCTTCGATGCTGGTAAGTTAAGCACTTTACCACATGCATTTCGGCGCCTTCATGCAATATGCCGGCTAGACGATACCGTGGCCAGCGACTATGTTTTGCCAGTCACTTGTGGTTGCGAGGATAATCAGCCTCATGCGCAGTTTTATGGTAGCGCGTCTAGCAAGCGCAGCCCTCGTCGCGCTCGGCGTAGTGACTGTTGTGTTTCTATTGCTGCACTTACTGCCGGGTGATCCTGTCGAAGTTATGCTCGGCGAGTCTGCTTATCCGGCGGACCGTGAGGCTTTGCGACAGGCACTGGGCCTGGATCGACCATTGATGGTGCAGTGGTTGGCCTACATGACGCAGTTGCTGCAACTGGACTTTGGGGTGTCGCTTTATTCGGGTCAGCCGGTTAGCGAAATGCTGAGTGAGCGTATTCCAGCGACAGTTTTGCTTGCCGCGGCAGGAATGTTAGTTGCCCTCCTAATTGCCGTTCCGTTCGGAATACTTGCGGCGGTTTACAAAGATAGCATGCTCGATCGCGGCGCTATGATGTTTGCGACCTTGGGAGTATCGCTGCCCAACTTCTGGCTGGGTCCGCTGCTAATCATGATCTTCTCAGTCCATCTCGGCTGGACGCCGGTTACCGGCAATAGCGGTGTGCTTGCGCTCGTGCTGCCTGCGCTGACCTTGGGAACGGCGCTCGCTGCTCTGCTGTCGCGGATGATCCGTGCATCGTTACTAGACACGCTCGATGAAGACTACGTTAAGACTGCGCGTGCGAAGGGGTTGAGCGAAGCGGCGATCATTTATGGTCATGCATTGCGCAATGCATTGCTACCTGTAATTACGGTATTTGGTTTGCAACTCGGTGGTCTGCTTGGTGGGGCCGTAATTACAGAGACAGTTTTCGCTTGGCCCGGGATCGGCGAGCTCACGGTCGAGGCAATCCGTCGTCGCGACTACCCTACGGTGCAAGCATGTGTACTAGTCATAAGTTTGTGTTACGTAGGCATCAATTTGTTTACCGAAATCGTATATGCGTGGGTCGATCCACGCGTTGAGCAAGCTTGATGGAGGCTCGGGCAATGGTCTGCGGCAGCATCCTACTCGGCTGGTGTGTTATAGGGCTGGTCGGTCCGGAAATCGCAACTACACCTGATCAAGTTGATCTGGATCGGATATTGTTGCCGCCATCTGCAACGGGTTGGCTCGGTTACGATGATCTGGGCCGTTCGGTGGCACAGCGCCTGATGGTCGGTGCACGCACGTCTCTTGTGGTTGGGGTCTGCATCGTGGTTATCGCAGGTACCGTGGGCACGGTGTTCGGATTGTTATCGGCTTGGATCGGTGGTTGGGTTGACTGGTGTATGTTGCGAGTCATGGATGTAGTGCTGGCTTTCCCCGGCATACTGTTGGCAATTGCACTGGCGGGCGTGCTCGGCCCTGGCATGGCCAATCTGATCATCGCATTGGTCGCGGTTGGTTGGGTGGGCTATGCGCGGCTGGCACGGGCTCAGGCAATGTCGCTTAAACAGCGCGAGCACGTCACGGCGGCGCGCGCACTGGGTAGTACCGACCGCGTGATTTTGCTGCGTCATATCCTGCCCCTGAGTTGGGCTCCGTTGATAGTCGAGGCGACGTTCGGTTTGGGTGCGGCAATCGTGGCCGAGGCGGGATTGTCGTTCCTGGGGCTTGGCGTACAGCCGCCGGCAGCTTCCTGGGGGAACATGATCCGTTCGGGCGCTGAGTATATGCTAGTGGCTCCACATCTCGTGATCGTTCCTGGGGTTACGATGATTTTCGTTGTTCTGTCTGTGAATTTGCTAGGTGACTGGGTGCGCGATCAGTTACAGGTCACGCGCCCGCGAATCGCCCTGCGTTCCGTACGTGGTGATTGAACAACGTGGCGCTTGGACCATTGATGGTGGATCTCAAAGGGCCGACGCTGTCGCCGCAGGAACGCGAAATACTGACGCACCCACTGGTTGGCGGGGTGATCCTGTTTGCCCGCAACTACGAGGACCCCGTGCAGCTCGGGCAGCTTGTAGAGGTTCTGCATCAGTTACGCAGTCCTAAACTATTGGTAGGGGTCGATCAGGAGGGCGGCTCGGTACAACGCTTTCGCAGAGATTTTTCACCGCTGCCGGCGCTTGGCGCAATTGGCGACATGTTCGACTCAGATCGCCTCGCGGCAATAAAGTTGTCTGAGGATTGCGGTTGGATGATGGCAACTGAATTGCGCGCCAGCGGTGTGGATTTCAGCTTTGCGCCAGTGCTGGACGTGCGCTCGGGCGTCAGTCAGGTAATTGGTAATCGCGCCTTCCACGCCGATCCGGATACGATCTCCTGGCTCGCACAGGCTTACATCAAGGGCATGTCTGCAGCCGGTATGGCGGCCGTAGGTAAGCACTTTCCGGGGCACGGCTCGGTAACTACTGATTCCCACCAGGAGACGCCTGTCGACAAGCGCGACCTGGCCGATATCCGGCTCAAGGATTTAGTCCCGTTCGAACGCTTGGTACGCAGCGGCTTGTCGGCAATCATGCCGGCCCATGTCATCTATGAGCGGGTTGACGCGAAGCCTGCTGGATTCTCAAGCATCTGGCTGGGAGAAATACTGCGTAGCGAACTCGCGTTTCAGGGAATTATATTTAGTGACGATATCACCATGGCTGGTGCTGCGGTTGCTGGGGGGTTTCCGCAGCGCGCGCGCGCCGCTTTGAATGCCGGATGCGACATGGTTCTGGTTTGCAATTGTCCGGCGGGCGTCGCTGAGGTCCTTGATGCACTAGGCGAAATTCACGAACCGCTGGCACAAGTCCGATTGATGCGTATGCATGGCCGCGGCAAGATCGAGCGCCTGGAACTTACTGGCGACCCGAGATGGCAGCGTATCAACGCCCGTGTGCAAAGCATGAATAGTAATCCTGAATTGGATTTGGGCGACGATGAAATTGTCTAATACTGGCCCGGTTCTACGCCTTTTACTGCCACTGCTGCTGTGTCTGCAATGCGCGGCGGATGCCTGGGCATTTGACCGTCGCGGCTTGGAATGCAGTGCGCTTAGCCCAACGCCCGCAGTGCGCCGCGAAATCGCCCACGGCAGAGGGCTTTTGTTCCAAGTGGAGGCTGCGCCGGTTCCTGCAAGCTTTATTTTTGCGACGATCCATCTTGCCGACGAACGTGTCACCACCTTGCCTGCACCGGTGCGTCAGGCGTTTGACGGCGCCCAAGGTTTTGTCATGGAGGCACTGTTCGACCCGGTTGGCATAGCCGAGCTTTCGCTACTTATGATGTATACCGATGGTACCCAACTCGAACAGCAACTCGGTGGAAAGTGGTTCGCGCCGACTGCGCAGTTACTGGCAGTGCACGGCGTACCACCGACGATGGCCAGTTTGCTCAAACCTTGGGCGGCCTATTTAACGCTTAGTATGCCGATACAACACGGTGAGTTGCCATTGGACTTCAGGTTGATGCAGGACGCTCAGCAGCGCGGTCTGACGGTCGCAGGCTTAGAAACGGTCGCGGAACAAGCCGCGGCGCTCGGCAGCTTGACGTTGGCGGACCAAATCGCGTTGCTGAAAAGTGCAATCTGTCACTATGAAACGGTGCAGGCCAACGTAGAAGAGAGTCTGCTAGCTTATCTCGATCGGGATCTCGCGATATTAGCTGCCGGGTCACAACGATATTCAGCTGAAAACGAACAATTGCACCGGCGGCTCCTGGACTCGTTGGTTATCAAACGCAACCTGCGGATGGTCGAGCGTATGCTCCCCCGGTTACGTGAGGGTAAGGTGTTCGTTGCCGTCGGTGCGCTGCACCTACCCGGCCGGCAAGGCATATTGCGGCTGCTCGAGCAGCGCGGCTATGTTGTTACGGTACGCTATTAGCTTGCTGTGGTTAGCCCGCATATTGCATGAAGGATCCTGGATGCTCGCGCAGGACGCGTGCGGCGCCTTCGTGCAATATGCGGGCTAGTGGCGCTGGGGGTAGCAGTGCGCTACTGGTACCGCGTAGTTGAGTCCGTAAAATAGCCGTCTGCGCGTAAACAAAATTCAGCATTAATTAATGGTACGGCACTTATGGACCTAGCAGCTTTGAAAGTGGAGTTCTTCAAATTTTTCGGCACTGAATACTGGATTGTCGAAGTGTTTGTCGTCGTCTTCGCAGTGTTGTTGCTGAATTTCATTCAGAGACGTGTCCTCGCCAAACTAAAGAAAGGTTTGGAGCGTACCCCCAACCCCTGGGACGACGCAGTAGTGGACGCTCTGAGCAAACCTCTGAGTGTGGTGATCTGGGTTGTCGGTTTATCGTTTGCGGCCGAAGTCGCCCAGCCGGAATCCAAAGCTGCAATTTTCGACGCGGTTGGCCCGGCTCGCGATGTCGGCGTGATTTTTGCATTAGCCTGGTTTGTGGTTCGCTTCATCCAGCGCGGCGAAGAGAACATCATTGCTGCAAAAATGGCCGATGAGGGGGCATTTGATCGTACGACACTTGATGCGCTTGCCAAATTGTTGCGCTTGTCCGTCATCATTACGGCTGCCATGGTGGTACTTCAGACCTTGGGTTTCAGCGTCTCGGGTGTGCTGGCGTTCGGTGGCGTGGGTGGGCTTGCGGTAGGTTTCGCCGCTAAAGATCTGCTTGCCAATTTTTTCGGCGGGCTGATGATTTATCTCGACAGACCGTTCGCGGTGGGCGATTGGGTACGTTCTCCGGATCGAGAAATTGAGGGCACGGTCGAACAAATTGGTTGGCGATTGACCAAAATCAGAACCTTCGATGCGCGCCCGCTTTTCGTTCCGAACGCAACGTTTACGGGCATCGCGGTGGAGAATCCGTCGCGTATGACGAACCGCCGCATCTACGAGACCATCGGCATCCGTTATGAGGATGCAGGACTGATGGCGACAATTGTGGACGCGGTCTACAAAATGTTGAAAGAACATCCGGAGATCGAGACAAAACGCACATTGATGGTTAACTTCAACACATTTGCGCCATCGTCGCTGGATTTCTTCATTTATTGCTTTACCAAAACCACCGTCTGGATCCGCTTCCATGAGATTAAGCAGGATGTGCTGCTGCGGATCATTGAAATCATTGAGTCCCACGGCGCCGAGTGCGCGTTCCCGACGTCAACTGTACATATCGCGCGCCCGTCCGAGCTGCAGATTGTTGAACCTGACGGCGGGGCTCGCGTGAGGCCGTGAGCATGCGCTCCTGTAATCCGAGAAGCGTCCGGACATGAGCTTATGCGCCGTGGTTTTCGATATGGACGGCTTGCTCCTTGATACGGAGCCCATGTATCGGCGGGCCTCAGAGGCCGCAGGTGGTGAATTCGGGGTGGAATTCAGCGCCGAGCTGTACGACCGGCTGATTGGACTGGGTGCCAGAGATATTGAGGCGAAGCTACTGCAACATTTTGGCGCGGATTTCCCCTTATCCCGATTTCGAGAATCATGGCGGGCACATTGGCAGGCCGAAGTCGCGACAACCGGCGTCACTGTGAAATCCGGCGCTATCGAGTTGCTGCAAGTACTGCAGCGGGCGGGTGTCAATTTTGCGATCGCCACGTCGACGCCGCGTCCGCGTACGAACGAACTTCTTGAATCTTCCGGGTTGCTGGGTTTGTTTCAAACCGTAGTAACGGGTGACGAAGTCGATCGTGGTAAGCCGGCGCCGGATATTTATCAACTCGCCGCGCGCCGTCTGGCGATCGGCACAAAGCTGTGCGTTGCGCTGGAAGATTCCGATGCCGGCATCCTGGCGGCTGCGCGGGCGGGAATGACCGCGATCATGATCCCGGATCTGAAACCGCCGTCGGCGGCTGCCGCGGCCGCGGCTTTCGGGGTTTATGAGACTTTATTTGATGCGGCTCCAGTGCTCAGCGAATTGCTCTCCTTGGACCCCAGAGATTGATATCCACGCGCCATGACGCAGGCCGCAATATTTACCGTGGGTCACAGCATCCTGGCGTGGACCGAGTTTGTACAGCTGCTGCAGCGTAATGCTATCGAGCTACTTGTCGACGTTCGAAGCTACCCTCAGTCGCGTCGTCACCCTCAATTCTCTCGTGCGCAGATGGAACCTCGACTGGCGAGCGCGGGGATCGCATACCAATGGGCGGGTCGCGCGTTGGGTGGATTTCGCAAACCGTTGCCTGAATCCAGACACCTGGCGCTGGGCAATGACGCTTTTCGAGGCTATGCCGACCACATGTCCACGCCAGAATTTGGCGCTGCTATCGAATCGCTAGTTGCCTGGTCGGGTACTGCGAGAGTGGTTGTGATGTGTGCTGAGGCCGACTACCGTCACTGTCATCGGCAATTCATCGCAGACTATTTGACCAAAAGCGACATGCCAGTGTTCCACATTCGCTCGCTTGAAAGCTGCATCGCGCATCGGCTGAGCGACGCAGCGCGGGTGAGTGAGAGAGCTTTGATTTACGACGTTGCCGCGCAGCAGACGTTTGATTTTGACTAGCAATGTATCGAGTATGAAGATCGCCAAAGTAGGGGTATCTTGACCCGCATATTGTATGAAGGGCAGACAAACGCTCCTCGACTTTGGCTCCTGCGTCGTTCTCGGCTCTGGCTTCCTGCTTCGCTCTATCTCGTCCATCCCTGGACTCGTACCGCCTGCATCCGTGCAGGCGTGCATGGTCTGCATTTCCGCCATCCCTGGCAGTCACGCCGCGCGATGCGTGTGAAATCCCGAAACGATACGGGCTCAATGTTAACGGCGCCTAAATACAATTTGTGCTGCATCGCGGGGCTATCCTGGCCCTCGCCGGTGTGCGCACGCCAGTGCTTGCGCTTCACGCCAACCATCGCTACGGCTATGCTTGGCGCTCCAGCGCGGCGCCAGGATCCTTCATCCAATATACGGGTTACCCCACATGCAATTTGAATTCGTAAAAATGCATGGTTTGGGTAACGACTTTGTCGTCGTCGATGGTACAACTCGCCATTTCGATTTCAGCAGCGAGCAGATCCGTCATATTGCCGATCGACGCCACGGTGTGGGTTGTGATCAACTCCTGCTTATCGAGAAACCAGACTCATCGGCGGCGAACATCCTTTACCGAATATTCAACTCCGATGGCGGCGAAGTCGGCCAATGCGGCAACGGTGTGCGCTGTGTCGCACGCTACCTCCATGATCGCGGAAAAGTGTCTGGTGAAAAATTGATAGCCGAATCCGGCGGCCGGCTGCAGGAGGTTTTTTTCGAAGATAATGGCGACGTGCGCGTCAACATGGGTGCCCCGGAGTTCGAGCCCGCTCAAATCCCGTTGCAGGCCGAAAGCCGTTCGGCGTGCTACCAGATCGACGTCGATGGGCAGCGGCTCGAAATCGGCGCACTGTCCATGGGCAACCCGCATGCTGTGCTTGAAGTCGACGACATTGATACCGCGCCAGTCTCGCTTTGGGGGCCTTTGATACAAAGCCACCGTCGCTTTCCGCAAGGCGCGAACGCCGGTTTTATGGAGATAAAAGGGTTAAAACATATTCGTTTGCGTGTTTTCGAAAGAGGCGCCGGTGAGACAATGGCCTGTGGCACGGGTGCTTGTGCCGCAGTCGTGGCGGGCCGCATGTGGTCGCGACTGGATGCCAGCGTCGATGTAGAATTGCCCGGTGGACATCTGTTGGTTGAGTGGCAGGGGGTTGGGGACGCCGTCTGGATGACCGGTCCAGCGCATCAAGTCTTCGAGGGAACCATAGAGCTATGAAGTCGCAGAGCAAACAAGCCCAGGAATCGAATCCGGACACCAGCCGCGCAGTGGCAGAGTATTTGCGCAAGCATCCAGAGTTCTTTGAAGAACACCCCTATTTGCTGGGCGAACTGGAGGTTCCTCATCAAACGGGCACTGCGGTTTCGCTTGTTGAGCGTCAGGTTAGCGTGCTGAGGGACGAAAACAGAGCGCTTAAGAGCAAATTTCAGGATCTGGTGACGATTGCCGGTGAGAATGACGCGTTGAGCAGGCGGCTGCACGAACTTACCTTGCAACTGATTGACGCCGGTGGCATCGAACCGTTGGTCGCGATTATAGAAAAACGACTGAAAGAAGATTTTGACGCTGAATGGATCGCGTTACTCGTATTTGCAACACCGGCGATCGAGAACGGTGATTGTCCTGAATTCGTGGGGCGCGAGGCGCCCGCACGCGCGGTATTCGCAACAGCGCTGGAAGAGCGGCGGCCCGTTGTTGGGCGTTTGAACAACGCCCAACAACAGGAATTGTTCGCCCGGGAACCAGTTGGTTCGGCTGTTATTCTGCCTCTTACAGGGGGGCATTGGGACGGCGTTTTAGCGATCGCTAGCCGCGAGTCGCAGCGCTACAGTACCGATATGGGCACCACTCTACTCGCACAACTAGGCGATATTGTCACACTCGTAATCGCGCCGTGGGTTAAAGAACCGCCGGCCTGATGCCAGTGATTGCAGATCCCGCCCTCGAGCGATTCCTTGGGACGCTGTACCACTACTCTGCGCACACCCAGCAAGCATACCGACGAGATCTTGCCGGATTGAATGCATTCCGATGCGAGCGGGGCATCGCTAATTGGGGCGATTTCACGGTCGTGGAGCTGCGAGCGTATGTCGCGTGGCGCCATCGCCTGGGTGCCAGCAGCCGCAGTCTGCAACGTGCACTTTCCGCTATCCGCACGTTTTATCGCTACCTCCAGGAGGTAGGCGAGGTCGCTCACGATCCTGCGCAAGGCTTACGGGCTCCGAAATCAAAGCGAAAGCTGCCCAAGGTACTGGATGCAGACCAGACGGCGCGCCTGTTAGCAGCTCGCGGCGGCGATTTGTTGTCGGTCCGGGACCGGGCGATGTTCGAGCTTATGTACTCAAGCGGATTGCGAGTAGCCGAACTGGTTGGGCTCGATCGTTCCGCACTCGATCTCACGGAAGCACAGGTGCGGGTGGTGGGAAAAGGAAACAAGCATCGCCTCGTACCGGTAGGAAAGCAGGCAATTGCAGCATTACGCGATTGGCTGAGCTTGCGCGGCGATGTGGCAACACCCGCGGAGACAGCGGTATTTGTTGGACGTAGCGGTAATCGCCTCACTACGCGCACGGTTCAGAACCGGCTACGCCGTTTGGCAGTGCAACAGGGAATGGAGATGCATGTGCATCCGCATATGCTGCGCCATTCCTTCGCCAGCCACCTACTGGAATCCTCCGGTGATTTGCGCGCAGTACAAGAGTTATTGGGGCACAGCGACATCAGCACCACCCAGATCTACACGCACCTGGATTTTCAGCATCTTGCCAAGGTCTACGACGAGTCCCACCCGCGCGCCAAGAAGAAGTAGCGGCTTCGCGCATACCATGGGGTTAGCTGGGGGTTTTCTTCACGCGTTAGCTGCCGGCGTTTCGTGTAAAATGCGCCCTCCCCGGAACCGAACCTTCGCGCAATATGCGGGCTAATTATGCAAATTAAGGGAACTACAATTTTGTCCGTCCGTCGCAACGGCCGAGTCGTGGTTGGCGGTGATGGACAGGTTTCGATGGGTGATACTGTACTCAAGGGCAATGCAAAAAAGGTCCGAACCCTTTATGGCGGGAAAGTACTGGCGGGGTTTGCCGGCGGTACTGCGGATGCGTTCACCCTGTTTGAGCGTTTTGAGGCGTCGCTGGAGAAGTATTCTGGCAATCTCACCCGCGCCGCAGTTGAATTGGCGAAAGATTGGCGCACCGAGCGCACCCTGCGCAGGCTCGAAGCCTTGTTGATAGTGGCCGATCGCTCAGTGTCACTTATGATATCCGGTACCGGTGACGTCATAGAACCCGAAGCGGACACGTTAGCGATTGGATCCGGCGGTGCCTATGCGCGTGCGGCAGCGCGGGCCTTGCTCGATCACACTGAATTGGATGCGCGTGCGATCGTCGAAACAAGTTTGCAGATCGCGGCTGACATCTGTGTTTATACCAACACCCAACTCAGCATCGAAGAACTCGATTAAAAAATGCATAGCCATCTTGGAACAGACCCATCATGACGGCGCTGACTCCTGAAGAAATTGTTGAGGAGTTGGACAAGCATATCATCGGCCAGGATGCGGCAAAGCGTGCGGTCGCCATTGCGCTACGTAATCGTTGGAGGCGCACACAGGTCGATGCAGAACTGCGCGATGAGATTACGCCAAAAAACATTCTGATGATTGGCCCCACGGGGGTCGGCAAGACCGAAATTGCGCGACGTTTGGCGAGACTGTCTAACGCCCCATTTATTAAGGTTGAGGCGACGAAGTTTACCGAAGTCGGTTACGTTGGCCGCGACGTTGAATCTATTGTGCGCGATCTCGTCGATGTGGCGGTAAAGATGGCGCGGGAAACCGCATTCAGTGCGGTCAAGGCTGAGGCAATAGACGCTGCCGAGGAGCGTGTGTTAGATGCGCTTTTGCCGGCGCCCAGAGGTAACACCGAGGATCGCCTAAAGGAGGATCCGGAGTCGGGTACCCGCCAGAAATTTCGTAAAAAACTGCGTGAGGGCGATCTTGACGAAAAGGAAATCGAGGTCGAACTCAACACGCCAAGCATTGGAGTTGAGATAATGGCCCCTCCAGGCATGGAGGAGATGACCAATCAATTGCAAGGGCTGTTTCAAAATATGGGTTCAGGACGTACTCGGACTCGCCGTGTTCGTGTCAAGGACGCGTTGAAGTTGCTCACCGAGGAAGAAGCGGCAAAACTGATCAACGAAGATGATATGAAGGCTCGCGCGCTGGAAACTGCCGAGCAAAACGGCATCGTGTTTATCGACGAGCTTGATAAAGTCGCCAAGCGCGCTGAACACGGCGGTCCCGATGTCTCCCGCGAAGGCGTGCAGCGTGATCTCTTGCCGCTGGTAGAGGGCTGCACGGTATCCACCAAGTACGGCATGATCAAGACTGATCACATATTGTTTATCGCGTCGGGAGCATTCCACGTTGCCAAGCCGTCGGATTTGATACCTGAGTTACAAGGTCGGTTGCCGATTCGGGTTGAATTGCGGGCGCTGGTTACAGAAGATTTCATTCGTATCCTGCGTGAACCGTTTGCGTCTTTGACGCAACAGTATTCAGCGTTAATGCTAGTGGAGGGAGTCAAACTGAGTTTCGCCGATGACGGTGTCGCCCGCATTGCCGAGGTGGCGTATGAGGTCAATGAACATAGCGAGAATATCGGCGCGCGACGGCTGCATACGGTGATGGAGCGCTTGCTCGAGAGCCTGTCATTCACCTCTGCCAATCGTGAGGGGCTCGAAGTGCTCGTCGACTCCCTGTATGTTGACCAGCATCTTGGTGAACTCGTAAAGGATCGGGATCTCAGCAAGTACATACTCTGAGTCGGTCGCAATCGGTCGCGAAAATACATGTCTCAATTTACCCCAACAGATATAAAGCTTCATCAGAAATCCCGATTTCTTGAAATCAGCTTTGAACAAGGCGCAAGCTTTGAATTGTCCTGTGAGCTACTTCGGGTGTATTCACCATCGGCGGAAGTAAAAGGCCACGGCCCAGGGCAAGGCGTGCTGCAGGTGGGCAAGGAAGAAGTCAACATTACCGAAATCGAACCCGTTGGTAACTACGCGGTCAGATTGATTTTCGACGATGGACATAATTCGGGCATTTATTCGTGGGATTACCTCTACGATTTGGGCAGCAAACGGGAACGGTATTGGACAGAGTATCTGGCCGCGCTTAAGTCAGCGGGGCATGCGCGCCAGCAACACTGACCCGCACGCGGCCATTCGACATGGTCGTCGTTGGGAATGCACCAGCGTGGGGCGCAGCTTCGCTTCACGCCGTATCTGCAGTAGACATGCCAGATAAAAGCGCAGATTTCGGTTTTCGCCGCGTCTCGCCCGAGGAGAAGGGTCAGCTTGTAGAGCGAGTCTTTGGCTCAGTTTCTGCTCGCTACGACCTTATGAATGATCTGATGTCCTGGGGAGCACACCGGCTTTGGAAGCGCTTTGCCATAAACGTATTAGCTCCGAGGTCCGCTGAGCAAGTGCTGGATGTCGCTGGTGGCACTGGCGATTTGACCCGTTTGATTGAGCGGCGCCTGCAACGCAACGGACGGGTGCTACTTACCGACATTAACGCCGCGATGCTGCGCCAGGGTCGCAATCGGCTGATTGATAACGGCATTGCCGGTGTCGCCTGTGTGCAGGCAAGCGCGGAGGCATTACCCTTCGTCGACTCCGAATTTGATGCCGTCGCGATAGGTTTCGGTCTGCGCAACGTTACCGACAAACCAAAGGCATTGCGCTCGATGTTGCGTGTGCTGAAACCAGGCGGTCGCTTGATTATTCTGGAGTTCTCTAAGCCGGTGCTGCCGCTGTTGCAGCGTATGTACGACGAATATTCATTCAAAGTAATTCCCGCGATTGGTGAATTAGTTGCGCGCGATCGCGACAGTTACCAGTACCTGGTCGAATCTATTCGTATGCACCCCGACCAACAAACGCTGAAATCGATGATGGAGGAGGCGGGATTCGCCCGCGCGGAATATTTCAATCTCTCTGGTGGTATCGTTGCGGTACACCGGGGTTTTAATTTATGACGAAACTGGCGGGCAGTAGTTTGATGGATGCGATGTCGCGGGGGATCTCCTGGTTTCTGCGCTTCGATCCGGAAACGCTGGATGCCTTGTCGAAACTGGACGGTCGGGTTATCGCGATCGAGGTTCTGGGCATTGACGAAGTTATCTTTGTAATGCCGCAGCGGCAGGGTGTAGTGCTACAGGGCGCGTGTGCGAGCTCACCCGATGTGCGGATCACCGGCAAACTGATTGATCTGTTGTCGCTGACCCGGCAACAAGAGGTAACGCACAGCGGTGCGGTAAATATCACCGGAGACCTTGCGGTTGCCCGGGAATTTGAAACCTTGCTAAAAAATCTGAACATTGATTGGGAGGAGGCCGTCTCGCCCGCGACCGGAGATTTCCTCGCGCATAAACTTGGCAACGCAGCGCGAAGGCTGCGTGCGTGGGCGCGAGGCTCGCGCACGAGCTTTGAGGAAGATGTATCCGAATTTTTGCGCTACGAACGCAGACTCGTGCCGCAGCCTGGCGAGCTAGACCAATTTCTTGGTGCAATAGACCGCTTGAGAGACGACGTCGAGCGCCTTGAGCAGCGAGTCGGCCGTATGGACAAACCGGTTAGCTCGCAATACGAGCCATGATTACACCGGGCCAGTTTTTTCGTATCTTCGCGATTCAGCGGATCCTGATCCGGCATGGCATGGACGAGATGATCCTCGCCGCACCGGTGTTCCAATACCTGAAATTCATGCTTTATCTATTGCCGTGGAATTGGATGCGCTCAGCGTATGCCCCACGCGCCCAGCGGCTACGCAATGCACTTGAGGAACTCGGGCCCATCTTTGTGAAATTTGGCCAACTGTTGTCGACGCGAAGGGATTTGTTGCCGGACGACATCGCTGAGGAATTGGCAAAACTACAAGACGCAGTGCCACCGTTTCCAGGCAATGTCGCGCGTGAGATTGTGGAGAAGGCCTACGGACGTCCGATTGCGGACATGTTTGTAGATTTCGACGAGGTGCCGCTAGCCTCGGCGTCTATAGCGCAAGTTCATAGCGCGAGCCGGTTGGACGGCAAGCAGGTAATACTGAAAGTAGTGCGTCCCGACATAGCCAAAACCATCAAGCGAGATCTTGGCTTGCTGTACATCCTGGCCGAGACCGCGGAGAAGTATTGGGCTCACGGGCGCCGACTTCGTCCCAGCGGTGTAGTTGCGGAGTTGGAAAAGACGATCCTTGCTGAACTGGACATGTTGCGCGAAGCGGCGAACGCAACCCAATTACGGCGAAACTTTAGTGATTCGCAACAACTCTACGTACCCGAAGTCGATTGGGACTTGACCCGTAGAAACGTAATGGTCATGGAGCGCATCTCAGGCATACGCATCGACGATCGTGAAGGTTTACAAAGCGCCGGGATTGATTTGAAGCAGTTGGCCGAGGCCGGGGTAGATTTGTTTTTCACCCAAGTGTTTCGCGATCATTTTTTCCACGCCGACATGCACCCGGGAAATCTTTTCGTTGTACCAAGTGAGGGTTCCTTGCCGCCCCGTTATGTGCCGGTGGATTTCGGCATTATGGGTTCACTTAGCGATATCGATCAGCGATATCTCGCCAATAATTTTGTCGCCTTTATGGACCGGGATTATCGTCGAGTTGCAGAATTGCACGTCGAATCCGGTTGGGTACCAAAAGCTACCCGGGTCGATGAATTCGAGTTCGCGATTCGCGCCGTTTGCGAACCCATGTTTGATCGACCGATTAAGGAAGTTTCTTTCGGAGGTTTGTTGTTGCGTCTGTTTCAGACCGCACAGCGATTTCACATGGAGATACTTCCGCAGCTGTTGCTGCTGCAGAAGACATTGGTGAATATCGAAGGAGTTGCCCGGCAGCTGTATCCGGATCTCGACATCTGGACAGCGGCACGGCCGGCACTGGAGCGTTGGATGCGCGAACGTGTAAGTGCTCGCTATTTTTGGAGTTCCGCAAAACGAAGAATGCCAATTGATCGGCTGCCCGAAATACCCGGATTAGTCATAGAGTTGTTGGATAAAGCGCGCAGCGGCGAACTTCAAATGCGCTCGACCAGCGAGGATTTCGTCGCGGTGCGCGACCAGATCCGGCTCGGCTTCCAGCGTACCGTGCTGGCCATAATAGGTACGGGATGTCTCTTGGGGGCGGCGGTTCTACTTGCGCCTGATGGATTAAGTGATATGTCCGGTGGTGTGCCGGCGACGGTGTGGTTGCTCGGGTTGGTGGGACTAGGGTGTCTGGCGTCGGCGCTTCGATCCTCACCCTGACGCGTCATTGCCCTCGACCGGTACCGTAATCCCTAATTAAGTGTGCCGATAGCTCCAACGCATTTTGGATCTCCATGGGCGTCATGTCATCGGCAAGTAGCTCCAGATTACGTTTCGCTGGTTCGTAACCTCCCATGGCGCTCAGATCGAACCAGGCATAAGCCACCATGTTGTTTTTGATTACGGTCTCACCTTCGTAATACATAATACCTAGGTTGTGCTGGGCGCCAACGTGGCCCTGTTCGGCCGCCTGGCGAAACAGGTTGAATGCCAACTCCGGATCCGGATCCAAACCGCGCCCTTGCAATACCATAGTCCCGAGATTTACCTGCGCCTCCGGGTTACCGTGATCGGCAGCGCGCTGAAACCATTCTAACGCTTGAGCTAAATCCGGTTCCCTCTGATAGCCTTCGAAGAAAATGAGGCCGAGGTTGAGTTGGGCCTCCTCATGACCTTGGTCCGCTGCAAGGGTAAACAGGCGGATTGCTTCATCCAGGTCGTGCTCGGTGCCCATGCCTTCCATAAGCATAACGGCAGCATTGTATTGAGCGCCGACGACTCCTTGCTCTGCGGAATTGCGGAAGTAGTACATCGCTTTGGTCAGCTCCCGCTCCACACCCTCACCTCTGAAATAGAGCAGTCCAAGTTGAAACTGAGCATCACGATCACCTCTATCCGCGGCTTTATGTAACCACTGGGCAGCTTCTGACAGGTCCTGAGCCACACCGAATCCACGCAGATGTAACATCCCAATGTTGTATTGCGCACCGCGCAATCCTTTTGCTTCAGCGCGCTGGAACCACTTTAAGGCGAGCGCGTAGTTTTGCTCTACGCCGCGGCCTTGCAGGTACATGACGGCGAGATTGTTGGCCGCCGCCGCATTGTCGCGCTGAGCTTGTTGCTCGAATTGAGCGGCGGCGGCGGCGTAATCACCTTGTCGATACGCCTGTAGCGCGGGGTCCGACGGCGCTGTGACGGCGTTGCAACAGGCAAGCCAGCCGAAGACAGCCGCAAAGATGCGGGCCTGAACGCATCTGGAAATTGTCATTTCTGTCTGGCGTCAGTGTGGCTTCGTAAGTCCAGGATTGCGGCTACGCTTGCGTAGGATGAGACACAGTACGGAACGAGGTAGGTGAGTACTATCTTGAGGCTCCGCAACAACCCGAATTCGCCGCGCAGTAATGCGTCACCATGATTGATGAGGACCAGCAATGTTCCGACAATCAGGCTAACTCGTATTGCGCGTCGAACAACGCTCCTCTCGCGCGCCGTTTCGAACCATTCATTCATTTGCGGCGATGTGCTTGAGGTGGTGTGTAACTGAGGTGGGTTTCACCGCGTGTGCCGCATTATTCATGGCGAGCAGTTCGCGAATGCCAGCTAGCCTCACCCCGTGAGTTTCCAGTTGTGGCAGCAGTTCATTGAGTATTTCGATGGTTGTAGGTTTCGGATGTGCTATACCTAACGCGTAGCCGCGACGCAGCGCGACAGCGATCAACTTCGAGAATTGGCTACGAATTTTATCTTCGACAGCCTCGTTGTCGATAAAGATATCTCGTGCAAGCGTGGGTACCGCGCGTTCCCATGCGATTTTGGCGGCAACGCTTCCTTGGATAGTTTTACTATCGATAAAAAATAGCCCCTTGGATTTGATTGCGTCCATAAGCCAACGCATGTGTAGCGGCTCTCGGGTCAGGCGGCTGCCCATATGGTTGTTGATGCCGATAGCGGCTGGAACCGAAGCGAGATCGGTATGCAAAGTCTCGATCAGCGTGCGTTCGTCCATTTCTGCGCGCAACGCGCCCGGACCCAACAACAGATTGCCCTTTATGGCTTCCATTGGCAGGTGCAGTAATACCTCTTTGTCCAGGCGCTGTGCTTCCTTGGAAAGCGGTGCAACGTTGGGCGTATGAGGTAGGAACGAGTAGGCTAATGGTCCCGGAAGCGCGATTGCTCGATAGCCATCGTGCAGGCGATACCCCATATCGTCGATGATGATGCCAATTGCGGGCAAACTGGCGTCCACGCCGGCCGCGGATGCTGGCAATACCCAAATCAGTGATAACAGAATTACGGCGTTTGCCCGATAGTGGTGCATTGGCTAATCCGTGCGCGCCTGAAATAATACCAATCCCTTCAATAAATTTAATGCTTCATGTAATTCGTAGTCGAACTCTGCAAGCGGGCCGGTGGGTTGTGGCTTGGCTGGCGGGATCGCAGTTTCGTTCGATTCGCCATCGGATTCTGAATCGTCATTACCGCTCAAATGGTGAGCCAGGTGCTTCTCCTTGACAATGTTATCGTCCGCCGGCCGTAACACCGCTACCTCCACCCGATCGAGAACGATATCCGGAGTTATGCCCTCGGCTTGAATCGAGCGGCCCGACGGTGTGTAGTATCGTGCGGTGGTGAGTTTCAGTGCGGCGTCATTGCTGATTGGTACGATGGTTTGCACGGAACCCTTACCAAACGTTTGATGACCCATTACCACTGCCCGCCGGCTGTCTTGTAAGGCCCCCGCGACAATTTCAGATGCCGACGCCGAGCCCTCATTTACCAGCACGACCAATGGAGCACCGTTTATCAGATCCTCGGATTTGGCGTTAAATTTCACTTCCGCGTCTTCCACGCGACCCTCCGTGTAGACGATCAGTCCTCGCGTCATAAACGCATCCGCCACTGCTACCGCGGCGCCTAGAATGCCGCCGGGGTTATTACGCAGATCCAGCACAATACCGTCGAGCGCAGCACCGTTTTCTTCGCTCAGCGCTTGCAGACCCTGACTAAGATCATCGCCGGTATGCGTCTGGAAATGAGATACGCGAACGTAGCCGAAACCTGGTTGCAACAACCGGGTCTTCACGCTCTTGACCCGGATCACGTCCCGAGTAATTACGATTTTTAACGGCCGCGCTTCCCTTTCACGTACTACCGTCAGCGTTATGTCACTGCCGGGTTTACCGCGCATGGCCTCGACTGCGTCGTTGAGGTCCATGCCTTTCACGGGAGTGTCGTCCAGACGAATGATGAGGTCGCCCGCTTTGATGCCAGCCCGCTGTGCTGGCGTATCATCGATCGGCGCGATCACTTTTACGAAACCGTCTTCCATTCCCACTTCGATGCCCAGGCCGCCGAACTCGCCGCTGGTCCCTTCCTGTAGTCCTCGGTAAGCCTCCGGATCCAGATAGGTGGAATGCGGGTCCAGTCCTGACAGCATGCCTCGAATCGCATTTTCCAGGAGATCCTTGTCGCTGACCTCTTCCACGTACGATTTTTTAACTTTTGCAAACACATCCGTCAGCGTACGTATTTCCGTCAGCGGGACGGGCTCCATCTCCGGCGTTACGGCGCTAGACTGTGCGGATACTTGAGTGCAATAAGCCCCGACCAGTGCGCCAAGTGCACAAAGAAGCTGTCGAAGGGTTGATTTCATCAGTTTATCTCCAGTATCCCGTGCTCTTGCGCACCTGGGTTTAGCTTGTATTCGAACTACGGGGCCGCACCATGCGGGTAAATGCGTACGCACTTAAGGTTCGGAGTTTGCGGCTCAAAAGTCGCATTGTCTCGGAGCATGAGCCCCCTGTCTTCCCCGGCGCTTGAACCGGTGAGGGCAATTCACGCTCGCGCTCCTTATGTGTTACCAGAGAATAAGACACGCTGGCGAGAGAAAAACTCCCGGGTCAGGCGAAGCGCGTAGAATACTCGTGGCCTGCGGGTACTGACAAGCAAGCTTGCGCACGGGCAACTGCCGGAATTAACTCGCATTGTCGCTTGTTTCACACCAACGAGCGGGATTTTGCGGAACGCCTGCACGGCGAATTTCGAAGTAAAGGCCGGTGGTATTTCGGCCGCCGCTATCACCGACCGCCGCGATGATTTCATTCGCTTCCACCCAATCGCCAACCGCGTTGAACAACGTCTGGTTGTGGCCGTACAAACTCATATAACCGCCACCGTGATCCAGGATGATCAATAGTCCCAGATGCCGGAACCAGTCTGCAAATATCACTCGGCCTGGGCTGATAGCCCGGACTGGGATACCGGCTTGTGCTTCCAACATTACCCCTTGCCATCGAAACGCTCCATCTTCGCGTAGCGCGCCGAATGTACGCGTGATTTCGCCCTCTGTTGGCCAAGCTAACTGGCCTTCCAGTTCATCGAATGGGGCGACCGCCGCCAACGGTGCAGCCGACGCTGCCAGCGCATCCTCGAGTTCGCGCACTAATGCTTGTAAGCGTTCTTCATCGACTCGTAAGGTGCCTAGGAGATTGCTTTGTTGCGCAATGCGTCCTTGCAGCCCGGTAACTATCCCGTGGCGCGCCTGGCGCGCCAGTTCCACCGTCTCGAGTTCGCGCCGGGAATCCGCCCGCAGGCGGGAGAGCTTGTTGGTTTCCAGTTTGATGGCACGCTTGAACTGTTGTAGGCGCTGGAGCTTTGTTACGACGGATTTGATTTGCCGCGCGCGGGCGTCGGTGAAATACCTGTGAAATACGAGGACGCGACCAAGCCGAGAAGGGTCCTGTTGGTTTAACAGTAACTTGAGAAAGTCACTGCGGCCCATCATATAGGCAGCGCGGATCTGTTGTTGCAGCGAATTTCGCTGCTCCGTCAGCTCGATCGCGTTATTGATTTCGTCGTGTTTTAGATCGGATAAGTGGACTAGTTTGAGCGCGATTGCCGATTCGATCGCGTTCAGGCGCCCGGTGGCCTCTGCAATTGCTACTTCCTGCACGCGCAAAGCACGCTGAGCTTCGCCCAGGTTCGTCTCATCGGCATTAATTTTATTTTCAATTGCACCGATGCGTTCGCGTAGTGATGACAGTGCCGCGGCTTGTTGGTCCAGTTCCGGTTCGGCGGCGCTTTGGGTAATCCAACTCAGAATGAATATCGTGAGTGCACAACTGCGAATTAACAGCGGTTTCAAGGGGATTTCGCCGCGTAGGCGGAGGTGGCGTCAAATTGGATTAAGGATTTTCCGGTCATCTCAATGGGTTGTTCCAGTCCCATGGCCGCCAGCAGCGATGGAGCGACGTCGCTCAATGTGCCGCCAGTCGCCAAGCGAGCGGAAGTACCTATCAGAATTAACGGAACGAGATTACTGGTGTGGGCAGTGTGTGCTTGACCGCTTGGGCCGCGCATTTTCTCAGCATTGCCGTGGTCGGCGGTTATGATAATTTGCACGCCGAGAGGTTCGGCTGCTCGCTCAATGCGCCCGAGGCAGCTATCAATCGTTTCCACAGCTTTAATCGCAGCTGCCAAGATTCCCGTGTGCCCGACCATGTCGGGGTTGGCAAAATTGCAAATGATTGCGTCGAACCGTTCAGACTCGATGGCTTCAATCAAGCGGTCCGTCACTTCAACAGCGCTCATCTCGGGTTTTAGATCGTAGGTGGCAACCGCTGGGGATGGAACGAGAATACGCTCCTCACCCGCAAATACCTGCTCTTCCCCGCCGTTGAAAAAGAATGTCACGTGCGCGTATTTTTCGGTTTCCGCAATGCGCAATTGAGTCAGACCTTTGCGTGCGAGGAAATCCCCCAGCGTATTTTCGATAACAGCCGGTGGGAACACGACATTCACGTCGAATGCTGCGTGGTACTGGGTCAGCGTGATAAAGCTATGTAACTGCGGCACGCGTGATCGCGGGAACGCGTTGAAGTCCTGTTCGACGAAAGCTTGCGTAATTTGGCGGGCGCGATCAGCTCTGAAATTCAAATACACGATAACATCGCCGTCTTCGATGCGCACGGGTTCGCTTGATGAGCTAACCGTGGTCGGTAATACAAATTCATCGCTTTCGCCGCGCTGGTAGGCGGCTTCCAGCGCCGCCGTGCCGCTTGCAGCACGATAGTCGGCAACGCCCGAAACCAAGGCCTCGTAGGCGATTGCCGTACGTTCCCAATGCTTGTTGCGATCCATCGCGAAATACCGTCCGCTGACAGAGGCGATTTGCCCTATTCCCAGCCTCGAACACTCGCATTGAACGCGTTGCAGAGATCCGTCTGCGCTTTTGGGCGGGGTGTCGCGTCCGTCCAGGAAAGCGTGTACGTAAACTTTATCCACGCCGGTCTGCGCGGCGAGTTGTATCGTCGCCAGCATGTGCTCTTCGTGGCTGTGCACCCCTCCTGGTGACAATAACCCCAGTAGGTGAATTGCTTTGTTGCTGTTAGCGGCATGCTGAAACGAAAGCAGCAGCGTTTGGTTCGCAAAAAAAGAACCATCTGCAATGGCGTTGCTGATACGTGTGTAATCCTGGACGAGTTTGCGACCTGCCCCAAGGTGCATATGGCCGACCTCGGAATTTCCCATTTGTGCAATAGGTAGACCGACGTCGGATCCAGACGCCTGGATAAGTGTATGCGGGTAATCACGCCAGAAACGATCCCAGTTCGGCGTAGCGGCCTGCAAAATGGCGTTATCCTCGGGGTCTTCGCTGTAGCCCCAACCGTCAAGAACGATTAACAATGCTGGCTGGTGATTTGTCGCCATTCGCTACAATGCTAGGTAAAACTAGGATTCAGCTTGAATCGGGCCCCGGTGGGCTTGGACGTGCCCGGTAAGGTGCGTAAAATGCGCGACCAGTGTATCGTGTTTGCGCCCCGAATACTTAGAAAAATCTGTGAAATCTAATTACCTGAGCCGCCAAACAGACTAGCTAAAGCGCGCGCTCTTGGATCAGCTAACTGAATTTGTAAGCAACCACTGGATTCTGTCCAGTGTGTTTGTCGCGCTGTTGTTCATGCTTATTACAAATATCTTAAGCACTGCGACGGCCAGTGGTTCACAGGTGAATCCGCAAAGGGCGGTTGGTTTGATAAATCACGAAGATGCGCTCGTGTTCGACGTGCGCGGACAGGCCGATTATGACCGGGGACACATCCTCAACGCGATCCATGTTCCGATACCTGAGCTTGAAGATAAACTTGAGCAGCTGGCCCAATTCAAAGATCGGGTGGTCATTATTTGTTGTCAGTCTGGGACTACATCTGCACAAGCAAGCGGCGTTCTCAGCAAAGCAGGCTTTAGCAAGCTGTATCGAATGAACGGCGGAATTGCAGCTTGGCAGGGTGAGAACATGCCACTGGCGAGCAACTAGAAGTAGGCGATGACTAAGGCGTAACCCACCGTCATGGCAGACGAACAAGCAAACGCGGCGCGGGCACGCATCTCCGGTGAAGTCAGCTTGCAGAAGATCTATGTCAAGGATCTATCATTTGAAGCGCCGAACTCACCCGCTGTGTTTTCTGAAGAATGGAATCCGGCGGTCGATATCCATTTACAGAACGAGGCGGCGCCGCTTGGTGAACAACTCTACGATATTGTCTTGACGGTAACCGTCACAGTGCGCTTCGAAGAAAAGACGGTATATCTTGTCGAGGTGCAGCAAGCGGGAATTTTCAAGGTTGCAGGATTTCCGGAAGAACATTTGGGAGCAATGCTCGCAACGGTAGGGCCAAATATACTATTCCCCTTTGCGCGCGAAGCTGTGGCTGACGCCGTTAGCAGAGGCGGTTTTCCGCAATTGCTTCTGGCACCGGTCAATTTCGAGCATCTGTACGCAGTGGAACTCGCGCGCAAACAGAGCGAGGGCGCTGCAGGCGCGCAGACCCACTAAGCGCTTGCCGGCACCGATTATGCAATTGCGGCTAGTCACACGGATCTCCCGGTCGGGTTAAGCACATGGGAAGCGTTCTGGTTGCCGGAGCCGGCTCCTGGGGGAGCGCACTGGCGATATTGTTGGCTCGCAACGGTAGCAAGGTCCTGCTTTGGGGGCATCGGCCCGAGCACATTGCAAGGTTGCAGTCCGAGCGGATGAATTCCCGCTATCTGCCGGGGGCGATTTTTCCGGAGCTGCTGACCCCAATCGAGGATTTAGCTGCCGGCTTGGCGACGACGGGCGACGTTATCATCGCGGTGCCGTTTGGTGGGCTGCGCGCCTTACTGGAGACCATCGGCGAGCATCGTCACGAGTCATTACGGGTTTGTTGCGCGAGTAAAGGGTTTGAAAGCGATACCCAGCGACTCAGCCACGACGTAGTTATGGATGTTTTGGGTACGAGCTGTCCCCATGCCGCGTTGTCCGGACCAACGTTTGCCGCGGAAGTAGTTGCCGGTCAACCGAGCGCCGCGGTAATAGCTGCCTCGCAGCAAGCGTTCGCCAACGATTTGGTAGGACTTTTCCATGGTGAGACATTTCGCGCCTATTCTAGTGATGATTTGGTCGGCGTGGGTGTTGGTGGTGCCGTTAAGAATGTGTTGGCGATCGCCGCAGGCGTCGCGTCTGGGCTCGGTTTTAAAGCCAACACGCTGGCGGTGCTCATCACCCGTGGTTTGGCGGAGATGACGCGCTTGGGGGTTGCGCTGGGCGGTAGATTCGAAACATTCACCGGCCTCGCCGGCCTCGGTGATCTGCTGTTAACTTGTAGCGACGATCAATCACGTAACCGGCGATTGGGTTTGGCGTTGGCGGATGGCAAGACGCTAAGCGAAGCGCAGCGCGACATCGGCCAGGTCGTTGAGGGCGTGCGCACGGCCGCGGAAGTTACGGCCGCGGCCCGCCGGTTGAATATTGAGATGCCAATTGCCGCCCAGGTCGAGCGCTTATTAAACAACCAATGTACGCCGCTTACGGCGGTACAAACCCTGTTGGCCCGCGAGCCTAAGCAGGAGTCCAGAAACTAATCTTGCGCCACCGCAAAGCTCGGTTACCTATGTATTTATCCTCAGCCGATTTATTAACAGACGCAAAAGCACATCTTTGCTACTGGGGGAATCCGCTTTGGCGCCAGCCCTCGTAGATGACTACGGCTACTGCATTTGACAGATTCATGCTGCGGCTACCCGGCTGCATGGGAATTTTCAATACTCTGTCAGGCTCCAGAGAATCCAGCACGGTTTGCGGTAAACCGCGGGTTTCCGGACCAAACAAAAAAGCATCTCCCTCACGATAATCGTGCGCGGTGTAGTTACGGGAACCGCGCGTTGAGACGGCGCAAAGTCTTTGTGGATTGGCCGTGGAGATGAAATCCTGCAGGGAACCGTGCTCTGCGATCTTTACCCATTCGTGATAATCGAGGCCAGCTCGCCGCAGTTGTCTGTTGTCCAATGCGAATCCCAATGGATGGATCAGGTGTAGACCAACACCAGCATTGGCGCACAGGCGTATAATGTTGCCGGTATTAGGCGGGATTTCTGGTTCGTATAGGACGACGTGAAACACGTGACGGACGAGCGTTTAGCAATCGATTTTTGTGGATTGAAGTTCAATACGCCGCTGGTATTACTATCCGGCTGCGTCGGATTCGGCGAAGAGTACACGCGCATCGTCGGATTTTCCAACCGCGACGCTGGTGGTATCTGTCTTAAGGGCACGACCTTGCAGCCTCGCTTGGGCAACGCCGCGCATCGCATTGCCGAAACCCCGGATGGAATGTTGAATTCCATTGGTTTGCAGAATCCAGGTGCTCGCGTGGTTGTCGAAGATATTTTGCCGACGTTGGACTTCGACGAAACACGATTCATCGCCAATGTGTCTGGCGCTACCGTCGAAGAATACGAATCCATCACCCGTATCTTCGATAATTCCCCCATCGACGCCATCGAAATCAATATTTCGTGTCCAAATGTAAAGGAAGGGGGTGTGATTTTTGGTAATGATCCGGAAATGTCAGGGCGTGTCGTTGAGGCCTGCCGACGTGCAACCAAGAAACCGCTGATTACCAAGCTTTCGCCTAACCAGACTGATATTGCGCAGAATGCGCTTCGCTGTATTGAAGCGGGCAGTGATGGCTTGGCGGTAGTCAATACCTTGATGGGAATGGCAGTGGACATCGAGGCGCATCGTCCGGTTATCGGCAGCAATACCGGCGGCCTTTCAGGACCGGCAATCAAGCCGGTTGCGTTACTCAAGGTCCAACAGGTTTACGAAGTTGCAAAGCTACACGGGGTGCCAATCATTGGGCAAGGCGGGATCGTCTCGGCAAACGACGCGCTGGAGTTTCTATTGGCCGGCGCATCCGCCGTCGGAGTCGGTACGGCGCTCTTCTACGATCCGTTGGTATGCCCGAAAATTAACGATGGCATCGCGGAATATCTAAGCCGACGTAATATCGAACATGTAAGCGATTTAGTAGGGACCTTGCAGCTCAATTAATGCCTAACGCCGGGCTAGCGGGTTTTTACTCGAGCGAAACGGCAGTCAATACGGCACATCGCGTGTTAGCTCTCGGCTTTTTGCAGCCGCCGAAGAAACACGGACATCTCTTTGGCCGCTTGTATATCCCCTTTTTGCTCGGCAATTTCGATTCCGCGTCCAAACGCGGACTGTGCCTCAGCGGTCTGTCCCGCCTCTAACAGTGCCTTGGCCAGCAGCTTCCAGGCTGCGGAGTAGCCCTCATCAAATTCTATAGCTTTGCGCAAATGCGCCACTGCCGTCGTGGCCTGGGCTGCTTGCAGATAAGCACTGCCTAAACTGAATCGCAGCAGCGCGTTATCGTGACCGCCAGCCAATAGTGCTTGCAAATTTTCGATGTTCGCGGCCATTACTTCCGCCAAAAAGCAGGACTCAGTAAAACCAGTAACGTAAATATCTCCAACCTGCCAAGGATCATGGCAAAAGACAGAATGAGTTTGGCGGTAGCGCTGATATCACCGTAATGTGCGCTGACGGCACCCAAACCCGGTCCCAGATTGTTCATACAGGCAGCAACCGCGGAGTATGCCGTCACCTGGTCCAATCCAGTAGCAAGAAGCGCTAGCATAATCATAATGAATATAAGTACATAGGCGGAAAAAAACCCCCATACCGCATCGATGATCCGATCTGGAACTGCTTTGGTTCCGACCTTGATCGGTATGATTGCATTGGGATGGACGAGCCTTTGTACTTCACGCATACCCTGTTTCAACAGAAGCAGTACGCGAATCACTTTCAACCCGCCACCGGTCGATCCAGCACAGCCGCCGACGAAGCTCGCGAATAATAGTAATACCGGGAGGATGCTTGGCCAGGCGTGATAGCCCGTGGTTGCAAAGCCCGTGGTCGTGCCAATGGAGACGGCCTGGAATATACCGTGGCGCACGCTTTGGGTCGCTGATCCATAGGTTCCACTGAGAGCCAATACGGTGATCGAAATGCCGCATACGACGCCGAGTAAAGCCAGATAGGCTTTGAATTCAGAATCAGCAAAGTAAGGTCGTAGATTACGCGAGCGAATGACAACAAAGTGCAGCGAAAAATTGACGCCTGCAAGCAGCATGAAGACTATCGTAATAAGCTCGATCACGGGGTTGTCGAAATATCCGATGCTTTGGTCGTGTGTGGAGAACCCACCAATTGCGACGGTGCTAAAGCTGTGGCCAACTGCATCGAACAGGCTCATACCGGCGAGCAGATAGGCGAATGCGCAGGCGATGGTTAAACCGAGATAAATGTACCACAGCGCTTTTGCGGTTTCGGTGATCCTCGGTGTGAGTTTGGCGTCTTTCATCGGGCCGGGAGTCTCCGCGCGATATAGCTGCATACCGCCGATTCCGAGCATGGGCAGGATTGCGACTGCCAAGACGATGATGCCCATGCCTCCCATCCACTGAAGCTGCTGACGGTAGAAAAGAATGGATGCCGGTAATGCGTCTAGACCGGTAATCACTGTTGCGCCGGTAGTCGTCAGTCCGGACATAGACTCGAAAATTGCATCGCTAATCGACATATTAAGATGCTGGGACACTGCAAACGGGATGGCGCCCATAAAGCCGAGTACAGTCCAGAAAAGTACAACAATCATGAATCCGTCGCGCAGGCGTAACTCGTATTGTTTCTTGCGCACCGGCAGCCACAACAACAGCCCCAGTGCCAGTGTGAAAACAAAGGCTTGTCCGAAGGCGGCTAATGCGCCATCCCCTGTCCATATCGCCATTAACGCAGGCGGCAGTAGCGTCAAGCTAAATATAGATAGCAGTTGTCCGAGGATGCGCTGGATGACGCGACGTCGCATTGGGAGAAAATTCGAGGCTGTTAGTGATGCCGATCGCGGCGGCTAAAAGAATGTGGCGCCCACCTGAAACAATCGCTCCACATCGGGGACTTTGCGTTTATCGGTGACCAGCAAGATCACGTGGTCCTCTGCCTGAATTACAGTGTCGTGATGGACCATAATGACCTGCTCACCGCGGACGATTGCGCCAATGGTAGTACCTGGCGGCAACTTAATGTCTTCGATGGCGCGTCCGACGACCTGAGACGAACGCTGGTCGCCATGGGCAATCGCTTCAATAGCTTCAGCCGCCCCGCGGCGCAGCGAGTGAACCACGACTACGTCCCCGCGCCGCACATGCGCCAACAGGCTACCTATGGTTGTCTGTTGTGGCGAGATTGCGATGTCGATTACATCTTGTTGAACTAGATCCACATAGGCTGCGCGGTTGATGAGCGCCATTACCGTACGAGCACCCAGACGCTTTGCCAACATGCTCGAAATAATATTGACCTCGTCATCGTTGGTTAGCGCGCAATACACATCCGTCTCATCAATATTTTCTTCCAGCAATAGTTCTTCATCGGCGGAATCACCAAGCAGCACTATGGCGTGTTGCAGGTCTTCGGAAATTGTTCTTGCACGGTCGGGATCCAATTCAATAAGTTTGACGCGGCACTGCTTTTCCAACGCCAATGCGAGTCGTTTTCCTATATTCCCACCACCAGCAATGATTACTCGTTTGTGTGGTTGGTCAAGTTTGCGCAGCTCTTTCATCACCGCGCGGATATGCTTCGGGGCGGCTATGAAAAATACATCATCGTCGGCTTCTATCCGCGTATCACCTTCCGGGATGATGGCTTTGCCTTGCCTGAAGATGGCAGCGATACGTGTGTCCACTCCACGAATCCGCTGTGGCAATTCAAGTAGCGCGTGGCCAACCAACGGACTGCCCTGGAATGCCTTGACTGCTACCAACTGGATTTTTCCGCCGGCAAAATCCAGGACTTGAAGTGCGCCTGGATACTCAATTAAACGCTGAATGTATTCGGTGACCTGCTGCTCGGGGCTGATAAGTACATCAACGGGGATCGCTTCCTGAGCGAAAATTTCCCGATGTTTTAGATAATCGACATCGCGTACCCGTGCAATCTTGGTCGGCGTGTGAAAAAGCGTATAGGCAATTTGACACGCAATCATGTTGGTTTCATCACTGTTGGTAACAGCAATGATCATGTCTGCGTCCGTAGCACCGGCGCGCATCAGAACGCTGGGATGGGAACCGATACCTGTAATGGTGCGCAGGTCGTAGCGGTCCTGTAACGCTTGCAGCCGTTTCGGTTCCCGGTCTATGACCGTGATGTCGTTGTCCTCGCTGCACAGATTGGCCGCAACCGAAGAACCAACCTGGCCTGCACCGAGAATAATTATCTTCATTGTTGCAGGTCGGGAATTGCGACAGCCTCACTTAGAATAGCTGGCTTCACGTCCTGTTGAATGTCGTCAGCTCAATAAGGGAAGGGCGCACAGCGGTGGCAATCAGGATTTCGCGTGTTTGGCCAATTTCGGATCTATGCCTAGAGCCCGTAACTTCCGATATAAATGAGTTCGCTCCATGCCTATCCTGCTGGCAACCTTGCTGACACTGCCACCCTCGATTTGAAGTTGATAATCAAGGTAGGCTTTCTCGAATTTTTCCCGCGCATCGCGCAGCGGCAAATCGAAACCGGGTAAAGCATCGGAAGCGATCTGTGCCGGCCTAATCCCCAGAGCACTGTTTACTTCGGTTACTTCGATATTTTCTGAGTTGCCTAGGATCAACAATCGCTGAACCAGATTCTTGAGCTCGCGTACGTTGCCCGGCCATTCGTAATTGCGCAAGCGATGTTGCGCCGCCAGGCTGAATCGACGCGAGGGTAATCCTTCCTGGTCGACGAACTTATCGAGATAATGTTGCAGCAATAAGGCGACGTCCTCAGTGTGGTCACGCAGCGGCGGTACGTTGAGCGGAACCACATTCAAATGGTAATACAGGTCCTCGCGGAACCGACCATCACGAATCGCATCGTGTAAATCGTGGCGAGTCGCAGCAATGATTCGCACGTTGACGGCAACCGGTTCACGGCCGTTTACGCGCAGAAACGACTGATTTTCCAGCGCGTTCAAAAGCCGTGCTTGCGTGTTGAGATCCATGTCGGCTATATCTTTCAGGAATAAAGCGCCTCCGTTAGAACGCTCCAATGATCCAAAATGGACATCGCCGCCGTCTTCGGACCCAAACAGTTCCGCATCCGGATTTTCCCGCGCCAGTCCGGCCACGTTTGCGTGCACGAACGGTCCGTCCGGATTGACGCTGTGTTTATGCAGGTAATGGGCAAATATGTCCTTGCCGCTGCCGGATTCCCCGGTCATGAAAACCGCGGTCCGGTGATTGGCAATCCGCTTTACCTGTTCTTTCAGCTTTTGCAGTGTTGCGCTGTTGCCCAGTGGATATTCCACCGGATGACCAAGCGTACGCAGGCCTACGTTGTCTCGTCGCAACGTCGCGTTTTCGAGCGCCCGCTGAATGGTGAGTAGCAGTTTCGCGATCGATAGAGGTTTCTCGATGAAGTCGTAAGCGCCGAGTCGGGTAGCTTCCACCGCGGTTTCAACGGTGCCGTGTCCCGACATCATTATTACCGGAGAGTCCAAACTGTTGCTCTCTGACCATTCCTTCAATAGTGCTATGCCGTCGATATCCGGCATCCAAATATCTAGCAGTATGAGATCGGGTCTTCGCGTGCGGCGCGAATGTCGGGCTTGTTCGCCATTCTCAGCAACCGAGACTTCGTAACCCTCGTCCACGAGGATCTCGCGCACGAGGCTGCGAATATCGGGTTCATCATCGACAACTAAAATGTGAGAACTGCTCATACCGCGTCCTTCTCAGGAAGTTCACCGCTCTTCGACGAGTCTAGTTGGAGAGTGATCGGCAGGCGTATTACAACACACGCACCACCTTCGCGATTGTTCTCTATCCACACTACCCCGCCGTGCTCATCGATTATCTTCTTCACGATCGCCAATCCTAATCCGGTTCCTCGCGGCTTGTTCGTCACATACGGCTCGAATACCTGGTCCATCAACTCCGCGGGGATCCCTCGCCCGCGATCCGAAATCTTGACCTCTATGAAGCTGGCGTTCGAGTCATGAATGCTAAGCGTAGAGATTAGTATATACGGACTTGGCTCGTCATCACTCGCTTCGAGCGCATTGGTGACCAGATTGTTCAGTACCTGGCGCAAGCGGCCGGCATCGGCCGAGATGGTCGGAAGCCCGCTGGCAAAGGCCGTTTGGATATTCACTGACGAGTTGGCTGCGTGGAATAAATCCAATACCTCTCTTATTAGATCATTCAGATTTACTGCGTGCTGCTGAATTTTCGGAGGTCGGGCGTAATCAGAAAACGTATTCACCATGGTTTTCATGGTTTCAACTTGCGCAATGATCGTGTGGGTCAACCGGTCCAGCGCCTCACTGTCCTCGCTGGCCAGCTTGCCTAAGTATTTGTGACGCAAACGTTCCGCTGAGAGCTGAATGGGTGTTAGCGGATTCTTAATCTCGTGCGCCAGGCGGCGGGCGGCCTCACTCCAAGCTGCATCGCGTTGCCCTCGGAGTAACGCGGTGATGTCATCGAAAACGATGACATGGCCGGTCTGTTCGGGTCCGGCAGCGGCTAGTGAGGTGCCACGACACATCAAAACCTGGCGCCCGCTATGACCAAATAACACTGCTTGTTCCTGCCAATCTCCGGGGCTCTCGCCTAGGTGTCGCGCGATGCATTCATACAGAGGCCGTATGTGAGCGTTGGCTACGGATATCTCTTTCATCGTATGTTGGGTGTGCCCGAGCAGCGGGATGCCAAGAATTTGTCTGGCACTATCGTTCGCGGTATTTAGTTGCTGGTCCGAGTCCAGCGTCATCACGCCAGATGACAGCCGGCCCAGTACAGCTTCGAGATAAACGCGTTGCGCATCTACTTCGTCACGACTCTGTCTCGCCTCGTCACGTGCGCGCTTAATCTTGCGGGTCATTTCATTAAACGATTTCACCAGAAAACCGAGATCATCTTCGCTGGTTTCCGGAATGGTTGTTTCGTAATGGCCTGCCGCTACAGCCAGTGTGCCACGGGCTAGATTACTGATTGGCGCGGACAGGCGGCGGGCAGAATAAAATGCTGCCAACACGGCGCAGAAAATGCTAAACAGCAAAACCAAAGTAAGGGTCATCGTGAAGCTAATTTTTAATTGCTCACGAAGATAGGCAAGTTCAGTATATTTGGCGTATGCCCTCTGCACAGTGTCCGCCAGGTCATTAATGTGTTCTGCGACAGGGTATAGCGCCTGCAGAATTTGACCGTCGCCGCCCAGGCCCGAATTCGGGACACCCACTGCTACGCGAATCGCAAGGCCGGAGTCGCGGATGGGATCGAGTCCAATATAACTACTGCCTTGGCGAATTTGCAGCAGGATAGTCTTCGACGGTAGGTTTGGAACAATGTCGATATTAGTGCTGCTGGATGCCAGCAGTAGTCCCTGTCTGTTGAGCAAGACTATTTCTTCGGCGCCCGAGCGTTCTCGCAGCGCGTCGAGATCCGGAATGTTCAGATCGCTGATGTTGGCGACGATAGTGCTACCGGGTGCTCGCAGGAGATCCAGATTCAACAGCGAGGGGCCGCGATTTTCGATCAATTCTCCTGCCATCTGCGTGGTTTGTTTTAACAAGTCCCGAGAGCGCAGGTCCAGAGCGGCGCGACTGAGTTCCAAGGAGTCCTGCAAAGCGTTCTCGATGCGCACATCGAACCAACTATCGATGCCACGGCGTAGGAACTCCAATGAGAATCCATACACAATCAACACCGGAGACACGGCCAGCGCAATAAACAGTATCACCATCCTTAAGGTCAAGCGTGAGCCGGGCTCGCGCTGCCTCAATTGGCGGACCAGACGCCGGATGTTGAACACGATGAGCATCACGAGGGTGACGAGTCCGAGCGAGTTTACTACCAGCAGTGCCGAGTACAGTCGGCCGAAGCGCATGGAGTTTTGCGTCGCATCACTCATCATTAGAAGCGATACCAGCAGTAGCAGGCTGAGTACCCCTACGCCGATCACAACGGAGATGCGTTTGTTCATTGGTTCAGGGCCAATGAGTACCAACCACTGGACATCCGCCAATTAGGCGAAATGTACGCTATCGGGCGCAGCGGAGCGGGCAACGACTCAATATCGAGTCGGGAGCGGATCATTGCGACGTAGTCTTTGCTTGGATCTGTCGTGCTTTGTTCGGTAATTGGAATCGGATCCAACAAACTCAGAGAATCAATCGCGGCCTCCAAAGATTCGAAGATGCGACGTGAATCCAGTGACGTGTTGATCACCAGATATTGCTTACTGAGTGCGTGGCGTTCCAGGCGATAGCCTTGCACCGCACGGGCAACGACGGGATCCCATAAATATCGGCGCTTGCGTTTAATCTCTACCTCTATGTATATCGTCAGGCTCACCCCATTTGCGAGCGCCTCCAACGATTCCTCGCTGAACTCGAAGCTCGCTTGCGCGGCGATGGTGTATATGTCGTTAATGACGTCGATGGATGCTCCGGTTATGCCGAAACCGGAACACCAGCTTGTGCTACTTAGGCAAGCAAACAGCAGCGCGGTGGCTAACTGGATTCCGCCGAAATTTCGCACGCTAGGTTTTACTAAGAACCGCATAAAAAAATCCATCCATATCCGCTTCTCCCGGAAGGATCTGACGCCCAAAACCCGTTTCCAATCCCCAATCTACCGTGATTCGCAAATGTTTTGCGTTTTCGTTGCGCGCTGCGAATTGTCGAACCTGTTCGGCATTTTCCGTGGGCAGAATCGAGCATGTTGCATACACAAGCCTACCCTCCGGGGCCAGCAGGGGCCATAGTGATTCGAGCAACTCGCGTTGTTGTTGCGCAAATTGCTGGATATCACTGGCGCGACGCAGGTGCTTTATATCGGGATGGCGGCGGATCACGCCGGTCGCCGAGCATGGTGCGTCGAGCAAAATTCGATCAAATGCGACGCCGTCCCACCAAATATCGGGACGCTTCGCGTCCGCGCACAATACCTGTGCAGTTAGGTTTGTTCGTGCAAGGTTTTGTTCAATGCGTGCGCAGCGTTGGGGATCGTTGTCCACCGCGAGAAGCTCAATGTCATCGGCGATTTCCAGCAGATGAGTTGTTTTGCCGCCCGGCGCCGCGCACGCGTCCAATACGCGCTGGCCGGGCTGCGCATTGAGCAGTGGTGCCGCCAGCTGGGCCGCTGCATCCTGTACTGATACGGTTCCGGCATTGAAATCTGGGATGGCATCAACCGCAAGTGGAGAATCCAGAGTTATCCCTTGCGGACAGTGCGCCGGCAGTTGGTAGGCAATCCCGCAAGCTCGCAACTTGTCCAGATAACTGGCGCGGGAGCCTGCGCGCGCGTTTGCACGCAACGTCAAGGGGGGCCGCTGATTGTTCGCGTCCAGTGCACTCTGCCAGTGTTCGGGCCAACTCTGGCGAACGACGTCGATAAACCACTCCGGATGGGCGTATCGGACCTCGGGATTGCTTCCCAGGCGAGCATCTATTGTGCTGCGCTCGCGAGCGTGACGGCGCAGTACCGCATTTACCAAAGGCACCGCCCAAGGTTTGTTTAGTTCGCGGCATGCTTGAACTGTTTCCATGACAGCGGCATGTTGCGGAACGTTCATATGGCGTTGTTGATAGAGGCCGACGCCGATAAGGGCGTTGATGTCGCTGTGTTTGGTCGCCAGCGGGCGTTCTAAAAGCGCATCAATCAGGTGCGCAAGCTGCGACCACCAACGCAGCGTGCCGAAGCAAAGTTCACGCGTCAGCGCTGAGGTGTTGTTACTATCAGAATCGTTGGTTGCGGCATTTGAGTGACCCATTGAGCGTCCGCCGACGATTACTGAGGCAACCATACGTGCTGCGCTCGCACGCGCATTTGTTTGTCCGTGAGTGGAGGCGATATGAGTCTGTCTGTTCAAGCGATTGTCTTAGTGCGCATGGCAGAATATCTCGAACGTGCGCGGTGGTCGGAAAGTGGTGAATTAACCGCAATCAACTCGCTTAGCTCAATTGGTCGGGCTCATCGAACATTTCGTGTCGCGCGTTGACGAAATCCCCCGCAGCCACCGGCTTTCGACCGGGCGCCTGTAAGCGGGTTATCCGCAGCGCACCATCTTGCGTTGCGACATCGATGCCGGTCGCGCCAGCGTTCAATATAGCGCCCGGTGGCCGGTTTGCCGCTGCTGGTATCGTCTCGGCCTCCCAGATTCTAAGGGGCGTTTGCAAAAGCGTCGCAACCGCGACTGGCCGCGGGTTCAGCGCTCTGACTTTGCGTTCAAGTACCGCGGCCGGCTGAGCCCAATCCAAAATTGTATCTTCCTTTACAAGTTTCGCGGCGTAGGTTGCGCGGCTGTGATCTTGAGCTTTTGCTGCTGCGTTTCCTCGCGCGATGGCCCGCAAAGTTTCAAGTAGCGACTTAGCACCCAGTTCGGCGAGGCGCTCTCGCAGAGATCCCGCCGTGTCTTGGGCGGTGATCTGACAGCGCTCTTGCAAATAGACCGGGCCGCTGTCCAACGCCTCCTCGAGTTCCATGATGCTGATACCGGTTTCGCTGTCGCCTGCGAGCAAAGCTCGCTCGATTGGGGCTGCTCCGCGCCAGCGCGGCAATAACGACGCGTGCACGTTAATGTTTGCCAGTCGTGCAATATCAAGGAACGCTCGTGGCAGAATGAGACCGTAAGCGACGACTACAAGCACATCAGGTGCTGCCGCCTGTAGCGTATCGCTTGCATCGGACCCGTTTAATTTGGCTGGCTGCAAGATAGGGAATTGGTTCTGCAGGGCAAGTTGTTTCACAGCCCCAGCGGTAATTTTACGGCCGCGGCCGGAGCGCCGATCCGGCTGCGTCAGGATTGTACAAATCTGATGTTCAGACTCGATTAATCGACGCAGAGCCACCGCCGCGAACTCCGGAGTCCCGGCGAATGCGATGCGAAGCGACCTTGATTTGTTTATAGGCGTGTCAGCCATTGCGCATAACTCGATTTGATCGTGAACGAGGTCGCGATGCCGTACAATCTGTATTTTTCCGCTACTAACATCTAGACATTTACGATAAGCGGGTTTCACGAGCATCGCGCGGCGTGACCGCCAGGGATGGCGGAAATGCAGACCATGCACGCCTGCACGGATGCAGGCGGTAGAACGACGCAGGAGCCAAAGTCGAGAAGCGTTTGTCTGCCCTTCGTGCAATATGCGGGTTAGAGCGCTAGGCGCAATTCGGTGCGTTGTTCCTTTTCCACACGCTTGCGGATACGGCTTCGTTTTAGCTGTGACAAGCGGTCGATAAATAATTTTCCCTCGAGATGGTCCATTTCGTGTTGGATACACACGGATAACAAACCCTCAGCTTCGAGTTCAAAATCCTCGCCGGCAACATCGAGTGCGTGCACCTGAATTTTCTCAGCGCGACTGACCGGCTCGTATACACCCGGTACGGAGAGGCATCCTTCCTCTATCTCATCAATGCCTTCCTGACTAAGCAGTCGAGGATTGATGAGGCACATGGGGTTGCCCCGGTCTTCGCTCACGTCAAGCACGATAACGCGTTCGTGGACATTAACCTGGGTTGCCGCCAGACCAATTCCTGGCGCCGCGTACATGGTTTCGAACATGTCAGCGACCAGGTCCCTGATGCGCTGATCAACGACAGACACTGGCTGGGCTTTGGTACGCAGCAGCGGATCGGGATAATGCAGAATGTTTAATATAGTCATACTGGGACGCATCGATAAGCGTGCCAAGCATATCTATAAAATTCTTATTCTTCAACGGGATAGGGGTGCAGATTTAAATGGTCAGAAATGCTCCAGTGGCCAGAGTTAGGATCTTAGGAATTTTCTGCTAAACTACATTAACCATTGCGCGTAAGGGTATTGAGATGTTTAGAAAAATTGCACTAATTTTTGTGTGTTTCGGATTTATTGCGGTGGCGTCAGCTGATGAATTGACGCTCAGTCCAGACCATCCGCAGAGTTACGTGGTCGAGGAAGGGGATACGCTTTGGGACATATCGGCACGGTTCCTGGCGGAGCCCTGGCGCTGGCCCGAATTGTGGGAAGCCAACCCGCAGGTAGAAAATCCACATTTGATTTACCCGGGTGATCAATTGAGCCTGCAGTGGCGCGATGGTCGTCCGTACCTGAGTGTCGGCGGCCGCTATCGGGGAGACCGCCGCATCAAGCTCTCACCGCAGATCCGCGAAAGCATACATGATACTGCGATCGACCCTATCCCACTTGACGCGATCCGCCAGTTTCTTTCTCGTCCACAGGTTGTCAGCGAGGGCGAACTGGAAGCGGCAGCCTATATTGCCGCGAGTGAAGAGGACCACATTGTTAACGGCACCGAGGCGCGCATATACGTGCGCGGCTTATCATCTGCACACGGTAACCGCTATACCATCGTGCGAGGCGGCGACGTCTATCGCGATCCGGAGACGAATGCGGTGCTTGGCTACGAGGCGTTATACGTGGGCGATGCCGTGGTTGCACGGTTCGGCGATCCGGCTACTGCCGTCGTTATTCGAGCCGCACGTGAAGTCTTGAATGGCGATCGGCTGTTGCCGCAGGTGGAAGAGCAAACGCCGCGCTACGTTCCACACGCACCAGGTCAGAGTGTAGACGGCCGGATATTGTCCGTGCTCGATGGCGTCTCGCAAATCGGGCAAAATCAGATCGTGGTGCTGAGCCGAGGCGCGAGCTCAGGATTGGAACCTGGCCACGTACTGTCAATACATACCGCGGGCGAGGATGCACGTGACCGTCACGCAGGCGTAAGTCCTTATCAGGAGAGGAACGTCCAACCCAATGCGCTGGCGCGATTCTTTGGCGCGATCGCCGATGCCTACGGCACCGAAAACGACCAAGCTGGCGAACCGATTCAATTGCCTGAAGAGCGCGCCGGCGAACTTATGATTTTTCGGGTTTACGATCAGATTAGTTATGGGCTGGTCATGAACATTAATCGCCCAATCCACGTCAACGATCGCGTGCGGGAGCCTTAAACCGCTTTAGTGACACCTGCGCACGAACGCTGCGATTAATAGCTTAGTAGGGGTCATCCGCACCTAACGCCACATTGTCTTTTTGGACACGGGCCACGCTATTATCGTGGCCCGTGTCCGATCAATCTTTGACTCACACTGAACACTGGTTGGCGCTAGCGCACGCGCCGGCGCTCGGCATCGCCTGTGTCCGCGCTCTGCTAAGCGGCACGGTCGATCCCGAAACATTGTTGACTGCGCGAGCTACTGAGCTCGATACGATCGGAGTGAGCCCGCGCGCACGGAAATACCTGGCATCACCCGAGTGGCCGTCGGTGGAGCAGGATCGCCGTTGGCTGGAAAAACCAAACCACCATCTGCTTACCCTGCAATCAGCAAACTATCCCGAATTGCTCAAGCAGATTGCGGATCCGCCTGTGGTGTTGTTTGCCGTTGGCGATCTCGATAGCTTGTTGTTGCCGCAGATCGCAATTGTTGGCAGTCGCAATGCCAGCCGTAACGGCGAACGCACCAGCCATGAATTCGCGGCAGTGTTGGCGCGGGCCGGTCTGGCGGTAACCAGCGGCCTAGCGCTAGGTATCGACGGCGCCGCACATCGCGGAGCTCTCGAGGGGCCTGGAATTACGATCGCGGTTCTGGGTACCGGACCTGATCGAATTTATCCAGCCGAACATAGCGATCTGGCCGAAAAGATCGTCGCTAGCGGTGTATTGCTGACTGAATACCCACCGCATACCGGCGTAAAACGTGCGGCTTTTCCGCGCCGTAACCGCATTATCGCCGGGATGTCCGTTGGCACGCTGGTTGTTGAAGCCGCCGCCAAGAGTGGTTCCTTGATTACCGCCAGGCAGGCGTTAGAACAAGGACGGGAGGTTTTTGCAATCCCCGGCTCAATTCACAATCCGTTGGCTCGTGGTTGTCACGCACTGATACGTGATGGCGCGAAGTTGGTGGAGAGCGTCGACGATATTTTCGAAGAACTTGTGCCGTTAATCGGAGCGCTAAAACGTCGTGTGACCGTTGCTGACGGGGAACAACAAGTGAGTTCGGCGGAACTGGATGAGCAATATCAGCTGTTGCTGGGCACGTTCGAATACGAGCCCGTCGCAGTGGATATACTGGTAGATAGAACCGGATTGACGGCCAGTGAGGTTTCCTCCATGCTGTTAATCTTGGAACTCGACGGATACGTGGATTCACAGCCGGGCGGTATCTACATCAGGAGTTCAATAAAGGGCAAATGATGAAACAAACGGTTCTTGACGTCCTTATTTATCTGTTTGAGAACTACATGGACGAGGAGATCGATCTTACGATTGACCGGGAATCGATCCACAGCGCTTTGACCGGTGCGGGGTTCGATGACCACCAGGTAAGTAAAGCATTCGATTGGCTACAGGTCCTTGCCGAGAGCGGCGACGAAAAGGCAGAAAGTCCGGCCTGCGGCGGTGGCAGCATTCGGGTATTTTCCTCCGAAGAAGAATCGAAACTAGACGTCGAAAGTCGAGGATTCCTGCTGTTTCTAGAGCAGACGGGTGTGCTCGGTCAAACGAGTCGCGAACTGGTTATTGACCGGGTCATGGCGCTGGAGGCCGAAGATATCGATCTGGAACAGCTCAAATGGGTCGTTTTGATGGTGCTGTTCAACCAACCGGGATAAGAGGAGGCGTTCGTTTGGATAGAAGATATCGTGATGGATCAGCTGGACCGGAGTCTGCACTAGATAAGCAAACGCGACACCCTGCAACATCTCACCAAATAGTCGTCGCAACCTGCCGCATTCATGGGTAAGCAACTCCTAATCGTTGAGTCGCCCGCTAAAGCCAACACCATAAAGAAGTATCTGGGTAATGATTTCGAGGTACTCGCCTCGTATGGGCATGTGCGCGATCTGCGTCCTAAAGAGGGAGCGGTGGACACCGAAGATGGGTTCGCCATGCATTATCAGATTATTGATAAAAGCGCCAAGCACGTAGACGCGATAACCAAAGCTACACGTAAGGCGGATGCGCTTTATCTGGCGACAGATCTGGACCGCGAAGGCGAAGCAATATCCTGGCATCTGCTTGAACTGCTCAAGGAGCGGAACGTGCTCGATGGTAAAGCAGTTCATCGAGTGGTATTCAACGAGATTACCAAGCCTGCGATTGAGGAGGCGATTGCCAATCCGCGCGAGATTTCGATGGATATGGTAAGCGCACAACAGGCACGCCGTGCGCTTGATTATTTGGTGGGATTTAATCTGTCGCCGTTGCTTTGGAAGAAGATCAAGCGCGGCCTGTCAGCTGGACGGGTGCAGAGTCCGGCGCTACGAATGATCGTCGAGCGCGAAGAGGAAATCGAGCGCTTCAAAGCCCGTGAATATTGGAGTATCGACGCCGACGCGAAACACGGCGCCAGTAATTTTCTCGCGAAATTGAGTTCCTATCGCGGCGACAAGATCAAACAATTTTCCATTACCGAACAGACCCATGCTCAGGAGGTACGCGAGGCGCTGTTGGCTGCTGGCGGCGGCAAGCTTGTCGTTGACGAGGTCACCAAGAAACAGCGGCGGCGAAATCCCACGGCTCCGTTTATCACGTCAACCTTGCAGCAGGAAGGGGCGCGCAAGCTCGGATTTACTGCGCAACGTACGATGCGCGTTGCGCAACAACTCTACGAGGGGGTGGATATCGGCGCTGAGTCCGTCGGCCTCATTACCTATATGCGCACGGATTCCGTGAACCTGGCCACTGTGGCTACAGATGAAATTCGGGCGTTCGTACGCCAGCGCTATGGCGAGGATCAGGTCCCGCAGAGGGTGCCTGAATACAAGACCAAAGCCAAGAACGCTCAGGAGGCGCACGAGGCAGTTCGACCGACCTCGGCAATGCGGATCCCTGATGAAATCAAGACCTATTTAGAAAAGGACCAGTTCCGACTTTACGAGCTGATCTGGAAACGCACGGTCGCCTCGCAAATGATTCACGCGACTATCGATACCGTCGCGGTTGATTTGTTGTGCGGCGACGCTGGGGTGTTTCGCGCGACCGGATCATCGATCGCCGACCCGGGCTTTATGGCTGTTTATCTCGAAGGACAGGACGAAGAGCAGTCCGATTCCGACGAGAAAATGCTGCCGCAGATGAACAAAGGCGATCAGGTTCTGTTGCGCGATATAAAGGCTGATCAGCATTTCACTGAGCCACCACCGCGGTTCACGGAGGCAACGCTGATCAAATTGCTGGAAGAATACGGTATTGGGCGTCCGTCAACCTATGCGTCAATTATCTCTACGCTGTTACAACGTGAGTATGTCGAGCTAGAGAGTAAACGATTTCGGCCGACCGATATCGCCCAGATAGTCAATAGATTTTTGACCGAACATTTTAGCACCTACGTGGACTATGAGTTTACGGCCCGCCTGGAGGATGAATTGGATTCCATTTCTCGCGGCGAGAAACAGTGGATTCCGGTAATGGAAGAGTTCTGGAAACCTTTCCAAAAACAGGTCACGGAAAAAGATAGCAGCGTTACTCGTCAGGAAGTCGCGCAAGCACGAGACATTGGCACCGACCCTAAATCCGGCAAGCCAGTCTCCGTACGTATGGGACGTTACGGTCCGTTTGTCCAGATAGGTGCCACGGAAGCGGAAGAAAAACCTCGATTCTTCGGTTTGCGCCCCGGCCAGCGTATCGATTCGATCACTTTGGAGGAGGCCCTGGATCTTACGCGCCTGCCGCGAGACCTTGGTGAGATGCCAGATGGCACTGCGGTGTCTGCCAACGTTGGCCGCTACGGACCCTACGTTCGCTACGGCGATAAGTATGCTTCGATAAAGAAAGACGAAGACGACCCCTACACCATCACCTTAGATCGCGCGCTGGAAGTCATTGAGGACAAGCGTAAAACCGATGCCGAGAGAAACATCAAGGTATTCGAGGAAGAGGGTATCAAGGTCTTGAATGGCCGTTATGGACCCTACGTCACCGACGGTAAGAAAAACGCGAGAATACCCAAAGAGCAGGAACCGCAGAAATTGACATTGCAGGACGCTCAGACGCTATTGGCGAATGCGCCAGCCCGACGCGGGCGGCAACGCCGTTCAAAGTAATTGGCGGCTTGAAATGGTAACCACGAGGCCGGGGATCGGTGGAATCTCTACAACACCGGCGCGTCGTTCGCGCAGCTGAGCTACTTGCTGGCGGGGGGGTCATTGCCTATCCCACTGAGGCCGTCTATGGATTGGGCTGCCTTCCCATGAGGCTCGATGCTGTTACGACGTTGCTGCGACTCAAAGCGCGGGATCCGGGAAAAGGTCTGATTGTCATTGCAGCAAACGTGGAACAACTCGACCCGTTGATATATTTTCCCGACGAGGCCTCGCGCGAGCGGGTACTCAAGACCTGGCCTGGCCACGTAAGCTGGGTTTTGCCGGCGCAACCTCACGTGCCAGCGTTATTGCGGGGCAAGCATGCCGGGCTGGCAGTCCGGGTTTCGCAGCACCCCATAGTCATGGAGCTGTGCCAACGCGCGGGTCCACTGGTATCGACCAGCGCCAATCCATCCGGCCAGCCGCCCGCTCGTTCGCCGCAGGCTGTACGCAGCTACTTTGGTGACCGAATTGATTACGTTCTGCGTGGACCGCTAGGCGACGCCAGTTCGCCGAGCGAAATGCGGGATGGACGCACGGGTGTGGTCTTGCGGTCTGGGTGAGTGGCTGCGTGTGCCTTGACAGAAGTCAAGGAAGTTCAGACAATTGTCGGCTACCGTTTTTTTGGGAGGGGTACCCAAGCGGTCAACGGGAGCAGACTGTAAATCTGCCGGCTCAGCCTTCGTAGGTTCGAATCCTACCCCCTCCACCGTTTAGGTGGGAGGGGTAGGAGTTAAGCGGAAAGGCGGGCGGATGGGCAGGAGATTAGGTTGAGAACTGTAGTGCCCCTGACGTCCAAGCACTAGTTCCTGACTCCCAAGATCGCGGGTGTAGTTCAATGGTAGAACCTCAGCCTTCCAAGCTGATGATGTGGGTTCGATCCCCATCACCCGCTCCAGTGAACTGGGAAATGCAATGCAGAATCAGACAGATCGTTTGAAGCATCGTCCAGAGACGATCAGCAATAGGCCCGGCATTGATGCTGCGCCACGATTGTATTCATTAAGGAACTTTTTATTGCCCATATAGCTCAGTTGGTAGAGCACTCCCTTGGTAAGGGAGAGGTCACCAGTTCAAATCTGGTTATGGGCTCCATTGAGCAAAGTCGCAGGCTTACAACGTAGATAACCAGAATTGGGGGTCCGCAGCCAATGTCCAAGGAGAAATTTGAACGAACGAAGCCGCACGTCAACGTGGGGACGATTGGTCATGTGGATCACGGTAAGACGACGCTGACGGCGGCGCTGACGATGGTGACGGCGGCGAAGTTCGGTGGAGACATCAAGGGCTATGACCAGATCGACAATGCGCCGGAGGAGAAAGCGCGGGGCATTACGATAGCGACGGCGCACGTGGAGTATGAAAGTGAAGGACGTCACTACGCGCATGTGGACTGTCCTGGACATGCGGATTATGTGAAGAACATGATCACGGGCGCGGCGCAGATGGACGGAGCGATATTGGTGGTGAGTGCGGCGGATGGACCGATGCCGCAAACGCGCGAGCACATATTGCTTGCTCGTCAGGTGGGAGTTCCGTACATCGTGGTGTACATGAACAAAGCGGACATGGTGGACGACGCGGAGTTACTGGAGTTGGTGGAGATGGAGGTGCGCGAGTTATTGGACACGTACCAGTTTCCAGGAGACGACACGCCGGTGGTGGTGGGAAGTGCGTTGAAGGCGTTAGAGGGAGAGGAGAGCGAGCAGGGAGCGGCGTCGATCTGGAAGTTATTGGAGGCGATGGATAGTTACATCCCGATGCCAGATCGACCGATAGAGCAGCCGTTTTTGATGCCGATAGAGGATGTATTTTCGATATCGGGGCGCGGGACGGTGGTAACGGGTCGGGTAGAGCGCGGCAAGGTAAAGGTAGGAGAAGAGGTAGAGATAGTGGGGATCCGCGACACGCAGAAGACGACGTGCACGGGCGTGGAGATGTTCAGGAAGTTATTGGACGAAGGCCGGGCGGGAGACAACGTCGGCGTGTTGTTGCGAGGGACGAAGAAAGACGAGGTGGAGCGAGGTCAGGTGTTATGCATTCCTGGCTCGGTGATGCCGCACACGCATTTTGAGGCGGAAGTATATGTGTTAAGCAAGGATGAGGGCGGGCGTCACACACCGTTTTTCAACAATTACCGGCCACAGTTTTATTTTCGCACGACGGACGTGACGGGAGCGGTGGATTTACCCAGCGGGGTAGAGATGGTGATGCCTGGAGATAACGTGAAGGTAGAGGTGAAGTTGATCAATCCGATAGCGATGGAAGAGGGGTTGCGCTTTGCGATCCGAGAAGGAGGCCGCACGGTGGGAGCTGGGGTGGTTGCGAAGATTATCGAGTAGAGGACTGTGGCGAGGTTTAGCATCGTGCGCTGCACGAGGAAAATCCAATCCGTAGCAGTAGGCCAGTAGCTCAATTGGCAGAGCGGCGGTCTCCAAAACCGCAGGTTGGGGGTTCGATTCCCTCCTGGCCTGCCAAAGGCGGCGAGTGAAAATGGTTTCCAAGGCCGAAATGCAGGGCTCCAGCATCGACACGGTGAAACTCGCCGCGGCATTGCTGTTGGTGTCCGGTGCCATTATCGCTTTTTATTATTATGCCGAAGTGTCGCTGCTGGTGCGGGTCTTGGGCCTGCTGAGTGCGGTCATTGCGGCAGTAGCGGTCAGTTGGCACACAGATCGTGGTCGGCAGATTGCTGGGTTCTTAAAGGATGCGCAGATTGAAGTGCGCAAGGTGGTCTGGCCGAACCGCCAGGAGACGGTACAAACCACGCTGGTGGTTTTGCTGATCGTCGTTATCGTGGCGGTAGTCTTGATGGGTTTGGACGGGGTTTTGGCGTGGATTATTGGATTTGTGACGGGTACTAGGAGCTGAGGTAAATGACGCACCGATGGTATGTTGTGCATGCCTATTCCGGCTTCGAGAGTCAGGTCAAACGTTCGCTCGAAGAACGCATTAAACGTGGTGGTATGACTGACAAGTTCGGCGATATTCTGGTGCCAACCGAAGAAGTTGTCGAAATGCGCGATGGTCAAAAACGCCGCAGCGATCGAAAGTTTTTCCCCGGTTACGTACTGGTGCAGATGGAAATGGACGATGATTCCTGGCACTTGGTCAAGGACGTTCCCAAAGTCATGGGCTTTCTTGGCGGCACCAGTGACCGACCAGCGTCGATCTCCGATGCAGAGGCCGAGTCGATACTGCAGCGTATGCAGGACGGGACGGATAAACCGCGGCCTAAGATTTTGTTTGAAGTTGGAGAAGTGATTCGTGTCAAAGACGGGCCGTTTACCGATTTCAACGGCGTCGTGGAAGAGGTGAATTATGAGAAAAGCCGCGTCCGCGTGGCGGTAACTATTTTCGGCCGTTCCACGCCGGTGGACCTGCAGTTCGGGCAGGTTGACAAGGGATAAAGGAACGGGTGTTGGGGTTGGCGCCCGTAGCGTCGGCACCCTGCCAGGAGAGATTAGATGGCAAAGAAAATTGATGCATATATAAAGTTACAGGTGCCAGCGGGCCAGGCTAATCCCAGTCCCCCGGTTGGGCCCGCGCTGGGTCAGCGCGGTGTCAACATTATGGAATTCTGCAAGGCGTTCAACGCGACAACCCAAAGTCTGGAAGCGGGCATGCCGATTCCCGTCGTAATCACGGTTTATGCGGACAAAAGTTTTACGTTCGTAACTAAAACCCCACCGGCTTCGGTGTTGCTCAGAAAGGCCGCCGGCCTGGCAAAGGGCAGTCCCGAGCCCAATAAGCAAAAGGTCGGTAAGGTCAATCGCGGCCAGCTTGAAGAGATCGTGAAGACCAAGGATCCCGATTTAACCGCGGCGGATATAGACGCAGCGGTGAGAACCATCGCCGGTACTGCACGTAGTATGGGCATTGAGACTGAGGGCGTGTAATGGCAAAACCTTCCAAACGGCAAGCAAAAATTGACGAGATGCTCGCGGGACGTAAAGTTGCCCCCATTGAGGAAGCATTACAGCTGGTCAAGGAAATCGGGTCAGCAAAATTCGATGAATCTGTCGATGTCGCTGTAAACCTTGGAGTCGATCCGAGAAAATCCGACCAAGCAGTCCGGGGTTCGACTGTGCTTCCGTGCGGTACCGGTAAATCAGTTCGGGTTGCTGTTTTTGCTCCTGGCGACAAAGCCGATGCAGCGACAGCCGCCGGAGCCGATCTGGTCGGTCTGGACGATCTTGCCGCAACCGTAAAAGGCGGCGAGATTGAATTCGATGTCGCCATCGCGACGCCTGACGCCATGCGGGTCGTTGGCACGCTTGGGCAAATTCTCGGCCCGCGAGGACTAATGCCGAATCCGAAGGTCGGCACAGTCACAAATGATATAGAAGCGGCGGTGCGCAACGCCAAAGGCGGCCAGGTACGCTATCGCACCGACAAAGCGGGAATTATCCACTGTACGATTGGCAAGGTGTCGTTTGAAACTGAGGCGCTTAAAGAAAACCTAGACGCACTGTTGGCTGATCTGGATAAAGCCAAACCGAGCGCCGCTAAAGGCGTCTATTTGCGTAAGGTGACGTTGTCTACAACGATGAGCCCCGGCATTGCCGTGGAACGTGCTTCATTAGAGGTGTGATCGGTTAATTGTTTGTAATGACTTTGGGCTGCCATGTAACGGTGGCAGACATCAAAGACCGTAGGTGCCCTGATTCACTGTGGGCTTAATCAAATCGCTTCGGCGAGCGCCTGCGCAGATGGTGAACCCGAGACCGGCTAATTTCTGGTATGGGACGCCAAAAGTGCCGCATGGCACTACAACGGTGGCATTGATGATGGAATCGACAAACAGTCGTTGCACCCAATGCCGATGGCACATGCCAGGAGATAGTACGTGAGTCTAAATCTTGAGCAGAAAAAGGCGGTTGTTGCCGAATTGGCTGAAATAGCCGGTGCGGCACAATCAGCGATTGCTGCAGATTATAGCGGTTTGTCGGCTGACGATATGACAGAGCTCCGCAGTACGGCACGGAGCAGCGGCGTATATTTGCGCGTGGTACGCAATACACTTGCCCGTCGGGCGCTGGAACAGGCTGAATTCGCATGCATGTGCGATGAGATGACCGGTCCCCTGTTATTCGCATTTGCGAACGAGGACCCGGCGGCTCCCGCCCGGCTCTTCACGGACTTCCGCAAGTCGCACGATAAACTGCAAGTGAAGTTGGTGGCGCTCAGTGGGAAATTGCTGGCACCCGAAGCCGTGGAGTCGTTGGCTAGGTTACCGACCCGCGACCAAGCGCTCAGCATGTTATTGGGTCTGATGAAAGCACCCATCACCATGCTCGCGAGGACGCTTGCCGAACCACATGCGAAGCTTGTTCGCACGCTTGCTGCGGTGCGCGATCAAAAGCAATCTGCCTGATTCTTAACGATTGATTAGGAGTTAACGATGGCTGTATCAAAAGAAGAAATTCTGGAAACCATAGGCAACATGACGGTGTTTGAAGTTGTCGACCTGGTCGAGGCGATGGAAGAGAAGTTCGGCGTTTCTGCGGCGCTCGCCGCCGCTCCAGCGGCGGCGCCCGCGGACGGTGGTGCTGCCGCTGCAGAAGAACAGACCGAGTTCGACGTCATCATGCCAAGTTTCGGTGAAAAAAAGGTGACTGTGATCAAAGCGGTGCGCGCGCTCACAGGGCTCGGGCTAAAGGAAGCCAAGGACCTCGTGGAAGGTATTCCGGCCACTATCAAAGAGGCAATCACCAAAGACGAAGCTGAAGATGTAAAAAGGAAGCTGGAAGAAGCTGGCGCCACGGTGGAGCTCAAATAGTTTGGCTCGTGCCCACGGATGCGGCCATCGAGGTTCTGCCGGTCAGCGCAATCGATCGGCAGAAGCTCGCCCGAATCCACAAATTTTTTCGCTCCGGACTGGCTCCGGACGGGCGGCTGTGCTTGGCCACAGCCGCTTGAACCGGTAGCTTGCAGAGGACTCCAATGGCTTATTCATTTACTGAAAAGAAGCGTATTCGCAAAGGTTTTGGAAAACATCCGACGATTCTCGACGTTCCCTATTTACTGGAAACCCAGCTTCAGTCGTACCGCGCACTGTTGCAGAGCAATGTCCCTGTCGACGACCGTGGTGATGTCGGCTTGCATGCGGCGTTCAAGTCGGTATTTCCGATCGAAAGCTATTCCGGGAATGCGGCATTGGAGTATGTGAGTTATCGACTCGGCGCGCCGGTCTTTGATGTCAAGGAATGCCAGGTGCGGGGCGTCACCTATGCCGCGTCCTTACGCGTCAAAGTCCGCCTGGTGATTTACGACAAAGAGTCGGGATCAACGAAGGCGGTAAAAGACATTAAGGAGCAGGAAGTCTACATGGGTGAACTGCCACTGATGACGAAGACCGGCACCTTCGTCATCAATGGTACTGAGCGGGTCATCGTATCGCAGTTGCACCGTTCTCCAGGTGTGTTTTTCGACCATGATCGGGGCAAGACTCATTCATCAGGGAAACTTCTATTTTCAGCGCGGGTGATCCCTTACCGGGGCTCGTGGTTGGATCTGGAATTTGACCCAAAAGATTCCGTTTATGTGCGTATCGACCGGCGTCGGAAAATCCCGGCAACCGTGCTGTTGCGGGCTCTCGGGTATAGCACCGAAGAGATCTTGGACATATTTTTTGAAAAGGACTCGTTCCAGCTGTCCAAGAACAAGGTAACAATGCGCTTGCAGGCGGATCGTCTGCGTGGGGAAACACTCAGCTTCGACGTCATGGACAATCAAGGCCGGGTCCTGATCGAGAAGGATCGGCGCATTACGATGCGCCATGTCAAGGCGCTTGAGGCCTCACGTTTGAAAGGGATCGACGTCCCGGCCGAGCATTTAGTTGGGAAAACCGTTGCGCACGAGATAGTAGATACGGAATCCGGTGAAATTTTGGCGGAAGCCAACACTGAATTGACGACTGAGTTGGTGGAAAAGATATTGGAGATGAAATCTGCAGAAAAAATACAGACGATTTACGTCAATGATTTCGACCGCGGACCGTACATTTCGGATACCTTGCGTATCGATCCTACGCACAACGCTTTGGAGGCGCAGGTCGAGATCTATCGGATGATGCGACCCGGTGAGCCGCCAACAAAGGAAGCTGCCGAGAACCTGTTCAAAAATCTGTTTTTCAGCCCTGACCGATACGATTTATCGGCAGTGGGGCGCATGAAATTCAATCGGCGGGTTGGCCGCGACGAAATCGAGGGAGCGGGTGTGTTGTCCAAAGAGGACATTATCGAAACGCTTAAGGTCTTGATCGATATTCGTAACGGCAATGGCACGGTTGATGACATTGATCACCTGGGCAACCGCCGCGTGCGCAGTGTGGGCGAGATGGCGGAAAACCAATTTCGTGTGGGCCTGGTGCGCGTAGAGCGCGCCGTGAAGGAGCGACTAAGCCTGGCGGAATCGGAAGGCTACATGCCACAGGAGTTGATCAACGCCAAACCTGTTTCGGCAGTAATTAAGGAGTTTTTTGGATCCAGCCAGCTTTCGCAGTTCATGGATCAGAATAACCCGCTGTCTGAAGTCACCCATAAACGTCGGGTATCGGCGTTGGGTCCGGGCGGTCTGACCCGTGAGCGTGCTGGGTTTGAAGTACGCGACGTTCATCCGACTCATTACGGTCGAGTGTGTCCCATCGAAACGCCGGAGGGACCGAACATCGGGCTTATCAATTCCTTGGCGGTCTACGCGCGTACCAACAAGTACGGTTTTCTAGAGACCCCATACCGCAAGGTTATAAACGGGCGCGCCACGCGTGATGTCGAGTATCTTTCGGCAATCGAAGAAGGCCAATATGTCATTGCCCAGGCGAATGCCCAACTCGACGACAAGGGCCGTCTCGAGGATACGCTGGTGTCTTGCCGACATCAAAACGAGTTCACATTGTCGACCCCTGATCGTATCGAGTACATGGATGTGTCACCGCGCCAGATAGTGTCGGTTGCGGCGTCATTGATCCCGTTTCTCGAGCACGATGATGCTAACCGCGCGTTGATGGGCTCCAACATGCAGCGACAAGCGGTACCGACACTGCGCACCGAGACCCCATTGGTGGGTACTGGGGTAGAGAGCACGGTTGCGCGGGACTCGGGTGTGACTGTGGTGGCGGAGCGAGCCGGTATCGTCGATTCGGTGGATGCGGGACGAATTGTCGTCAGAGTGACCGACGCTCAGACTCGCGAGGGTGAATCCGGCGTCGACATCTACAATCTAACCAAATACACCCGCTCGAATCAAAATACCTGTATCAATCAAAAGCCGCTGGTTCGCGCCGGCGACGCCATCGAAGCGAACGATGTGCTCGCCGATGGACCCGCCACCGATCTCGGCGAGTTGGCACTGGGGCAGAATATGCTCGTCGCGTTCATGCCTTGGAATGGATACAACTTCGAAGACTCGATTCTAATTTCCGAACGTGTTGTCGAAGACGAAAAATTTACAAGTATCCACATCGAGGAACTCACCAGCGTAGCCCGCGATACCAAGCTTGGCGCAGAGGAGATTTCGGCGGATATTCCAAATGTGAGCGAGGGTGCGTTATCCAAGCTGGATGAATCCGGGATCGTGTTTATCGGTGCCGAAGTAAATCCCGGTGACATTCTGGTTGGTAAGGTCACGCCAAAAGGCGAAACGCAGCTGACCCCTGAAGAAAAACTACTACGAGCGATTTTCGGCGAGAAAGCCTCAGACGTGAAGGACACCTCGCTGCGCGTTCCGTCGGGTATGACAGGCACTGTAATCGATGTTCAGGTCTTCACACGGGATGGCGTCGACAAGGACGCCCGCGCGTTGGAGATAGAGCGAGCGGAACTCACACGGGTGCGGTTGGATCTGAATGACCAGCTACGCATACTCGAAGGGGATGTTTTCCAGCGTATCGAGCGGTTGCTTATCGGCAAAATAGCTGCCGGCGGACCCAATGGGCTAACCGATGGCACTAAGGTAACTAAGAATTATCTGCAGGAACTGAGACGTGAAAGGTGGTTCGAGATACGCTTACGCACGGAATCGGCAAACTCACAATTGGAAGTAGCCTCGGAGCAGCTCGCGCAAAACAAACGCAATTTCGATGCGATGTTCGAGGAGAAGCGCGTCAAGCTGACAAGCGGCGACGACCTGGCGCCTGGTGTGTTGAAAATGGTTAAAGTCTACCTCGCGGTTCGCCGTCGCATGCAGCCCGGAGATAAGATGGCCGGACGGCATGGTAACAAGGGCGTAATTTCCACTATCGTACCGGTGGAAGACATGCCGTATATGGAGAATGGAAAGCCGGTTGATATCGTGCTCAATCCGCTCGGCGTTCCTTCACGTATGAATGTTGGTCAAGTGTTGGAAACCCATTTGGGTTGGGCCGCCAAAGGCCTGGGCGAAAAAATTGGCAACATGTTGCAGGCCGGTGCCAAGGCAGCAGAGATGCGCAGTTTCCTTGAGCAGATTTACAACCGCAGTGGCAAGAGTGAGGATTTCACCGCGTTTAGCGACGATGAATTGTTCAATCTCGCCAATAATCTGGTGCCAGGTGTACCAATGTCGACGCCAGTCTTCGACGGTGCGTCCGAAGCAGAGATCAAAGGTATGTTGGAACTCGCGGGTTTGCCCAGCCTGGGACAAACCATGCTTTTCGACGGGCGTACGGGCGAGGGCTTCGACCGGCCTGTCACGGTGGGCTACATGTATATGATGAAGCTCAACCATCTGGTCGATGACAAGATGCATGCACGTTCCACCGGTCCTTACAGTCTGGTGACACAACAACCGCTGGGCGGTAAAGCGCAATTCGGCGGGCAGCGTTTTGGTGAGATGGAGGTATGGGCGCTTGAAGCGTATGGCGCCGCTTACACCCTACAAGAAATGCTGACTGTGAAGTCGGACGACGTTAATGGGCGAACGAAAATGTACAAGAACATTGTCGACGGCAACCACCAAATGGAGGCGGGCATGCCGGAATCGTTCAACGTGCTTCTAAAAGAGATGCGTTCTCTCGGTATCGACATCGAACTCGAGCAGCGTTGAGTTTAAGCCGGGCCACTGAGTTACAGCCGTTCCGTTAAGGAGGAACTGCCTTGAAAGACCTACTAGATCTTCTAAAGCAGCAAGGACAGGTCGAGGACTTCGACGCCATCAGTATTGGATTGGCGTCGCCGGAGAAAATCAGATCGTGGTCGTACGGGGAAGTCAAGAAACCCGAGACGATAAACTACCGGACGTTCAAGCCGGAGCGCGATGGGCTTTTTTGTGCTAAGACGTTTGGCCCAATCAAGGACTACGAGTGTCTGTGCGGAAAATATAAGCGCCTGAAACATCGTGGCGTGGTGTGCGAGAAGTGCGGTGTCGAAGTCACCCTGGCTAAAGTTCGTCGCGAACGTATGGGCCACATCGAGCTGGCCAGTCCAGTTGCTCACATCTGGTTTTTGAAATCCCTGCCGTCGCGGATGGGATTATTGCTGGATATGACCCTTCGAGAGATCGAACGGATCCTCTACTTCGAAGGCTACGTCATTATCGATCCGGGGATGACCGATCTGGAACGCGGCCAGATCTTGACAGAAGAGCAGTATCTGGACGCGATCGAGCAGTACGGCGATGATTTCAACGCGCGCATGGGTGCCGAAGCGGTATATGCATTGCTGCGCACCATCGATTTGGCAGCCGAAGTCGCCAAAATCCGCGACGACCTTCCGAAAACGTCGTCTGAGACGAAAAAAAAGAAGTTCACCAAACGACTCAAATTGATGGAAGCGTTCATTCACTCCGGCAATCGGCCCGAGTGGATGGTGATGAAGGTGTTACCGGTACTGCCGCCCGAGCTACGGCCCTTGGTCCCGCTTGACGGTGGCCGCTTTGCGACTTCCGATTTGAACGATTTGTACCGTCGCGTCATCAACCGCAATAACCGTCTAAAGCGGCTGCTCGACCTTAATGCGCCAGACATCATCGTGCGTAACGAGAAGCGGATGCTGCAGGAGTCTGTCGATGCTTTGCTCGACAACGGGCGCCGTGGCCGAGCAATAACCGGAACAAACAAACTGCCGTTGAAATCCCTGGCTGACATGATCAAGGGTAAACAGGGTCGTTTTCGCCAGAACCTACTTGGCAAGCGCGTCGATTACTCCGGGCGTTCCGTAATCGTGGTCGGACCGACCCTCAAGCTGCATCAATGCGGCTTGCCAAAAAAGATGGCATTGGAATTATTCAAACCATTTATCTTCAGTAAACTTGAGCGGCGCGGGTTGGCAACGACCATCAAAGCCGCCAAGAAAATGGTCGAGCGCGAAGGCCCCGAGGTGTGGGATATCCTCGAGGAAGTAATTCGCGAGCACCCGGTGCTACTCAATCGTGCTCCAACGCTCCACCGTTTAGGCATCCAATCGTTTGAACCGGTATTGATCGAAGGCAAAGCGATCCAACTGCATCCGCTGGTGTGTACGGCATTCAACGCTGATTTTGACGGCGACCAGATGGCAGTGCACGTACCTTTGTCTATCGAGGCTCAACTCGAAGCTCGGACCTTGATGATGTCGACCAACAATATTTTGTCGCCGGCGAATGGAGAACCCATCATCGTACCGACGCAGGATGTCGTGCTCGGACTTTATTACATGACGCGCGAGTCCGTAGGAGCCCTGGGCGAGGGTATGAAGTTTGCAGATCTTGCCGAGGTTCATCGAGCTTACGAGACGCGACAGGTCTCATTGCACGCTCGGGTCACTGTACGCATTCGAGAGGTGCTGTTTGATGAGGATGGGCAACGGCAGGAAACTAGACGTCGGGTTGATACCACGGTTGGACGGGCGCTGCTGTCAGCGTTGCTGCCTGATGGCCTGGGCTTCGATCTGATCGATAAGCCGCTGAACAAGAAAGCCATCTCCCAGTTGATCAATGTGTGTTACCGCAAAGGCGGATTGAAAGACAGTGTGATCTTCGCCGATCGCTTGATGTACATGGGCTTTCATCAGGCCACCCGCGCGGGCGTTTCGATTGCGGTCGATGATATGGTCGTGCCGGATAGTAAGAAAGCGATCATTGACGAAGCAGAAGAAGGCATCAAGGAAATCGAGGACCAATACAGTTCGGGCTTGGTCACCAAAGGCGAACGCTACAACAAGGTTGTCGATATCTGGTCACATACAAACGACAAAGTCGCTAAGGCCATGATGGATAAACTCGGTACCGACGTAGTCACCGACAATGACGGAAATGAAGTTCGGCAAGCATCTTTTAATTCAATCTACATGATGGCGGATTCGGGTGCGCGCGGCTCTGCGGCGCAAATCAGGCAGCTGGCCGGCATGCGTGGTCTTATGGCGAAACCTGACGGCTCGATCATCGAAACGCCTATTACTGCAAATTTCCGTGAGGGCCTGGACGTGCTGCAGTATTTTATTTCAACCCACGGCGCTCGTAAGGGACTGGCCGACACGGCGTTGAAGACAGCGAACTCCGGTTATCTCACGCGCCGTCTCGTCGATGTCGCACAGGATCTGGTAGTCACCCAGGAAGACTGTGGCACCACCGAGGGGATGCTGATGAGTTCGATCATCGAAGGGGGAGATGTAGTTGAACCCTTGGGTGAACGGGTTTTGGGGCGCGTTACGACCGAGGCTATCCACAAGGTGGATGACGGCGAATTGCTGGTGCCGGCCGGCACCCGCTTGGATGAGCATTGGGTTGCGATAATCGATGCGACCGGTGTTGATCAAATGAAAGTCCGCTCTGCTATCACATGCGAAACTCGCTACGGAATTTGTGGTAAGTGTTACGGGCGTGATCTTGCCCGTGGTCGGCGGGTAAATGTTGGCGAAGCGGTGGGTGTCATTGCCGCGCAGTCTATCGGTGAGCCGGGAACCCAGCTGACAATGCGGACCTTCCATATCGGTGGTGCCGCGTCTCGGGCCGCCGCCGTTAACAGCATCAGTGTTAAGTTCGGCGGTACCGTCCGACTGCATAACCTGAAACTGCTCGAACATGAGAATGGAAGTTTTGTCGCAGTCTCCCGCTCAGGCGAGGTCGCGATAATGGACGATGTAGGCCGGGAACGGGAACGCTACAAAGTACCTTATGGTGCGGTTTTGAGCGTCAGCGATGGTATACAGGTCGAGGCGGCTCGTGTTGTCGCGAATTGGGATCCGCATACGCATCCGGTCATCACCGAAGTTGAGGGCACGGCGAACTTTTCAGATATCGTAGAAGGTGTCACCGTCACTCGGCACGTGGACGAGATCACTGGCTTGAGCAGTATGGTTATCACCGATCCTAAGCAGCGCGGAACTAGTGCAAAGGACCTGCGGCCGATGGTGAAATTGATCGACGGAAAAGGTAAGGACTTGATGATCCCAGGCACCGAAATTCCGGCTGCCTATTATCTGCCGCCCAAAGCGGTCGTCACCGTGGTCGATCAAGGCCAGGTAAAAGTTGGCGATGTAATCGCCAGAATACCGCAAGAGTCGTTCAAGACCCGCGACATCACCGGTGGATTACCGCGCGTCGCCGACCTTTTTGAGGTTCGTAAGCCCAAGGAGCCGTCGATTCTAGCTGAGGCCAGCGGAACCGTAAGCTTCGGTAAAGACACGAAGGGCAAGCAGCGACTGATCATTACCGATCAGGACGGTAATCCGACCGAGACGCTGATCCCGAAATGGCGGCACGTCACCGCATTTGAAGGTGAGCATGTAGAGAAAGGTGAGGCTGTGGTCGACGGTGCTGCCGACTCTCATGACATCCTGCGGCTTAAAGGCGTGCACGCATTGACGGATTATATTGTCAGCGAGGTGCAAGAGGTTTACCGGCTACAAGGCGTAAAAATCAACGATAAGCACATCGAAGTGATCGTGCGCCAGATGCTGCGCAAAGTGGAGGTGACACAAGCCGGCGATACCCGCTTCCTGCAGGGCGAGCAGGTCGAAAAGGAACGGATACTGGAAGAGAACGACAGGATGTTGGCGGAGGGCAAAAATCCGGCCGAATGGGACCAGCTGCTGCTAGGTATTACCAAAGCGTCGTTAGCGACAGAATCGTTTATTTCGGCCGCCTCCTTCCAGGAGACCACTCGAGTCCTAACGGAAGCCGCTGTCACCGGCAAACGGGATGAGTTGCGTGGCCTTAAGGAAAACGTCATTGTCGGCCGCCTCATTCCGGCCGGTACGGGTTATGCCTATCATTCTGAACGTCGCCGCAAACGCGCCCAAGGACTGGATCTGGGCGTCGAACTGGCTGAAACGGAGGAACTTCCCAGTGTTGCGGTTGGCGCCAGTACGGAGCCTTTGTAGATCCCGGCAGGATCTGGCTGTTTGAGTGCGTCTCCTATTGACACTAGGAGGCGCAAAAACATAGAATTCCGCTTCTACGCAGGCTGGGATCAGCCCCAGCCTGTCATTTTTTTCTGCGGGCCTTCGGAATAGCTTCGGAAGTACCCATTTACTTTTCCCCGTCCCATTACAGGAACGAGGCATGGCGACTATCAATCAACTCGTGCGCAAACCGCGTCGGCGGCAGCGTGCGAAAAGTAATGTCCCTGCGCTTGAGGGTTGTCCTCAGAAGCGTGGTGTGTGCACGCGCGTGTATACGACGACGCCGAAAAAACCGAACTCCGCGTTGCGCAAAGTTGCACGCGTACGCTTGACCAACGGTCATGAAGTTACAACGTACATCGGTGGAGAAGGGCATAACCTACAAGAGCATTCTGTAATTCTGATACGCGGCGGCCGGGTAAAGGATTTGCCAGGCGTTCGTTATCACACCGTGCGCGGCACGCTCGATACATCGGGCGTAACTGAACGTAAGCAATCGCGCTCCAAGTATGGGGCGAAGCGTCCGAAGTCTTAACGGCGGGCGAGAGAAAAACATGTCTAGGCGACGAGTAGCTGCAAAGCGCGACATCCTCCCGGATCCCAAATACGGGGACGAGACGATAGCCAAGTTCGTGAATATGGTAATGGACAGTGGCAAGAAATCGGTTGCAGAAAGGATCGTCCACGGTGCGTTGGACTCGATTGCCACGCGCGCCAAAGCGGACGCCGTAGAACTTTTCAAACAAGCCCTCGACAACGTACGTCCCCGGGTTGAAGTGAAGTCGCGGCGTGTTGGTGGAGCAACGTATCAGGTACCGATCGAAGTGCGCACTGGCCGGCGCACGGCGCTAGCGATGCGCTGGCTGGTTGAAGCCGCACGCAAACGCGGTGAAAAAACGATGGGCTTACGACTTGCCGGTGAGCTCATGGACGCCTGTGAAAATAAAGGTACGGCCGTGAAAAAGCGCGAAGACACACATCGCATGGCGGAAGCTAACCGCGCGTTCTCGCATTATCGCTGGTAATTGCTGGACCGTTTAGAGAATTCGTCATGCCCCGCACAACCGAAATCGAGCGTTATCGCAATATCGGCATCATGGCCCACATTGATGCGGGCAAAACCACGACGACTGAGCGCGTTCTGTATTACACAGGCGTTTCGCACAAGATCGGCGAAGTGCACGATGGTGCCGCCGTCATGGATTGGATGGAACAGGAACAGGAGCGTGGCATTACGATCACCTCGGCCGCGACAACGTGTTTCTGGAGTGGCATGGATGGCGCTCGGCCAGAGCATCGTATCAACATTATTGACACCCCCGGGCACGTAGACTTCACCATCGAGGTTGAGCGCTCGTTGCGCGTTCTGGACGGCGCGGTAGCGGTGTTTTGCGCAGTCGGCGGCGTCGAGCCGCAGTCCGAGACTGTCTGGCGTCAGGCAAACAAATATCAGGTACCGCGCATCGCGTTCGTTAACAAGATGGATCGCTCCGGCGCGAATTTTTTGCGGGTCGTGAGCCAAATTGCTGAGCGCCTAGGCAGCGTTGCGATACCGATTCAATTGCCGATTGGTGCCGAAGACGCGTTTGAAGGTGTGGTTGACCTGGTCACCATGCGCGCAATTTATTGGGACGAATCTTCCCTGGGCACCACTTTTGAGGTGCGTGAAATCCCAGAATCGCTACTCGCCGCTTGCCAGCATTGGCATGAAACGCTCATTGAAGCGGCGGCAGAAGGCGACGATGAGTTGATGGAGACCTACCTGAACGATGGTGATCTCAGTACTGAGCAGCTCATACGCGGTCTGCGGATGCGAACGCTGCGCAACGAGGTGGTCCCTGTCCTATGTGGTTCAGCGTTTAAAAACAAAGGTGTGCAGGCGGTCCTGGATGCGGTAATCGATTACTTACCCTCGCCTGCGGAAGTGCCGGCCATAGCTGGATTACTTGATGACGGTAAAACAGAACAGCAACGTCCTGCTGATGATGAGCAACCCTATGCGTCGTTGGCTTTCAAGATTGCCACCGATCCCTTCGTTGGTACGCTGACGTTCTTCCGGGTTTATTCGGGCGTGCTGCAATCTGGCGATACGGTTTTCAACCCTAGTAACGGCAAAAAAGCAAGAATCGGCCGCCTGTTGCAGATGCACTCCAACCACCGCGAAGAGGTCAAAGAGGTCCGGGCGGGAGATATCGCTGCCGCTATTGGACTGAAGGACGTGACGACGGGTGACACCTTGTGCGACCCGAAGCAGGTTATCACCTTAGAACAGATGGAATTTCCCATTCCCGTCATCGCGGTTGCGGTCGAGCCAAAGACAAAAGCCGATCAAGAAAAAATGGGGATAGCTCTGTCCAAGCTGGCTGCCGAGGACCCCTCTTTTCGTGTGTCTACCGATGAGGAATCCGGCCAGACGATTATCGCGGGCATGGGCGAGTTACATTTGGAGATAATCGTCGACCGCATGAAGCGCGAGTTCAAAGTCGAAGCTAACGTCGGTCGACCGCAAGTAGCTTACCGTGAAACCTTGCGTAAAGTGGTGGAGAAGGCGGAGGGTCGGTTTATCCGTCAGACCGGTGGGCGCGGCCAATTTGGTCATGTTGTACTGCGCTTGGAACCCGCGGAGCCTGGTGCCGAGTTTGAGTTTGAAAACAAAATCGTTGGTGGCGCGATTCCCAAGGAATACATTCCGGCTGTTGAAAAAGGCGTTGTCGCGGCGATGGTTAATGGTGTCGTTGCCGGATATCCGATCGTAGATGTCAAGGTAACGTTATACGACGGCTCTTTTCACGAAGTCGATTCCAGCGAAGTCGCGTTCAAGATAGCTGGGTCGATGGCATTCAAAGATGGCGCCAGGCTAGCCAACCCTGCGCTACTGGAACCGATGATGAAGGTTGAGGTAGTAACCCCCGATGATTATGTCGGCGCGGTCACAGGTGACCTCAATCGCCGCCGCGGTCTTGTTCTTGGCACAGAATCCTCACCGGCCGGCAAGATCGTTCGCGCGGATGTACCGTTGGCTGAGATGTTTGGCTATGCGACAGATTTGCGCTCGGCCACGCAAGGCCGCGGGACATATGTTATGGAGTTCACCCGTTACTCTGAAGCTCCGGCGAGTGTGGCTGAGACAATCATCAAGAAAGCAAGTTGACCTAAAACAAAGATCGTATAGGGGTACCGCCAATGTCCAAGGAGAAATTTGAACGAACGAAGCCGCACGTCAACGTGGGGACGATTGGTCATGTGGATCACGGTAAGACGACGCTGACGGCGGCGCTGACGATGGTGACGGCGGCGAAGTTCGGTGGAGACATCAAGGGCTATGACCAGATCGACAATGCGCCGGAGGAGAAAGCGCGGGGCATTACGATAGCGACGGCGCACGTGGAGTATGAAAGTGAAGGACGTCACTACGCGCATGTGGACTGTCCTGGACATGCGGATTATGTGAAGAACATGATCACGGGCGCGGCGCAGATGGACGGAGCGATATTGGTGGTGAGTGCGGCGGATGGACCGATGCCGCAAACGCGCGAGCACATATTGCTTGCTCGTCAGGTGGGAGTTCCGTACATCGTGGTGTACATGAACAAAGCGGACATGGTGGACGACGCGGAGTTACTGGAGTTGGTGGAGATGGAGGTGCGCGAGTTATTGGACACGTACCAGTTTCCAGGAGACGACACGCCGGTGGTGGTGGGAAGTGCGTTGAAGGCGTTAGAGGGAGAGGAGAGCGAGCAGGGAGCGGCGTCGATCTGGAAGTTATTGGAGGCGATGGATAGTTACATCCCGATGCCAGATCGACCGATAGAGCAGCCGTTTTTGATGCCGATAGAGGATGTATTTTCGATATCGGGGCGCGGGACGGTGGTAACGGGTCGGGTAGAGCGCGGCAAGGTAAAGGTAGGAGAAGAGGTAGAGATAGTGGGGATCCGCGACACGCAGAAGACGACGTGCACGGGCGTGGAGATGTTCAGGAAGTTATTGGACGAAGGCCGGGCGGGAGACAACGTCGGCGTGTTGTTGCGAGGGACGAAGAAAGACGAGGTGGAGCGAGGTCAGGTGTTATGCATTCCTGGCTCGGTGATGCCGCACACGCATTTTGAGGCGGAAGTATATGTGTTAAGCAAGGATGAGGGCGGGCGTCACACACCGTTTTTCAACAATTACCGGCCACAGTTTTATTTTCGCACGACGGACGTGACGGGAGCGGTGGATTTACCCAGCGGGGTAGAGATGGTGATGCCTGGAGATAACGTGAAGGTAGAGGTGAAGTTGATCAATCCGATAGCGATGGAAGAGGGGTTGCGCTTTGCGATCCGAGAAGGAGGCCGCACGGTGGGAGCTGGGGTGGTTGCGAAGATTATCGAGTAGAGGACTGTGGCGAGGTTTAGCATCGTGCGCGGCATGATGAAAAATGAGAGCCGGACAATAAAAAATGGCGGATAAGGACCAAATAATACGTATACGTCTCAAGGCGTTCGACCATCGGTTGATCGATCAGTCGACGCGTGAAATCGTCGAGACCGCTAAACGTACCGGCGCTCAGGTTAAGGGCCCAATTCCTTTACCGACTAAAAAGGAACGTTTCACCGTACTGATATCGCCGCATGTGAACAAAGATGCACGCGACCAGTACGAAATTCGTACACATAAACGATTGTTGGACATCGTCAACCCGACGGATAAAACCGTGGACGCATTGATGAAGCTCGATCTCGCGGCCGGCGTTGATGTTCAGATCAAACTCAGCTGAGGAAGGGACACGTTAATGGCACTTGGCTTGATCGGAGAGAAGCGCGGTATGACGAGGATCTTCACGGAAGAAGGCGAGTCGATTCCCGTAACGGTTGTCGAAGTACAGCCGAACAGAATAACCCAATTGAAAGCGCCGGTAACGGACGGCTACCAGGCAATACAGGTTACATCGGGCGAACAGCATCGGAATCGAATCAGCAAATCTATGGCCGGCATTTATAAGAAAGCTAAGCTCGAATCCGGGCGGGCGCTGCACGAATTTCGCGTAGACCCGAATGAAGTAGCTGAGCTTGTACTCGGCGGCGAGATAAAGGTCACGCTGTTCGAGCCGGGCCAGCGGGTAGACGTTACGGGGACGACTATCGGTAAAGGATTTGCGGGTGTTATCAAACGACACAAATTTCGATCCGGCGATGCGACGCATGGAAACTCACTTGCTCACCGGTCACACGGATCAGTGGGTCAGTGCCAATACCCGGGCAAAGTATTCAAAGGCAAACGCATGGCAGGGCATCTGGGTAACGCCCGTCGTACGGCGCAAAATCTCGAAGTAGTGCGCGTCGATGAAAGTCGAAATTTGATTTTGATCAAAGGTGCTGTACCGGGCTCGAAAGGCGGTAAGTTGGTGATAAAGCCGACGACGAGAGTGGTGAAGTAGTCGATGGATCTCAACGTTATATCCTTTGCCGAGGGCTCGCAGGCGGGCTCTGTACCTGTGGCTGATGCGGTATTCGGTGTAGCGTTCAATGAGCCTTTGGTTCATCAGGTTATAACTGCCTATTTGGCCGGCGGACGTAGCGGCAGTAAACAGCAGAAAACACGAGCCCAGGTGCGAGGCGGCGGCGCCAAACCGTGGCGGCAGAAAGGCCTGGGACGCGCGCGAGTGGGTAGTTCCCGCAATCCCATCTGGCGCGGCGGTGGAGTGACCTTTGCAGCGGTCCCGCGCAAGTATGCACAGAAGGTTAATCGTAAGATGTATCGGGGTGCGTTGCGTTCCATTTTGTCCGAATTGATCCGAGCCGAACGGCTTCTAATCGTCGAGTCCATGGACGTTGCGGCGGCGAAGACAAAGCTGCTGACCGAAACCTTGCGGCGACTCAAAATAGATAATGCATTGCTGGTGAGCGACAAGCCGGATGAGAAACTGTTTCTGGCCGCTCGCAATCTGCCACACATCGATGTGTGTGCGGTGGAGGAGATGAACCCGGTCGAATTGATGCGATTTGCTAACGTTGTCATGACCAAAGCGTCGTTGGAGCATCTCCAGGAGCGCTTGTCATGATTGATTCGCGGTTGATGAACATATTGTTGTCACCGATTGTTTCGGAGAAAACCGAGCGTCTCGCCGACGCACATCGACAGTTTGTATTCGAAGTCGTACTCGATGCCAACAAACGAGAGGTAAAGCAAGCCGTTGAATTGATGTTTAAGGTCGAGGTCGAATCAGTTCAGGTTTGCAATGTGAAAGGAAAGGTGAAGACATTCCGGAATTCACCCGGTCGGCGCCGCCACAGAAAGAAAGCTTACGTCAAACTCAAGCCTGGGTTCGATATCGACTACTTAGTGGGGGCCACCGAGTAAGCTCTCGGGGATGCTTAGATGGCACTAATTAAAGTAAAGCCGACTTCACCCGGTCGTCGCGGTCTGGTTAAGGTCGTTACGCCGGATCTGCATAAAGGCGCGCCGCACGGACCTTTGCTCGAAAAGCAATCAAGCAATGCTGGACGAAACAATCGAGGCCGCATTACGGTCCGTCACCGCGGCGCCGGTCATAAGCAGCGTTATCGGAAAATCGATTTCAAACGTCGCAAAGACGGAGTCCCCGCGCATGTTGAGCGGTTGGAATATGATCCGAACCGTAGTGCCAACATAGCGCTGCTTCTATACGTGGACGGCGAACGTCGTTACATTATCGCGCCGAAAGGTATCAAAGCCGGAGATGTACTCAGATCCGGTAACGACGCACCGATTCAAGTCGGCAATTGCCTGCCATTGCGCAATATTCCGGTGGGCACGATGGTGCATTGCCTGGAGATGAAACCAGGTAAGGGCGCGCAAGTAGGCCGTACGGCCGGTGCGGGGTTGCAATTGGTAGCGCGCGAAGGCGGCCAAGCAACCTTGCGTCTGCGCTCCGGTGAAATGCGCAGGTTTTCAATAGATTGCCGGGCTACCATTGGCGAGGTCGGAAACGCCGAGCATTCGTTACGCTCTATAGGTAAAGCCGGTGCCATGCGATGGCGTGGGAAACGCCCGACGGTGCGAGGCGTAGCCATGAATCCGGTGGACCATCCGCACGGCGGCGGCGAAGGACGTTCCTCGGGAGGACGCAACCCGGTAAGCCCTTGGGGTCAGCCGACTAAAGGCTATAAGACTCGAAGAAACAAGCGAACGACAAATATGATTGTTCGTCGACGTAAGAAAAAATAGGAAACCCAGACGTGCCACGTTCTATTAAGAAAGGACCGTTTATTGATCATCACCTGGCGGTAAAGGTTGAGAGGGCGCTTGCGCAAAACGATAAACGTCCAATCAAGACCTGGTCGCGCAGATCGATGATACATCCGGACATGGTTGGATTGACATTGGCGGTTCACAACGGCCGACAGCATGTGCCGGTTTTCGTCACCGAAAACATGGTTGGACACAAACTGGGCGAGTTTGCCCATACGCGCACGTTTCGCGGGCATGCCGCGACGCGTAAGACCAAGGCGTAAACGCGAGAAATCGGATGGCGACTAAAGCCCTAGCAAAATACATCCGCATAGCGCCGCAGAAGGCGCGCTTGGTTGCGGATCAAATTCGCGGGCTGCCGGTAGACAAGGCAATTGATTTGTTGAATTTCAGCAGCAAAAAAGCCGCTCCAATTATCAAAAAAGCATTAGAGTCCGCTGTTGCCAACGCCGAACATAATGACGGCGCCGACATTGACGAACTGAAAGTGGTGGGCATACAGATTGATGCGGGTCCTTTCTTTGCTCGATTCAGAGCGCGCGCTCGCGGTCGTGGCGCGCGAATTTTGAAACGTACCAGTCACGTGACAGTCATGGTAGGTGAGGGAGAATAGAGCAGTTATGGGCCAAAAAGTACATCCGGTTGGAATGCGTTTGGGAATCGTAAAAGACTGGTCCTCGACATGGTACGCAGGCAGCAAGGACTTTCCCGAATATTTAAACGCCGATTTGGCGGTACGCAAATATTTACGCAAAAAACTGTCTCATGCATCTGTGAGTCACATTCAGATCGAGCGGCCGGCTCACAACGCGCGAATAGTTATTCATACGGCCAGGCCGGGTATCGTCATTGGTAAAAAGGGCGAGGATATCGAGATGCTGCGTAGGGACGTATCCGCAATTATGGGGATCCCTGCTCACATTAGTGTTGAGGAGATCCGCAAACCAGAATTGGACGCCTATTTGGTAGCCGAAAGCGTTGCGAACCAGTTAGAGCGACGGATCATGTTTCGGCGTGCCATGAAACGTGCGGTTTCGAATGCCATGCGCTTAGGTGCGCAAGGAATACGAATTAACGTCGCGGGACGTTTGAATGGAGCTGAGATCGCCAGGAGAGAATGGTATCGCGAGGGTCGAGTACCGCTGCATACTTTGCGTGCCGATATTGATTACGGTTTCACCGAAGCGCACACAACCTACGGTGTAATCGGCGTGAAAGTATGGATATTCAAAGGTGAAATCCTCGCTGCCAGCGAGGAAGTTAGTGAAGAACAGCCCGAAGCGGCGGTGGCACAGTAAGGGGCGGACCGGTGCTACAACCTAAGCAGACGAAATACAGAAAGCAGCAGAAGGGCCGTAACCGTGGCATGGCCGTAAAAGGCAGCAAAGTGAGCTTCGGTGAGTTCGGCCTGAAGGCGACGATGCGCGGCCGACTCACTGCACGTCAGATTGAGGCAGCGCGACGTGCGATGACCAGGCACGTCAAACGCGGGGGCAAAATCTGGATCCGCGTGTTTCCCGATAAGCCGATAACCAAGAAGCCATTGGAAGTGCGGCAGGGTAAGGGCAAAGGCAACGTCGAATATTGGGTGGCTGAAATTCAACCGGGCCGCGTGTTATATGAAATGGCCGGAGTGAGTGAGGAAATAGCACGAGAAGCATTTAGGCTGGCAGCAGCCAAGCTTCCTGTCACCACTACGTTTACTGTGAGGACGGTGCTCTGATGAAGGCTCAGGAGTTGCGAGACAAGCCGGTCGCGGACCTGGAAGGGCAACTCGTCGAACTATTGCGGGAGCAGTTCAATTTGCGCATGCAAAAAGGATCGGGACAGTTGAGTAGACCAAGCCGCGTTAAACAAGTACGCCGCGATATCGCGCGTATCAAGACTGTGTTGTGTGAGTTGGACCAAGGCACTTCGGCATGACGGAAACGACCAAACGCCGCACGCTGATTGGCCAGGTGGTCAGCAACAAAATGGATCGCACGATCGCTGTTACGGTGGAGCGGCATGTAGCGCACCCGATTTACGGGAAGTACGTCAGGCGTTCAACAAAGCTGCTCGCGCACGATGAGCAAAACGAATGCCTCGAAGGCGATGTCGTCGCGATAGAAGAATGTCGGCCCATATCAAAGCATAAGGCTTGGCGCCTGCAGAAAGTACTGGAGCGCGCACCGCAGGTTTAGCTTGCGGGCGACAATCGGTTAAGTGCGGGGAGCAAGGCTATGATTCAAATGCAATCGATGTTGGATGCGGCAGATAACAGCGGCGCACGTCGGTTGATGTGCATTAAGGTGCTGGGCGGTTCGAAAAGCCGTTACGCAAATATCGGCGATGTGATTAAGGTCACGATTAAAGAAGCAATTCCGCGCGGTAAGGTAAAGAAGGGCGAGGTTTTCAACGCGGTGGTTGTGCGCACCAGAAAAGGCGTACGTCGGCCAGATGGATCTCTCATCCGTTTTGATAGAAATGCCGCAGTTTTGCTGGATCGCCAAATGCAGCCGATAGGCACGCGCATTTTCGGTCCGGTAACACGCGAGCTGCGCAGCGAAAAGTTCATGCGTATCGTCTCGCTGGCGCCCGAAGTACTGTGAAGTAACGACATGAATAAAATTAGAAAGGGGGACGATGTCATTGTTCTGGCTGGAAGGGATGCTGGCAAACGCGGCGTTGTTTTGCGAGTCGATGACGAGTTTTTGCTGGTCGAAGGCGTGAACATGGTCAAGCGACACACGCGAGCAAACCCTCAAGCGGGGAGCCCGGGCGGCATCGTCGAGAAGGAAGCGCCGATACAAAAATCGAATGTGGCACTGTATAACCCGATTACTAACAAAGCTGATCGCATCGGTATCAAGACTTTGGAGGATGGCCGCAGGGTTCGATTTTTTAAGTCGAACAATGAAGTGGTTGATATTTAAACGTGGCTAGACTGCACGAACTCTACAAGGAAAAGGTTGTTGCTGAACTTCAGCAGCAATTCAATTTTGATAGTGTCATGGCGATTCCGCGGGTGATGAAAATCACCTTGAACATGGGTTTGGGAGAGGCTTTGACCGATCGCAAAGTTATCGAACACGCAGTTAAGGATTTGACGCTTATATCCGGCCAGAAACCGGTGGTGACCAAAGCCAGAAAATCGATTGCGGCGTTTAAGGTCCGGGAAGAGTGGCCGATCGGTTGCAAGGTAACCTTGCGGCGCGAGCGCATGTATGAATTTCTCGATCGGCTGATCAGCGTTGCGATCCCAAGAATTCGAGATTTTCGAGGGTTTACTACTCGAGCATTCGATGGCCGCGGCAACTATAGTTTGGGCGTTAAAGAGCAAATTATCTTTCCGGAGATTGATTACGACAAAATCGATACCATCCGCGGCCTGGATATAACCATCACTACCACGGCCCAAAATGACGAGCACGGGCGTGCGTTACTCGCCGCCTTTAATTTTCCGTTGCGGTCACAATGAAGTCGGAGCAGAGGTAAAGTAAATGGCCAAGAAATCCATGCTCAATCGAGAATCGAAACGCATTGCGACGGTCAAGAAATACGCCGTGAAGCGAGCAGAGTTACGGGCGAAAATCAAAGATCAAAAGGCGACTGATGAAGAGCGGCGTGCAGCCCAATTGGAACTGCAAAAGCTGCCGCGCGATGCAAGCCCCAGTCGCATCCGTAATCGCTGCCGAATTACAGGCCGTACGCATGGTTACTATCGAAAATTTGGCTTGGGACGGAACAAACTTCGCGAAGCAGCGATGTGCGGAGACATTCCAGGCTTAGTCAAGGCGAGTTGGTAGGAGCATTGGTATGAGCATGACCGATCCAATAGCCGACATGTTGACCCGGATCCGTAACGGTCAGGCCGGCTTGAAAAAATCCGTGAGTATGCCTGGGTCCAAGCTGAAGACCGCGCTTGCTGAGGTGTTTGTGGCAGAAGGCTACATCGTAGGACATTCGGTTGCGGAAAATGATGGCAAACCGACTTTGACAATCGAACTGAAGTATTACGAAGGCAAACCCGTAATCGAATACCTCCATCGTATGAGTCGCCCCGGGCTGCGCCATTACAGCGGCAAGGATACGCTGCCGAGCATAAAGAGCGGTCTAGGTGTTGCGATCGTGTCCACGTCGAAAGGGATGATGACGGATCGCGCTGCGCGTGCCCAAGGTTTGGGTGGCGAAGTGATTTGTTCTGTTTTGTGAGGTTTCACTCGAATGTCACGCGTCGCTAACAACCCGATCAACGTTCCCGCTGGAGTGGACGTTACGATTGATGGTCAAAAGATTTTCGTCAAAGGCGGTAAGGGCGCACTGGAGTGGGAAATTCACTCTGCCGTAGCGGCGCTGTTGGAAGACGGTGCCATCAAGGTCAGTGCACGGAATTCGTCGAAAACAGCGGTCGCGCTCGCGGGAACCTCACGCGCTTTGTTGAATAACATGGTGACCGGTGTTTCGGCCGGATTCGAACGAAAGTTACAAATCGTCGGTGTTGGATATCGGGCGCTGGTGGAAGGTAACTTGCTTAAGCTAAGCCTGGGGTTTTCCCATCCAACTGATTACGACATTCCCGAAGGGATCTCGATTGAAACGCCGAGCCAGACTGAAATTGTAATAAAGGGTATAGACAAACAACGCGTCGGACAGGTTGCCGCGGACATACGAGCCTATCGACCGCCGGAACCCTATAAAGGCAAGGGCGTGCGCTACTCCGACGAGAATGTGCGGCGTAAAGAAGCCAAGAAAACTGGTTAAGGTTTACGTTCATGGATAAGAAACGCAGACGCCTTCGCCGCGCAACGCGCGTGCGGGCGAAAGTTCGCAAACTCGGGGTGTATCGGCTGACGGTGTATAAGTCACCACGTCATATTTATGCGCAGATCATCGCCCCTGGCGAGGCCAAGGTTGTGGCAAGTGCTTCGACGGTAGAAAGAGGGCTCAAGGCGGACGTTCCTTATGGCGGAAACGTACAGGCAGCCCAGGCTATTGGCAGGGCAATTGCCGAGCGTGGTAAGGCAGCTGGCGTGGAGAAAGTGGCATTTGATCGTTCGGGCTTTAAGTATCACGGTCGGATCGCTGCGCTAGCGGATGCAGCGCGCGAGCATGGTCTCAAGTTTTGAGGTAAGGATTAGATGGCGACACATGGAATGACGGATGATGAAGGCCTGCTGGAAAAGCTGGTTACGGTGAACCGTGTTGCGAAAGTCGTCAAAGGCGGGCGCATTTTCGGATTCTCCGCGCTGACGGTGGTGGGTGATGGCCAAGGTCAGGTCGGATTTGGTCGCGGCAAAGCGCGCGAAGTGCCCGCTGCGATCCAGAAGGCGATGGAAGCGGCGCGCAAAAATATGCAGCCTATCGCCCTCAAGGGAACGACTCTGCATCATGCGTTGATCGGGCGCCATGGGGCTGCCCGTGTCTTTATGCAACCGGCTTCGGACGGTACAGGGATCATCGCCGGTGGGTCGATGCGCGCCGTATTCGAAGTGCTCGGCGTACAAAACGTGCTCGCCAAATGTATAGGCACGACCAACCCGGTCAACGTCGTGCGCGCGACGATTAACGGATTGACCAACATGGCAAACCCTGAGGCGATCGCCGCCAAACGTGGTAAGACAGTAGCGGAAATCCTGGAGTAAACCATGGCATCCCCGAAACAGCTCAAGGTAACGCTTGAGCGAAGTACGAACGGGCGCTTAGCCGCGCAAAAAGCATGCGTGCGCGGCCTGGGTTTGCGCCGTATAAGACACAGCGTTGTAGTCGAAGATACGCCGGCAGTTCGCGGGATGATCAACAAAGTTTCGTTCATGGTCCGCGTTGAGGAACTGACAAATGAGACTTAATGAGCTGAAGCCAGCTGCTGGTGCTAAACGCAAATCGCACCGCGTCGGCCGTGGCATTGGATCCGGTGACGGTAAGACTTGCGGGCGGGGCCACAAAGGCCAGAAGTCACGCACGGGAAGCCGCAGACGGGCGGGTTTTGAGGGCGGTCAGATGCCTCTGCAGCGGCGGCTTCCAAAATTCGGTTTCCCGTCTGCAGCGGCAAAATTTGGCGACGAAATTCGTTTGGGCGAGTTGGCTAAGGTAGACAACGAGATTATCGACGTCGCAGCGTTACACGCGGCCGGTTTAATTCGGCACAACGTCAAACAAGCGAAAGTAATAGCGTCGGGTAGCATCGATCGTGCGGTTACAGTACGCGGTTTGAAAGTTACGCCGGGTGCTTTAAAGGCGATAGAAGCGGCCGGGGGAAAGGTCGAGGCGTAATGGCACGTAACACAAATGGCGTAGGAGGACTTGCCGGGGCGACTCAGCTAACGGAGCTGCGTCAACGGCTGTTCTTCCTGGTGGGCGCCTTGGTGGTGTTCCGGATCGTTACGTTCATTCCCGTACCTGGCATTAATCCCATAGCGCTCGCGACGCTGTTCGATCAACAGCGCGGGACTATCCTCGATATGTTCAACATGTTTTCCGGTGGCGCGCTGGAGCGATTCTCAGTCGTCGCGCTTGGAATCATGCCCTACATTTCGGCTTCGATCATTATGCAGCTCATGAGCCACGTACATCCCAAGCTCGAGCAACTGCGCAAAGAGGGCGAATCCGGCCGGCGCAAGATTACGCAATACACTCGCTATGGCACGGTTGCGCTCGCCAGTTTTCAGGCACTGGGCGTTGCCATTGCGCTTGAGGGTCAGCAGGCTGGCGCGATGGCTCTGGTACCAGATGGGGGCATCGCGTTTCGCATTACGGCGGTAACGACACTGGTAACCGGCACCTTGTTCCTGATGTGGCTGGGTGAGCAAATTTCTGAGCGCGGCGTTGGAAACGGTATTTCCATCATAATTTTTACCGGCATTGTTGCCGGCCTACCGTCGGCCATCGCGGGGACTCTCGAATTGGCGCGCACGGGTGAATTAGTGTGGTTAATGGTCTTTGGTTTGTTCGCTTTGACCATCTTGGTTACCGCTTTTGTTGTTTTCGTTGAGCGTGGTCAACGTCGGATCACCGTCAATTACGCGAAACGTCAGGTCGGTCGCCGCATGTACTCGGGCCAATCCAGCCATTTACCTCTGAAATTGAATATGGCCGGGGTTATTCCGCCCATTTTCGCTTCCAGCATAATATTGTTTCCTACAACACTGGCGGGTTGGGCCGGCAGTTCAGAGGGGCTGGGATGGTTGCAGGACCTGACCGCAGCAATATCTCCGGGCCAACCGCTGTACGTCGCCATGTACGCCGGAGCCATTATCTTTTTCTGCTTTTTCTATACCGCCTTGGTGGTAAATCCCAAGGATATGGCGGACAACCTGAAAAAATCAGGCGCATTCATTCCCGGCATACGCCCAGGCGAACAGACAACCCGCTATATCGACGGGGTGCTCACCCGGCTGACAACGGCGGGCGCGATTTACATTACCTCAGTGTGTTTGCTGCCTGAATTTTTAATTCTTAAATTTAATGTGCCGTTTTATTTTGGCGGCACATCGCTGCTTATTATTGTCGTCGTAGTCATGGATTTTATGGCTCAGGTTCAGGCGCACCTGATGTCCCATCAATACGAGGGCCTCCTTAAAAAAGCGAATCTCAAGGGGTATGGCCGGCGGTCGTAAGTTAATGTCATGAAAGTACGTGCATCAGTTAAACCGATCTGTCGTAACTGCAAGATAGTTAAGCGCAAGGGCGTGGTTCGCGTGATATGTACCGATCCGCGCCACAAACAGCGTCAAGGTTAAGCAAGCCTCACGGTTCTGAGCGGCTCAAAGAGAGAAAACAAATATGGCTCGCGTTGCTGGAATTAATGTACCGGATCAAAAGCACGCTGTGGTGGCTTTAACCGCAATTTACGGGATAGGCAACAGCCGCGCTATCAAGATCTGCATGGTGACAGGTGTAGCTCCGTATACCAAGGTCAAGGATTTGACTGAAGAGGAGCTCGAAAAGCTGCGCGGGGAAGTCATCAAGTACGAAATAGAAGGTGATCTTCGTCGCGAGCGATCAATGAACATTAAGCGACTCATGGATCTGGGTTGCTATCGAGGTATTCGACACCGGCGGGGTTTGCCAGTTAGAGGTCAGCGTACCAAGACCAACGCGCGCACCAGGAAAGGGCCGCGCCGCATCATCAAGAAGAAGTAGGGACAGTTATGGCAAAAGCGGCAGAGAAACCACGCAAGAAGGTTAAGAAGACCATCGTCGATGGAGTGGCGCACATTCATGCGTCATTCAATAACACGATTATTACGGTTACTGATCGACAGGGAAATACCGTGGCTTGGTCGACGGCCGGAGGTAGTGGATTCCGCGGTTCGCGGAAAAGTACGCCCTTTGCGGCTCAGGTTGCCGCGGAAAAGTTGACCAGCACAATGCAGGACGTAGGAATGCTGAATCTTGACGTGTTTGTGAAAGGCCCTGGACCGGGACGCGAGTCGGCCGTGCGGGCGCTAAATGCGGCGGGATTCAAGATTAACAACATCACCGACGTGACGCCGATTCCGCACAACGGGTGCCGGCCACCGAAAAAGCGCCGGGTTTAGACGAGACGTAAAATATGGCTAAATACACAGGCCCAAAATGTAAACTCAGCCGCCGCCATGGCGTTGATCTATGGTTGAAAAGCCGTGGTCGTCCGGTGGAATCAAAGTGTCAATTGGACAAGCCCCCTGGCCAGCACGGTGATGGGCGGCAGCGCAGGTTGTCCGACTATGCGTTGCAGCTACGTGAAAAGCAAAAACTTCGTTGTATCTACGGCATATTGGAGCGTCAGTTCCGCAATTATTATAAAAAGGCGGCTCACGGTAGGGGTGCAACCGGCGAGGTTTTGCTACAACTGCTTGAATCGCGGCTGGACAATATTGTCTATCGGTCCGGCTTTGCCGCGACCCGCGCGGAAGCGCGACAGTTGGTGAGTCATAAAGCCGTTACGGTTAACTCGAAAGTCGTGAACATCCCGTCGTATCAAGTGAAACCGAACGACAGCGTTGGAATACGCGAAAAATGTCAGAAACAAGTACGTATAAAGGACGCGTTAACGATCGCAGAACAATTTGGGATCCCAGACTGGATAGAACTCGACTCTAAAAAAATGGAAGGCATCTTCAAACATGCCCCAGAGCGCGATGAGTTGCCTGCGGATATAAACGAGTCTCTGGTCGTTGAGCTGTACTCCAAGTAAGCGAAATACGGGAGAATTATTGATGTCGGCATTTCAAACCGATTTATTGAAACCACGTGTGGTTGATGTTCAGCCGATTAACGATCACAGCGCCAAGGTGTCATTGGAACCACTGGATCGAGGTTTTGGCCATACTTTAGGTAACGCGCTGCGTCGGGTCTTGTTGTCATCCATGTCCGGCTGCGCGGTTGTTGAAGTGGAAATTGAAAATGTACTGCACGAGTACACCACCATAGAAGGCGTGCAGGAAGATGTCACAGACATACTTCTCAACCTCAAAGGGTTGGCGGTGCGCCTGCATGCCAAGGATGAGGTGACGTTGTCGCTGAATAAAAAGGGTCCATGCTCGGTGGTGGCCGGGGATATCGTTCTTGATCATGATGTTGAGATTATTAATCCAGAACACCAGCTGGCGACCTTGGCAGATAACGGCGAGCTTAATATGTCCATCAAGGTGTTGCGCGGGCGGGGTTATGAACCAGCCAACATCCGCGAGAACCCCGAAGAGACCGAACAACGGATAGGACGACTGAAGCTGGATGCTTCGTTCAGCCCGATCCGCCGGGTGGCCTATGAAGTTCAGCGGGCGAGAGTGGAGCAGCAAACTGATCTGGATAAACTGATCTTGGAAGTGGAAACGGATGGCACCATCGATCCGGAGACGGCGGTACGCAATGCCGCGGCGATACTTCAGGATCAGCTTTCGATTTTCGTGGATTTGAGTGGTTCAAAACAGCCCGAGACGGAAAAAGCTGAAGAACTCGAAATCGATCCATTATTGTTGCGCTCGATAGATGACCTGGAATTAACGGTGCGCTCGGCGAATTGCCTCAAGGCAGAAAGCATTTATTACATAGGCGATCTAATCCAGCGTACCGAGGTCGAGTTGCTGAAAACCCCGAACCTCGGTAAGAAGTCGCTAACTGAGATCAAGGACGTACTCGCAACGCGCGGTTTGTCATTAGGCATGCGTCTGGAAAACTGGCCACCGCCTAGTCTGCATAGTGAGGAAAAGGCTCCAGCGCTTTAAGCTAGCGGCCAGCAAATTCATGGTAATAGGGTTTACACTCGTTTCAAGATATAAATGTTGTGCCGGTGCGCGAGCGCCAGGCGTGCAACGCGCAGCTTAAGGGTTACCCCGATGCGACATAAAAATAGCGGCAGGACTTTAGGGCGAACCAGTAGTCATCGCACTGCTATGTACCGCAATATGGCAGTTTCCCTGTTTCGCCACGAACTCATCAAGACGACGCTGCCCAAGGCCAAGGAATTGCGACGCATTGCTGAGCCCTTGATTACGCTGGCCAAGACCGACAATCTTGCCGGTCGGCGCCTGGCGTTCTCCCGGTTACGTGATCGTGAAATCGTGGTGAAGCTGTTCGCAGAACTGGGTCCGCGCTATGCAGATAGACCCGGCGGTTACCTGCGTATCATGAAATGCGGCTTTCGTGCTGGCGACAAAGCCCCCATGGCGTATGTCGAACTGCTCGACCGCTCAATCGCTGATGACGCGTTGGACGAGGCCGCAGCCGGATAGTTTGCAGTTTCTATCAGGGTGAGTGGTGGCCCCAATCCCACGATTGTCTTTGTTACAGATTTCGGTCTGACCGGGCCCTATGTCGGCCAGATGGAGGCCGTCATTGTGTCCATCTCGCCTCGTGCGCGGTTGATAAATCTGTTAGCCGACGCTCCTGTACACAATCCGCGCGCTACAGCCTATCTGCTAGCCGCCTACCAGCAGCATTTCAAGGCCGGAACGATATTTTTGTGCGTTGTTGATCCTGGCGTTGGAACGCAACAAAGCTTGCCGGTGATCGTTTCAGCACAGGACAAATGGTGCCAGCAATCCTGGCGTTGGAACGCAACAAAGCTTGCCGGTGATCGTTTCAGCACAGGACAAATGGTTTGTCGGGCCTGACAACGGACTGTTCGACGCCCTATTCGCACAATTTCCCGACTGCCGCGCTTGGCGGTTGGATTGGCGCCCGGCCCGGCTGTCGGCCAGCTTTCACGGGCGGGATCTATACGCCCCGGTGGCGGGCAGGCTGGCAATCGGTGAATGGCTAGCAGCCAGTGAGTTTCAGGTTGCAGATCGCGCCTGTCAATCTGACCTGGAGGAAGTCGTCTACATTGACCATTTCGGTAATGTGATGATGGGACTGCGCACTACCCAGATTGCTGCGGCCTCGACACTATCCATCGCCGGTCGCAGCGTGCACGCCGCCCAGACCTATGCCAGAGTCGCTGTTGGGGAATTGTTTTGGTACGAAAATTCTAACGGTTTGGTGGAAATCGCCGCAAACCAACGTCGCGCCAATGAGGAACTCGGGGTCGCGATCGGTGACGCGGTGGAGATAAAGGTTTAGCCCGCGTATTGCACCAAGGTTCGCTAATCACCCTTGGCATGCATTGAGCGGTGGTCTACCACGCGGAACCCTCGTCGCGGTCTCCTCTCTTCAACGACCCTGCACCGACTTTCGGACGTCTCGTGCCAACCTTTCAGCCGCCACAGAACGTTGAAGAGGGCCACCGGGGATAGGGGGCCCCAGCATCCGAGTGGCTCATCCGTTACGTCGTGATTCGAGCTTGGCCACCAGCAATTCGTTGACCTTTTTTGGGTTTGCCTTACCGCCGGAATTTTTCATGATCTGACCGACAAAAAATCCCAGAACTTTCGATTTTCCGGCCAGGTACTGTTCGACTTGAGACTCGTTTGCCGCAATGACGTTATCGATTAGCGCTTCGAGTTCCGTATTGTCGCTGATTTGCCGTAAACCGCGGTGCTCGATGAGTGCATCAGCATCACCTTCGCCGCGCCACATGGCGTCGAAGATGTCTTTGGCGATTTTGCCCGATACCGTCCCGTCTTCTATGCGTCCCAGCATTAACCCGAGTTGCTGCGCTGTCACAGGTGATTCACTTATGTCGCGGTTGGCGGCGTTGAGCGCTCCGGTGACTTCCGTGATGACCCAATTTGCGGCCAGCTTGCTGGCTACACCTGCCGCAGATATCGTCGCTTCGAAGTAATCTGCCAGTAGTTTGTTTGCAGTCAAAAGCTCTGCCTCGTAGCTGCCCAACTCATAGTCTTGCAGGAAGCGTCTGCGTTTGGCGTTAGGCAGTTCCGGGAGCGAGTTTTTGATTTCTTCTACGAACGACCCGTCCAGCACTATCGGCAACAGATCGGGATCCGGGAAGTAGCGATAATCGTTTGATTCCTCCTTGGTGCGCATCGAACGCGTCTCGTCACGACTTGCGTCGTACAGTCTGGTTTCCTGGATTAACTTGCCGCCCGCTTCCAGTACTTCGGCCTGCCGCTCCACCTCGTGGTTTATCGCCCGTTCTAGAAACCGGAAGGAATTCAGGTTCTTAACCTCTGCGCGCGTGCCAAATTTCGTTTCCCCGATTGCTCTCAGCGACACATTCGCGTCACATCGAAACGAGCCTTCCTGCATGTTGCCATCGCTGATATTTAAATAACGTACCAGCGTATGCACACATCGTGCATAAGCGACCGCTTCGGCTGCCGAGCGTAGGTCCGGTTCGGACACGATTTCCAGAAGTGGTGTGCCAGCTCGGTTAAGATCAATAGCCGTCAGGCCGGGGAATTCCTCGTGCAGCGATTTACCGGCATCCTCTTCCAGGTGAGCGCGTGTGACACCAATTGTTTTCGGCGTCTCACCTTCGAGATGTATTTCGATTGTGCCCTTGCCGACGATCGGTAATTCGTATTGGCTGATTTGATAGCCTTTTGGCAGGTCCGGATAGAAATAGTTCTTGCGGGCAAAAATCGACCGTTCAGGAATGACTGCGCCGATAGCAAGTCCGAAACTGACTGCCATTTTCACGACTTCGGCGTTAAGCACCGGCAATACGCCAGGCAGACCCAGGTCGATTTCACAAGCCTGGGTGTTGGGCGAAGCACCGTATTGGGTCGGCGCAGCCGAAAAGATCTTACTGTTCGTGCGTAGTTGAGTATGGATTTCCAACCCTATGACCGTTTCCCACTGCATTGGATAACCTATATCGACGTACTAATGTGTTGCTGGCGGTTCTACCGGCGCCCGCGTATGCCAATCCGTCCGCAATTGAAACTGATGCGCAATCTGCAATAGTCGGCTTTCCTGAAAGTAGCCACCGATGAGCTGTACTCCCACCGGAAGGCCGTCCACAAATCCGATCGGCAAGGCCAGCGCTGGTAGTCCGGCCAGATTTACCGACGTCGTGTAAATATCGGATTTGTACATGTTAATGGGATCGTGTGCTTTCTCGCCAAGTTTAAATGCTACTGTCGGGGTAACCGGCGTTAACAAAACATCAACGTCTGCCAGTACGCGCTTAAAATCTTCGCTGATAAGTCGTCTGATTTTCTGTGCTTGTAGGTAGTAGGCGTCGTAATAGCCAGCGGAGAGCGCATAGGTGCCAATCATAATGCGACGCTTCACCTCGGCTCCAAAGCCCTCGCCGCGTGAACGTTTGTAGAGATCGTGAATATTTTCTGGATCTGCACAGCGGTGTCCGTAGCGTACACCGTCATAACGCGCGAGATTGGACGAACACTCAGCGGGTGCTACAACGTAATAGGCCGGTATAGACAGATGGGTGTGCGGTAGACTGACCTCAGAGACCTTCAGACCTAAGGCATTGAATTCATCCAGCGCGGCGTCAATGACGGCTGAGATTGCCGGATCCAGATCTCCCTCGAAATATTCTCGCGGAAGTCCCACTCGCATTATCTCCGTGGGCTGCTGCAAAGCAGCAGCATAGTCTTGCGGGGCCTTTGCAGCCGACGTTGAATCGCGCGCATCAACGCCGGCCATAACGTTTAACAATAACGCGGCATCCTCGGCCGTCTTTGCCATCGGTCCGCCTTGATCCAGGCTCGACGCGTAAGCGATCATGCCGTAACGTGATACCAGCCCGTAGCTGGGTTTCAGACCTGTGATACCGCAAAAGGCCGCGGGTTGACGAATAGAGCCGCCGGTGTCAGTCCCCGTTGCTGCCGGCGTCAAACGCGCGGCGACTGCGGCTGCTGATCCCCCCGAGGAACCGCCGGGCACGCGCTGAAGATCCCAAGGGTTTCTTGTCGGTCCATAGAAACTGTTTTCGTTAGATGAGCCCATTGCGAACTCGTCCATGTTGGTTTTGCCGAGCATAATCAAACCGGCTTCGCTTAGACGTTCCACCACAGTCGCATCATAGGGAGCGATGAAGGTGTCCAGCATTTTTGAGCCGCATGTAGTACGTACACCGCGAGTGCAGAATATATCCTTGTTCGCGTACGGGACCCCACAAAGTGGGCCGGCGTTTCCAGCACCTCGTTTAGCATCGGCTTCATCGGAATCCGCTAACGCGCGCTCCCGCGTTACGGTGATGAAGCTATTGAGCAGTGGGTCTAGCCGCTCGATCCGGTCGAGAAACGTCTGCGTGAGCTCGCGGCTCGAAAATTCCCCACGAGCGAGGCCGTCAGCAAGTTCTTTGAGCGTGCGGGTATGCATGGTAGCCGCCTAATCGACCACCTTTGGCACCAAATACAAGCCGTCTTGCACCTGTGGTGCGTTCTCCTGGAAGAGTTCTCGTTTTACCACCGCGTCCACAGAATCGGGGCGCAGCGGCGTCGCGGTTTCGTTTGAGTGCGCCATCGGGGTGATACCTGAGAGCTCCGCAGTGCTCATCTGCGCGACAAACTCCAGGATACTTGCCAGTTCGCCGCGCAATTCTTCAATTTCCCCAGGCGTTAGCCCCAGTTGGGCGAGCTCGGCAATTGCTTCCACCTGAGCCTTATCCAGCGACATCAAGATAACCTCGTTATTTGTTGAAAATAAAAAATTTATCACACTTAGGCGCTTGCCCAAAGACGCGGGCGCTGATAAATTAGCTGAGCGGCGCAAGTTGAACGTCGCGGTGCCCTCGGCCTGCTGTTCCCGCTGGTTTAATCAGGTCCCTGCGGTGCGATGAACAGGCACTGCTGACCTACAAGACAACCAAAACAATCGCCACGCTATGTTTAACAGACTTCGCGGACTATTCTCCAACGATTTGGCGATCGACCTCGGGACGGCAAATACGCTGATTTATGTCCGCGGCAAGGGTATTGTGCTGAACGAGCCCTCTGTTGTTGCGATTCGCCAGGGTCGTGATCCCTCAAGCTCCAAATCCATATCGGCGGTCGGTGCCGAAGCCAAGCGCATGGTGGGCCGGACGCCGGAACATATCAAGGCAATTCGACCACTCAAAGACGGAGTTATCGCGGACTTTACCGTTACCGAGAAGATGCTCCAGTACTTTATGCACAAAGTGCATGGCGACCGACTTTTTACACCCAGTCCGCGGGTGTTGATCTGTGTCCCGTGCGGTTCGACGCAGGTTGAGCGCCGGGCAATCCGTGAATCAGCGATGGGCGCCGGCGCGCGCGAGGTATTTCTAGTCGAAGAACCGATGTCCGCGGCCGTAGGTGCTGGATTGCCGGTGAGCGATGCTAGCGGATCAATGGTGCTCGATATCGGTGGCGGCACAACTGAGGTGGCAATAATCTCGTTGAATGGAATCGTATATTCGGACTCGGTGCGCCTTGGCGGCGATCGCTTCGATGAAGCAATCGTGCAATACGTACGCCGCAATTACGGCAGTCTAATCGGCGAAGCGACGGCGGAGCGTATCAAACATGAGATTGGATGTGCGTACCCGGGTCGAGAAGTTAAAGAAATTGAGATCAAGGGTCGCAATCTCGCTGAAGGGTTGCCCCGCAGTTTCACGTTGACTAGCAATGAGATCCTGGAGGCTCTGCAGGAGCCGTTGAGCGGGATCGTCAGTGCTGTAAAGACCGCATTGGAGAAAACTCCGCCGGAGCTGGGTTCTGATGTTGCGGACCGAGGAATGGTATTAACCGGTGGCGGTGCACTGTTGGCGGATTTCGATCGGCTGTTGATGGAGGAAACCGGGTTACCCGTCATCATCGCCGAAGATCCTCTGACTTGTGTTGCGCGTGGCGGCGGGCAAATTTTGGAAATGATTGAGGAACACGGTCCCGATATCTTGGCTCTGGAATAGTCGGGTAAGCGGGACTTAAGACCGTCCCGAGAGATTCCCTAACACAGGAGCAAGAGCCATCAAACAGCTGTTTCGCAGCGGCACATCCTTATCGACACGGCTCAGTGCTTTCGTGTTGATATCCGTGTGCGCAATGAACATCGATTACCGTTTCGGCTATCTTGAATCCGTTCGTGCCGGATTATCCGTGATTGTTTACCCCGTTCAATACATTGTGAACTTGCCTGTACTGGCCGGGCAGAAAATGTCGGAGTCTCTTGCCTCACGTAGCGCTATGCTTGCGCAAAACCGTGAGCTACGGGCTCAGATGCTGGTGTTGGAATCGCGCTCGCAACGAAATGCTACTTTGGAAGCGGAAAATGTGCGCTTGCGCGAGTTACTCGATTCGTCGGTAAAAATGGGTGAGCGGGTGTTGGTGGCGGAACTGCTCGCGGTTGAACTGGAACTCAGTTCGCGTCAGGTGGTGGTCAACAAAGGCAGTCGGCAGGGCGTATTCCTGGGGCAGCCGGTCGTGGATTCGCAGGGCGTTATGGGACAGATCGTCCACGTTGGCCCGATCACCAGCACCGCCATGTTGCTGACGGATGTAAGCCATGCGGTCCCCGTGCAAGTCAATCGCAGCGGCTTGCGCGCGATGGCTGTCGGAACCGGCAGCGACGACGTGCTCGAACTACTGTATGTCCCTAACAACGCAGATGTGCGCGAAGGTGATTTGCTCGTAACGTCCGGCATGGGCAGCAGATTTCCGCCGGGCTATCCGGTTGGCTTGATAATCGACGTGAATTCTCACCCCAGCGAACCATTCGCGCGCGTCCGGGCAAAACCCAGCGCGCGGGTATTGCGGGCGCGTGAAGTCCTGTTGGTGTGGCCCGACGTGCAACTGCCGGCCCCGGTCGGGAAATTTTCCAAGACTGCTTGGTAAGCCAATGGAATTGAAAAACTCACGACGCCTATGGGTCATAGCATTGAGCTTTGTGATAGCGCTCGTGTTAACCGCAATGCCCCTGCCGCAATGGGCCAGTGCCTGGCGTCCAGCCTGGGTTGGAATGGTACTCATGTACTGGTGTATTGCGTTACCGCAGCGCGTGGGTATCGCTAGTGGATGGTGTATCGGATTGTTAGTCGATGTGTTAACCGGCGCGTTGCTTGGGCAAAACGCACTGGGTTTGACCCTGGTAGCCTATCTTGCGCTGCGCTTACATCAGCGCCTGCGGGTTTTCCCGCTGGGCCAGCAGGCGTTGATAGTCGGTGCGGTAATGACGGTCTATCTGTCCAGTATGGAGTTGGTACATATACTGATCAGCACTCCACCGAATTACAGCTATTGGCTGCCGGCGATTACCAGCATAGTGTTGTGGCCGTGGTTGTTTATTATTTTGCGCGACGTGCGGCGCAAGGCGCACGTATCCTAGCCAGTTGCATGATCGGGTTGCGCAGAGATTGTTTCAGGTTTGGTGTCGCCTGCGCTCACGCGCCCTGCAGACCAGCGCACGCGTTGAATTCGAACATTGGCGACCGCGCCCGCTAATGCCGCAGCAGATAGCGCTGAAGAACGCCGCTTCCGAAAGTCGGGTTTTCAGGAACCGTGTTTTCGTCGCCGTGGGTTTCATCGTGTTTTTCACATGCATCTTTTTGCTGCAACTCCTGGTCCTGCAGGTAATCCAGCACGATCATTATGTGACGCGTGCGCAGGATAACCGTGTCAAGGTAGTTCCGATCGCCCCGACCCGCGGATTGATCTTCAGCCGTGATGGCGTGCTGCTGGCGGAAAACCGGCCGACATACAGCCTCGAAGTGATTCCTGAACGGGTCGGGAATTTGGAGTCGATGCTCAAGCAGATCACGGCTCTGGTGGCACTGGAAGAAAAAGACGTACAGCGCTTTCGTCGGGAACTTGGTAAACGTCGCCGCTTCGAGAACGTTCCGTTGCGTTTGAACCTCAGCGACGAGGAAGTCGCGCGTTTTTCTGTAAATCAACATCGGTTTCCCGGTTTCAGCGTGCGGGCGCAATTAGCGCGTTATTACCCAACGGGCGCAGCCAGCATGCATGTGGTTGGATATGTTGGACGCATTGACGAGGACGAATTTCTCTATATCGACGGTTCCAACTACAGCGCTACCAGTCACATCGGCAAAACTGGCGTGGAAAAAGCGTTTGAATCCATTCTGCACGGTCAGGTTGGATATCAACAGGTAGAGGTGAACGCAGAAGGTCGGATCAGCCGCGTGTTACAGCACAAAGCAGCGATCGCGGGTAAGGACATTTATCTCACGCTGGATTCGACGCTGCAATCTGCCGCGGTAAACGCTCTGGGTGAGAATCGCGGAGCCGTGGTCGCGATTGATCCGAATACCGGGGGCGTGCTTGCGTTGGTAAGTACGCCCGGCTACAACCCGAATCTGTTCGTCAACGGCATCCGCGCGGACGTCTACAAACGTTTACGTGACTCTCCAGACCGGCCGCTGTTCAATCGCGCCCTGCAAGGCCAATACCCACCAGGCTCTACCATCAAGCCTCTTCTGGCGCTGCATGCGCTAGACAAGGGCCTTCGCGACATCGAAACCACGATCTCCTGTCCAGGATGGTATCAGTTGCCGGGTATCGATTATCGCTACCGGGATTGGAAAAAGGTGGGACACGGAGAGATGAACTTGACGCGGGCGATAGCCGAGTCCTGCGACGTGTATTTCTATCATCTGGCCAAAGATATGGGGATCGACACAATCCACGAGGTATTCGCCGCGTTCGGCTTAGGACAGCGAACCGGCGTGGACATTCCTGGAGAAACGGCCGGCTTGGTTCCGTCATCACAGTGGAAGCTGCGGGTTAAACGGGAGCGCTGGTACCTGGGTGAGACCTTAATAGCGGGTATTGGTCAGGGATTTACGCTGACCTCGCCGCTACAGCTTGCGGCGGCAACTGCCATACTTGCGCGACGGGGAAAATATGTGCGCCCCCGGGTAGTCGGACAAATAGAAGATCCCATTACGTTTGAAGCTGTTGAGACCGAATGGCAGGAATCCGATAGGGTTGCGGAGGTTTCCACAGAGCATTGGAACCATGTCATCGCCGCAATGGGAGATGTCGTGCACGGAGCAACCGGGACGGCCCGTGCTACGGGAGCTTCGGCACACTATAAATTCGCCGGCAAGACCGGAACCGCACAGCTGTTTTCTTTGTCCCAGGACGAAAATGTGGTTCGACAGCAGCAGCAGAACGTAGCCGAGCGTTTGCGCGATCATGCGCTGTTCATCGCCTTTGCACCGATTGACGAGCCGCTAATCGCGCTGGCCATCGTGGTAGAAAACGGTGGCAGTGGCAGTAAAACCGCGGCGCCCATCGCCCGGCGCTTATTCGACATATACCTGTCCCAATATGTCCAACCTGCTGCCGTACCTGATCATGGCTAGGCAGGGAATTACCCACGGGCGCGAGAGGCAGATATCTGATATGCACAAACATTTGCGTGCACAATTCGAAAGCGCAATGGCCACTCGGAGCTTTGTCATTGCCGGGGTACGACTCGCGAGCTAAGGCTCGCGTTTGCGCAAATATGCGTTCGCCGCCGGGATTGCTCACTCGAGTCCATGTAGACGGACCATTGCTCTGCGGGCTATTGGTTTTGTGCGGTATCGGCATGGTGACATTGCACAGTGCGGGAGGCGGCAACGAGCAAATCCTGCTGCGGCAAGGCGTACGGTTCCTGATAGGTTTTGGCGCCATGTTGGCGTTGGCGCAAATTGACACGGGTCAATTGGCCCGTTGGGCACCGATGCTGTACGCAGGTGCCCTGATACTATTGGTGGTTGTTCTATTCATTGGCAGCGGCAAGGGTGCGCGGCGCTGGTTGGACCTGGGAGTCGTTGCGTTTCAACCCTCGGAAATCATGAAGCTGGCCGTGCCGCTATTTACCGCGTCGTTTCTAAATGCAGCACCATTACCGCCGCGTTTAGGCAGAGTCGCACTCGCGTTGGTGATAATAGGGATCCCTGTGATATTAGTCGCTCGGCAACCTGACTTAGGTACCGCTGTGATCATCGCCATGGCGGGCCTGGTTATCTTGTTTCTCGCAGGTGTCCGCTGGCGCCACATCACAATTTCGGCGTTTCTTGCGGTAATTTCAGCCCCGCTGCTCTGGTTCCGTATGCATGATTATCAAAAGCAACGTATTTTGACCTTGCTCGATCCGGAGAAGGACCCCTTGGGAACCGGATACCATATTATACAGTCGAAGATAGCAGTAGGGTCGGGGGGGCTGTACGGCAAAGGTTGGCTAAATGGGACACAATCCCGTTTAGAATTTCTGCCCGAACGCTCGACCGATTTTGTCTTTGCAGTTTATTGCGAGGAGTTTGGTTTCATCGGCGTGTTTGTACTTTTAGCGGCGTACCTGTTCATAGTGCTGCGTTCGCTATATATCGCAAACTACGCTCAGGATATCTTCGCCAAGTTGATAGGAGGCAGTCTGGCGTTAACTTTTTTTCTCTCTGTCATCGTAAACATGAGCATGGTTACCGGGCAGTTGCCAGTGGTGGGAATTCCGCTGCCGCTCATCAGTTATGGGGGGACTTCGTTGGTGACTCTGCTCGCGGGTTTCGGTATCCTCATGAGTATTCACACACACCGCCGTTTCTTGACCAGTTCCTGATACTGCGCTTGCGCACTGGAATCTTTCTTCCGCAAACCCGCACATGGCATGCGTACGGTCGTCGCCGAGTAGTTAGGTAGTCATATTAGTAACTATATCGAGAGATTTTATGCACGTGTTTTGGATTAGCTTTTCTCGTTCGCTATCGAACCTGGTCTGTTCGAGTTCTCGCGCGCGAGCGCGGCTGACGTCGCTTGTCCATTCGCAAACCCTTGAGAGACCTATTCGTTTGCGGGCCAATACGAGTTTGCGAAATATGGGGAGGTGGGGTGTGCACCTTTGCTCGCTACTGTTGGTAAGTGTCGGCTCCACGGTTTGTGCCGCAAACGATTACCAAGCGCAAGTGGCTGAGTTCATTAATGAAATGATCGATTCTCACGGTTTTGAACAGCAACGACTCGAACGTTTGTTCGCCGATGTCCAGATATCCGAGCCCATCCTCGAAGCGATTTCGAGACCGGCGGAAGCTAAACCATGGCACCGGTATAGGCCGATATTCGTCACTGATAAGCGCCGCAACGCTGGTGTCGAGTTCTGGAAGCGGCACGCGCCGTTGCTCCGACGTGTGGAATCGGAGTTTGGCGTTCCTGCTGAGATCATTGTTGCCATAATAGGCGTCGAGACGTTTTATGGTGTGCACAAGGGCCGCTACCAAGTGATCGACTCCCTTTTCACGCTTGCATTCGGATATCCAAAACGGGCTGATTTTTTTCGCACTGAATTAGCACATTTCCTGCTCCTGACTCGCGAACAGAACGTAGATCCATCATCACTCACTGGTTCATACGCCGGCGCTATGGGTATCCCCCAGTTTATCTCCAGTAGTTATCGCAGTTACGCAGTCGACTATAACGAAGACGGTTTTGCCAATATTTGGGATGACCCCGGAGATGCGATCGCCAGCGTCGCCAACTACTTAAAAAAGCACGGTTGGGCAGGTGATGAAGAAATTGCGGTGCGTGCGCACCCGGCGCCCGCAGCGATCGCCGAATTTCGTGCTTCCGGATTGAAGCCAAGTTTTCCGCTGCATGACATGTCGGCTGCCGGTGTGCGCACCGAGACCGCCGTATCCGGGAATCCCGATGCGCTGCTGCTGGAACTGCAGAACGAAGCAAGCGTGGAATACTGGATTGGTCTGCCGAACTTCTATGTGATTACCCGATACAATCACAGCGCGCTGTATGCGATGGCAGTCTATCAGCTAGCAGGTCAGGTTCGGGACGGCTATATGCGCAATCGCGTGCCGGTCGCGAGCCGGAAATAGCCGTAACCGCCTATGCCGAGTTCGATCTGGTGTCATTAGTCGCCCTGTCTCGCTGTGATTTTCGCCGCCTTGCCGTAGCATGCGCGCTAGCCGCGCTTTTCGCTGGCTGTTCCATTGTGGCGGAACACGATGGTCCACCAACACGGGATATCGACGTCTCATCGGTTCCGAACGCGGTGCCTCGGGTTGAGCCCAGAAGTAAGTACGGCAACCCGACGTCTTATGAAGTCAATGGCAGTCGTTACTATCCGTTGAACTCCAGCGACGGCTATATACAGACGGGCGTCGCCTCCTGGTATGGTTCCAAGTTTCATGGTCGGCGAACCTCCAGCGGCGAAATCTACGATATGTACAAGATGACCGCCGCGCACCGGACTTTGCCGCTGCCGACTTTTGCCGAGGTCACGAATATAAAAAATGGACGTCGCGCGATAGTAAAGGTAAACGACCGCGGACCATTTCACGCCAATCGCATCATAGATCTGTCTTACGCTGCGGCCAAAAAACTGGGTGTTGTCGAGGCTGGCACCGCCCTCGTCGAGGTGTGCGCGATCAATCCCCGTGAAACAGAACAATCGACGCGAGCACGTATGGCCAGCGGCGGACCGCTTAATTTCTATCTGCAATTCGGCGCGTTTCGAGACAAAAAAAATGCCGAGCGTTTGCATGAGCAGATTGACCGCACGGTCGACGGCTTAGCGACGGTCGTTCCGGGAACAGCGGGTGGCAAGCGTATCTATCGAGTCCATGTGGGGCCGCTGGTGAGTATCGATGTCGCTGACCAACTGGTTGATGCTCTGGCCAGGATCGGTGTTCGTGACCATTTTGTATTTGTTGCCGGATTCTGAGTACAGCAAAAAGGGGCCAAATGACTTATAAACGCGTGATCACATTCCTGATGCTGCAAACTACTCTCGTTTGTGCAGCGCCACCACCACCGCCCCCCTTACCGAACATAGAGGCCAACGCGTATTTTCTGATGGATTATCAGAGCGGTGCCGTGATCGCTGAGAAAAACAGCAGGCAGATGATGGAACCGGCTAGCCTGACCAAGATCATGACGATATATGTCGTCGCGAGCGAACTGCGAGACGGTCGGATAAAACGGGACGATCAGGTGTCCGTAAGCGAAAAGGCGTGGAAGATGTTAGGTTCGCGAATGTTCATCGAAGTGGGTAATCAGGTCCGACTCGATGACCTGATGAAGGGCGATATTGTTCAGTCGGGCAATGATGCAAGCGTGGCGCTGGCTGAACATGTGTCCGGCAGTGAGGAGATTTTCGCTGCGGTCATGAACCAGCATGCTCTGAAGTTGGGACTTACCGACAGCAATTTCTTAAACAGCTCCGGTTTGCCCAATGCCGAACACGTAACCAGCGCCCATGATGTCGCCATTTTATCCGCGGCAATGATCAGGGAGTTTCCGGATGTCTATAAGATGTTTTCAATTCGGGAGTTTACCTTCAACAACATCAAGCAAAACAATCGCAACCGTCTGTTGTTCAAGGATGACAGCGTGGACGGAATTAAAACTGGCTATACAAAATCGGCGGCTTATTGTCTGGCCGCGTCGGCCATACGCAATGGCCGGCGCTTGATATCGGTTGTCATGGGGGCACCGAGCGAAGCTTTGCGCACTAAAGCAAGCCTCGCATTGCTCAATTATGGTTTCCGATTTTACGAAACGAGACGTCTTTTCAAATCCGGCGAAACTGTCAACAGCGTTAAGATCTGGAAAGGGAAACACGATGCTTTGGATCTGGGTTTGCTTAGAGATCTGTACGTAACGGTCCCCGTGGGTCACTACGATAGCTTAAAGGCGGCGGTGGATCTCGACGCAAAACTAATTGCGCCCATAGACAAGGGCCAGACCATAGGAACATTGCGTGTTACCTTGGACGAGCGCGAAGTCGCGACTCGTCGCGTGGTAAGTCTGCACGAAGTCGCTTCGGGCAACGTGGTGTCGCGGTTGCTAGACGAAATCAAGCTGATCTTCGAATAATGTCCATCGTTTTCCTGAATGGCGATTTCCTGCCGGTGCGTGAGGCGAAGGTCTCAGTACTCGATCGCGGATTCATGTTCGGCGACGGAGTGTACGAAGTTCAGCCCGTTTACGATGGCTACCTGCTGGGACTGGATCGACATTTGCAGCGCCTAGCACGCAGTCTCGAGGCAGTTTCGGTGGACAATCCCATGGATGAGCGCGAATGGAGCGATACTCTGGAACGCTTGGTCGCCGCCAATGGTGGTGGCGATCAATCTGTTTACATACAAATTACCAGAGGCGAAGCACGTCGCGATCATCTGCCACCTGCCGATGTGTCGCCAACGGTATTTGCCATGAGTAGTCCGTATGAGTTCGTCAAACCGCGACCCGTGGCCTGCGTCACACTTAAGGATTTCAGGTGGCAGCGGTGTGACATAAAAGCAACCTCATTACTGCCGAACGTTTTGTTGCGCATGCAGGCGCAAAACGCGGGAGCACAAGAAGCGTTGTTACTCCGGGACGGTTATCTTACGGAAGGTACGGCAAGCACCGTATTTGTTGTTACTGGTGGTGTCATCAAGACGCCGCCGTTATCGACCGATTTGCTGCCCGGAGTGACTCGCGATATCGTCGTTGACTTACTGTTGCAGGCCCAAGAGCCTTGTGAATTAACTGCGATTGCGGAATCGGAACTACACGCGGCTACAGAGATCTGGCTGACTAGTTCGCATAGAGAACTGGCGCCGGTTACGGAGTTGGACGGGGTGCCGGTCGGAGATGGCCTACCTGGGCCACAGTGGGCCGCGGCTTATGCTTTGTACCAGCAGTTTAAGCAGGCTGCATTGGCAAGTCGCGCAACGCAGTCGCGGTGACTTTATCGGATCCGAATCTTGCTCAGGTCTGGATGCCAACGCCGTGATTCATCAGATACAAGCTCAGCGCAAACAGGCCGACCACGAATCCTCCAATCACCGCAAAAGCAATACTCAGCGGTATGTCGGATACCCCCAGGATCCCGTATCGAAACGCATTGACCATATAGAGTATAGGATTTGCCAGAGATACCTTTTGCCACAGGTTTGGGAGCAAGTCGATTGAGTAAAATACGCCACCCAGGTAAGTCAACGGTGTCAACACAAAGGTCGGAATTACTGAGGTGTCATCGAAATTCTTAGCGAAAATGCCATTTATCAGACCTCCCAGTGAGAACACGATCGCCGTCAGCAACACAATGGAAATCATCACCGGGAAGGAACTCACTTGCAGGCGTGTAAAAAACAGCGCAACGATCGTTACTACGACGCCAACGATCAGGCCTCGCGCAACTCCGCCGGTGACATAGCCGCACAAGATGACGTAATTCGGTATCGGCGCTACCAGCATCTCCTCGATATGCCTGATGAATTTAGCGCCGAAAAACGATGACACCACGTTGCCGTAAGAATTAGTGATAATCGCCATCATGATGAGCCCGGGTGCCAAAAATTCCATATAACTGTAGCCGCCCATCTGGCCAATGCGTTTACCTATGAGGTTTCCGAAAATGACGAAGTACAGCGTCATGGTTACTGCGGAGGGCAAGATGGTTTGCAGCCAGATCCGAGTAAAGCGCGTTACTTCTTTGTAGACGATAGTACGGTAGGCAACAAAGTACGCATTTAGCCGCATTGTTTTGCTCAAGGTTTCGCCAGGCCATTTTCAGTGACCATGCGTAAGAAGGTTTCCTCCAGCCGGTTCGACTTATTGCGCATGCTGCTCACTTCTATCCCTCGCGTCGTTAACTCGGTAAATAATCGGTTTATTCCGACTCGCTTGCTGACTTCTACTTCCATGGTGTGTTCATCAATCCGCTTAACAAGATAGCCGTCAACTTGCAGCTCCGATGCCAGAGGTTCCTTGAGATCAAAGATGAATGTTTCTGCATTGAGTTCGGAGATTAAGTGTCTCATCGATGTGTTTTCAATGATCTGACCCTGGTCGATAATCGCTATGTTGCGACACAGGGATTCAGCTTCTTCGAGATAATGCGTCGTCAGGATGATAGTCGTTCCCGCACTGTTGGTTGCTTGCAGGAAGTCCCACATAGCACGGCGGGATTCGATATCGACACCCGCGGTCGGTTCGTCGAGGATCAGGAGTCTTGGTTCATGTAACAAAGCTCTGGCAATCATGAGTCTTCGTTTCATGCCGCCCGACAATGTCCGCGCCTGATCCATGCGTTTGTCCCATAGGCCCAGTTGTTTTAGGTAGCGTTCAGCTCTTACGCGTGCCGCCGGGCGCGGGATCCCGTAATACCCCGCCTGGTTAAGAATGATGCTGTATACCACCTCAAACTGCGCGAAGTTGAATTCCTGAGGTACCAGGCCCAGGTAGGATTTGGCCTGTTCGCGGTCGGTGTCCATATCGCAACCGAAAACCGCCACGGTCCCGCCAGTTTTTCTGACCAGTGATGCGATGATGCCAATGATCGTCGATTTGCCCGCCCCGTTCGGTCCCAGGAGCGCAAAGAAATCTCCATCTTCAACCGCCAGGTCGATCCCTTTTAGTGCCCGGAATCCGCCTTTATAGGTCTTTTGCAGATTGTGAATTTCTATCGCTTTCACAAAGGATTTACTGAGACGAACCGGCGCCTGCCCGATCGGAATACGTTTGTTGCGGAATCGCTATTGTTCGCCCGCTCAGGTCGTTTTCGACCGGGAAGGGCGTGCGCCATTGATGAGTCGGCGTTGCGCGTCACCGATACGCTGTAGCACCAAAGTCAGCTTTTGATCACGGTTCAGCACGAGTCGAAAGTATTCGCGCGCGATCCTGATTAAGCGGACCGGATTCTTCGCGCGGACACTCGCGTTGCGTTTACCGCTACCTTCAGGCAGTAAGGCCTGCTCGCCGAAATACTGACCTAACGTTAGTTCCGTGATCAATACGCTTTGACCGTTCTCATCGTTGACGAAGATTTCAACGGAACCGTCCATGACCACGTACATAAATTCCCCGACGTCCGCCTCACGCACAATCAGGTCTCCCGGTTCATGTGCCACGATGTCGGTCCATCCGAGTATCTTTTCGAAATCATGGTCTTTCAACGACCGAAACAGGCGCACGCTGCGCAGCGTCAAACGTACTCGTTCTTCGTCGCTGGCTGATTCGATGTCGTGGGGATTGGGGAAATGCTGCGGATCGGACTCCATGCCGAGTGCTACATCTTTCCTGGAAATCTGAAATAATTTGATGGGCGTCAGTGAATGCACGCTGGCATTGCGTTTACCGCTGGAACCTGGAAATAGCGCTTGCTCGCCGAAGTAATCCCCGGTGCTTAAGGTGGCTATAGTGATATCGGAACCGCCTACTGAACGGATGCGCACATCGACAGTTCCTTCCAACACGACAAACATGCAATCACCGACATCGTTTTCGCGAATGATCAACTCGTGTGCCGGGTAGTCTACAATCCCGTTCTCTGGGGATTGCACGATGCGAAGTAGATCCTCTGCGTTCAGGCTATGAAAAATCGGAATGGATTCGAGGCGCGCGGCGGTATCTTCGTTACTGTTCATGAGTGCGTACTAGACCCTCGCAAAGAACCATGTAGCGCCGCGCTACCGTCAATACGGGTTATCGTGGTGTTTGGAGGAGGTCCGTGATTCAATGTCGACGCTCTATGACTCGTTGCGGTGATGTAGCTTACCTAAGGTGTCGGCTGGCCGAAAGCGTAATAATGCATGATTGCGCCCTGTTGATCTCGCCAATGACGATAATTGCCTGCTTCGAAGCACGGCCGCAGGGTCAAAGTGCGCAGTGCGCAAGCCGAATTGGTGCCTGTTCAACGACAATTAAAACTTTCGGGTAGCGACAATTAAAAGTTTCGGTTTCTGAGCCTCGTTTCGGGTCAGATAGGCTCTCCTCCAAAGGAGGGGAGCAGATGGTTACAGAGCAACAGGTGAGGCGACTGATGTCGTTGATAGGCAAGGGGATGGCGCTGTCGACGGCAGCGTTGAAAGCGGGAATGAGCGAGCCGACGGCACGCAAATATCGCACGCTAGGGAAGCGGCCAAGTCAGGTGCGCCAAGCGCATCACTGGCGTACCCGCTCCGATCCGTTCGTGGAGGTGTGGTCTGAGGTGGAAGGGCTGCTGGAGCAGGACAGCGGTCTGCACGCGAAGACGGTGTTTGAGGAGCTCAAGCGCCGCTACCCGGGGACGGTTTCGGGACGGTCAATTGCGAACCCTGCAGCGGCGTTTTCGAGATTGGCGAGCCCGCCGGGGTCCGGCGCGTGAGGTGTACTTTGCCCAGGTGCACCGGCCCGGGGAGCAATCGCAATCGGATTTCACCGATATGCGCAGCGTGTGTGTGACGATCGCGGGGGCGCGTTTAGTGCACCTGTGTTACCACTTTGTGCTGACGTATTGCAACTGGGAGTGGGTGGCGGTGTGTTATTCGGAGACCTTCGAGGCACTCTCGGAAGGACTGCAAGGGGCATTGTGGCAACTTGGCGGGGGGTGCCGCGCGAGCATCGCACGGACAATCTCTCAGCGGCGACGCACGAGTTACGCAATAGCCGTGGACGGGGTTTCACGGCACGCTACCGGGAGTTGCTTGAGCATTATGGGTTGGTTGGGTCGAAGAACTACCCCGGCAATGCGCATGAGAACGGTGATGTGGAATCGGCGCACGGTCATTTCAAGCGCGCGGTTGATCAGCGGCTGCGCCTGCGGGGCAGTCGTGATTTTGAGTCACTCACCGCGTATGAAGCATTCCTCGAGGCGGTGGTTGCCGAGCGTAACGGTGGCCGGGGGGACCGGTTGACGGACGAGCGAACGAAGCTCAAGGCGTTACCGGTACGCGCGCTGCCGAGCTGTCGGGAGCTGGTGGTACGGGTGAGTCGATGGAGCACGATCCGGGTGGTGAGCAAGAGCTACTCGGTACCCTCGCGGCTCATCGGTCACCGGGTCCAGGTGCGGCTGTATTCGGCGTACGTGGAAGTGGATTACAACGGTGAGCGCGTGGCGCGTATTGAGCGGGTGCATGGTCGCGGTGCGTTCCATGTTGATTACCGGCATGTGATCCACTCGCTGGTGCGCAAGCCTGGTGCGTTTCAACGCTATGTATACCGGGAGGCGCTGTTTCCCGCGTTAGTCTTCCGGCGCTGTTACGACACGTTGTGTGAGCGGGCACCGAGCGGGGCGGATTTAGAGTATCTGCGGATTTTGCAGTTGGCGGCGACGACGATGGAATCGGTGGTGGCGAGCGCATTGACGCAGTTGCTGTCTGCCGGGGAGTTGCCCAGTTACGAACGCGTAAGAGCGGTGGTGACACCGGAGCAATTACCTCATTGCCCGGCGCTCACGATCGCGATGCCAGATCTGACGACGTACGATGCGTTGATTGGCGCTGGGCGCACAGTGTGATGGGCGCGCAGACGTTGGAGCTGCGGCTCAAGGCGTTTCGCCTGCCGTCGTTCGTAGCGCATTACGTGACGTTGGGTGAGCGGGCGGTGCGTGAAGGCTGGGATCCGGTGCACTATCTCGATGAGCCTGACGGTGATCGAGGCGAGTGAACGCCAGGAGCGGCGTATGGCGCGTTTATTGCGGGCCTCGAAGCTGCCGCGGGACAAGACACTATACCACACTGGACACGCAGCGGTTTCCGGCGACGGTGCGTACGCAGCTTAATCGGCTAAAGAGCGGGGAGTTCCTCGAAGGTGCGACCAACGTGTGCATCTTCGGCAATCCCGGTACGGGTAAGACCCACACGATGGCCGCATTGGGCCATGAGCTGGTACGCCAGGGACAGTCGGTGTTGGTTTTCACCGCGGTGTCGTCGCTGGTTGAGCGGTTGCTCGAGGCGAAACGGGACTTACGATTAACACGCGAGCTGAAACGTCTGGACAACATCGACTGCCTGGCGCTGGACGACATCGGCTACGTGCAGCACGACCGTGCCGAGATGGAAGTGCTGTTCGCACTGTTCGCTGAGCGCTACGAGCGCAAGAGCGTGATGATCACCAGCAACCTGGTGTTCTCGAAGTGGGATCAGATCTTTAAAGATCCAGATGACCACCGCCGCGGCCATTGACCGGGTTGTACATCACTCGGTGATCCTGGAACTCGATGTCCCAAGCTACCCGGGCACAGGCGGCGAAACGCCGTGCACGTAACACCACGAAGCGCTCCGATGGAACTGCGTGAATGGGTGTGCAAGCCCGATTTGGAGGGTGCCTCTGCTATGGGTAGCGTTGTGATCGCCGCTCACAGCGACTTTGAGGCGGTCGATTGCCGAACGCGAGACTCAAAAACGCGAGTACGGACTTACGATGGGCAGAATAGCAGCACGTCGGTGGCGATCGAAAATTTTAATTGTCGCGACCGAAAGAAATGGTTGACGCCAGACAGGTGCCCGTACCGACCGGGGTGGCGCTAATCGTAAACAAATATCTTTAATCGTAACCGCAAAGGGGCATCGTGCGAAAACTATTACTTATGCGCCACGCAAAATCGGACCGGGCTATGCATGCAGGCGCAGATTTCGACCGGCCGTTATCCGCCAGGGGGCGGCGCGACGCGCCACACATGGCGCAATGGTTGCTTGACATTGACACTGTACCTGAGCGCATCGTAACTTCGCCCGCCGCGCGGGCCAAGGAGACCGCATTCGCCATCGCTGAAGTTCTTGGACACCAGCGCGAGCGAATCGTCGAACAGCCACAGATCTATGAGGCAAGCCTGGCCGATTTATTGGACGTGCTGGCGGATCAGCCGAATGTGCCCTTGATGCTGCTGATCGGCCACAATCCAGGGCTGGAAGAGTTGCTTTGGTACCTCACGCCCGAAAGTGACGAGACAAACGCAGACGCCAAGCTGATGCCCACAGCCGCGATTTCCTGCCTAGAACTTGCCGATGAGTGGTTCAGTTTAAGTCGCGGCGACGCCAGAGTGTTGATGCAAATGCGGCCTCGAGCACTTCCGCTAAGTTGAAAGTGGGCCTCGCTAGCACGCTGTCGGACTTAGCCCGCATATTGCATGAAGGGCAGACAAACGCTCCTCGGCTCTGGCTTCTCGACTTTGGCTCCTGCGTCGTTCTAACGCCTACGTCCTGTAGGCGTGCATCGTTCTCGGCTCTGGCTTCCTACTTCGCTCTACCTCGTCCGTCCCTGGACTCGTCGGCTCTAGCTTCCTGCTTCGCTCTCGAGTTCCGTTCCGGACTCACTTCTACCTCCCCCATCCATGGGGTCGTACCTCGTCCATCCCTGGACTCGTACCGCCTGCATCCGTGCATGGTCTGCATTTCCGCAATCCCTGGCGGTCACGCCACGCATTCAGCTTTCACCTTTGAGCAGCCGCCATGCGCGTTGA
>CBDDBH010000029.1:0-286888 GCA_965225625.1 Gammaproteobacteria bacterium
CGTTGATGTCGTTCGCCGCCGTCGTCGCGCCAATGGACCCGCCCGACGCGCTCGCCGTCAGCTTCAAGTTCGCACCCGTCAACGCAGATGTCGCGTTCGTGAATCCCGATGGCGCCGATAGCTCGATGTCGCCCGTGCCGGCGTTCACCGTTCCCAACGCCAGACTGCCACTCTGCTCCGCGATGAAAATACCGCCCGTGCTGGTCGTCGCGTTGGCCGTCAGCGTTCCGCTCGCATCCACCGTGATCGGCGTGCCCGTGGTGCCTATCGCCTTGCCACTCTCCGTCGCCGTGAGGCTCAGCGCCCCAGCTGTCACGTCGCCGGTCGTGTCCGTGATGTCACCCAGGATCGCCTCGAACGTCAGACCGTTGGCCATCACATTCACCGCACCCAGCGCGATCCCGTTCGCTTCCGTGATGAACGCATTACCGCTCGTCGTCGTGATGTTCAGCGTGTCTACCGACAGGTTCAGCGAGTCGCCCGCACTCTGACCGACCCCGGTCGAGTTGCGGATCGTCAAAGCCGCACCGGTCACGTCGACCACGGTATTGTCGGCGCCCGTGTCAGTGATGGTCCCGTCCGATTCCAGTTCGACATTACCCGTCCCGGCATCGACGGTCACCACCGACATGTCGCCCGTCTCGGTAACGAAGATACCGCCCGCACCCGTTGACGCCGTCGCCGTCAACGTCCCCGTCAACGTCACGTTGATGTCGTTCGCCGCCGTCGTCGCGCCGATCGCCTTGTCACTCTCCGTCGCCGTCAGCGTCACGTCGTCTGCCGCTATCGCCGACGTGTTGTTCGTGATGTCGCCCTTGATCGCATCCAGCGTCAGGTTCCTTGGTGCCGGTCAAGGTAATAGTGCCCAGACCAATACCGTCCGCCTCCGTCAGGAATACATCGCCGCTCGTCGTTGTGATCGTCAGATTGTCGACCGACAGATTTAACGAGTCCGCCGCACTCTGACCGACGCCGGTCGAGTTGCGGATCGTCAAAGCCGCACCGGTCACATCGACCACGGTATTGTCGGCGCCCGTGTCAGTGATAGTCCCGTCCGATTCCAATTCGACGTTACCCGTTCCTGCATCGACGCTCACCACCGACATGTCGCCCGTCTCGGTAACGAAGATACCGCCCGCACCCGTTGACGCCGTCGCCGTCAACGTCCCCGTCAACGTTACGTTGATGTCGTTCGCCGCCGTCGTCGCGCCGATCGCCTTGCCACTCTCCGTCGCCGTCAGCGTGAGGTCGTCGGCCGCTATCGCCGACGTGTTGTTCGTGATGTCGCCCTTGATCGCATCCAGCGTCAGATCCTTGGTGCCGGTCAAGGTAATGCTGCCCAGACCAATACCGTCCGCCTCCGTCAGGAATGCATCGCCACTCGTCGTTGTGATCGTCAGGTTGGCAACCGACAAATTCAGCGAGTCCGCCGCGTTCGTGCCGACGCCGGTGGAATTGACGATGGTCAGATCACCGCCCGTGATGTCCACGGCCGTGTTGTCTGCACCTGCATCGGTAATGGTGCCGGTCGATTCGAGGCTGACGTTGTTGCCACCAGCATCGAGGCCGTCGACGGTCATCGCGCCGCCGCGCACACTTACCGGATCGACGATCGTAACTGCGTCGATGTCGACGGCGCCTGAATCCGTCTTGCCGATGATGATGCTGGCGAATCCGTCATCGATGTTGGCGATGTCGGTATCAGACAGATTGAAATCACCCGTGCCGCCACCGATGCCAATGGTGCGGGCGGCCGCGTTCGGCTGCAGGGTCAGGGTGCCGGTACTGCCTTTAAACGCATCGGCAACACTGACGTCAATGTCATCGGCAGTGAGGGTAATTTTGTCGATATCGAGATCGCTCGCCGCCGCGACGGTCAATTTGATACCGGCACCAGTGACGGTGATCGTCACCGTGTCCGCTTGGGCGTCAGTTGTATCGAGTTTGCCGAGAGTAAGTGCTTCGGCGGTCGTGACGTTGATGATGGCGTTGGTGCCGTCATCGGTCGTCGCGCCGAACTGGCCGGCGGTCGAAGTACCCGACATGCCATCGGCTTTGCCGAAGCGCACGTCTACGGCATTCGTACCGTCGCTCGTAAACGCGTCGGCCGCGGTGATCGTAATGTTGCCGGTCTTCGCCGTATCACCGGCGTCACCATTCGTGACGGTAGCGGCACCGATGTCCAATGCGTTTGCGGCAGTAAACCGAATATCGCCACCCGCGCCATCGCTACCCGATTTCAGCGTAATGCTGCCGGTGGTTGCGGTGTCGTTATCCGTGGCGCCGTCCGCCGTTGCCGTGTCGGTCGTCAGTATCGAGGAGCCCCCCTCGATCGCGAGATCCGCCTCGACTGTGATGCTGCCGGATAACGCAGCGTCCGCAACACCCGACTCGGCAACGGTGTGGGTTCCGGTCGTCAGATTCGCATTCAGATCGGCCTTGCCGCCCGCGACGATTTTGATGTTCGCGGATTCGTCGGTCGCCGTTATCACGTCGCCGTTTATAACAACGTCGCCGGTGCCACCGCCGGCACCGTCACCGGTGCGGAAGGTGATTGAGTCATTGAATGTATGAGTGTTGACAGTGACGTCTGCTGTCGCGTCCTCGCGGCCGATGATGATGTCATCGAACCCGTTTTTGATGGCCAGCAGATCCGCCGTCGTGATCATTAAATCGCCCGTCGCACCGGCAACTCCGACGCTTTTGTTGGCTTCGCCGGGTTCGAGTATGACGGTGCCGCTGCCAGGGATGATGCTGTCGGTAAGGCCCTTGAAATCAATCGTATTGGCACGCAATGTCAGCGTGCCGGGACCAATCATGAGGTCGGTGTGCTCTTGGAAGATCGTACCGGTCGCCGCATCAAAAGTGACCGTATCGCCCGAGACAGCGTCGGTGAGTGTGGTTTCGAGCAGGAGATTGGCAGCGCCCGTGGCCGTGATACTAACGTTTTGTGCGCCCCCACCAGTTGCAAGTGTTATCACCCGAATACCTTGATCGGTGGTGACGAGAATATCGCCGGTGTCTGTCGTGGCACTCAATTGCCCTGGGTTAAAGCTCACGCCGACGCTGGTCGGGGTACCAATCTGAACATCGACCGCGCCGCTGGATCCGTTGGTGAAGCTATTTGGCGCAGAGGTCGCCGTGCCCTGCTGGATTTTGATGTCGCCGACGAAAATATTGTCGTTGCCGCCCGCCGCATTCGTTTGGGTAGCATCGCCAGTGCGCAGTGCGTCGCCGGTGCCGGCGCTATTTGCTGCCAGGCCGATTGCGCCGTCGGCATTCAAAGTAATGTCACCGCTTATCGAATCCTGCTGGTCGTTGTTCTCGGTCGCAGTTGCGTTGCCGGTCGTGATGGTGGCGTTGGCATCGCCGGTGATGCCGCCGTTTTTGCTGGTGATGGTGATGGAGCCCGTGGTCGCAGTCGCGTTGCCGCCGTCGATGGTTGCCGTGCCAGTTGCGACGGCTGCCGCGAGGGTAATCAGCCCATCGGCTGTCAGATTGATGCTGCCGCTCAGAGCATTGTCATTATTACCACCACCCGTGATGGGTGCGTTACCCGTCTGTAAGGCGGCACCTGCAGCAGTAGTAATCGTACCGCCAGTCGTGGTGATGACGATGCTGCCGGAGGTCACCGGGGAGGTGGTTTCGTCAGCTTGGCCGGTCTTGAGTGCTCCGTTGATGTTGATGTTGCTGCCGGCAGTTATCTGAATGCCAGCGGTGTCGCCGGTAGCATTAGCGGCCGTAGTCAGCGCTCCGGTAGTGACGGCGCCTTCAGCATTCAGGGTAATCCCGCCGCCGCTGCCGAGGGTCTTCATGTCGCCCACTTTGATAGGCGCCGAGCCCCCGTCACCGCCGTCAACGCCAGAGGTGAATTCGAGCTTGCCGTCGCCCTGGGTCTGGATCTCTACCGTGGCGACGGTGAGGTCGATGCCGTCGGAAGCGGCATCGGCGGCTGAGTTTCGCGTCTGCAGGATGAGGTCGACGTTGCTCTGCAAGCGCAGGATCGTGCCCTCGCCGTTGCTGTCCTGGTCGAAGGTACCGCTGGTTTTGATGGAGTTCTGCGCCTGCAGCGTAATGTCGGCGCTCGTCCCTTCCAGCGCCGCCTCGGTGACGGTCAGGTCCGAGCCCATCATGTCGTCGAAGTCGTCGAAGTCGCCGGGGAAAGTCCCGCTGGCGCCGCTCGCTCCGCCCAGGATCGTGATGTTCAGCGGGTCCAGCAGCAGATCGCCCATCTCACCTGCGGGGGCGCTCAGGTCCGCGGTGCCCGAGAACTGGAGGTTCTCCTTGCCGGAAACCTCGGCGAAACCACCGTCGCCCGAGTCGGAACCGCCCCGGGCATTGATCCGACCGTAATACTAGTGTCTGTTCGTCGGCCCAGACGATTACAGTGCCGCCGTCGCCGCTATCCGTGGCATCGGCTCCAATCGTCGCACCGGACCCTACATAGGTCCGCGAGGCATTCATCACGGCTGTGTTGCTGCCCTGATAATCACCGCCGACAAGGACGTCGCCGCCGCCCGATGCGCCCGAAGCGTCGAGCGCCGCGTTGTCGAATAGCCCTACACGGTCGCCGAGTATTTTGATGCTGCCGCCCTGCGCGTCAGCCGAGGTAACACTGACCACCGCGTCGCCACCAATAATAGTGGTGTCGGTACTGACCACTTCGATGCTACCGCCATCGCCACTGGAAGCATCGGCGGTAAGCACACCGGTATTGATGATCGAGGACTGCGGACCCATGCCGACCAGGCGGATCTTGCCACCGGAATTCTCGATACGACCGGCCTTGATCAGGCCCTCATTATTAATAGCGTTGTCGAACACGCCTCGCGCGGCGCTCGCTGTGATAAGAACCTCACCACCGTCGGCTATGATCTCGCCAGTATTGCTGACCGCCTCATCGAGCGATGCGGCGTTCTCTAATACTTCCTCTTCGACCGCGAACTGCATCAAACCGTCGCCGTCGAAATCCAGCGCGATGCGGCTGCCTGCAACCAGGTTTACACGTCCGGCACTGGCGAAGATCAAGCCCTCGTTTCGTACCGACTTGCCGGCCAGGGTGACCGAGCCACCACTGGCGGCTTCGATGACGCCGCGGTTGATGACGAAGCCCTCGGCATCCTGCAGCGATTGCAGGGTGTAGTTGCCGGCCATGAAGTCTTCCGCGTCGATGCGCATGCCGGCGGCGACAAGACTATTAACATTAATATGTGAGTTCGGGCCGAACAGAACACCGTTCGGGTTCATCAGGAAGACGCGGCCGTTTGCGTCGATTTGGCCGAAGATCTGACTCGCGTTTTGATCGAAAATATTATTCAGGGCGGAAGAGGTTGAGCCCGGTTGATTGAATCTGACCAGTTCGTTGACGCCAACGTTGAACGTATCCCAGTTGATGGCGATGTTGTGAGAAGTCTGATTGATGACCGTGGTTGCGGAATTCGGCGCGGAGATGCTGCCCTGTCCACCGACGACCTGGCCGCCTTGCGGGCCGGCAAATGCGCTTACGGCGCCCAAGCCCAGCGCGATGCCGGTAGGCAGGCAGGCGAGCTTGATGTGTTCGGCAAGGGGACGCAGACGCGGTTGAACGGTGGCGCCGCGCAATGCGCGGTCTCCGGTTCCAAGGCGTCGACTGTGTCGTCGGCTTTTCATACTGGCAGGCCTCTTAAGATTCCATCACCGGCAGGCGCCACAGCGCCTGCTTGCACCCCCTAAAGGTAGGGGGAAAAACCTTTTTCCACGGCTTGATAGTAGTAACGCCCGGCCGTGAATTCTGTGAACCGAGTCACACTAACCTCAGTAAAAAACGTTGAAATCCAGCCAGTACTGAGGGTCTCGACCATTGACCGGACGCGGGTCGTCGCCGATCGGGAACGCGATGGTCATACGCGTGGAAAACTTATTGGGATTAGTGAACGAAAACGAGAATCCCGGTCCGAAGTAATTCTGAGATTCGAATTCGCTGCGCAGTGGGTCGTTAAGCTTGCCGTAGGCCCAATCGGCGAACACGGACAGTTGCACCAGCTCGCCCCAGCTACGGTTGCCAAACGGCGAGGGCTCGTCGGCGATGAACGGCGCATTGACGATCCACTCCACGGAGAAAAACAGCGCTTTGTCGAACAACTCTTCCGTCGGCTGATAAGCACGCACGTTGTTCGGGCCGCCGATGGCGTACTGCTCCAACGGCACCAGGACATCGCCGGACCACTGACCCTCCGAGCGGAACAGGATCGAGTGTTGACGAAGTTTTTCGCTGAGGATACTGAGCGCCTGGAAGCGTGTGTAACTTAAAAACAACTTGTCGAATTCGCCGGTCGCGAACCGCCGTGAACCACCGCGACGACTGGGCGGCACCGAGGCGTTTTGCGCAGCGCCTTGCCCACCCATGGCACCGAACACATCGTTGATGCCGTGGGTAAATTGGATCTGCGCGGCGTTGAGCCCGGCGAAGCGCGTATCAACGGAATCAAAATCCAGACCGAACAGCATTGTCGTTAAACTATCTTTGGAGCGTTCTCGGCCACGCACTTTGGTACGCGCGCGTTTCAGTCCGAGGTCCACCACGAAATCAAGATTGCGCTGACGGCTGCGGATGTAGGACTTGGACAAGGTCAAATGGGCATTGCGGGTGTCACTGGCAATACCGCGGTCGCGAAATTCGCCGAGCACGTCGAATTCGTTCTCGTCGTAACTTAAAGCTGGCATGGTAGGACTGGAACAAGGGACGTTCATATTCCACCCGCCAGAAGAATTGGTTTTCCGCGTGCGTCGTACCCTGTGCAATTATGCCCACGCGGTCCCCCGCTCCGGTAACATTGTTGAGATAACCCTCAACCCGGCCACGACGGCGCCCGGTCTCGCGTAAGCCGTGATTATCATAACGGCCGACGAAGTTCGAAGCGCTTTTCGTTTTGCACCTTGATCGCCATATCGGCTGCGCCCACCTGGACACCCGGCTGGAACACACCGAATAACTGCAAGCCCGGGTAATCGTTAAGGCCGAGCAACACTTCTTCCATCTGCTCTTTGGTGATCGGTTCACCGATCAAATCGTCAAACGGCCGCTCAAGCAACTTGGTCGAATACATCTTGTTGCCTTCTGCAAGTACCCGCCCAAGTTTGCCTTCCAACACTTCGACCGTAACGACGCCGTCGGCAACGTCCTGCACCGGAATGAAGGCCTGCGCCAGGATCAAACCCTGTTGGCGATAGTGCTGCGTGACCGCCGCGGCGACTTCCTGTAATCGGCCTACGCTGAAACCCTCTGGGCGTTCTACGCGCTTGGCTTCGACGATGGCTGTGAGTTCGCTGACAAAGATGCCTTGCTCGGGCCGGTCAATCGCGCCCTTGATCTCGAAACGATTGACGACGATTTTTTCACCGCCATCCACATCGAGCGGACGGTCAATAACGGGCAGAACTTCGTAGACTTCCGCGCTAGGTGTCGGTGGAATTTGGGTGGGCCGTTCTTCGCCGGGACGAATGGCGCCGGGACGCACGGCATCTGGCACCGCTGGGGCGCCGGCGTAAACATTGGCAAGCAGGGCAATTCCTGCCACTGCGATCAGTATGCGAATTGGGTTCCTCCCCACAATTACACCACCGTCCTGCATCGTGTCCGCCTGATGCACCAAACTCCCCCTATAAGTGCCTGATTTGTTGGCGTTTTTCCATTCTTCTTATGGGCACCGACGGGCCCGGCACAGTATAACAACGGTTCTCGGCCGCCGCAATGCGCGTCAACACGATAGTCAGTAATACGTTCATCCGTTAATTTGCTGAGAACCCGAGGTTTTTTTCATCATCCCCCAAATCGAACCACGTCCTTTGCACACGCCGTTTCGGCCGCGAAAGTTGAGTTATCACCCGCCAGACCATTTGTTGCAGCAACGCAACATTCTGATAAGCCCAATCATTTCAATTAGTTGTAGTAGCCGCGCTGGATTGATTGGCGGCCGCAGCCTTCAATTTTGCGTACCAGCGCTCGACCTCCGCTGCGTCCACCGCCGCCGGATAGGTTTCCCGCGTCTTGGTGATAATCGCCTCGCGCACCTGGGCCGTGCCCTGACGCAACATCAGTTTGCGGATCTGGGCGGCGGCTTGTTCGAATGAAACGGTTTGCGGCGCAACCATGGCACCGCGTTTAACCACGTGAAAACCCGTGTCGGTGGCGATAAGGTCGCTGATCGCATTCTCTTTTAGGGATTTCACGGCGGTACGCACCTCTGGCAACAGGTCTACAACCTTTATCAGTCCCATGTAGCCGCCGTTGCCGCGACTGGCCTGGTGCTCGGAGAATTCCGCTGCCGCGGAACCAAAATTGCGTTTGCCGGCGCGTAATTGCTGCTGCACGGACTGCGCGGTCTTCTTGGTTTTCGCCAGGGCCGCGGCGTTAGCGTCCGCCTGCGCCGCCCAGTAGATCTGCCATAAGTGGACGCGCTGGGGAATTTCAAACGAGGCCGAGTTTTGGTCGTAGTATTGGCGAATATCGGCATCCGTCGGGAATCCGGCCTTCATGTTGGTGCGCACAAGCTGGTTTAAATAGGCTTCAGCAAGCACACGCTGCGCCGCTCGCTCCATCAACACGCGCATGGCAGCGTTTTCGTGCAGGCGATTTACTTCGGCGGCAGCCAATACCGAGCGCAAATTCGTTTCGTTATCGATGAACTGTTTGAATTTGTCGGCGTCTGCGAGCAAAGCCCCTCGCTCCTGGAGATTCAACGCCGACAGCAACTTTTCCACATCGCCATAGTTTGGCGGTTCGGCGCGGACCGGCTCGGCCACGGCCGCCGGCGCAGCAGGCGCCGCTGCAGCGACAACTGTGGGTTGCTGTTCCTCATCGTCACCGAATAAATCCCAGATCGAAAATGCATGGCTGCTTAGCAGACCGGCTGTCAGCCCCAGCGCGCACAATCCAATCAGCATCCCGCGCAGGGAACGTTTGTTAAATATCCGCATAGAATTCACAGCAACACCCATTGAAAATTAATTTGAATGACCTGTTTCAAACGGCGAATGATAGCACGCGAGGCAACAGCTCTCCGTGCACGTTCGTGCGTTCCGGGGCGATGTCATTAGAGTGGGACGTTTTGGTGGTAAGCCGCGGCGTGGCCACTTAAACTAACCGAACGGCTTTACGATTAGATTAACCCCGCAATTCTGTTATTCTAAGGCGGTTTCCCGCCTTTAGTTGACCAGCTTCATTAAACTCGGTGACAGCCGGTGTGGTGGCGCGACGAAAGCTGACAGATTTTTGATTAAACACATGGCCCTAATCCGATAAATTTGATGGCAGCAAAAACGACAAACCTGGCCATCATGTTCGCTGATATCAGCGGCAGTACACAGCTGTTCGAATTGCTGGGTGATGTCAGTGCGCGACACAAAGTATCCGAGTGCCTGGAACTGCTCAGTAATGTCACCGTTCGCCACGAAGGCATCGTCATAAAGACCATCGGCGACGAAGTCATGTGTACGTTCCCCAACGCCGAAACCGCAACCACCGCCGCCTGCGACATGCACGAGATGCTCGAGGATGAGGCTACGGAGGTGACGGAGGCGGGACCGATCTCGCTGAAGATCCGCGTAGGTTTACATTATGGTCCGGCCATCCTCGAAGGCGGCGACGTGTTCGGTGATGCCGTCAACGTTGCGGCGCGCATGGCGGCACTCGCAAAAGCCGGACAGATTATTACGACACAATCCACCGTGGCCGAGCTACCACCCATTTTGCGCGCGAGCACACGCTTCATTGACCGCGCTCCCGTCAAGGGTAAAAAGGAAACCATCGACATCTTCGAAGTGATCTGGCAAGAGGAAGATGTAACCCGGATGTCTACCGCGGTCTTAGCCGAAAAACCCAATACCGCAAAACTAACCCTTAATTACGCAGACCGAACGGTCGCGCTTGATGAGGAACGCACCGAAGCGGTGTTGGGTCGCAGCCAGACCGCCGACGTGACGGTCAACGAAAGCCTCGCGTCACGTCAGCACGTACGCATCGTTTATCGGCGCGGTAAATTTTTTATCATCGATCAAAGCACCAACGGCACCTACGTTAAACACACCGATGAAGATGAATCATTTTTACGGCGGGAGGAGATGCCGCTGAGCGGATCCGGAATGATCAGTCTTGGCCGGGCGTTCAGCGAAGATCCCAAAGAAGTCGTACACTTTGATTCGGTTGAATAGCGAGTTAATTGTTAACGGCTAACATACTTAAATGACGCGCGAACACACAGTTGCAGGAATTAATAATGGCTGACGCATCACTGACGTGGCGCTCTACCACTCTGACCGATGTCGGCAAGGTTCGAAAGCTGAACGAAGATTCGTGCGTGGATCGTGGAGAGATCGGATTGTGGGTTGTCGCCGATGGTATGGGCGGTCATGCCTCGGGTGATCTGGCCAGCCAGATGATCGTCAACACTTTGGCTAAACTCGAACCACCGAAGACATTAAACGATTTCATCGACCGTGTTGAGGATGGCGTGATGAGTGCCAACGCAGCCTTGACGAAGATGGCTAAGGAGAGCAATCAGACAAGCGGCAGCACTGTTGTGACCATGATTATCCGTGACGGTTACGGCGCCTTTTTGTGGGCCGGTGACAGCCGACTTTATCGGTTGCGGGAGGGCAGCATCAAACAGCTCACAACCGATCATTCGCAAGTGGAACTTTATATCGAGCAAGGCTTGATCACGCGCGATGAGGCGGTCGGTCATCCAGCGGGCAATATGGTCACCCGCGCGGTCGGCGCCGCCGAAAAATTGTTTCTGGATATCGACATTACCGAAATCGCAGCAGGCGATCGCTATCTGCTTTGCTCCGACGGCCTAGACAAACATGTGGCCGACGCGGAGATCGAGCAAATTCTTAAAGACGAGGATGCCGGTGCCGCGCAAAAACTGATTGATGTCACCTTGAGTCGAGGCGCAACCGACAACGTTACCGTCTCCGTCGTCGACATCTACGCAGCGGGCGATGAACCGCAGGATGATGACGATAGCGCAACAGTCGTGGATACGGTCCTTGATACGAGCGTGGCGGCATCGAAAGCAAAAATTGATGGTTAAGGAGGCTCGCATTGGCTGACTTTAAAACTGCGCTACAAGCTCTTTCGCGCGGCGAGCTGGATATCGAGGTTATTACCAGTAATCTCGAGAAGTTGTTGGGAAAACACCCCGCGGAAGGCGCCAAGATCATTGAGCAACTGCGCGAGGCTTATTCGGACGACACGATAGACGCGCAGATCTACGCGCGGCTTAAAAAAATCGTTGACCATGTGCACGCCCCACCGGTGCCGGCCGAAGCCGTTGACGCGGATCAGGCCACCGTGTTTGCCGGTGACGATTCCGCCGACAGCGATGCGACCGAAATTTTGACCGAAGGTGATCGCGATGCGATCGCTAAGGAAGCCAGACAGGCGGCAACGCAGGTTGATTTTTCCGGCACAAATACCGCCACCTCCAGCAGCGATACCGGTGGGATCGACTTCGATCTAACGGGATCGTCCTGGCCCGCGGACGGTACTGGTCAAACCGGGACGGGATTCGCCGAGCCCGCCGCAGCGCAACCCGCCGCCGAGGTCAAAATCGGCCCTGGCGTAGTTATGAAAGAGCGGTTCGAATTGATGGAGGTGCTGGGTGTTGGCGGCATGGGTACGGTTTATCGCGGCATCGACCTGATTAAAAAAGAAGCCCGCGACCGCCATCCATATGTCGCCCTCAAGGTCCTGAACGAAGATTTCAAACAACATCCGGATTCGTTTATCGCGCTACAGCGCGAAGCGAGCCGCCAGCAAAAGCTGGCGCACCCCAACATTGCCACGGTTTACGATTTCGATCGCACCGGCAGTACCGTATTTTTGACAATGGAATTGTTGGAGGGCACGCCGCTCAATACCTTCATCAAAAAACAGGTGCGCGCGAAAGGCGGCCTGCCGTTCGAAGAAGCCTTTCCCATGGTCGAAGGCCTGGGACAAGCACTGATTTACGCTCACGATCACAACATCGTCCATTCTGATTTCAAGCCGGGCAACTGTTTCCTCAACAAAGAAGGCGTCATGAAGGTGCTCGACTTCGGCATCGCGCGCGCGGTGAAAAATCCGGGTCAGGCCGAAGGTGAAAAAACGCTGTTTGATCCCGGCAAGCTTGGTGCCTTGACGCCGGCGTATGCGAGCGCGGAGATGCTGGATGGATTGGATCCGGTGCCGCCGGACGACATATATGCCCTTGCCTGTGTAGCTTATGAGTTGCTCACCGGCAAGCATCCGTTCAACAAGCTGCCGGCCAATACAGCGCGCGAAAACAATTTGGTGCCGGCGCCCATAAAAACCATAAGCCGTCGACAGATGAAGGGCCTGGCACGCGGGCTGGCGTTTGATCGAGCAAACCGCAGCGCCAACACCGCGGAGTTTCTGCAAGAATTCGAAGGTAAATCAAACGCTTTCAAGAACCCGCTCGTCATCGGCGCACTTGCTGCTGTCGTCGTTGCATTGATTGCCATCGTACCTGTTATGAATTTTATGCACGACAAGAAAATTGACGGCGTCATTGACGATATGCAGACCGGCGATCCCATCGTCATTGAAGAGAGACTCGCCGAGATAGGCGCGTTCGAGCCCACCGATATCGCCCGCATCAAACTCGAAGCACGCGAATCGATTTACTCTTACTACGAGGCCAGTGTAAACAGCGACATCAAGGCCTATAACTACACCCGCGCCGACATTCGCGTGAAAGAACTCCGGCAACTATTTCCGGACGCGCGCCAGGTCGACGAGATTGAGGGCATAGTCGAGAGCAGTCGCGACAATCTACTGAGCGAGCTGAACGAAAATTTCAACAAGAGCTTGGACAATGGTTGGTTGCTCGCAACCTCGGAGTCAGAAACCTATATCGGTGAAGTACTGGAGATTATCCGCCGCATCGACAATGCCCACCCACTGTTAACGGACCCACGCTTATCCGCGGCTTTTTCGAGTGAATCCGACGACGCATTGCTCGCTCTGGATTTCGAGCGCGCTCAGTCACTGAGCGAAGCTGGTTTGGCGTTGCTGCCCAAAGACGTCAACCTGATTAACCTGTCCGATAAAATCCGCAACACCATGGAGCAGGAAGCCGACAACGCGCGGGTTGCGGATCTGGAATCACAGCTCGAAAGTATCGCTGCCAGCTTCAGCAGTATTGACGATCTGAATGGCGTGCAAGGCGCGGTCGTTCAACTCTCGTCGGCGGCTCCAGACAGTCCGCTTATCGCCAGTTTATCGACCAAACTGGAACCGATGCTACGGCGTGAACTGGCGGCCATCCGCGCCAACAAAGATTGGGGACGTGTCGCCTTGCTGAACGAGCAATTTCTACCCATGTTGAGCGCGCTTAAACTCGACAGCGGCATTCGCGAACTCGACACCGAACGCAACGCTCACTTAAAGCAAGTCGACGGCTTGCTGGCTGATCTCACCAGTGCAATTGCGGCCAACCAACTGGCGCCGCCGGCCAGCCCTAACGCGACCGCCATACTCGGACAAATTGCGTCCATCGCCGACGGCAGCCCGCGACTGTTACAGGCCCGCGACCAGGTCGCCCAGGCTTATCTGAAACAGGCACGTCTGGCCCGCGCCGGCAACGACTGGGATAAAGCCAGACAACAAGTCGCGCTGGCCGAGAAGATACAACCGAGCGACACCCTGCAGACGGCGCTCGCCAGCGAAATCGACGCCATCGCCACCGCCGAGGAACGCGGCGAGCAACAACTAGCCGCGGACGACCAGGCTCGCCTCGACGCCGAACGGCAGGCCCAGGCTGACACGCTGCATCGACAGTTCGAACAGCAACTGGTCACTATGGAACCCTCCATCGAAGGTGCGCGCGAGGTCTATGCAACATTGGATGCGTTGGAAGCGGCCAACCCGACCGATGCACGGCTGACGGAATCTCGCGAGCGCGCAGGGTCGCGACTTGCGCAGTCCGCACAACAGCTCGCCGACGCCGACCAATATACAAAAGCTATTAGCTTGACCCGCGATTATCTCGCGCTGGCGCCGGAATCGGCAGCGCTTGGCCAGACACTTGAACGCTTGCAAGCGAATGCAACAGAGGCGCTCGCCAACGAGCAACAGTCATCTATCGACAGCGCCAAGCAAAATATTTCGCAGTTGATCTCCGCAGCAACGCTCGACCGCGCCTGGGACAATGCGCTGCAGGCGGAACTGCAACGACTGACAACCGCGCTGAGCGCGGACGACGCGTGGCTGATGGCAAAACGCGCGGAAATTGCGGAACTCTACGTGGCGCGGGCACGTGAGATGCGAGAGGCGCAACGTTTCACTGAAGCTACCAACGTGCTTGATCGCGGCGAACGCATCGCGCCGGCCTTCGATTCGCTTACGGCCGAACGCCAGCAGTTGGCGCTGGTGCAGCAGGCGTTCGAAAATGAACGCCAGGCGGAGCTGCGCAAAGCTGAGATCGAAGGCTTGAAGCAGACCCTGGTCACCCAGGCGAAAGTGAAGAAAATCGGCGCCGCGCGCGCAGCTTTCGATAAACTGAAAAAGATATTGCCTGCCACCGATGGCTACCTCGTCAGCGAAGCCCCCGACATCCTTGCCGATGCGTACTATGCGATGGCGCAAAGTCAGGCCGAGCAAAAGAATTTTGCGTCTGCGCTGAAATTCGCGGATCAGGGTCTGGCGATTGCACCGGGTAAACAACAACTGGAAGACCTCAAGCGTGAGTACACGGTTAGCGCCTATGCGCAGGATGTCACGGAGGCGGTAAAGTCCGGCACATCCATCGATGTGGCTGACCTGAAGCCGAAAGTTACTGCGATACGGCGGGCGGATGCGCGAGAATATTCGAGGCTGCGCCGCGAGTGGGTTAAAGCGCTTACCACCCAACTCGACTTGCTACGCGACAGCCAGCCGCAACTATACAATTCCCTGTTGAAACAGGCGCAACAATTGTTTCCCGATTCTCCCGAACTGGCAGGCACAACGGCGATCGGGGCGAAACCAATTGGCCCGTCCAGATTCGCGAGCAAAATTCAGGATTTCATCAAACTGCGCCGCTTGAGCAAAGCGCAACAGGAACTAAAGGCAGCCCTCAAGGAAGAACCGGGGCATCCTGACGTGCGCAAAGCCGAAGCGCAACTCAAAGGATTGCGTCGAGAAGCCGGCGTGCTCTATACGAGCGCGAAAAAATCGCACGAGGCGAAAGACTACGAGGCGGCAATAGCCAGCATCGGCCAGGCCATGAAAGCCTGGACAGACAACAGTCGCTTCCGCACCTTGCGCCAGGAGATCCAGGTGGCAATGCGGCCCGCCGCCGGCACAACGACTACGCCAGGAGGAACGCCGATTACCACCGTCGATTTAGCGCCCGCACCACCTTCACCGCGGCCGTGTGGCGAGGGCCTGGCGGGCTACGGCTCACGCAAGAAAGGTACCTGTTACGACATGGTCGCCGATAAAGCGCCGGGCCACTGCTGGTGGTTATCCCTGCCGGTGGCAGCCTCGGCAAGGCTTACGCCATTGGTAAATATGAAGTGAGCGTTCGTGACTTCAACCGCTATTGCAAACTCAGTGGCGCCTGTCAGCCCATCGCGGCCGCGGAGACCCGTTTGCCGTTGAGTGGTGTTTCCGTTGCGCAGGCGACGGCGTATGCAAAGTGGTTGTCGGCGCGCACCGGCTACACTTACCGGCTGCCCAACGTTGAAGAGTGGGCCTACGCAGCTGAGGCCGCCGGTAAACAGCCCAAGCGTGACTATAACTGCCGTGTGGAACAGGGCGGGCAACTCATCAAGGGTCAGGGAACGATGAGCGTCAACACCGGCAACGCGAACGGATGGGGTTTGTACAACTACATTGGCAACGTGCAGGAATGGGTCGATACCGGTAGCGGTGTCGTTGCCCGAGGTGGTGCCTACAGCGACACCTTCAGCAAATGTGACATATCGCTGGAACGCGCACACGACGGTAGCGGTGACGAATCCACCGGTTTCCGATTGTTGCGCGAACTGGGTTAGATAATAACAACGCGAAACGCGTACGGGCGAGGGGCATGAACGAGCAATCCCTACGAGGGTTAGCCAGGCAGCATTACACTGGCGAGATTGACCGTGAGGCCTACCGGCGGCTGCGGCATGAACTCATCGACGGTATCGTCGCCGGGGCGCCTATCGTTGCGTATCAGCCACCGCCGCCCAAGAAGCCACCGCCCGCCGCGCCAGAAACGCAGGAACCGTCAACGCAGTCATCTAAAGTGCCCTTGTTTGCGGGCCTCGCCGTGGCCGTCATAGTCATTGTGGTTGTGGCCGTGATGCTGCTACGGGGAGGCGAGCAAGCCACCGTTTCACCACCCGTGGCGACCGCTACCCCGGACGCGGCTGCGCAATTGCGCGGTGCGCTACAAACATTTCTGGCTGCCAATGACTGGCGCAGCGAGAACCTGGAAGAATTCGCACAATCGTGGCAACAATTCTCGTCGGAACAACGCGCGCGCGTTCACGGAACGCTGCTGTTCGAGCACCTTGATGACGCTGTCTACGATCAAATACTGGAGGAACAGGCGCTCGCGGAATTCGACGAAGGCTCAGCAGCATTACAGCAACAACGGCACCTGCTCAGCTTTGCACAGTCAATGGGGTTGTCCGGCCAACGTTTCGACGAGGTGGCAACACAGTTGGCCGATCAATCGGCGTTCGCGCTCGCAGACGACAGCGCAAGTCTTGATCCCATGGACGTCGGCGCGGACGTTGTTGCCGATGCCGATTCGTCAATCGCGCAAGAACGCAGCGGACTTAGCGCCCCAATCGACGCCACCCTGGCCGAAATGCAGGACATGGTCGACCAGGAGATTGTCGAGGGCATCCTGGTAGCAGCCGACGAGGCTGATGACACGCTGCCACTTGCAGCGGACCTACCGGAGGTGGCTACCGAAACGCTTGTCGCGGAGCCAATTCAAACGCTGGCGGAGGACGTAGACGTCGATGCCGATATTGTTAGCGCCATTGACCCCGACGCAGGGCCCGAAATTGTTGAAGCCGCGGCGGCACCAGTCGCCGAAGTTACGCCGGAACCGGTTGCCGCGCCTGAGCCGAGCCCCGCCGAACCTGTAGCAACCGTTGATGAGCCGGCGCCCGAAGTTGCAATCCAAACGCCGGCCGTCGCTGAAGAACCGCCACCGCCCGAGCCAGTGGCCGTCGTGGCAACACCGCCAACGCCGGAGCCGGCCCCTGAACCGGTAGTCGCGAAGCCGCAAACGCCGGTTGCCGTAGCCCAGACTCCAACGACAGCGCCCATTGTGGCGAAACCGGCTACGGAACCCGCGACCGCTAAGAAACGCCCCAAAGGTTGCGTTAGCGAACTGGCTAATAATCGCCGACCATTCTGCCGCGATCGTTTGAAGGACGCCGGCGGAGGACCAACAATGGTCGTGTTACGGGCCGGCGAATATGACATGGGCGGTTCGAAGTCCGAAGAACAGCCGCAGCGTCATGTGAAGATCGCTTACAACTTCGCGATGTCGGTGAACGAGGTGACGGTCGCTGAATTCAGCAAATTCTGTGAGGCAAGCGGTCGTGCGTGTCCGGCGCAACCGTGGCAGGGCAGCGACTTTCCGGTCGTGAACGTCAGCTGGAACGACGCTCAAGCCTATGGTCAATGGCTCGCCGAACAGACCGGCAAACCCTATCGGCTACCCACCGAAGCCGAATGGGAATACAGCGCGCGGGCGGGCACCAGCACTAAGTATCCATTCGGCGACGAACTGTTACCTACGCACGCGCGATTCTCATATGCATCCACACCCGATTCGCCGCTGCCCAAAGCCGACCGCTCAATTAATCGCAACGCGTTCCGTCTCTATCACATGGTTGGCAACGTCCGCGAATGGGTCATTGACAGTTGGGCAGCCGGATATCAAGGCGCGCCGCAAGACGGCAGCGCGCGTGAAGATTCCGCGGTTGCAACCCGGGTTGTTCGCGGCGGGTCATTCAAAGATGGTGCGGACGCTTTACGTTCAGCGGCGCGCGAACAGTTGGCGGCCACAGCGGCCGACGACGAGACCGGATTCCGGGTTGTTTTGGACTTGAAGGAACAGGCCCCAAATAGTGACGCCAGCTTGAGCCTAGACGGCCCCTGGTTGGCAGTTCAAAACAACGACTAGGTCACAATAGCGACCGACATCGTCGCACTGGCAAAAAACCTCTCGCGCGCTCGATTGCTTAATTGCTGCCGACTTCCCCTGAGTACTAGCCTCGTGCCCAGGACGGTCACCTGTGCGGATTATATGACGAGCGCACAATGTCAACCGAGGTAATGGTCGGACGCCAACCGATCTACGATCGCGAACTCGAACTGGTTGCCTATGAACTGTTGTTTCGCGACACACTGACCGAGGATAGCGCGAGCTTCACCGATGCAGATGAAGCGACATCCCGGGTTATTTTCAACACATTTCTTGAATTCGGCATCGATTACATTACCGAAGGATTACCGGCATTCATCAATCTGACCCGCGGGTTTCTGACAGGCCAGTACCCGCTGCCACTGGACAAAGATCTGATCGTGCTCGAAGTGCTGGAAAGCGTCACCGTTGATGCGGCCTTAGTCTCCCATCTGCAACGGCTATCTGCCGAAGGTTACACTATCGCCCTGGATGACTTCATTTACCGGCCTGAATACGCCGCGCTGGTCGAAGTCGCCGACATCGTGAAGATCGACTTGCGAAGCATGACGCCGGAAATGGTAGCGGAGCATGCCTGTATGCTGCGTCGTCCCGGCAAACGTTTGTTAGCCGAGAAAGTTGAAACCGCGGAGGAATTCGAACGCTGTATGCGGCTAGAATTCGATTACTATCAAGGCTTTTTTCTAGCGCAACCCAGCACAATCAGTGGCGACAAAAACCCTCAAAACCGTCGCGACATACTGCAACTGCTGACCGCGGTAAACGACCCGGAAGTATCTGCCACGGAGTTAGTCCTGCGGATGAGCAATGAACCGTCAGTGCGTTCAGCGCTGGTACGTTTGCTCAACACTGACAAGTTGGATCCAGCGCCAACATTCGTCCAGGCCGCAAAGTTGCTGGGTGATAAAAAGCTACGCAACTGGTTGAGTTTAATCGCTTTGAGCCGCTTTGATGGCAAACCGCGACAGTTAATTGCAACGTCTATCATACGCGCGAAAATGTCCGAGATACTGGCCGACACGGCGGGACTGGAAGATGTCGAGGATTACTTTACCGCGGGCTTATTGACAGGCCTGGCAACACTGTTCCAAGCCGACATCGCACATATACTGGGATCACTGCGCGCACCGACCACCGTCACCGCTGCGCTACTGCGGCGCGAAGGAAGTATGGGTGCAGCCTTGGATTGTGTATTGAACTACGAACGTGGCGCCTGGAATCGCGTCGCCTTCGGCGAACTCGACAAGAAGATCATCAAGAAAGCCTATCTGCAATCAATTGCCTGGTCACGCGGCATCACAGAGCGGCTGCTCGACCGCCGGGAGCGTGTGCGCATTGAGACCTCGACTGGCTAGTTATCGTGGAAAATATCGATCCTAGAGAAGTTGAGAAGTTCTCCGCCGCAGCCGAGCGTTGGTGGTCACCCGATGGCGAGTTTCGCACGCTGCACCATATCAATCCGACACGTATCGCCTACCTGCGCGAGCATGTGGAACTCGCCGGACGACGCGTCCTCGATGTCGGTTGTGGTGGTGGCGTATTGTCGGAGGGGCTGGCGCAACTCGGCGCCGACGTCACCGGCATCGACGCGAGCGCCGCGGTGTTGGACGTTGCCCGTGCACACAATCGCGAGCCAGCACTGCGCTACGAATTGGCAACAGCGGAAGACTTTGCACAAAAACACGCGGCAAGTTTTGATGTGGTTACCTGCATGGAACTTCTCGAGCATGTCCCCGATGTAGCCAGTGTGGTCCAAGCCTGCGCTGCTCTGCTCAAACCAGATGGGCACCTATTTTTTTCCACCATCAACCGGACACCACGAGCATACCTCACGGCGGTTCTTGGCGCCGAATACCTGCTCGCCTTGTTACCGCGCGGTACCCACGATTACCGGCGCTTTCTGCGGCCCTCGGAACTCGCAACATGGATACGCGCGTGCGGACTCGAGGTAACCGATGTGCGCGGGATGAATTACAACCCGTTCAGTGGTCGTAGCGCACTCAGCACCGATCCGAGCGTCAATTATCTGCTGCATGCGCGCCACTCGTGAAAACCGCAATCTCGGCGGTGTTGCTGGATCTGGATGGAACGCTTGCCGATACCGCGCCTGATCTTGCGTTTGCGCTTAATGCAGTACGCCAGGAGCAAGGTCTCACTCCCCTACCCTACGCGCAGATCCGCAACCACGTCTCCCACGGCAGCTACCGGCTTATCCAACTCGGCTTCGGCATCGATGAATCACAACCTGCCTTCGCCGAGTTACGCGCGCGCCTGCTCGATCATTATGCGGAAAATCTCGTACGCGAAACGCGTTTGTTCGATGGCATGGATACGGTTCTCGACAAACTCGATGCGCGGCACATTCCCTGGGGCATAGTTACTAACAAACCTGCTTTTTTAACGGAACCACTGCTGGATGCCCTGACGCTGACGCCGCGCGCCCACACTGTTGTCAGCGGTGATTCCTTGGCGACACGCAAGCCCCATCCCGAACCATTATTGGAAGCGGCAAGGCAGACCGGCGTGCTACCGGGCGATTGTATTTATGTCGGCGATGCACGCGGCGACGTCACCGCAGCGCTGGCCGCGGGCATGAAGCCGCTGATTGCCGGATACGGCTACATTGACGTTGATGAACAGCCGTCGCTGTGGGGAGCGGCGGGCACCATCGCGCATCCCCGGGAGATCCTCGATTGGCTGGACGGCGATGCCTCCTAGCGCGCTGAACCGGTACGCTCGCAGCCACTATGCGGATTAACCAGGAGAATCGGATCCCAGCGGGTTCTGATCTTTATTACAGTCTGTTGTATACGTCGGGGCAACGACGCATTGCGGCCGAAGCCCTGCATGCTTTCGCCCGCGAAGTCCGTCGAATTCCAACTGAATGTTCCGATCCCGGTGTTGCACGCATGAAACTGCAATGGTGGCGCGAGGAACTGGCACGCGCAGCAGCCGGCCAGCCTAGGCATCCCGTGGGCACAGCATTAAACGACGTTTACACAGAGTTCGAGATTAGTCCGCGGCATTTCGAACCACTGATCGATGGCGTGGAGAGCGAACTACAGATGGTAACGCCACCGAGCCAAGACCTTATAGACGACTATTGTCGTGCAGTCGGCGGGACATTGTGGCGCGCCTGGGCGCAGATAAATGGCGGCGATGATGGCGCTTGTGCGGACAATGCGGCGAGATTGGCCGGGTATGTCGAGCGCGCGAACATCCTGCGCACGTTGCGCGAGGACCTGGATTCCGGCTTGTGCAAGCTAAACGCCGAACAACTGGCCTTCCACGGCATCAGCCACCAACAGTTGACGGACTATCAAGCAACATCCGCCATTCGCACGTTGTTTGCCGCCGAGGTCACGGCCATTCGCAATGGCCTTGCGGCCTCGCGCTCGGCATTTACAGCCGTCCATCGTCAGCAACAACTCGGCATGCTGATTGTCGCTGCAATCACCGATGCTACGCTCACCGCCTATGAAGAAGGTGGTTTGGCTTTCTTGAATTCGCGAGTCGATCTAACTCCGCTGCGCAAACTGTGGATTGCCTGGCGCACGCGGCGGCGCGAAAGACCTTAAGGTTGGTTCCGTAGACGTACTCGCAGTAGACGGAAAGCCTGAGAATCAACGTTGTCAGTGGTCAAAATTGCGTGGCGCTGCTCAGCCGCCGAAAATTCGAAGCGCAAAATCGTCAGCCACGGCAGTACCAGGGCACGTGGCAGAAGCCGGGCGGGAACGGTGTCGACACAGCCATGGCGGCGCACCCGCCACTCACCGTCCACGCGCAACACGATGTGCTCGATCGCACCAACTCTGTGCCACACGTGTTCGCGCAGAGTAAAGCCCGCACCGCCGAATAGAGCCGCGCCGATAGCCAATTTCGCGGGCCACCACAGATCTGTTGCGATCAACGGTATCAGCGGCAACAAATAGCCCGCCGTAAATGCGCACAACAGTGCCCTGGACCGCTTTAGCGTCAAGTTAATCGATGGATGCACGCTACTGATTATACGACGCTTACTTGCATTCGCGGTCATCACAAAAGATACTGAGCGGCACGCCTATAACGCCACAGGAATGCCGGGTATGAGTGATAAGAAGCAGTTAAAAACAGCAGACGAAGCAGGCATTCCCGATGCAGACTCTGAGCGTACGTCGATTCCACCAAAGTCGAAAGAGATTGGTGGACCGCGCGGCCCGGAGCCTACTCGTTATGGTGATTGGGAACGCGCCGGGCGTTGTATCGATTTCTGAGCGAAAAAACTAACACGTAGTCCAAGCACCGCCGGGTGCTTCGAGGTGGGGAGAACACATATGCCGCAAGCCAACGAACCGTTGTCGCCGCATCTGCAGATCTATCAGTGGCAACTGCCGATGGTACTGTCGATCACTCACCGCGGCACGGGCATATTTCTGACGCTAGGCACGGCATTGCTGGTGTATTGGTTGATGGCGATCGCCGCTGGGCCGCAGGCTTACGCGCAAGCGCAAACCTTACTCGGCTCCACGCTGGGACAGCTCGCCTTACTCGGTTGGTCCTTTGCGCTGTACTTCCATCTGTGTAATGGCGTTAGGCATTTGTTTTGGGACATTGGCAAGGGATTCGAGCTGACCGCCGTGTATCGCTCGGGCTATGCCGTTGTGTTGGTGAGTCTCGCGCTTACGGCAGCGACGTGGATGTACGCATGGGGAGGCGCAGCATGACGCTACGTACGCCGCTGTCGCTGGTACGCGGCCTGGGATCGGCGAAGGGCGGCACACATCACTTTTGGATGCAGCGCTTGACCGCCATCGCCCTCGTACCCTTGAGCATCTGGTTCGTAGTCGCGGTTGTGTGCGTGGCCAATGCCGATTATCAAAGCGCTATCACCTGGGTGCGCTCGCCGCTGAATTCGACCTTGTTGGTGGCGATGATAGTCGCGCTTTTTTATCACGCACAACTCGGAATGCAGGTGGTATTCGAAGATTATATACACACCGAGTGGCTCAAAGTTACGGTGCAGATATTGTTGCGTTTCGTTATGGCACTGCTGGCTCTCGGCGCCCTGCTTGCCGTGCTACGCGTTGCGTTTGGAGCCACTTGAACCATGTCAAATAGCTACGAGCTGATCGAGCATAAATACGACGTAGTGGTAGTGGGCGCTGGAGGCGCAGGTCTGCGTGCCACGTTCGGGATGGCTGCCAAGGGCCTGTCAACGGCATGCCTGACCAAAGTATTCCCCACCCGCAGCCACACCGTCGCAGCGCAGGGCGGCATAAGTGCAGCACTGGGCAACATGGGCGAGGACGACTGGCGCTGGCACATGTACGACACTATCAAAGGTTCGGATTGGCTCGGCGATCAAGATGCGATCGAATACATGTGCCGAGAAGCCGTACCGGCCGTGATCGAGCTGGAGCATCAAGGTGTCCCGTTTTCGCGTACTGAAGACGGCCGAATTTATCAGCGTCCGTTTGGTGGTATGACTACCCATTATGGCGAGGGCACTGCCCAGCGTACTGCAGCGGCTGCCGATCGCACCGGCCACGCAATTTTGCACGCGCTTTATCAACAGTCCTTAAAACACGAAGCGGAATTTTTTGTAGAGTATTTCGCGCTGGATCTGATCATGGACGATGAGGGCGTTTGCCGCGGCGTGCTCGCGTGGGATCTGGACAACGGCACACTGCATTGTTTCCGCGCACATACGGTGGTATTGGCGACGGGCGGCTACGGGCGCGCCTACTTCTCCTGCACCTCCGCGCACACCTGCACAGGCGACGGCAACGCGATGGTATTGCGTGCTGGTCTACCGTTACAGGATATGGAGTTTATTCAGTTTCACCCGACCGGGATCTATGGCGCCGGCTGTCTCATTACCGAAGGAGTACGTGGTGAGGGCGGCTACCTGACGAATTCGGAGAATGAGCGATTTATGGAGCGCTACGCGCCGAATGCTAAAGATCTGGCATCACGCGACGTCGTCAGTCGTGCAATGACCGTGGAGATCCGCGAAGGCCGGGGTGTGGGCGCTGAAAAGATCACATCTATCTGCATCTGGAACACCTGGGCGCGGATGTGATCAATGAACGCTTACCCGGAATCGCCGAATCGGCAGAGATATTCGCGGGTGTCGACGTTACCCGAGAGCCGATACCGGTGCTGCCCACCGTGCATTACAACATGGGCGGCATTCCCACCAATTATCACGGTCAAGTGGTAACACTAAAGGATGGTGATCCTGACTGCACGGTGCCGGGTTTAATGGCCATCGGTGAGGCCGCCTGTGTATCGGTGCATGGCGCCAATCGTCTGGGCTCAAATTCGCTACTGGATATTGTTGTCTTCGGTCGTGCCGCTGCCAATTATTGCGCCGAAAACATTCAAGCCGGCGAATCGCACAAACCGATGGCGCAGGCATTGGTGGACCCGCTACTGGCGCGCTTCGACCGGCTGCGACATGCCGACGGGTCGACGCCGACGGCCAAGATCCGCGATGACATGCAACGCACCATGCAACATTACGCCGCGGTGTTCCGCACCGGCGATGTGCTCGATGAAGGTGTCGCCAAACTTCGCGAGGTCGCTCAATCGCTAAGCGACATCAAGGTCAGCGATCGTACGATGATCTGGAATACCGATCTCGTTGAGACTTACGAGCTCGAAAATCTGATGGCACAGGCAATCGTCAGTATACAGGCGGCCGCTAATCGCACAGAAAGTCGCGGCGCACATGCGCGCGAGGACTATCCAGAGCGTGACGATGAAAACTGGTACAAACACACACTGACCTGGTTGGACGAAAACAACAACGTGCGCTTCGATTATCGCCCGGTACACATGAACACCATGACCGACGAAGTCGAACCCGTACCGCCGAAAAAACGCGTATACTGATTTAGGAGCCGCTACGCACATGGCTGAATTTACCCTCCCGAAGAATTCCAAAATAGGCTCAGGCAAAACGGTCAATGCGGCCGAGGGCGCCAGCAACAAAAAGGGATTTCGGATCTACCGCTGGAACGCAGATTCAGGCGATAACCCCAGCATCGATCGGTTTGAAATCGATCTCGATAAATGCGGTCCGATGGTGTTGGACGCCATCATCTATATCAAAAACGAAATCGACCCGACTCTTACCTTTCGCCGCTCCTGTCGCGAAGGCATCTGCGGTTCCTGCGCCATGAATATCGACGGAGCCAATACCCTTGCCTGCACAATACCAATCAGCGAGATCAAACGCGACGTACGAATATACCCGCTACCGCACATGCCGGTGAAAAAAGACCTGGTCGCAGACCTGACGCATTTTTACGCGCAGTACGCATCCATCAAACCGTGGCTGCAAACGCAAACTCCGCCGCCTCCAGACAAAGAACGCCTGCAGTCGAAAGAGGACCGCGACAAAATTGACGGACTTTATGAGTGTATTCTTTGCGCGTGTTGTTCCACCAGCTGTCCCAGCTACTGGTGGAATCCCGAGCGCTATCTGGGTCCGGCAGTGCTGCTGCAAGCCTACCGGTGGATAGTAGACAGCCGCGACGAGAACACCGGGGAGCGCTTGGACGATCTTGAAGATCCTTTTCGGCTGTATCGATGCCATACCATCATGAACTGCACCAATGCCTGTCCGAAAGGTTTGAATCCTGCGAAAGCCATTGCCGAAGTCAAAAAATTGATGGTCACTCGGAGTCTCTAGTGTAGTGTGCCGTCCAGTCAGTACGTCACGCACGCAACCTCATTGAACGACCCACGGCGACTTCGTTGGCGCTGCCGCCGTGGAATGCGGGAACTCGACGTTTTGCTCGGCAGGTTCTTCGACGCACGATTCGAGTCCTTGAGCGAAGAAGAACAACTGCGCTTCGCGCAACTGCTCGAGCACGAAGATCCATCACTGTTTGCGTGGTTGAACGGCCGTGAAATGCATCCTGATGCAAACATGCAGCAGTTGATTGAAGCGATCCGGGCATAGCAACGATGAACGTTATCGATCTCACTGAACTTGGTGTTATCCACGTGGGTGGTCCCGATGCGGGCACATTCCTTGCCGACCAGATGACCAGTGATGTGGCGCAACTCACGCCCGGAAGCGGCCAGTTGAGTGCATGGTGCAATCCGCAGGGACGGGTGCAGGCGTTGTTTCGTCTGTACAGCGCGCAACACGGTTATTATTTGTTTACCCCGCGCGGCTTGATTGCGACCAGCCTGCAGCGCTTGCAGATGTTTGTCATGCGTGCCGATGTGACATTGGCAGATCTCAGCGACAGCAGCTATCGGTACGGCTTCTCGGGCAGCGGGTCGGGAGACAGCGTGAAGTCACTCACCGGGATAGACGCGCCTAGCCCCAACCAGGTCGCGACCACGGGTGGGGTCTATCTATTCGGGCTTACTGACAACCAGTACATAGTCCTGAGCGAACGCCCGATTGAGTCTGCGCACAGCGCCGCGATCCAATCCTATGGCCATTGGCGTTTGCTGGACATCCAAGCCGGTGTGCCAAACGTTTATGTGGAAACCACGCAGCAATTCCTGCCACAAATGCTCAACCTCGATGCGCTCGGTGGACTGAGCTTTGCCAAGGGCTGCTATCCCGGGCAGGAGGTTATCGCCCGACTTAAGTTTCGCGGCGAATTGAAACGGCGCATGTATCTCGCTTCCGCGACCACCCCTGATTGTCCCGCTGCCGGAACATTGCTAATCGATCGTGATGGTCAGGACTCCGCCGGCACAGTGGTCGATGCGCAAAGGCTTGATGGCGATGCGTTGCTGTTACTCGCCGTGTTGCGGATCGATGCGGCCGAGGCCGATCGTGCTTGTCTCGACGGGCCTAGCATAACTGCATTGAAGCTGCAGCCCTTACCCTATGCGCTAGCGTAATGGCCGGAACTGTCCGGGCAAAACACGGTGCGTTTCGGCCGGCCTGGTGGCTGCCGGGCGCAAACGCCCAGACGCTGTGGGCTGCGGTGGCTCGTCGTACGCCTGGCCCGGCGTTGCACTGGGAGCGCTTACGTCTACCCGATGGCGATTTTATCGACCTCAGCTGGGCCGGACCCGACAGTCACGCCATTGTTGTGATACTTCACGGACTGGAAGGTTCGTCCGATTCCCGGTACGCCGCAGGCATACTGAACGCCCTGTCCGAGCGTGGATGGCGCGCCGTGCTATTACATTTTCGCGGCTGCAGCGGCGAGTTAAATGAGTTACCGCGCAGTTATCATTCCGGGGAGACCGGCGATCTTGGCTTCTTGCTGCAGGTGCTGCGCGAGCGCCATCCTGAGTGCGCGCTGGCCGCAGTAGGTTACTCTTTAGGCGGCAACGTGTTGCTGAAATATTTGGGTGAACAGGGATCCGCGAGTCCCTTGTGCGGGGCAGCCGCGGTATCCGTGCCCTATGATCTGAACATCGCCGCCAAACGGCTCAACCAAGGTTTCTCTCGTCTGTATCAATGGCGCCTGCTACGCAGCCTGCGCGCGAAGACCGCGCAAAAGATCGCGGCAATCACCGCGATGCCTGCGGTTCCACGGCTGCATGAATTGCACGATTTCTGGAATTTCGACGACGTCGTCACCGCGCCCTTACATGGGTTTGACAGCGCCGATGACTACTACGCCCGCTGCAGCAGCCGCCAGTTCCTGCACCGCATCGAAACACCAACGCTGCTGCTGCATGCGCGCGATGACCCGTTTATGAGCCCAGGCGCTGTGCCTAGCGGCGCTGAACTCGCCGCCAATGTCACCCTGGAACTCAGCCCGCGCGGCGGTCACGTGGGTTTCGTAGCCGGACGCTGGCCGTGGCAGGCCCAGTACTGGTTGGAGCAGCGCATTCCTGATTACTTTGCGGAGTATTTGGATGTGCCAGTAAAGTCGGGCGTAGCGCCGTAGCAGCGGTGCTCGGTATCCGTGCAATTTTATAACCCCTCATCCGACCCAACCACAGATCGCGTGTTAATCCCCACTAAATTTGGGAAACTACCGCCCATGAGACGCCGACTTCCTTTTTATCGGGATATTTGTAATCTGCGCAAGCCTGTTGGGATTCGGGTATTTTCTCGAGTTTGCGCGAGGGCTTACGCCGTGCCCGTTGTGCATTGTGCAACGCGTTTGCTTCATGCTGGTTGGCTTGCTTGCGCTACTAGGGGCGGCACACGGTCCGGCATCCTTGGGGAACGCGAATTTACGCCGGCCTGCTCGCGGCTGTATCTGCGGTCGGCGCCGCGATCGCGGGGACGCCAGATCTGGTTACAACACCTACCACCGGACAAGGTGCCCGAGTGTGGTCCCGATCTTGCCTTCATGCTGGAGATGTACGCACCGATTGAGATATTGCAGCGCGTACTCAAAGGCACCGGAGAATGCGCGGAGATCGCGTGGACTTTTCTTGGCTTGACCATTCCCGGATGGTCGCTGCTATTTTTCGCTATGTTTATTTGTGTTGCAGCGTTGCTGACGTGGCGTCCGCTGCGGTGGAGCAGAACGGAATAACTCAGGCCGCTGGTCGGAAATCCCCATGCAGTTGAGCATCCACGGCGGCAAGTGCGCTCATATTGATAATACGCCGTACCGTTGCCGATGGATTCAAGATATGTACCGGTTGCGCCAGTCCAAGCGCGATGGGTCCGACCGTTACGCCCTCGCACAACACGGTAAGCAAGTTCAGCGCAATGTTCGCCGCGTCGAGGTTTGGCATAACCAGTAAATTTGCCTCACCCATAAGCCGCGATTGCGGGAACAGTTCGCTGCGCAAGCCGCTGAGCAACGCGGCATCGGCCCTGCATCTCACCTTCGATTTCCAGCCCGGGAGCGCGCGCCAGAACCAACTGCAGCGTCTCGCGCATTTTTATTGCGCTTGGTGCACGGCTGGTACCAAAACTGGAGTGGGAGATGAGAGCCACCTTGGGATCGATGCCGAACCGTCGCACCTGTTCGGCAGCCAGCAACGTGATTTCGGCCAGTTCCGCGGCGCTGGGTTCGGCCATTTACCTGGGTATCGCAAACGAAATAGGCGCCCTTTTTCAGCACCAGAACGTCCAGTGCAGCTGGCGTTTGGACACCATCCTGCAAACCAATTAGATCCTCGAGATGATGCAGGTGGCTGGGGTATCGACCCGTAACGCCGCACAGTAGGGCGTCGGCCTCGCTGCGGCGTACCATCAGGGCTGCGATGGCGGTGGTCTGAGTACGCACCACAGTTCGGGCATCCTCTGGAGAGACACCTTTGCGCATCATGACAGCGTAATACTCGTCGGCATATTCCCGAAAACGCTTATCGTTTTCCGGATGACGACGTCAAAATCAGTTTCCGCTTGCAGGCGCAATCCGAGGCGGTCTATGCGTTTTCGATTACACTCGGGCGGCCAATCAGGATCGGGCGCGCCAAACCTTCATCAACCACAGTCTGTACGGCCTGCAGAACCCGCAACTCTTCACCTTCTGCATAGACCAGGCGCCTGACTTCAGTACGCGCCTTCTCAAACAGCGGCCGCATTAGCATCACCGACTTAAATACATGACGCGCCAGGTCTTCGCGATACTTATCGAGATCGGCGATCGGACGCGTGGCGACACCACTGTCTGCGGCAGCCTGCGCGACTGCCGGTGCCAGGGCGCGATGAGACGGCGGATCGAAAGGCTTGGGAATTACGTATTCGGGACCGAATTTAAACAATTTACCGCCGTAAGCAGCAACCACGCGATCGGAAGCTTCCACCCGCGCAAGACTGGCAGCGCGTGGACGCAGGCAATCTTCATTTCCTCGTTGATGGTTGTAGCACCGCAATCCAAGGCACCGCGGAAAATATAGGGAAAGCACAGCACGTTATTCACCTGGGTTCGGAAAATCCGAACGACCGGTCGCGATGATGGCATCGGGTCGCACGGCACGCGCCTCCTGCGGCATGATCTCAGGCGTTGGGTTAGCAAGCGCGAGAATGATCGGTTGCTCTGCCATGGTCGCCCCCGAGCGCACCCGTCAGCACGCCTGGTCCGGATAGCCCAAGAAAGATGTCCGCGCCCGCGAGCACCTCTTTTAAAGTGCGCATTTGCGTATCGTGCGCAAACTGCTCCTTGTGCGGATCCATGCTCGCTACGCGGCCGCGATAGACGACACCATCGAGTTCAGTAACGGTTATGTGTTCCACCGGCATGCCCATGGAAACGAGTAATTTCAAACAGCCAACGCCGCTGCTCCGGCGCCCGACGCCACCAGGCGCACCGAGTCCATTTGCCTGCCGGTAAGGTGCAAGGCGTTAATAATTGCAGCCGCCACAATGATCGCCGTGCCGTGCTGATCGTCATGAAAGACCGGTATGCCGACACGTTCGCGGAGTTTGCTTTCGATCTCGAAACATTCTGGCGCTTTGATATCTTCGAGATTGATGCCGCCAAATGTGGGCTCCAGACTTGCGATAATATCAACCAGCCGCGCGGGGTCTTTCTCGTTGATTTCGATATCGAAAACATCGATATCCGCGAAATTTTTGAACAGAACCGCTTTGCCTTCCATGACCGGTTTGGATGCAAGTGGACCGATGTCACCTAAACCGAGCACGGCCGTGCCGTTGGTGATGACAGCTACCAGATTCGCCCGGATCGTATATTCGGCCGCGGTGGAGGGATCCGCAGCAATTTCCTCGCAGGGAACGGCAACGCCAGGTGAATAAGCAAGCGCCAGATCGCGCTGATTCGCGAGCGGCTTGGTCGCTGCAATCTCGATTTTGCCCGCTCGCGGGGCACGATGATAATCAAGGGCACTATCTCTTAGATCATCGGGCAAGGCAGATCCTCCTGATAGTGTGGACGTAGTTTAACATTTACAGCGGCATACCTTTCGACATTTGGCCTTGCATGCCGCGCATCATTTTTTTCAATCCGCCTTTACGTGTCATACGCTTCATCATCTTCTGCATTTGCCCGAACTGCTTCAACAGACGATTGACATCTTGCACCTGCGTACCGGCCCCTGCGGCAATTCGTCGTTTTCTCGATGCCTTGATGACGGCCGGGAAGGTGCGTCCTGCTTCGTCATGGAGTCAATAATGGCCGTGAGTTTTACAAGTTGCTTGTCGTCGAGCTGTTTTGCCGCCTGTTCCGGTAGTTGTGACATACCTGGGATCTTTTCAGCAAGGTTGCCCAGGCCGCCCATATCCTGCATTTGACTGAGTTGATCGCGAAAATCCTGCAAATCGAAATTCGTGCCTTTTTGCAACTTGCGGGCAAGCTTTTCCGCTTTTTCGTGGTCGACTTTTTGTTCGACTTCCTCGATCAAACCGAGAACATCGCCCATCCCCAAAATACGGGATGACATCCGATCGGGGGTGAAAGACCTCTAACGCATCGGTATGTTCGCCAACGCCAAGGAACTTGATGGGTGCACCGGTGACGTGACGCACCGACAAGGCAGCACCCCCGCGGGCGTCACCGTCCGCTTTCGTCAGGATCACCCCTGTCAAAGCAACTGAATCGTTGAACGCCTTCGCGGTATTTACCGCATCCTGTCCCATCATGGCGTCAATAACGAACAAAGTTTCAACCGGATTGAGAATGCCGTGCAATGCGCGGATATCGGCCATCATTTCTTCATCGATGTGCAAACGGCCCGCGGTATCTACTATCAGCACATCACTGAACTGTCGGCGGGCTTCCGTCACCGCGGTTGTCGCGATCACGCTCGGCGACGTATCCGCCGCCGAAGGTAGCACCGTCGCGCCAATAGATTCACCAAGAACTCGAAGTTGTTCGATGGCCGCCGGACGATTAGACGTCACAGCTCACCATGCTCACCGACTTACGCTCCTGCTGCATCAGGAAGCGCGCCAGTTTGGCCGCGCTGGTGGTCTTACCGGAGCCCTGCAAACCCGCCATCAGGATTACCGCCGGGGGTTCGTCATTGAGCTGCAGCGGCGTCTGATTGGCACCCATGATTGCCGTTAACTCATCGCGCACGACCCCGATAAACGATTGGCCGGGCGTCAGCGTGCCGAGGACTTCTTGACCTACCGCTCGCGTTTGTACGCGTTCCACGAACGCATTGACGACCGGCAACGCGACATCGCCTTCAAGCAAAGCGCGCCGCACATCTCGCAGCGCCTCTGCGACGTTGTCTTCGCTCAAGCGCGCACGGCCACTCAGCCCGGCAGTGATTTTACTCAGGCGTTGCTGAAGGTTGTCGAACATTGCGTATCCCCAGTCGAGCATTCGATTATAGCCGACTATCCCGGCTCATCCATGAGCCTTCAAAGCGGGGGGGGATTGTGCGATTATCGCGAACATATGAACGTCCTCAGCGTGGCTGCCATCGGCTGTTACTGCATCGCGACCTACTGTGTCATCGCAATGATGCTACGCCCAGCACCCGTCACGACCCAGGTCAAACCGCAGATACTCACGTTTGGTGGCGTGGCCGTCGTGTTGCACGGTTGGGCGCTTTATCACGGCATGATCACTACCGCCGGAATTGATTTGAGCGTCGCTAATGCGGCATCGCTGGTAGCCTGGCTGGTGGTGATGCTTTTGCTAGCAGCTACGCTGACCAGGCCGTTGGAAAATATGGCGGTGGTGTTGTTGCCGCTGGCGGCACTCGCACTGGCTGCCCAATATTTCATCCCGGGTTCGCGCATCATGAGCGTAGATGCGCCGCTGGGAATTCAAACCCACAGTCACTTTGTCTATTCTCGCCTACAGTGTGCTGACCATCGCTGCGGTGCAGGCAGCCATGATCGCGCTTGCGGATAGGCAACTTCGGCTTAAGCGCCCAAGTTTCGTGCTGCGCATCCTGCCACCGTTACAAACGATGGAAGATCTATTGTTTCAACTCGTCTGGCTGGGCTTCATTCTACTCAGTGTCGGGCTGGCGATCGGCTTCATGTTTGTCGAAAATTTGTTGGGACAGCACCTGGCGCACAAGACAGTACTGTCCAGCCTCGCCTGGCTGGTGTTCGCGGTGCTGCTTTGGGGTCGGTATTATTTCGGCTGGCGCGGTGGTATCGCGGTACGCTACACCATCGGCGGTTTCGTCGCATTGCTGATTGCGTTTTTCGGCAGCAAAATCGTCTTGGAATTAATTTTGCAGCGGGTTTGACATTAGAATCTACAACCCCTCACACGACCATCTAACGTTGCAACGGATTTAGAGTTCACCCAACGCATCGGCGATGGTTGCTACGCCGATCACTTCGATTTCGCTGTCACGCCGCTTGGTAACGTTAGCTTTGGGAACGATGGCGCGGGTAAACCCGTGCTTGGCGGCTTCGCGTAGGCGCTCCTGGCCGCTGGGTACCGGTCGCACTTCGCCGGCAAGTCCGATTTCGCCAAAGGCTACGGTGTCGTTGGGAACGGGTCGGTTACGTAAACTCGACAAAACGGCCATCAGAATGGGCAGATCAGCGGCCGTCTCCGTAATTTTACGCCACCGACCACGTTTACGAAAACATCCTGATCGGAAGTCACAACTTCTGCGTGCCGATGCAACACCGCCAACAACATCGCCAGCCGGTTTTGTTCCAGACCCACGGTAACGCGACGCGGATTCCCAAGTGCGGATCCGTCCACCAGTGCCTGGACCTCGACCAGCAGCGGCCTTGTCCCCTCACGGGTTACCATAATCACGCTACCGGGTGCTTCCCGCTGCTCGCGCGATAGAAAAATTGCGGACGGATTTGTGACCTCGCGTAAACCTTTCTCGGTCATGGCGAAAACGCCCAATTCGTTGACCGGACCGAAGCGATTTTTTATTGCTCTGAGCATACGCACGCTATTGCCCGCATCCCCTTCAAAATAGAGCACCGTGTCCACCATGTGCTCAAGTACTCGTGGTCCCGCCAGCGCGCCATCTTTGGTCACATGGCCAATCAAAAATACCGCGATTGAGGCTTGTTTAGCGAATTGCACTAACTGAGCGGCTGATTCACGCACCTGGGTCACGCTGCCGGGCGCAGCGCTGTAGGATTCGCTGAACAAGGTCTGAATGGAGTCGATGACCATGACTGTCGGACGCTCGCGCAGGGCTACTTCCAGAATGCGTTCGGTCGAGGTCTCGGTCAGGATCTGCGTACCGGCGGGCGCCAGACCCAACCGACGCGCGCGCAGAGCAATTTGGCTCTGGGATTCCTCTCCACTGACATACAGCGTACTGACGCCGCCGCCGGCAATCGCGGTGAGAACTTGGATCAACAGAGTCGATTTACCAATTCCCGGATCGCCACCGATAAGGACGACGGAACCGGCAACCAGACCACCACCGAGCACCCGGTCGAGTTCGCCGATCTCGGTCGCCATGCGCTGTTCTTCATTTACATCGGCGTCGGCCAGCGCACGCACGGTGCCGCCGGCGTCACCAGTCAGCGCGGCCTTGTGGCGGCGTGGGGAGGCGAACACCGCCACCTCTTCAAGTGTATTCCAGGCGCCGCAGTCCGGGCATTGCCCGCTCCATTTGGAGGTAGACACGCCGCAGTCCCGACATTGATACTGCAATTTGCCTTTGTTGTGTACGTTAGTCGGCATCGATATAACGGGCACGCACGCGGACGCTGCAGAGCAACTCGTAGGCGGCAGTGGCGGCGTGTCGAGCAACCTCCTCCACGGGTAATGTATCGCCCCACAGTACCACCGGATCACCGCTAGCCGCATTAGGGACCGGCCTGAGATCCACGGTGAGCATGTCCATGGATGACACACCCACGACCTGAGATCGAACGCCGTTGATCAGTACCGGAGTTCCCGAGGCAGCGTGCCGCGGATAGCCGTCTCCATAACCCACAGCGACAACGCCCACGGGCATCGCCTCAGGCGCGCGCCAGTCAGCACCGTAGCCAACACTTTCGCCGCTGGCTACACGACGCACGGCGATCAGCTCGGAGCGCAATGACATCACCGGGCGCAATCCAATATCGCTTGCACTGCGATCACGCAGGGGCGATACACCGTATAACATCAAGCCGGGCCGCACCCATTCACAGTGTGAATCGGGTGCCGCGACGATGGCGGCCGAGTTGGCGATGCTGCGTTCTGCATCGTAGTCCTGCAACGCTTGCGCAAAGGTTTGCAGTTGCCCTGCGAGACTGGCATCGCCGGGCTGGTGGGCGTTGGCCAGGTGGGTCATATAGCGCAGCGGAGATTGAACGTTGGGACAGCGCCGCAGACGCTCGCTGACCTCGTTGACGCTGTCCGGCGCGAAACCCAGACGATGCATTCCGCTATCGACTTTTACCCAGACTCGCACGGGCTTACTGATTACCGCCTGTTCCAGCCATTGCAGTTGCCGATCCGTGTGCACAACCGTTTCCAGGTCGAGTTCGGCGATACGGGTGAGTTCCCCGGCGTCAAACGGACCCTCCAACATCACCGTGGGCAGGTCCAAACCGGCATCGCGCAGTTGCACGGCTTCCTGCAGACAAGCCACACCGAAGGCATCCGCGCCCCGCAATGCGCCAGCCATACGCAGCAGTCCGTGTCCGTAAGCGTCGGCCTTGAGCACAGCCATGACCCGGCTGTTGGGTGCGAGCGCGCGGACGCGTTGCAGATTAGCGCTAGCGGCTTGGCGACTTATTACGACGCATGCCGGTCGCGTCATCCATAGTCCTCAGCGCCATAATCGTCGGCAGCGAGATTTTCAAATCGCGTGTACTGTCCAAGGAATGCCAGACGGACCCGGCCGACTGGGCCGTTGCGTTGCTTACCGATGATGATCTCCGCAATACCTTTGTCCGTGGTGTCTTCATCGTAGACTTCGTCGCGGTAGATGAAGACGATGACATCCGCATCCTGTTCTATGGCTCCGGACTCGCGAAGATCGGACATGACGGGTCGCTTATCCGTACGCTGCTCAAGACTGCGATTCAACTGCGACAGGGCAATCAATGGCACATTAAGCTCGCGCGCAAGCGCCTTCAGCGAGCGTGATATTTCCGAGATTTCCGTGGCGCGGTTTTCCTTGGTCCCGGGTACACCCATCAACTGAAGATAATCCACGACCACCATACCAAGTCCGTGCTCACGGGAGATCCGCCGGCAGCGTGCCCGCAATTCACTAGGCGTGAGCGCCGGCGTATCGTCGATGAACATCTTCGTTTCCGACAACAGGCCAACCGCAGAAGTCAACCGTGGCCAATCATCATCATCGAGTTTACCGGTGCGGATCTTGCGCTGATCGATACGCCCCAGAGAGGACATCATGCGCATGGCAAGCTGCTCTCCTGGCATCTCCATACTGAAGATGGCAACGGGCAGGCCATCCTTGATCGCCGCGTGTTCGGCAATATTAATGGCGAACGCTGTTTTGCCCATCGACGGGCGGCCGGCAACGATGACTAAATCTCCGCGCTGTAATCCCGAAGTCATGTCATCGAACTTGTCATAGCCCGTGGCAATGCCGGTGATCGCATTCTCTGATTGGAATAGCGTATCGATGCGGTCCAGGGCATTGACCAGCAGGTCTTTGATCACGCGAAATCCTAGTCTGCCGCGTGAATGCTGATCGGCGATTTCAAACACCATTCGCTCAGCGGAGTCCAATAATTCCTCGCTGCTACGACCTTCGGTGTTGTAAGCACTGCCGGCGATGTCGGTGCCTGCGCGGATCAGCTGTCTGAGCACTGCGCGCTGCCGAACGATATCAGCATAGGCAACGATATTCGCAGCCGTGGGCGTGTTTTCAGCCAGTGCTGCTAGGAAACTCAAGCCTCCCGCTTGGTCCAACTGGCCATTGTTCTCGAGCCATTCCGCCAGCGTGACGACATCGTAAGGCTTGTTCTCGTTCGCGAGCGTCTCAATGCATTTGAACACCAGACGGTGATCGTTACGGTAAAAATCGCGCTCGCCGAGGCGCTCCGCGACCTGTATCCATGACTCGTTATCCAGCAGCAAGCCTCCAAGGACGGCTTGTTCTGCATCGATTGAATGCGGTGGTACTTTAAGTAATTCCGTAGCGCTGTCTGCGCGCTCCGCGAAAGCTGCTTCTTCCATGATTAAAAACCCATTCGGACGATACCGAAACGCGAGATCACTGTTGCTTGGTTGACTCGTGCAAGTTGCGGGCTATAAGCGAGTCACGACTCTCATCGTACTCCCAGTAACCGAGCAGGGAAACCGCTGGTCAGGTGCGGGGACGACGCCCGTGGCCGCGTTATTACGGAGTCGAGATTGCGCCGCGCTTGCGGCTAGGCAAACAACCATTGCGAACAGCAAATTCCACAGCTTCGCACCAGGGTAGACACCTTATTCGGCGCGCTGATCGTCGGCGACGATCTTCACCATAACGGTGACGTTGACATCCGCATGCATATGCAACTCGACCGGAAATTCACCAAGTTCGCGCAGCGAGCCCGTGGGCAAGCGCACATCTTTGCGAGCAACATCGTGGCCGGCGGCCACCAGTGCGTCGGTTATGTCCGCGGCGCCGACGGATCCAAACAATTTGCCCTCAGATCCAGCACGTGCGCGCACGCTTATGGTTAAATCCTGCAGCGATGCGCTGCGGGCCTGCGCCTGTTGCATGCTCGTGGCCTGTGCTTGTTCCAACTCCGCGCGGCGAGCTTCGAACGACGCTACGTTTGCGGCGGTAGCGGCAACAGCCATGTTAGTGGGAATCAGGAAATTCCTGCCATACCCGGACTTAACCTTGACCGTGTCACCGAGATCGCCAAGTTTATGCACTTTCTCCAGCAAAATTACATCCATAATTACACCCCGTTCGTACCATTTCGCGCCCGCAATCCTCTCAGATCCAGCAGCACGTCTCCGATGCCGACTATCGCAACCAAGGGAATTGCGAGTTGCCATGCGACAAACATAAACCCGTACAAAGCTACAAACCAAGCTGCCGTCAGGCCTCGACAGCGACCGCGATGGTGGATCACGGCAAGGCCTTGAAACATATACACGAAAACGACGATTATCGTCGCGTCCGCGGCCAGACCGGGCAATTGCCCAATATTGGCCTGCAACATAGCGGCAATCGTTACCAGAGCGCCAACCGGCAACATCCACCGAGGTATCTGTAGGGTCTGGAACTCGTCCCGAAAGCCGCCGGGATTATACAGCACAGCCTGCCACCATCGCGCCAGGATCACGGTTGCGGTCAAATTAACCAGCATCAGCGCCGACACGAAACCATTTGCGTAGGCCATAAATTCCTTTAGCCGGGCGATTTCTTCAGCCTTCCAATCCGCACCAGCGACCGACTTTAGCGCGGTTTCAATCATCTGCTGCCACCAAGCCGCGGCGTTGCCGGTGCTAACGTGCATAAACACAGCGAACAGCGTAGCCAACAGCGCGGCAGTTACGACTAGTGAACCCTGGGAACCGGTGTTGCGTAACACCATTGCAGCAATCCATACGGGTAACCAAAGTACCAGCGCCACCGCGATAGCCGGCTTCGGATTACCAAAGGTCACCCAGCTCATCAGCCCGGCAATGACGATTGCCCATGCGCCAATCCTGATGGCGTCCTGGGAACCGCGGCGCAGGACACATAAACCGTAAGTGGCGCCACTTAAATAGGACACCGGCGGGAAAAACCAGGTCAACGAGCCCAGGAACGCCACGACAATCGTTGCGTGAGCGCGGCCCCGCATGGTGTATGCGGCAAGTGCACGCACTTGCCCCGTCTCTCAGCGGCTGGTACTGAGCAGCCGCGACTCAGTGCGCATCGCTATATGGCAATAATGCAAGATACCGAGCCCTTTTGACCGCAGTTGCCAACTGACGTTGATATTTGACCTTGGCACCCGATATCCGGCTCGGGACAATCTTGCCGGTCTCGGTGATATAGGCTTTCAAAGTATTGAGATCCTTGTAATCGATCTCCTTGACGCCTTCGGCCGTAAATCTGCAATAACGCTTTCTTCTGAAGTAACGTGCCATGTTCGATTCCCCGCGAAGTCTCAGGATTCTTGTTTGGCGGCGGCTGCCGCATCTTCGTCCACCGGCTCAGCCTTAGCCTCGGCGGATGCAGTCTCAACAGGCGCTGCCTCGGCGGGCGCAGCCGCTTCGGCGCCGGTCTGCTCGACCTCAACTTGCGTACCGGCGCTATCCTGCGTCTCGGATTCCACAACGGTTGCGGCATCTGCTGCCGGTTCACTGGCCTCAGCGCCATCGTCCGTCGCCGCGGCAGACGGTGTGGGTTCCGAGGTCTCAGCACCAGCGTCTGACGGCGCTGCGGCTTCCACGACCTCGCTTTGAGGTTTCTCTGCCGGCACTTCCACGGGCTGGACCTTCGGCGCACGGTCCGCTTCATGATGGCCGCGCGTGGAACCGGAACTGCGCCCGGTTTCTTCGGAATCGTCGCCCGATTTGGCGAGCATAGACGGCTCAATAACCGCTTCACGCCTAAGCATGATTAGATTGCGGATCACCGCGTCGTTGAATCTAAATGCGCTGGAAATCTCGGTCAGAGTCTCGTTTCCAACTTCGATATTCATGAGCACGTAGTGTGCCTTATGAACCTTGTTAATCGGGAAGGCGAGCTGGCGCCGCCCCCAATCCTCTAAGCGATGTATATTGCCGCCGCCGTTTTCAATCATTTTGCGGTAGCGATCGAGCATGGCATCAACCTGCTCGCTCTGGTCAGGGTGGACCAGAAACACGATTTCGTAATGTCGCATATGGTCTCCTTACGGATAAAGCCTCCCGCGTCAATCGCAGTGAGGCAAGGAGCCGCCAATCGGCTATGTTAGGAAGGCAGCGGATTGTACGTGAGTCACCCACATAATGCACGAAGGCTAGCGCCGTTGGCGCAGGACCTCATAAAGCAGCACGCCCGCGCTGACCGACACATTGAGACTCTCAACCCGGCCAGCCATGGGGATCTGAATAGTTTCGTCACACAAACGCTCCGTGAGAGCGCGCATGCCGCGCCCTTCCCCGCCCAGCACAATCGCCAGAGCGCCGGTTAAATCGGCATCAAACAATGACTTACTAGCGCGTTGGCTGGCGCCGATCACCCGCACCCCTGCTTGCTTTATATGTTCCAGACCGCGGGCCAGGTTACTTAAGGCGTAAACTGGCACGACCTCTGCCGCGCCGCTGGCAGCCTTATAGACCGCGGGCGTCAAACCCACGCCACGGTGGCGCGGAATGATGACGGCGTCGACCCCAACCGCATCGGCGCTACGCAGGCAGGCACCGAAATTGTTGGGGTCCTCGACGCTATCGAGTACCAACAGCAGCAAATTGTCTCCGGCTGCGGCCAATAATTGGCGCAGTTCCGCCTCGCCTGCCAGCGTCGGCGTGCGCCGTCGCAAGGCGACGCCCTGGTGTAATGCGCCAGCGACTAGTTTTTCCAGTGTCTTGCGTTCGACCCGCTGCGTGGCAACGCCAGAGTCCTTCCCTGCCTTCTCAAGCGACGCAAGAGCCGCGTCATTGCGGCCTTTTTGCAGCCACAATTCGAGCGCTTGCTCCGGTGCCGTCTGTAAAGCGTGACGGACGGCGTGGATCCCGTATATCAGTTGGTTTTCGCGCATTTCAGGTTTTGCGGCGCCGGCGCACACTACGCTTACGCGGTGCGGCACGGACCGGCTCGCCTGCTAATTCCAAGTCAATTCGCCGATCGTCGACACTGACGCTCGCGACGATGACTTCGAGCTTTTGGCCGAGCCGGTAGCTGCGTCCGGAACGCTCCCCGGTTAGGCGATGACGTATCGGGTCAAACTGATAATAGTCGTGTCTTAAATTGCTTACGTGGATTAGCCCGTCTATGAACACATCGTCTAACTGCACAAATAATCCAAAACCGGTTACACCTTGAATCATCCCTGAAAATTTCTGGCCTACCTTATTGACCATGTATTCACACTTAAGTGATGCCACCGCATGTCCGGCAGCCTCGTCGCCGCGTCGCTCCAGGGTTGAAGCGTACTCCGCTATGGCGCGCACATCTTCCACGGTATACGGATAGGCTTTGGAACGCGAGTGAATACATTGGCGGATAGCGCGGTGAACCATCAGGTCGGGATAACGGCGTATGGGCGAGGTGAAATGGGTATAGCGCTCCAACGCCAGTCCGAAATGTCCTTTCGTCTCAGGACTGTACACCGCCAGTCGTAAGCTTCTGAGCAGCAGGGTGGTGATCAGGTGCGCATCATCCCGCCCGGCTGCCGCGCGCAATAGCTTCGTGTATTCACTCGGCGTGGGCGCGTTTGACCCGGGAAACTGCAAACCCAGTTCCCGTATCACCGTGCGCAGGTCATCCACCTTTTCCGCCGCGGGTGGTTCGTGGATCCGATAGATTGCGGGCGCATCGGTCCGCGATAACAACTCCGCTGCGGCGACGTTGGCGGCAATCATGCATTCCTCGATAATGCGGTGTGCGTCGGTGCGTTCGTACGGCGTTATTGCCTCGATTTTCTTGTCTGCTCCAAATACAAAACGTGCTTCAGTCGTATCGAGCGCCAGCGCTCCACGCTGATCGCGTTTGCGTTTCAGGCGTTTGTACAGGCGGTGTAACTCTTCAAGTCGCGGTACCAGCGCTTGATATTTTTTCCGCATCAACCGGTTGCGGTCAATGAGAATTTCCCCGACGGCCGTATAGGTAAGGCGTGCGGCAGAGCGCATGACCGCGTCATAAAACTCGTAGTCCGTCAGGTTACCGTTGCGGTCTACCTGCATTTCACATACCAGGCACAGGCGCTCAACGTCCGGCTTCAACGAGCAAATACCTGCCGACAGCGGGTCGGGCAACATCGGTACCACACGATCAGGGAAATACACCGAAGTTCCTCGCTCATACGCGGCCTGGTCCAGCGCGGTTCCCGGTTTGATGTAATGACTGACATCGGCGATTGCTACCAGCAAACGCCAACCCTCGCCGTCGCGTTCGCAATACACGGCGTCATCGAAGTCGCGAGCGTCCTCGCCATCTATCGTTAGCAGCGGCGTGTCTCGCAGATCGCGACGCTGGCGTAGATCTGTAGCGCGTACTTGATCGGGTATTCGCCCGAGTTCATCAGTAACCTGCGCTGTCCACTCATGCGGTAGCGCGAATGCACGTATTGCCATATCGGCTTCCATGCCGGGCGCCATGTGTTCTCCCAAGACCTCGATTATGTTGCCCGCCGGTTGGTTGTGCTCGTCCGGCTGTCGAGTAATGGCCACGACCACGATCTGGCCATTACTTGCTGCTCCACGCTGAACAGCTGGGATCAGAATGTCCTGGTGTATTCGTCGGTTGTCCGGCACGACATAGCCGCCTTGCGCTTCGGAAAAATAGCGCCCGGCCACTTGTTGGTTGGCGCGCTCGAGAATTTCTACAATACCCCCTTGCCGACGCCCACGGTGATCGACGCCATTTAAACGCGCTACGATTCGGTCGCCATGCAATAGCCTGCGCATCTGCCGCGCGTCGATGTGTAGATCGTCGCCGCCAGCATCCGGGATCAGAAAGCCGAAGCCATCCTTGTGTCCTACCACCCGTCCGACAATCAATCCCATCTTGGTCGCTGGTCCATATTCCCCACGCCGCGTGACCACCAATTGACCATCCCCGACCATGTCATCGAGTCGACGTTTAAGAACTCTGCGTCGCGCTGGATCCTCGGCTAATGCACTACCAAGCGCGGCAAATGATTGGGGTCCATCGCAAACCTGCAAATGCTTAAGAATCACCGAAGGCGACAGCGCCTCGCGTGCTTTAGCCACTTTTCGTGTTTTTGCTTTGGATTTTCGCGGAGTTCGCATTGACTCACCAAGGTCGGTTCGGTAGATTGCGCCTTCGTTCGGCCGAGGTGGCGGAATTGGTAGACGCGCTAGCTTCAGGTGCTAGTGGGGGAAACCCCGTGGAGGTTCAAGTCCTCTCCTCGGCACCAGATGCTTCCAAGCATGCCGTGCCTCACCCACCGTTGTAATCCCATTTCCAGCGTGGGTTCGCTTCCAGCTAATCGAATGGCTGGTGCCTGATAATGATATCGGCGCGATCCGGCCCGGTTGAAATCATGTCGATACGGGTCTCACAGATCTCCGCGATGCGTTCCAGATAGGCGCGTGCATTGTTCGGCAGCGCGTCGTAGTCCCTCAGACCTAAGGTCGAATCCGTCCATCCCGACATCGACTCGTAGATCGGCTCACAGTCGGCAAACGCGTCCGCTCCGACGGGCGGTGTCTTGCGCACGGCGCCGTTATATCGGTAGCCGGTACACAATTGCAACTCGTCCAAGCCGTCAAGGACATCGAGCTTGGTAATACACAGGCCCGACAAACTGTTGATCTGACCTGCACGCCGCAAAGCCACCGCGTCAAACCAGCCACATCGCCGCGGCCGCCCAGTGGTTGCGCCAAACTCATCACCACGGCTTTGCAGATGCTCGGCCAAATCGTCGGAAAGTTCCGTCGGAAACGGACCCGAGCCCACGCGCGTCGTGTATGCCTTGGTGATGCCGAGCACATAATGGAAACAACGCAAACCCGCGCCGGTGCCGGTGGCGGCGGTGCCGGCAGTCGTGTTAGACGAGGTAACATATGGATAGGTTCCGTGGTCAACGTCGAGCAATGTTCCCTGCGCGCCCTCGAACAAGACGTTCTCACCGGCCGCCTGCAAGTCATACAAACTCTCAGTGACATCCGACACCATCGGCAAAATAAACTCGGCATTGCGCATGCAATTGTCGAGAATAGCCTGGAAATCCAGGGGTTCATGCAAGTAATAGTTCTTTAACACGAAGTTGTGATAGTCGAGCACTTCGCCGAGTTTCGCGGCAAAGCGCTCACGGTGCGCAAGCTCCCCTACGCGCAGCGCCCGCCGCGCGACCTTGTCCTCGTAACACGGTCCGATACCCCGACCCGTAGTGCCGATCGGGTGTTTACCGCGCGCTTTTTCACGCGCATGATCCAAGGCAACGTGATACTGAAGCAAAAGCGGACAAGCCTCGCTGATGTGCAGACGTTCTCGTGCAGGAACATCGTTGCCCTCCAGCATCTCAATTTCTTCAAGCAGAGCATCGGGAGACACGACTACGCCATTGCCGATATAGCAGCGCACTCCCTCACGCAAGACCCCTGATGGGATTAGGTGCAAAATCGTTTTCTTACCGTCTATGACCACCGTGTGTCCGGCGTTGTGGCCACCTTGGAAACGCACCACGGCGCCGCTGCGCTCGGTGAGCATATCCACCACTTTACCTTTGCCCTCGTCACCCCATTGGGTACCGATTACCACAACGTTCTTACCCATCAGACGTCCGTTCCCCGCACCAGCGCAAGCCACTCACCATCGACCAGACGCAGCTCACGCGCACAACCCATTTCAGCGGCTCCGCCGTGCTGGCCAGGCAACCCAACGACAACGCATTCGCCCTGCGCGCGCAGGCTAACCACCGCGGCCGCCAGCGCCGTGTCATCATCGACTGGTGCAAAAATCGCAGATGCTGCGGGCGGGTCGGATTCCGCAAGAATGCTGGTCAAGTGTTTCAGATCCGTGCTGAATCCCGTCGCCGCGCGCGCCCGGCCAAACACCTCACCGATATCATCATAACGCCCGCCCCAGGCGAGCGCCCGCCCCTGGCCCGCTACGAATGCCTCAAACATGACACCGGTGTGATAGTGGTAACCACGCATTTCTGCCAAATCTATATACAATTCAATCTGTGGGGCACGTTTGGCCACCAACTCGGCGATCTTTGCGAGCTCCGCGATCCCTGAATGAACCTGCTCGCTCGAATCCGCAAGCTCATCCCGCGCGGCCGCGAGCACCTGAACGTCTCCGTTCAAGTCAATCAAGGCAGCAAGTGCCGCAGCATCGGCAGTGGCGACATTTCGCTCAGCCAATATCTCGTGTAAATCGGCAGCGGACTTACGCTGCAGCGCATCGAACACATGACTTTCATCTTCCAACGTTATCCCCGCCTGCTTGACGAGACCACGAAAAATCCCGATGTGCCCAAGATTGACAAACACTGACTTCAGACCCGTCTGATTCAGCGTTTCCACCATTAAACACAGGATTTCGACATCGCTCTCAAGCCCGGCATGACCATACAGCTCTGCGCCCACCTGTAGTGGATTGCGTGAACCAGCGAAACCGTCAGGAAGCGTATGCAGCACCGAACCCAAATAGCACAGGCGAGTGGGCACATCCCGTTTCAAAGTATGTGCGTCAATGCGCGCAACCTGCGGAGTCATGTCCGCGCGAATGCCCATAGACCGGCCGGTTGCCTGATCAATTAACTTGAAGGTCTGTAAATCCAGATCTGAACCAAGTCCGGTGAGCAGTGATTCGAGGTACTCGATCATCGGCGGCACTACCAGTTCGTAGCCCCAGGACGCAAACAAATCCAGGATTGAGCGGCGCACGCGCTCAAGGCGTGCCGCCTCTGGTGGCAACACTTCATCGATTCCTTCGGGTAACAACCAGCGATCGCGCGTACTCATTTTTGCAATATCATCTAATCATATACAGCAGCAATACGCCGCCTAACATGCTGCTTAAACCCGCGAAACGCAACGTGGCATCGTCGAGTCGGGAGAGCATAAGTAAGGCATTTCGTAAACGCTCTGGAGCCAGAAACGGCCCGATTCCTTCAATGACCAGAACTAATCCGATTGCCACGAGAACATCATGCCACATAGGAATTACCGCAACTTGATTGCACGCCTAACGGCATGGTCCACTACGATCGGGCGATTACAGAAATTCGAGTCGGGTAATGCCGGGACGTCAATTCATCGACCCGACCAACCTCATGGATTCATCGAATTTTTGAAATACTTGAAGAATTCCGAATCCGGCTCCAACACGAGAATATCGTTTTTGTTGCCGAAGCTGGAGCGGTAGGCATTCAGGCTGCGGTATAGCGCGTAGAACTCCTCGTCTCGGCCGTAGGCGTTCGCATATATCGCGGCGGCGGTTGCATCACCCTCACCGCGCGTGGTCTCGGATTCGCGATAGGCTTCAGCCAGAATCACGATCCGCTCGCGGTCAGCATTCGCTCTAATACGCTCGGCCGCCTCCTCACCTCTGGAACGATGATCCCTGGCCACGCGTTCGCGTTCCGCGCGCATGCGCTGGTAAACCGAATTGCTGACTTCGGCCGGCAAATCAATGCGCTTCACGCGCACGTCAATGATTTGCATACCTAGATCTTTCACCTGATTGTTGGCAGCCTCGGTAACATGCGTCATGATTTCGCCGCGCTCACCGGACACGACTTCCTTTACCGTTCTGTTACCAAATTGTTCACGCAGCGCCGCGTCAACCTTTTGAAATAGCAGGATGCCCGCACCCACTTGGTCGCCTCGTGTGGCCTTGAAATACCGCTCCACATCGTCAATGCGCCAACGTACATAGGAGTCAACAATAACGTCCTTCTTCTCGCCCGTGAGGTAACGTTCAGGTCTGGAGTCTACTTTCAACAAGCGCCGATCGAACTTACGCACGTTGTTGTAAAAAGGGACCATGAAATGCAATCCGGGCGCATAGTCGGAGCGATGGATCTCACCCAACTTCAGCAGGATGGCACGTTCCCGCTCATTTACCGTAAATATCGACAGGTAAGCGATCACGACAACGACAGCAAGCGTAATGAATGTGCGTGGTGCAAGCATTAGCGAGCCCCCCGCGCGCGGTTGCGCTCGCGCTGCTCAGCGCCCGGTGACATGGTCGCGCGCGATTGACCTACCCCGGGCTGACTGCCCCCTAATTCATCATCGCTCGAACGCTTCACAATATCACCCAGCGGTAAGAACATAATATTGTTGGAACCCTGGACGTCCAAAAGCACTTTGGAGCTGTTCGCGAGTACGGACTCCACCGCCTCAAGATACAGACGTTTGCGCGTTATCTCCGGCGCCTTCTGGTATTCGGCGAGTACATTGGTGAAGCGTGAGGTTTCGCCGGTCGCGCCGGCAATTACGCGATCGTGATAACCATTTGCTTCCTGTACCTGGCGTGCAGCCGCGCCCCGCGCTCCCGGCAGGATCTCATTGTGATATGCCTGGGCTTCGTTGATTACCCGTTGTTCGTCCTCACGCGCCTTGATGGCATCGTCAAACGCGGCCTTCACTTCATCCGGTGGCTTGGCCGGCCGCATGTTCACACTGTCGATGAGCAAGCCCGTCTGATATTCGTCGAGTATGAACTGGAGCTGCTCTTTCGTTCTGCTTTGGATCTGGCTGCGGCCTGCGGTCAGCACAAAATCCATCTCGCTGGTGCCTATAACCTCTCGCACCGCGGTTTCGGTCGCCTGGCGCAACGCGTTATCGGGTTCCTCGACCTTGATCCAGTAATCGACTACATTCTTGATTTTGTATTGCACCGCGAGCTCGATGTCGACGATATTTTCATCCTTTGTCAACATCGTCGCTTGATGAGAAATATCGCGGATCTGATCGACGTCGACCGTTTCCACCGTTTCAATGGGGCGCGGCCAGCGCAGGCTCAGACCGGGCTGCAAGGTCGCGACGTATTTGCCAAAGCGCAGCACCACACCGCGTTCGGCCGGTTGGATGATATAAGCGCATTCCACCACCAACGCGAGAGCGGCAACGATTACGATGACCGTCCACACCATCGGATTGCTTGGTCCGCCGCTGCCGCCGCGGCTCGAGCCACCACCACCGAACAGGCCGCCCAGTTTGTCCTGCATTTTGCGCACGACTTCGTCCAGATCGGGTGGACCACCGCCGCCATTGCGCCGTCCGCCCCATGGGTCCTTATCGCCGGGTTCATTCCAGGCCATTGTGCTTCAACTCCAAAATGTGCTTATCAACTCAGAAGGGTGAACGATTGTACGGGGCCAGGATACTCCGCTGCAAGGAATCCTTGGCCCGGCTATGCAAACTGCCGATCCTTTAATATCCCATCCGCGCATTCGTTGCCAACGGCGACCGAGTCCTCCAGCGCTACAACGCTCGCGCCGCTTAAACGGGCGACGTCAGCTTCGTTCAAGCTGACTTGCAACAAACAATCGCCATTCGTCGCCGTGCGTTCCTGCAGCACTGCTTTGCGAGCATATAGCCAGGCACGGGTTTTACCTGCCGCCGACTGAACGCGTACCCATTGACGGGCACGACTTCGCTCAAAATGTTCACTCACCGCCTGTTGCAGCAGATCCATCCCCAACCCCGTCGCTGCGGAAATCCATACACGCACGGGCCGGCCATCCTCGGCGTAATCAATGCGCGAGTCGCTCTCGGACAATAGGTCGATTTTGTTATGCACCTGGATCTGCGGGATCGCGTCAGCGCCGATCTCGACCAATACCTTGCTGACATCGTCAAAGCGCTCGCGGCTATTTTCGTCCGCGGCATCGATGACCACGAGTAACAAATCGGCATTGCGCGTCTCATCCAGGGTTGCCTGAAACGCGGCGACCAGATCGTGCGGAAGTTCACGAATAAAACCAACCGTATCGCTCAATACCAGTGGCGGCGTGTTCGCCATTTCAATTCGGCGCAGCGTCGTATCCAGTGTCGCGAATAACTGATCGGCGGCGTAGGCATTGGCACCCGACAGACTATTGAATACGGTTGATTTACCCGCGTTGGTGTACCCGACCAGCGAAACAATAGGCAATTCCGCCTTGCGCCGCGAGCGTCGCCCCTGCCGCCGCTGTGTGTGCAATTTGGCCAGGCGCGCATTGAGCTGGCGTATGCGTCTACCAATCAAGCGACGATCAGTCTCGAGCTGCGTTTCACCCGGCCCGCGCAAACCGATACCGCCTTTCTGGCGCTCGAGATGCGTCCAACCACGTACCAGGCGCGTTGACAGATGCCGCAATTGGGCCAGCTCGACCTGGAGTTTTCCTTCGTGTGATTTAGCTCGTTGCGCAAAGATATCCAAAATGACACCGGTGCGTTCTATCACACGACATTGCAACAGACGTTCGAGATTACGTTCCTGCCCCGGCGACAACGGATGGTCGACTAGGACAATATCGGCACAGGCTTCGGCGACAAGCGCGCGAAGTTCCTCCGCCTTACCAGTGCCCATAAAATAGCGCGAATCGGGCGATGCGCGTTTGCCCGTTAGCGTCGCCACGACGCGCACGCCGGCTGCCAGCGCCAACTCATGAAATTCGGGAAGGCTATAGGCGTTTGACCCGCGTCCGACCGTGAGGCTTACCAGGACGGCCGTTTCGCCCGAATCGGGCCGCTCAAACAAGCAAGCGTCGGCCCATCAACCTGGCAACCCGGTGCAAGGCACCGATCGCGGCAGTTCGTGACGGCATATTTGGGGCCACCGTGTCACTGTTACTCAACTATCTTCATCCTCATCGCTAGCTTCCTCATCGGGGCGCGGCAGCTGAACGTTGCGCGCTGGTACGACCGTTGAGATAGCATGCTTATAAACCATCTGGCTGACCGAGTTACGCAGCAAAATTACGAATTGGTCAAAAGACTCGATCTGACCTTGCAGCTTGATTCCGTTTACAAGATATATCGAGACCGGCACATGCTCCTTGCGCAATGTATTCAAAAACGGTTCTTGCAGCGATTGCCCTTTGCTCATGGCGGTCTCCTTCTTATTATTAGTAGATTTGCGCGGTACATCACTTTGTCGTTTTAAGTCAGGGATCCGACCGCACGGAACCTGCCATCTCAATCAAAAACCAAGGTTAACCCATTGAAAGGTGCAGGCCAAGCCAGCGCTAATCAAACTGTGGGCCGCTAAACATCTTCGTCGCATCGACAAAACTCAATACTTGCGAATGTACCGACGTTTCCTGGCAATCGAAACATCGCGTATTTTGTTCAGCCCGCAACCAGGTAAGCTGACGTTTCGCGAGTTGTCGCGTCGCTGCAATGGCGCGGTTGGCCATCTCATCGCGATTGATTCCACCGTCCAGGAATTGGCGCACTTGGCGATAACCAACCAGACGCATCGCCGGCATACTGTTATCGACTCGCGGCTGCTTGGACAGTTTGTCTACCTCATCAATCAGACCGGCATCGAGCATTTTCTGAAATCGCGCCGCCAGTGCAAGGTGAAACGAGGGTCTGTCTGTCGGCTTCAACACGATTTTAACGATTTGATAACCGTCGAGCCCGACGGTTCCGTGCGCCAGCAATTCACTCATCGGTACTCCGGCAATTTCGAAGATCTCCAGCGCCCGCAATATCCGTTGTGGATCGTTGCGATGGATGCGCGCCGCTGCGAGTGGATCGACCTCTGTCAAGCGCTGGTACAGCGATGCCAAGCCCTGCATGTTCAATTGCGCCTGCAAACGCTCGCGCGTAACCCGATCCGCTGCCGGCAGCTTTGCCAAGCCGCGCTCCAAGGCACGGAAATAAAGTCCCGTGCCACCGACCAGCAGCGGCACCCGCCCGCGAGCGCGGATACGCTCGATCTCGGCGAGTGCGTCTGTGCGGAAACGCGCCGCCGAGTAACTTTCGCTAGGGTCGCAAATGTCGATCAGGTAATGTGGGAAACGCGCCAATACTTCGCGCTCGGGCTTCGCAGTGCCGATGTCCATACCACGATAGACCATCGCCGAATCGACGCTGATGATTGATACCCGATAGCGTGCGGCCAACGCCACTGCCAGCTCGGTTTTCCCCGCGCCAGTGGGACCCATAATGAATATCAATGGCGCGCGCATGAGCTTGGTTCAGTCGTCGCGCGCGCGCGGCCGCGCGGTACGCAACAACATCGCCGCTGTATCCACATCGATTACAACCCGATAGGGCGCGACATCGATGCCGTAACGAAGCCCGTCGCGCTGGCTTGCGTGCACCAGGCTTGCGAGCTCTGCTTGCGGCAGGTTGTCAGGCAAGCTCGCACCGATCTGCGCGATGACCTCAAGCAAAGCCTGTTCATTATCGGCATTAGTGTGCAAGGCATCGCCCAAACCTGTGACGAAAGCGGGTGCGTCGACCTCACTACGGATCGGCGTTGGCACCGCCCGCAACACCACAAGGTCCTCACCAGCCACGCTGATGTCAATGCCACACCGTTGTAATACAGGCGCTGAATTTTCCAGCAACTGCGATACTGCAACATCCACGCGCACCGATTCGGGCACCAACAGCGGACGCTGCTCGAGGGCGCCGGTGCGCTGCGCGCCTGTCAAAGCCTGCCGCAGGATTTCCTGACGCAGCGCAACGACATCGATAAGTGACACTACATCCTGACGATTGCAGGTCAGGACGAACCGCGGACCAATTCTAGCCAATACCTGATCCCGGTCATCGACCTTATCGGCAGAGTTCCACGACCGACCTGACTGGTAGCCGCTTATAGCGAATTGCGGTGGTTCGCCGATAGCACTTGCCGGAGTATCGCGTGGCTGCGGATATACGGCCAGGATCGCCGTGTCGTCACTGCGCAGCGACACTTGCACAGCCTGCCGGCTCAACACCGCCCGCACCGTGCTGAAGACAAAATCATGGACATTACGCGGTTCGCGGAACCGCACCTCCAGCTTTGCCGGATGGACATTGACGTCGAATTGGGCCGCATCTATCTCCAACTGCAGCAAATATTGCGGTTGCATATCGACATCCAGGTATTGTTCAAAAGCTCTCCGCAATGCCCGATTGACGGTCGGATCGCGAATTGCGCGCCCGCCCAAGGACAGAAACTGCACATCCGCATGGCGTGTCGCTGTACTCATGTGGCCAAGCCACCCATGTAAGCGCACATCAACTGATTGCGCATCCACCGGCAATGCGCCTTGCGCAAAAGTCGCTCCGCACAACTTGCTCAGGCGTTTGCGAACGGTTGCATCGTCGCGAGCCGCCGGAAGCCTGAGACCCGCGCGCTTTCCATACTCGAGTTCGATGGCCACATCCATGCGGCTGGCTGCGATGCGCCGGCCCAATTGTTGAATGTGGAAGAGTTCGGTTTTTGTCGAGCGCAGGAACTTGCGCCGCGCAGGCGTATTGAAAAACAGCTCGCACACTTCGACGCTTGTACCTATCGGGTGAGCACTGGGCACCGGTCTTCCGAGCAGTTCGCCGCCCTCGACACTCAGCTTGTGCGCCTGCTCAGCGTCGCGCGTACGTGAGTTCAACGTCATGCGCGACACGGCGGCAATACTGGGTAAGGCCTCACCGCGAAAACCAAGAGAACTGATTGAACGTAGATCTTCTGCCGCGCGGATTTTACTGGTGCAGTGTCGAGTCAGCGCGAGCGTTAGATCGTGCGCTGCGATGCCGCCACCATTATCGGTAACCCTGATGAGCTGCTGGCCACCACCTTCGACGACCACGCTCAGCTGAGTTGCGCCAGCGTCAAGACTGTTTTCGAGCAGTTCCTTGACCACCGAAGCGGGTCGCTGGATGACCTCCCCGGCGGCGATCTGGTTAATTACACGCTCGGGCAACGCGCGGATACGAGGCGAGCCCACTGACATTGTTCAATAGTACAACACTCTGAGCCGCTAACAGCGCTGTCCTCAAGCGCGGTCAGCTATTAGATCGGGCTAGGGGATTTGTAAGGTCTCGCCGGCACGCAGTCTGTCGCCCGGCATATTGTTCGCAAGGCGCAGACTCTCCGCGCTGACGTCATAGCGCCGCGCGATTGTCGAAAGCGTCTCGCCTTTGCTGATGTGGTGTTGACGCGACGCCAGCAGCGTTCCAGGCGGTGGTGAATCTGCAAAATAACTATGGACGCCGTTCGCAATTGCCGCGGCCATGCGCTTTTGGTAACTGCGAGCACGCAGGCGTGCTTCTTCTTTCGGGTTGGAGATGAAAGCGGTTTCGATAAGCAGTGAGGGTATATCGGGGGACTTTAGTACCGCGAAGCCGGCGTGTTGTACGCGCTGTTTATGTACTTTACCGAGTGATTTGAGCCCATCCAGCACGTTCCCCGCAACGTCGATGCTCGCTTCCAGCGCTGCGGTCTGCGACAGATCCAGCAACACCGACCTGAGCACGTCGTCCATATCGTCCAGCGTGACACCGCCGACAAGATCCGAGGCGTTCTCTTTCTCGGCGAGCCAGCGCGCGGCTTCACTGCTCGCACCGGACTTGGAGAGAACATAGACAGAGGAACCGTTTACACGCGAATCCTTGAAAGCATCAGCGTGGATCGAGATAAAAAGGTCCGCCCGCTGTTCGCGCGCGCGAGCCATACGTTCGCGCAGCCGCACGTAATAATCACCGTCACGCACCAGCACCGCTCGCATTCCGCGCTGCCGATTAACTAACGCGGCCAACTCGCGTGCGATTGCCAATACGATGTCCTTCTCTCTGGTCCCGCCGCTACCAAGCGCACCCGGATCATCGCCACCGTGCCCGGCATCGATGGCGATGACAATATCGCGCAACCCATCGGCGCCGGCCTGGCTGGCAGACTTCACGGCAACGGGTGCAGCTGCCAGGTCGGGATCTATCAAATCGATTACCAGACGATGGCCATACTGGCGATTAGGCGCCAGTAACGACTTACGAATTGACACCCGCCGATGCAGATCCAAGACCACGCGAAGATCGTGCTTATTACGCGGCGCGGCGCGGATCCCGGCCAGCAGGCGCCCGTCTTTGAGCGAGTGAGAAAGTGACTGTTGAGTCCGGCTGTCGAACATGTCGATCACGACACGCTGCGGGTTAGCCATGGAGAACACACGATAGTTGACCGGCCCGGACACATCGAAAACGATCCGGGTTTTATCCGGCGCAGGCCACATGCGCAGATTTTGAACCTCCACACCATGTGCGCTACACCACACCAAGCCTAACGCCAAAAAGCAACCAACGCGCTTCATTCCGAACCAACCTTCTTCGGTTATTAGTTACTATTTTGAACCTGTTAGCTACGTAATTTCAATAGAATTTTATATATAATAAATAAATAATTGATATTAAAGGAATTAAAGCTTCCTCAGTCGGCCGGTAAATCGCCCGAATCAGCCGTCGCCAGTGACCGGAAGGCGTTTTATCAGATCCTGGCCAGCGGCAGTGGCCGCGCCCAGTGCGAGCTGCCGAACGTCTCCGCGGATGATAAAGTCGATCTGAAGATCGGCCACTGGCAAACGATCGCCGCCGCGCTCGGGCCATTCAACCAGGCAAATCGCCTTGCCGTCGAAATGCTCACGGATCGCGAGGGCGTCAACTTCAGCAGGGTTGTTTAGACGGTAGAGATCTACGTGGTAGATATCCCCACTACTGAGTTGGTACGGCTCAACCAGTGTAAAGGTGGGGCTTTTAACCGCGCCATCGTGGCCGCGCGCACGGATAAATCCGCGCGCAAGCGTTGTTTTGCCACTGCCAAGCTCTCCACTCAACAGTACCAAGCAACCGGCCTGCACGAGCCCTGCGAGATCCGCCCCAAACCGCTCCATAGCCTCAGCAGAGGCGATGTCGATCCGCATCTTAGGTAGCCCGCAGCTCGAGCGAGGGAGGCGCTGGATTGGCCAAGCTGCGCAGGTGCGGCAGCAAATCCGTTGCCAACAAACCGCGCTCACCGTTCCTCGCGGCTAGATCCGCCGCACGCGCATGCAGCCAGGCCCCCAGTTCCGCAGCCGGACCTGGCCCTGAACCTTGAGCGAGCAGCGCCGCGACAACACCGGTCAACACATCACCCATGCCCCCAGTGGCCATGCCCGGGTTGCCAGCGGTCACGACCGCCGGCGTTTCAACAGCATCGCTGATAATGGTGCCGGCACCTTTGAGAATGCACACTCCGCCGTAGCGCTGCGCAATTTTTCGCGCCGCTGCGAACCGATCGCGTTGTATTGATTGGGTATCGCTTTGTAATAAGCGCGCCGCTTCACCCGGGTGTGGTGTCAATATCCAGTTGTCGCGGGCGACTGGCGCCTTCGCTAAGAGGTTCAGAGCGTCGGCGTCGACAACCATCGGCACAGCTGACTCCATGGCCCGCTTAAACAGTGTGCAGCCCCAAGGGTTCGTTCCCAAACCTGGCCCAAGTGCCAGGACGCTTACCCTATCGAGCAAACCCTCGAGATCGCTCGCCTCCTCCATGGCCCGCACCATAATTTCCGGGCGGCGCGCAATAATGGCGCCAACGTGGGGGGTGCGCGTGGCCACGGTGACGAGTCCGGCTCCAACCCGTAGCGCTGCCTCAGCGGCCATGACTGCGGCGCCGCCATATCCCAGGTCCCCACCAACCACGAGCACGTGTCCGAAATCACCCTTATGAGCTCCACGCTGACGCGCCTTCAAACGTACGCCTACGTCGCTAGCGGTTACGACGCGGGCGGCGGGTGCCGGGCCTTCAGCATAAACCGCTGCCGGTACGCCTAGCGCATCAAATACGATGGTGCCGCAATGCTGCGGACCTTGCGCGGTAAACAAACCCCGCTTCAAACCGATAAAGCTCACCGTTAACTCAGCTTGCGCGGCTACGCCCAACACCGCACCGGTATCAGCATCCAGGCCCGAAGGGATATCGATTGCGATAATCGGAACGTGGCTGGCATTCATCGCGGCGATGGCCGTAGCAAAATCTCCGCTTATCGGGCGCTGTAAGCCGGTACCCAAAGCGGCATCTATCAACAGATCAAACGAGCCGAAGTCTACCTGGCTCAAGCTGACATCAGACGCTGGTTCCGCCAACCATTGGTGGGCGAAATGTAGCGCGTCGTCGCTCGAGCGGTCCCTATCGCCAAGCTGTAGGACGCTCACGTCGAGGCCGGCCTGACGCGCCGCCGTGGCTACGACGTAGCCGTCGCCCCCATTGTTACCGCTACCGCAGACCACCAACACTCGTGCAGCGCGCGGCCAACGTAATCGCAATGCGCGCCATACGCTCTCGCCCGCACGCTGCATCAGCAAACGGCCTGGCAAAGCATGCTCAGCGATGGCAATGCGATCGAGTTCGCGCACGTCGTTTGCGCGATACAACGTCAGTGGTAACTTTTCAGCCGGATCGTTCACAGCAGGCGCATACCCCTAAGCTGGCGCTTACCTACGTAATGTGCATGTCGTGGTTGGCCGCGCCACATAAACCGCTCGATCCCTCTCAGGGATTAGATGCGAAATACATGCTCACGGTAATAGCGCAATTCAACGATGGACTCGCGAATGTCGTCTAAAGCCAGATGCTTACCTTGTTTGCTTGGAGCCTGCTGTTGCGGGGCCCACCGGCTAACCAGCTCTTTGATGGTGCTCACATCAAGATTTCTGTAGTGAAAGTATTTTTCCAACTCGGGCATATGTCGATGCAAAAAACGCCGGTCCTGACATATGCTGTTACCGCACATAGGAGACTTACCGGCGGTCACATGACGGCTGAGAAAATCCAAAATCTCTCGCTCCGCATCCGCTTCGGTGACCGTGCTAGCAACAACCCTGGCAAGCAGACCCGACTTGCTGTGGTGACTGGTGTTCCATTCGTCCATGGATCCCAACGCCACATCGTCTTGGTGAATTGCCAGAACTGGGCCTTCAGCGACGATCTCCAACGCCCCATCAGTAACGATAGTCGCGATTTCAATAACCAGATCCCGCTCCGTATCGAGACCGGTCATCTCCAGGTCGATCCAAATTAGATTGTCTGCTTTTTCACCCATTACACGACTGCTTCCGTATTCAAACCCGGCGCCGCGTACTAATTGCAAGCGACAGCGTGTTGCCGTCCACGTATTCAAGCTCGCCGCCCAGCGGCACGCCGTAGGCGATACGGCTCACCTCGACTCCCAGTCCGCGGGCCATTTCACCGACGTAATGGGCAGTAGCTTCGCCTTCGGGCGTGGTGCTCGTTGCTAATATTACCTCCTGTACACCGTCTTCTTGCAAATGTGTCCGCAAGATATCCAAACCCAGGTCGTCGGGACCGATTCCATCTAATGGTGACAAATGACCAAGCAACACGAAATAGCGTCCTTTATAGCTACCACCACGTTCGATTGAGCTCACATCGGTTGGATTTTCCACGATACACAATATTGACGGATCCCGCTTCGGATTCGAACATAGTTCACAGGTATCGGCTTCGCTGAAGTTACGGCAGCGGCTACAGTGACCAACGCCGGCAGCAGCGCCCGCTAATGCTTCCGCGAGTATCCCTGCGCCAGCGCGATCCCGGGCAAGTAAATGGAATGCAATCCTCTGCGCCGACTTCGGCCCAATTCCGGGCAGGCGTTTCAGAGCATCGACCAAGCGCTCGATGAGCGGCGTATGGGTCATCGACACAGCGTTTGGTTAACCACCGGCTGCGCGCTGAAACCTGACTCGCGGATCAACACTGCGTTGTCTACAGCGGTAGTTTGAAGCCTGGGGGTAATTCCAGACCGCCCGCGAGTCCCGACATGCGCTCCTTGGTGAGGTTTTCCACTTTGACGTTGGCGTTGTTAACCGCCGCGGCGACTAGATCTTCCAGCATTTCTTTGTCGTCGAGCAAACTTGGGTCAATGACTACGCGTTTGACGTCGTGGCGTCCGGTCATGGTGACGACAACCAAACCGCCCCCAGATTCACCATCGATTTGGAGACTGGCAATCTCCTCCTGCGCCCGCTGCAGGTCCGACTGCATCTGCTGCGCTTGCTTCATCAGGTTACCCAGTGCTCCCTTCATATTTATGGTCCTTTCGTGATCTACTCGGGATCCCGCGATTCAGTACGCTCGATGTCGGCGTCGAATGCCGCGCACAGCGCTTGGACCGTGGGATCGGTCTCTATTGAGCGCTGCGCGGCAGCCTGGCGCTTGGCTTCCAGACGCTGTTGCTGTTGTACTGGAGTGCTCGCACCCGCCTGTTCGCCGACATTTATGTGAATACGTAAAGAATCTCCGAAGCGCCCCTGCAATGCCTGCTGCAAACGGGTTTCGGCATTGCCGTTGCGCAACTGGGCATGTTCGGTTGCCAGCAGCAATGTCACCATATTGTCCGTATTCGAGCTTAGCGCGCAATTTCGGGCCAACTGCTTTTCTAGCCCGCTCAAGGCTAAGCTTTCGACCAAGGCAGGCCATTCGGCAGCAGACAACTTTGGTTTTGCTTGCACCTCGGTCGGCGTATCGGCAGCCGCGAAATCTCGCTGCGCAGACTGCGCAATCTGCGGCTTTGGCTCTGCCCCGGAAGTACCAGCCGGTGCCGGCTTGGTGGCTTGCGTCGAACGCACGGGCGGGGCATCGGCTGCGACGCGCTCGTCTGCAGGACGGAAAGAAAGCATCCTCAGCAATGTCATTTCAAAACCGCTGCCCGGATCAGGAGCCAGCGGTAGGTCACGCCGCCCCAATAGTCCAATTTGATAATACAACTGAGCGTCTTCCGAGCTGATATCGCTTGCCACCGCAATAATACGTGAATCAGTCAGCGTATCGACTGCCTCAGGGCCCAAGGCCTGCACGATTGCGATTTTTTGCAGCTGCGATAACAGTTCGCCCAGCGTGTGGTGCAGATCAGCACCAAGCGCGACAATTTCACGTGCTCTGTGGATAGTCGCTGCGGCGTCACCGCTGACCAAAGCCTCCAACAGTGCAATGACCTGATCGCGCTGCACAGCACCCAACATGTTCGCGACATGCGCGGTTTTGATATTGCCGTCACCATAAGCGATTGCCTGATCGAGCAGGCTGAGAGCGTCGCGCATACTTCCGTCGGCGCCTTCGGCTATTAGAGAGAGCGCCGCAATTTCATGCTCAAAAGCCTCCGCTGTAATAATTTTAATCAATTGCTCGGTGATTTGGGCTTTCGACAAGCGCTTTAAATTAAATTGCAGACAGCGTGAAAGAATGGTGACGGGTAATTTTTTCGGATCGGTGGTGGCCAGCAGAAACTTGACGTGAGGCGGGGGCTCCTCCAGCGTTTTCAACAGCGCATTGAAGCTGTGATTGGAAAACATGTGCACTTCGTCTATCAGGTAGACCTTGAAACGCCCGCGCGTCGGCGCATAAGGGACGTTTTCCAATAGTTCTCGGGTTTCGTCGACTCGGGTGCGCGATGCCGCATCGACCTCGATTAGATCAATAAAGCGGCCTTCATCTATCTCAAGACAGGCGGAACACGCTCCGCAAGGCGTTGCTGTGATTCCGGTTTCGCAATTCAGCGCGCGTGCAAATATGCGCGCGATGGTAGTCTTGCCGACACCGCGTGTTCCGCTGAACAGATATGCATGATGCAAACGGTCGCCTTGCAATGCGTTGGCCAACGCCTGCACGACGTGCGGCTGCCCGACGAGTTCATCGAACGTTCTGGGACGCCATTTCCGGGCAAGTACCTGGTAGCTCATAGTCAATAATGGTGGCGGCCTGCACCAGCTACACCCCGGCACCCGCTTCCACTGTTACCGCTGCTCCCTTCCGGGCCTGACGGAGTTCACAATTTCGCGTCGCGGGGGAACCGGCACCGGCCGCCATTGATCTGGATCGCCGCAGTTCAAATGGCCGCCTTATTCACGCGTCGGCATGTGTGCCGACCCGCGGCGGCGCAAAAAACGCCAATGCCGAGAATATCATCGCAATCGTCATATCACAAAGCGCTTTACCGCGCGTGGGCTATTCGCATTTGAAAAGGACGACACCGTCAGGATCCTCCTGCGGTAACCCGCCGAAGCCGATCGTGCCGCTACCAGTTAAAATCCCCTCTTCGCGATGTAAGCGTTTTACATTGCCTTCCTGATCAACAATTACGGTACCGTTGACACTGACATCTCGTAACGGAAAGCGGCCATTACGGTATCCAATTTCCGCATGTTGGCGCGACGTGAAATTACCCAGCACTCGTAGATCCATGTCCTTGGCCTGACCGATGCGGCAAAAGGTATTGACGCCGTTCACGCGAAACTTGGTGCCTTTGTAATCGAGTAGCAACACCGCTTGCGTCGGTACTTCCACCTTTTTCATCGACGCAGAGCTAATGAGTGTCTCCTGGCCCGTTTGCTCCCAAGGTAGTTTGTGGACTTCCAGGTCTCCTTCCCAGGCCTCGGCAGGAATACGAACGATGAAGTGCATCGAAGGAAACATCCCGGCCGGCAATATTTCGACGGCCCGGTGCGAGGTCAATATTTCATCAGCCTGCGCACGCTTGATAATTTGCTGCGCAGTTATGGGTGCTTCACCGATCAATTCACCCTGGCGCCAGCCAACGGCACCGTAATGCCAGCCGACCTTGATGCGCAAGGTGCCCATCTTAAATCGGCTTTCCTCGCTCGCCTTGCGTAACGCAGCTTGCATTTCAGTCGAGGCCAATGCTGCTCTGACCGGGTCGACGAAAGCGCACATGATCTCGTCACCGATGGTTTTTATGACCTCTCCATCAAGGCTTGTCACCGCCGATGACAACACCTCGATACACTCGGCAATATCAGCGCGCGCAATCGCGTCGCCAAACTCCTCGTAGAGCCGCGTGCTATCGCACACGTCCGCGTACAGTACAGCAAGTTCGGCCAGCGATTTATCCACGTCCGCTTATTCGCAACTTGTTCGATTCTCACCAGCAAGCGCGGGAGCCGCTGTCCTGCCGGCCAACCTCACGCAGATCTTCGACCGGCGTTGCCTCAAGATCCGCCGACGCCAAGCTGGCGCAGTTGCTCTACCATTTGTTTGCCGGCACTGCTCGGATCGACTTGCTTGTCGATGTGCAGAACTTTGCCGTCGCCACCGATGTAATACGTCCATCGCGAGGCAAAACCTCGTTCCGACAAGACCCCATATGCAGCAGCGGTCGTCTTTTCCGGATCGCTTAGAACAGGAAAGTCGGCGCCATTGCTGATGGCAAATTCTCGATTGGTTTCAGCATCGTCCACACTGGCCATGAAATAGACCACATCGAATTTCTTCAGGTCAACACCGCTCTCACGGAGCGATCGGCATTCCATGGTTCAGCCGCCGGTAAATGCCTTCGGAAACCACGCCAGAACGACCGTGGTACCGCGATAATCCGATAAGTGATGAGTTTTGCCGTCGGAGCCCGCGAGCGTAAAATCGGGCGCCGCGTCACCGACCGTGACGGGTGCCGCGTGAACCGCGGCAGAGCTGACAAAAATCATCCACACAAGGGTTAATATTGATAGAGAGATTTTCAACGATTCCTCCTTTGTCGCCGCTTTGACCGTGGCATTCGGCGATGCCCAAATACTAGTCTGGTTGGCGCTGTTAACCAAGTTAACACGGCGAGACGCCAAATTTGGAAACGATTATCATGCGCGCATGAACGAATTTGTCGACTTCAAGGAATCTTACCGATCAATCCAGGCGGCAATGGCGCGCAGCTACAAGCTAAGCTGTGGCTGGTTTCCACGCGCCCATCCGTTACCAGGCAAGGTGTGGGCCAAGCCGACCTACGCGACCGCCCAACCGCAAAACCAGGCATAAAAAATGCGGGAGCAACTAGCGAGCGTCGAGGAGATTGCATGGGTCGACTACCGGATGTCGTAAAGGCGCTATACGCATTATCTGACCGTCGTCGCTGGTGGACGTGATCTGCAGCTCCGCGGACGGCTCACTGCTGCGCTTGCCCGCGCACCTGCATCGTTTGCGTCGCGGTCTGACTGTGCTTGGATTCCGCCTCGCCGTTGACGATGCAATAATTTGCAACGCCGCTGAAGCGCTGTTGCAAGCCAACGCATTGTCAAACGGACGGCTGACGGTTACGCGCGGCAACGGGCCGCGCGGCCTATTACCACCCAGCGCACCGGAGCCGATCTGGCTACTCACTGCCAGCGCCGCGACAGATCCACCGACCGACCCCAAAGCGATAACAGTGCAGGTTCGCCGTAACGAAGGTAGTCCCCTGAGCCACTGCAAAACGCTGGGATACGGTGACCAGATCCTGGCGCGTCAGCAGGCGCACAATGGTGGCGCCGATGAAGCATTGATGCGTAACAATGCCGGTAACATTGTCTGTACGTCGAGCGCCAATCTGTTTTTGAGCGAAGGAGATACGCTCGTTACACCACCGCTCACCGATGGCGCCTTGCCAGGCATCGTAAGAGCACAAGTTATCGAACGCGCGAGCCAACATGGCTGGTCAGTGCTCGAAGAATCCGTGTCGCCCAATCGTTTAGCTGCAACGTCGCAAGCATTTATTACCAACAGCCTGATAGGCGCCGTCGCACTAACTCAAATGAATGTGCGAAGCTTGTCGGTGTCTCCGCGGGTACCGACATTAAGCGAACTGGCCTTCGCGCAAGACCAACATGCCTAACTCGTCTACTGCAGCCACGATTGTGCTCGCGCTGTTACTCACCGCCTTGGGCGGATGCGGCTCAGCGCCGCCGCCAGACCACCTCGACCCGTATATCTCCTGCAACGGCAGCAGTTCAACGGCAATCATGCAACTCCCAGATCCGCTGGGCCGGTGGGGACGGGTAGCCTGTACCAAATATGGTCACGTCATCGATGCCGCAACCGGCTGGCAGTGGACCGGACCGAAGTCGGCAATCGTATTGTCATCTCAGCTTGCCGACACACTGCAAGAACTGGGCAACGCGGTGTACTGGCAGTCGATGACGGTAGAAGTTATTTTCGACGACGAAGCCGCAACAATTCTTAATCGCTATGAACGCGATGTTGCGCCGTTTGCGAACTCCCTGCTGGTAGAGGTCTGGAAATTGAGGGCGAGCAATAACCAGGATGTAACACAAACCGTCTATTTTCTGCTCGATGATGGGAAACCCAGTGCCTATCTGTGCGATACGGGATGTCAAACGGGCACGCCGATTCATATTACGAGAACAACGAGGTAATGAGATGACGCCATCACCGCGACCATCAAACCAACACAGATTAGCAATCAGCCGCATAGCTGCGATGCTTGTGTTCAGTGGTGCTTTGGTCGGCTGTTCGCAAGAGTCCACACCCCCGGCCGCGAACACCGCAACGCCAGCGACCCAGACCCAATCCACAGCAAAGCCACTGACGTCGGAGCCCGCCGATAGACCGACGATTCTCGTGACCGCCGTGACGGGACGTCAAGGCAGAGCACTTGCGAGGCAATTGCTGGAACGGGGTTTTCACGTACGGGGCCTCAGTCGTGATGTTTCAAAAGCTAGCGCGCGAACCCTGGTCGAAGCTGGCGTGGACATGGTTCAGGGCGATTTCGCCGATCCCGCATCAGTACAACGTGCGGCAATGGGCGCTCAGGGGATGTTCCTGAACATACCGAGCAGTCCGAGCGAAATCACTATGGGCGCAAACGCCGTCGATGCAGCGTTGGCCGCCGGCGTTCAACATCTGGTCTACTCAACCTCGCTGACAACCGATCCGGACAACGGAATTGCGGACACGCCTAAAGCAGCGGTTGAGCAACATTTGCGTGATAGCGGCCTGCCATACACGATACTGCGCCCCGCGATGTTCATGGAAAACTATGCCGGCGGCCAGGCACGGATTGCCACCACTGGCCTACGCGACCCGCGTGATGCCGGCTCGATACAGCAGTTCATCTCAGTGGAAGACATCGCGTTTTTCGCTGCCCAGGCGCTGGCGGATCCCGCGTCGTGGGCGGGACGGGAATTGAATATTGCGACCGACGCGTTGACCGGCACGCAGGTCGCAGCGCTATTCGCCCAGGTGATGGGACAACCAGTCGCCTACACTCAAATAACCTGGGAACAATGGGGTGCTACTCGCCCGCCGCGACTGGTTAGAGTGTATCAGTGGTACGAACAGGGCGCGCTGTTGATCAACGTAACGGCATTACGTGAACGTTACCCCAAATTGCGCACCTTGGAACAATACTTGCGAGCCAGCGGCTGGGAAAACTGGACGCAATAGCAAACTTTAGGCTGGCTCTGCTACCTCGTCCTTCACCGCCCAGGCCTTGTACAGGTCCGGCACTTCGACGGCCGTCGCCGCATCCGTCATGGTCAACGGTTTTTCGCAATCGATATTGATGGCGGTAAATTCCAAGCGCGCGTGCTTCTGCCAGTTTTTACGAGAATTTTTCATGACGCCCGGATGCGGCCCGTGATGCAGGCCACCCGGATTGAGGCTCATCACACCAGTGGCGGCACTTTCGCTGCCCTTTGGGCGGGCCAGTGTGAACTCGCCGTCATGCGTAAAGAAAACTTCATCAAAATCGATATTGCGATGCGCCCAAGGCACGCGCTCCACTGCGGGATCTGTTTCGTAGGGTCGGGGTGTGAACGTGCACACAAAGATGCCCTGCGCCTGGAACGTCGTGTGTGCGCTCGGTGGCAAGTGCACACGGTCGCTCATGAACCCACACAAATCACGCGTGTTTAGTTTCAATACCGTTAAGGAGCCGTGCCAACCGACCACATCCATGGGCGAGAACGGATAAAAGACGGACGTGTAGCGATCGTGCTTTTTAATCCGCAGTTCCCACTCCTGCTGTTCACTGTGTTCAACGGGCGCCGGTTCAGGCGACTCCAGTCGGGTAAAATCGAACGGCGCATTCTGGCCCAATAGGCCGCGCTCGGGGAAGTCGAACGGCGCGCGTGATTCCACTATCAACGAGAAATTATCGCTGCTGAAATAGACGAAGCGATAATTTGTGCCCTTGGGAACGAGGATGTAGTCACCAGGTTCGAAACTCATTACGCCGAAGTCGCATTCGAATTGACCTTCGCCTTTATGAATGAAGTGCAACTCGTCGCCATCGGCGTTGCGAAAGAAATACGGCATGGTTACGCGCCGCCGGGAAATGAACAGTCGCATGTCCTCGTTATACAAAACAGCCACTGGGCGACCGTTCGGATCATGCATGTCTTCCGGCGACAAATCGTAAGTGCGGATCGCATGTGGTTGCAGCGGCCCTTCGATCCGCGTCCAGTCGGTCGGTGAGTGTAGCCGATACAATTGCGCCTGGTCGCCGAAGAATCCGGAGCGGCCAAACTCTTCCTCGTAAGTGCCTTCCGGTATGTTGGAATGAGCCTGCTTGGTATGTATGCCCTTGGCGAAGTTGTGTTTCATGACGGTCTCCGTGCTTTACTGCAATTCGAGGTGATGATGATACCATCGCGCGCAAACCTTTGAGGAGGGGTTCACTGGGGGGATGACACCTGATTTCCATCAATAACGCCATCCTGGTGGTGGCTGTGAGCGAGCACGACATTGCCAGCGAAATGCCTGCGGGCGAGTCACCTGGGACCGCCATAGTCGAGCATCACGAAACGCTGCGGCAGCTCACCAAACAACATAAGGGCGCGGTCTTCAGGGTTATTGAGGCGCGGCTGCTGTGCTCTTTCCCTACCGCGGATGACGCCGCGCTGGCAGCGTTGGCGATGCGCAGTGCGACTACGGGTGCCCAGGCGAAGCTGTCGATACAAATAGGATTTCACTATGGGCCAGTGCAGCTTGAGGGCGCCAATATGTTCGGCGAAGCGGTGAACGTCGCCGCGCAAATTGCCGAACAGGCATACCCGGCTCAAATCAGCACGAGCAAACAGACAGTAGATGCGCTTTCGGCGAAACTGCGGGCCAAGGCTCGCTTGCTCGGCGCCGCGTCATTGCAGGCAATCGGGCCGAGCGAGCTTTATGAGATCGGCGAGTAAGCAAAGCGCCGACGTGGGTTGATTCAGTGGCAGCGCGATTTTTTTACGGCTGGTGGGTAGTACTGGCTTCGGCTGTCGGCCTGGCACTGCATTATGGTCCGGTCATATCACTGACCTTCGGGATTTTTCTCAAGCCCGTTGCCGCAGAATTCGGCTGGAGCCGCACCCAGATCTCGGCTGCATTTTCGCTGTCTGTGATCGTGTTAACGCTATTGCAGCCGCTAACTGGCCGCTGGGTGGACCGTTACGGAGCGCGCCGCATCATCGTCTCGTCAACCGTGTTATTCGGCTTGACCGTAATGGGATTTTGCCTGCAAACCGGCGTGCTCTGGCATTACTACGCGTTGTGGTTGCTATTGGGTTTTGTCGGTACCGGATCCACGCCGGTGCCGTATTCGAAGGTGATTACGCAATGGTTTGATCGCCGGCGCGGACTTGCACTTGCCATCGCTGTCAGCGGCAGCTCCATCGGCACCATCGTTATCCCACCTTTGACCCAGGCGATAATCGATGGCCGTGGCTGGCGTGGCGCCTACCTCGCGCTTGGTTTGCTGGTGGTTTTCGTCGCGGTGCCAACCGTGAGTTTGCTGATGAGGAACACGCCCGCAAGCATGGGGCTGCGCGTGGACGGTGAGGAGACGCTGGCCGACCGCGTGATCAACCGCGACGATGAGAACACCGGCTTGAGCATAAACGCGGCCAGGCGCCATCGCGCTTTGTGGATAATGATCATCGCCTTTTTTGGCATGTCCGTGAGTTTTCACGCCTGTATCCTTCACTTTGTGCCGTTGTTGACCGATCGCGGTATCTCGCCCGCTGACGCTGCCGGCATGACCTCAATTCTGGCCGTTGGCATTCTCATCGGCAGGTTGGTCACGGGGTTGCTGCTCGACCGCTACTTCGCTCCGCACGTCGCTATGGGCTTCTTCTCGGCGCTGGGCGCCGGCCTCGTGATCCTGTGGAGCGGTGCCGGTGGCGCCTGGTTGATAGCTGCTGCCATCCTCATCGGACTTGCGCAAGGCGCCGAGTTGGACCTCATGGCCTACATGGTGAGCCGCTATTTTGGATTGCGTGCATTTGCCGAGATTTACAGCTATGCCTTCTCCGGCTTCATGCTCGGTGCGGTCGTTGGACCACCGCTGATGGCTGCAACATTTGACGCGACGGGCTCGTATCAAGGAGCGCTTGCTGGATTTTTCCTGGCACCGATTATCGCCATAATCTGCATGACACGACTTGGTCCCTACCGCCTATGGGAGCATCAATCGGATCCCACCTGAGCGTCCCCATCGAATTTCATCAGCAAAGGCGGCAGGAAAAAGAAATCCACGGCCAATGCCAGGACAATTACGACTGTGGTCAAGATTGCCATATTCGCGTTGGCGCCAAACGGGGATGTGGAAAGAACCATAAAACCCATTACCAACACGGTCGAGGTAACCAGCAGCGCTGGTCCGACGGTGGCAAACGCATAGACGACCGCGTCCGGACTGCTTAGCGTCAGCTCGCGTCGCGCCCGCAGGTATTTGCTCAGGAAGTGCACAGTATCGTCAATGACGATGCCCAGCGTAAGCCCGATGACCAGCGCTATCCCTATGCCCACTTGTCCGTTGACAACGCCCCAAACACCGAATCCCATGGCCGCCGGAAACAAATTCGGGATCAAACTGATCAGCCCGAATTTTAGCGAGCGAAACGCCACCGCCAACAGTAGGGAAATCAGGATGAGTGCCATGCCCGTACTCAAGACGATACTGGGCACCGACCGCTGCACAACGCCCGAAAACATGAACGACACACCAACACCCGAACTCGAGCGCATTTTATGAGAGCTGTCCTTGAGCCAATCCTGCACGATCACCTCGAACGCAACCAGGTCGCGGGTCGACAGTGTCTGGGTGGTCACCGACACACGGATAGCGGACTTGTCGATATTGATCTGATCGTTTACTCAGCAGTCGCCAATATAGGCGACAGATGGAGCAAGAAAGAATGATCGAACAAGGTGGGGCATACGCTTGAGTTGGGCTAGTTGCTCCTCGATCTTCTCGCGCAGTGTTTCGCCCGCCCGCAGTGGCCGTCGCGCTGCACCCGTGCGCTTGACGTGACTCCACACCCATTCATCGGGGTTCAGGTCTGGCGCGTAACCGGGCAGAAAATGCAGGCTCAGCCGGCCATTCGTCGAAGCGACGTAGTCGCGCACGCGCGCGGTCTTGTGCGCCGGCAGACTGTCGAGCACGAGATGCACCGGTTTGCGCCGGCCCCGCATGAGCTGGCGCAGCAAGGTGATAAACAAAGCGGCTTTGAGCGCGCCGCTATAGGTGCAAAACCAGAACGCCCCGTTGGCGTTGATCGCCGAGGCGGCACTGAACGATTGACGCTGTCCGGGTCGGTACACGACCGGCGTCTGGCCGCGCACGCCCCAGGTCTTACCGTGCACCGTATCAGCACGGAAGCCAGACTCATCCCAGAAAAACACCTCGCCACCGTGCTGTTTCGCTTGACGGGCGATGGCTGGGAAGGTTTCACGCTGCCAGCGTTCAATCGCCTCGGGGTCCCGCTGATAGGCTCGCTGCAGCGGCTTGTGCGGCGTCAATCCCAGTTTCGCCAACAACTCCCCGACCGCCGTGACGCCTATCGTCACCCCGAACTTCTGCGTCACCAACTCCACGACCACCGCGCGCGTCCACAAGCCGAAGTCCAATCCATACTGTCGCGGGTCACGACCATTGATCCAGCGGAACACCTGTCGCTCTTGCGCCGCGCTCAGGGTTCGTGGCCGCCCCGTAGCCTTCGTCGAACGCAACGCCTTGATGCCGACACCCGGCTGCAGCGCCGCTTTGATCCATTTGTAGATGGTCGTCCGGTTGAACCCGAACGATGCGATCACCGTCGCCGGCGACTCGCCTTCGCGAACGCGCTCTATCGCCATCAAGCGAATAGCTTCCAAGGTCGAATGGTCAAGCGTGCGGCCGTCCAGTTTCATATCTGATCCGATCGGTACGCTCTCAGAAAGTTCCATCGATGTCGCCTTATTTATCGACTAGTGAGTAAGTCGAGTCCGTAAGGCAGCGACATCTCGTACAGCAACAAATACTGCGCGGCCAGCTCTCTTTGCTCGGGCAGACGGTACCAGGCGGGATCATCGGCATGCAGGTTCTTGTTCAAGCGTTTCATGGTATCGGTGAGCACGTTGACGTGAATTACCTCCTCACGCGCACGCAGCCAATTTGCGAATTGCTCGACCTCCCGCAGAAATTCGGGGTTACTGACGCCGCCGGACTCACCGGATGAGAGTTCATAGTCGATATAATAAATGCCGGTAAGGTTCTCGGAGATGAAATCAGAAGCGCGACGAAACGCAAATGAACGATCGAAATTGTTCTCGATAATGTTCTCGTTGAGCTGGTTGTTGGGTATAAGTGCCAACAATCCAATAATCAGCACACTGCAAAGCGGCAGCAGTGTGGCGCGTTTTGCGACCACAAACAGGCCCAGGCGCTGCATGTAGGACACGCTGTCCGTTGTGCTGCGCGGGATCCGCACAGGAGTTATTGTCAAATCTGGTGTTCAGTCGGATGAATCAAGCGGCGGCCTGGTTGATCGCTGTCACTTCGATCCCATCTTTGAATTTGATCCCGGTCACCAGCTTCGCCAAGTAATCGAAACCGCGTAATCGTCGCCAGTTCTTCTCCGCACATTGACTGAGCTTGAACATCATATGCAGCATGCCGTCACGGGACAGGCAGCCCTTCGTACGTTTGGTCCTATGGCGGATGGTCGCGAAGCTCGATTCAATCGGATTGCTTGTACGGATGCTCTGCCAATGCTGTGCCGGAAAATCGTAGAAGGACATGAGCTCCTCGTGATCTTTTTGCAGGCACAAAGTTGCCTTCGGGTATTTCGCCTCATACGTCGCGATGAATAAGTGGAACGCTGTCTCAGCATCAGCCTTCGTCTCCGCCTGCCAGATCTCGTGCAGCGCCTGCGTCGCTTTCGCCTGTGACGATTTCGGAAAACAATTGAGAACGTTCATCGTCTTGTGCATCCAGCATCGCTGCTGGCGTGTCTCGCTGTATATTTCTTCCAGCGCCGCCCAGAATCCCATCGCACCGTCACCAATCGCTAACTGGGGCGCATTCATCCCACGGGACCTCAACTTCAGCAAGACCTCGCGCCAGCTCTGCGTCGACTCACGCACACCGTCCTCAATCGCCAGAAAATGCTTCTCGCCACGCTCATTCACCCCGATCACCACCAACGCGCACAGCTTCGTCTGCTCGGCACGCAGCCCGCTGTAGACACCATCTGCCCACACATAAACCCAACAGTCACGATCTAATCGTGCCGTACTCCACGCCTGATACTCTTGCGCCCAGATCCGCTTCAACCGCGATACCGTGCTGGCGGATAGACCCTTTGCCTGTGGCCCTACCAGAACTTGCAACGCTTCACCCATCTCGCCTGAAGATACCCCTTTCAAATACAGCCACGGTAGCGCCGCTTCCAATGTCCTGGTCTTGCGAACGTACGGCGGCACCAAGGCTGACCGGAATGTCACTGGCTCTCCCGTCTTCGCCCGCACCTTCGGCACCTTCACCGTGACCGGACCAATACCGGTCTGCAATTGCCGCTCTGGCAGATAGCCGTTGCGCACCACTGCCGCTCGACCCGCACCCGTCACACGACCTGTATGACTCGCCAACAATTCCTGCAACTCTGCATCTACGGCTTGCCGGATCAAGGCCTGGGCACCCGCTCTCAACATCGACGTGAGGGCATCTCCTGCCTCCACTCGACCTGATAATTCAACAACGTTATTCTCTTTCATGGTGGCGTATCCTCTTTGGTTGCTTTGCTGTGTGCTAACAACATTTCAACCAGATACGCCGCCTCTATTCAATCTCCCGAACACCAGATTCAGTTATAACTCTCCGCACAGGCAATAGTGACAACAATGCAGGCAGTAAGGTGACCGATAAAACAAATGCGATCAGCACACCCGCGGCGGCTGTGTTACCCATCCACCGCGCAGGCGGAAGGCCCATGGTATTGAGTGTGGTGAAGCCCAAGGCCGTCGTGACACTGGCCAGTGCAACGGGCTGCAGGTTGATGCGCAGTGTCTCTTCCAGCGCTGCACGTTTGACTTTGCCTTGGTGCATTGCGTGCGTAAATGTACTGAGCAAATGTACGCAGTTGGCAATCGCCAGCGTCAGGATGATGATCGGTGTGCTCCCAGACATAGAGGTCAACGGCAGGCCTGTGTATCCGCGCAAACCCATTGCCGCCATTACGGACGGTGCAATTACCAACAAAGTAGTGAAAGTGCCGATGATGCTACGCGTAAGCAAAAGCAGTACTGCAGCCATGAGCAGGAAGCTCTTTGGAATAAGCGTGCGCATATCCCGCTCGCCGGCTTCGGGAAAGCTCGCATCTAGCATCATCTGTCCGCCGATGTGCAGCTCGATGTCCGGATAATGGCCATTAAATTCCGCCGCCGCCTCACGCAAACTTGCGGTCAGGATCGGCACTTCCTTGGTCTGATCGATGCGCGGCAGCAATACTCGAACGTTAATCCCAGCGACACGGCCGTCGGCGGCGATCAAACGCCGCGCCAATAACGGTTCATTGAGCGCAATATCCCTAATGCGCTGTCGTGCAACGTCGCTGAGGGACCCGGGCTCCAAAACCAAATCCTGGACCTGCAGATCGTCGCCGTCGGCTTCGGTGTGCTGATAATTAGCAATCGAATCCACACGGGTGGTGTAGGCGATCTGCCAAGAGCGGTCGGTCAGCTCTTTCAATGCGCTGAGGTTACGGCGTGTAAACATATCGCCATCGCGCGGCGCGAGGACGAACATGACATTGTCACTCTTGGTGTAAGTGGCCTCCATCGCCTCGAAAGCGGCAAGCTCCGGGTTGTCCTGATCGAAGAACACCCGGTAGTCCGGGTCGAACTGCAAATGGCGACCGCCGCTCGCCGCGACCGCGACCAACGCCAGCGTAACGACAATGCACAGCCAACGATGATCCAATATCAGGCGGGCGAAACGCAGTTCGAAGTCTTGCATGGGCCGCGCGGATTATACGGAAGCGCTTTAGAAGTGCCAGCCCCGCGAACAATCTGTGTAGTATTACCACAAAGCCCGCGATTAGGAGCTCTGTTGCGATGGACGTAAGCATCATCCTGGAGTCGATTTTTCCCGAAGGCGTGTGGCGTCCGACAGAGAGATTTGACGACGTTATTGCCAAAATAAAGTTGGCGGAGGATCTGGGTTGCCGCGCTGCCTGGATTGCAGAACATCACGCGCACCGATGCGGTCGAGCGTCATTGCCGGCAGTACTAAGCTTTGCCGCAGCACAAACCCGCACTATTCGGTTAGGCACGGCGGTTTGCGTGCTGCCATTGCACCACCCTATGCGGCTGGCGGAAGATCTGGCGACGGTCGATCACTTGTCCAAGGGGAGACTGGAGATCGGTCTGGGGCGGGGCTTGTTTCCCAAAGAGTTCGAAGCATTCGGCATCGCCATCGATGAACGCGAGGCCCGCTTCGACGAGTGTCTGCAGGTGATGCTCAAGTGTTGGACCACGGACAAGCCGTTTCACCACGATGGCGACTTCTATTACGTCGGTAACGCAATCGTCAATCCACCACCGTATCAGCAACCACACCCGCCGTTGTATATGGCTTCAATCAGCGCACCGTCGATCGAGAAGTGCGTACGCCTTGGACTGCACGGCTTCGTCGGCGCGTTTCTAGTACCGATCGAGAACAACATAGAACGGTCATTCAAGCCCTGGCAAAAGTATAAAGCGCAATATCAACAGCCGCAGTTACGCTGCGTCCACAATGAAGTCGTTTATGTAGCCGACGATCGCGCAAAAGCGCTGGCGATGGCGAAAGAACCGGTTATGGATTACATCCGCGGCGCCGGCGCCACCTGGATAGATGCAGACATCATCCGTGACTTCATGTCGCGCGACGAATGGCCACCGGGCTACGAGACACTCGGACCGGTCGCGAAATTTTTTCAGACAGCGGAATGGCCGGAGGTGCAGCCGCTGATCATCGCCGGCTCAGCCGCCGAGGTCGCGGCGCAGGTGCAGAAGCTGGTTGATGCCGGCATTGATGAGCTGATGATCTTCGACGGTGGCGGTCTTGAATATACCCACATGCAGCGTTCGCTGGGTATGTTCATGGAGAAGGTACTTCCGCAGACACGGCCCGCAGCCGCCGCCACGGTCCAATCATGAGCGAACAATTGCAGGCCCAGCCGATCAGCATCGAAGGTGATTGGTATAAATCATTACCCATCGAGCAGGGTTACCGCGTCGGCAATCTTATCTTCTTATCCGGTCAGGCGGCGCTGGATGAAAGCGAAAACGTTGTTGGCCCCGATGATATGGAAACACAGGCGGCACGGGTATTTGATCAAATCGAGCTGCTTCTGACGCGCGCCGGTTCGCATCTTGATAACGTCATCAAGATGACGGTTTATCTAACCGACCTGGGCGATCGAGCCGTATTACGCAAACATTGGGAACGGCGTTTCCGAGCGCCCTGGCCAGCCAGTACTCTGATCGAAGTCAGTGCACTGATCCTGCCGGAATTGCGTTTGGAGATTGATTTGGTTGCGCTGGTCGATGGTGAGAAGGGACCCGCGCTTTAAAGCCCTCTGCCCTTGCGGGAGAGGGTTGGGTGAGGGGTAATTGCGACTAGCCGATGATCTCCAAAATAGGCAGGGCAGCGTTTGCGTCTGCAAACAACACGTCGTTTATCGCAAAATGATTGACGCCGTCGACAATCACGGTATCACCGCTGTTGCCCGCTGCCAGCCACGCGCCGAGATAATCCTCTGACTGTCTACGAAACTCCGCTGTTTCTTCACCGCCATAGATCAGTCGCAGTGGCTGTTCACGCGCAGTGATCCGCAAAAACGGGCTGAAGCCTTGGATCTGCTCGGCGCTAAGTTGTAGCTTCGGTTGCAGGTAGGTGTGGCACAGAGGGCGCAGATCGTAGATGCCGCTGATGCCGACCACACCTTTCACCAGATCTTGCGGCAACGCATAATCGCTTACCCAGTCGGTCATCAGACACATGGCTGCAAGCTGCGCTCCGGCGGATTGACCGCACAGGTACAGGCGCTCCGGGTTGCCTAAGGCCAACGGCGCGGCATTACGGTAAACCCAGCTTACCGCCGCGCGCGCCTGGCGCACGATTTCATCGATAGCAACCTGCGGACAGAGCGAATAATTCGGAATAACGACTGTCGCGCCACCGGTCGTTAATGCCGGTGCCACCACACTGGCATGTTTTGCACTTTGCGCCATCCAGTAGCCGCTGTGAAAGAAAACAATGATGGGTGCATCGCTGACAAAGACTGGAAAAACATCCAGATATTCGTCAAGAGTCGGGCCGAAGCGGATGTCTTGCTGGCACGAGATATTGCGTCTCACGGCTGCGCTTTGTTGCGCCCAATCGCCGATGATTTCCAAAATAGTGGGTATCGTGAGATTCAGATTGTATTGCGCATCCAATGCTTCGCAGCTAGCAAAGTTCCGATACAGCATCACGCCGCGACCGGCCGCCCACCCAATAGCCAATGCAGGATCCCCCAAACAACAGCGCTTGAGACGAGCGTCGACCAGGCTATTCCACCGAATCCCGCATATGCGACAACATAGCCGGCCAGCAATGGCCCGGAGCCGCCGCTGAGGACGAACACTCCCGCAATCGCGGCAGAAAGACCACCTCCCGGATCATAATCGGCGGCTACCGCCAGGTAATACGGTAGCAGGAAATACACGGTCCCCAGGATCGTCACGATGGCGACAATAAACACGGCTCCGACGAATAGGTGGGTATAAACAAATGCTGCAACCAGTTGCACCAGCATGCCAATTACCAGCGGCCGGTAGCGACCGTAACGGCCCCCCAGGTGCGCAGCCAAACCGCCACCGACAAGCCCGCCCGCAGCTGCAAACGCGGCCACAAGCACCACAACACCGGTATCAAGGTTCGTTTGCTCGCCAATCGAAATAACAAATGGCCAATGCATGGCAGACACCGTACTCGACAAAAACATCGCCGTGAGCAGCAACGCTGCAACTGTACGCTTATCGTGAGCAAGCGTGGGTGCCCGCTCAACGGTAATCTTCGACGGCAAAAACCTGATGAAAGGCCACATCAACACGCAGGCGAAACCAATCGCCGCAAACACCCCGGCTTGGCCGTAGGCTCGGATCAGTGGCGGCATCACGGCCAGTAAAGCGACGCCGGACGCGACGTTCCAAGTGGCAAGCAATCCGTAGGAACGATCGGGATCCGCCGTGGAAGCCAAGGCCGCATTGGCAACTGCCAATATCAACCCTTCTGCAAAACCGGCGAGCAATCGAGCGATGACCAGCATCTGAATAGAGTCAGCACTGGTCGAGCCGAAATGGCAGACGATGGCGATGAAGCCGGCCAAATAACAGCTGGATTTGATGGCAAGCCTCGCTATCACCGGTGCAAGCGCGAACGAGGTAAACGCGACGGCGATAAGTTCCACTGACACGATTAAACCCGCCGATGACTCACTGAAACCGGACGAACCGATCAGCGTGTGCATGATCTCCGGTTGCCCCCACCAACTGAATGTCGACAGGTTATAAGCGCAGATGCTGCCAACCAGGATCCAACCAGACCGCTTCGAATCAATGGTCGCCATGGATCATCAAATAAAAAATGGGGTCTGAAAGAAAAATGGGGTCAGATACACATTTTGCGTTCATGAGCCTTGGGATATCACGTCAGCCAACAAAATGTGTATCTGACCCCACTTTTCTACGGCTGTACTACTGCCTGGACGTCAAATTCCATCAGGAAACAGGTGCTGGCCAGCCGCTTGACCTCAATTAGGGTGCTGGCGGGAGGCTGACCTGCCCAATAGTCCGGTAACGGTTGCTGCGCTCCGCGGGTGACCGCGAAAAACGCGTCGATATCGGTAACGAACCGGCGAATAAACACGACATCGGCAAATGTGGCGCCGCCAGCGGCCAGCGCCGTTTTCAAATTTTCCATGATCTGCACATATTGCGCTCGCCAGTCGCCCGCGCCGACACACTTGCCATTTGCGTCCGCCGCCACCTGACCTGCAACGAATAACATTTTTGCATTGGGGGCAACCGTAATGAGATGCGTATAGGCAGGGTGATCGTGCAAACCCTCAGGCTCAATGCGCTCGGTAAGTGGAGGCGACGCCACTACCGCAGACATGCACAGCATCAACACACTGAACAGCGAAGCAGGAAACTCGACGCAGTCGGGTTTAGTCATATTTTTCTCCGGTGGCTTAACTCCCCTTGGTGCCAGATTATACAATCTGTGCAAATTCTGCAGCGTCAAGGAAAAAGTGGGGTCAAAAAAGTGGGGTCAGATACACATTTTGTTGGCTAACGTGGTGTCTTAATGCGCACGGACGCAAAATGTGTATCTGACCCCACTTTTTAATCTGTAGCCGAGGAGCGTGAAATGAAACGACGCAACGACATTGCCATGACGGCATCCGAGCGTGCCGCGTATCTTAATGAAACCCGGTCGATGGCGTTGTCGACCATAGGCAAGGACGGGTACCCACATATCGTCGCCATGTCGTATATGGTTGAAGACGGGTTGATTTATATGACCTCGTTCCGCAAGGCGCAAAAGGTGGTCAACATCCGGCGCAACCCCAAGGTCGCGGTTCTGGTCGAATCCGGGAAACAGTACGCCGAACTCAAGGGAGTGATGATCAGAGGTGACTGCGAATTAATCGATGATGCCGAAGCGGTTTATGAGAAGCTCCTGCAGCTCCGGGGTTTTCATGACCGCACGGTGAGTCAGGCTGAGGATGCCGCGCTCAGAGAACGCGCCAAGAAGCGAACAGTTTTGAAAATCCGACCGCTGAAGATCAGCAGCTGGGACCACAGCAAGCTACCGGCCGGCGTTTATTGAGGCGTTCGGGCATATTGCTCCAGCAGGCCATCAACGTAGCGGCGGCCCGCCTCACTATCGTAGCGCTCCGCGGTTTGGATCTTGCGCGCGTATTCAAACAAGAGCATAAAGAGCGGCTGCCCGTCCACGGTGGCCTGCAAGGTAATACTCTGTCTGCGCCCGATCATCGCGGCCCAGCTCGCGCGTACGTCCGCCCAGAAAGGTCCCGTGATTCGCCAATATTGTGTGCCGGCAGAAAAATCGTGGCCGATGATTCGCTCGTAGCGATTCAAGCCGATTTCTTTGGCTAAATACGGCAACTCAGCGATCGGATTTCCAGCATCATCCAGAACAACTTTGTAGTTTTCTTCCTCTTGAACCCAGCCGGTAGGTGTCACCGTATGTCGGTTCGTTCCAATCAAAACGTGATAGTCATTGCGTACGCTATACTCCCGGCGCGGCAACGGCCGCCACGTGCGGGAACTCGACCAGGTCGAGAAGTTAGCAAAATGTTCCCACCGCCCGTACGCCTCGTAGCGCGGAGAATCATCGACCTGGTATACCGCCTGCGCCCAGCTTCCCTGAACTTCAGCCGCGGATAGCGCCTTACGCTCCCAGGTTTTTCGGCCTGTGTAGGTAAGCAGCACTGGTTTCTGATATTGCCAATCCTGGCGCCAATGTTTCATTACCATCGGCGCTGAAACCTCGCCCTGCTCGTCTTCGAAATACATGACGATGATGTGCTGCAGAGAGATGAAATCCTCTCGCTCCTCAACAAGGTATACGTATTCAGTACCCCACGACTGATAGGGCTGCCCAGGTTTGAACTGCGGGGTGTAGCCGACCGCCTCGAGAAAATCGAAACTGCTTCGATAGGGCCCGACCATTGCAAGAATCGCGCGACGGTCGCGCTCGATGTCAGTGATCGCAGGATCCTGTAGTGCCAGCCAGCCAGGATGTACCGCATCATCGAGGGTTACCGCGGTCCCTTTCGTGGTGCCGCCGCGCGGTTTCATTGTGCAGGCGTTCGCGTAAGGCCAACTAAACGTGAACTGCGGTGGGTACTTACAGTCCGGTTTATCCTCGGCAAGCACGCTGCCTGCCCAGAGGCTCATCGCCAGCCCCGCTAGCAGGACGCGGAGTAAAACGGTCATCGGTTAACGCGTTAACCTGCGAACCATGGATTTGAGTACGGTTATGCGTTCGATACTGGAGGGATGGGATCCACCGAATCCGCCTTTGGGTAATTTATACAAGGCCTCGTGGATGCGCACCGCACCGGCCGGGTCGTAGCCCGCCTCGACCGTCCAGATCATCCCCAAGTAGTCTGCGTCTCGCTCATTGTCGCGGCTATAGCGCGTCGCCGATGCCGAGAATGCGGAGCTGTTGGTGTTTCTCTGCTGCTTCTCCTTGCTTTCCTCACCATGATTCAATTTCAAGTGCGCCATTTCGTGACCGATGATCGCGGCGGCGCCATGCATATCCGTGCCGATCAAGTCCAGCATGCCAAAGCTGATGCCGATCATATTTGTTTCAATCTCTTCATTAACACCCGCGGGCGCCGCAAAAGCGTTCGGTCGCTTGCCGTTAACCACATAGAATTCGGCATCCACTTCCGCCGCCTCGACCAACGCGGTGATTACGGCATACAAATGCACCATCTGGCGAACGTTAATCGTTCCAAGTACTCGTTCCCGCTTGTTGCGTAGCTTCACCTCCTGCGCCGGCGCTCTGGCCAGATCTTTGATTAACCATGCCCCCATACTCTCTTCAGCACCCAGGCACAGCTGCGGGAAGACCAACACTGCGACAACGACTGAAACGGCTATGCGGGCCAGCAACTTCCGCTCGTTAATCATTCGGAGCTGCCACTTCGGCGAATAAGACCCCACTACTGCAAAAATCCTTTGATCTGTTCCGCCATGCTTTTGCAGGCGCCGGCCTGCGCGCGTGCCAGCAACGGAATCGGAATAATGATCGCCGGCATATACGAAGTTCCTTTCGTTTCGGCGTTTATCTTGCCGCTCATCTGCAGATTCTTGAAATCCCAGATGGTGGCTTCGTAGTTAGCCTCATCGTCCCAACTGGCGAATCCAAAACAGCCACCCCCGCCAGGACCAATCGCACAGGTTACGCTGCCACTGCTGTCGGTGGTTTCGGTGAAGCCGTCGATCCAGACGAAATAGCGGATCCTGTACTCGGCAAATTTTCCCGATATCGCCGGGATCTGCACCAATCTGTCGAGGTTCTTGACGCCCATGGGAGCGGTGCTGGTTTCGAAATACGGATACATGCTGTCTACAAACTCCTGCTCCGGAATGACGCTCATGGCACCGTCACCGGCGGCCAACGACTTGCCCACGCAGGAGATGAAATCTACCTCGGTTTCGTGCGCGCTACTGTGCCGGCGACCCAAAACAACCACGGATTCATCCGCGTTGATAATGGATTTGGGCGACTCGCGATACTCGTCGATCACAGTCGTGCTATTGCACGCGGCCAGGACCATGGCAACTGCGAAGATCGCTACGCACCTTGAATTCCGCCGCACAGAGACTTCCTCGTACATAGATTCAGCAGTCTATTAGCTTGCTGTTACAAACGCTGGGGATACCGCTCAACCACTCCGCCACTTCAGGGATCTGCGGAAAACTGAGGGCGAACTTTGCGCCAGCGTCGCGAAACGCGACATTAATAGCGGTCTGTATGCCTTCATCGCGACCTTTAAGGAATTCCGTCGACGACTTTCCATAGCCGGTGATGGGCCACTCGGTTATCAGCTCACCATTGGGGCTGTGTAACTGTATCTGATATTTGATCCATACCTCATAAAGATCGGTTTTCGTCTCCCGCGGCAATGCAAACTGCATCTCTTCTATGTGCGGCGCAACAATCGCGTTCACCCCGCTGGCCGGATCGGCGGTATTTGCATTTACATACGTTATGTTCGCAAACATAGACGGCAGTATCTGATTGAAGAAATTGACTTGCGAGCCACCACTGCTGATTGCCCAGTTGGGGCGATCATCTGAGTTCTCCTGGTATACATAGTTGCGAAACTGTTCGTCGTAATAAACGCCGATGTTAAGGGGCAATTGGGTAATCAACGGTACCGGTACGTCGCTCTTGGTCTCCAGCGTCAGCGACTGAGTGCAAGCGACCAACCCCGTCACTGCGAAAGCAAGCAGCGCCAGCCGATATTTTCGGATACATTCAGTACAAGTTGTCATAAAAGTCCATGTCAATTGAGACCGACAAACGTGCCACCGTTCTTTTGCGTCAGTTCGCGCATCAAGGTAGCAAAACGTTTATTGGTTAGTTTAAACCTCATCGGAGCATCATTTGGAATCGGGAATCCCACTGCATGTATGCGGACCTTGCTATTGCCGTTTACATCTTTGGGATTCAGCCTATCGACTATATTTACAACCTGTTCTACAGAGCGACCGGTAAATTCATCGCCAAACACGTAAATGCTTATTTTCTTGTTCGGATCATAAAAACTGCGAATGGCTTGAGTAATTCCTTCCACCGGACTGCTGTTGCTGAATACGGTCCAGCTACGCAAGGTGTTGATGATAACCCGGCGCCGGCCCTTGGTGTCCGGGATCCATTTGCGACGGTACTGGGAAAACATATATTTACCCATATCGCTCATAATTTGGATCCCTTTAACTTTGGGATAGATGTCCAAAGTCGCAATGAGCTGATTGATCATTTTGTCCCAGTTCAAATTGACCATACTGCCTGAGGTATCAATGACGAAAATTATATATTCGCTGTCGACCGGGATGCCGCCGATTAAACTGGTTTTGGTGTCCTGCTTTTGCGCCAATAGTCGCCGCATTTCCTCAGTGAGCGTTTGCAGGGCCAGCTCCAACTTGCCGTTGATAATGGCATTGACGGAAGCGTCCGCCTGCATATTTTTGAGCCTGGTCTTGAGGTAAGCCAGATCCGCCTGCAGCCGGGCTACTTTTTCATCCCAAATGGAGATCTGTTCATGTTTGGCATTCAGCTCACGGTTCAGGATCTTCGCTTCACCGCGGATTTCGAATAATTGTGTTTGTAGATCACGCACTCTGCCGTCCAGAGAATCGAACGCCGTCTCCAAAACCGGAGGGCTGCCCGTTTTCGCGATCATGAGCAACAAGATGATGGCGCCGAAGCCACACGTGATGACATCCAGGAACGCAATCCCTATGGGTTCATTTTCTCGTCGGCTAGCCCGCATTTGTTACTGCCCTTGGACGACCAGAGTCCGTTGGCTCATGGCCAGTCCTTCGCGGGGCTCATAAATGAACCCCGGGTATTTTGCGACAGTAGCCAGAAGGCTCTGGCCGCTTCTGGATCACCTTCCATGGGCGCCAATATTACGTTTATCGGCACTCCCTTTGGTAGTTTCTTTATCGCACTGGCAAAGGCTCTTAGACGGTCAGAACCGGAAATAGTTGCGCCGCGGGAGGGCCGCGAGCTGCGGGTCGGCAGTCCGTCAGTGATCAGGTAGACATTGTCGGGCAAGGGCCGCAAACGACCGACCGCGGCCAGCGCCAGTTCCAGATTGGTGCCTTTCTCAGGAACTATCTGCTCTAAGTGATCGACTGCTTTTTTCAGCTGGATTTTATCCCTGACTTCCAGCCAGCGACCATCGGTATCGGCAACGGCAGAGCGGGTCTGATCGTTAAACGTGTAGAGCTGAAAATGTCCGTTCAGGGGAAACTTGGCGCTTAACCACTTAACAATATCCAAGGTCTTCACCCACTTAGGCGCGGTTCGTTTGCGTTCATCGCGCATGTTACGGCGGCGCAGAACGTTGACGATGGAGCTGTCGAGCATACTCGCGGACACATCCAACAAAATCAGCATGTAATTGCCGCCCAACTGCAAACCGGTGACATAAGCACGATTGCCATCGCCCGCGAATTTTCGTATGTCCTCCCCCGACTTAGTGATGTCTCTAATGATTTGTTGTTTTTCAGTTTCCAGCCGGATGATATCGGCCTTAAGCTTTTTCAGTCTGGCATCAGCAGTGTCGGGAACCAACTCTTCGGCGAGGCTTTGGGCTGAATCCACCTCTTCCATAATGCGCCGCGCCAGTCCTTGCGCGAGGGCGAGCTCGTCGTTCCGCTCCGAGATAGTATTGCGTATTTTCGCCAGGTCTTTGTCGCCGTCGACAATCTCCTCCTCGAGCAACGTCACTTCGGAACGCAGATCGGGGGTCGCAACCACGATCGGCGTGTTTGCATCAACATTATGTTTAATTATCAGAAACAGCAGTATGACGGCGCCAAAGCCACACGACATGATGTCAAGAAAAGACAGGCTGAAAGGAGTTAACTTGCGCCGTTGGGAGACCATTTAGTCGACTTCGCTGATGAATCTGTACTCCGTCTTCGAGTCGGCAAAGCTAAGCATGTCGCCTGCCTGTACTTGCGCGGGACCGCTTAACCGCTGACCGTTTAGCACCACTGAGTTTTCAGCTTGTGGCTGCACAACAACCTGCTGTCCATCGACGGCTACTGAACAGGAGGAATTGCCCGCATCGCTGTTGCTGGTGCCATCGGTTGCCGACAGGTATAGCGGGCCGCCACGTAACGGATACGCGCGATAATTATTGAGAATGTGGGTCACGCGTGGCTTTTCAATCGTTTCTGGGGCCGGCGGTTTCTCCGTCGGCGCTTCAGACGCCGCGGGTAATGGCGCGGCAGGCAAGCGAGTAATGAATTCCAATGTGGGGCCGGCAGAATGGATTTGCAACAGATGCTGCTGGCAGCTGTGCGCAATGGCTGTGGGCTCTAGCAAACGCGCACCCGGTAGCAAATCGACAAAACCCGGCAGCTTGCACAGTCGGTCTCCGAGCACGCAGCTGGCCGCTGCCGGGATAGCGTTCAGGATTTTCTGGTAAATCGGCTGCAACGCTTCGATCAGGACCTCACTGGCTAGTTTTGTCTGATACTGGGTTCCGCGATATTGAAACTCCAGCGACACTTCTGAAAGCGTTCGCAAGGACGCAAGGCTGGATGGGATCTGGTTGTACAGCGCCTGTTCGGTTTCAGCGTGGTGCTGCGGATCGAAACGCGTTTGATTAATAAACAGGTCGGCAATTAGCGCAGCGCTGGCATCATAAATCGCGGCCAAACCAGCACCGTCAACTACCTGTACCGAGCCCTTGCTGACAAAGTCAGACATCGTGATCTGGGTAACAATGACGTGATGCAGATAGATATCGATGTAGACATGCTCACCGCTGCCTGGCGTCTGCGCCGCTGCTGCTACGGCTATATCTACCAGCCCCACGGTCTTTTTTACAGGACTTGCGTCCACTAGCCCCAACAGCAGCGCGAGTTGCTGATTGGTGAAATTACTCGGCACGGCAAACAGCAGCTCGTCGGGTTTACCGGCTTGCTCATGGATGGCCAGCAGGTGGGCGTAAGCGAGATCGGCGTGATGGCGCGCATGGTCACAAGGATGCTGCAGGGCATCTTCGTTCAATTTACTCCAATAGCGATTGTAGACGGCGCGAGGATTCAGGCGCGCCAGATTTACCGCCGCATCACCCAACTCGATCTTGCCATTATGTACGACAGCATAGCCGGGAGTGCGAAGTACGATATCGGTACCTCGGGCAACCCGGATTTCACTATCATTGAGCTCAACAACGGTGACCGCCATTTCGGATCCCATCAACGCACTTGAAGATGGCGGAGCAGGGTGACGTCGCAATAGTTTTGCGTATCGAGCACCAAACGTTCCTGAGCAAGCTGTAGCTGATGCATCAGAAACATGATCAATATGCTGATGATAAGCGCGATAAAAGTCGAATTGAACGCGACGCCGAGACTCACCGTCACCCCCACAATATCGCCTTGCACCGCGCGGTGCGCCTGCCCCAGTGCCTCGCCGATGCCGCGCACAGTGCCAATAAATCCAATCGACGGTATTGCCCAGATGATGTATCGGGTCATCGACAACTCCGAGTCGAGCCGATCGGATTCCGTTCCGCAAATCTCGCGTATCGCCGATGAGACGTCCTGGATATTACGGGTTGAGCCAAATCGCTGTAAACCCGACAACAGCGCGCGCGGTAGCAAGTATTCCTGCTCATCCGCGGGTAAGGCCTGCAGCGGCCGTGAATACTCACGGGCGTCTTCGGGCAGAATACTTGTCCCCGGCGCCACAACTAGCAAAGATTTCGCCAACAATCGCCATTCGTCCAGGACCATTTTGGCTTTTAGACCGATGATGGCAACCGCCCAAAGCGCCAGAATGAAACACGCCTCCTGCTCGAAATCCTTGATTACGATGTACAGTGAGCGATTGACTTCGTAGACCTCACCCGCGTTTTGCCGGGCGCGTTGTTCCTGCAGGATTACGTCCGCGTTTGGCCTGATAACGGTGACATACACCGCATGCACGATGATCAAGGCAACAATCAGGGCAAACAGCTGGTAGAGAAAATCGGAAAGCGGGTTATGTTTCACGGCGCCTGCTCAAATATCGATCGGAAAGGCTGCAGGTACATCTTCGGAGAGTTTTTCGGTTGGATTGAATGAGTCCGGTGTCAGTGCTTTGACCCGGTCTTTCGACTCGACGGCGCTCTCGCTGGCCGGCTCAGCCGCAGGTGGCGTCGCAGCGTCATCCTGGGCGTGGGCAACACCCCATAAGGCGAGAAAAAACACAATTCTCAACATGCTGCTCTCTACTCCAGATATCGAGCTATCCTGAATCCTACATCTTCGCGCGGCTTACTGTCATAGTCTCTGAACGACAAGCGTAGTTGCGTTACTGCCCCATGCGCCCAGCTCGCGCCGCGGATAACATGAAATTCGCCGCTATCGCGTCCCATGGGATCGACCCCCTGCGCATTGGCCGTCCCGATTGCGGTGTCGTAATAGTCGTGTACCCATTCTGCTACGTTTCCGCCTAGGTCATAAAGGCCTTTTTGACTGCTGGGAAAACTTCCTACTGGTGCCGATCCCAGATATCCATCCTTGTAGTTTTTGATGATATTGGCAAAAAGGCCGGATGCAAATTCATCCGCGTAGTTGCCGCTATTGGCCGGCGGTGGTAATGCATTGCCCCACGGAAATTTGAGCAAGGCCTTGCCGCCAACCGCGCGTGAGACCCATGCCCATTCAGCTTCCGTGGGCAAACGATAGCCGGCAGCGGCACGATCGAAGCCCACAATTTTTCCGTCCTTTTCGCGATAAAAAAGCGGCAAGGATTCCGACTTACTCAACCAGTTGCAATACCGTGCTGCTTGTTCCCAAGTTACCTTCACCACGGGTTGGTTTGCCTCATCCAGACTCGTACTTTGTACCGCACCCGAGGTGTGTGCTTTGTCAAACAATCGGTATTGTTTGTTAGTGACCTCATGCTGACCGATGTAAAAAGGACGCTTGAGCTCCACGCTGCGCAGCGTCTCGTTTGCTTTTCGCCCGGGTTCGCGACGAGATGCGCCCATGGTGATGCCAAAGGGGTAAAACAATTTCAAGGACTGTCCCGCGCGCGTCTTGATTATGGGTTTAACCTTGTCGAGCTTGGCCTGGTGCAGCGTTTTCAATTCGATTGTTACTTGCTGTGGGATGCCACTGCGCGGCGTAATCTTTGTTTCATAGTCAACGAAGCCGGTTTTACGCACCGCTACGCGATGGCTGCGGGCAGAGAGCTGCAGAGTTTGTTGCGCCGCCCCGCGCAATTTCCCATCAATATAAAGCTGCGCGTCAGCAGGACTGACCTTAAACTCGACCGTTGCCAGCTCCGGCGCGAGCGATACATCCAAGCGTTGTTCATCGCCGGATCCCGCGGTCAAGGTCCGGCTCGCCGGTTTATAACCTTGTTTGAACAGCCGGATCGTCGTCTGTTTCCCGGGCACCAGCGCCAACTCCAGCGGCGTCAGGCCCTTGTACTCGCCATCGACTGTCGTGTTTGCTCGGGGCGGATCGGAGACGAGAAACACAACAGCATCGGCCAATTCCAGCTCAATGTCGGTCAGGCGCATCGGCTCAGACGCTGTAACCGTGATGTCATCGTGCCACACTTTATGGCCCCGAAGTTTCACGCGAACCGCGTGCCTACCTTCAAGTATTTGTGTGGTTAGCGGTGTTTTACCCACTGATTCGTCATCGACAAACACTTCCGCCCCGGTCGGCCCGGAGGCGAATTCGACATCGGCCCAGGCCGGGCGCATTTCAACCGACAGTGTTTGTTCCTGACCCAATCCTTCGATGTTCACCGTATCGGTGAAGGTGAAATAGCGCTCAGCGCTGACGCGAACCCGGTATTCACCGTGCGGCAGCGCAGAGATCAAAACCGGTGTCTCCCCTTTTAGCGCGTCGTCTACGAATACCTGGGCTCCGGCGAGGGAACCACTGTTGACCCGCAAATGTCCGGGCAAGCGTTGCAGTGCGAACGAAACTTGTTGGCTCTGCTCATTACCCACGCTGAGTTGCTGTTCTACAGGGTAATATCCTTGTGCCTGAATAGTGATTGGGTAATCGCCGGAACGCAGCAAATAGCGGTCCGCCAATTTAAGCTGCACGATGGCATCGACACGGATACGCGACGATTTTGGATCGGTGTCGATATAGACGGCTTTAGCCGTCAAGATAAACCAGGCGATGGCTGTGCACATGACCAGCAGAGCGCCAATAATCGCCGTTCTGCGTCGAATTACCGGTCGTGGGTTGTCCCGCCTAGCGGTCTGCGGTTCAAACTTTAGTGGCGCGATCCGTTGTGCCGTATCGGACGCTGTCGCAGGCGTTGGCGTTTTATTGTCGAGGTTGTCCATCAACTCATTTATAAAATCGCGCAGCGCGCAATTTTTCAGTTTTAGTTGTTCAGCCTCGTCGTGATTTTTGTCGTCGTCTGGATGGTGACTGTCTGCATCGGCTGGTCCGGCTCAACGTCGAACTCTACACGGGCATCCAGATAGCCGTCACGGTAGCCTAAAGCCACGTAACGACCCGGGCGGACAGTCAGGTCTTTGGTTGTGAAAAAGCCGAGTTCGCCCATCTTGTACATCGTCACGTTAGTCAGGTTGTCCGATTGCAGTCTTATCGAAACCGGCGTGACCGCTTTCTCCAGCATAATCGCCAAGGCGCTGATTTGAGCAGCCAGTTTAGGTTCCGGCTGAGATACCAGGCGGATTTTGCGGTGAAAAGACACAGTTTCCGCGTGCACGTCCGGGTCATAAAGCCTTTTCGGGGTCGCCAATATCTGTCTCAGCCGATCATCAATTTTTGCGCGTAAGCTCGAGCGCTCGCGGCCCGCCTGAGCGTCGGCCGACACCGCATCCAATTTTAGCGCCGCTTGGTACTTCGCCAGCGCATCATGCCAACGTTCGTCGCTCTCGAAGTTGGCTCCCTCAGCAAGTAAAGAATTAATGCGGATCGCAACGACCTTGTGATCGGTCTGTGCCAATGCGCTACGCGCCTCCACCGAGTTGGGCTTTAGTTTCTGCGCCTGGGCAAACGCGTTGCGCGCCTGTCGAAAGCGACCAGCCTGCAACGCGTTGAAACCCGATGACATGCTCCGGTTAAATTCCCGATCGCGAATTTTTTCATCGGCGTGTTGTATCTTTTGTGCGGCCAGCGCTGATTCGCCGTCCAACTCCAGCGCCTGCCGATAGTGCTCTTTCGCGTCTTCGAATTGGCCATCGTCGATCTGCCTGTCCCCCTGGTCGATTAGGGCAAGCACGGCATCGAGCTTGTCGGCACGTCCGCGTCCGCTTATCGCCAGACGGTCCAGCGCGTCCATCGCCAACGCCAAATCAAACGCCTGCTTCGCCGTGGCAGAATCGCCATCGACCAGGGCTTGGTGGCCCTTCTCGATGGTTGCTTCGAAAATCTCATCTACCTGATCGAGCAGCTGTGTGAAGATAACCAAGGCCTGCGCATATTCGATACGCGCCTGCGAAAAATCCCCGGCGTTGTATACGATATCGCCAGCTTTGGCGATTTTCATTGCCCTGGCGTATTCATCTTCGGCCCAGGCGTTGACGCCGTTGTCGACCAATATGTCCTGTGCTTCCAACATTTGCGCCAGCAGATCCTGCGTTTCTTTGCGTAACCTTGACTGTTGAGCCCGCTCCCACGGTGTATTGGCCTTGGCAGCTGAGCTAGGTAGCGGCTGCCCAGAGGTGACCGGCGCAGCCCCCAGAGCAGGTGCGACTCGTTGGGTCTGTGCGACGGGGGGCGTGATCCAGCGCGGCAGCAAAAATACGACGGCGACGGCCGCGGCCAGCAGCGCACCAAGACCCAGCCACAGTACAACAGGGCGTTTCGTTCGCTCTGGGGAATTGTTCGTCGGCGCTACAGGGGATATTGCAGTCAGATTGACTGCGGCGGGCTTTATTTTCGCAAAACCAGCGTCCGATTTCTCCTCTTTTTCGAGCACCATTTCGTTTCGAGACGCCCGTATTGCGGCCACGGGCGTGATTCATAAAATCTATTCGTTACTCGTAGCTGGCGTCGGTAGTTGCTGTTGGCACGGAACTCAACTGCCCGGTTTCGCGATCGTACATCTCTTTGAGGATCTGACGCCATTGACTGTACTGCTCGTTTACCGAGCCCGACAGTGTCACTGTACGATCTTCGAGCTGCATCGCGTGCGGCTCCATTTCGGCTCGCATTGAATTGGAAATTTCCTCAAGCGCTTCGGCATGAACCTTCGCCTCTTCGCGCTTGTTCAGTCCGCTGTAGATCGCGGCGGCTCCAGCGCCGATGCCAACCTGGCCCGCTGCCCGCGCTGTGTTGCTGCCTGTACCTTGGGCGAGAATTCCGGCGGCTACCGCCAAGATGCCACCAATCAATCGTCTATTTGCCTCAGCCTTGACCTGGCGCAGCGCGGCGTCCTCCTCGTAGAACGCACGACGCCATTCCATGTAGGGTTCGCCCATTTGTCGCACAAACGAGGCGTAGTACTCCTGCAAGGTATCAACGAACATGTAATCACGTTCACGCATCTGCTTAATGCGCTGCAGTATAGGATCGTTCTCGGCCGGCAGGCGCGTGATATACAAGTAGCCCTTGTCATCGGCAGCCAAATGTTTGCTGTAGGCTTCCGGCGAGAACTGTTTGGCGAACTTCAGCTCGCTGACCACACGTATCGTACGAATTTGATCAGGGGCCAACTTTCGGTGGTAAGCCAACATATCGTTGGTGATCTGATTGTAAACGCCCTGAAAAGGTTCCTCGCGCCGTGCCAGCGTCGAATCGTAAGAGTATTTACTCGCATCTCCCGAATATCGTTTCGTGTACCAGCTCTTGCCGGTCGAATCGCGGGCTGACACTTCCAATTCGAGCGTGGCGCCGTCGGATTTGAGTATTGTGGCGTCGATCCAGACGTCCATTTCGCTGAGCCGGTCCGGGATTACGCGTACCACGCCCCAGCTGCCGCTGTTTTGAATTGTTTGGGCCAACTGATATGACATGAACCTTGCTTCGGCTTCACGGATCCGCGGATACACACCCGGTTGGTCTTTGCCGATGGTGCTAATGCCCGGATTGAAAATTCCAACGCCGACGTCCAGCAGTTGATCTTCGGGAATGGGTACTGACTCGATAACTACAGCTTCGCGCTCGGTCGTTCTGACAGTTGTGCTGTTGCAGCCGATAACACCGAGACAGATGAACATCCACAACACAGTTAAAGGAGTCTTTTCCATTATCGCTTAGCCTAAGAGGTTCCTCCTTTGTATTTTCGGTACTCCTCCCAAAGCTTAGCCTGAAGCTCTGGGTCTTGTTCCTTCATCGCCGCTTCACGCAGCTGACGCGCGATTACGTCGTCTCCGACGCCATTGCCAACATCGGCCGGCGGGGGACGGGCGCCCTGGCTGGGCAGAGCCGAATTTTTCGGTAGGCCGCTATCGCTGCTCGCCCGGGGCGGCGGCGGAGAGTCACCAATCATGGCGGTCTGCATCGCGTCACCTTCACCTTCTGCGTTACCAAATCCGTCCTCCGTACCGTAACCGCCGCTACCGTCCGCGTTTTCCTTTTTCGCTACGCTGTCTCTTTCGCCGCGCATCAAATCGTCGAATCGCGCAAATCGTTCGTCCAACTCCTGATTCAAGTCTTGGGTTTTTTCTGCCTCAGTAAGTTCACCTTGTCCGGCACCGCTTGCCGATGAGGCTGGCAGCGGGTTAGTGGCTGCGCCGTGTTGCGGCGCCCCCGCCTCCTTATCGAATTCACCTAAAGCATCGGCAAGGATTTGTTCGTCGGTTTTTGCGCGATCGCTTTGTCCTCGCGAACCCGCGGGAGCCTTGGCTTGTCCGGCATCGGTGCCGGCTTGTTGACCGCTTTGACCGATACCTGTCTGGGGCATACCGGCCGATGATGGCGACTGGATCCCGCCCATTTGTCCGCTCTGGGATGAGGGCCTGGAGGACGAACCCGGACTACTGGGCGAACCGGACGAACCAGGACTACTGGGAGATCCGGACGGGCTGCCGGAGGACGGCGGCGAACTCGATTTCACCGGCGAGGTGGAATTGCACGCCGTCAAGACGCTGAAACCCAGACCCCATATTAGATTACGAAGAATTTCGCGGTACTGATTCATGGCTCGCACCTATGCAACCTCGATTGTTGTTCAACACTATCTGCCCAGCATGAGCGTCCTGTGTCGCGCGTAATGCTCGGGAATCGATGCCGTTGCCGGAGGCATATTTTTGATCTGATTCAGCAGATATCGACAATTGGACCCAAGCCTTACTAGTCGATAACGCACTGCAGTATATATCGTCTACTAATTCTGGACCAAAATTCCCAGTTCTGCTGCGCAGCGGTTGTCAATGACGATACCGACGATCCCTGAGCGCTCATCATGATCGGTTAGTCCGCGCGCCTATGCTAAAAGTTCCAACAGCTATCTATTTGATCAGAAACGACAAGAGCCCATTAACGAGGAGCTCGAAGCGACGGTCCGACGTGGCCCGTTGTCAACGTTGAGCGTCATCACCTTGTTCTGCAGCTCAAGCTCCCCACCACCAGGCCGCGAACCGCGCCCACAGATCCTTCGCCGGGTAGTCGACCACCGTCGGCGCACGCAGACCGTCGTCGAGGACTAACTCACCGGGTTTCAGCGGTTCTCCCGGGCGCACCTGGGCGGCTAAATTCGGCGTCACGGATGATCCCGTCACGACGACAACGCTGCGATAGGGCTGCGCTGCAACGTCGGACGAATGTATCTCCCGGACGGCAGCGTCGATCTGGTAACCCTGGGTTTGCGTGCCAAACATAAGGTCCGGCGCCGCGTCCGTAAGTGGCACATCGTCAGCATCAAGTGCGGACGCTTCCGGCGCCATTTCCAACATTCGAAAGTCGGCCTTGGCTGCAGCGCAATCGGGACACTTCCAATCGTCTGGAACGTCCCGCCAGCGGGTGCCCGACGGGATCCCGGAGTCGGGATCGCCCTGAGCCTCGTCGTAAATCCATCCACAGACCTGGCACCGCCAACGGCGCAAGGTCTCAGTCGTTTGCATACGTGCGACGCAAACTCACATTAAGCCTTCATACCCATAGCGTTGCCCGCGCAGCGCACACTTGATTAGCGTTACTACAAACGGCATATAACCGGGTAGGCGATGGCGAACGTGCTGGCGAATGATGCGATCGAGGCGCGGCAAATTATAAAACGGTACGTTTGCGAAGCGGTGGTGCGCTGTATGGTAGGTCATGTTCCAAACCAGCCAGCGGTTAAGCGGGGTGGTATATATCGTGCGCGTGCTATCCATGACGTTCGCCACTTTTGGCAGACCGTAATGCTCAGCGTAATTCTGAATGTTATGGACAAACTTCATGCACAACATGGGCGCTATCCATAGCTGCACAAGCAACCACGACTGGAAGTAGATGCTCGCGGCTACAACTGCCGCGTAAAGCAAAACATGAATACGTGCTTCGCCGATAAATCGTTGCACATCACGCGTTTCAAACAGCGCGTCTTCAAGCGGATGTAGGCGACCGAACGCATGGGCCAACAGCGCTTGCCATAAGCCAAGCCAATAGGTAACGCCGGAAAGTGCCAGGAACAGGGTCCACACGGTAAACGGTTCGGTCTCCGGTCTGAATCCCTCAATCTCGGTGTCCTTGCCACGAATACTCGTGTACTGGTGGTGAACCATGTGCTGCGTGCGATCGAACCAAAAAGGGAAAAAACCGATGAACCCGGCAATATGTCCCCAGACAACGTTGAGCCAGGGCGTCTGGAACGGTGTCAGGTGACTAAACTCGTGCTGTGCTGCATACAAATAACCTAGCAGGGTGCCATGAACTAGAAATAACGGTATCGTCCAGCCGCTTCCCCAGCTGCGGTAAAGCAAAGTAGCGGTCAGTGCTATCGCCCCAAAGTGGCTGAGCGTTTGTAGCCAGGCTTTTGCGTTGGATCGCTGCATGAGCTCATTGAGAACGTCCGGCGGCACCAACTCCTGCGGCTGCACGGTTCGGCTCTCCATGGTCGCGTCGGCCATGGCATTACGCAGTGCTCGATCGGCTGTCGCCATTGTTGGCTCCTGAATGCAACTTCCGGGTAGTGATTAGTTTACGGTGCCCTGCACATCCTTGCCATACACTGGGATTACCCCTCATCCTGTCGTTCTCCCGCAAATGGGGGAATCGCGGCGACGCCGCTCCTACAAAAGAACGCCTGGATTCGGTCGCACGACAGGCGAATAGAGGAGGTTCCGATGCCAGATGACAACGTAAGCGGGCTGAGCGCCGCACTCGAAGACGTATGGAATGGCGGTAAAATCGACCTCATAGGCAACTACTATCATGACGACTTCCAGGGTCATTTCCCCGAGCCCTTTGTAATTCACGGCGCCGCGGAACTTGCTGAAGTCGTGACCTCGCTGAAAACGAGTTTTCCGGATTTTCACGAGGTCGTGCTTGAGACGATCGCCGCCGAGGATAAAGTCATCGCCCGCTATACCATCAGCGGCACACAGCAGGCCGATTTCCAGGGTCAGCAGTCACAGGGCAAGCGTTTCGAGGTTGCGTCAATAGACATATACCGGTTCTCAGACGGTAAAGTGGCCGAGCAGTGGGGGGTTATGGATTTTCATTCCATGTATAGGCAGCTCGGCTGGACCGTGTAGGGGTGTTGAACTACAGTGATAGATAGTGGTTTGCCAAGCGCTGCCGCGCAAACGCCTCCGACCAAATCGCAAGCAACCAAAGGAGAATCGCATGTTCATCAAAAACACCTGGTACGTTGCTGCCGAACCACAGGAAATTGCCACTGGCAAGCTGTTTGCGCGCACCTTGTTGAACGAAAAAATGGTGATGTTTCGCGATGCCGTTGGCAAGGTCGTCGCCTTCAAAGATGCCTGCCCTCACCGCTACGCGCCGTTGTCCAAGGGTACGCTGGAAGGCAGCTGCCTACGCTGCCCTTATCATGGCGCGCTCTATGACTCAGATGGCAAGTGCATCGTGGTGCCGGGTGCAAAGGGAGTAAGCGCCACAGACGTGCGCCTCACCCGCTATCCGATTGTAGAAAGTCACAATTACGTCTGGATCTGGTTGGGCGACCCGGAATTAGCCGGTGATGAAAGCAGCATCCGTGAGTGGTTTTCACCGGCGGACCCGGACAGCGAAAAATGGAATGGGCGCCATGATCGCTTTCTGTCGCTGCCGGCATATTACGAACTCATCAACGACAACCTGCACGATATATCGCACACCGAGTGGGTGCACCCCGATACCATTGGCGCGGAACTCATGGGCCGGCTGTTTCGCATGGCCAAAGGCGAACAATCAGACCGGGCTTACATGAAGAAACACGCCGAAGAACGTTATCTCAAGCTCGACTTTCACATCGAAGACGTACAAGCGGGACCCATGTTTCATCAAATGATGGCCTATCAGCAACAAACCGAAGGTTGGACGGACAACGTCGATTGGGAATTGACAGTGCATTACGCGACACCATCATTTTTTAACTTCCACCCCCGCACCAAGAAAGTCGGCGCGCCCGAGGAGACGGCTATCGAATTTGCGAGTTTGCATGCGATAACGCCCGAAACGGAAAAGTCCTGTCACTATTTCTTCTACACGGCAAACAATCTCGACTCGACAGCGGAACGGCAGGCGGAGTTCACGAAATATTGCGCGGACGGGCTCGAATGGGCCTTCGGCCAGGACAAGCATTTGATCTCCGAGCAGATGTTGCGCGTACCGGACGGCGGCACGAATACCGACTCGCTCACAGCGGTATCGTTTATGGGCGACATGGTGCCTATCATCGGCCGCAAAATGATCCGCAAACAGCTGGATGAGGAACAGGCAGCACGACGCCCGATGGCCGTGGCCGGTTAGCAGCCTGTTAGAGCCCGCACGTGCAGCGGTCGTATCAGCGTAGCCAGCCTGGGCACACACGGCAACAAGTTTGCCGCTGACAAACGCGCTGCAGTATCATCTATTTGCGATGGGTCTACTTTACGGCGAGGAAACCGACGACGGCTACAGCCCTTCTCTGTGGCACCGCTGGTTCAAACCAAAGGTTTCCGGTAACACTTTAAACGGTGTCGGCGAGGCCGCAGTGCGCCGACCTACGCCGCTATACCATCGCCAGGATTACTGGCATCCGTGGCGCATCGTGCAAGACATGTTCTATGTTCGCATGACGTTCGCCGGTAACTTTCTGCAAGTCTTCAAGAGTAACCTGCTGGACGCCAGGCGCCCGGCAGCGGTCGCCGCCAAACAAACCAAAGGATCTCCACAAGCCTGGGCGAAACGGATTAAGGACTACGCGCGCGCCAACGGCGTCGACAAAGTCGGTATCGTCGAAATCAAACCCGAATGGATCTTCGAAGGCGACGAGCTGCCCGAGAAATATGCCGTTATTCTCGCCAGCCGAATGAAATTTGAGCCACTAAGTACCTCGCGCACGCTGAAATTTCGCCGTGCGGGCAAAGAGGTCATGGACACCTACTGGTACGGCCATCAGCGCGCCCGCGAGCTGGCCGACTGGTTGCGAGGCCAGGGCTGGGCGGCCCGCGGTTATGGTAATCCTATGGGTACACCTCTTAGCCTGGTACCGGCTGCCATTGAGGCCGGGATCGGCGAGCTTGGCAAACACGGCTCGCTGATTTGCAAGGAAATGGGCTCGCTGCTCAGACTGGCCTATGTGGTAACAGACTTACCGCTGATCGTCGATACCCCCACCGATATTGGCGTGGACGACTTCTGCCTACGCTGTCGCGCCTGCTCGTCGGCCTGTCCGCCGAACGCGTTGATCGACGGAAAGGTACTGGTACGAGGTGTAGAGCGCTGGTACGTCGACTTCGATAAATGTGTGCCCTACTTCAACGAGCACTGTGGCTGCGCACTGTGCCTGGCGGTATGTCCGTGGAGCCAGCCCGGAGTTGGACCTTCGCTGTCGGAAAAAATGTTGTCGAAACGCGAATCGGCGCGCGCTTAGTCTCCGAGCGAAACACGGTGTCCATCGCCGCGGGGACGCGGCTCCTACAATAAACTGTCAGCTTGCCGGAGCAGGGGCGCGGCTGGCTCGCTTGATTCCCCTGCCGAGCAGGTTCTCGGTCGCGGCTTTCAGCCTGAACGCAACGCTTATGGTGAGGTGATCGTTCATCACCCTACAGGTATCCGAGATAGCCAAGAATATGCGTTTACATACAGCTATTCTTAGGATTTATGCCAACATGGGCAGATTGAGATCCGAGCTGTAGTGCCTATTGTAGTGCCTTTCTGCCGGCGCTAACGTTACTTTCGGGAAGCACACATTTTCAATTCGCGGCCAATTGCAAACAGCAAATTACCCTATGACCCCAGCGTTAAAGACGAACGTCTAGCCAATCACATCTTCGCGGAGATGATCGACAACGGCAAGTCTATGCGGACCATCTGCGAAGAGCTGTCCCTAAAACGCTCCACGATCACCCGCTGGCTGAGCAAGGAATACGAAGAAGACTACCAAAACGCCAAGCAAGAACGCGCCGAGTGTTTGGCCGATAAACTGATGGAGGAGGCAACGGTAGAACTCAAAGGCGACAGCAGCGATAACGCCAGGGTACGAGCGGCTAGGCTTCAGGTAGACACGCTAAAGTGGATCACCGGCAAGCTATACCCAGCCCAGTATGGCGAGCGCATGCAAATGACAGGTAACAAGAGCGCGCCATTTGTCGTTGAAGTCATTAATTTTGCGGATGCTAAGCCTAGCAAACGTGAATGAACCCGCGTCTCGTTACGTCAGGCTAATTATCGTTAGCAGGTCACCGAGTGGCGGAAACGGGTGAGAAGTAGATAGTAACTGCCCAGCTACGCGTGCACGTCATGAGTTACGAATTGAATGCGTCTTAAGGTTTGCTGCGGCGCTAAGACACGCAAAGGCACACCCTGCCAATGCAAGGCCATGGCGAATGGCCGCTGTAAGTTACATGGTGGAATGTGTACCGGCCCACGCACCCCGGAGGGCTGGTTACTGTCGTTATCGAAACTAAAGCAGTTCCAGGGCTTACCGCTCGATCAAATCCCCGCTTAAAGCTCTTTCACAACCCGCTGTACCGTACTCGATCCTACGCCAAGCTCCCTGGCGATCTTCAATATCCCTTTACCCTTACGCCGCTCGGCCCGGATGGCTTTCTCCACGTCCTTGGAAACTCGTGGCCTGCCGAATGTCTTGCCTTGCGCCCTGGCGCGTTCTAATCCAGCCATAACACGACCCTGGATCATGGCTCGCTCAAACTCAGCGAATACACCCATCATCTGAAACAACGCCTTACCCCCTGGCGTGGTTGTATCGACGCCTTGCTGGTGTAAATAGAGATCTACCTTTGTGGCGTGCAGTTCATCGAGAAAGCCGATCAGGTGTTGCAGAGAGCGGCCAAGCCTATCCACACTCCACGCCATGACTACATCAAACTCCCTGCGGACTGCTGCGGTACACAGCGCATCAAACTGCGGTCGCTGATCGCGTCCCTTTGCGCCGCTGACGCCGTTCTCGACGTATTCCTGCACAATCTTCCAGCCCGATTGCTTGGCTACCTTTCGCAGTGCCCGGAGCTGGTTGCTGTTGGTCTGCCCGCTGGTCGATACCCTGGCGTAGATAGCTGCCCTTCGTTGTCTTGCCATTGTTCAATCCTCCAAAAGAAAAAGGCCGTCCCTGGCCGTAACTGTTACGCAGCCGCCCGTATGCTCTGCAGGCTTTGTAGATACTCGGATGCTTGCTGTGCTTTGCTGGCGGCTGTGAATACCGCTTTCTTGTCGCCTCTGAGTACGTCTAACCAGTGGTCGATATAGTTGGCATGCTGTAGTTCACCAGGGATCTGCAGACTGGCACACAGGAAGGCTGCGCCGATCTCGGCGATCAGTTCCTCGGCAGCGTATGAGTTATCACCAAAGCGGCCACGGAGATCGCGATCTAAGCGTTTCTCGTTGCCGGTCCAGTGGGTTAACTCATGCAGGGCAGTCGCGTAGAAATGCTCCGCGCTGGTGAAGGTGTTAATCGGCGGTAAGCTGATCGTGTCCGCGCTAGGAATGTAGCAAGCCCGACCGCCACGCTCGGTAACGTCTGCGCCTGTTTGAGCTATGAACTCCTCAGCATTGCGATCACGCTCAACCTCGGGTAGTTCAATTGCTGGCGGTGCAACATAACCGTCAATCTCGGCCACATTGAACACTGAGTAATAGCGCATGAACGATAGGCTTTGCGTCTCGCCATTGGCGTTATCCTTCTCGAACTGACCTACCTTAACGATACGGGCAGACTTGGCGCCTTTTCGAACCTGCCAACCTTTCGCCTGTGCCTGCTTGTACGTCACCCAGGCATCGGACTCGAAGCCACGTACAACAGCAGCAGACCAGAGCATCAACACATTGATACCGCGATAGGGCGTGTCCGTGCTGGCGTTGTAGGGAACTAGCCCGTTATCGGCACCTGTCCAAGGTTTGATCCAAGGCGCTGTGCCGGCCTCTAGTTGTTGAATGATGGTGTTCGTTACTTCTTGGTAGATGTCACTGCGGGTAGAATGATGCTTAGCCATTGTAAACCTCCAGATCGGTTTCTTTGGTTAGCGCCTCGTGCCTGTTGAAGCAGACTCGGGGCGCGTTTGGTTCGGCTAATCCGAACTACCAGCAAGCGTAGTTCATGGCTATGCGAATATCAAGTGTGTTCCGCATACCCAATACCACTATCGTAACTACTTGATTTATCAACACCCGAAACCGCCATTTCCAGAGGGGTTTTCCGCATACCCCTGTTATGCCGGTTATCACTGTATTGGAAACATGGCCGCAGACGGATACGCGGGCTGCTAGACTTGTGTTTAGCCATTGCCGAAGGCCCCCCGGCTTATTGGTGATGGTTAGCGCCTCGTTCCTGCCACGGCTACAGGTCCGGGGCGCGTCCAAGCTTGTGTACTCAGAATCTGTTCGGGTAGCAGTACCCATAGGGCCGATGGTGTTTACTCGCTGGCGTTGGCTCTAAGGCCACGCAAAACAGCTTAGAATCGATTCCTGGAAACAATGGGTCCCATCTGCCAGGGAAAGGGGCCGGGGGTAGCGGGGATTGGGACTCCTGGCGTTTCGGTATCGGTTCCCGTCCTTGCCATCCAGTAAATGGGGTCTGCCAACTCTCCCGCGCTTGGCGTGGTATTGCTTGCTTGACGATAACAGTATGTTTGTGCCCGAGCGTATGATTAGCAACTTATGGTCCGAATTCGGGCACCCTGGGTATTTGCCTGTGCGCTAATCCTCTTCGCGCTCGATTTTTGCTTTGTTTTGGAAAGCAAGCGGTTTCTATCAGGCGCTGAAGAACTAACCGGGACAGTAATCGATGTGCATACATGGAACGATATTTGTGGTGGAGGGAGTAAAAACAGTAAACGTTACCCCTGCACAGGGTTCCAAGCGATTGTCAGGCTCCCAATCGATAACCTCGAAGCGCGAGATGTTCCGTTAGCGGCGGGGTCGATCGAGGGGCACGATCAATCGACGGTAAACGCCGACTACGCAGAGGGTCAGAAAGTCTCGATGATCTTCAATCGCGATAACCCCGACAAGACAGCAAGAGACAATTTTTGGGATGTTTGGCTGCTGCCGATGATATTTTTCTGCCCGCCACTTCTGTGCCTGTATTACAGCGTGCACCCGAAATCAGGTCCCGAACCAACCAATGAATTTAGCTTAAACGGCGTGACGATATTCGGACTGGCCATCACGGCGGGCTGTTCAATTCTGTTGCAATTTTGGTTTATCGCGCTTGTCGGGATTGCTGGCACGCGCATTTATTGGCGTTATCGCGGAACCGAACACAAATTTGCGGGAGGGGTTGGACTCTTCAGTGTGTTTGTCGCGATCTACGGCGTGTTAGGGGTAACCTTTCAGGTGTTGCTGACCCTGTAAAGGACTCGTTTGTTTACGCTCCAATCCCTCGCCGACCTAACCGACTACCACCTCTACGGCGTGTGCAACACCTGCTCGCGGATGCAGCGGCTGAAGATGCTGGTGCTGTATGACAGGCTGGGGCGTGATCAACCGATAGCCACCGTATCCCGCCACTTGAAATGCAGCCAGTGCGGCGGACGGGACTGTGGGATCAGGATCGTGTGGGCTGGGGCGGGTGAGTTTCGGTATGGCTAAAAATTGCGGGGGATTCCGGGCATACTGGCGTACCGCCACAACCCTAAAAGAGAGGTAGTAGCCGATGGTGAGACGATTCATTTACCTCCCGATTTTCGGCGTGCTCTTGGCGCTCGGTCTGGCACCAACCTCGCTCAACGCTCAACAGCAAGCTACCGAACAACCATCGCTTTACAAACGTCTGGGCGGTTACGACATTATTGCGGCGACCGTTGACAACTTCCTGGAACGCTATGATAACGACCCCGCACTCGCTTCTTTTCTTGGTGGGCTCAATGCGGCTGAGGAGGCACGAATTAGACAGCACTTTGTAGATTACATCTGTGAACGGACCGGCGGACCGTGCCTCTATCTGGGACGGAATATGACGGAGACGCATGAAGGCCTAAAAATCACGGACTCACAGTTTGAAATCGTCGCCCAACATCTGGATGATGCCCTGGGTCATGTGGGCGTGGAGGAACGCGAGAAGCAAGAGTTGTTGTCGATGCTCATAGCGCTCCGAGGCCAAATTGTGGCCCGCTGATTTATCAGGCGGAAGTACGATTCCGCTTTCGGGATGCTACATAACGGTGGCCCCACGCTATATCCGGGTGGTGGTATGTGCAGATCCCTCTCCTGTCCTTTTAACGATCCGCCTATAAAGCACGGTATCCTGTTAGATCTACACCTCCCTCGGATGATGCCGGGTGTAGAATGAAGAACACGAGGGCGGCGACCGAACGCCCATCAATTGGTCATACTCCCCGCTGATGTGGTCAGGGGAGCTTCGCAGACTGGAGGCGGGGAGTCTATCCGGGACCGATGACCTGGGTGTCCATGAACTCGACGAAGTCCGGTTCATATTCAGCTCGCAGCCTCTCCCACGCGTCTTCGCTCTTCGTTTCCTGTATGTCAAAGCGGAACTGAGTGGCTATGCTTTCAAGCGAAGCAATTTCTCCAACAATCCCAGCCTGCACACGCTTGAACACCCATTGCATATTTATCCATCGAGAGTGCAGCAATTTCTCCCTGCGTAATTCGTCGAGAGCAGTTAAAGATTGCTCTGCAATGTGCGGGTACAGAAGACGCGCAACGTCTGGGTCTTGCCCGGCAAGCCGATTATCGGCAACACGCCTTTCCACCGCTCACGTATCGGCCTGCTCCTGCAAGTACCGATTATTCTGATTCAACTCATAGGCCAATAACGACAGCCCAATCAGCACGCCCACATTGGCCGTCATCGATACGATGTGACTCATCTTCTCGGTGTTCATGGTGTCCTCCCGTTTGTGGATACCCAACCAGGTTTCGCGTCCGATTCACGCCGGATCGATCGGCAAGTGGCGCCAATACGAGAGCGTGCTGGCATCGATTCTCGAGCAGCTCACGCTTAGTAGCTAGCGGCCGATTGTGATCGACCGACCGTTGTCGCCCGCGCCCAGGGCCAGCAGTGACCGCGCTGCGTCCGGCGCCCACTCATCCGGTGTCACGCTGTGCCCCGCGGAGTCTCCGAAAGCGATCCGCAGCATCTCGGTGTCGACGGTCCCCGGGCTCACCGCGACTGCGGCCAGCCCAGACGGTAGCTCTTGTGCCAGGCTGCTGGTCATCCCTTCGATGCCCCACTTCGTGGTGCAATACGGACCGACGTCGGGGGACGTGGAGCGCCCCCAGCCGGAGCTGAGATTGACGATGACACCGCGCCCGCGCTCGATCATTGCCGGAACGAAGCTCCGCAAGCAGTGATGCACGCCATCTAGATTCACGCGCATGAGTGCCGAGAACTCCGCAGCCCGGACTTCCCACAGCGGCGCTAGCTGGTTGATCAGCGCCGCGTTGTTGATCAGGAGATCCGGCACCTCTCCCCTGGCGATCAGGGCTGTCGCCCATTCGTCCACCGACGAAGCATCGGCAACGTCGACAGTGTGGAAGCTATGCGGAGCCGGAAACTGGTGCGCTAGTTTGTGGATCGGGTCGGCGGTGCGGCTGCAGCCGTGCACTGTGTGGCCGGCGGCGACGAATTCGTCGACGAGGCTGCGGCCGATCCCGCGGCTGACGCCGGTGATAACAATGGTTCGCGTGGTCATGGCGGGAGTGTAGCAAGGCCTGAGCACGCCGCGCGGAAAGACAAGACAAAGAGAAGGGGACAGAGAGAAGGCTCTCTGTCCCCTTCTTCCATGCCTGATCCGGACTACGGGCAGGCGTCGAATTCGTCGCAGCCGAGCGGATCGGTCGTGCGTGTCGGGTCGATGCCACAGCTCGGATACGGTGGCGCGGGTTGCGGCCCACTCGCGAACAGGTTGAAGAACACATACACGGAGTCGCCGATGTCCACGGCTCCCGAATCGTTGGGATCGCAAGCGTCGCGACATGGTGACGCTTCGCCAGTACCGCTGAACGACACGGTCAGCACGCGGACGCCGTCGGTCAGATCATACGGGCCATCCATGTTGCAGTCCCCCCGGCGGAAGTTGCGCACTGTCGGCTCGGGATGCCGTCAACAATTTATCCCATAACCTTGCCAAATTAGGAGCAGTCAATAACATCAACTCCTGGACGGCTTGACTCGCTGCCGTCGAGGTGGTCTCGTACTCCAACGCCTCCGTGTTCTGACTGATTTGCTGGCTCAATGTTATCAGCGATAACACCACCGCCACCGCAACCACCAGTTGGCTCGTGTAATACGCAGTTTCTAGTTTCATGATGCGTCCTCCTGGATGATGGAGTTGATGAACTGAACAAACTCTGGCGAGTGATACGACGAGTATTCGTTGAAATATTCTCGGTAAGCGGGCAGCCGCAGACGGGCCTTCCAGACATTGATCATTGGCGATAACGCTTCGAGAAAAACACCTTGACTAATGGCCCCCATATCGGTTTCTGATAGCATTGCCCAATTACTCATGTGCGCCATGATGCGTGCGCGGTCGGGCGGCTTAATGCCCGCGAAGTCTGTTTCTGCGCGCAGCAGAAGCTCCGAAAACTCCGGGCTTTGAACGACGTGGCTTTGTAGCTCTATCCATTGACTAAGCTGCGTCATGGTAGTGTTCAGTTGCATTTCATGCTTACTTGCTCAATCTGCCGCCCGACATAGAGCAGCGACACAATGAGGGCAATCACTGCAACGATTTGGGTGACGTAATAGGTTTTCTCAAGGCTGACCATGACGCTTACCTCCCGGTGAGTTGATACCGGAAGGATAGTGCACTGTCGGTGCCCGGCTGAGCTAAGACTTGAAAGCGGGGTATATCTGTTTTGCGTCCTTCGCGTCAGCGTGGTTATCCATGAAGTTTTGAAAATCCTGCGTGTATTGATGCCGGCGTATTTTCCAGATTTCCTGAAAACCGGGGTACTGCGATACATCTGCGACTGTATTGACCCACGAATGCCAAATTGAAGCATCCATTGCCCTTACACGCCATTGAAAGTGAAGCTCGTGCACGGTTCGAATTAGGCGAGCTATTGCTACCGAAAACCGTAATGCCTCGGTCCCGTCTAGGCTCTGAAAATCGACCAGTCACGATGATAGGTTTCTGCGAGGTCCCGATTGGACGCAATCATGTCCATAAAGTTAGCAAACTCGTTGCTAATCGTCTAAACGGTTTCCAGTCGCGTTGTCCGGGTGTTCTGCCGTACCTGAAGTGTTAGGTAAATAAGTGACACAACAATAGCGAATACCCCGACTATCTCCGCCAGATAAGGAGACTGCTCCAGTGTGATGGTTTCCATGATGCCCCCTTTCTCGTTGATGTGATTACCCAAGCATAGCCCAAATGGATTTGTCCCCGGCGGCGCAGGATACTGGGTGGGATTAATAACAAATGGAGGAGATGATAATGAGTGATTACGAACTGCTCGACGTATTTTATGCGGCTTTAAATGGCCTGCAAGGCGCGCTCATGAACAATATCGCAGTGCTTTTTGCTTTCCTCATCGCCGGGTACCTGGTGGCTACCAAGCTGGAGTCCAGGATCGTTTTTATCATCGTCGGGCTGTTCACGTTGGTTACGTTGCAGCAGGCGATAGCCACATTCGGGCTCGGACACGACTTTGCGGGGGCCGCAGCGCAAATAGTAGCGCGAGCGGCTGACGACCCATCAGCCCTCGGGTAGCACGGTGCAACAACATCCGCAGGCGTCGCGTTTGGAAATACGGTATTGCGATTCAGCGGTCTCGTTGTCGTGATTCTCAGCTACCTGGGCGGTCTCATCTTCTTCTTCCACCAACGCCATGTGGGTCGGGCGCAATAACAGGAGATAACACAATGAACATGACAGACGTAGCAACCTGGGGTCAGTTAATCAGCTCGGCAGCGGTGCTGGTGACGCTGGTTTATTTATCTATACAGACGAAACAGACGGTGACATTGTTGCAATCGGAATCACGGCAGACCCTACTCGACGGGGACCTTCATGTCCTCCGCGGTTACTGCGACTATCCGGGTATCCTCGTGAACCAAGTCGCGCTATCGCACGAAGAAATCTCGCTAGAGGAAAAAGCACGTCTCCATGTGTTTTTCATTGCGTTTATGCGTACCCGCGAGCATCACTGGTTTCAGTACCGTAATGGTGTGTTGGATGAGGCTTCGTGGACCGCCTATCGGAGCGCCATACCCGCCGTTTTAGGTACAGATTGGACCCGCACTTAGTGGAAGACCCTGGGGCAAGATTATTTTCACCCAGCATTCATTAAGGCCGTCGATGCGCTGTTGGAAGAAAGCCCACCCACCGACGTATACGACCGACTACTTGCCTTGAAATAACCGCACGGAGACAACCATGAACATAACCAAAGTCGCAGCATGGAGTGAGTTAGTGAGTTCCACAGCGGTACTCGCCACGTTGGTGTATCTGGCGGTTCAGGGGGCTTAGAAGTCCAGGAGCGGGCCATCAGTTTCGGTAGCGGTCCGACTCCCCTGAAACCTCCGTCTTCAGTTGTCTCTCCACTTCCTTCCAGTGGGGTTCGGGCAGGGTGAGCGGCATTTCTGGCGACGGTTTACCAATCGAAATCTTATTATCGTGAACGTAGTCGCCGTACCAGGGCGCTAACCCAAAGTAGACGACCGCAAACAAACTGCCCGCCGCAAGCAAACTCCATCGGTATTTGTTCACGAAAAATACGATGCCGCCACAAAGCACAGCCACCCCATAGGGCAAATACGCTTCGACCCAGTAGATCCCAAGAAAACAGCGGTGCAAAAAACCCAATCCCGCAAACAGCCCCACCCCCGTGCCCAGCAGAGTAAGAGCCAAGCGGAATCTTAAACGCGCAATATTCATCTGGGCATTGACCCGGCTCGATTTGCACCCGCCGCCTCAGCCGCCTCCAACGCCGCTATCGACGCATCGTCGAGGTTCATTTTGGCGAGGAAGGTGCGACGAAACAGGCTACTGCCGGAATGATACCTTACGGGCGGATTTCAAGTACTCTGAAACCTTGGCTATAAGGTTCACTGTCACCAGGGAGAAACACCAATGAAAGAAGAGTCCACACTATCTGTTGCTCAAAACGACACCATCGCCTCAGTGTTGAAGCAGTACATGGGCAAAAGCGCGACGCTAAAACTGACTTCCGGTCAGGACCTCGCCGGCGTGGTGCAGGAAGTCGGCGATCACGTCGTGCATTTAGGCAGCTTGAAGGGCATGGAATTCTACGACGCGATGGTGCAACTGGATTCCGTCGCCGCAGTCGTCGTTCTTGTAAGAGACCAGTGAGCGTGGTTAAAACAAGCTGAGTAATAAGCTAGAGCGGAACAAAAAATGCCAAAGGTCTCCCCATCTTCAGCTCCGCCTCACACGCCTCATCGATATACAGTACGCCTTCTAGCAGTTGACCCAGCAGGCCGATGGTTAATTTCAGCTTCTCGAAGCGGGCGAGTTGATCTCGATCCTGTTCCAGCAGGCCTCTAACGTCACCAATACTCTTGATAGTGCTGCCTTTGAGGATTTGGGCCTTCTCGTGGAGGTCGTACAGTTGGATGGATGGTAGCTCCTGCGGGTCGCGCATGAGCGCTTCGAGTATGGGTTTTAGATATAGCTCGGGTTCGGACATGTGCTGCTGCGGAGTATTGTCGGTTAGGCGAAAATTCCGTTCAGATCAACCAAAAGTAATAGATAAGCGCGGCAACGGCGAGCGTACGAAATCCATAAACAAGAATTGTACGATTCGCTGGGCGTCGGATGCGCTCGACCTTAAATGGCAGCTCGTTCTTCCAAAAGCGATTCGAGTTTAGGCCGAATTGGTAAGTCTTATCATTTGTCACCACTCGAAGAACGTGACCGGGATAAAATAACCCCGCATCTTCGTATAGATTCGACGCCTTAATTTGGTCAAACGGAATTGTCCAATCACCACATTCCAACCGGTCCCCATAAACTTTCAGCCTCCCCCGTCTAGAAGTGACCCACTTCATCGAAGGCATTGGTGTCGCTTCATCAGCGACAATGCCTTTCGTCATTCCTTGGTAGAGTGGTTCGTCCATATAATCTGGGATCGACCGTACATCAATCCGGGTTCACGTTGCTGCTACGTCAGATTGTAATCCCCCTCCAACGTCAGCCACGCCCCGTCCTCATCGGAATATGACCCGACCAGCCATTGGGTTTCACAGCACGGACACGTGACGTAGGAGCCGGGCTGTTCCGATTCCAGGGTAAAGATGTGGGCAGGCAGGGCACGGTTGCATCGGCTCGTCCTAATCTCCTTCCCTACAAACAACTGCTATTCGATCTGAAACTGGGATCAAGAACGAATCGTCGACGCCAAATTCGGTAGCTTCGGGAAGTCTCACGAGAATTCCATACCGCGACCTTTCACCAAAGAACACCGATTGAATATTGTCTACTATTGGGCCGGCCGGTCTTTTTGGAACTTGAAGGGGAATTTGCGCATTGGGAGCAAACTTCAGTATTTGCCAATCGAATTCAACTGGTAACCAATACCTACCCGGCCACATCCCGCCTCCCAACCATACTTCGTCCCTCAGCACCTGCTTCTCGGTTAGGTTTTCGTCCACCCATTTTGTGAGTGCACCTGCTACCTCATTTCTCTTGGCCAGCAATTGTAAGTCTCTGCAGTATGAGCCTTCTCCGCAGGGTTTTAATCGCCCAAATGATGTCTGCCTTGGAAAACGACTCACCGGTCAAAAACGCGCGTCCGTCCTGCAAGCGCTGCGCCTGGGCAGCCCAACCGGCTTCCAAGGCTTGCAGGTGCTGCAAATTGGTTGCTTCGTCGATTTCGTTGTTATTGAACTTCGAATAGAAATCAGCAAGTTTTTCGGGTGAACCCCGCGCCTCAAGACGTTGCACGGTTTTTTCATAGTCGGCGTTGATCTTGCCAATTTTCCCCAGGCCCCAATTAAACGATACATAGCGCACTGAGCGGTGCAGCTCTTTACCCAGTTCGACCAGTTCCTCGGCGAGCTTTGCCGCCCGCGGATCCGCGGGCAGCAGCGGATTGGCCGGCCAGGTTTCGTCGAGATTGCTGATAATATCCATTGACTCGATGTACAGGCGACCGTCGTGTACCAGCGCAGGTACCACCATATTCGGCTGGATCTGCGCATAAGCATCACTGAGGTGCTGCTTTTTTATCAGCGATACCGGGCGAAATATATAGGTGCCAACCTCTGGCTGCAGATCTGCCGCGGCAGTTGATGCCCACTTAACCGTTTATGCGCGGTTCAGGCCCTTTTCCGCGAGCGCAAAGCTCACCCGCTGGGAACAGGGTGCGCCATCAAAGCCGAAAAAATGCAGTCCTTTAAGTTGCGGGACGAGTTTACTTTTCGGATTTTCGATTAATGCCATGATGCATGACTCCAGTCAGCCTAATTTCGCCGGCTAAATTCCCGGCTAGCTCACGCGGCGTGCTTTTTGGCCAGGAATTCGACCATGCCTTGATTCCGAGCGTTGAGCATGCCTTGGACTGTTTCGCGTATTTCAGCCGGCGCGGTATCCGGCCCACCAGCATTGAACGGTGGTTGCGGACGATATTCCACCACCAATTGAACAACCTGTGCGGCGCCAACTCCCACGGCCTCCGCGATCAGGGTGAGTGCAAAATCTATACCCGCAGTAATGCCGCCGCCGGTGAGACGGTTTCTATCGACCGCAACGCGTTCATCCACGACCTCTATCTCGGAGTAAGCTGATAGATGCTCTAACCACCCCCAGTGGGTCGTCGCCCGATAACCGTCAAGCAACCCGGCCTCAGCCAGAATCAAAGCGCCCGAGCAGACGGAAGTAACGTATTGGGCCTTGTTTCCGACCTCCTTCAAAAAAGCCACAACCTGCGGATCAGTCATCTCAGTGAGTACATCGCCGCCGCCGGGCACAACCAGAATATCGAGCGGCGGACACGTGTCGAAGCCATAGTCGGGTGTCAGTACCGCGCCACAATCGGACTTGAGCGGTTGGTCGTTTTTGGCGAACGTGAAGGTGTTGAATTGCTCAACGAAGGAGAGGACTTGCAGGGGCGCGAAACCATCGAGCATGGTCATATTTTCGAACAAATAAATTCCTACATTCATGGGTGTCGGCATCAGGTTTCTCCGGAGTTAACGGTGCGTCAGAAGTATTTGAACAGCAGCTTGCCCGGACGAGCGGTTGGCTGCAATGACAGAGATCCGGCTTTTTCTGCCAACCGGGGAAGACGACTCAGTCGGCGACAGTAGCGTGCAAGGCCAGCAGTGCCGGTATGCTGTCCGCGGACCGCCGGCCAAAGCCACATTCGGTCGCAACGCCGAATGCCGGCAGATACTCTGACGCGAGCGCCATGCGTGCGCGGGTCCCTTCCTCGCCGTCGGTGTAATGCACCAGGCCCAGATAAACCTCGGTTGGAGCAGACACGCGCAGCGCTTCGAGGGCTTTGTAATAGTGGCTATCCATCCACCCCTTCGGTATCGGCAGATGCATCCAGGTGACCGGTCGGGTCGTGGCCTCACAGATGGAATTACAGAATGCGACCGCAGTCTCAACGTCTTGCGGTTCGACAATGTGTTTGTGTCCGGGGTCGCCGTAGCATAAGTGCACACCCACTTCGACTGCGGCCGGCACTGCATCTATAAATCCTGTCAACCGTTGCACCGAACCATTCAAAACATCGTCATAATGCAATTCGAAACCGCCGTCGTGACCAACCACCTCAAAGCACACGTCCCACTGGATTGCCAACTCGTCATGCGGTATCGCAGCGGCCAAGGTCTGCAGCTCACGCTGCAACGCTTGTTCATATGCGGGTTCGACCACGCCGCGCTGATCCAGCACCACGAACCCGGAAACCAACGCGACCGGGGTCGGTAACGCAACCTGGAAACGCACATCTTCAGCAATGACACCGTCGCGCTTCAAGCCGGCAAATATCTTATACGAGGCGATCGCTTCCTCGGCGTAACCCAGTGGTTCCAAGCGCAGTGACGAAGGCTCAACGCCCGCGCGCAGACGGAACACATCACGCTTCACCGTGTCTTTGAAGTTTTCAAATCCGCGGTCCGAATCTTCAGGCTCAAAGTCGGGATGTCGGGCCAGCAGTTCCCGTTGCCAGCGGATCCAGTAATGGCGCTTGCCGGTTTCGCCATCGGGAAAGCGTTTTGCAAGGCTCCCCAGCGTGGCAGCGAGACTGCGGAACACCGTCTCGGCATCTTCCAGACCGACACTACCTACAAGCAGCACGTTTCTTGGCATGAATTTCTTATAGCACGATCTGTACCGCTACGAAACGAGCCTGCGCAATTGCAGCACATTTTTTAATTGCGGCATTAATGAATTGCATACAAAACCTTAATCTGTGCACTGCTAGAGTCACCGGCATTCCTCGTTAGTGGCCGTCGCAAGACGCTCTTAACGCAGAACAACCCGTAGCGACGGAATAGGAGTGGCGGTATGAGAAATGCGACGCTGATTGCACTTTTGTTAGCTCATCCGGGATTGCTGCCTGCAAGTGCCGACTGTACTGAGGAGGACATCGCCCTCGCCGGGTTACCCCCGGCGGTCGTACGCTCAGCCCAACAAGCGGTACCGGGGATCACGTTGAGCGAAGCCGAACAGATGCGTGACGGTAAAGCGTTGGTATATGAGCTTGAAGGCTACGTTGATGGCAAAGAATACGAAATCAGCGTCAATGCAAATGGGGAAGTCCTGGAAGTGGAAGAGGACGATTGACTGCCACTTACCCAGTTGCCGACGACGACGCCCGTGCCCGCTCTAAAAACTCGTCACGGGTCCGTGAGCGGGCAAGCTTACCTGAAGACGTGCGCGCCAGCGTGTGCGGCGGCACCACGTCGATGATGCAGGAGATGCCGAGTTCGGCACGAATTACCCGGTCCAACTCACTGGCCAGCGCACGCCGCTTGGCCGCATCGGCTACCCGGCATTGCACGACCATTACCGCACACTCGCCGTGCGCACCGGGTACTGAGAACGCTGAGGCATCACCGGGCCTCAATGCCGGATTGCTTGCCGCCAAACCCTCCAGGTCCTGCGGCCAGATATTGCGGCCGTTAATAACGATGAGATCTTTGTAGCGGCCCGTTACGGTAAGCTCGCCATCGCGCAGATAGCCAAGATCGCCGGTGTTTAACCAGCCATCATCGGTAATTGCCTCGCGCTCGCCCGCGCGCGAGCTGAAATAACCAGCCACGATACTGGGCCCTCGAACGAATACGATTCCGCAATGCCGCTCCGGCAGAAGCCGACCGTTGGGATCTCGTATCTCGATGCGGTGATCAGGCAACGGTGGCCCACAATTGACGAAAACACTCGCTGTGCCGATGGCGCGCTCTGCGTCACCGTGGGCCACCACTTCGGCACGCTGCGGGTCGCCAAGTGGCCGGCGATCCACCCATTGTGACTGCAGGCCTTGGAACGGTTTGGCGAGCGTTACCGCAAGCGAAGCTTCAGCCATACCGTAACAGGCGAGGAAAGCACGTGGGTCGAATCCACTAGCCGCCAGCGCCGTCGCAAAACTTGTCAGCGGTTGCGGCCGGATGGTCTCCGCGCCAACGCCCGCAACCCGCCACGCACTGAGATCGAAACTTCCTGCATCTTCCGCCTTCAGTCTGCGCGCACATAGCTCATAGCCAAACGGCGGGCTGAAGGAAATACTCGCGCGGCTTTGCGACATTCGCACCAGCCATTGGCGCGGACGCATGGCAAATTCGCGCGTATCCAGATAGTCGACTGAGGTTTGTGAAACGATCGGTCCCAGTACCAATCCGACCAGACCCATATCGTGATAATAGGGTAACCACGAGACACAGCGGTCCCGTGGCGATAATTGGATATGGCGCAATGTACAACGCAGATTGGCCATGACCGCGCGTTGGGTTATGCAGACACCGCGCGGGAAGCGCGTACTGCCGGACGTATACTGGAGATGGGCCAACTCTTGCGGCAGCGCGGGCGTAAGCCTGGCCGCGGGCGCGGGCATTGTGGCAAAGTCCTCGGCTGTTCCGATAAAACACAGTTTCAGATCCTGCGTGGCTTCGGCCAGCATCGGCACGTGGCAAACGCTGCCGATGCATACGCTGGGCCGACAGTCGCTGAGTAAGCGCCGCAGCTGCGCCGCATACGCGTGCAGCCCCCCAAGTTGTAACGGTGGTGCGATGGGAACTGGCACCAGTCCTACGTACTGACAGGCGAAGAAGAATCGCTGAAAGTCCGGATTGGTCTCGGCAATCAAAGCGACACGGGCGCCGCGTTCCAGGCCCAAAGCGTGCAGAGCGCGGGCTAACTTTAAAGCCTGTTCGCGCAGCTCCGCATAGTGCAGCACCGTGATAAGTTCGCCATTGCCCGAATAGTAGTTACAGCCGGTTTCACCAAGGGCCGCATAATTCAATGCGTCAGCCAACGAGCTAAATTCCGCTATCTTGTGCTTAAGCTGCTGCTCCGTACACGTTGGTCGCAAAAGCATTCGCGTTTTGTCCCTGCATGGCGATTAATAATTCACTAAGGCTGCACACATTGCCGTTAAAAAAGCGTTAAGTAATGGTTGGGGCGACGTTAGCCCGCCTATTGGCCAGTGACAGCGCCCTTCAACCGCGTCCCACAAACGGCATCTTGGTCGCCATCAAAGTCATGAATTGCACGTTGGCGTTCAGCCGCAGACCCGCCATATAGACGACGGCACGTGCTACCGCCTCTACGTCCATTGTCGGCTCCGAAGCTGTCGTACCATCCGCCTGCGGTACGCCGTGGCTCATCTTCTCGGTCATCGTGGTCGCCGCATTGCCGATGTCGATTTGCCCACAGGCAATGTTATATTTGCGCCCATCCAGCGAGGTCGACTTCGTCAGCCCCGTCAGCGCATGTTTGGTCGCCGTATACGGCGCCGAGTTAGGCCGGGGAACATGCGCAGATATCGAGCCGTTGTTAATGATGCGCCCACCCATGGGTTGCTGAGCGCGCATGAGTTTGAAAGCTTCCTGGGTGCAGAGAAAAGTCCCGGTTAAGTTCACGTCTACCGCGCGTTGCCAATCCGTGTACTCGATATCCTCGAGCAACGCGCCTGACGGAAACACACCCGCATTGTTGAAGAGCACGTCCAGTCGCCCAAAGACCTGCGTTGTGCGCGCAAACAAATTGCTGACCGACGCACGTTCAGCGACATCGGTTACCACCACCAGCGTCGTGCCTCCAGCCTCAGCGGCTGTCTCCTCAAGTGTTTCGCAATGGCGTCCGGCAAGAACTACCCGATAACCTTCGTTCGTCAGGGCCAGCGCCGACGCTCGCCCGATACCGCTGCCCGCGCCCGTGATGATGACCACCTTTTCCGAAATTTTCATAGCCTGTCTCCTATGCCTGGGCACTTGTAAAATCGGCTTGTGCCACATAGCCCTCCCGTTCAGATGCCTGACAGCGATGATAACAACCCGCAGCGGATAATCAGAACCAGCCCTCACAGATTCACGGATGCAACGGCGCAAGCCGGACAAAGGCGTGGCAGAATGTCAAAATATTTTGCCTACTGCGCAGCTGGTAAGCGGGAGAAAAACAGCTATGAAAATTTATTACTGTTCGGGTACGCGCGCGGTGCGGGTCGTGTGGCTATTTCAGGAACTGGGGCTGGACTACGATCTCGTTAAACTCGAATTTCACCCACGGGTACTAAAATCCGACGCGCATCGCGCCATTCATCCGTTGGGCCGCGTACCGGTGTTGCAGGACGGCGATATGACCATGTTCGAATCCGGCGCAATCGTTCAATACGTGTTGGACAGATACGCCGGGGGTCGGCTCCGACCGGCAATCGATTCACCCGACTATGCGCATTACCTGCAGTGGTTTCATTACTGTGAAGGCACGCTGATGCCACCTATCAATACTATCGTCGTGCAAACCCTGTTGCTTGCACCTGAGCGACGTGACCCCGCGGTTCTCGCCACTGCGCAAAAGCTCGCTGGTAAAGTGCTGCTGCCAATTAACGACGCGCTGGCGGACAACGAGCATCTGTGCGGAGAATTCAGCGCCGCTGATATCATGCTGGGCCATGGCGTCGCCGTTGCTGAACGTCTGGAATTGGTTACTGAGCAGATGCCCCAGCTGCAATCTTACATTGAGCGCCTTAACGCCCGCCCGGCTTTTCAAACAGCCACGGGCGCCTGAGCGAGACCGCAACATCTGTGCACCGCGTATGCAGCTAGGACTAACGCCGTGGCAGCCGCAAGACGGCTCGGCACGGGGCTTAACCTGGCAAGCAGAGTTCGCCGAGTCGCTGGGATATCGCTCGTTCTGGGTACCCGAATCCCATTTCAACGCACCGGCGCTGCCCGATCCCCTGATGTTGCTAGCCGCTGTTGCCGCAGGCACGCAGACCATCAAGCTTGCGACTACTTCGTACTTGTTACCGCTGCGTAATCCTCTGCTCGCCGCCGAGCAGGTGGCGATACTCGACCAGCTTTGCAATGGCCGCGTGCTGCTTGGAGTCGGTAGGGGTTACTCACAGGCAACATTACAGGCGTTCAACATCGCGCCGTCCATGAAACGCGCGCTGTTCGAGAAGAGTCTGGACCTCATGTTGCGCGCGTGGCGCGGCGAGTCAATCGCGATGCGTGATGGCGACGCGGGTGCGGTAACGCTGGAGCCACTACCCGTGCAACGCCCACACCCGCCCGTGTGGGTGGCTGCCTTCGGCCCAAAAGCGCTCGCGCAGGCCGGACGTCTTGGCCTGCCATACCTCGCGTCGCCGGTGGAAACACTGGCGGGGCTGCAGAAAAATTTCGCGATGCATGCCGACGCTGTCGCCGCCGCGGGACACGCCCGCGTCACCGAACGACCCATTATGCGCACGGTGTTCGTGAGCGACAGCGCATCGCAGGTCTCATTACTACGGCAACGTTTGGCATCCAAACGGCCAAACGATCAGCGCGCCGTAATAGATGCCGTGGACGATTGGGCCATTGTCGGCGACCGCCATTACGTTGCGGACAAGATCAGTCAATACAAACAGGAACTATCAGTGACGCATCTGGTGATCAGCGGGTTGCGTATAGACGGTATCGAGAGCACCCACCTGCGCGACTCGATCGCGCGCATTATCGAACTCGCTTGATTCCCTGATTTCGCCAAGTGCGCGGCATTGGCCTGCAGTTGCGGGGACGGCTCGCAGCTTTGGCGGATTGTTAACATTTTTGTAACCGGCTCTTAACCCATCATTGGATAATCTCGCCGGCATACAGGATCCCACACCCACATGAAACGACTGCATGTTCAAATCACATCACTTGGCGTAGCCATTTTCGCGCTCACGGCGCTAGCGGGATGTGGTTCGATGCAATCCGCCGAGCCCGGCGATCCCCTACAAAATCTAAACCGCTCGTTTTATCAATTTAACGACGGACTCGACCGCAAGGTTTTTCGACCGCTTGCACAAAGCTACGCCAACGTCACACCCAACGAAGTGCGCGCCAGCGTCACCAATTTCTTTGACAATGTCGGCTACCTGAACGTAATTTTTAACGACGTGCTACAGGGCAAATTCGAGTATTTTCTGAAAGATTCTGGACGCTTTTTTGTCAACAGTACGATTGGATTGGGCGGCTTGATGGACCCGGCCAGCTCGATTGGATGGCAGCGACGCAACGAAGACCTGGGACAAACCTTCGGTGTATGGGGAGCCGGCGAAGGCGCTTATCTAGTATTACCAGGGCTCGGACCAAATACGTTACGCGATGCGCCAGACCGGGTGTCCAGCTTGTTTCTGAATCCGCTATTTTATTTAGCGTCGAGTATCACCGTCCCGTTGAGCGTACTGAACATTGTTAACAGTCGTGCCAATCTGCTCGAGGCGAGCCGCATCCTCGATGAGGCGGCGCTGGATCCGTATTCATTTGTACGGGAGGCCTACCGCCAACGCCGCCAATACCTGATCTACGACGGCGACCCACCTTCGGCAAGCTTCGACGCCTTCATCGATGAGGAGCCGGGTGAGCCCCCGGGGGTGCTCAAAGTCTACTGACGCGCATAGTGCCCGGAATCCCCTGCAAACGACTTCAAGGACTCGAGCGCTTCAATTTCTTCAAGCTGGACCGGAGCCTGTGCTTCAAGAAATTAATGATACCGCGATCAAGTGCCTCTCCTGGTCGTGGCTGATAGTTGGTTCTGATGGTCTTGCCCAATACGACTTCGTCCTCAGGGCGGCCATTCGTATAGTAATAGAGCGCCAGGGATTTGCGGGATCGATCATCAGGGCAGGTGAGTGGCTCGGGGTGGCCATGGAATGAAAAATCCGTCGTGGAAAATACGACGATACGATTCGCGACGGGCAGCACTCTTTTCTCGCAATTTCTCATTTCAGAATCCCACAGCTCCAAATGACCGCCGTATGATTCTTGCCAATCGTGGCTTAGATATAGAAGCAGATTGACTCGTCTGTCCAATTTAAGCTTCTTGTGATGGTTGAAATCCGTATGCACCTTCAAGAAGCCACCCTTCTTGATCTGATGGATGCCTCCGCCTTCGTAATACGGGTCGCTGATCAAGCCATCGATTCCGGTGAGCCATTCCAAGAACTGCAGGAACTCCGCTGAGTTGAATTCCTGCAGGAGCGCGGTCGTCCAAGGACCCCAGTGTTTCCGCGTTGAAGTCGTGAATTTTCCAACGGCCCCATAAAAGTGCTTTTCGATTTCCTTGAATGTGCCTTCAAACTCACCCTCTGCTGAGGTGACGGCCTCAGTTGCAACGATGTCGTCCAGGACAATATGTGGGAAGGGGGCCGCTGAGATGTAGCTCTCGTAGTTCTTCTTGGCCAAGCGGTAGAGCTCATCATAGTCGAAGATCGAGGCTGCACCTGCGTCTCGACGGTTTAGCGAAGTCATGGTCTTCTCGTCCGTCTGATGAAGTTGAATACTATCTGTTGGGAATCTCTCGGTGGCAATGACCAGCGTCGGGGCCTTCTGCTCGGAGAGCGGGTCACGCTAGGCTCTGTCCAGCATTCGCGCCGCAGCGGCCTCAAAATCTGTCGCCGAGCGCTCAACGTCGAAGCCCTGAGGTGTATGCTCGTGTCGCTCGGCTGCCAGCGCGACACGGATGGCATCAACCAGCTCCGACTCGTTGGTAAACCATAGGGCGTTCGGAGCAGTCTCGAGATAACTCGCCTCGGGCCAGGCGACCAAGGGCAGGCCAAGCCGGGCAGCGGTGGCGGCCTTGACGTTGGATTTCCACGAACGCGACAACCAGCACCCATCTCGCCCACCGCGCACGGCCAGCATCGCGTCCGCTGCAGCGGGGTGCCCAAAGGTGCGCTTGGTGACGTTCTGTGCAACTAATTCAGCGCCATTGGCCGCACATGCCCGTCGAGCCGTTCGCCCCCATTCCTTTAGAAACCGGCGTTTGCCAAAGTACAGGACCCTTTTCTCGCTTTCCGAACGTGACACCTGTCGGTAGGCCTCGGCGATGGGCAATCTCGGATCGGAATGGTGATAGATGACCTCGGTGTGCGACACCAGATCAGCTAGAACTTTCGACATCTCTTGCGTGACGCAGATCGTTAGGTTCGGGTTCAATTGTTGGAAGAAGGGCCTGAAGTACGCCCGGGCGTCGTCGGCTCGGGTAAGCTGCTGCGCCGCACTTCTGCGTCGAAATAGTCCCTTCGGTTGTTCCCAGAAGTCCACCGCGTCATAGATCAGCGGAATTCCGTATAACTTAATCGTCGCCAGAACATCGGGCAAGACTTCCTTCACGACAACCACAGCATCGAAGCCGTGTAGTTCATTTGCCGTGATTCCCAAAGCCGCACGCCAAGAGGGGTGCTGGGCCGCGATCTGTTGCCCCCTCATGATGAACGTGCCGCTCTCCGTTTTGCCCGTAAACAGCAAGCGCATGCGAGGCTCCTTCACCGATATCGCCGCGTTGAATTGGCTGCGTCTCGAGAACAGCCGCAAAAGTGGGGTGTCGTAAAATACCCGACCTTGCGACTGAATTGTCCCGATCCGGATGTTTCTTGTCCAGAGCCTCGAGTGGCACCAGTGCAAGCGGATTGCAAAAGAGAATTCACAAAATGTTCGTCCGGATGCAAGGATGCTGAAGATCGCAGTACGGGAATTGAAAAATCAATAACGTGCCAGGTTGAGTCGTTGGGCTATTTTCCCATTTTACGAGTCCGTTGCTGGCACTCCAGCGGCGCCCGGCATCCTGGAACAATGGATCTACCGCAACTGCGATCGCTTCGTCGACCGGCACTACATTAAAGGGATCCGCGCACAATGTTTCCGGATCGTCTATCTCATTGCTTTCGCTGCGCGGTTGCGAGAATCCGCGAGCAAACATCGGCTTGGACCAAATGCTCGGATCGAATGAAACTTTGGTCCGGGGCACCAGCGAGATATACCACAGGGCTTGGCCGCGTGCCTCAAAGGCCTGTAAATCTGCTTGCTTGTCAGCCAGAGTTCCACTGCATCGGATCAAGCTCTTAGGTTTCCCACGATTAGCCCGGCGGCAGCGCGCTGAGACAGCGTGTAACGGGAGAATTTTGGATGTACTCCCAATCATCTTCCAGCCACAGGATCCCCTTCAAACGCTGAAGTTTCGCCAGCCGCGGTTTCCGCCGGGCGCGACAGAGCTATGGAATCTAAAACGCAACCGCAACTCGAGTCCCCTCGTCTTCCGCGGAGCGAAAGTCAATCACCCAACCGTATTGGTCGCAAAAGCGGCGCACCAGCGCAAGTCCAATCCCGGTGCCATCGGGGTTGCGGTTCTTGCCGCGATTAAATCTGTCGAAAAGCGTCTCTTGCGTTCGTTGGTCGATACCCGGTCCGTAATCCTGGATTACGACTTGCTTTGACGATACGGAAATGTTGATGACATCGCGATTTGTGTATTTGACGGCATTCTTGACGATATTGCCGAGAACGATGTTCATGACTGCCGGAATCGTGTTAACCGTCGTTTCGGCGTGTTTTTCGATGCACACGGTAATGCCTTTACGATCGGTGATGTCACGCACGGCGGCGACTTGATCGTTAATAACCTCATCGACCGCCACCGGCTCCATCAAATCGCTGAAGCTCGCCGGATCGCGCGCCAGGAACAACAGCGCCTCGGTCAAGGTGGTCATTTGCTGGCAACCGCGCCGAATGCGCGTCGATAAATCACGCGCGGGGCTGTCTGGCGGCGCATTTTTATGGAGCATCTCAGCCGCGCCTTGAATACCCATGAGCGGCGTTCTGAGTTCGTGACTTACATCTGTAGAGAACTCCTGCTCTCGGCGCAGCAACTGGCTGATGCGTTGGTGGTAGCTGTTAATAGTGGACGCCAGAACTGAGATCTCGTCTTTCGGACCAGCATCAAAACGCAGCTTCACTTCGCTCACGCCGCCGGCACCCAAACGAGACACCTGCCTGGAAAGATCGGAAAGAGGCTTGATGACACGGTTACCCAAAAGGAAGCTCAGCCAGAGCGCAGTAATGAGAATTAAGCCTGCAATACCACCAATGGCGAACAGCAGGAAAAACTCAAATTCCTCCGCAGCGCTCTCGTCGAATATAAAGAAAAAGGTATCGCCGCTGTGTTGTCTGATCTGCAGGTCGTGCTCCAAGCCATCCAGATATAAATCGTCAGTATCTGGCGCCAGCCCGCGGAGATATTCGGGCAACCGCGATTCATCTCCCTTGGGGGCGATGTACACTACGAAATTGTGCCGTGGTAGTTGCGCCACTTTAGGTTCGATTGCGTATTGCGCGAGAAACGTCGACACATCCAATTCTATGTGCGCATCAAACAACAAATCCTCGGCATGATCGAAAGTCATAAAGACCCCGAAGGAAAAAATAGCGCATACCACCAGCGCCACCGCGAATGCCGCGGCGATTATTCGATGCCGGAGGCTAGTAAAGAGTTTCATGCACCCGCCAGAATGCGGTAACCGATACCGCGGATGGTCTTTATCATTGGCGTCGCAAACGGCTTGTCGATAGCTTCGCGCAACGCGTGAATGTGGATGCGCAGCGAATCGGACTGCGGCGGATCATCACCCCATACTAGCTGCTCGATCTCCTGCCGCGATACGACACGATGGGTGTTGCGCATCAGCGCCTCCAGGATCTTCCTGCCGGTCACAGGTATTGCAATTGTCTGCTCGGCACGTGTAACCGTTTGCGTTGCCGTATCGTATTCAAGATCCGCAACGCGCAGCACGTTCGATGATACGGTTCCTTTTGCGCGTCGCATCAGCGCGTGGGCCCGGCTTTCGAGTTCCTCCAACGCAAACGGTTTTACCACGTAGTCGTCAGCACCAACCCCGAAAGCTTTGACCTTCTCCGAAACGTCGCTGCGAGCAGTCAACATCATAATAGGAATACTCGTAAATCCGAGTTCGCGCAGACGTTCGCAAAGGTCGATTCCCGATAGTCTCGGCAAAGCGATATCCAGGATAATAAGGTCGCGCGCCTGGCGAGTCGCACTCTCAAGTCCAATCAGGCCGTCAGGCGCCCACTCCACTTCGTGCCCCACGGACTCGAAATATTCGCAGATATTCTGGGCGACATCAAAGTCGTCCTCGACCAATAGAATGTTCATATCGAGCGGCGCTCCACGGCGGGTGTGCTGTGCTGGCACTGCGATCTTCACAGGATAGGCTGCGCTGCCCTAAGTTGTCGTTAAATTCACGTTAAATTCACGTTAATATTACGCTAAGTATTCGCTTGTTCAACGATAGTTGGGCAGTGGCTAACCCACCGCCTGACCCGGCGGATTCCATGGATTCCACGCCTTGCCAGTCACCAGCAACGCCGCGCACCATGAAATCCGCACAGCGTTCCAAATAAAGCCTTGCCGTCTTATCTTCAGTATAGATCGCGAGCACGTGTTTGAAACACAAGGATAGGCTGCGCTGCCCTAAGTTGTCGTTAAATTCACGTTAAATTCACGTTAATATTACGCTAAGTATTCGCTTGTTCAACGATAGTTGGGCAGTGGCTAACCCACCGCCTGGGCGGATTCCATGGATTCCACGCCTTGCCAGTCACCAGCAACGCCGCGCACCATGAAATCCGCACAGCGTTCCAAATAAAGCCTTGCCGTCTTATCTTCAGTATAGATCGCGAGCACGTGTTTGAAACACACTGCCGCGTCAGCAAATTCCTTAGCGAAATACAGACGTAATCCTTCCTCGAAATGAGATTTTGTTGCCATCTTCATATCAACAACCGCGCCAGAGTCGCCGCCATAGAAATCGTAAACGGAAACCACATCGCGTTTTCCCTTGACTCGTACTTTGCCGAGAAATCGATTGTGAAAACGATCCAGATCCTCAATTTCGTTCATGGCGTATTCGCTAACCAGAATCGAAGCGCCGAAGACTTTTGTCAGCCCTTCAAGCCGGGCAGCGAGGTTCACCGCATCACTAATAACCGTCCCCTGCATGCGATCTTCTTCACCCAGGGTGCCAAGCATCAACGCGCCGGTATTGACGCCAATGCCTATGCGCACCGGTAGATAGCCGGCTCGGTCACGGCCTGCGTTGAAATCGTCCAGCATGCACTGCATGTCTATTGCAGCGGCAACAGCATGTTCCGCCTTGTCGTCAAACAACGCCATAATGGCGTCGCCAATGTATTTGTCGATAAAGCCGTTATTCTCACGAACCAATGGACCCATCCGGCTTAAATACGAATTAATGAATCTAAAGTTCTCTTCCGGCGTCATTTGCTCCGAAAGCGTGGTGAAAGAGCGGATATCGGAGAACAGTATGGACATATTCTTCTGCGTCTGATCACCGAGTTTTAGATCGAGAATGCTTTCCTTGCCGAGCAAACTGAGAAATTGCCGCGGAACAAAGCGGCTGTATGCCGTATTAATGTGCGCCAGTTCCACGTGCGTTTCGATACGGGCGAGTAGTTCCCGAGCGGAGAACGGTTTGATCAGATAATCATTGGCGCCAAAACTCAAGCCTTCCACCAGATCCGCGACCTGATTTTTGGCTGTCAGAAAAACGATTGGCAGTTCATTCGGTGGATACTTCTCGCGAAGCTTCTGACAGACCTCATACCCCGACATCCTGGGCATCATCACGTCGAGTAACACGAGATCGGGCTTACGCAGGTTGGCCGCTTGCAGGGCGTCGGGCCCGTTAGTCACCTTAGTAACGGAATAGTGGTGCATGGAAAGTTGGTTAACCAGCACCTGCAAATTTACCGGTTCGTCGTCCACTATGAGTATGTGAGCCTTGGCCTCCTCGGATTCGACTACAGTACTCACAGCCTCGGCCGAGGTTCCATTGATCGCGTGAACAATGGGTTCCTCGAATGCGTGCGTTTGCACCGTTTCTGACGAAACCGGCAACGTGAATACAAAGCGAGTTCCCTTACCCGGCTCCGACTCGACCCAGATCCGGCCGCCGTGCAATTCCACCAATTGGCGAGTGATATTCAGACCTAAGCCAACGCCACCATATTCCCTCGCCATCGACGTATCGACTTGTTCGAACGATTGGAAAATGCGGTCGAGTTGGTCTGCAGGGATTCCAATACCGGTATCGACCACGGCTATCTTGATAGTGTCGCCGTGTTGTTCAGCGAACACGGTCACCTTGCCCGATTCGGTAAACTTGATGGCATTGCTAATCAAGTTATGCATGATCTGTTGGATACGATTTTCGTCGCCGGCAACCGCGGCCAGGGTTGGCGCTATCTCGTTTTTCAATACCAGTGCCTCTCCGGCAATCAAGGACTTACTTAATTGCATGACGACGTCGGTCAATGTGTGCAAATCCACCGGTCGTTGATCCAGCTCCAGCATGTGGGTCTTCAAGGTTGAAAAATCAAGGATATCGCTGACTAAGCTGGTCAAACGCTTACCGGATGCGATAATCATCTGGAAATTGTTTCGCATTTCCGCGCTTGGCGGGCCCGCCGCGCCATCCATCAACGACTCGATAATCCCAACTATTCCGTGCAAAGGCGTGCGCAATTCGTGAGACGTATTGGCAAGAAATTCATCCTTGAGTTTGTCGATTTGGCGCAAACGCTCGTTGACGAGTTGTTGTTGCTCGAGCTCTTCGTTTTGTCGACGAAGCTGGCTTGCGTGTATCTGATTTTTGCGCAGCACAGACCCCGCGACGCCAGCAAGCAGCACCAGTACATACAGGCTATAGGCCCACCAGGTTTTCCATGGCGGCGGCGTGACGATTACCTGAATTGACGCTCCCTCTTCGTTCCACACGCCGTCGTTATTGGATGCTTTGACTTTAAAGGTGTAGCGCCCCGCTGGAAGGTTGGCATAACTGGCATAACGTCTCGTGCCCGCCCGGATCCAAGCCTCGTCAAAGCCTTCAATCATGTAGGCATACTGGTTTTTTTCCGGCGCCGTGTAGTCCAGTGCGGCAAATTCAAATGAGAACACATAGTCCCGATGGGACAAGTTAATCAATTTGGTAGCGCTTAAGGGCCGCTTTAACAGCGAATCCTCCGCCACCGGCACAGACTCGTTAAACACCTGGAAGTCGGTCAATACCACGGGCGGTACAACCGCATTGTCTCGATTCAGTTCGGGGTCGAAGCTGTTAAACCCATTGACGCCGCCAAAATACATCATGCCGCTGCTACCGCGGTGATACGCACCTTGATTGAACTGATTGCTCTGTAGACCGTCACTTGGACCGTAGTTGGTAAAGGAGCCAGAACTCGGGCTGAATTTGGAGACGCCCTTGTTGGTGCTCAACCACAGGCGGCCGGAGCCATCCTCCAAAATCCCGTAAATGACATCGCTGGGTAAACCGTCACGTTGCGTATAGCGCACGAAGCTATCGCTGTTGCGGTCAAATTTGTTCAAGCCCCGGCTTGTGCCGACCCAAAGTGTGCCGGTATGGTCCTCGTGAATGCTGCGGATCTTGTTGTTGCTGAGGCTCGTCACCGCGCGCGCATCCGTCGCATAGTGACGCCGCTGTTGCGAAGCGGGATGGTAGCGGATCAGTCCGCCTCCCTCGGTGCCAATCCACAGCCAACCCGTGCGATCGACGACTAGGGACGTCACCGTACCCGCGGCACGCTCGTCGTCTTGCGCATCCAAACTCAGCTCATCCTCAGCATCGTCCTCGTACGCTTCGCCTTGGTCTTCGGAGTCGTCCTGTGATTGCGAGTCCATCGTCAAGTAAGCGTAGCTCGTGAACTGCGCGGAGCGGGGATCGAAATGCACAGCACCACCGCCTTCTGTACCCAGCCAAAGACCACCATCAGTGCTTGCGTAGATGGTCTGGATGAGATTGATACTTGACCCGAGTTCGGAATGATCCCCGCCATAATGCGTGAACCGGTGGGTCGCGCGGTCAAGCCTGTTCAGCCCACCGCCGTCGGTGCCGATCCATAAACTGCCATCATCATGTTCATAGATCGAAGTTACTTCATCATTACTCAAACTGCCTGGATCGCCCGCGTCGTGGCCATAGTGTGTAAATTTCCCGGTATTGCGATCGAAGCTGTTCAAACCACCCTTTTCAGTACCGACCCACAGTAGGCCTGCTCGATCCTCATAAAGCGACAGCACCTGATTGTCTGTTAAATCGCTGGAGCCACCGAGGCGGCGAGCGAAGTGCTCGAACTGTTCGTGAATTCCGACATGCTTGTCCAAGCCCCGACCGTCCGTTCCAATCCACAACACCCCCGAGCGATCTTCGAAAATCACCTCAATCTCGTTATGACTCAGGCTGCCCGCGTCACCGGGGTCATGCTTGTATCGGGTAAAACTGTCGCTGCCCCGGTCATATTTATTCAAGCCTTCCAGCGTTCCTACCCATAGTCCACCCGAGCGATCCTCAAAAATTGTCTGGATACCATCGTGACTGATGCTTGTCGAAACATCCGCAACACGGCGGTAATGGCTGAACGCGCCGGTGTGATGGTCGAACCGGTTCAAACCGCGGTTTTCCGTGCCGACTCAAAGCGCGCCGAATCGATCTTCGAGAATCGAACCAACCTCGTTGCCGCTTAATGTACCGGGGTCGCCGCTGCGATGCATATAGCGGGTGAATTCTCCGCTGTCGCGATCAAACGCGTTCAGTCCGTCAGCCGTGCCGATCCAAAGCGTGCCGCGACTGTCCTCGTAAACCGCTTTGATTTCATCATCGCCGATGCTGAGCGGATCATCCGCGACATGGCGATAACGGGTAAATCCCGGTTGCCGTGGGTCAAATCGGTTGAGACCTCCGCTCTGCGTGCCTATCCACAATATACCGGCGCGGTCGGCGTAAACCGCCTGCACCGCATCGTCGCTCAAACTTGTCGGATCCTCAGGGACATGACGGTAGTGAGTGAAAGTCTCGTTGTCCGCATCGAACCGATTCAAACCACCGCCCTCGGTCCCGACCCACAGCGTACCGCCGCCGTCCGTGGCCAGCGCGACGATTTCGTTCTCGCTGAGACTCGCAGGATCGTCGGGAACGTGGCGGTATATCTTGAAACCGTAACCATCGTAACGGTTGAGACCATCTTCGGTTCCGATCCACAGAAAGCCCCGCTGATCCTGGACAACAGCAGTAACGGTGCCCTGCGACAGGCCTTGGTCCAACGCGATATGCTCGAAGCGCAAGCCCGTGTTGGCAGCGCCCGCGAGACTGCACACACTCAAAACCCAGCCTAAGCCCAACCACAGCCACAATCTACAACTGCCCGCAGCGTGTAATTTCAAGTCTGGGGAAATCATAAATCCATGCAGCACTCGCGTGAAACGCAGGTGGGCGAACTGCTGAAGATAGTCCCCGACTGACTAGGTTAGCGTTAAATATCCGTTAATCTTTAGTTAATTCGCAGCCGTAAGAATTGCTGATTTGAGGAGTTAGGTGTCCAGCCTGAATATTGCATGCAGGCTAGAATCTGGTAGATATCTCCTTCTCCGGCTGGCCCAGTCCGTCGCCACTGTGCCGTTGCGTGACCCCATCGTGCAGGTGGTAGGTCAAGTCAGCGAGCCGCTCGATATTCGGGCGATGAGAAATGGCAAGGACGGTTAGCGTCGAATGTAGCTCAGCAAGCGTGTCGTAGATTTCCATCTCGCGCTTTTCGTCCAAAGCGCTGGTGGCCTCATCGAGAATCAGCAGTGCCGGCTTGTGCGCGAGCGCGCGGGCAATCACGATGCGTTGCCGCTGACCGCCCGACAGGCTCGCGCCGCGTTCGCCAACCGAGCTATGCAAACCCTCAGGCAACGACTCTACGAATTCGGACGCGCCGGCCGCTTGTAATGCGAAGCGCGCATCTTCTTCGGTCAAAGACGCATCACCCAATGTCACGTTGTTCAATACGCTGTCGTGCAACAGACCGGTCTCCTGCGGGACATAACCAATCATTCGCCGCCAGGCGGTAAGATCAATTTCCTGCAGCGGTACATCATCGATCCACAGCTGACCGTTTTCAGGGCGCAACAGGCCTGTCACCATATCGACGATAGTCGTCTTGCCGGAGCCCGATTCGCCAACGATGGCGCAGAAAGAGCCAGCCGGAATCGTCATCGAAACATTCTTGAGCACCTTGCGCTTGTCGTAGCTGAACTCGGCGCCCTCGATTTTGATACCACGTGTAAGCGTCGGGGCGCGGCTACCGGTAGCCGTTTCGCGTTCACCTTCGGCAACTTCTATGGCATCGGTTAATGACCAAAAGGCACTCTCGCTGACCGCCATGTTCTGGTACACGCGCTGGACTTTACCGGCCTGAAACAACGCCCGCGAGAGTAGAAAAATCAACGCCAACACGGCCGCCGGTGGGACGCTCAGCGTAACCACAGCGAAATAAAGTCCGACGGCTATGAACAGCGCCAGCATCGGTTCCTGCACGGCGCGCAAGGCCTCACTGGTCAGCACCTCGCGCTGCAGCGCATGCTTCAAAAGTTCGTTTTGGCTGTGCAGTACCGGGCCGACGAGTTCCTCCCTGGCCATGGACTTCAACGGTTTCACCGAGCGTAAGCCGTCGGTTAGTTGCGCCAGCAGCGACTTCAGCAGCTTTGTTTGACGGGTGCCCGCGCGTCGCGTGGCGCGTACCAGAAAGTTAAACAATGAAAGCAAGGCAGAACCACCAATCAAGGCAATTACGGTCGCCTGCCAGGACACTGCAATGGCGACGGCCGCGTACACTAGTGCTTGCAATGCATAAGCGATAACGCGCGCCCCGTGATAGTAGGCCTGCGACGCGCGGATCGCCTCTGTGCCGACTGCGTTCGCCAGACTGCCGATGGGTTGATGGACGTAATATTCCCAACGCGCAGAGAGCAACGCCCGTATAAGCGTCAGGCGAAGATCGGTCGCGATATTGGCGATGGTGTAGCCAACTTCCTTGTAGGCGATAAGCCCCAGCAAACTTTTCAGCGCAATACCGATAACCATCACGGTCAGCAACACGCCGACAGTCGGCGTGATTCCAATGGATCGGAGGGTCTCCGGGACGAGGTATGCGATGCCGCTAGCATCTGCGGCGAGTTCGGTGCTAACCCCCGATTGTCCCGCGGCCATGCTATCGATTGCCACCGACAGGATCGGTACCAGCGTCGAGATGCCGATGCCCTCGACGATGCCGCCGACCAACAGTGCCATGACCACCGCGGCACTCTGGGCCGGGTAGCGGCGAGCGAAGGTTACTAGTAAGCGCATTAGTTCACGATGCGCGCAAATGCAGGGGTGGGGTGATCTGGCGCCAATGTCTTTGCCCGCGCGTAACTCATATAATTCGCCAGTTCTTTGTTTCTGTGACGGTATTACAGCCATCCGCCTTGCGTTTGCGATTAGACGGTGGCACCGGCAAGACAAAATGCATGTAAAATAGCAGTGTATCTTCTTTTAACCGAAATTTTACGTTTCGCGACTTCGGCAGATTAAAACGCGTATGACGCTTCCTAAGATCGTTGCAGAAATTGGCTGCAATCACATGGGCGATATGGACATCGCGCTCGAGATGATCGAGACCGCCGCAAAGTTTTGCAAGGCAGATTTCGTCAAATTCCAGAAACGTTGCAACCGTGAGTTGCTGACGGCCGAAGAGTACGACGCTCCGCACCCGGTGCCACAAAACAGTTTTGGCGAAACCTATGGTGAACATCGCGAGCACCTTGAATTCGATCTGGCTCAACATCAGCGACTCATTGATTTGTGCAACGAGCTCGGGATCCAATACTCGTGCTCGGTCTGGGACCTGACATCGGCCCGGGACATAGCCGCACTGCGTCCGCAACACATCAAGATCCCCTCGGCCTGCAACCTCGATGTCCAATTGTTGCAATATCTGGCGCATGATTACGCTGGAGAAATCCATATTTCGCTCGGCATGACCAGCCCTCAGGAGCAGGAGCGCATTGTCGCGCTTATGGAAGGGGCCGGCGCAGCGGACCGAACCGTACTTTACGCCTGCACCTCGGCCTACCCGGTACCGCACGATCAAGTCTGTCTACTGGAGATCACGCGACTGCGTGAAATCTACGGCGTGCGGGTCAAGGAGATCGGCTTTTCCGGTCACCATCTGGGGATCGCGTTGGATTCCGCGGCAATTGCGCTGAATGCCAGCTGGATAGAAAGGCACTTCACCCTAGACCGGACCTGGAAAGGCACGGATCACTCCGCGTCGCTGGAACCGGACGGCTTACGCCGGTTGGTGCGGGACGCTCGCGCGGTCGCCACCGCTATGGAGCATAAAGCGCAGCCGATACTCGAGATCGAGCAAGAGCAGCGCCGCAAGCTCAAGCGTATGCCGGGTGTGCACCTGAATTGATGAAGTGGGTGGCGTTGATGCCGTTGCGGGGCGGCTCCAAATCCATTCCCCGTAAAAACACTCGTTCGCTGGCAGGTCGGCCGCTGTTTGCGTGGAGTCTCGAGCAGGCCGTACTGTGCGAATGCTTCGATGAAATTTACGTAGCATCGGACTCCGAAGAGATCCGGGCGCTGGTCAAGCAAGAATTTGCCGGCGCGGTTGAGATTATCGACCGCAGCGCTGCCTCGGCGACAGACACCGCGAGCACCGAAATCGCGATGCTGGAATTTCAGGCACAGATAGCTTTCGATGTCCTTGCCCTGATCCAAGCCACTTCACCGCTGACACTGGCTACGGACTTTCAAGCTGCCAAACGAAAATTCATCGAAGAGCAATTGGATTCGCTGTTGACCGGCGTGGAAAACCGCTCCTTTCTATGGACTGGGGATGGTTCGCCACTCAACTACGATCCAGCCAAACGGCCAAGACGCCAGGACTTCGATGGCGCGATCGCCGAAAACGGCGCCTTCTACTACACCCATGAGCGAGTATTAACCGAGTCTAAATGCCGCTTAGCGGGACGCATCGGCATCCATCGCATGCCGGCGGAAACCGCGTGGGAAATCGACGAAGAGTCCGACTGGGAAATCATCGAACAGTTATTACAGCGGCGTCGATCGATGAAGGGTTGACCCCAGCCGCCAACGGCCGGGAAAGTTCAGCTAAATCATCAACCAGACTCAACGGCCTTGCGGAGTTGTCCCGCGTTGCGATGCCATTTTTCATCAACCGCCAGATCTGACATGGCGCCGCGTTGCAGTGCGATGGTCCAGTGCACTGGACTGGGCAACAGGCACAAAGTTATGACGAACCTCGGGGCATTGCGTGGGCTGATACCACGATGCAGCACGCTGGCCGGTTGAAAGATCACACCTTCTCCGGCACCCATGGATTTGCACTTCGGCTCGACCGTGCGCTGCGCAATCCGCGAAAGATCGTTGACGTCATCCGTGCGCGTGCCCGTCCAACCGAACAAATAGCCGCGAGCGGCTACGCTGGCAGTATCACCAAGCTTGATAAATTCGGTGTTGCCGCCGTGTTCATCTGTGGAATTCAGGTAAATCATCAATTTCAAATGAGAGCGCGGACCCTTGTCACAGTGCCAACGAAAAGACACGGATTGTTGCTCCGCAGCGGCCGGCGTGAGCGTAAACGTCAGCCAATGTACCAAATATTCGCTGCGGAAAAATCCGACCAAACTTTGATCCACAATGTCGGTAAGCACCGCCGCGACAGTGCCCTGGATGAGTTTGCGGTCCGTGACATGAAAGCCTTGCAAATGCTTGCTGTCTTTTTTCACGTACTGCGGCGCGTGTTCTGTGCGCAACTGTCGAAGAATCTGCGCGGCCCGCTCATTGGCAAGTACATCCAGGTATTCAAACCCGTGATCCTGCAAGCGACCACCGGTGACGGGTGGCTGGGCGCGCGCAAAATTGGCCTTGCACATCTCATGATAGGCGCCATAGCCGCGATTGACGTCGAATTCCCGATAAACGCGGCCGGCGCGGCGCGGATCTAACTCCCGCAGGTAAAGCCGGTTTAAGGTTTTGACGATAAAAGGGCTCAACTGCATATCACGTTTGCTCGGGTATTGATTACTTCAGGCCCCGCTGGCTATCGACCCAAAATTCGTCGTGTCAGCCAGTTATAATAGGCGATACGCTTGTTATTGACACTTCACACCGGTCGTCCCAAGCCACCTTATGCTCGCAGATCCGCGAGTAGCGAGTAGTAACAGTCAACAATGGTGACAGCTTTCGAAATACATTTTGGCGGCCCCGGTGAGGCGCCAGGCCTGTTGCGCGATGTGCTGGCGGAACGTATCGCCAACGTGCCGGCTGGCGGCAACATCGATTGGGTAACTTATTATTTTCGTGACCGGCGTCTGGCCGCGGAACTACTGCGAGCCCATAGCCGCGGTGTCAGCGTCACAGTGACACTGGAGGGCAAACCGCGTACCACCGATGCTAATGACGATGTGGCTGCAATGCTGTCGGGGCGACACGGACTTGGCGATGGTTTTCGCAGGATTGCTCTGCCGGGATTACCGGCACCGCGCGGCAAAGCCTGGAAGCCACAGCTGCACGAAAAGCTTTATTGCTTTTCGCACCCGCAACCTATCGCTTTTATCGGCTCATTCAATCCCTCGGGAGACAATCCTGAGCAGCGACCGGATATCCTCACCCAGATTGGCGACCAGGACCGGGGCCACAACGTGTTAGTCGGACTCAGCGAGCCAGACCTGGTTTGTGAATTAGTCAATCACGCACGCAATTTGAATCACTCACCCCCAAACCTGGCCTATAGATTAAGCGCTGCCGCGAATCGCGAGCCGACGGCCGGCGGTACCCGTATTTACTTCTGGCCGCGTCTGCGCAGGCACCCGATTTTGGAGATTTTCCGCGCGCTGGCTCCAACCGCCCGGGTAAGAATTGCGGCATCCCACATCCGCGGCCCGGGTGCGGTAAAGGCATTTGCGCAGCTTGCCCGCCGGGGAGTAACGGTGGAGATCCTCGCCGAGGCAACGCTGCGTCGGGTACCGGAAAGGGTGCAGCGACGTCTGGCCGCAGCCGGCGTTGGCTTGCAGCGGTTCACGCACGGCGTACCCATGCATTTAAAATTCGCCCTGATGGAGTCCGGCACACAGCGGCGAGTCGCATTCGGCAGCTTCAATTGGACTGCCCCGTCGTTTTGGCTCAACCACGAAATCGCCGTAATATCCGACGATCCCGAACTATTCGACAGTTTCGCCGGACGTTGGGCGTTGCTGAAGCGCCAGCCGAACATATCTGACGCGTGAGCCCATGACTTTTTATCGAAGCACTGTGCAGGTTGTACCCAATCCAGACCATGAGTAATTCGCCCTCAACGCTTATCGTTCCCGTGGAAAGCCAGGTTCGCGAGTTGGATGCAAAAATCCTCTTGTCCTGCGTCGCCGCCGAACGTGGGTTTCCGGTGGTCATGGGCTCTCGCGCCTTCGTCCATTTTCAAGCAGCCTCTATTCCCCGTGGGGTTTACCTGGCCAAGAGTATGCGCGGGCTGAGTACACCGGTTTTCCGGATTCTGCGGCAACTCGGCCATGAGATCGTCGCCTGGGAGGAAGAAGCGCTGGTCCATCCGCCGGCGGAAACTTATTTCACGCTGAGACTGTCTCCGACTACCGTCAAGCACGTGTCCCACATTTTTACCTGGGGCCAGGACAACGTCGATCTGTTGCGACAGTATCCCGAGCTTCCGCACGACATTCCGATTCACACGACCGGAAATCCGCGCGGAGATATGCTGCGCAGCGAGACGCGCGGCTATTTCGACGCTGATGTTGCCAGCTTGCGCCAGCGTTATGGCGAATTCATCCTGGTTAACACCAATTTCAGCGATGTAAATCCCTTCATTGCAAACGTTGGCTTGTTTTTGCCGCCCAAGGCGCCGGGACAAAAACCACGTTTCGGCCAGGCCGGACTGGGCATGAGGCGAGAGTTCGCGGAGGGACTGCACGAACACAAGCAATCGATATTCGAGGATTTCAAACAATTGATACCGGCGCTCGAACAGGCGTTTCCAAACCTCAACATTGTCGTACGTCCGCACCCCAGTGAAAGTTTTGCCGCCTATCGTGAAGTCGCAGCACAGTGCCAGCGTGTACAGATCACCAACGACGGCAATATCGTGCCTTGGCTGCTGGCGACAAAAGCATTGGTGCACAATGGTTGCACCACCGCCGTTGAAGCATTCGCGGTAGGCGTGCCTGCTGCGGCTTATCTGGCAACGTTCGATCACTACTACGACTACGAGTTCCAGGGCCTGCCCAATCGACTCAGTCATGAATGCCGCAATTTTGAAGCGTTACGCAAAACCTTGATTCGGATCATGGCGGGCGAAGTCAGCGTCGCCGAAGGCAAAAACCGCAAAGCGCTGATTGACCATTACATCGCGGCGCGCACGGGACCCTTGGCCTGCGACCGGGTCATCGATGTTCTGGAAGAAAGCGGCTATCGATCAGCGCAACCACCCTCGAGGCCGCCGGCGACGCGGTTAATAGGCAGTACGCTAACCTGGCTGCGTGCAAAAGGCGTACAAATTAATATGCGCCGGCCGGGGCCGAACCGACTCGCCTACCATGACCATCGCTTCCCGGAGATCGCCGTTGCTGAGATCCAACGCAAAGTCGATCGATTCAAGCATCTGTTGAACAGATTCGACGGCGTTCGTGTGGCCCAACACTCGAAACATGTGTTCAAGATCGATGCATAGTTGTTCACACAGGCGCCGACTAGTCGCACGCCGCCTGGTCACGGCAGTGGCCGTATGGTCATTGGCGACACTGTGCATGGCGGCAGAAACGCGCAACGACGATGCAGGCGATTCTTTGCCAAACGTTCTCGTCACCGAAAAGCAACAATCGCAACTTCGCCAAGGTCAGCTATCCAGCGCTAAGATAGCGTTGCCCGCTGAAGATCTCCCCTTTAGCGCGGAAATCATAGACGCATCGGTTCTTGCCGCGGGTTTCACCGATTTGGGCAATGCCTTGCAGGTGGCAAGTATGGCGAGTATCAGTCCGTCGGAAGGCGGCGCCTTCGACCAAATAACGCTGCGCGGCTTCGTCGATACCGCGTTTTATCGCAACGGCATCAATGACTCGCTCGGGCAAATGCCGATGCGCAGCCTCGCCAACATTGAGCGGGTTGAGGTGCTCAAAGGCCCCTCTGGCGCTTTATACGGACCCGCTGGCCCCGGTGGCACCATTAATGTGTACACCAAAAAACCGCAGCCCGACGCTCGCCACTCCATCGCCCTGAGCCTGGGAAGCTACAGCGAATTCAAACTCGACCTGGATTCCACTGGACCGCTGGCCGCGCGCCCTGATCTCTTATATCGGATCGTTGCGGCACGCGAACAAGGCGACACCTTTCGTGATTTCGTCAAAAATGACCGCATCTTCATTGCGCCCTCGCTTACATGGCAGGCCTCGCGCCGACTGGTGTTCGAAGGCTCGTTCGAATACCTGCGCGATGATCGATTACTCGACCCCGGCATCCCCGCGGTCGATAACGAATTCCCGCTACCTGGCGAGCGCTTTCTCGGAGAACCCGGCAGTCGCCCTGCACAGATCGATGGTTTAACTCTGCAGCTTTCGGCACAGTACGAAATCAACCCCGCCTGGCAGCTTGATCTGTCTGTGCACGGCCAGAAGACACTGTTGAAGGGCGAGGTTGCGGAACCTGTCGAGCTCGACGATCAGCTGTTGTTGCGCGAGCGCAAGAACGCTTCGGAAAAAGCCAAAGTTATTGTCGCCCAACTCGAGGCAAACGGTCAGCGAGTTTTCGCCGGCAGGCGGCACCACTTATTAGTCGGTATCGAAGGCACCATACTTGATGAGGATGCCACTATTTTCACCTCCGATGCGGACGACGAGCCCTTCGCCATTGACATCTTTAACCCGCTTTACGGCACGCCTCAGCCGCTAGTATTGGAAGCGGAGCGCGATTCGCACGAAGAGCGGCGACAGGTATCCGTATACGCACAGGATTTGTGGGAACTGACCGAGCGCTGGCGAGTGCTGGTGGCATTGCGTTTTGATCATATCGCTCAAAAGGGTTTCGATACGGTGGCAAATACACGATTCAGCTCTAATGTGGACAAACTCAGCCCTCGCCTCGGCCTGGTGTTCAAGCCCACTGACTCGCTATCCTGGTTCGCGAGTTACAGCAAATCGATCGATCCCAATGAAGGGCTACAGCTGGATGGCGCCCCCCTGAAACCCACCGAAGCTGAATCCGTAGAAACCGGATTCAAATGGCAAAATTCCACCCAGCGCGTGTCGTTCAATACGTCAATCTTTTATATCGAACAGACCAATATCACTACCGAGGCCCCGGATAATCCCAGTTTCGAAATACAGCGCGCCCGCCAAGAAAACCTCGGCGTGGATTTCGAACTTCGCAGCGAACACCTTCGTTGGCTCACACTCACCGCGAAATACAGTTACATCGATACGCAGATCAAAGACGATCCCGTAATCATGCACGGCACTCGAGCCCTAAATGTGGAAAAACACAAGTTCAGCGTACTCGGGCTAACTCAGTTTTCCGTCATCGAGCAGAATGACCTTGCCGTGGGCGTAGCCTTAGCTTATACCTCAAACCGCCAGGGTAGTCTGGAGGAGGACGAATTGGAGCTCACATTGCCCGGCTATTTCCGCGCTGATCTGTTCGCTTCATTCGACTACCGCGAGCATGTACAGTTGCAGCTGCAAGTACGAAATTTTACCGACGAAACATACCTGCAAGGCAGCCAGTCGGATGCCCTGCGGATCACACCCGGCCCGCCGATTTCAATCCATGCACAAATCAAATACGCTTTCTGATTAGCTCGCATATTGCATGAGGCCGTCGAACGGTGCCGGAAAACATGGGACTGAGGAGCACATAAGCTTGAGCACACAGGGGATGTTCAACGAAATTCCAGTAATCGACGCGAGTCCGCTACTTGACGATTCCGCCGCCGGTCGCAAGTTGGTCGCCGAACACATTGATTACGCCTACTCCCAAGTGGGCTTTGCGCTGATCACAAACCACGGCATCGACCAGGCGAGCATCGACGCTGTGTTCGCGGCCAATGCCGAGTTCCACGCGCTGCCGGATGCACAAAAGCTGAAAGTTGTCATTAACGACTTCCAACGTGGCTTCATTCCCATGAAATCTGTGCACGGTCTGGCGAGCGCGGAAATCTCAAAACCGAATCAATGCGAATCGTTTCTAGTACTGCATGAATTGGCAAAGGATGATCCCGATGTGCTGGCGGGAGTTCCACTGGCGGGACCGAATCAATGGCCGGAGGAGCTGCCCGATTTCCGTGTGGCAATACGCGCCTACGAAGACGCCATGCGTGTTTTGTCACAACGCCTGGTGCGGGCCATTGCCGTGGCGCTAGGCGCCGAAGACTACGCGTTAGACCGTTTTTTCGAACATCCGACCACTTTCCTACGACTATTGCATTACCCGCCGCAGCCGGCCGAGATACCCGCCGATGTATTTGGTTCCGCGCCTCACACCGACTACGGTTTCATGACGATACTGGCGCAGGACGACGCCGGCGGGCTGCAAGTCGGCAACACCGCTGGAGAGTGGATTGACGTACCCTGCGTGCCCGGCACCTTCGTCATGAACTGCGCCGATATTCTGCATCGGTGGAGCAACGGCCGTTTTATTTCAACACCACATCGAGTCGTGAATCGGTCCGGCCGCGATCGTTATTCTCAGGCATTTTTCTTTGATCCCGATTTACACACGGAAATTATCCCGCTGCAAAGCTGTATCCAGCCGCACACCCAGGCGCAATTCCAGCCGGTTATCTATGGCGACTACCTGCTTAAACTACTGAATGCGACCATCGACAGCGGCGCCTATCCGGTTTGGGAGAAGCAACGAACAATAGCCCCAGTTTGAATCAAAACGTCGTCTCGACTCTTGATTATGGAGGCCGGATCCGCTTATTGCATAATTCATTTGACCGCAGCGACCGGCTGCAGCTCACGCAGCTTGCGGCGGAACTCATCTGTGGCTTTTCGGGCTTCATCTCGACCGCCGATCACGCGCGGGCTGATCAGGATCACGAGTTCGGTACGTAGGTTTTCCTCGCTGTGCCCGCTGAACAGGCGCCCGAGCAACGGCAGCCGGCGCAATCCCGGAATCCCACTTTCAGCGGTGGTCTCGGTGGTCTGGATGAGACCGCCTAGTATGATCGTTTCGCCTGAGTTAATGGCGACAACACTTTCAATGAGGCGATTCTGAATAGTCGGTGCATCGATGTTCGATGTCGTTGTGTCGACCGCGGTACTGACCTCTTGTTTGATCTCCATGGTCACCAGTCCGCCCTTATTGACTCGAGGTGTAACCGATAGCGTTACACCGGTTTTTCGGAACTGGATCTCATTGACCGTCGGCGCGCTTGGGTCGACATTGCTCACAGATTGGCGCGCGGGCACAGGAATTTCGTCGCCAACATTGATAGTTGCTGTTTGATTGTCGAGCACCATTAAAGTCGGAGATGACAAAACATTAATCTCAGACACAGTCGATAAGGCATTCAAAGCGACACGCACCTGGTCAGCATTATCAACGATAGTGTAGGAAAATGAAGGAATTAGCGCGCTGATCCCCGCCGGACCGGTATCGAATGCGCCCCGGCCGCCCTTGCCGTCAAAGTTGTTCTTGAAGAACCATTCGACGCCGTAGTTAAGGTCGTCGCGTAGCGTCACCTCAAGGATCCTGGCCTCTATAAGCACCTGCAGCGGTACTACATCAAGATGCGCGAGTGCGGCGGCAAGCATCTTGTAATCCTGCGGTGTAGCAAGAATTACCAAGGCGTTGCGGGTGTCATCAGCGATGATTTCGATAGCATCGCCAAGCACTAACGGCACACCGGCGTCCGCCGCTGCGTGGCTCTCGCCAGCGGACCGGATCTCGACCGGATTAAGACCGGGCGCAAGCTTAACCGTTGCTTCAGCGTCGATGTTGCCGACGATGCGGCCCAGGATGTCCGCGAGTTCCACAGCCTTGACGTTTTGAACGTCGTAGACGTACAGACGCCGACCCGTCTGTTGGCCGGGTCGATCGAGGCGATACAACCAGGCCTCAACCTCGCTTAGCGCCGCCGTTGTCGGGCTGACGAGCAGGATTGAATTGAGCCGCTCGTTCGCGATGGTACGCACTAATGCTGTCAGCGAACCGCCATGCTCCCCGCCCTCAAGGCCGGCGACGATAGCATCAAGTTCAGCCTTCATGCGCTGCGGTGCAACATACTTGAGCGGATACAGCCCGACCGACATGCCGCGCAGCCAATCGACATCAAATATGTCCACGGTCTCCTGAATTTGCCGGATCTCGTTACCCGAGCCCGAGGCAATGAGTAGGTTGCGCTTTGCGTCGATGCGTAGAGCCGCCGCATCGGCGACAAACGGGTCTAGCAGCTTTTGCATTTCCTGCGCAGCAATGTAGCGCAAAGGGATCACCCGCACGCCATAACCATCAGCGCGATTTTGCTCATACGCCGGTACGGTCGTCGTTCGGCGCGCGGTTTCCAAGTTGACGATGTGATACAGAGAGTCGCGCTTTATGATCGCGGCGTTATTCATTGCCAACACATCCTCAAGCAGCGCAAAGAGTTCGTCCCGACGCAAGGACCGCGCCGCTTGCATGGAAACGCGGCCGTTTACGCGAGATTCAATCAGATAATTGACTTTGAGCAGATCCGTTAGAATCACTTTGACGAACTCGCGCAAATCGGTGTCTTCGAACGTGAGGCTCAGGTCGCCTTGCGGCGAAGTCTGTGCGTGTGAACTTGCGCGCGAGGCGAGAAACTCGCCCGTACCCTTCTCAATGATTTGCCGCCGTAGCCGAATTTCTTGGGACGCCTGGATTCCCTGTGTAATATCAGGCGCCGGCGCCAGCTCAGCTCGCTGCGGCACGCTCCTGATGGGTTTAGCTTGTACCGCCGGCGGGACGTTCTGTTGCGGCGTAGCGCAGGCGCACAAGCCCAGAATCAACATCTCGATTACGCCCATGCGGGCAGCTTTCCACTTGGTCATTTTGTCGCTCCCTCGATAGCAATCTCAGACAGTCCATGTCCTGTCGTAACAGTGCTTGTTCATCGGCTTACTTGCTTCAATTTAATTTGCAATTCTTTCGAAACCTCGCCTCTGCGCAATGAAATTTTTCCGCGTTCTACGGCAGCGACTTTCCAGCCGCCTACGGCATCGCCCTCCGCGACTTTGTAGGTTTTGTTGTCGCCTTTTTTCCGGATCAAGGCAAGTCGCTGGGTGCCAGTGATGACGATCGCCGAGACGGACCAATCGTCGCCAGTCTGTACTGGTTCAGGCGCTGAAACCGGGGCGACAAATGCCCGCCGATCCGCCACAAACAACGGGCGGTCGGTAACCGCGGCGAATCGGGTCAGCGCTGGATAGTCTGGATCGCCCGGGTCTGCAGTTGATAATCCGAGCGTCGATGTCGCGGCGGCAACCGTGGCTGACGGCAGCGCGTAGTCACGACTGAGTTCCAACCACAACAGCGTCGCACAAACGAAAAACGTCAGTCCCAAGATGCAATTGAAACCTCGCCGCGCACCGACGTTCATAAGGCGATTGCCTGATTGACATAACCGGTCAGGTCGATCCGTATATCGAGCTGCTGCGCCCGCTGGAGCGTCGAGCGACGCCCACGCTGCTGAATATTCACCACATCCAGCCTTAGAGCCAATCGCCCGTAGCTCAATTCATACAAAATTCTCTGCAAAGCGCCGGTATCGCAGCGCATTTGCAACTTCACAATTACGCCATCAAGCTCCGCTGTTGCTGGCTTGTGAAGGGCGTGAATACTGAGCAATTCGCCGCCTTGCTCGCGCACCAGCGCGTTCAGATACGCCTGCAACTCCGTGGCAGCCAGCATATACGGCTGGTCCGAAAGTAGACCTTCAAGAGCACGTGATCGTGTTTCGAGCTCACCTACACGCTCATCGAATTGCTCGTGCTGTCGCAGTATCGCGTCGAACTCCCGGGCCTGCCGCTGTAGCACGGTGAGTCGGGCACTGAATGTCTCGCGGCTATCCATCGCCGGCACGAACAGCAAAAGATAAAGCACCATAGGCGTGATTACCGCCAGCACGGCGGCCAGGGTGGCATGCTGCCACGGCGATAAACGCGTGGTCATTGCGCAGGCGCCTCCAGGTTCACGACAATATGGAATTTGTCCTTGTCGGCTTTTTGATCGCGTGTCACCGCAGAGCGGAATGCCGCGCCGGCAAACCGTGGCGACCGTTCGAGCAACGCCAGAATTGCGGTTGCCGAGCGTGCTTCACCTTGGATTTGGATCACCTCGCCATCGATTAGCAAACGCGATGCAGTGCAATCGTCCGGCAGGATCTGGGTTAGCTCATCGAGCACAGCGATCGGCGTGAGATCCCTGACGTATAGCTCGGCAACGAACTCAGCTTGCTGCCTCATCTGTGCATACCGGCGCATAAGCTCACGAGTTTGCTTTGCCGCCATTCGCTTGGCGGTGACCTCAACCTGCAGCGTGTCGAGGATCCGCTGGTGGGTTAATAACGGGGCATACAACGCCAGCATCAGGCACGTTAGCGTTACTCCGAGCAACGCGGATTGCAGGGTGCCCGTGCGTCGCCGCTGCCGGCGCGAATCCTGCACAGGTAGCAGGTTAATCCCGGACTTCACTGCAGCGATCGGAGTCAACGCATCCGGCACCACGCCCCATGCCCGGACTGTGGTCAAGGCAGCGACGGCGACCTCCCGGAGCACAACGTATAAATCCACCCGCAGGGTCCGCGCTTGCCGATCCCGAGCTGTCACACGATAATCAAAGTCGGCTTGACTGAGCGCAAACGGTGTTTGTCGATCCAGTTCGTTGGCAAGGATTGCAGCGAGGTCAGGCTCTACCGCCAGCGGCAAACTCAACGACTTCCGTAGTACCCGCGGTATAGCCAGGATCACGATATCTTGAGGGCCGCGGTGCGCAATTATCCAGCGGGAGATTGCTGGCGCGTCGTTAACCGCGAACACCGCCTCGCCGACCACGTCGTTGTGCGTCAGGCGGACGTTGCCTTCGTGCAGTTCAATGCAAAGCACCGCACGCTGAGGCCGCAGGCGTGCGCGTAACGGCGGCGGAACCCAATACCACAAGCCGTCTAGCCACCAATGGAAAAAGGCCTCAACGAAGCGTCGCAGCCTACCGGGATCAGATGTATTCAGCGCCACAGGCTTCCTGCCATTCGAGCACGTTTAACGGCTGCTACGTTGTAGCCACTCGCCAACGACCCGGTTCCTTCCGGAGCGGCTGGCGAGCACCGCGATCAAGTTAGTAACATTAAGGGAAAATCCTGATCGGTGCCAGTGTTTTCAAGGGTCGGTTTTTTCCAAGGGGTCAGAGTAAAAAGTGGGGTCAGATACACATTTTAGAAAGTGGGGTCAGATACACATTTTTGCAGCATGTTTTGTCTGAAGCAATTTGTTCAAAAATGTGTATCTGACCCCACTTTCTAAAATGTGTATCTGACCCCACTTTTTGTCCCTAATGATTCGCCGGACGGGCGACGCCCGCTGGGATACGGATATTGTCAACGAGCTCCCCGATACCCTCCGGCACCGGTTTCGTGACATAGCTGACCAGGTAGGCAATTGAGAAATTGACGAATGCACCCACGCTGCCGATACCTTCCGGGGAAATACCAAACCACCAGTGTTCGGTTGTATTCGCCTGCGGCGCGACAAATTTGAAATACACGATATAACAGAATGTGAACAACAACCCGGCGACCATGCCCGCTATCGCGCCCTCTTTATTCATCCGTTTACTGAAAATGCCCATGAGGATCGCCGGAAACAAAGAGGCTGCGGCGAGGCCGAAGGCGAACGCGACCACTTGCGCGACGAACCCGGGCGGATTGGTTCCCAGGTAACCGGCAATACCGATGGCGGTTGCCGCGGCGATGCGTGCGTACAAAAGCTCGCGCCGCTCGCTGATGCCCCGCGCCAGGGTTTTCTTCAGCAGATCGTGCGAGATTGAGGCAGAGATGACGAGCAGCAGACCGGCCGCCGTCGATAATGCAGCGGCCAAACCGCCGGCCGCAACCAGCGCGATTACCCATGGCGGTAACGAGGCGATCTCAGGATTCGCAAGCACCATGATGTCCCGATCGACATAGACCTCGTTGAAATTCTGGGTCGGCTCGTTCGTCACCAAGCGCTCACCGTTAGGGCCCGCATCGGCTGAAAACTTAGGACTGCCTGCAAACGGCGCACCCGGGGCATATTGAATAGCGCCGTCATGATTCTTGTCGGTCCAGCCGATGAGGCCGACCGCTTCCCAACTTTTGAACCATCCGGGCGCGTCTTCATAAGCGGTGTCGTGCACGCTATCAATGAAGTTCAACCGTGCAAACGCGCCTACAGCCGGCGCGGTGGTATACAACAGCGCGATAAAGATAAGCGCGTAACCGGCCGACAGGCGCGCGTCGGACACCTTTGGCACGGTGAAAAAACGCACGATCACGTGCGGCAGGCCGGCGGTACCGAGCATTAAGGCAAGCGTGATGCAGAAACGATCGATGGTAGATTTAGCGCCCTGTGTATACGGTGCAAAACCGAGTTCCACCAGCGTGTTGTCGAGCTTTTGCAGCACGCTCACGCCGGGCTCGCTTAACACCTCGGCGCCCAAGCCGAATTGCGGCACGGGAATGCCGGTAATGAGCAGCGAGATAAAAACAGCCGGCACCATATAAGCGAAGATCAACACACAATATTGCGCGACCTGGACATAGGTAATGCCTTTCATCCCGCCAAGCACCGCGTACATAAACACCACTGCCATGCCGATGACCACCCCAGTGTTGATATCAACACCCAGGAATTGCGAGAAGACGATGCCGACACCCCGCATCTGACCGGCAACATAGGTAAACGAAATGACAATCAGGCTGACCACTGCGACCACCCGTGCGGCGTTGGAGTAATAGCGGGTACCGATAAAGTCCGGCACGGTAAATTCACCGAACTTGCGTAAATACGGTGCCAATAACAGTGCCAACAGCACATAGCCGCCGGTCCATCCCATCAGGTAAACCGTGCCGTCGTAACCCATGAACGCGATGATCCCCGCCATCGAGATGAATGACGCGGCGCTCATCCAATCGGCTGCCGTCGCCATGCCGTTGGCGATCGGGTGCACGTGTCCGCCGGCAACGTAGAAATCCCGCGTGGATCCCGCTCGCGACCAGATGGCAATACCGATATACAGACTGAATGTCGAGATGACAAAGATATAGGTGAGGGTTTGTACGTCCATTACGTCAGATCCGATGGCGCGTCATCTTCGACGCCGTACTTTTTATCCAGACGACGCATAAAAAAGGCGTAGGCAAAGATCAGAATGACGAACACAAATATTGCGCCCTGTTGTGCCCACCAGAAACCAAGCTTGAAGCCGAAAAAGGCAATCGTGTTGAGCGGTTCGACCAGCAATATGCCGAATCCGAAAGACACACTGAACCAAATACTCAACAGTATGAGCATCAAGCGCACGTTCGCTCGCCAATAGGCTTTGTGGTTACTGTCGTTCACGCCAATGCCCCCTAGACAAACGGTATATTGTAAGGTGAGTTGACCGAGGATTCAGGTCAGAAGGTGAGTTGACCGAGGATTCACGTGAGAATGAAGTTATTGGATCCGAACTTGAACGGGGTGTTAGTTGATGCAGGGTGTCGGCCCCTGAGCAATAACCACGAAAGCGTCACTAACCCACATCGACGCGTGGGCGGTTTGTTTCGTCCATCGCGCTTCGCGCAACGTACGCGCAAGGACAGCTCTGCGTGGATCCATGGTGTTCGCCTCTGGTTGCTGCCGCTGGCATTGCTGTGCGCTAAGACAGCAGCATTCGAGACCATGGCCTATGGACCACTGCAGCTACAGACCACCGTCGAAGCCCGCGTGGGCCTGCAGTATGGCACGGGCATAAATTACGGGCTCGGCGCAATCGACGACCTGACGGCAACCGAGCGGGCGACGATCGCGGTCGCGCTGGAACCGAAGCTCTCGGCGCTGTGGGCGTTGGATACGAGTCAGATCTACGGCGGCATTTCAGTTGTCGCGGCCACCACCTCGCTTGATGGAGAGATCAGCGGCCAATTCGGGCGCGCGGGCGATCAGGCATTCGACAGCGACAACGCCTATCTCGGTTGGCGTAGCGGCGCCTTCGACATTTCCTTCGGCGCCCAGGAATTCTGGGTCAGCGATGGCTTTATCATCGGTGACGGCAATCTCGACACCGGCGGCGCGGATGGGCAGGTCTGGGTGGTTCCATTTGGGGCCTGGCGCAATTCCGCCATCCTGCGTTTTGCCAGCGGACCCTGGCGGGGCGATGCTTTCTGGCTGCGCGCGGATGTTGATTTCGGCCATGCCGAGGTCGTGGGCATCAATATCGAGAACGACAGCGATTTCGCTACGGTCGGTGCTATGTATTTGGAAATCGTAGACGGCGATACCTTCAACTACGATGGCATCAATCTGTGGAATCTACGCGCAACCCGGATCCGCATACCGGGCGTGGAGGGGCTGGAATTATTCGCCGAGTTTGCGCTGGAATCCGGAACTGATGTGGACGGTGGCGGCCGCAACAACGCAGCATCGGCGTGGTATTTCGAAGGTCAATATCGGTTTTCCGTGCTCCCCGCGACACCGACGCTGATCTATCGCTACAGCCGGTTTTCAGGTGATGAGTTGGACACGCCCGACAACGAGGAGTACCGCGGTTTGTTCTACACATTCCTAAAACGCGAGTTCGACAGCTGGTATCAGGGAGAGATCGCCGGGGAGTATCACCTGTTCAATCAGAATCAAATTACCCACATGGTCAAGCTAAAAGTCCAGGCAAGCAATGAACTCGCGCTGTCGGTGTATTACTACCGACACGATTTGGAGGAGCCACAATACCTGGGTACCCCACTGAAGAGCACGGCGTGGGCGGACGAGGTCAACTTGAGCGTCGAATACACGCTGGGCGAGCGGTTCTTCTGTTATGCAGGCGTGGCCTGGTCACGGCCCGACACGGCCGCGCGCACGCTCTTCGGCGACGATGACTTTACTGTCGTGCAAACTCTGTTCTATTACGCATTTTAACCGCGCGCTATGTGCGTTGGTTCGACCCGTCTATGAGAGGACGGCTATTTACCTTCCTCGGGCCTGGTGATTAATACCAGCGAGTCTTCGACAGCCGACTCGGTATGTGGCTCGTCGGGTTCGATGATGTAGCACTCTCCCGGGTTGATGAAACGCGTGCCGTCCTTGTCTGTTTCGACTTTCAATTGACCTTCCAGCACCACGGTTTGCAGCCACGTTTGATGAGTATGCTGATCGAACGCACCGCCCTTGGGCATCCGGAACAGCGCCGAATACATGCCGTATTGACCCTCCCAGACCAGGCATCTCTGGGCGACCATGTCATGCGGATCGACGTCCGGCCCCCAAGTCATCGGGATTGCGTAGTCCTGCCAGTCCATTTCAGCCTTTGTCACGTATCTCGCCATGATGGTTTCTCTCTAGCCCTTATTTCGACGCCTGCTTTGCCTCGGCGTCTTCGGTAGAATCATTACGCATGGGTTCGTAGCTGCGAACCCTAACCTTACTCAGCAGTCGCCAATATAGGCGACAGATGGAGCAAGAAAGAATGATCGAACAAGGTGGGGCATACGCTTGAGTTGGGTGAGTTGCTCCTCGATCTTCTCGCGCAGTGTTTCGCCCGCCCGCAGCGTCCGTCGCGCCGCACCAGTGCGCTTGACGTGACTCCACACCCATTCATCGGGGTTCAGGTCTGGCGCGTAACCGGGCAGAAAATGCAGGCTCAGCCGGCCATTCGTCGAAGCGACGTAGTCGCGCACGCGCGCGGTCTTGTGCGCCGGCAGACTGTCGAGCACGAGATGCACCGGCTTGCGCCGGCCCCGCATGAGCTGGCGCAGCAAGGTGACAAACAAATCGGCTTTGAGCGCGCCGCTATAGGTGCAAAACCAGAACGCCCCGTTGGCGTTGACCGCCGAGGCGGCACTGAACGATTGACGCTGTCCGGGTCGGTACACGACCGGCGTCTGGCCGCGCACGCCCCAGGTCTTACCGTGCACCGTATCAGCACGGAAGCCAGACTCATCCCAGAAAAACACCTCGCCACCGTGCTGTTTCGCTTGACGGGCGATGGCTGGGAAGGTTTCACGCTGCCAGCGTTCAATCGCCTCGGGGTCCCGCTGATAGGCTCGCTGCAGCGGCTTGTGCGGCGTCAATCCCAGTTTCGCCAACAACTCCCCGACCGCCGTGACGCCTATCGTCACCCCGAACTTCTGCGTCACCAACTCCACGACCACCGCGCGCGTCCACAAGCCGAAGTCCAATCCATACTGTCGCGGGTCACGACCATTGATCCAGCGGAACACCTGTCGCTCTTGCGCCGCGCTCAGGGTTCGTGGCCGCCCCGTAGCCTTCGTCGAACGCAACGCCTTGATGCCGACACCCGGCTGCAGCGCCGCTTTGATCCATTTGTAGATGGTCGTCCGGTTGAACCCGAACGATGCGATCACCGTCGCCGGCGACTCGCCTTCGCGAACGCGCTCTATCGCCATCAAGCGAATAGCTTCCAAGGTCGAATGGTCAAGCGTGCGGCCGTCCAGTTTCATATCTGATCCGATCGGTACGCTCTCAGAAAGTTCCATCGATGTCGCCTTATTTATCGACTAGTGAGTAACTTAATTATCAAATGCAAGCTTGCTCACTTTAAGCGGAGTAGTACCCAATGACCAACGGTATCGGCATCTCACTGAACGGCCTACCCGTCGATGCGATCCGCCGTTTCGGTAAACAAATGGACGAAGCCGGATTCCATAGCGCCTGGTTTCCGGAAATTGTCTTCTCCGATGCCATGACGCCGTTGACCGCCGTCGGCCTGGACACCCGTAATCTCAAACTCGGCACCGGCATCGTCGGGCCGTGGAGCCGCTCACCGGCGGTGATGGCTATGACCATGTCGACACTTTCACACCTGTGTCCCGGCCGCGTCATTCTTGGTCTCGGCACCCAGGCGAGACCCTACGTAGAAAACTGGCATGGCCGTCAATACCAACGACCGCTGAAAGCGATGCGCGAATACATCACTATCGTCAAACTAATGCTTAGCGGCGAGACGGTGAGTTACGACGGCGAGATTTTTCGCGTCAAGGATTTCCAACTCAAATTACCGCCTGCCGAACCGATCCCGATTTATATGGCGGGCATCGGTCCGAAAATGATCCAACTCGCGGGTGAGATTGCCGATGGATTACTGGGTACGCTTTATCCCATCGCCTATATCACTGATGTTGTGTTACCGCGACTGCGAGCGGGCGCCGAACAAAGCGGCCGTAGCCTCGATGACTTCGTCATTAGCAACTCTTTACCTGCACTCATCACTGATGATGACAGTGGGTTCGAGCTGAATCGCGGCCAGCTCATGCAATTTGCAACCGCCGAGAAATCCTCACCCGCTTACGCCCAGTGCGTTGCGGCCGCGGGGTTTGCCAATGAACTGAAAAAGGTCAAGGAATACATCGCGGCACGAGATTTCGATGCCGCATTGGCCGCTATCCCACTGGAGATGGTGGACGCGCTGACACTTTCCGGGACCGCAGACCATGTTCGCGATCGAGTTCGACAGTTTCACGATGCCGGCGTGGCGATTGCACAGGCCCTGCCCAGCCCGCCCGGCGTCTATTACCCGTTATATGAAGGTCATCTGGAAGGCGCGCCGTTTCCTGAATTTTCGTTTCCAGAATTTCTCGCCGGCTTGCAGCGAATGGTTGAGCAACTCGCGTAGTGCCCCCAAAGCGGCAGGTGTCGCCACAAATCAGGATAAGCCAGTGAAAACTCAAGTCGGAATCATAGGTGCCGGTCCCGCCGGTCTGCTGTTATCCCAATTGCTGGATCTGCAAGGCATTGACAATGTTGTGCTGGAACGCCGTAGCCCTGAATACGTGCTCAGCCGCATCCGCGCCGGCGTGCTGGAACAAGGCACACGAGACATGCTGCATCGTGCCCAGGTGGGCGCGCGCATGGACACAGAGGGCTTGATTCATGAGGGCTTCACCATCAGTTTCGGCGATCGCCGCCATCGCATCGACCTGCGCAAGCATACTGGCCGCACGGTGATGATTTATGGTCAGACTGAACTGACCAAAGATCTCATGGACGCGCGCAAGGCCATGGGGGGGCAACTCATTTACGAAGCGCAGGATGTAAGCATCGATGGAGTCGATACCGATAACCCTACGCTCAGCTACAAGAAGGACGGCACCGAGCACGAGCTAATATGTGAATTCATCGCCGGTTGTGACGGTTTCCGCGGCATCAGCCGCAGGGCCATTCCCGAGGCGGTGCTGAAGACCCACGAGCGCGTCTACCCGTTCGGATGGCTGGGTCTGCTGTGCGATACCAAACCCGTTTCCGACGAGTTGATCTATGTGAATCACTGGCGTGGATTTGCGCTGTGCAGCATGCGCTCTACGGCCCGCAGCCGCTATTACATCCAATGCGCTTTTGACGACGATCTGGAGGAATGGACGGACGACCGATTCTGGGACGAGCTGCGCTCGCGCTTACCGCACGAATTGGCCGAAGGAATTGAAATGGGCGACTCCCTGGAGAAGAGCATTGCGCCGCTACGCAGTTTCGTCGCTGAACCCATGCACTATGGCCGCCTGTTTATTGCCGGCGATGCCGCCCACATCGTACCGCCCACTGGCGCCAAAGGTCTGAATCTGGCGACATCGGATATCCATTATCTCTCCAACGCGCTGAGCGCCTACTACAAAGACGGCAAGCTGGATCTTATGGAGAGTTATTCCGAGAGTTGCTTGCGCAGGATCTGGAAGGCTGAGCGCTTCTCCTGGTGGATGACCACACTGTTCCACAAATTCCCCGATCAGAGCAGCTTCGATCGAGGCATTCAGCTCGCGGAGCTGGATTACCTTACTGGTTCCGAGTCCGCGATGGGGTCATTCGCGGAAAATTATGTCGGCCTGCCGTTTTAGCGGGCAATTTGCGTGAGGGTGCCGCGATATACGGTGTAGAGGCTCAAGTCCCGGCGCGCGCGGACGTTAAACAGAGGGATAAGCCCAGGAAACCCTCAGGATGGCCCCCAGCGTCAGCGCGCTCAACACGCCCAGCAGTGAACCGACGTCGATTGGGCGGTTCCAGGTCGAGGGCTGCCTCGGCAAGGGCGCGCAAGGCGTAGTCTATCTGGCGAGCGATCCGGCGGTAGGCCGGCAGGTCGCGATCAAGACCCTGGTCCGGCACCGCCGCGACCAAGGACGGCTGCTGGAGGAAGCACGCAATGTCGGCCGCCTGCAACACGCACACATCGTGCCCTTGTATGAAGTCGGCATGCACGAAGGCTCGCCTTATCTGGTCTACCAGTTCGTCAAAGGCACACCGCTGCGAAAAATGCTCGACGACGGTCAGGCCGTCCCGCAGAGTCGCGCTATACCGCTGGTGTGCCAGTTATTGGAAGCCATCGGCTATGCCCATGAAATGGGGATCGTGCACAGGGATCTGAGTCCCGCGAATATATTGATTGGCGCTGACGGCGCGCCACGCATTCTCGACTTCGGTGTTTCCAGTCTGCTCGACGATACGCGCTCAAAGGCCGAAGTGATCGGGACGGCAAACTACATGGCACCGGAATATCTCAGCGGCGGGGAAGTGGCGCCAGCGGCCGACGTGTTCTCGATATCGGTACTGCTGCACGAACTACTCACCGGTCGGCGGCTGTTTTTTGCTGACAGCCAAATGGCGGTGATGTACAAAATCCTGAATGAAAAGATCCTGCCGCCCTCGACCAGCAACGGCGATATTGATCAGCAGCTCGATGCCATCGTCATGCAGGGGCTTGAAAAAGAGCCGGCGAAGCGATTTCGGCAAGCTGGCCAAATGTGCGAGGCCCTGCGTCAACATCAGGTACCGGCAGACACCGCTGGCACAGATGACGCAAGCGGCGCAGTGGAATTTCTATTGCGCCGCATGAAACGCAACCCGGATTTCCCGGCGGTTTCGGAATGCATCTCCGAGATCAGCCAGAAATCAACGGCCAGCTCCCGTTCCGATGCCAATGAACTCGCCAACGTCATTCTCAAAGACTTCGCGCTGACGACCAAACTGCTCAGGCTGGTTAATTCGGCGTTGTACACCCAGTACGGTGGCGATATCAGCACCGTCAGCCGCGCGGCAGTCATACTCGGTTTCGAGCAGGTACGCGCCGTTGCCTTGAGTATTGCGCTGTTCGAACACATGAACAACGGTGACCAGGCCGGCGCGCTCAAGGACGCGGCCTGTGGATGTTTTCTGAGCGCCGTTATGGCCAGGAATATCTCCGCCGACCACACCCGGGTCAAAATCGATCCCGAAGAGGCCTTCGTCGCGGCGATGTTTCACCAACTCGGGCGTAGTGTGACGATTTACTATTTTCCGGAAGAGTTCCGCGAGATCGAAAAGCTAATCGCCAACAAGGGCATGGAAGAGGTAGCCGCAGCGCGAGCGGTGATCGGCGCGTCCTTCACCGAATTGGGAATTGCCACGGGCAAGGAGTGGAAATTACCGGAAAACATTATCAATAGCATGCGCAAGCCTCTGCCCGGCGAAGTCAAGCCGACGCCTACTATCGATGGTACGGTGGCGCAAATCGCGTCAATGGCAAACGAGATCACCACGCTGGTCGGCGCAAACGAACAGGAGAATATTGATCGTAAGCTCGAGGCGATCGTTGATCGTTACGGTAAATGCTTCAAAGTCTCCACCAAAAAGATTACCAGTTTAGTAGAGAAATCGACTGTCGAGGCCAGTGAATTCGCATCGACCATCAACATCGACGTGCGCTCCAGCGGCTTCTACAAGAATGTTGCGAAACGCTATCTCGACGAACCGATTGAGGTTAAAAGCCGGGACACAGCGAATGCACCGGCCGCAACGAAATCCGCGCAAACCGATAAAACTAACAGCGTGCCGGCAACTGTCGGCGAGGATCTCCACACGCAGTCGGCCACCGCAACGGCGCAGAATTCGCAACACTCCGTCGCAACTGCCAACGACGCGACAACGGCAACGGCAACGGCAACGAACGTTAACAGCGACCGCAAGACGCTGCTGGTAAACAGTATTACGGAGATCACATCGGTACTGCTCGGCGCCTACGAAATCAACGATGTGTTCATGATGATCCTCGAGGCTTTTTATCGCGGCATGGGGTTCTCGCGCGTGCTTTTATGTGTGCGCGACGCGAAAAGCAACAGCGTCCACGCCAGATTCGGATTCGGCCCCGAGGTTGATGAATTGCTGAAAAAATTCAGCTTCAAAACTGGTGCCGGCAACGACATATTCCAGAAAAGCGTCACTGAAGGGCGAGAGTTTATCGTTCTGAACGCGACTCGGACCGACGATGAGCACGTTGTCCCCGAGTGGTGCCGCACGCTTACCAACCCTACCTCGGTGGTCGTGTTCCCTATCATGGCCAATAAGCGCTGTATTGCCCTGATTTATGCGGACACCATGGACCATCCAGCCAGCATAGCCGTCGATGAATTACGTTTGCTCAAAGCACTGGTGAACCAGGCCAGCCTCGCCATCCAGCAACGCAAACGTCCACGCTAACGGTCCGGCTTTAAGCACAAACGCGAGGTGCCGAAAGCGTCGTTCGCGAAATTGAGTAAACTGTCCCTCCCGCTTTGCGCGTATTCAAGGGTGGATTCACGGTGACCGAGAAGCTTTTCTCACAGGATGCCTATCTAACGGAATGCGAAGCCGTCGTTGTCGCGGTTGACAACGGCGCTATTGTGCTCGATCGGACCGTGTTCTATGCCATGGGCGGCGGGCAGCCCGGTGACCACGGGGCGATTCATTGGCCCGGCGGCAGCGCGAACGTCGTCGACACCCGTTATGGCGACGACGGCCGCATCCAGCACATCGTTACAACAGGTGACGCGCCCGCGGTGGGTGACAAGATTCGCGCGGAAATCGATTGGCAAAGACGGTTTCGACACATGCGCATGCATACGGCGCTGCACCTTCTGGGCTCCGTACTCAAATACGGTGTTACTGGCGGCAATATCTCGTCCGAAAAGAGCCGCCTCGACTTCGATATGGAAGACACGGTGGACAAGGAAGAAGTCAGTAGCGCTGTCAGCGCGCTGGTCGAAGCAAACCGTCCGATCAGCTGCCGCTGGATCACCGATGAGGAATTGGAAGCGCAGCCGGAGCTGGTGCGGACGATGTCGGTGGCGCCGCCTAAGGGTAGTGGCAGAGTAAGGTTGCTTGATATCGCCGGTATCGATCTGCAGCCTTGTGGCGGCACGCATTTGAAATCGACCGGTGAAGTCGGTCAGGTGCGCATCGGCAAGGTCGAGAAGAAGGGCAAAAGAAATCGCCGGGTCAATATTCACCTCGATGATTAAGCCTTAACCGGCATATGGCATGAACAAAGCCGAAGCTATCGTGTTGCAACTGCTACCCGTAAATGCGCTTGTCTATCGGGTTATGGATCGCGCACACGGGCACATCGGTAACCTCAAATTCGCCAACGGCGCATGGAAATTCAAAGCCATTGGTTATGAACCCGCCGGTAATCTGATCCCGGGCGGCGGCATATACACGCACAAGCACAACACGATCGTGGATATGCCCGATGCGGCCGAGCTTGCACAGGCCTTGACTAGCCTCGGCTGATCGTCCACTCCAACAGTTCCAGTCGATCCTGCCCCCAAAACATTTCGTCCTGAAACAAATACGTCGGTGAACCGAACATGTTGAGCGCAATCGCCGCCTGAGTGTTGGCTGCATACAGGGCTTTTATCTCATCGCTGCGGGCCAACTGGAACAGGGTCTCGCCGTCAAAGCCCTGGGCTGTGGCAATTTCAGTGATCGTGTCCTGATCTGAGATGTCGCGTTGCTCAACCCAGGTTGCCCGCTCATAGGCAAAGCTCAAGTCGCCAGGCTCACGTTCAAGTCTTATCGCTGCAAGTACCATCAGCGACGCCGGCGTCATATCGACCGGAAAGTACTTCGGCTCCGGGTTGATAGGCATTTCCCGGAACCGCGCCCAGCGTTGCAACTCCAGCAGGCGGTACATCTGCCGCTGCGGTGCACGTTGCTCCAGCGGCACGCCACCGGAGACCTTAAACACATCGAAAAAATTGGTCGGCTTGTGGATGAGTTGCAGGTCGTGCCGTTGGCAGATCGCTTTCAGCGTCGGCATGCCAAGATAAGTAAACGGGGAGAGAATACCGTAGTAGCAAACCACGGTTTTGCCGAGGTTCATGTCAGTACCGTCATGAAGGTATCGGCCATGCGCCGTTGCGGATAACTGATGGCCTTACCAATCTCGGCCACATCCCAGGCGAGCGCGGGACGATCCGGATACATCGGATAGCTGCCGCAAAAAACCTCGTTGCGATTGCCCGAGGGATCCCAGAAGTAGATGGTCTTAGCCCGACCGATACCATGTTGGGTCGGACCCTCGTCGATGGGGACATCGGCCTTGCCCAGCAACAACGCCGCTCGATAGATCTCGTCGGGCGAATCCAGCCAGAACGACAGGTGATGGAATTTGCCCGGCTCATCGTGCTCGACCAGACCGATGTCGTGCATAGCGGTATTACAGGCGAGAAAGCACGCCTTGGCGCGGCCATCTGGCAACTCCAGGCGTTCGCTCACGGTAAAATCCAACACCTCGATGAAAAACCGGGTGCTTGCTTGCGTATCGGGACCATATAAAAAGCAATGCTCCAGCCGCGCAGGGGCGATGCCCTTGAGCCCGTCCGGAAAAGGATCGGGGTTGCGCAGCGGTAAGCCGTTACCGGGCTGCTCCATATGCGCGTACAACTCCAGCCAGTGGCCGCTGGGGATCTGTAAGCGGATACGACGACCTGATGCCAGTCGTTCGTCGACAGCCAGCTCGCTCACGTCTAATCCAAACGCCCGCGCAGCGGCTGCAAAGCGGTCCAGATCAGCGTCCTCGCGGCATTTAAAAGCGCAATGATCCATTCCCGCCGACTCGGCTGTGCGCAGGATCAGGCAGTGGTGGTCGTGTTCGTCCCAGCATCTCAGATAGACCCGATCGCCCTCTTGGGCGACCTTGATGAGACCCATGACCTCGACGTAATGTCGCAGGGCGGCATCCATATCCAGCACACGCAAGGCTACCTCGCCCAAGCGCATGACTCCGGTAATCGCCATGTCTATTGCCTCCGCATCAGTTTAGACCTTGCACTCGCTCAACTTGTGGTACATCCCCTGGATCCAGCTAACGCTTTCGCGCTCATCATCGAGAATGGTTCGAAGCAGCTCTGCTGTTTGCGGATCCTGCTCGATGTCGTCAATCAACTCGGTAACCGGCAGCAGAAATTCCTCCGCATCGCCAAACAAATCGGACAGCACTTTCAGCTTTTCTTCATCCGAATGCGCGCTTGAGGCAAAGAACGGGATCTCTTTTTCTCGTCGTTCCGCCGGAATTTTAGCCGTTGACGCCTCACCCAGCTCACGCAGCCGCGCTGTCATCAAGCGCGCGTGCGCGGCCTCTCGCGCTTGCACGGTGCGCAGTCCGCCTTTCACGGCCTCGTTGGGGCTGACCTCGATCCACTTCGGCAGATACTGGGCAACAAAACCTTCGGTGGAGCTGTAAACATCGAGCAAATGCACGATGCGGTCGCGCTCATTCGGATCCGCTTTTCCCTGGTAACCGGCGTAGACGCGTCGCTGTTGGGGAGTGTCGCTGCTCATCGAATATACCTCCAAACCTGGTCAATTCCGGGGACAGTTTACTTAAATATTGCGAGGATCCCCCGAAGTAACGCTGCCTCGAGATTCCCTGGCCGCCCAAGTCGAGTAATATTACCGCCGCATAACCCACGGGAGCATGAACAATGGACCAACCGGCAAGCACGCAGAGCCACGGCGCGGCGGAGCTCATGGCAGCCGCAAAGCGCCTGCGCCCGCTCATCGAGGCGAAGGCGGAAGAGGCCGAAAAGCTTACCCGTATGCATGACGATGTCGTCGATGCAATGATGGACGCGGGACTCTACAAGATGCTGTTTCCGAAGGTTCTCGGGGGCGCCGAGTTGACCCTGGTCGAATCCATGCAGATCAACGAACAGGTCACGATTGCCGACGGATCCGCGGGCTGGTGCCTGATGGTTGGTAACCTCATGCTCAATAACGCCGGCGCCTATTTGTCCGATGAAGGCGTTGCGCGGATCTTTGCAGACGGCAGCGACATGGTCTTTGCCGGGCAAGGGATCCCTAACGGCTTTGCGACGGAGGTCGAAGGCGGCTACCAAATCCGCGGTAACTGGCGCTACGCAAGCGGTATCCACCACGCAAAGTACATCCATACCAGCTGCATCATCATGGACGATGACAAACCGAGGCTGGACAGCAAAGGTAATGCGCAGATCCGCCTTTGCCACGTGCCCAAGTCGGACATCGAGCTGGTCGAGGAATGGGACACTATCGGTTTGCGAGCAACCGGCAGTTACGACTATTCCATTAAAGATTTGTTCGTGCCCAAGGACATGACCTATCCGTTTATCGATACCCCGGTCATGCGTGGCGGACCCATGTATCGCATCGGCATCGTCGGCTGGACCTCCTGGGGTCATACCGCCTTCGCCTTGGGGATAGGACGCCGGGTTCTGGACGAACTTGCCGCGCTGGCCAGAACTAAGCGCAACGCCTTCGGCCTCATCGGCGAGAGTCCAAGCTTCGCCGAGAAATTCGCGCTTGCGGAGGCTAAATATCGCTCGGTGCGGGCGTTTTGTTACGAGGTCTGGAACGATTTGGACGAAGCGCTGGCCCGCGACGAATACGAGCAACTGGCACATACCGCGATGATCCGCCTGGCTATGCGCTATCTACACGATGTGGTTTCGGAAATCGCAACCTTCGCGCACAAGGCGGGCGGCGGCGTTAGTCTTCGCCCGAGTGTACTGCAGCGGTGCTACCGTGATATTCACGCCGGTACACAGCACATTCTGCTGTCCGATCAAATCGCTCAGGACTGTGGCAAGGTATTGATGGGGATGGCCGACGAGGATGCCAGTTGGTCCATCCTCGGCTTAAAGTGATTGAACCCATTTGAACTCAAGCAGCCCCGTTCGCTCGCTGACGCGATAGCCTGTCTCGATCCCGATGATCCCGCGGTCCGACCGATTGCCGGCGGATCGGCGTTGATGCTGATGATGAAAGCAGGCATATTTCAACCAAAACGGCTGGTGAGTTTGCGCGCAATCGAAGAGCGTTATTCAAGCATCGAGACACGCGAGGATGGCGCACTAAGCATTGGTGCACTGGCAAGCTTATCTACATTGCAGCGTAGCGAGGCTGCCCGCAGTCATGCACCTGCAATCGCGCAAACATTAAATACGCTGTCGAACGTGCGGGTACGCAACGTCGCGACCGTCGGCGGTCATCTGGCGCATGCCGATCCGCATATGGATCTACCCCCTGTGCTCATCGCTTTGGACGCTCAGGCTCGCACAGCGGGGCCATCCGGCGAACGCTCAATGGCGGTACAAGATTTATTCGTCAGTTATATGGAAACTGCACTTGCAAGCAACGAGTTGATAACCCAAGTCATCGTACCCAGACAAAAAGCCCGCGCTGTGTGCTATCTGAAATGTACCACGCGCTCCGCAGATGACTGGCCAACACTGGGCGTTGCCGTATCGGTTGAGACCGACGGCGACAAGATTAAAGCACCGCGTGTCGTTGTCAGCGCCGCCACCGAGCGCCCCACACGATTGGGCATGGCGGAACAGGAACTGGACGGCGCCGACATCGATATAGCGACGTTGCTCGGCGTTGGCGATGCCGCCGCGGAAGAAGCACAACTGCTCCCGGACGCGCATGGCTCTGCGGCTTACAAACGGCAATTGCTGCGCGTTTATGTGACGCGGGCCTTATACCAGGCGCTTGGCATTAGTACCAATGGAGCCAGGGTTTAACGTGGATCAACGCGCCCTCGAGTGGGTTGGGCAATCGCCACCGCGCCGCGAAGCAAGTGCCAAGGTCACGGGCCGGGCGAAGTACGTACACGCCATGCGGTTGCCCGGAATGCTTTACGGCAAGATTGTGCGCAGCACCGTGGCGCACGGGCTCATCAAAAATATCGATACGAGTGACGCGCTTGCCTATGCGGGCGTGCACTGCGTCATCACCGGCGCCGACATCCGCAAACTCATCGCCGAGCCGTATTATGGTCCTGCCTTTCACGACCAGCCGATCCTGGCAATAGAAAAAGTACGCTACGTGGGTGAACCGATCGCCGTCGTCTTGTCCACCGATCCGCATGCAGCCGAATCTGCTGCACACTTGGTTGTCGCCGAATACGAGGAATTAGCCGCCGTGTTCGACGAAGTGGATGCGGCCAGTTCGCCGACCATTGTTCACGATGTGCTCAAGCCTGCCGGTACATTTCCCGATCTCAAACATCTACAAGGGCGCCGAGATACCAACGTTGCGCTGGACTATCATTTGCGCCGCGGCGATGTGGAGCGCGGATTTGCCGAAGCCGCGCATATTTTTGAACATGAATTCAAGACCCAGCCGATAGCGCATCTACCGCTGGAACCTTTAGTGTCGATCGCCGAGCCCGGGGATTCTTCAATAACGCTACACACGGCCTCACAAAGCCCCTCGTTCGTGCGTATTGAAATCGCCCGCTTGCTTGGCTGGTCCGAGAGTCAGGTGCAGGTGAAAGTGCCGTTCCTCGGCGGTGGTTTTGGCGCAAAGCTCTACATTAAATTGGAAGCCCTGGTCACGGCTCTTGCGCTCATCGCACAACGACCGGTGAAAATCTCGCTGACCATGGAAGAGCAGTTTTACGCCATCACCAAGCATGCAACTACCTGCAAGATAAAGAGCGGCGTGAGTGACGATGGCCGTGTCATCGCCCGGCGCTGCGAAGTGTGGTGGAACACTGGCGCCTATGCCGATATAGGCCCGCGCGTGACACAAAAATCCGGGTTCAGCGCCGCCGGGCCTTATGACATCGAACATGTCCACATAGATTCTTATTCCGTCTACACCAACCGGCCGCCCGCGGGCGCATTGCGCGGCTTCGGCATCCCGCAGTTGGTGTGGGCGTATGAAAGTCACACGGACATGATTGCGCGTGCGCTGAACATCGATCCGATCGCGTTCAGGTCGCAAAACCTGTTGCGCGACGGCCGGCCTCAGGCAACCGGTACCGTGATGCGCAACGCGGAATTAGACAAAGTGCTCTGCCGTCTTGCGCAGCGGATACAGTGGGACAGCCCGCTGCAGCGAGGCACCGGCAGTGTGCGCAGTGGTCGCGGCGTTGCGATTGGTTTTAAAGCCTGTATCGCGCCGACAACCTCGGTCGCGCTGGTGAGCGTGAATGCCGATGGCAGTTGCAGCGTCTATTGCAGCACCGTCGATATGGGACAGGGATCCGATACCGCGTTCGCACAGATAGTCAGCGACGTCCTGCAAATCCCGATGGCGGCAATCAAGAGCGTGCAACCGGACACCGACGTTACGCCCTACGACATGGCTACTTTGGGATCACGCTCTATGTTTCACATGGGCAACGCCGTGAAGAGCGCTGCCGAGGACGCTCGCGATAAACTCGCGGCGCTGGCCAGCGAACTCGGCCTGTCGCTGGAGACGACACCCATCAACGAATTGTTCAAAAAGAAATATGGCATGCAGGCCGGCAACGTCGTGGGTGTCGGCAATTTTATCCCCGACTACACGCCGACCGATCATGCAACCGGTCTATCCGACCTTATAACACCATTCTGGATGGTCGGCGCCGCCGGAGCCGAAGTGACCGTCGATACTGAGACAGGCCATGTTGCGGTAACACGTCTGATCACGGTCGCCGATGTGGGTACGCCGATTAATCCGAAAATCGTCGAGACGCAACTCTCGGGTGCAGCGCTGATGCAGCTTGGATGTAGCTTGTATGAAGAGATCGAGTTTGACGCCGGGCAAGTCACTAATGCGTCTCTCGCCGATTACAAGATCCCGGGTATGCGCGATGTGCCGCCCGTGTTGATCAACGAGACCGTAGACGCCCACCACGACGGCGGACCATTCGGCGCCAAGGGTGTCGGCGAGACCGGCGCGTTCGCAGTATCACCCGCGATTGCCAATGCCCTCGACGATGCTGTCGGGGTGCGCTTGACCGCGTTGCCGCTGGGACCGGAGGCCGTCTACCGCGCCCTGCGGATTACTACCGGAAACCCCTTGGACGATGACTGATATCCCTACAGCAAAGCGCAGCGTGAGTTTCACGCTTAACGGGCGAGCGGTTACTGCCGAGATAACGCCGCAGCAGAATATCGTTGAGCTGTTACAGGGCACCTTCGGACTGTCAGGAGCGAGGGAAAGCTGCGGCCAGGGCCTGTGCGGTTGCTGCACGGTACTGGTCAACGACACCGCGGTTTCGGGCTGCCTTTTCCTCGCCGCGTTTGCCGATGGCGCTGAGGTCGTCACCATAGAGCACCTCGCCACGGGCGAGGAGCTGGACACCCTGCAGCAGGCATTCGTCGACGCCGGCGCGTTTCAGTGCGGTTTCTGCACGCCGGGTTTCATTCTGATGGCGCGGCAATTACTCGCACAGAATCCTGATCCCGATGAAGATGAAATCAGGCACTATCTGTCCGGTAATCTTTGTCGGTGTGCGGCTTATCCGGAGATTGTTAAAGCTGTAAAAATTGCTGCGGTTAATCGCTTGATGTCGGATAGTGAACAGTGAATTTGGTTTGCGATTTAGGTGTGGTGTTATTCGATGACCCCTCATCCTGACCTTCTCCCGCAAGGCAGATCGAGTACAATTGCGCGCGGTTTGGCCATGTTCAATAAAAATGGAATTTGCTAATCGCGCTATGGCAAGCTCGGCCGACAATTTCCTCAACCAGTACACCACCTTCATAATCCGCTATCGCTGGTGGGTGCTGATTGCCTGCGTTTTAGTCACGCTTGGCCTGGGTGCCGGCGCGCGCAACCTCAGCTTGGCAGCCGATTACCGAGTATTTTTCGGCAAGGACAATCCTGACCTCATCGCGTTTGAAGCGATGGAGCGTATCTATACCAAGAATGACAATATCCTCTTCGTAATACGCGCCAACGAAGGCAGCGTCTTCAACGAGCGAAGTTTAGACATGGTTCGTTCGTTGACGTTGGACTCGTGGCAAATAACTTCATCGACACGCGTCGACTCGATTACCAACTTTCAACACACCTGGGCCGACGGCGATGATCTCGCGGTCGGCGATTTGTTGCCCGCCGGGCCGATCAGTGCGCAGGCGATTGCGCGAGTACGTGATGTCGCCCTCAAGGATCCCTTGGTGAGGCGTCGATTCGTCGCATTGGACGAACGAACCACGGCCGTGTCGGTTCGTATTGAGGCGATTAGTCAAGCAGGCGACGCCTTACAAGCCGCCAAAGATGCCCATGCGCTCGCGGATAAATACACCGCGGCGTATCCAGACCACACGTTCGCCTTGGTCGGTACGACCATGCTTAACGAGGCCTGGACTCAGGCACCGATCGCAGACGCGCGCTTCGCCTTGCCCTTAATGCTCGGCGTCTTGGTATTGGTGATGGTAGTCGTGCTGCGCTCGGTGTTGGCAACGCTGGCAACGTTGGCTTTAACCGTGCTGTCGGCGGTTTCTGGCCTCGGTGCGGCGGGTTGGCTTGGCACGATGTTGGATCCGGCCAGCGCGTCGGCGCCAACCATCATTCTGACTTTAGCCATCGCCGGCGCGGTCCATATTTTCGTGATTTATTTCGCCGCGCTGCAACGCGGGGCGCAGCGCCCGGACGCCCTGAAAGAGGCGGTCCGTATAAACGCCATGCCGGTTTTCCTGACCAGTGTGACAACGGCTGTTGGCTTCCTAAGCCTGAATTTTAGCGATTCCCCGCCTTATCACATCCTTGGGAATATTGCCGCCGGCGGTGTGATGCTGGCCTGGCTGTACTCGATGACATTCTTGCCGGCCGTCATTTCACTGGTACGCATCGTGCCTTGGGGCAGCAAGCAACTGGGTACGGATATATCGGGGCTGTTGGCAAAGCTGGTCGTGGCCAGGCCGAAAACGGTTTTTGCGTCGATGTCGATCATCGTGATCGTGCTGATATCGTCTATCTCCAGCTTGCGTTTGAATGACAACTACGTTGAATACTTTGATTACAGAATAAAAATCCGTCGTGACACCGAATTCACAAATCAGCACTTAGGCGGATTGTGGGATTTATCCTATTCCATTGATTCGGGCCAGCCGCAAGGCATTCACGACCCCGCATATCTAGACACAGTCGATCGATTTATCGAATGGGTGCTTGCTGATCCCAAAGTTATTCAGGTCAACGGTTACACGTCGGTACTAAAGCGCTTAAATAAAAATATGCATCGCGATGAACCTGGCGAGTACCGTCTTCCAGACTCCCGCGAATTAGCCGCGCAGTATTTGTTGATGTATCAAATGAGCCTGCCTTACGGCCTTGATATCAACGACCAGATCAACGTGGATCAAAGCGCTTTGCGGGTTAACATTTTTTACGACGATATCGAACCACGCCTAGTGACCGGGCGTGCGGCCGCGGCCAATGCCTGGCTCGAGGCAAATGGCACGCCGGCGATGCGCAATGCCCACGGGATTAGTGCGGTTGTGATGTTCAACAACATTGCTAAACGCAATATCGAAAGCATGGTGCTAGGAACCGGGGTTGGGTTTTTCGCGATTTCGCTAATCTTGATCGTGGCGCTGCGCGATGTTCGCTTGGGACTATTGAGTCTGTTGCCGAACGTGTTGCCTGCAGCAGTGGCGGTCGGGATCTGGGCGCTGCTCGTCGGCAGCGTGGGTTTTGCGGTTTCAATAGTGGCGGGTCTTTCCATCGGTATCATTGTCGACAATACCGTACATTTCCTGGTCAAGTACCAGTATGCTCGCAACGTATTGCACCACAACACCAACGGCGCAGTGCTTTATGCGTTCGAAATTGTGGTCCCCGCGTTGATCGGCACGACCCTGATCGTCGCAATCGGCTTTGCGATGCTCGGGTTCAGTGCTTTTCGCGTGACATCTTATATGGGGATCCTGACGGCCTTGGCCGTCATTTGCGCCTTGGTCATCGATTTGTTGCTGTTGCCCGCGATGCTGATTTTGTTTGATCGCGACGAAGACACGGCGCCGGACACAGCAGCGGTGAGCGTACCGACCTGAGCATACTCGAGGAGACCGCGATATGCGTTTTGGACTGATCAGCATCTGCGACAACGACCCTGCGCGCCGACCCAACGAACAATACTATCGGGAAATCCTGGACCAGATTGTGCTCGCGGAAGAACTGGGTTTCGACGATTTCTGGATCGCCGAGCATCACTACAGCGACTACGGCGTGGTTCCGTCGCCGGCGATGTTGCTCGCCGCCGCCGCAACGCGCACCCACCGGATCGGACTGGGCTCGGGCGTGAGCATCCTGCCGTTCCACCAGCCGATGCGGATCGCGGAGGACTACGCCATGGTGGACCTGCTGAGCAATGGGCGGCTGGTGTTCGGCGTGGGCCGCGGCTTCCTCATTCACGAGTTCGACGGCTTCGGCATCCGCGATGAGACCGAGAGTCGCGAACGCTTCGACGAGGCGCTGGAGATTATACTCAAGGCCTGGGAAGGCGAGCGTTTCAGCTACCATGGCAAACATTTCCACGTCGACAACCTGAAGATCAACGTGCTGCCGGTGCAGAAACCGCGGCCACCGGTGTATATGGCGGCGCTAAGCCCGACCAGCTACGAGAAAGCGGCAAAAGCAGGGATCCCGGTTACCGGAGTGGTGACAACCTTACGCACCATGGACCGCGTGCAGGAACGCATCGCGACCTTCAAACGACTCTACGCGGAGGCCGGCCATGATCCCGATTCAGTCGCCGTACCCATGACCTGGTACGCGTTTGTAGTACCCGATCGCAGTCGTACCTACGAGGACGGTGGACGCCATCTGATTAACTACTTTCGCAGCATCGGCAACGTCTTCGACCCGAGCAAGGTCACTGATCCGAACGTGCGCGCGGTCTACGAGCGACTGCATGAATGGAACAATAATGTCACCTGGGAGCAAATCGAGAACGAGACGGACGTGGCCCTGATCGGTGACCCAGCTCAAATCATCGACAAGATCGGCCAGGCACGTGACGCCGGCGTGGGCCAGATCCAGTTGTTTATGAATTTCGGCAACCGGCCACACGCCGAGGTGGCGGAGTCGATGCGCTTATTTGCGGCGCAAGTTCTACCGGCTTTTCTTTAGCAGGCTAGCCTACGGTCCGTCGATTAGGCCGCATCACGCGCGCCCTCGCTCAAAGGAACACGAATGCGGAAAGTCGTTTTACGCTCGCTAACCGAACTCTCAAACGCCAGCGATCCGCCGGCGCCCTCGATGAGATTTCGCGAGACACTTAGACCCAGGCCCAGATTACTCGTCAGCTCATCTTTGGTCGTATAAAAAGGTTCGAAAATCCGCTCTGCAAGCCCCGGCTCAATTCCAGCGCCGCTATCGGTTACGCTAATCGTCAAAGCACCGTCGCCTGCCTCGGCTTCAAGCGTGACGGCCGAGTCAGGTTGCGACGCATCGATGGCGTTGCGCAAAACATTGAACAAAGCCTGCCGCACGGCATGCTCCGATAGTCTCACGGCGCTAGCCGGATCCTGACTTATGTTCGCGGATACTTCTATCCGGTTGGCTTCACAGTGCGGTTCCAGCAAGGCAACCACGTCCTCGATCAACAGCTTCAGATCGACTTTCTGCGGATGTTGCTCGACCGGCCGGTACAGTTCAAACATCTCGCGCACGATAATACGGATGCGATCGAGTTCACGATCAATGCGGCCGACGTACGGAAAATAGGGATCCTGTTCATCGACATTGCCTTTGATGAGCTGGAACGCGTTTTTGATACCGGCGAGCGGATTGTTGATCTCGTGTGCGACGCGCGCGGCGATACGCGCCGTCGCTGCAAGCTTTTCGCTTTCGCCGAGTGCCTTGGAAATTCGGTCGTTGTCAAGCTCCTGACCGATCCAATGGGCAAGCAGCGCAATGAAATCCTTGTCAGCGTCGGAAAACTCCGCTACGCGCGGCTGCATACTGCAGAAATTCAAGGTACCGAAAACTTCACCTTGTACGAGGATGGGCGCGCCTAAATAAGCCTTGATGGGGGTCGCGTCGTGAGCCGGGTCGCTGGCGAATTCGCTGCAATCAACATCACTGATTCCAAGTGGCTGACCGGATGCCATAACCAGACGGCAGTAAGTTAATTCGCGCGGGACCTCCACGCCCGGGGTAAGCGGGCAACCTGCAGGACCCCGAAACTGTAGGACACGGCAAACGGATGCATTGGCCTGGCTGAACACGCCGATTTCCAGCCCAAGTCGTTCCCTACCGGTATCCAGAACGCGCTCGACCTTTTGTTCCAAATTGAGTTTGGAATCACGTGTCACGTCGTGTAGTGCGCGCATGGTAGCTTCAAGCGCGACGAGCCTGTCGTGGTTAGTTTTTTGCGTAGTTATATCCTGGAGCTGGGAGATGATGTATTTGATATTTCCATCAATATCTTTAACTCGGGCGAGCGTACCGTGCAGCCAAATCGTCTGTCCGGATTTGGTCAGTACGCGCGATTGCATCGAATAGCTTGACGGACCAGCAGCCGGATCCTCGATGAATTTCGCATAGCGACGGGCTGCATTGGGGAGTTCATCGGGATGTACGATTGATTGCCAGTCCATGGCCAGGAGTTCGGCTTCGGTGTAACTAGTCATGGCGCACATCGCCGCATTGGCCTTGATGATCCTGCCATCGAGTTCCAGCAGCAGCATCGCGACGCCGGCTTCGTTGAAGGCGCTTCGAAAACGTTCTTCGCTTTCGAACAACGTGTTGGAGGCCAGCTTATGCTCGGTAACGTCACGCAGGGTGCCGACGATGCGCACCGCGTCACCATTGTCGTCCCTCTCAACCACAAGCGCGTGAGACTCAATCCACCGCCACTCGCCAGTCTTGGTGAGCATGCGTTCCTCAGAATGGTGTTAGGGCGTTTCGCCGTCGATATGCCGCTGCAGGACTTCCAGGGTTCGGTCTTTATCGTCGGGGTGAACGATCCGCGCCCAAACGTCTAGGGTGGCGTCCAATTCGCTAAGGTCGTAGCCTAGCATTGCGGCCCAACGTTCACTAAATTCGACAGCTTTGGTCGTCCAGTTCAGATCCCACACGGCCAGATCAGCGGCTTCCAGCGCGAGATCCGCGCGCCGTTCGCTCAGCAACAAGGCATCGCCTATGCGTCTATGGTCCGTCAGGTCGCGACAACCGAACACGACACCGACCACTTGATCTTCTAGATCGCGAAACGGATCGTAAGTGACCTCCACGTAACGCCGCCCAACTGCTGGAAACTCAAACCACGATTCCTGGCGCGCCGGTTCGCCGCGCAGTGCTTTGTCAATATTGGGTTTGGCGTAACTCTCGAAATAATCCAAGCCGAGCAACTCCCAACCGGTTTTGCCAACGATTTCATCCGCCGAAAAGCCAAAGTATTCCAAAAACATGCTGTTCACGGCACGGTACACATAATCGATGTCGACGAACGCCGTCAGATCTCTGCTTGAGTCGGTGATGGATTGCCAGCGCCGTTGTTCGGCTTCAAGTGCCTTGCGGTTGGAAATGTCCGAAACCTGGCACAAAACGTAGCGCATGCCCCGTTTTCGTCACGTACGAGCGATAAGGTTTGATCCACCCAGATCTCATGGCCATCCGTATGCAGGTAACGCTTTTCGCAGCGGTATCGGTCAGCCTTGCCGCTCGCAAATAGTGACTTGGACTCAATTTTGTAGCGCCGGTCGTCAGGATGGGTAATAGCGTTCGAATCCGTTTCGAGCGCCTCCTCTTCATCGAGGCCAACCATTTCGCAAAATGCCTGATTTACCGCTAGCGTCGAGCCGTCGGGTCGCAACACGAGCATACTCATTGCAGACGATTCAAACACGCCACGGAATTGGTTATCGCTTTCCGTTAACTGCAATTGGATTCGCTCACGTTCCTCGATCTCTTTCTGCAGCGCCTCGGTGCGCTGATCCGCCCGCCGTTCGAGTTCGACAGCAAGCGCTTGCAGATGTTGCTTGCTAAGGCTGTCCTCGTATTGCAGCTTTAGCTCATTGACAGCGACCCGGTTGACGCGCCAGACGACGACGAGCATCAGCGCGAGAAAGCCGCACATCGCACCGCCAATAAGCATGCTATTGCCGCCGGAGAGCATGAGAAAGACCGCGTAAGGCACAACAGCCGGCAGCGAAAATGCCAAGACAACGCGCGTGTCCACATAAAACGTGGCGACGGCGCCGGCAACCAGGCAGCAAATGTACGCGGCCAGCAAGCTGCAAAGCACAGCGTCCCCGTAGGCTGGCAGGTAGATGCCGGCCGCCGACCAGAGCCCCCCACGACGGTAATGGTCGCGAGATTCCAGGTCATCCAACGTGGGTCGTCGAGCGTCTTCGAGCGGTGTCGATACGCCCTTAAGAACGCGAAGCGTCCAACCGACACACACACATAGACCAGCAGCCAGGTACCCAGCCGCTCCGTCGGTACGGTACTTCGACTTATGCCGACAACGATAAACGCCGAAATCAGGACAACTGAAAGCGCGAACAGCGACTGCTCCATCACGGCTTTTGCTTGCCGTGACCGAATATATTGCCTGACCGCTTTGCTGTCGCTGCGCGGCCGTGGTACGACCTGTAACAGGTCATCGACCGCCATGTTCGGTGTTACTGACATGCATTCGTCCTCTGCCCGTCGTCGCTGAAATCCGAGCAAAAAAAAGGCACAAACACCTGTAACCTATTGAGGTTACAGGTGTTTGTGCCTTCGGCTGACAGTCCTGAAACACTGCCCGCCAAGGTTGACCCGTCCACACGCGGACGCCGAGCCAAGGACCAGTCTAGCGAAATCCCAGGGGGCAAATCAAGCGCTAATTAAGGCGGCTAGCCAATATCCGCCCATTCGACACCTCAATCCGGACAGGCCTATCCTGCTGCAGCCGCGGTCGATTGCTCAGTTGACGTGAACTTGGGCATCACATCGGCGGCGAACTGTCGTAGACATTTCTCCGCCAGATCCGGATGTACACCCTGGGGCGAAAACCACAGGAAAAACATATCGACGCCGCGTGCGCGCAGATCATCCAGACCCCCGGCAACATCGTCCGGGCCGCCAAAGAAGATGATTTTCTCGGCTAACAGTTCATCCAGATTCATCGCGCCGAGACGGGCGTGGCGGCTGGGATAAGAAGCATACGAGGCCAGCACGCCCTTTTGGCTGGTGAGCGCGATATTCAGCCACTGATGGAACAGGCGATCGTAGACCTCGCCAACCTCTGCGCGCGCCGCGCTCATCGTTTCGGAGACATACACATGCCGCATCACCGCATAGATCGGTTTGGGCCATTGCGGTGAGGGTCGATAACATTCGCGATAAATGATGCCCAACTCTTCGAACTCTTCAACGCTCAAGAAAGCGCTTGAGAACGGCAGGCCGTTTGCACCGGCCCATTCGGCGGATTCGCGGCTGAGACCTGTGAACCATAACGGCGGATGCGGTGTTTGCAGCACCGGTGGCATTAAGGTGACGTCGTCATAGCGCCAGTAGTTGCCGGCGGCGGCGGTATTGGTTTGCGTCCATGCCTGTTTGAGCATCGCCACCGACTCTTGAAACATCTCGCGGCTTTTACCCATCTCAACGTTATAGCCTTTGAATTCCTTCGGCTGCACACCTCTTCCAATCCCGACCTGCAAGCGCCCATGGGTCAGGTGATCGAGCATGGCGCACTCTTCGGCGAGACGTAGTGGATTGTGAAACGGTAAGACGTTCACCATGTTACCGAGCAGCATCGAGGAAGTTCGCTGCGCCGCAGCGGCCAGCAATATATTCGGGCTGGGCGCCATGCGGTGGTCATTGAAATGATGTTCGGCAAACCAATACGAGTGATAACCAAGACGCTCGGCCAACTCAACCTGGCTCAAATGTGCTTCATAGACCTCGGCGGGCGTTAAGCCGTCGATGTTATTTACTTCGTCAAAGATCGCGAATTCCATCGTGTAATCCTTGCTGTTCAGTCGCCTGGCATGACGACCGATTTTATGAGATCCGTTTCTCCCGAGCCGACAACTTCGATAGCCTCGTCTGTTTCCGCTAATGGGCAGCGATGGGTAACGAAATCATCAAACACGTGCGGCATGCGATCGACAAACTGCAAAGCGCGCAGCACAGCGGAGCGATCGTGGCTGAAGACCCCTTTTATGGTGATCTCTCGCAACGCGATTTCGTCGCCCGAGATCTCCGCGGCGCGTCCGCCGGACAGACCAGCGAGTACGATAGTACCCTGGCGCCTGACCATGGAGGGTGCCGCCGCGATTGCCTGCACCGATCCGGATACCTCGATGACAACATCAACGACTTCGTCACGCTACGCATTCCCGCGTCATCGACTACGACACAGTCCGTGAAGGTTCCGCCGATGTCTACACCGATCCGGTACATCGCTTAATTCGCATTTAGTTCGTTAACAAAATCCTGGACGCCGCTGTGCAGCGGACGCGGCGCATATCCGAATTCGCGCATGGCCTTGGAACAATCGAACGCCGAATAGTACGCCACGCCAAAGCCCATCGGATCGAGCCCGGGACCGACTTCGATATCCGCCGTGGGGACGATCTCCCGCACGGTTGCACAATATTCCGCCAATGGAACGGCACGGCCGGAGCCGACATTGAAAACACTGCTTTGCAGCGGCGCCCGATGCAGTGCGGCCAGGGTAATTGCCTCAGCCGCGTCGCCGACAAACAGGCAATCGTCGCTCTGCTCTGCACCCTGGGCGATGCGCACCGCACGCCCGGCGACGGCGTCTTCAACGATAGCGGAGAGCATGGACATGGGGCCGTGGCGGCCGACTTTGCCGGGACCGAAGATCGTGGCGAATCTGAGCGCAGCGAACTCAGGACCGCCGGTACGCGCATAGTTTGCGCCCAATCCTTCGGATGCGAGCTTGGCATAGTCATAGACCGTCACGGGGTGACAGCTCGCGTCCTCAGTCAGCGGCGTATAACGCGGATGCCCGTGTATGCCGCCGACTTCACCGTAGGCTCCTTTCGAGCTGGTAAAAACAACGCGTCCAACACCGAGCTGCCGCGTGCATTTGAGGACGTTGGCGGTGCCCATGACGTTGACCTGAAAGCCCAGGTGCGGATCGTTTTGCGCCTGCACCGGAAGCACGGCAGCAAGGTGAATGACGACACTCGGTTCGAACTCAACAAAGGCTGCCTGCAGGTCCTCTAGCCGGGCGACATCTACGCGCTTGAACGGGACTACGCCGGCAAGCTCGGGCGCCAACTCGAAATTCTCGTTGAGATCGGTAGCCAGCACCGCCACGCCACGCTTAAGTAACGCCCGCAATACGCAGACCCCGTTAACCCCCAGTGCTCCGGTTACCGCAACACGTGGCTCAATTTTATCCATCAGCAACTCCACAGCACCGAAATAGCAAGGGAATTCATGAATACGGATTCGAATAGGGCAGCGGCTATCTCAGCGAGGTCCGCATGGTAGCCCTTTTGTGGACGATTTAAATAGACTTTTCGCGCGAAAACGTGTGAGGCCAGGCCCGAGGAAATCGTTCTGCGTCCATAGACAAGGGGTCACCATCGCGTAGCGTGATCTTCGGCTGTGGTGGACCCCAAGGGCGGTGTTTGTAGACGACGTCGTCGCCGGTATAGCGCAACGTGATGGCGCAGCGAGTCTGATCCGCCGTCAGGTTGCCGCCGGCACCATGAACCGTGCGTAGATGGTGGACAACGACATCGCCTGGCTGCGGCTCGAAATAAACGATGTCATAATCGTCCGGGCAGCCATCGAGATCCGGATACGCCGCGCCGGGATCGTCGTCGGCCGACTTGTTGCTGATGAAAAAATTCACCTTATAGATCGTGCCGTCCAGGTGCGAACCGCGCCAATAGCGAACGGCGCCCATCTCAAAACTCTCCTGCGTCGTCGGCACGCGCAGTCCACACACCTGCTCGCCCTCGATATGGTCATAGCTTATGTCGTGATGCCACGCGGTCTTCTCCAGCGTCATAGGTGGTTTGATCAATAACTGATCAGAATAAAGGCGTAGCTGTTGTGAGCGCATCACGCACGCGGCAAGCTCGCCCAGTGGCGAGCGCAGCGCCAGTTCTTCAAAAAGAGGATCGACACGCCAGCAATTCGTGACAGAAAGAAAATGCCCGCGTTCAGAAGGCGATAGTTCCGCGGCATCATCCAACAAGACGTTGCCCGCTAGCTGCGCAGCAGTGCCCCAATCAACGTCTGCTGCCGTCCAATCTTCCCCACCGCGGGCGCCGCTGATCTGTTGCGGGGCATCGGCGGCCAATCCAAGATTGGTAAAGTCAACCGAACTCGCGGGCGGACGGGCTGCTACGCGCGCGGCAGCCGCCTGGATCTCGTGCGCCCACTGCGGATCGATAATTCCACGCAACCAGACGATGCCGTCTTGCTCATAACGGCTGATTTCATCAGCGCTGATTTGCCGGCTAAGCTGCGATTTCATACTTCAAGTATAGAGACAATGCGCGCCGGTGCACGCCGCGCTGCATTTAGCGCCTGGATAATCTTAAAGCGAACCGAGATCTATGAGTTCCGGGTGCCCAACTCCAAAACCTTGCGCAAAATCCACGCCCATGGTGCGCACGGTTTCCAAGATATGCACATCCTCGACAAACTCCGCGACAGTCTGCTTGCCGAGAACATGGCCGATCTCGTTGATGGCCCGCACCATCTCCAGATCAACGTCATCGCCGTTGACATCACGGACGAAAGCGCCGTCAATTTTCAGGATATCGACCGGCAGCGACTTGAGATAGGCGAACGACGACAAACCACTGCCGAAATCGTCTAACGCGAACAGACAGCCCCGCTGCTTAAGTTTCGCCATGAATTGACTGGCCCGAGCAAGATTCGCGATCGCCGCCGTTTCGGTTACCTCGAAACAGATTTTTTCGGCCGGGACGGCGGTGGCAGCAAACTGGTCAAATACGAACTGCAGAAAATCATCATCACCCATTGAATGCCCGGAAAGGTTGATACTGCAAAGGGCCAGATCCTGCAGGTGCTCCGGGTTTGCCGCCAGCCAGCGTAAAGCCGTCTTCACCACCCAACGATCGGTTCGCACCGCTAAACCGTAACGTTCCGCGGCGGGGAGAAAGGCCCCGGGTACGACCAGCGTTCCGCTTTCTTCCATTCGCAACAACAATTCGTAATGCAAGCCGATTGGTTCTCTGTTTAAAGGCACTATCGGCTGTGCGCACAAACGAAACCTATCTTCATCCAAAGCACCGTTGATTCGCCCGACCCAGCGCATCTCTCCCTGGCGCTGTACTAACGCCGCATCATCTTCCAGATACACGTGGATCCGACCGCGACCTCGCTCCTTCGCCGCATAACAAGCGGCATCGGCCTGTTTTAGCAGTTCGGTCTTGTCACCGGAGGTGGGCGTCACCGGTACCAGGCCAATGCTGACGCCGATATTGAAGTTCTTGCCTTCCCAGACAAACTTCATTTCGGTAACCGCATGCCGCAGCGCCTCGACTGCGCGGTGCGCCTGGTCTAGCGTGCAGTGCTCCAACAGGATCCCGAATTCGTCACCGCCCAGCCGCGCCAAAGTGTCGCGCTGTCTGACTTCGGCTTGCAATTGCGGCGCCAACTGTTTCAGCAATTCATCGCCGGCTATATGTCCGCAGGTGTCGTTGATTATCTTGAACTGGTCCAGATCCAGATAGGCCAGTGCATGCGTCGTTCCGTCCTCACGTTGTTTTTCCAATATCCGGGACAGACGGCGCTCGAATTCCGCTCGGTTCACCAAGCCGGTGAGGTCGTCGTGGTTCGCCTGATGTATGAGCTGTTCGGAGAGCTGCTTTGCTTCAGTCACGTTCTGGATTTGAGCAATCAAATTGCGAAAGCTACCCGCTTCATCTCGTACCGCACTGACATGCAGATCGACCCACAAATCCTCCTGCGTCTTGTTGACAAACTGCGTTCTAGTCGAATAGGTATCCTGCTCGCCCGCAATTAGTTTATCGAAGCAGTTCGCAGCTGCCTGGCGTTCATCGTCGTGGGTAATGTCCCACCACCCCATGTTCAATAATTCCGGTTCGGCGTACCCCAACAGCTCACACATCGCCGTATTGACTTTCGTAAATTGGCCATCCAAACCGGCGAGAACCATAGGGATGGCGGCGTGATCGAACGCACCGCGAAAGCGCTCTTCGCTCTCCTGCAACGCCAATTCGCGAGACCTGCTATCGGTCACATCACGCGCTTCGATGATGATGTGAGTTGCCTGCTGGCGTTCATCGAGTACCGGTTTCATTGACACATCCAGTATCCGCTGAGCACCAACGCAATCAACTAAACGTAGCTCATCGCGTACACTCAGGCCGCGCCCCACTTTGGAAACGCAATCGCGCAGTTGCTGCTGAAGTTCTGCCGAGCTTTTTTTATCGTTGCCATCGCCGCGCAAAATTTCCCACAGCCATTGTCCGGTCGAGGGTCTTTCGATCCCGGTAAATGCTCTAGCGGTCTCGTTAATTTCCAGAACGGTGCCGTCCCTTTCCGCAAGCAAAAGCAGTTGAAACGTTTGCTCGAAAATGGCCCAGTAACGGCGATCGGCATTCAGTCGCTGACGCATCAGGTGGCGCCGCTCGACATACTGGTGCAGCACCTGGTCGAGGTTCGATGGATCCAGGGGTTTTAGCAGGTAATCGTCGGCGCCGGAGCGGACCGCGGCCGCGGCATAGTCGAGCGAACGATAGGCCGTCATTGCCACACACATGACCACGGGATCGCGCTGTTTCAGCTCTGCAATGAGATCAAGGCCACTCTCTTTATGCAACTTCACGTCGATCAGGGCAACGTGCGGTCTGAACTCGTGCATGATGTCCAGCGCGGTTGCCGCATCCGCCGCGGTTTTGACATCGTAATCCTGAAATAGCTCTAACACCCCTTTCAGTGAGCCCAATACATCGGGATCATCATCAACAATGAGGATCGGCACTCTTTTTTCGAAGCGCCGCGGTCGCATGGCGCTGGCGCTGCTTGCGCTACGCAACGCGCCCGCACGCATTTCGGCGCCGATCACGAATTTTTCTGATGAGCCGATCGGTTGAGTCCAGTTCAAGCTTTTGCCATGGTGATTCGCCGTCGAAACAATGTGCACGATATTGGTCCTCATGGTGTTCACATCTCCATTAAAAATTTAACGTGTTGTCGCTGGTTTCCAGATTCGGTAATGACAGCGTCACCTGGGTGCCGGAACCGAGCTCGGTATGGATTTCTATTTCGCCGCCATGTTGTTCGAGAATTTGTTTGACCGTGGGCAGACCCAGGCCGACGCCGAACGTTTTGCTGCTGCGTAACGGCTCGAAGGCCTCCGCGTGCATCTCAGGCGTCATACCGGGGCCGGTGTCGGCAATACAAATTTCGATTCGAGAGCCCTGCCTGCGCGTGCTGATTTCCATTTTGCTTGCTGTGGAATGCATTTCAGCGATTGCATCGCAGGCGTTGTCGTAAATGTTGATGATGGCGCGGCGCAGGCGATCCGGATCAAAACACACCGCGTGCCCGGCCAGTCCGCGCTTGCGTACGAGTTGGACGTCGGCGGGCAACACCAAATCGGCCAAAAGCTCATCCAACCAGTTGTCCAAATCCAGCGGACGTTTGTCGATATCGCTGATCCGCGTAAAATCCAACAGTTCGTCGATGATGCGATCACACCTGACCACGTTGCGGTCCAGCCGATCGAAATTCTCTTGTATCTTGTCGTTGCGCGTTTCCACTTGTTTGTCGAGCAGATACAAGGATGTGCGCATGGTGCTCAGTGGATTGCGCAGCTCATGGCTAACCGTGGCGGTAAGTTGCCCCAGGGTTGCCAATCGCGTGCTGCGCAGCAGCTCGGCTTGTGCTTTGGTCAGTTCCTGGGTGCGCTCGCGTACCCGGTTTTCCAGCTCCCGGTTGAGATCGCGCAGCTCCTGCTCGGCGGTAACACGCTCGGTAACGTCGTGAACGAGTGACATGACGGACACAACCTTGCCTGACTCGTCCATCAAACCTGAGTTGTACCACTCGGTGTGTACCACCCGACCATCTTTCGTGTAGTTGCGATTCTCGTTGACGAAACTGACATATTCACCCGCCGCCAAACGGTTCATGCGATCGAAGGTACGCTCCTCATCATCCACGTGGACGAATTGCCAGTTCTCAGGGTGTTTATCGACGATTTCCTCGAGCCTCCAACCGAATAACTGATAGGCCTGTTCCGACCAGCCGCGCACGCGCCATTGGTCGTCCCATTCGACAACCGCGAGCGGTGTATTCTCGACGTGAAATCGCAGCCGCTGGTCGGCGCGCCTCAACTCGTCAGACGCACGCCGCATGGAGGTAATATCCGTAGCTATCCCACAGATGCCGTACACCGCGCCCGTTTCGTCCGTGAGCGGCGACTTGGTGGTGACGAAATAAATGGTTTCCCCTTCCAACACCATCGTTTCTTCCGTTTCGGTTGTCTCGCCGGCCTCCAGCGTGCGTCGATCGGAATCGCGCATCATCTGCGCCGCCTCAGGCGAAAAAAGTTCATCCGCCGTTTTGCCCAGGATTTGTGATTCCTCGAGCCCCGTCAGCCGACAAAGCTTCGCGTTCGCAAGCGTAAAACGTCCGGCCAGATCCTCCATGAACACGCTAGCGTTCGTGTTGCGTAGAACAGACTCGAGTTTGCTGCGGTTTTCATCGCGCGCTGCCTCGGCATTGACGCTGTCCGTGATGTCGTGTGCAAAACAGAGCATTGACGAGACCTTCCCCGATTCGTCGGACATGATCGAGGTATACCATTCGCAATGAAGTGTGCGGCCATCCTTGTGATAGTTCCGATTTCTGGTGATATCGCTGGTGAAGTCACCGGCACTGCACTCGCGGATGCGCTGCTCAACGGCCGCAACATCATCTTCATGGATAAACCGCCACTGCGAGGGATGCTTGCCACGGACCTCGTCGGCCGTCCAGCCAAATATCTCTTGCGCGCGCAATGACCAACTGCGGACCCTGGCGCCTTCGTCGAATTCGACGAAGGCCAACGGAGTATGTTCAACGTGGTAGGTCAACCGAAGAAGGGCGTTACGGGTTTCTTCCTGAGCACGCAGCAGTGCGGAAACGTCGCGAGAAATTCCGAACAATCCGGTGATATTGCCGTTTGCGTCACGAACCGGGCCTTTTAACGGCTGCCACACGATGTCTGAACCTTTACTCACTAGTCGATAAATAAGGCGACATCGATGGAACTTTCTGAGAGCGTACCGATCGGATCAGATATGAAACTGGACGGCCGCACGCTTGACCATTCGACCTTGGAAGCTATTCGCTTGATGGCGATAGAGCGCGTTCGCGAAGGCGAGTCGCCGGCGACGGTGATCGCATCGTTCGGGTTCAACCGGACGACCATCTACAAATGGATCAAAGCGGCGATGCAGCCGGGTGTCGGCATCAAGGCGTTGCGTTCGACGAAGGCTACGGGGCGGCCACGAACCCTGAGCGCGGCGCAAGAGCGACAGGTGTTCCGCTGGATCAATGGTCGTGACCCGCGACAGTATGGATTGGACTTCGGCTTGTGGACGCGCGCGGTGGTCGTGGAGTTGGTGACGCAGAAATTCGGGGTGACGATAGGCGTCACGGCGGTCGGGGAGTTGTTGGCGAAACTGGGATTGACGCCGCACAAGCCGCTGCAGCGAGCCTATCAGCGGGACCCCGAGGCGATTGAACGCTGGCAGCGTGAAACCTTCCCAGCCATCGCCCGTCAAGCGAAACAGCACGGTGGCGAGGTGTTTTTCTGGGATGAGTCTGGCTTGCGTGCTGATACGGTGCACGGTAAGACCTGGGGCGTGCGCGGCCAGACGCCGGTCGTGTACCGACCCGGACAGCGTCAATCGTTCAGTGCCGCCTCGGCGGTCAACGCCAACGGGGCGTTCTGGTTTTGCACCTATAGCGGCGCGCTCAAAGCCGATTTGTTGATCACCTTGCTGCGCCAGCTCATGCGGGGCCGGCGCAAGCCGGTGCATCTCGTGCTCGACAGTCTGCCGGCGCACAAGACCGCGCGCGTGCGCGACTACGTCGCTTCGACGAATGGCCGGCTGAGCCTGCATTTTCTGCCCGGTTACGCGCCAGACCTGAACCCCGATGAATGGGTGTGGAGTCACGTCAAGCGCACTGGTGCGGCGCGACGGACGCTGCGGGCGGGCGAAACACTGCGCGAGAAGATCGAGGAGCAACTCACCCAACTCAAGCGTATGCCCCACCTTGTTCGATCATTCTTTCTTGCTCCATCTGTCGCCTATATTGGCGACTGCTGAGTAAGTGGTGGTTCGTATGGGAGCAACCGAACCTCGCCTGCGTTTAAAACTTCGCGGTCTGCCGCCACCAGGTGATCGGCGTAGTCGTGCGGAAACAGCTCATGATCGGTGCGCCCGATGAGTTGCTCAGCGGTGCGATTTATTATCCGCGCAGCGGCCGAGTTGGCCAAGGTGTAGCGGCCTTCCAGATCCTTGACGTAGATTGCGTCTGTGACGCCTTCGGTGAGCGCGGTGAGCAGGGCGTGTTCGTGCTCCAGGTGATTTTCGGCCTCCTTGCGCTCGGAGATGTCGATTACCTGGGCGAATATCTCCACGTTCCGTCCGTTGCCATCGCGTATCGCACTCGCATAAACCCAGATCCAGATCGTTTTACCGGATTTATGTATGTAACGTTTTTCCCTTATGAATTGCTGCGTCTCACCACGCACAAGCGGAGCTAATACCAACCTGTCGTCCGCAATATCATCAGGGTGTGTGAGATCCTGCAAAGCGAGAGCAAATAATTCCTCCTCGCTATAACCCACCAATTCACAATAAGCGGAGTTGACCCGTGCGTACGTGCCCGTCGTACCGTCTACGATCGCCGACGGTACCGCTGTCTGGTCGAAAGCACTACGGAATCGCTCCTCGCTTTCACGCAGGCGGGCCTCAACTTCCATCTTCTCGGTAACGTTGCGGGCGATGCCATAAAGCCCAGTGATCCGGTTCTCAGAATCACGAATGGGTCCTTTTAGTGTTTCCCAAATCTCGTCGCCGTCATCAGTCGGAATCGTATAGGTGAATTCTGTCTTTTTGCCTGCCAGCGCCTTGTTGTCGCTTTCGTCCATTTGTGCGGCGATCGTCATCGGAAAAAAATCGGCGTTTGTCGAACCGATCACCCGTCCCGGTGGCGCCCCTATCAATCGTGCGGCGGCTGAATTCTCAAAGACAAACCGGCCTTGCGTGTCTTTCAAGAAAATCGCATCTGCGCTATTTTCCGAGATGGCGGTCAGAACCTCCTGCTGGTCCTGCAGGTGTTTTAACGTCAGCCCCGCATCTGTAACACCCTGAATTTGAAACAGGTATTTGTTCCCCCTCCCTCCTCGGCTCGAAGAAGCGACACGGATACGATGCCGGCAACTATGTTTCCTGTGCTGGTTAAGAATCGTTGCTCGATCGGCTCTGATCCAGAGTTGGCGACGCGGCGGTCGAATTCATCAAAGTTCTCAATGAAATCATCGGGATGAACAACAGAAGTGACGTTCAGTCCCGTGAGTTCTGATTCCTCATAATCCAGCAGCGCGCATAACGCCGCGTTTACTCTGTGTAGCTTGCCGTTGTGGTCGGCGATTGCGCTGGCAATGGCTGAGTTACCGAACAGGGCCAGGAACGAAGTCTCCAGGTCAAGTGTGGCAGGCAGCGCCGACGCTGCACGCGTGGCATCGCCCGAGTGTTTCTTAGCGCGTATTTTGCGATCGCTCATGAAATCGTGTTTCCCGGAGACTGGAACCATCCATAACTGGGGAGCAGATCGATGGTGTTGAACAGGACTTCCGGCGAGAACGGCTTGAACAGGCACATAGTGTTTTCAAACGAGCGAAAAACATCGCGATACGGTAGGTTTTTTTGAGTTGTAGAGATCAGCACGGTGGGAATGCGCCGACCTTGTTCGAGGGTGTGCAGATAGCAATCGAGCGCGTACAGAACGGGTTGTCTCAAATCGAGAATGAGCACATCCGCCTTGCCGGATTTCAATTGTTGCTGAACGTCCTGCCGGCGGTATATAACCGCCGGCGTGTGCCCTTCTCGGCCTAAGTAGCGCGCCAGGCTTTCGGCGAACCGAGGCTCGTCCTGGACCATCAAGACGATGCCTCCGTCCTTGATGTTCGCCAGACGTAGCGGCACATCGTTCATCGCATGGCGCGAGTCCAGGACTTCGACCGGCCCGCCGGTAATCACCTCCGAGATCATCTGCGGCAAGCGGTAGCCGGACATCATGATCGTCCGGCAGCTGGAATGCTCGCGCAGGATCCGGCGAAACACCTGCATCCCGCTGATCCCAGGCAGCTTCAGATCCAGCAGCGCGATATCGAAACTGTCAGCGCCCAGAGCATCCAGCGCATCCTCACCCGTGCTTACGCACGAAGCATCGTGGCCTACCCCCTGCAACAAATCGGCGATGCTTTGTGCAAGATCGACGTTGTCGTCCACAACTAAAATTTTCATACCGCGTCTGCGTGTTCTCTTTCGATCCGCTTGTACATGCTTGGTCATGCCCCACAAAAAAAGGCCCAAGCGTCCACAACCGTTGAGGTCGTGGACGCTTGGGCCTTCGGCTGATAGCACTAAATGCTACCCGTCAAGGTCGCTTCGGGGCGGAAGCATAAACCATCTTCACGGGATTTTCCACGTCCCGGATCGTAGCGGCCGATGAAGTTAAAACTTAAGCTCGATAGACGGCGGCTTGGCGTCAGCGGGGCAGATGACCCTCTTTGACGTACAGGATGCAGCCATCGTCGGTCCAGGGTTGATGGACGCTACCGGCCGGTGAGCGGATCCAATCGCCGCTTTGGTAACGCCCAAATTCGTCCTCGATGGTGCCCTGGAGCACGAGCATCTCGTTGCCGCCCGGATGCTCGTGACTCGGAATATGTGTACCTGCCGCCAATCGCGTGAGGTGGATCTGCTCGCAGTAGGCGGGATCGGAATACAAATCGATCACATGTCGCCCGGGATCACCCTCAGCCACCCATGGAACCTCAGCGGAATCGACCCGCACATGTGCGCGCTCCGTTCCCGGACACTGGCGAAGTTTCACAAACAAGATGCATCCTTCATCGGAATAGGGGGCGTGGCGGAAACCTTGGGGATTGAGCACGAAACAGCCTTTTGGATAATGGCCGTGCTCATCTGAAAACGTGCCCTCGAGCACCAGGATCTCTTCTCCATCCGGATGATCATGGGCGGAGAATGTGCTGCGCGGCTGATAACGAACCACCGAGGTTACCCGGCCTGACTCCGGCAATCCTATAAGGTCCAGACGTTTGCGAAACACCGATGCGCTTGGACTGGTTTGCCATTGCATCTGCGCGGTTCGCATGACAACGCGGCTACTCAGATCTTCGTTTAGTTGGTCGTTCATCGCCCTAATTTGCCGATTTGTTTTCGACGGCCAGATTGTAGCACCGCCAGTTTTGCTGGTTTATCACCAAGCTTGAAAAGGGCCTCGCCAACGCGCTACACTGCACAATCCGGTTGGAGCGCTTATCGCGCTTGACCTTGGCGGGCAGCATTTCAGGGCTGTCAGTTGAAGGCACAATCGCGGGCAACCTACACAGGTTGTCGGCGTTGTGCCTTTTTTATTGGGCTTTTGGAGCCTGGGACTAAATAGGTATGCAGTCGACAACGGCGAATGCAGACGTGCTGTCCGGGATTGAGGCCGTCGCGACGCGCTCCGATCAGGCACAGACCTTTATTCGGTCACGCCAGGTCGCTGCTATCTATGCTCAGGCTCCCTTTGCACTTGGCGGCTCGCTGTTGGCGGCGCTGATCATCGTCGCCGTTAGTATTACGGAGGTACCAACGCAGCGTCTCATTACCTGGATGGGACTTTTCCTCGCCGTGTCAATAGGTCGCTACGCATTGATCCGCGCGTTTCATCGACGCGGCGACGCCCTGAGCGACGATCAATGGTTGAGCTGGTTTGTCGGGACAATCTCGATGGTTGGGATCACCTGGGCGCTCGCAGGTATCTATTTGCCAGTACACGGCGATATGGTGTTGTGCGCCTTGATTGCCCTGTGCATCTGCGGCCTGGTCGGCGGCGCGGCCGGAACTTTTTCGGTTGCACTCAACGTCGTGTTGGCTTTTTCGGTCGCGGCTATCGTTCCGTATGGCGTCTACTTGATCGTATCGGGCGGTACCGGCCTGGTTATCGGCGGGACATTATTCGTTTTCCTCGGCGTCATGTCGGTCATTGCGATCCGCATCAATAGGATCGCCGTCAATGAACTCACGCTGCAATTCGACAATGCACGTCTGATCAAAGAACTCGAAGCCAGCAAGAATGCTACGGACACCCTCGCTGGCGAACTCGATCAGCGCGTCGCCGAGCGAACCGCCGAGCTCAATACGCAAATTGAGGCACGCAACACGCTGCAGGCGCAACTTGAAGAAAGCGAGCAGCAGTTTCGCAGCACCTTCGAAGGTGCTGCTATTGGCATGGTAGTGGCGACACCGGATGGGAAAACGGTTGCGGCCAATCGCGCTCTGTGCGAAATGGTCGGCTACGGCGAAGCCGAATTATTAGAGCGAGACTCGAGTGAATTCACCCACCCCGACGATAGGCATTTGAAAACCGAGTCGATGCTGGCGTTCGCCCAAGGACGTGCCGATACCTACAGCGTCGAAAAACGCTACATTCATCGTGATGGCCATATTATTTGGGGGCATCAAACGCTCTCTCTCGTACGGAGCAGCGACGGCAAAGCACGCTACGTGCTGGTCCAGTTACAAGACGTTACGGCGCGCCGGGCGGCTGAAGATGAACAGCGCCGCTGGCAGTACATTCTCGATTCCATCGACGATCCGACCGCATTTGTCGACACCGACTACACCTACCGGGCCGTAAATCAGGCCTATCCGGATTACTTCGGACTGTCCCACGATGAGATTGTCGGCACGCCAGTCGAGGAATTGCTCGGCAGCGAGTATTTTGCTGCCTACTCGAAACCGAATACCGACAGGGCACTGGCTGGCGAATCAAGCAGTCAGGAGTCATGGTTCGACTTCCCTGCCGCGGGTCGATGCTATGTGGAAGTCCGGTACAACCCATTTCGGGATTTAGACGGCAAAGTAACCGGGGTTGTATTCAGCTGTCGTGATCTGACGGAACGTCGACATGTCGAGGAAGCGTTGCAAGCCAGTGAAAGCCGTGCCGATCTCGCCTTGGAAGCGGCCAACCTCGGCTGGTGGGATCTGGATCTTGAAACCTGGAAGGTGAATTATGGACCACGCTGGACCGCCATGCTGGGCTACGATTCTAAGGAGATGGAGCTGCCGCAATCGCACTGGGAGAGCCTGGTGCATCCCGAGGACAAACCGCGCCTGATGGAGCAAATGCGCGAACATTTGGACGGTAAGCTGCCCTATTACCACGCCGAAGAACGCATGCGAGCCAAATCCGGCGAATGGGTGTGGATCGAATCGCACGGCCGGGCGATCCGCGACGAAACCGGTAAGGCCGTGCGCGTGGTCGGCGCCCATCGCAACATCAGTGACCACAAGGCGGCCTCGTCGGCTTTGCATGATAGCGAAGCCCGTTTCCGCAGCGCGTTTAACGAGGCTGGGGTCGCGATGGCGATCTACGATCTCGACGGGCGTTTCTTGAGGGTCAACACGGCGATGTGCGAGTTAGTCGGTTACTCGACAGATGAACTGCTAGATCGGTATGGGTTCAGCCTTTTGCATCCCGATGAATTACCTGCCGCGAAAAAGAATTTTGGGGAATTTATGCGCGTGCTACGCGACCAGCAAGGAAGCTATTCCCGCGAGACGCGTTACATCACCAAATCCGGGCAAACTTTGTGGATACATGTGACCGTCGCGGTGGTCCGCGATCCCACCGGCATGGCAGTGAATTTAATTTCTCAAAATCAGGACGTCACCGCTGAGAAGGCAGCACACGAGGCACTGGTGGATCTCGAAGCGATGATTCGCGCCGTTCATGATGTAACCCGCGATCACGAACTTACTCTGGAGCAGAAATTTGAACGCTTGTTGGACGCAGGCCGGGAACATTTGGATCTGGAAATGGGTTTGATTTCCCATCAAGACGGCGGTCAGAATCAAGTCTGGCAACGCCAGGCGCCCTCGGGCTGGCCTTTGTCCGCGGGCGACCAGGTTCCGGCCGAACTCCACAATGCCGCCCCGGCCGCCGCTGATAAGGTGCAAATCGAACTGTCCAACGCAACGACTGCCGACCCAATCCGTAGCCAGGCTTTGGCAATCCAGACTTACGTGCGCGCGCCGATCACAGTGCAGTCCGAATGGTTTGGCACTCTGAGCTTCTGCAGTTTTGACGCCCGCGATCGGGCATTCACCGATCCGGAAAAAGAATTGGTTGCCCTGTTAGCAAGCTGGGTTGGGCAGGAAATTGAAAACGACCAAATTATTAGAGCGCTTGCCGAAAATGAAAAGCTCGCCGCCACCGGAAGGATCGCCTCACGCGTGGCCCACGAAATTAATAATCCCTTGGCCGGCATCAAAAACGCATTCCAGCTCATCAAGCCTGCGATCGATGAAAGCCATCAATACTATCCATACGTCGGCCGCATCGATCGGGAATTGCAGCGCATCGCCGACATCGTTCGCGAAATGTTCGCGCTTTACCGCCCGGGCCACCAGCAGCGGCGTGAGATCGAGTTGCCATTGTTGATAAGTGACGTGGTAGCGCTGCTGGAACCGCATAGTAACGAGGCCCAGGTACAGGTGGCCATTACGCCATCACCGTCAATTCCTCAGACCGTTGAGGTGCCGGACCAGGCGGTAAGGCAAGTCCTGTTCAATGTCCTGCGCAACGCCATCGACGCATCGCCGCAGGCGGCCACTGTGACAATCGCGACGCAGACAGACGCCGACATGCTTACCATCAGCGTTACCGATCGCGGCTCTGGCATCGCCGCGGAAATCGGCGAAAACATCTTCGAACCATTCTTCACCACCAAGGACGCGGTCACCAATCATATGGGGCTGGGTTTGAGTGTGTCCCGCAATTTGATGGAAGAGGCGAGCGGCTCGCTGACATTTCGCAGTTCGGTGCGCAATTGTGAAACTACGTTTTACCTGAATGCGCCCCTGAGATTAGCGACTAGCGAAGATTAAGCCTGTCCGTTTCAATACGGCAGCGCGGCATGTAGTCCGCCTCTAGACGGATTGAGTAACAGTTCACCGATATCCGCCTCCCACCCTCAGCGGTGCTCTGCGTGGGCGAAAATTTGGTTTCAGATCAAGTTGCCAGGATATTTCGCTAGCGCCGTCTCGATTCACACTGACCAGTTTTCGGCTTTGTTCCTCGTCGCTCTTCGCTCGTGCATGCCAAACGGTGAGTTCGTATTCACCCTCAGGCAATTCGTCAAAACTAATCGCACCATCATCTCCGGTGACGGCAAAATACGGTGCATCGGTAATGTAAACGTAGGCGGTCATCCAATCGTGAATGTTGCAGCCGAGTTTTACGATGCCGACTTTATCGAATACGACGGGCTCCGCTGGTGTTCCGCTGTACAGGGGCAGCTCAAAATTCTTAGCTGATGAAAACGAATAAACTTGATGGCGAATATTGTCCTTGTTTGGGAATCGAACCGCGGTTCCCACAGGAAACACTCTCACGCGGGCGACAAACTCTTTATCGACCTGGTCAATGACCGCGGGTTCCAGCGCAATTTTGACGATTTCGTCAGTATTAACCGGCCTGACCAAAACCACCGTTTCCGCAAGTGCTTTAGATTGCGTATCCAGGACGTGCACCGATAAGACCCCGGCATGAACACTTCCGAGCATGCCTGTGAGCAACAGAAGTATGAATATTCGAGTGTGCATATTTATCACCGTGTATACAGAAAGTTTAATTGTGCAATGTTGTTGCTGTAGTTGATCTGATCCGGGCCGTCCGTTTCGCGACGCGTGTAAACGACGCCTACGGAAGCGTGGTTTCCCATTGCCCAGTTCAAACCAACTTTGAAAATATTCGAGCTGGCTTTGATTCGATAGGCAACAACACGATCACCAAATGCGCTATCGCGGGTTGTCGCTTCCGATACCAGCAGCACAGGACGATCCGGTGCGGTGGAAGCCACAACATCGCCGTCGCGACGGGAGTAGGAGATGTACGGAGTTAGCCGATTCGTGGCGGTGAATATCGCCGTTATCGTGCCGCTGTGGCTCTCCACATCGAAGGCGTCTCCGTACATGTCGTAGCGCCTGACCAGGGAGGCAATGTCGACGACATCATCCGCGATTCGCTTCTCATAATCGTAGCCCGCCAGGATTTGCCAGCGCGCTGATACCCGTTTCGAAAATTGGGCACCGAATCCGTAGTGCCAGCCATCTCGCAGGGCGTGCTGAAATTCGTGACGGCCGACATTGGCGGATGCGCGCAGCCGTAAGGCTTGCGGTCCGAAACCGAACTTCTTGGACACGGAGCTGCTCAAACCATAGGAGGTATTCGACAAGTCGTCGTATTTGATGGCCTGGCTTGCTGCTAAATCCGCACCGAGAGTCCAGCCGACCGTGTCAGCAAGCTGCGCGTGCCAGCCACCGGAGATCGACGCGCTGATGTGTTGATCGTCCTTGATGTCGCTGCTTTTTTCACCATTTGTCAGGTTGTCATCGAATTCATAATCCGTGCTGCCGTCGAGATACCATTCGGCCCGAACGCTCAATAGCGGATTTAATCCGATCAGTACAAGCAATATCAAAGTAACAGTCTTCATTTTAGTCACCACTCTACGATTGATTTCGATTGTCAACGCTGCATGGAGGACGCTAACGGCATTAACTGCGGTTCACTTGAAAGCAGGCTCGGCTTGACTCGGGGCTGAACCGTCCAAGGCGAGCGATTGATCCAGTCCTGGAGACGTTCTGCTGGCAGAGGCCTGCTCATTAAGTATCCCTGTATCCGCTCGCAGCCTAGCCTGCGCAAAATCTGCAACTCTTGTTCGGACTCGACGCCCGTCGCGACGATGTTGAATCCGAGCTTATTGGCAAATTCTATGGCCATCTCAATCATAAGTTCCGCTTGCGGGCTTACTGCCAGATCGGCAATAAGCGCCATGTCGATTTTGATCTCTGTCAATGGCAAGTCACTGACTTTGGATAGAGATGCATAAACGCCGGCAAATTTATCGATTGCCAGATTGACGCCTATCGCCGCCAGTTTTTTCAACGTCAACTGCAGTTCCGGTATATCGTCGAGCACAATGCATTCGGGTACTTCAAAACACAGCATCCTCGGCGGAACACCAGTCGATTTCAGCGACCGCTCAATCGTCTCCGCAAGGTCCGGCGTCAGCAGATCCTGCTTGCTGAGATTCAGTGACACGACCAATTCCGATCCCTGCGCCAACCACACGGCACAGTGTTGTACTGCGGTCTCGATCACCCAGGCGGTGATTTCCTGCATTATTCCTTCCTCTTGGGCGGCTGCGAGGAACTGCGCGGGTGGGATCAGACCTCGCTGCGGATGCTGCCAGTAGGTCAACGCTTCTACGGCGGAAATGTTTGAACCCGCGACATCCACCGTCGGTTGAAAATGCATGCGGAACTCACCGTTTTTAATCGCTCTGCGCAGCTCTGCAGCCATCGACAGAGGTTCCTGATGGTCGGCTTCGTGACACTCTTCGTAGATGACGACGCTATTGCTCTTGGTCCGTTTCGCAACGTACATGGCCATATCCGCGCGGTGCATCAATGTCTCGACCTCGCGGCCGTGTGTGGGATAGGCGGCGGCACCCAAACTACAACCGATTTCAACGCTTTGTTGCCGCAGCGGTATCGGTTCCAGGATGGAATTGCGAATTTTATCGGCCACGGTTTTTATATCCGCGTGGTCGCCGGTAGTCAGCAAAATCGCAAACTCGTCTCCGCCAAGACGAGCGACCGTGTCGCAGTCCCGCAGCACCAGTGGCAAACGCCGGCCAACCGTTCTGATGACTTCATCACCCGCATCGTGGCCAAGCGTGTCGTTTATCTGCTTGAACTTATTTAGATCCATCATCATCAAGGTAAACGGAGCGCCGGTCCGGGTGGACAGTTTCAGTGCCTGATCGAGTCTGTCGTTGAACATCGATCGGTTGGGTAATTGGGTCAGAGAATCCCGGTAGGCCAGTTGCAACAACACACTGATGCTTTCGCGCATCTGGTTGAAACTATTCGCCATAAGGCCAATTTCGTCCTCCTTGGCGATGCGAGCCGCTTCGTTGTAATCACCCTCCTGAACCTTCTTGGAAACCTCGGCGAGCATCAGCAGTGGGCGCGCGATACCGTGGGCAATAATGATGCTGCCGATCACGGAAACGGCAATGCTGGCAGCTGCCAGGGAAAACAGGATAAATTGCAGCTTATCGAGGGACTCGTACAGATCCCGAAGTGAACGTTGGAGTACCGCGATCCCGATCCGTCCCGCGTCGTCAGTCAGTAAGGTTACCCGGGTGGCCTGGTCGCCCAGCCGCGCCGACTGTGGCGTCGCCTCGCTGCTGTGGAAGGTGGCACTAACCCACTGCTGCAACGGCTCCAACACATTGGCAGGCTGGGACGAAGCGATCGGCTTCCAGCCCTCGTCAGCGTAGGCGAAAAACGAAACATCCAGTCCAGTTAGTGACTTTAAGTCCGTGGCCAGTTCGTCGTCGATACGAAAACCCATGGTAAGCCAGGCGATGGGATCGGGTGCGAGCACGGGCACTACCACGACCTGGTAGATTTGCCGCTCGTAAGTCAATACGCCGGAAGCGCTGCCAGTCGTCTCAACTTGTTCGATGAGCGTGCTGAGCGTAGCCGAAGGAACACTAAATCCTTTGTTTAGACTGTGCGCAAGCACAACCCTATCCATCGATACCAGCACTGACATGTCCGCGCCGATGCGGTAACTGTGATTCTCTAGCACCGAGCGTATAGTCGGCCGATCTAAACTTGCGATCGCCTGTCGAAACCCATAGTCGGCTGCCAGGATTTCAGCAGCTCCGGTTAACTTTTCCAGATTCTCGGAGAGCTGGCGTTGAAATATCCGCGCACCGGACTCTAACTGCTCGGCGGTGCGTTGTTCGGCAAGCTTGACACTCGATGAATTGACCATCAGCAGCGCAACTCCCTGCACACCCACGAGCAGCAGGGAAAAGAACACCACCATTCGAGTTCGCAGTCCGCCGAATTCCATAATCGTTCGCTTGTGGCAACAAATCTCTCAAGAAAGTACGACCACCCCAGATTACTCAGCAGTCGCCAATATAGGCGACAGATGGAGCAAGAAAGAATGATCGAACAAGGTGGGGCATACGCTTGAGTTGGGTGAGTTGCTCCTCGATCTTCTCGCGCAGTGTTTCGCCCGCCCGCAGTGGCCGTCGCGCTGCACCCGTGCGCTTGACGTGACTCCACACCCATTCATCGGGGTTCAGGTCTGGCGCGTAACCGGGCAGAAAATGCAGGCTCAGCCGGCCATTCGTCGAAGCGACGTAGTCGCGCACGCGCGCGGTCTTGTGCGCCGGCAGACTGTCGAGCACGAGATGCACCGGCTTGCGCCGGCCCCGCATGAGCTGGCGCAGCAAGGTGACAAACAAAGCGGCTTTGAGCGCGCCGCTATAGGTGCAAAACCAGAACGCCCCGTTGGCGTTGACCGCCGAGGCGGCACTGAACGATTGACGCTGTCCGGGTCGGTACACGACCGGCGTCTGGCCGCGCACGCCCCAGGTCTTACCGTGCACCGTATCAGCACGCAAGCCAGACTCATCCCAGAAAAACACCTCGCCACCGTGCTGTTTCGCTTGACGGGCGATGGCTGGGAAGGTTTCACGCTGCCAGCGTTCAATCGCCTCGGGGTCCCGCTGATAGGCTCGCTGCAGCGGCTTGTGCGGCGTCAATCCCAGTTTCGCCAACAACTCCCCGACCGCCGTGACGCCTATCGTCACCCCGAACTTCTGCGTCACCAACTCCACGACCACCGCGCGCGTCCACAAGCCGAAGTCCAATCCATACTGTCGCGGGTCACGACCATTGATCCAGCGGAACACCTGTCGCTCTTGCGCCGCGCTCAGGGTTCGTGGCCGCCCCGTAGCCTTCGTCGAACGCAACGCCTTGATGCCGACACCCGGCTGCAGCGCCGCTTTGATCCATTTGTAGATGGTCGTCCGGTTGAACCCGAACGATGCGATCACCGTCGCCGGCGACTCGCCTTCGCGAACGCGCTCTATCGCCATCAAGCGGATAGCTTCCAAGGTCGAATGGTCAAGCGTGCGGCCGTCCAGTTTCATATCTGATCCGATCGGTACGCTCTCAGAAAGTTCCATCGATGTCGCCTTATTTATCGACTAGTGAGTAAGTCGGTGTGTACAGCCCTGGGTGCGGCCGCTTTCCACTGACGGGGGATTCGGTCAAGCTATCGGCGGGGCCTTCTAGACCTTTAACGGTGGTTGTCGGGCTGAAAACGCTGGTTTGGAGAATAAGCGAACAGCGCTGCGATTAAGCGACGGGTTTAGCGGATTGATCGCCGCTTCGGTAACGCGCTCAACGTCACGGCGAAAGCTGCTCCAGCGCCTTGTCGCTGGTCTCCAACATGAACATCCAGCAGACCAGCGCACCGACGACTGCGGTGGCGCCTAATATCGTGAATACGCTACTCAAACCGCCAATGGGTAATACCCAACCGATGAGTAACGGCCCCGTGATTGATGCGATCCGCAGCCATGCCGTTGCCATGCCCGTGCCGAGCGCGCGCATGCGGGTCGGGTATATCTCGGTGGTATAAAGATACAGCGCCGAGGACATCGAACCGATCGCTGCCGCGCTGACAGCCGACAACAACAGCAGATCCGTCGCCGACGCGTCGTGGGCCGTTTGCGCGACAATCAGCAGCGGCACCGCGCTGACAATAAAGGCCATGACAAACCAACCGCGCCTACCGGTGCGGTCGATCAAGAACGCGCAAAGAACGGTGCCGATTACCAGCGCAATGCTGCTGAACAAACCGTATTGCAGGGATTTTGCCAGTGGCAATTTGTAGACGGTGCGGTAGATCGTCGGCAACCACGCGGTCAGCCCGAACGAGATAATGTATGTGCAGAACCACATTGCCCACACGACTGCCGTGCGCATGCCGTAGATGCCACGGAACAAACTGCTCCATTGGGTTTCGGTCTGCTCGGGCACGGCTACCATAACAACTTCGGGCAACGGCCTGCTGCCTCCTCTAGACACGCTATCCTCTATATCCGTCAATACCCGATCGGCATCCTCGAGTCGGTTTCGAGAGGCCAGCCAGCGTGGTGATTCGGGCAGCAGACGTTGCAGGCGCACGGCCAGTAATGCCGGCGCAGCGCCGATGAGAAACATCCATTGCCAGCCGAAATTCGGAACGACCCAGACGCTGATTAGCCCAGCAGCGAGGATCCCGACCGCGAAAATACATTCATACAGCAGGAAATAGCGGCCACGTCCGCGGGCTTTGGCGAGCTCATTTATATAAGTCGCGGCAATCGGCACTTCCCCGCCCAAACCCAGACCCTGGAAAAAACGGAAGGCCGACAGCGACTCGTAACTCCAGGCGCAGGCGCAGGCGACACTCATCACCGACATGATGACGATGCAGTACTTCGCGGCTCGCACCCGGCCGTACTTTTCGGCGAACCAACCAAAATAGATGGCGCCAATCAACTGGCCGATATAGCCGATGGCAAAGAGTTTCCCAATCGCTCCCGCGTCCAGATCCCAAAGCGGAATGAGGACCGGCACGACATAAGCAATAGTGAGCGCATCGAATGCATCAAAAACGTTGCCACGCCCATAATCAGCCGTACGCGCACGTGGAACAGCGAAAAAGGCAGTCGCTCCAGGCGACTCACAATGAGCTGCGCCGACAGCTCGTGAGGGTTGTGTTTTCCAGTCATGCAGCTTTTCTCGATCCGCGTTGCCCAGGATTATGGGCGCAAGATCTGAATACGCGCCGCTGGGCAGTTCCACGAGAGCAAGCCACCCCCTAAGTGCCTGCATTGCATAATCGTCATTTGCATTACATATCCCTCACGCGCCTTGTACGCTTAGCGCGTTGACATCTCCGGGGAGACATGATGACTTTGGTTCACGCAACCGCTATTTTTTCTAATCCCAATCCGCTTCGGGGCGTCTCGCCCATAACACGCGATGCCGCAGTGTTCAGCGCGCGTTCGGACCTACCAACCACGTAGCACCTTTCTAGGACAACTAATTATGTGCAAGGCACATGATAACGAGTATCGTAGTGACAACCGTGTCGGCGGCATCGCATTGGTACACCTGGGCTTCGTCCTTCTCTCGCTTACGATCGGCCACGCATGAGCGCAAGGCAGCAGCACCCTGGAGGAAGTGGTTGTCACCGCACAAAAGCGCGAACAGTCCATCCAAGATGTCGGCATCGCCATCACGGCGTTCACCGGCGAGCAAATCGATAAGCTTGGTTTGATCACCAGTACCGATCTCGTCGCTATGTCACCGGGGGTTCACGTCGGCGGTCTGGTGCATTTTATTACGCGCAAACCGACGGAAACCTTCGAAGCGTTCGGCGATGTCACCTATGGTTCGTATGATCAGGTGCGCGTCGAAGGCGCGGTCAGCTGCTGTGGGAACCTAACGAGGACGTCGACTTTCTGCTTAGCGTGAACAAGTCCTACCAGCACGTCGGACAAGGCGCCTATCAGTCAAAGGCGACGACGGCGGTGTTCGACGCTCAGGGGCGGCACGTCAATACCATCTTCGCCAAAAACGAACCAATCGGCTGCGAAGCCATCGGTTCGGGCGGTGGTTGTGCACCGATCGTATTGACCGACGGCGAGTTTTTCGGGGGCGTTTCGCCGGTCACGGGTGGACCCGTTGGCGTGGAAGACTTCGTGCGTCCGGTCCCTGGCGGCGATCTGTACGGCTACACCGACCCCGACGGCGCCGATCTGGATACCTCGGCCGACCACGCGCCCGACGGCGCCAACAAATACCAGGCGACGTCCGTCACGCCAAAGGGCACTTGGGACTTTAACGACGCGATGACCGTAACCTGGATTGGTCACTATGTTGATAGCTGGAAAATCCAAACGCTAGACACCGATGCCGGTCCCGCGCCGGCACTGCTGGCCACGCCCGGACCCATTGACGTGACAAGCTGGACACAGGAGCTGCGGATCAATGGCGAAACGGACCGCACACGTTGGGTCGCAGGTCTGTACTATCTCGATAACGATGTCGATTTCCGCAGCGGCTTCGGTTACTCGTCGGAGTCACCCATCTCGCTGGTCACGGGCGGCGCCATTAACCAGGTGGTGCTGGCCAATCTGCAGACTGACTCGTACTCGATATTCGGACAGATGGAATACGACCTCACCGACCAGTGGACGGTAATCGCCGGAATACGCGGAATTCTGGAAGAGAAAGAGTATGACTACTCTACCATCACAACGCTGAATTTCGTTGATCAACGCCTCGAATACGGCGGCTTCGAAATAAGCGTGGGGAACGAGTTTCCACCCTTTGCCGATTCGAGTTCCGATCCGCTGTGGACCGGCAAAATACACCTCGACTAGCGGCCCAACGACGACTGGTTGTTCTACGCCGGCATCAATCGCGGCGTGAAGGCCGGCGGTTTTAATGCTCAGGTCAATGATGGCGCCTCGGCGCCGCTGCCCGCCGCGGAAATTCCTTACGCTGAGGAGATTTTGTGGGCCTATTAGCTCAATATCGGTCCCAATGTAGAACATCGCTATGTCTCCACGCACACGCTATTTTTTCGCTGACGGTATCTCTGGCAGCACCATCGTGCCAACCGGCAGTTCGCCGCCGAAGATAGCACGAGTGCGTAAATCCAAGGGGTTCTTCTGACGGGCGTCTACTACCCGGGCGCGTTTTGCGCACATTTCCCCAAGCTGTGACGCATGTTTGCGTTGAGACTCGTTATAATCGGCGGTAAACTGAGGCCGGTCTTTTCTAGCGTCCCGGGAATACGTCTTTAACGCAGCAGGCATTGAGCAGGCTATATTCCGCACCTGATTTTTTTCAACTGGAGGCAGCAATGGCCGGTGGCTGGGCCAAAGACGGCGCTATTCAGGATCAGATCGACGCCAGTGTGGATGACGCGGTCAAACACGCACGCAGTCAGCTCGTCTATGGCGAGAGCCTGGCCGTATGTGAGGAGTGCGGAACGGATATTCCCGCGGCTCGGCAAAAGGCCCTTCCAGGGGTGCGCCGATGCGTTAATTGCCAGGAGCTGGAAGATTCCCGGCAACAACACACAAATTCAATCAACCGGCGCGGCAGCAAAGACAGCCAGTTGAGATAGTCCAGTGCGTTTGTTTCATCAAACGAGCACGCTAAGCAGCAGAGGCCACGGCTGCGACCTGCTGCGCTGCTACGGTAGCCGCCGGGTTATCCGAAGGTGCGAGTGCCAGCCAGTCGGTCATACGCTGGATGCAGGGTGTCTCCGCCGGAACTAAGTCTAGAACTTGCGCGAAGCTGTGGAATTTTTCCACGCCAGCGCGTAGCAGCTTACAAAGACCTGCGTCGGAGACCCGAAAGCAAAATTCGTAACGCTTTCTGAGCGCAGCCAGGCGTTCGGCCTTTGCGAGCGAGCCCTTATGCGCCGCGATGGCGCATAATTCATTGGCAAACGCGGCGTATACAAGGATCCGGCCCGAATGCGACGTTGGTTTCGACACCTGGGTTTCGTCCAGCGCCTGCATGGCATCGACAAATACATCAGGGAACTTCCAGCTCTTGGCAACGGTAATGCCAAGCACACTCGCGGGTACCCCCAGCACCTCCACAAACGCTTGCGTCTCACCCAAGTCGTGCTGCTCGACCAGATCGCGGATCGCTGAGTAGTCTTCCGCGAAATAATAAATCGCCAAGGTTCGGCCGAGGTTGCGGAACATTCCGCAAATAAACGCCTCCTCCAGATCGCGTAATCGGGATTTGGCGGCAAGGTGTCTGGCGATGAGTCCACTTATAAATGAAATGATCAACGCGTCTTGAAGGTCTTCGGTGCCTTCCCAATCTTGCATGTGGTTAAAATAGATCAGGCTGTTGCAGGCCGTGCGCACCTGGTCGACACCCAGCCGCCGGATCGCTTCAGACACCTTAGTCACACCGCGGTCGCATGAACCGTAAAACGCCGAGTTTGCGAGTTTCAAAAGTTTATTGCTGACAGCATAATCACGCAGTACAACGTTGGCGAGCTGCTTGGCTGAAGCTGTACTATCGTCTGAAGTCATCTGGTTAATCGTAATCAGGCTGCTCGACAGTGCCGGAAAATCCTGTTTACGCTCCATGCGTCGAAGCAAAAACTGAACTGTGCTGTGTTGTTCGTCGATTCCGTCGGCGATCCCATTTTTAGAGCGTTTCGGCTCGAAATAGTTGTCGAGTAACTCTTTGAGGACAATCGCATTTTCGATACGTGTACTCGGATCGTTGCGCAACGCTTTGCCGATTATCCCCACCAGTTCCGGCTCCGCGCCTAAGTCCCTTAACCGCGATAAATCGAACGTGTTGACGCGCACATTGCTGCGGATCTCCTCGGGCGTGTTACCCGTGTTCGCCGGCTCACCGGTGAGGGTCTCGTACCACATCAATCCCAGCGCAAACACATCGGTAGCCGGCCCAAGCGCAGTCGTCGTGAAATGCTCCGGCGACATATAGCGAGGCGTGCCGACGATGACGTCGTCGTCTGGTTGCTGGCTGCTCATGATCCGAGACAGACCGAAGTCCATGATCCTCGCAACGCCTGCCGTGTCGAGCATGATGTTGCCCGGGCTCAGGTCGAGATGCAGGACACTCTGTTTGTGAGCGTGAGCAACGCCATCAACAATCTGCCTCATCAGGTGGATTGATTCCGCGACAGTAAAGAGCATGCCGCCCGCAAGCGCCTCTTTTAGCGTCGTTCCCTCGACGTACTCGAAAACGAGGAACGGTATGCCATCGATGTCGCCAGCCTCGTATATCGAAATAACGTTAGGGTGCTTGAGTTTGCCCAGATTACGACCCTCGGTCAGCCATGCAGCGTTTTCACCGCAGGGTTCTGGCTGCACCTGGGTACCGTTTAATAGTTTGATGGCAACGACTCGATCAAGGTGGGGATCGTGGGCTTTGTAGACCGAGCCCTGCAATCCGTAGCCAAGCTTCGCCGACAACTCAAAGCGACTTATCGTGGCCCGTCTGCGCGATTGACGATGCTCGGACCGCTGCACTTGCATATGATTACCCGTTAGTCGAGACATTGTTAACAGTCAGCCGCCCAGCCTGAGGCGAATTCAGACCCATCCCCTATATCTCGGCGTTGCTGGCTTTTCCTTAAGCCCTGCCCGCAAAAAGTGGGGTCAAAAAGTGGGGTCAGATACACATTTTGGAAAGTGGGGTCAGATACACTTATTCGATTTCTTCGGTCTCCCGGTCACTCCCGGTTTTACTCGCCGGCCGTATATGGCTTCCACTTCGTCTTTAAAGCGATCGCTACCAAGCGCCATACCTTTGCTAATTGACAAGGTGACTTCCTCCGCGAATTTGCTGTCAAGCGGCGGATTAAACAGCGCTCGATAGGCCGCCAGACGGGTATCCTTGCGTTCGGCAAGCGCTACGTATTCTGCATGTGGCGTGCAAACCGATGCATCCAACCCAAGCGCGTTGCAACGATAACTTGACCAGCTATATTTTGATGGGTCGTTGACGATACCGGCTCTCACTGGATTCAACTCGATGTAGCGATAACAAGCTAACAAGTAGTGTTCAGTTTGAACGGCGCTAGATTTGTATCTTCCTTCCCATAAAGTCCCAGAGCGACTGTAACTGGAATTGAAGTACCGAACGTAACGTCTACCCAGCGACTGCATCATGAGCGGAACGCCATCATCAGTCGATGGCGTCGCGAGCAAGTGAACGTGATTCGTCATAAATACCCACGCATGGATTGCAAGGTCGAATTTGGAAGCGTATTCGTTGAGCCAATTTGCGTAGACGGCGAGATCTTTTTCACCGGCAAAACAGATATTGCGGTTGTTACCGCGCTGGACAATATGTTGCGGAATTCCCGACGGGCAAAATCGAGGTAATCGTGCCATGGTTGCATCCTTGTAACCAATGGGTTCAGCTAAAAGTCTAACGGCCTGCGCCGTTTTTGAAAAGTCGTATTTGACCTATATCACACCATTTTTTGTAAATGTGTATCTGACCCCAATTAATTGTTCGGTTGGGAGGGATTTAAGACGCTTTAAGACAATCCAGGATCGGCATGACTTCTTCGCCGAATTTCTTTATTCCCGGCACAAAATCAGGCCAGCTGAACAGGATCCCGTCGAGCCCGATGTCGACGACTATCTCGTCGATGTGGCGGGCGACCGTTGTCGGTGAACCCAGGATCACCGGGATCCCCATGAAGGCCATATTGCCCTCTTCGATGCTCGTTTCCAGATCGCGCCTTAGGTTATCGCTGGAGCCTGCGGGATCGGTATCAAATTTCGCACTCGCGGTCATATTGGCGATCGCGCCGATATCGGCGTGCTCGATAATCTGCTGGCCGATTTTCACCGCTTCATCGTCGCTATCGGCGAGAATCATCTGCATTAGTGAATAAACCCCGACCTCACGCTCGGCTTGCGCGGCAAGGCGCTTGAGATCTGCTACGCCCGACTTCACTTTGGAGCGCGCGCCGGTGACAAATTGATGTTCTGCCAGCTCAGCCACAAATTGCATGCCGCGCGAGGACTGGCCGGCGCAGACGATGGGGATATCACGTCCCGGCGTGGGATACACCGTGCAATCGTCAAGATCGAAGTACTTCCCATGAAATGTACAACGGCCTTCGGCCCATAGCGTCTTCATGATGTCCAGGTATTCGGCGGCGTAGTCGTAGCGGCGCTCGTAATGCAAATCGCCGGGCCACATGCCCATCTGTGTGTACTCAGGGCGGTTCCATCCTGTCACCATATTGAGACCACAGCGCCCGCCGCTGATGTCATCGATCGTCGCCACCATGCGCGCAGCCACCGCGGGGTGTTGGCTCAATACGGCGATGGATGGATAAAGCTCGATCCGCTCGGTTGCCGCCGCCAGACCGGCCATCAAGGTAAAGGACTCCAGACAGGCGTCCCAGTACCCATGCTCCCCGCCAAATCCGCGGTACTTCATCATCGACAAAACAAAGTCGAGGTTCTGCCGCTCAGCCTCGATAGAGATTGCCTTGTTATGCTCGAAGGTGGGGTCGTAGACCGGAGCTCCGCCCGACAAAATGTATCCGTTACTACCGTTGGGTAGGAACACGCCGAACTTCATGGGCCCTCCGCCGAGTTACGAGATGAAAGTTTCGCGAACTGTATCGTCGTGACGATCGGCTGGCAAGCCATGCTGCAAACGCGATTACGGCATTTGCTGGTAGAGCGGCATCGGGAAAAATCAAAAAGTTTCTGACGAAATTTCTGAAATGTGTATCTGACCCCACTTTTGCGAGGGCTATTCGCTGAATCTACTGAGTCTTACAATAGCGTCCGCGTGGACTGCGCGGGCAGCCGCGTCGCATTCGGCTCGCGATTACAAACAATAACTAGCTAACGCCCAGCGCAGCCTGAGAATAATTCGCCAGCACCTCGCTAGTAGGTGATGATGGCCGTACCGGCGTCGCGAAATGTTGCGACGGCAACAATTGCTGAACGCAATTGCCTGTCCGTGGGGCAAAGCCTTACGGACTAAAGCAACCAAGGAGGCAAGATCCCTTGAATGATACGAATCATCTCGCGGAGAACACTGTAGATGTAAACAGGTTGGAGCAGCTTGTTCATTCAGTCAGGCGCCGTGCACCGATGGATGCGGTAGTACTTCTTGAACGCGAAGATAATGACACGATCGCTGGCGTGCTTGAGAGACTGGACAGCGAACTTGCCATGCGCCTGCTATCACAGCTGCCCGCCGCCAGGACCGAAGAGCTGGTTTCCAAAATACAAGCACCCATGGGTGAACAGTGGTCGCTCAATCTCCACTATGACGAGGACAGCGTCGGGCGCTTGATGGAGCCACTGCCACCCACCTTTGCGTCCTCCAGCAGGGTGGAAGATGTAATTGAGATTCTGCGTACAGTCGCTCGAGAACAGAATATTGTTTACGCCTTTGCCGTGAGCGAGGACATGAAACTGGAAGGGGTGGTAGTGATGCGCGATTTGCTGCTGGCAAATCCCTCAGAAACATTAGCCGATGTTATGGTCAATGAACCTTTTTATTTTACTGCCGACACCTCCATCGAGGACGCCATGAGTGCGGTACTGTTGCGGCACTATCCTATTTATCCGGTCTGCGACGAGTCTCGCACCCTGCTCGGTTTTGTCCATGGCTATGCACTGTTTGAAAAGCGGACTTTCCAGTTGACGGCCTTGCCGGGAAGTATGGTCGGTATAGATAAGGTTGAACACATAACCACCCCCTGGACAACCTGCCTGCGATATCGACATCCATGGCTGCAGCTAAACTTGGTTACCGCGCTGCTGGCCGGTGCCGTGGTTGGCATATTTGAAGACACGATTGCTCGCGTGGTCGTGCTTGCGGCATTCCTGCCCGTACTCGCCGGACAATCGGGTAATACTGGCTGCCAGGCACTGGCGGTGACGCTGCGCAGTATGACCTTGAACGAACTCAAGCCCGGCATGGGAACACGTATTCTCAGCAAGGAAGCCAGGCTCGGTCTCAGTAACGGCCTGATGGTGGGACTCACCGCTGGAGCAACCATGTTCTTTTACGCCCATTTAATGGATGCCGAGGCGCCAATGACGTTAGCTATTGTCGTGACGCTCGCTATGACTGGAGCTTGTGTTGCGAGTGGCGTGATAGGTGTCATGGTGCCGATGATTTTGAGCCGCGTCGGCACCGATCCCGCCACTGCCTCGACAATATTCCTGACAACAGCGACGGACATCGTCAGTATGGGATTGCTGCTCGGGCTAGCGACACTCATGATTTGAAGGGATGATCGCGATAAGCGATAACTCGGGACCACCGCTTATCCAAAAAGTGGGGTCAACCAAAAAGTGGGGTCAGATACACATTTTCAGTTAGCAGAACTGAGTGTATTTTGGCCCGTTTTTGGAAAATGTGTATCTGACCCCACTTTTTAAATGTGTATCTGACCCCACTTTTTGACCCCACTTTTTTTGCAGGACAGAGATGAGCCAATCAAACACTTCCATCAACGGAGTCGACTATGGTCCGTTGGCGTTGTTGCCGGGGACCTGGGAGGGAAATAGCGGTATGGACGTCGCACCAGAGACTGATGGCTCAGAGCAGAATCCTTTCGATGAAAGAATATTTTTCGAAGCAGTGGGCAACGTCACCAACGCTGAGCTTCAGGTTCTTGCGGCCGTGCGCTATCACCAGGTAATCAGTCGCAAGTCCAACGACCAGGTATTCCACAACGAGACGGGGTATTGGTTATAGGACGCAGCGCAGAGCCTGGTAATGCAGACACTGACGATCCCACGCGGTGTCAGCCTGGTAGCGGGCGGATCCTATAAACTCGGACAGGACGGCAAGCCGACGGTGCTTGAGGTTCATGCCGCAATCGATGACGCGGACTGGACGATTGCGCAATCGCCTTTCATGCGCGACAACGCAAGGACACTGGAGTTTACTCACACGATTTCAGTGGACCAGAGTTCTCTCCTTTATTCGGAAACTACGGTCATTGATATCTATAATAAACGGTTCGACCACACGGACGGGAATTCACTGACTCGCAGCTAACGCGCATATTGCATCAAGACTAGACCTTCAAAGCAGCCGTTCGAGTTGCGTCGCCACATCGAATAGATCTGCGACCGCCCCGTAATGGGCGATATCAAAAATCGGCGCGGCCGGATCAGCATTCACGGCGATGATCAGCGCGCTTGCCTGCATGCCGGCGAGGTGTTGCGGCGCGCCTGAGACACCGAGGGCCAGGTACAGACGCGGTTGAACGGTGATGCCGGACTGGCCTACCTGGCGGGCACGCGGAAGCCAACCACGATCGACTACCGGTCGCGAGGCCGCCAGCGTCGCGCCCAGCTTTTCCGCCAATTGCTCAAAGCGCGCTACGGCCTTGCCATCGCCGATGCCACGACCGATACACAAGATAAATTCTGCGTTGGAAAGATCAGCGTCGTCGCTTTCGCTCGCCTGGAAATCCAAGTGTCGAACGCGCCGTCGTGTGCCGTCGAATGCGAAGGATTCAACGACGGCATTACCCGCACCTTCACTTGCCGGCCAAACGCCCGGACGCAACAGCAGCAACTGTTGTCCACTATCGGGAAAATCCAATTCGGCGTGAACCTTGCCGCCATGCAGCGGACGCACGACAGAAAGTCCAGCGGTTTCAATCTGCATCGCGATCACATCGGCGGCAAAACCCAAGCCGAGCGTCGCGGCCACGGCAGCTCCAACGGCAGTGGCATTAACCGTAAAACTCATCAACGTCACGACTGGCGCGCGCGCCTGGATCAGCGCTATCACGGCATCGCGCCAGCTATCAGATTCGAACTCTGGCTGCGCAAGCGGCACCGTGATGATGCTGTCGACCCCGGCTACGTTCAGCTCTGCTGCCAGTGCATCTGCGTGCCCACCCAACAGCGCCACTGCAACAGGTCCGTCGAACATTGCTGCCGCAGTGATCAGTTCGTAGGTCTGCGGACAGATTTTATTACCGTTCGTGTCGGCTACTATCAACACGCTCACGCACTTTGCTCCTGGATCAGTGTGAGCAGGCGCGTTGCAATCGTTTCGGCATCAGCACCGAGCATCTCGGCGCGTCGCTCCTGCCCGGGTAGATACATGCGCCGTAGCCGCGCCGCGACCGGCGTCTTGCCGGTAATCGTTGTCAACTCTATGGGCGCGCGACGTGACAGCTTTACAGCCTTGAGATTTGGATGGCGGGTTTCGTAGCTGCCGGTTTGAACACTGATGATGGCCGGTAGGTTGATCTCGATACGCTCGCGGGTACCGCCCTCGAGTTCCCTGACCGCACGCAAAACACGGTGCTCAGTGTCGATTTGTAAAGCGATCACGGCAGTGGCCATCGGCCAATCAAGATAGCCCGCAAGCGCAGCCCCGGTGGCGGCGTTGGCCGCGTCGGCCGATTGCACGCCACAAATGATGAGATCTGGCACTTCAGCGCGCGCCACTTGAGCCAGTGCTGAGGCGGCCATCATGGGATCGTCTGTTGCATTGGATTCGACGCGGATGGCGCGGTCAGCGCCTGCAGCGATGCACTTGCGCAGAATTGCGTCCGCATTCTCGGGACCTACGCTCGCAGCGATTACTTCGCCATCGCCGCGGCTTTCGCGCGCTCGCACCGCCGCTTCCAGGGCGTAGCTGTCTACTTCGTTCAAGGCCCATTCGCGGATCTCGTCCGCCGGTCGTTGCTGCGGCCCCGGTAACGCCGACGCTGGCGGCAGTACGGCGACACGCTTGGCACAAACGATGATCTTCATGGCGGCAATGGTCGGCTAAGGTAGTCCGTTAACAGTTGTAGGACACAATCATAGCAACGAGCAAATAGCATGCTGTAGGGCTTTTCGTCGAACGGGGCAAGTATAACTGTTCAGATCCACGCGGATGAATACCCTCAAAGGGCAATGAAGTGAGTTGGTTTGGCGAAAGTGTGCAATTTCATCAATCGGCCAGTATGCCGGCCGCTCCCGGGTTGCGCTCAGTATAATAAGCACCCAAGGGTGAGAGATGGCACTGACCGACCGCAGAGCGGAGCTGATCGAGGATCACGCATTGGAACGCGTGCCCGACGCGGCACGGCAAGATTGGCTCGCGATAAGCTGGAACACCGTCGGTATCGTTACGACTCTCGCGTCGCTTTTCGTCGGCGCCCTGGTGAGCTATATCGCAGGTCTGTGGCTGGGGATGGCGGCGGGACTGACGGTGGCTGTGTTGGGCGGTGCGCTGGGCTGGGCGGTTGGCCACGTCGCTTATGCGTCCGGGCTGTCCAGTACCGTAATGTCGCGTTATTACGGGTTCGGTATTAAGGGATCGATGATCGGATCCGCGATCTTCGGCTTCATGATGATCGGCATCATCGGTGTCGAGAATATCCTGCTGTACAAGGGATTCCTGTTCTACTTCGGTGCGCCGGACACGCTGTCCAACCAGATCCTCGCCTACGGTGCGATGACGGCGCTGTGGATCGGCTTGACTGCCAATGGTTTCCGCGCAGTGACTGCGGTGTCCTCCAGCATGGTAATCGGCTTCCTCGCGGTGCTCGCGTACATGATGACGGTGATCATCGCGCAGTCGGGACGCGAATGGACTGAGCTGTTGAGCTTCGGTTCCCAGTTCGAGACCGAGACGCTGCGTGAGTTGAAGGCGCTGAATCCAGCCGGCAAATTCTTTGCCTGCATCAATCTGTTGATGGGCAGCGCCGGCGCGCTGGCGCTGGTCGATGCGGATCTCGGCCGCTATGCGCGGCGGTCGCGGGACATAGCCATTGCCGCCTTCGCCGGTAATTTTTTTCTCGACATCGTGATGATCCTACTCGGCGGAATCATCGTTTTTGCCGGCATGCCGGCGATCATCGATTATTATGTAAGCGTCGCTGGTCTCAGCCCGGACGAGGCTGCGCGCACGGCGCTGGAGAGCCCCGACGCTATTGCCGCCGCGTTCATTGTCTTTGGCGGCGTCATCGGTGCATTCCTGATGGTCGTTGCACAAGTCAAGGCACAGGTACTGAATACTTACAGCGGTACGCTGGCGCTCACCAATCTAGCCGACGTGGGTTTTAACTGGCGCCCCGGGCGATTGTATTTCGTCGTGCTGGCGAACGTCCTGTCATTATTATTCCTTTATCGCGAATTGCTGGACTGGTATATCGATTTTAGGGTCAGTCTCGGCGTACTGACCACATGTATGGCAAGCATCATGCTATCCGCCTACTGTGTAGTGCATTTCACGCGCGGCGATCAAGTGCATATGGCACGGGAACCGGACACTATCGACTGGGCCGGCATTGCGACGATGCTGCTCGCCTTTATCACAGCGCGCCTGCTGCTAGTGGACCTTTTCCCGGTCGAGGCTTTAACGGCTTTCGTCACGGCATTCGTGCTTTATCCGATCTTTCGACTGTATCTCCTTAAGCCCGTTTGATCCGTGCTCTATCGCTAGCTGTCCGAAATATCTACGCCGACGCGGGTGCATTTCCCACCGTTACAATCGCTGACGTCATCGGGGCACGCACTCACCGCGATGAGACAATCCATCTCGGCGCGCAAATCGATATAGTCGCCGGGGCCAGACGGCGTCACCCCGATCTCCGGTTCTCCCGCTGCCGAGATCGTCGTTTTCATGAAGATGTCGAAGGGATCAGGGACGTTGTCTTTAGGTATTCCGTAAGACGCCAGGGCAGCGGCAAGATTTTCGTAGCAACCGTTTCGCGGTCCGACTTTGAACACGTGCTCGTAAACAAAACAATGGCATTCCGACATCATGATGTCGTGAGTACCGACCGTATCTTCGACGATGGTAAACATGACATTGTCGCGCGTTGAAATCAGTTCATTACCGGTGCTGATATGCAGATTCCAATTCCGCACACGCGTTTTCGACTGCGAGAATCGTTCGCCATGATCGTGCTGCGCAAAACAGACAAAGTCCGCGACCTGTTGCCCGTCGATATCCCTGATACGAACGCGCTGTCTTTTTTTTACAAGGAAAGCATTGGCCGTTTTGGGTTCAAGCACATGCGAAGTCATTCTCATCCCCTTGCAAATCGCAAAAGTGATGCAAGCGTACTCGATACGCTCCGCAGGTGTCTGCATTGGGGCGGCAATTGCGCGCCCCAAAGCTCCACTGCCAGATTATCTGCTGCTGCTATCAGTGTGCAGTCGCTGGTTTGACGTACGGCGGCGGGGAGTAGAGCCAGGAGAGCCGGTCGAAGCTCTGCTGCGGCGAGCGGCCCTCGAAGATACTGTTGCGCACCTGGCGCTCGATACCGCCGGCGTGCAGCACAGTATCCATCATCCACGAACTGACCTGTACGCGTGAGGCGCGCACCAGACGGATCGCCTGATAGCGTTGGAAGGCCACTGCGAGATCTCCGTCCGCCTCGTCTGCGCTTACCGCAAGACAGATCGCGTCTTCCAACGCCATCGCTGCACCCTGAGCAATGAATTGCACCATGGGGTGAGCGCCATCGCCCAGCAGCGTGACCGGGCCTTGGGTCCAATTGTGGACGGGATCGCGCCTGCGGATCACCCAACGTCGGAACGATGTGGGCACGCGCATCACTTTAAGCGCAGGCTCGCACATTTGCGTGAACAGCGGCAGAGCTTCCTGCGGCGGTGCGGCGTTCGTCTCGTCCACCGAAGTCTGTCCGGTGTACACCGTCGCGCCGAAGTTGAAGAGTTTCCAATCGCGCACCGGGTAATAGATGAGATGCATTTTCGGGCCGCACCAAAGCGTCGGGTAGGCGTGCTGGCAGTCCTTCGGCATATCCTCGACCGGGATCACCGCGCGGTAAATGATGAAGCCGCTGGCGAAAGGCTCGCCGTCGTCGAGCAGCAGCTTGCGTACCTGCGAATAGACGCCGTCCGCACCCACCAGTGCGGCCGCCGCGACCCGCTCTCCTGCCTCCAATACCACGCAGACTCCTGAGTCATCGATGTCGAAACCGGTCACGCGCGCGTTAGTGCGTAATCGCACCAACTCGTGATCGCGGCAAGCATCGAGCAGAGCACCATGTATGTCGGCGCGATGGGCAACCGCATAGGGGTTGCCAAAGCGCTCGATGAAACGGGCATCGCACGGAATATCAACGATGGTTTCACCGCTCACCCCGTCCTTCATTAACATGCGCTCGATGAGTAAGGCGCCCTGCTTGGCACGTTCGCCGACGCCAAGCGCATCCAGAACCGAGAGCGCATTGGGTGCGACCTGCAAGCCGACGCCGACTTCGCCGAACTCGCGCGCCTGCTCCAATACCAGCGAACCAAAGCCGCGTTGCGCAAGCCCAAGCGCCGTTGCCAGTCCGCCGATGCCACCGCCTGCGATTGCGATCGGAAGACTGTTGCGCGCAATGGTGTTCATCGGCTGTTCTCCATTGGCTCAGATCTGTCCCGTGCGCAAGCTCAATCTCTTTGCGGAAAAGCTGGTGGAAACAATGAGGGAGAATTAACCCGCATCGGGCGGCCGACAAAATGAGGCTATTCGCGCAGTTTGATATAGATCTCGCCGTCGCGGACCTGAAGATCATCGACCCCACCGGCAAAAACTTTCCAGAACCCGCGATCTCCCATTTCGCCGACGAGGTCAACGTTCTTCAGATTACCGAGCCAGGCGTTTGGAATTGGCACACCCATCACGCTGATGCCTTTGAGCGCGACCACTGGCTGACGCGCCTCGTCCAACCGCAGCTCCACGCCTGCGTTCACCCGCAGGATCCGGCCGGCCATGATCGGAAAGTCATCGGGAATTGGGACCAGAATCTTAGCGCTGGCGAGATCATTGGCAAGATCAATCGCCAAGCGATTGGCGAAGTCGGGATTACCGCCGATCAACGCATTGACTTCTTTCTCGCTTAGCGTGACCTCGCGTGCATCGTCGGACTCGCTATAGGCCTCTGGCTCCAGTGCCCTGGCATCAGCGCTCAGCGAGGCGGATTCGCGCTGCCAACCGAGTCGGCGTAACTTCTGGTTAAGTTGCCGCTCCTCTTTTTCACTTAAGGTCACCGGGCCGAACTCAGTGGGAAATATATAAGCGCGAACGACGAAAAATGTGATCCCCACCGTCAACACGATTGCGACCAGCACAATCAGAGCGAGTTGCTTGCCCGAGAAACCGGATTTTGGCGACTCGGCTTGTTGTTCGACCGGCAATGCAGATTCAGTCACGAGAGTTACCTTTATCGAGGCTAATATGCCTATGTTCATGGTACTGCACCGATCCCAGGAACGGAATCTAAGCTGTGCAGGCAATGCGTGCTATTGATGACAGACTTCGCGCTGCTGCAAAAACCAAAGCGAATTGGTTAGGATCACGCTCATGACTGCCCAGTGGTAATGACTCAATATTTTTCCTCCCCCGCAGAGCTGGCCGACGCCGTAATAGGGATTGTCGGTCCGCGTGTCGTGCTTGCGCTACCTGTTGGGCTCGGCAAAGCCGTGCATCTGGCCAACGCGCTCTATGCGCGTGCCGCCACCGATGCGACGATTCAATTGACGATATTTACTGCCCTGACGCTCGAGAAGCCTCGTGCGCGTAACGAACTGGAACGACGCTTGCTCGAACCCATTGTCGAGCGGCTGTTTGCGGACTGGCCGCCGCTCGCCTATGCCGAAGCGCTCAGGCGCCAGGCGCTGCCTGCAAACATCGATGTGCGCGAGTTTTATTTCCGTCCCGCGTCGTATCTTGGTAACGCGCTGGCGCAACGCTCATACACGAGCTTGAATTACACGCAGGTAGCCGGTGAACTGCTGGACCTCGGGATCAACGTTATCGGCCAGCTGGTTGCGCCACACCCTTTAGGCGCAGCGAAGTACAGCCTGAGTTCGAATCCAGAGGTAACGCTGGATCTACTGCCCGAACTCGACGCCAGACGCGCCGCCGGCAAACCGTACGTTTTCGCCGGTCAGGTGAACAGCCATTTGCCGTACATGGTTGGCGACGCTGAACTTCAGGCGGTGCGTTTCGATTTTGTGCTCGACTCACCGGCGTGCAACTTTCCGCTATTCGGTCTGCCGAACCGCGCGGTCTCCCACACAGATTACGCAACCGGCATGCACGTAGCGAGCCTGGTTCCCGACGGCGGCACCCTGCAACTTGGAATTGGCTCGCTCAGCGACGCCGTGGCACATTGCCTGAAGCTTCGGCATCTCTCGCCCGACGTGTTCAATGAGGTTCTTGACAGGTTGCCGGGCGGTCCCCAGTCCGGACGTCGACCCGCGCTGCCGCTGGAGAGCCAGCCTTTTCAGCAAGGCCTGTACGTATCGGCCGAACTGCTGAGTGACGCGACCTACTCCCTGTTTGACGCCGGGATCGTGAAGCGCAGCGCAGATGACGATGGCGCAATATTCATACATGCCGGCTTTTTCGTCGGCTCCAATGCCTTGTATCAATCCTTGCGTGAACTTCCCGAGGAGCAGCGCAAAAAAATCGCGATGACCCGCATATCGTTCGTCAACAGCCTGTATGGAGACGAGCATCGCAAACGACGGCAACGTCGAAACGCACGGTTCATCAATGAGATCATGATGGTGACATTGCTCGGCGCTGCGGTATCGGATGCGCTGGAGGATGGTCGTGTCATCAGCGGTGTCGGCGGCCAATTTGATTTCGTCAGGATGGCGCATGCGCTCGACGATTCTCATTCAATCCTGATGTTAAGCAGTCGGCGGGTGCATAACGGTGTTCCACGATCCAATATTGTGTGGAATTACGGTCATAACACGGTGCCGCGGCATTATCGTGATATCTACGTTTGCGAATATGGTATCGCGGCAACCCGCGGCTTACCTGATGCACAAATCGTCGCATCACTGCTTGGGATCGCTGATTCAGCGTTTCAGGCTTCGCTGCTCAAGTCGGTAAAGCGATTCGAAAAAATCGCCCCGAACTACGAAATTCCAACCAGTGCAATGGCTAACAGTCCGGACGCCGTGCGGCAAGCGTTTGCGGCCGCGGATATCGCGGCGTATTTTCCGACCTACCCGCTGGGGACGGATCTAACGCCGGTCGAACAGCGCCTGGCGGCAGCGCTCGGCTGCTTGAAGGATGCGACCGTGCGACCGCTGCAACGCGTGCGCACCGTCGCATCAGCACTTCTTCGCGGCTCCACCGCAGAACATTCGGACGCGCTGGCGCGGCTCGATTTGAAAAAACCAAACAACTTACGCGAGTATGTTCTGCAACAGCTCGTGAGTTATGCACTGGACAAGGAATCGACATGAGCATGCAAGGCAAACATCCTAGCGCCTCGGCCATCAACAACAACGTCTACAAGATTTTCCCGAATGATTTGAATGCCGAGCGCACTGTTTTTAGCGGCCTGGTCATGGCCTTATGTGACCGCATCGCGCTGATTGTTGCCGAACGTCACAGCGGCAAGACCTGTGTGACGGCGTCAGTGGACAATCTGAACTTTCTCGCGCCGGCGCGCGCAGGGGAGACGCTGATCCTCAAGTCGGCGATCAACCGCGCGTGGAACAGCTCGATGGAAATTGGCGTCAACGTCTCGGCCGAAAACAGCTATACAGGCGAATCCCGTAGTGTGCTGTCAGCGTATCTGACGTTCGTCGCACTCGATGAGCATGACCGGCCGACCAAAGTGCCTGAAGTGTTGCCTGAAACAGACGAGGAATCTCGACGATTCAGTGCGGCGCAGATCCGCCGCGACGCGAGACTGCTGACACGCCAGAGCGTCAGCGCGCTTGAATCGGGCAACTGCAATTCAGCTCAGCTGGCAGATCATTTATCCAGCTTAAACAACTTCATTGCATTGCCGCGGCCGATCTTTTGCTTGTCGGACTCGCTGATCGGCGTTGCATCGAACCAAAGCGCAGCGTGATCAACGTTCTCAAACGGCCAGTCGGTGGAGAACATGATGCGATCCGAACCAATTTCCATGATCGCGTCTACCAATGTCGGCGTGTGAAAATTGCCTGATACGGTGAGCCAGAAATTGTTCTGGAAATAATGGCGGACCGTATGCTTAGCAGCATATTTCGGTTTCGCCTTAACCCAGGCATTGCGGTTATCGATGCGCCACAGGGAATAGGGTATGCCCTCGCCCATGTGGCCGAGAATTATTTTCAGGTTTGGATGAGCATCGAAAATGCCTGAGCCCATTAATCGCAGCGCATGCACGGCCGTTTCCTGACCAAACGCCCAGGTCGGTCCGAGTAACCATTCCGCGCCTTTGTATATCTGGGACCAGGAGCCGATCGGATTTCGCGGGTGCAGGTAGAAAGGCTGGTCGAGTTGCTCGCTCAAAGCCCAAAAGCCGCTGTAGCGCGGATCGTCGAGATAAACGCAGTTTTCCGGATCGTCGATCTGGGAAAAGCCGTTCGCCAATGCACCGCGAAAGCCAAGCTCGCTGGCGCCGCGTTCCAGTTCGCGGCAGGCCGCATCGGGATCCTGCAGCGGCAGTGCCGTAAGGCCCTGGAAGCGGTCCGGGCTTTTCGCAATCTCCTCGGCCATCAGGTCGTTTGCGCGCTGCGCCATATCAATCGCTTTGGCGCGATCCGGCAGCGCCTGAATTGCAGGGGCGTTTAGGGATAGCAGCATCATTTCAATGCCGTGGCGATCCATTTCCGCGATGCGCCGTTGCTGAAAGTCGAGCAGACGCTCGCGCAATTCCGGCCAGCAATCAGCCGGAACAAAAGGCTGGGAATCGGCCAGCGTGTCGTCCAGCGCGAAATGCTCTTCAAGCCCGATCTTGTTATCCATGTTTCGCTCCCCTGCGGCGGTTTTTCCAGTCTAACCAGTGTTAACCCTTACTCAAACAAGCCAGATCTGAAATGAGACGCAAGCGGCAATGCAATCGTATAATTCGCAACCGCTGCGAAGTCGAAGAGGTTTTGCCGAGGGGGACGAGATGAATCATTGGAAAGACGATCCGCGCGTGGCGACCCAAGCGATCTTTAACGACAACCGTCTCAAGCTCGGCACATTTGGCACGAACGGCGGCGGTATTGCGCTCACCAAAGCAGAGGAAGCCTCGCAGGTCTCATGGAGCGCGGCGATTAATGCCGGCGTTCGGGCGGATGCGTTCGGCTTTGAAGCAATCGTGCCGTTCGCACGTTGGAAGGGCTATGTCGAGGAGGATCCGACCCATCGCAGCGGTGTGGCCTTCGACTGCTACACATGGGCAGCGGCGCATGGCCAGGCGACGAGTCAGGCAGGGATCTTTTCCACTTCGCATGTTCCCACGATCCATCCGCTGCTGGCGGCCAAGCAATGCGCAACGATCGACCACATTACCGCCGGCCGTTTCGGCTTGAACATTGTGGCGGGTTGGAATCGTCCGGAACTCGAGATGTTCGGCGCGCCCATGCGCGAACATGATGAGCGCTACGACCAGGCCGACGAGTGGCTGCAGATAATCAAGCGATTATGGACCGAAGGCGAGGCATTCGACTTCGAAGGGCGTTTCTACACGCTGCAAAAAGCCATATCGCTACCTCACCCAATTCAGCAACCGATCCCGCCAATCATGAATGCGGGTGGCTCGGAGCGCGGACAGCATTTCGCGTCCAAGCATGCGGACATGTTATTCATCATTCTCCGCAGTAGCGACCTGGAGGAAAACCGACAGCAGATCGCCGCGATCCGGGAATTTGCGAGACAACATTACGGACGCGAACTCCAGGTCTGGTCCAGCGCCTACGTCGTGCAGAGCGAAACGCAATGCGAGGCAGAGGCTTTCCTTAAATATTATTCAATCGAACAGGGTGATGAGGCCGCGGTCGATGGCGTTACCCGGCTTCAGGGCATAAACGCTAAGGGCTTACCAAGCGCAGTGCTGGCAAGCTTGCGCAACCGTTTCAAAGCTGGAATGGCAGGCTATGAGCTGGTCGGCACCGCTGATCACATCACTACCCGCGCCGAGGCGATTTCTGCCGCGGGACTGGATGGGCTACTGCTAAGCTGGGTGAATTACGAGGCCGGCGTCGAGGCCTTTGGTGCGCATGTCCTGCCGCGCCTGGAGCAAGCGGGATTGCGCCGACCTTTCGCGCCGCAGCGCGGTACCCCGGTGGCTGCCTGAAAGCGCCGACACCTGACGTGGACTTTGCCGGTACCGGCTCTTACGCTCCCCCTGCACTGATCCAAGGCCACGGCGAGCGTGGCTTCCACAAACCCGAGCCCGGTAGGGTCCGGTAAAGCATCCGCAGCAAGCGGAAAGGGAAGATCGCTTGGAATTTGGCATTTTCGACCATCTGGACTCGACCGGGCAGCCCATGGACGCCTACTACGCCGACCGGCTGGAATTGATCGCGCTTTACGACCGCTTGGGTTTTCGCAGCTACCACGTCGCCGAGCACCATTCGACCCCGCTGGGCATGGCGCCCTCGCCCAATCTGTTCCTCAGCGCTATCGCCAGCCGGACGACACGCCTGCGTTTTGGACCGTTGGTTTTTGCGCTGCCGCTTTATCATCCGCTGCGCCTGGTCCAGGAGATCTGCATGCTGGATCAGATGAGCAAAGGACGCTTAGAGATCGGCTTTGGGCGTGGTGCATCGGCAATCGAAGCGTCCTATTTCGGCAACGACCACAGCGTCGCCGAGCCCATTTATCGCGAATATCTCGAGCTGATATTGTCCGGCATGACGCAGGGACGACTCAATGGCAAGGGCGAATACTACGAATTTGACGACGTGCCGCTGATGTTCGGGCCCTACCAGAAGCCGCATCCCCCTCTATGGTACGGCGCCCATTCGACCGAGAGCGCCGCCCGCGCCGCGCGCCTGGGTAGCCATATCGTGAGCCTGGATACTGCTGCGGAAACACGCACCTTCGCCGATCGGTACCGGGAAGTGTGGCGTGAGGTAAATACGCACGGCCGGCCCGAGCCCATGATCGGGCTCAGCGTATTCATCGTCCTTGCCGACTCCGATGAGACTGCGCTCGCCGCCGCGCGGCGCGCGTATCGGGTCTGGTATACAAGCTTCAATTACCTGTTCGTGCGCCACCATACCACTCCGCCGAAACATCAGCGCCCGCCGGAATGGGATGACATGGCTGACCAGGGGCGCGCCATCGCCGGCACGCCCGAGACGGTGGCGGCAAAACTCGCCGAACTCATGCACACCTCGGCCGCCAATTACCTGGTCGGCCAATTTGCTTTCGGTGATCTGACACTAGCCGAGAATACCCGCACAATAGATCTGTTCGCCAAACATGTGATGCCGGTGCTCAGCGGACAAAAACATCGCTCGACTTAATTTGGACCCGCTTTTATCCTTCTGCCGCTATGCCGCGCAAAATCAGCGATCGTAAATTCAAGCTCGGACTGTTCTGTTCAAATTGTTCGAGCGGCATTACCAAAACCTTCGCGCCCGAGCGATGGGAGCCCACCTGGGAGAACAATCGCGCCATGGCGTTGGCGGCAGAAGAGGCGGAAATCGATTTTCTTCTACCGCTCGCGAACTGGCTTGGCATGGGTGGCACGGCGCTCACCGAATCAACCATCCTCGAACCGATGATTTGGGCTGCGGGCCTGCTCGAGGCGACCCAGAAAATCACTATTTTCGCGACCATCCACGCCCCGTTTCTGCATCCGGTGTTCGCTACCAAGCAAATCAACATGTGCGACCAAATCGGTGAAGGGCGCTTCGGTCTGAATGTCGTTTCAGGCGGCAACCCACCGGAATTCGAATTATTCGGCGTACCGCTGGCCGAGCATGAAGAGCGTTACGCCTTAACCGAGGAATGGCTGACGCTGGTAAAGCGGATGTGGTCCGAAAACGAGCCCTTCGATTTCAAAGGGCAATTCTTCGATCTAAAGGGTGTGCTGAGCAATCCAAAGCCTTGGGGAGGTGAGGCACCACTGCTGATCAGCGCCGGGTCCTCGCCAACGGGACGAAAGTTCGCCCGCCGCCACGCCGATTGCCTGTTCATGCTCATCGTCAGTCTGGATAAGCTCGCCGAGGAGATCCGCAATATCCGTGAGGGTGCGGAGCGGCACTTCGGTATCTATGCAAGCGGACATCTGTTTTGTCGTAAAACACGCCGCGAGACCGACGAGTTTTATAACTACATCGTTCACGAACACGGCGATTGGAAGGCCGCAGATTTTCTCGATGACATGCACAAACACGCCGGCTCCATCCCGGCGGAAGCGCGCGCCGGGATGCGCGAACGCTTTGTCAGCGGCACCGGAACCTTCCTGGTTAAGGGGGATCCCGACGACGTCGCCCAGACATTTAAGCGTATGAGCGACGCCGGCCTTGATGGCATGGCCACCGCACTCGTGCACTTCCTGGATGAACTGCCGATACTGCGCGATGAAGTGCTACCGCGCATGAAGCGGCTGGGACTGCGTGCCGTAGTAAACGACTGAAACTCGAATGGGAAAATTAGACAACAAACACTGTGTTATCACGGGTGCCGCCGGCAGCGTCGGTTTTGCGACTGCGAAGTTGTTTGTGGAAGAAGGTGCAACTGTAACGTTGGTCGATCGCAATTCAGACAATTTACTCGCGACCGAAAAGGCGCTTTCGTCCTACCTAGATAGACTCGCCTTTATTGAAGCTGACGTCACCGAATCTAGTGATACCCGGAACTACATCGAAGAATCAGTGGGCCGATGGGGAAAAATCGATGTTCTTTTTAGTAATGCAGGCTTAAGCGGCGATTGCAAACCAATCGTTGATTATCCAGAGGATGTGTTCGACGCGGTCATGTCGGTCAACGTGAAAGCGTCCTTTCTTGCGTGCAAATACGCTATCCCGCAGATGAACGATGGCGGCAGCATCATTATTACGTCTTCCATCATGGGCGTTAAGGCCAATCCAAACATTGTTGCTTACGCAACATCGAAACACGCTGTAATCGGGTTGATGAAAGTTGTGGCGCATGAAGTGGCGCCGCGCAAGATCAGGGCTAATGTATTAGCGCCAGGCCCCATCGATAACGAATTTCAGACGAATATCGAAAACGAACTGGGCGCGGCAATGGGCATTAACGCAACGGATTTTATCAACCAGATGATCCCCCTGAAGCGGCATGCCAGGGCCGAGGAAATCGCACGTAGTGCCTTATTCCTGGCGTCAGATGAGAGTAGTTTTTCGACCGGCAGTGTGTTGATGGCCGATGGCGGGTTGAATGCTTGAGTTATAGATAGTCCTTCAGCCGAATACCCCAAGATGATCGTCAATGAACGTCGCATATGAGCGCGGTGCATAACCGAGCGTTGTTTCGAAGGTATCGGTGATATAGGCAGTTTCGCTGCGCGATATCGCGGCAAATAGCTCAAGCACCGCGTCGGCATACCACTCGTTTGGACCCCAATTGAGCAGTTGCGCGCGAAATTCGGCTGACGGCGGCATATCGACATATTCCACGCGCCGGCCGAGTGCTGTCGAGAACTCCTGCGCTATTTGTGCAAATGAATGGGTCTGCGATCCGGTGACGACGTACGTACCACTTTCAGGGGCGGTCGCCGTGAGGAGTTCGACAACAAACTCGGCAACGTCGCGTGCATCGATACTGCCGACGGCGCCCTTACCCATGGGCAGATAGAACTTGTTCTCCGCGGCAATTGTCTGCGCACAGTACAACATGTTCTGCATGTAGAATCCGGGCTGTACGTTGGCATAGTTCACACCTGAGGCTGCGTTATGCGCCTCGACCAAGGCATGAAAACGTTTTAGCGGCGCAGTGGAATTGGCATCTGCGCCAACGGCCGACAGCTTGACGATCTGACTGACCTGTGCGGCTTTTGCCGCGTCGATAAAACCGATCTCTTGGGTCAATTGGTCCTGTGAATTGGCGGCCAGCAAAAATGCGCGGTCCACCCCGCGCAATGCCGCCGCAACCGAGGCCGGATCGTCAAGATTGCCGACGACCACCTCCAGACCCGCGGCACGTAATGGCTCAGCCTTGCTGACATCGCGCACCATCGCTCGAGCTGGGACCGAACCAAGAGCCAACAATGGCACGATTTCCTTGCCGATGGTTCCCGTTGCACCTGTCAACAAGATCACGATACCGACCCTTTGATTCCTCCTTGATTCCGGTCGTGGCGTTCTACCAATTCAATCGGGCTTTGGCCTGTGCCGGTGTCTCGGTGGCCTCCAGCTCCTCGCGGGCTTTGCGACCCTGCTCACGGGTTACTGGGAACATGCCTTTCTCGCCGGGCGGTGGGATGAGTGAGATTGGAAACACCGCGATGTGCTGGTTGTCGGTGGTCGTCTTGCGCCCGAGATTCAGCTCGCGGGCGTTGGCACGCTTTGCGACTCCCACCTTGCCGTCCACGATTTCAAGGTCGAACCACCATTTCTTGATCGGGTTGCGGCGACCATTACCGACTTTGTCATCCATCTTCGCCAGCCATTTGCGGCTAAACGGCAAATTTATGGCCGCCCATAGGAATGGCCGCTCCGCAAGCACCCCCTCGATATTGTAGGGGCAGGTTTTCATACACCGACCACAGACCGCGCCGCCGCCATTGGTAATGCGGTATTTGGCGCACTTCATGGGATCCTGCTTCCACGATTCATAACCATTGAACATCAGCTTGTCGCCGTAGGGGATCGCTTGCGGCGGACATTCGCGCGCGCACTTTACACATTTACCGCAAAAGTCCTGCAGGCCGAAATCGATGGGGCCGTCAGCAGCTAACGGCATGTCAGTGGTAATAACCACCGACTTGAAGCGTGGCCCCACGAAAGGATTCAATACCAATTCACCGATGCGACTCATCTCGCCCAGCCCGGCTTCGAGAATAATGGGAATATGCAGGACATCCTCGTCGACGACAGTGTGGGTACGCGCCGAGTACCCCAGGCGGCGAATCTGCTCGGCGACAATCCCGGACATTAACGCACCACGCAGATAGGCGCGCATGCTCTGCGAACCACTTATCCAGTCGTCGCCGCTGCTGCCTTCCATGGTTTCGTAACCCTGGTCCGTCAGAATCACAATTGCATTTTTGTGATAGGGCTCGATCGGTGAACCGTCGTGGTCGTGCGAGTACCAGGTATAAGGTTTTGCCGGCCCGACACCGACCAGATCGCCGCCCATGTAGTAACACAACGCTTTGACCGCGTCGGCATTCGCCTGAGGATCGTCAGTTCCCGGCGCCTGGCTGTCGGCTTCCTTACCGTACTGCAACGGTATCAGACCGCCAAGCTGCGACATCAAGCTGGCACCGAACGGTTCTTTAGAGGAGAACCGCATGTGCTGCATTTCTTCGGCGGGTTTTTTACCCAGATCGCCATGCGCCGCCCGATGAAAAAAGTTAGAGCGCTTTGGCATACGTGGGATGTTTTCAGCGTCAACAACGGTGGTTGGCCGCGCGACGCGTTTGATCTTCTCCATGGGGTATTTGCCCAGGTGCAGCGGTCGGTTTTCACCGACCAGTCCGCGCCATCCCGGCTTTGCCCCATCGCTGCCCAGCAACCAGCCAGGACCGTGGTCTTGAATCTTCTCGGCAAGTCCGCGTTCAGCCAGTGGTTGCTCGACGGCAAGCTCAAGATTTGTGGTCACTACCGCAAGCCCGAAGCGCTCACCCAGATAGGGATTGCTCAGCCGGCTGTCGCCGTTGGACCCGGTGACCTCGGCCAGCCCTGCGGCCAGCAACAACAGATCGAAATTGACGTCAGAACAGGTTGCCGTGTGTGTGCGCGCATCGTAGCCCAGCACGCGGATGTAGCTGGCCATGACTGCTGCAACCTCGGCAGCGCGTACGGATGCACGCTGTGGTTGAGTCCCCTTGATCCACTGGTAGCCGGGTTCGCCGGGCTGCGGGTCGCGAGTGTACTCAACCAGCATTACCACTGCGTGGGTGTGACCCCGCAGGCTGTTGTCTGCCTCGGACTCGGCGTTTTCTGCTGCAGCCGCTTGATCTGCAAACAAGGCATTGTCCTTTGCCCCCTCATTGCGCTGACGCTCCTGTCCTTGGCCCAACTCTGCGCGGATTGGAGTGGCCAGGATCGCCTCGGGGGAAAGCGCGCAAATCCCTACCTGACTGATGTCGAGGAAATAACAGCCGCCCTTGATGTTCTGGGCACGTACCTGCAAATCCTCGGGAATGGGCGCTTTATCGGCAAATGCTGGCCCGTCGCGCATGCGATCGAACAACGCAACGTAATCGCCCATGGCATTCGCCAGCGAGTAATGATTTTCGCGATCTTCGATTTGCAACGCCTGACGGGTAACGCCGTCCGGGAGGCTGGGCGCCTGCTGTGTCCGCGCTAATCTGTCCAGCGGATACGGCCCCAGGTGAAAAGGACGATTCTTATGTGAAAAAAGCCTCATACTGCATCCTCCGTCTTAGTGTTGCGCGCGGACAGTTTTCAAAGGATAACTGGTATTGGCGCAAAATGACGCACTGTCGCTTAGTTAACGCGGCTGCAGCGTGTTGGCAGCGGAGCGATAGTCGTTGAGACCAAGTCGTTCCCTGATCTCGACAGTTTCCTTGAACGCGCGCTCTTCCATGGGCAGTCCTAATCCGTTCGCAATACGATCGTCTCGAGTAAAGTTCGCAGCAATGCACGCAGCTGCAACAAGCGCGGCTGGACCCAGACGTTCTGCCAGCTCTGCGCGTGCCCGATCCAGTGCCGCGCCGTCTGTTCCAACAACCGCACCGGAAAAGGCGAGAAGCGCGTCGCCACCCTCTACACCAACGTCCTCTGACGGCCGCACCAACGCTGCAACGTTGTAAGTCTTGTCTAGAATGAGGCCGCTCTCACGGAGGGCCATGGCATGTGAGGCAGTTCAGTAGAAACACTCGTTGATCGCGGATACACGGCCGGCGATGATTTCGACTTGGGCGCGCGTCAATCCCTCGTGGTGCTGATAGTCGAAATCGAAGAACCGATCCAACGGCATGTATTGTGCTGTTTCCAGTTCTATGTGATCCCGTAATTCAGCCGGCACCAGGCTCATTGCGCGAAATAGCATTGGCAGGAAATGCCCGCCATACAATTGCTCGCCAATGTCACCGCCGCGTTTACCGTTCGGAATAGAGGCTACCCAAGCACCTTCTTCGATTGCGTTGGCTGGGCGCTCGCGGCCAGGCTCCCCCTGTTCGGCAGCAGGTAACGGTGCGACGTCAGCCCCGATGCCGCGGGCGAACATATCGAAGTTCGTAATTCTCGATACAAGACCGACGATTTCAACGTATTCGGCGTCGGTCAAGCCATCGGCCAATGCCTGCTGGTAAACCGGATATTCGAAAGCCTGCGGGCTCGCTGCAAGTTGGCGACTAACGCGGCGCGCGACCGCCGTCAGCTCAGCCCCGTCGCGCAACGCTGCGGCACCGCCGTCCGCGTCCTGGAAACCGGCCGCGCAACAGGCTGCCCGCGCTTCTGCTGCTATAACCAGACGCTCTTTACCGGTGTACCAGGTGCCTGGTTTGCCTAACGCGGCCAATTGTTTTTTGTGGATCGCGCCAAGAGCGGCTGGCACCCGATACTGTGAACGTTCGTATAGATCCATGCGCAAATCCTGCGGTTACGTCACCGAGCGTCAAGCCGGTCGGGTCGTGTCGCAAATCACACACTGTACTTCATGGCGTGGCTAATTGCGCTCAGTTCTCTGCGGATTCCAGACTCTTCAGAATGCCCCGCGCCGCCATCCCCAAGCTGTCGCTCTGGAACATCCCCCAGGCATCGCTATCGAACGGTTTGCGTTCGCCGATCATGGCCTGCTGGGCTTCAAGTACGCATTTGTCTTCGTCGAAAGCCGCGGAGGTCGCCGCGTGCCAGAAGTCACGCAACGATTCTTGGCCGTCATCGAGACGTTCAACCGTTTTGTAAAAGTAATTACACGACGTCTCGGTCTCGGGCGTGATCGCATGAAAGGTACAAAACCGTACGGACGATTCAGCGCCTGCACCCGCAGGTTTGGTGGTCGGATCGAAAATGAAGAACGATGGCGGCTGCCACAGGACCTCCATGTACCAGTCCAGCGGTTCGCGATATATGCCTGTACCAAGGCGCTGCCCAAGGCCTTCGTGAAAACATTGCCCGGCTTCGCCGTCCTCGATCTCAATCACGTATTTGATCATTCGCTCGCCAACTTCCGCGTGAAAAGTGCTGTGCGCGGTGGCGCCGCGTTGTGCCAACAAGCCTGCGGTGCCCAGTGTCGTTGGATGTACGAATTGGCCGTGAGTGGCATCAAACAGATTGTCCACAATCAGCGTGTAATGCGATTGAAACGACAAGAATTGACCGTCCATAGACGTCCACCCGGGTTCATCGATCCTGGCAAAGAGATCGGGAATGGCGGCAATGTCTGCTGCCGCCCGATCTCCAGGCCATATCCAAACGAAGCCGTTACATTCGGCGACAGGGTAACTAGCCACCGAGCAACTGTCCGGAAGGTCACGCTCACCGGCGAAAGACACACAACGCCCGGACTCATCGAATACCGCGCCGTGGTATGGGCATTGCACATTACCGTCAACAATGCGTCCCATCGACAGTGGCGCAAGTCGATGGCCGCATGCGTTCTGCAACGCCGCCGGCGTGCCGTCGCGCTTTCGGTAAAGCACGATCGATATTCCCATGATGGTTCGCGCAATCGGCTGGTCTCGAAGATCGCCGGAATGCGCGGCGACGTACCAGGTATTCCAAATTCCGTTCACGCGTGATTTGGTCGACACCATGATGTTTTCTCACCTGAGACAAGTAATGCGCGCTATGTTCAATCGCAGTATGCGGTCAGTTAGAGTCCCTCTAAGAAATAGCGTGAAAAATCGTAGCCCTGCTTGACCATGAACTCAAGTAAGAAAGGCGCGCCAGATTGCGTAACCCCGACAGCTTCCTGGATTGCAGGCACAATCTCAGCCGGATTTTCAACGCGGCGCGAAGCAACGTTCAGCGCTTCAGCCAGCTTGGCATAGTTGCCGCCCACGTTCATGGCATCGTATTTCTGGTTTGAAGCCGTGAGTGTATCGCGCTCACAAGCCATCGCGCCGTTATTGAATACAATCGTCAGGGACGCAATGCCATTGCGGGATGCTGTCTCCAAATCCATTCCCGTCATCCCAATCGCAGAATCCCCCATGATGTTGATGCACAGCTTATCGGGTGCCGCAAGCTTGGCGCCCATGATGAGTCCGAGACCGTGACCCAGTTGAGTCGATTTACCCCACCCCAGATATGACAGCGGCTGGGTTGCCTCCCAGAAGGGAAGAAGTTGCTCGCGCGGACTGCCCGCATCATGCGTAATGATGACCTTGTCCCGGTCAACGCTCGCCATAAGATCGCGGATGACCCGATATTGATTGATGGGAATTTCGTCCGACTCCAGCATTGGCGACCACTCTTTCAGCCACGCTTTCTTGATAGCGACGACTTCACTTTGTAGGGCAGCCAGCGTATTGGCGCTTTGCGCATCGCCGTGTTGCTGAATTTCCTGAACAAGCGCGTCGAGTACCAGCGCCGCATCTCCAATGACCGCATGATCGGCACGATAGTCTTTGTTGATATCACTGGCGGCGTTAGTCGAGTGGATCACGGTCTTTCCCGGCGGCATGCGCGGTCCAAACCATGTCTTGGACAGGCTGGAACCGATGGCAAACACAACGTCCGCGCGGCGCAAGCACTCAGTAAACATTTTTGGCTGCGAGCGGGTAGAGGCGCCCAAGGCCAGCGGATGGTTCTCAGGCATGGCGCTCTTGCCCGGATTGGTCGTCAGAACGGGAGCGGGAAGCAACTCCGCAAGTTCCACCAGCTGCTCGCTAGCGCCAGAATAAAGCACGCCCTGCCCTGCCCAAATCACCGGGTTTTTTGCGTTGCGGAGCATCCGTGCAGCTTCGCGGACCGCGTGCGCATCGGGCGCGCTGCGGATCACGGGTACGGGTTGGTAATCGACGTTAGCTTTGCTCTCTTGAACCCAAACCTCGTGTGGGATATCGAGTACAACCGGGCCGGGTTTGCCGTTGCGCATCATGTGGAAAGCGCGGCGCATGACGTGCGGCACTTCCTCTATCGAGTGCACCACCGCGGACCATTTGCTTATCGGGCGAAATACATCCGCGGCCCGGAAAACGGGCTCCATGTAATATTGCGAAATCGAGGTCATTCCGCCGCCGGAAACTAACAGTATCGGCACATTCTCGGCGTAAGCCTGTGCCACGCCAGGGAACGCATTCTCTGCGCCAGTCCCGGATTGCACTGCAAACACGCCGTTGCGACGCCCTCGGTAGATACGGGTATAGCCGTCAGCCATACCGATACCAACGCGCTCCTGTCGACACAGGATCGGACGGATATCGATCTCGGCGCAGGCATCGATCAATGGGTTACGGGGATAACAGAAAAGGTACTCGGTACCCTCACGTTTAAGAATCTCGGCGATAACTTGAGCGCCATTCATGTGTATCTCCGACTAAATTCTGATGATGGTTTTTTCTGCGCTGCTGCTGCGCGATCGGCAATATTTGGCGTTAAGCGCGGGTCTTGGCGTCACATCGTGTAGAAGTCCACAATTTCAGGCACGATGTTATTCAAGAGGATCACTTTCTTGCGGCGGATATGCCAGCCCGCGTCGGCACTGACGAGTAAATGTTCATATCTAGACACGTTGACCTGCGTTTTCTCACGCACGACGCTAAAGGTGTGGGTTGTGGCCAGCGAACGCACGCTGATAGAGCCCTCATCCGTATGGGTAGCAATAATGTTCGTTAACATATGTGCGGTGCGTGAGATCGAATTCGCCGCCGGCGAGCGTCCAGATTGAAACCGGGCGACACGATCGGCAAGCAAACTGCGCGACGCCGTATAGATAAGCGACACCTCGGCGGCTGGGTTATCAGTGGGCTTATTTCCATTCCATGCCGGAACCCAAAATTCGGCATCCACGTCATATAACGCGAGCCAGTCATCCCACTGGCGATCATCCAGTAGGGCGGCTTCGCGGTGCAGCAAATCCGTTGCGGTCGCAAGACAAACCGTTGCGTCCATTACGCTGCCTCCGTCTTCACGCCGTGGATTGGGCGGCAGACAGCCCCGCCGTCAAAAGACGACGCCACTCGCGCAGCGGCTCGTGCAAAATGGTCTCGTCGCCTAGTCCCGTTAGCCGGCCAGATGCCGAAATTGGTGCAATTCCCAACTCTCCCGCATCTTCGGTTGGGCCCGTCTCGATGACATCCAAGCCACGCATATAACCTTGTAGCCAATCCTTTACCGGCCGCTGTTGACCCAGCTGACAAGCTTCCAGGTTCATCAGATCGTCTGGCGTTGCCATTCCTCCGGGGTTGTAAAATTCTTCGTAAAGTCGAAGGCGCCTCAATCGAGCCTCGGCACTCTCGCCCTTCGGGGCGACGCAATGGGTTGTTACAAGGGTCCTGTCTACCGCCAACGGACGATACATCCTGATCTGCAGCACAGGTGCCTCGAGCAAGATCATATTGGGAAAGAACAGGCAATTTCTTACATATCCCATCCATTTAGCGCGCGTCGTCCCCACCCGCTCGGTCAGGATCTCCCGATCCAGGTCGAGTGGACGATCTCCCGCCTGTCCCGGCGCGGTGTATGCGTTGTGGCCATGTTCGAACGACCATGTCCGCGGTGGATCTTCCAGGTTGAATACGCCTCCAGCTCCTTTTTCTTCCTGCCGCTTGTGAAGTATCTCAAGGTAGGATTGGTGGGTCGGCACAAAATGATAATCGTCGGCACTATTTTCAATCAGCATCTTCCAGTTGGCCTTGAGCTCATAGCTGACGATGCCAGGAAGCACCTCAAGTCCGTCGCTACCCTGGTCGGCCGCCAGATCAATGAAGGTACGCATATGCCCAAGGTGCTCGTCTAACGGTGGCACATTGATATTCAGGCTGGCGAATATGAAACCTCGGTAGCTCTGCAATTTCGGGACTGGACGTAGATGTTGATCGTCGTCGTCAAAGGCCGGCGAATAGCCGCCTTGTGATTTTGCCGGAACACTGACGTTCCGACCTGCGCTGTCATAAGACCAGGCGTGATATGGACAGACATGCACTTTCGCATTGCCGAAACTCTGCTGGCACACGAGCGCCCCACGGTGCCGGCAACTATTCAAAAAGCAGTGGATCTGTCCCGACTGGTCACGGGAAACAACCACTGGCTGTCCCGCCATATGGCTCAACACAAAATCGTGGGGCTTCGCGATTTGACTCTCGTGTGCGACGTAAAGCCAAGTGGCACCGAAGATATGCTTTTGCTCGAGTTCCAGTATCTCCGCGCTTCTGAATATGTCGGGATGTACCTTAAAGATACCCTGGCTCGCCCTGTCATCGATCAAACAACTAATCTGGTCCGGAGTCACTTTTTCCTCCTGTCGGATACCACGTTGGGCTACTAAGTCGCCTATGCGATGGCGCGTATTAAACAAATGTTGAATTCAGTGGTTGTTCCAGTGCCGCCGCTCCCCACAGCTCAAGGTTATTTTCGTTGGAAAGCGCGGCATGCAATGCCATTGCATGCACGTCCCGTTGTAATTGCTGTAATAGGCTACTCTGCTGGTTCGCTTGGCCGCCGCTTGCAAGAAACAGCGATTGTACGGCGCCCACGCACTGTTGCACGGCCGCGGATCCGAACGCTCTGATACGTGTCCGTTCGATAAGTGATTGCATTGCGTTTTTTTCCGCGGCAAGCCGAATTGATTCTGCTGCGTCATGCACAAGCAGCTCCGCACTATCGACTTGTAGCATGGCTTGTCCCAGAAGCTGATGTGTCTGCGCAGCTTTTACCTGCTGATGTGGAGAAAAGGGAAGATTGCGCTTTTGAATGTGAGTCTTGAATTCCGTGATGGCCGTTCTTGCAGCGCCAATTGAGGGACCCGTGACATTCAATGCAAGCATCGGCACAAATGCCGATCGGTAAAGTGATGAGCTATTTTTCCCTGCCGTTCCGTCAATGGCGTCGGCCAGGCGCAGAGTCTGGTGTGCTGGCACAATCGCGTTGTCGATTGTTAGACTTTTGCTTCCGGTTCCTCTTAAGCCGGCAACATGCCAATCATCCACAATTTCCACTTCGGATTTGGGTAACAAAAACAACATGGGATCGGGTGGCTCACTGCCCCGGTCAAGCAGTCCGCCGAGAAAGAACCACTCGCCATGGTCACAGCCCGAGGCATAAGGCCAGCTTCCTGACTCGAGTACGTAGCCTTCAACGACTTTCGTCGCTTTGGCACGCGGTTGCAATACGCCCGCTATCAGCACATCGGGGTCGTCGCCAAACACCTCCTCCTGCGCCCGATCCGGGAACAACCCAAGCATCCACGCATCGATTTGCAACACCGCAAGGACCCAGGCCGTTGACGGACATCCCTTTGCTACTTCAGTGACGATTCTCAGCACCGACGACATGGGTAATTCCGGACCGCCGAATCGTTGTGGTTGAAAAACGCGAAACAGGCCAGCGGCTACCATATCGTCAACCGATGCAAGCGGAACACACCGTTCGGATTCTGTTTGCGCTGCCCGTGACCGAAAAACCTGACTGAGTTCAGTCGCAGCCTTTACTAATTCCGCTTCACTTTGCGTACTCATAATGCGAACGGAGATCGAGTGCCCTTTTCGCCAGCCCCGCCATCCCCGACTCTTGTGATGGCGGCCTTGACGATATCGGATCCCGAACCCGTGCTGTCGGTGGTATCCATCAGCATGGGCACCAGCGCGTTCATACTGGGTATCGCCAGATCCTTCGCTACCGGCGTCTTCCAATGACCGAACTGGCCTATCATCAATAGCGTGTCGGGCCGGATACCCTGGCGCAGTATCACGCGCCCCTGAACGGCGGCCAGCGGCGAGCGGACTTCAACGAGGTCGCCATCCTCGATTCCCAGCTCTAGTGCCCGCGACTTATTCATGATGACGCCACTGTGACCGGCGACGTTGTCGGCAACCTCTCTGATCATCGGCAAGTCCGAGTTGGAGCCCCACGCAAGCTGCATGCTGCGTGCGGTCACCACCCAGAACGGAAAATCGGCAATATCGATACCGAATTCCTTCTCCAGGGCGACTTCCCAGATCCCGGGCAGATCGTGCCAGGCCGGCAACGCCTGGTATTCAGCGAGTTGCTTGTCCCACCACTGGATACCCTTCTCGTGCAAACGGTTGCCAAGCTGGGCACCGATGCGCGACAGGCGTTCCTGGTAGGGCAACTCGAAGCGCAATCCGCGCTCCTGCATCGTCGGAAACAGATACCAGTTTCTGCGAGGGTAGTCCCGCACACGGAATCCGTGCTCGCGGAAATAGGCAAGACCGTCGCTTTCCTTACCGCCGGTGACGATGGCTGAGGCGGAGCGGCAAACGGCGTCCCAGATTTCCTCGATCGAATGCTCCGTCTTCTCGTCGAGGCCAAAATCATAATTGTCGGTACGCAACGGGATCCCAGTCGCGCCCATGTTGATGGCACCGTTATATTCCTTCAGCAAATCGATCCGCTTGGCCAACTCCGTAGCGATCCAGGTGAGGTCGCGGACACCCTCCGGGGCATCGACAACGGGGCTGCGGAGTGCATATCCCTGATGCTCCCAGAACGCTTCCATGTACTTGGTACCGCCAATCGGGAGCAGTTGCATGCTCTCCAGATCGGTGCATTCGGGTAACAGAACGTCCGCCATGTGGTTGGTCTCGTCCTGCGTATACGAGAAGCAGACGGTAAAGGGGAACTTGGCGGCAACCGCCGCCACCTTGTCAGTCTGCCAAAACGACATGACGGGGTTAGCGCGGTACACGAACCAGACATCCGGCAGTGTAATAGGCAATTGCGGCAGACCGCCCTGCTCCATCGTCATCCAGCCGAGATGACCCGGACCGGAGGACTTGAACAAGCGGGAATTGCCGGCCAGCGGGATGAGCGTTGGGCCGGCGTCGCGCTTGGCCGGGCGGTCGGTCCAATTCTCCTTGTCAGTCGCGTTCAGCGGATAAGTCATAAATCCGTCCGGTCCGGGTTCGACGCTGAGATTACGGTTTTGCGGAAATTCGTTGATATGTACTGTCGTCCCCAACATGCCGCCCGGCACCTCGAGCGCCCCGACCAAACAAGCAAGCACGGTGCGCGCCCAACAGCAATCGTAACCACCCCAACCATTATTGACTGTCTTGCCCAAGGTCACGGCGACGGGTCTGAAGGGCATGACCTCGCCGTCAATCTCGGTGGTCTCGCCGACACAAGCATTGTCCAAGAATTCGTTGCTAATGCGGCGGATCACTTCCTCGGGCACATCACAGATCTGCGCGGCCCATTCCGGCGTGTAGGCCTTGACGTGTTCGGCGAGCAGACCAAAGGCCGGCTTGCATGCAGCGCCGTTGTGTTCCCATCGGTCCGTATCGGCGCCGCGCTCCATGCCGTCGAGCGTGAATTCGCCTTCGAGTGCGGGATCAACATCTGCCGTATCGAACGGCACGGCCTTGTCGGTGCGCAAGTCCCACATCAGCGGTTTCTCCGATACCGTATCGCGCATGAAGAAGCCGTTGGGCGCCACCAGATACGCGCAGGCTGTATGCGCCTTCAGGAACGCAACGTCCAGTCGCTCGCGATTGGTTTCATGTAGCAAGACGTGGATCATCGCAAACATGAAAGCCGCATCCGTCTTCGGCTTGATCGGCACCCATTCGGCCGAAGACGCACCGGTTACCGAGAGATGCGGTTCAAGCTGGACCCTTTTCATACCGCGGCTACGGGCGTCGGCTTGGCGCTTGACCCCACTGACACCGCCGGAGGCGTCCACGTTGGTGCCGAAGGAAATCAGGTAATTGCATAGCGGCGTATCAGGGGCGACGGTGAAAGCGCGGTGCCAGAATTCGCCGTAAAGATGTTCAGAATGAATGCATTTAACGCCCTGCCCACTGCCGAGGCTAACGTCTGTGGGGCCCCAGGCGGCAAGCAAGGATGGAAATGTGCCGAGGTAGAAATTCGAGGTCGGGCCGCCGCCAAACGTAGCCGCGATGCGTGGAAATCCGGCCTCATCCATAAGACCTTTGGCGCGCGTCTCCAGTAGCTTGGCGCTGACAATGTCCAGCGCTTCGTCCCAGGAAATCGCGATGAAACCCGGGTCCTGATCACGTCCCTTTTTTGGGTTCGTTCTTTTCATCGGCGTGACAACGCGATGCGGGTTGTAGGTTTTCTGAATCAACCCGTACGCCTTGACGCATACCTTGCCGTTGCCCGGATGCATGGGCGCGATACCATCGTGCGGCAGGACCTCGGTGGCGACACCGTTTTCTACCCTGACATTCAATAGATCGGGTCCCGCGTTGCATTGATAACAGGTAGTGGAAACGTTGCGGATATTCTTGGTATCGCCGCTGGACATATTTCGACTCCTTATAGGGACGTCAACCACGAAACAACGACGCAGCTCATGCCGCCGCGCTCGGCGAAAATACCGCGAAGCATTTGGATGAGTTGAAAAGGTAACTTTCGACGAAGTCGACGACCTCTCCCTGCTGGCCGGTTTCGTGCATCGCACCGGCCAGGCAAACCCAATTCAGAAACTCGTTCTGACCGGCATCCTCCATTTGCTGCAGATCAAGATCGCGCCAGCGTGCGAACTCGCCCCGTTCGAGCTCGTCACGGCGGGCCCGATCCGCATCCAGATCAGGATATAGACGATGATGCTTACGTGTAAGCGATCCATGCGACCAGCTCGATGAAGCGATCAGGGCGACACGCCACGGGCTCTGACGAAAATATTGCGCCGTGGCTCGACCGATGTCGAAACAGCGGCGCGGGCTGGGCGCCGGCGGCGAGCGCTCCTTGATCGCCTCGCCGGAAGCGTCGGCGGCGGTCTCCATCAACTGGTTGCCGTAACAGTTGACGTGAAATGGAACCACCGGATAGGGGAAGCCTTCGCGCTCCATATCGAGAAACAGCACCGTGTTGTTAAAGGAATGCGCCAGACCTGCGACATGGCGTGTTTCATACGCATAGGCAACGTCAAATCCATCTGCAAGCAGAGAGCCGCACAGCCCACGAGCACCTTGACGATGACCGCGCACGATCATCTCGTCGTCAGCCGGCACGCCCCACGTGTTTTCCTGGGTCAAGAATGGGACTGCCTGCGGAACGAACGGGTGGCTGCTCACCTGATCGAAGATGTAGACGCAGAATGCCGGTACGCAATCCTTTTTGAAGTTCTCGTACTGGTCGTCGCCCCAAACGACGATTAAATCAGGCGCGAACGCGTCGATCTCGCGGCGCAAGCGCTGGTAACCCGCCAGCAGCCGTACCTTGTGTTCAGCCGCCGCACTGACTCCGTCGTCGCTGCCCCACTCAGACCGCATCCCCGCCGGCCAGGCTTCCTTATCGTCGTAAATTGCTTGGGGTATCCGGCCGACTTTGACATTGCGTGCCAGCATGCTGGGCCAATATTTATCCGGTACCAGTGGCCCGGGATAGTGGCTCAGCCCAATTCCCAGAATCTCAGCCATCGTTTTATCTCCCGCGATCAACCCCGAGCGCAATACCCGACTTCCAAGTTCTAGCCTATAGCCCGTTGCCAGTGCTTACAATGGCCGCTGCGCCATCTCGTCGCCCACGCCTGGGTTGCCGGGAAAACCCTGCTTTACTCCTGCGCCAGCAGGTGGAAGAATTTTTACATCGATGCCATGCTGGCGAAGTGCGGAATGGTCGAGTGGCGCTTGACATCTTCCACCTGATCATCGAGGCCTGGTTCACTACACCACGAGATTGAGGGCCCCACCATGCTGACCAAAGAGCGGAACGAGCGGCTGACGCGTGTCGGTCGGGGTACCCCGTGCGGTGAGTTGTTGCGAAGATACTGGCAACCGGTGTGCCCGGTTTCAGAATTGACACCGGAGCAGCCAAAGAAACGCATTCGTATCATGGGCGAAGACCTCCTCGTGTTTCGCACCGCCGGGGGCAAGTTCGGTTGTGTCGCGGCGTACTGCAAGCACCGTCACGCATCGCTTTACTATGGCTTCCTCGAAGACGAGTGCATCCGCTGCTGCTATCACGGTTGGAAATACGACCTTTCGGGTCGATGCGTCGAGCAACCCTTCGAGCCCGAAGGCAGCAAACTGAAGGACAAGATCAGGCTTGATGCCTATCCGGTGCAACGCCTCGCCGGTCTGTTATTCATTTATATGGGACCCGATCCCGACGCCGCGCCACTACTACCGCGCTGGGACGTATGCGTGCGCGAGGACGGCCAGCGGATCATCCAGATCCTCCCCGATCATCGTTGCAACTGGCTGCAGGTCCAGGAGAACACGGCAGATTCTGTCCATACGTACTACCTGCATGGCCATATGAACAAGGTCCTTGATCTCAATATCGAAGGCGCCGAGTACTATCTGCAGCCAATCAAGGAATACGATTGGAGCTATTGCGAATGGGGTGTGGACAAGACGCTTACGCTGGGCGGTGATAATCCTCAGGTCGAGATCCGCCCACCGATGATTTTTCCCAACGTTCTGCGCATCCCTCAGGGTCCGATCCAGGCGATGCATTGGCGCGTGCCGATAGACGATACCAATACCCGCATCATGTGGCTGGGCCTGCTGCCCGAGGACGCCGGCGGCAAACCGATGTCAGAGGCCACCGATCCGCCGTACGAATATCTCAAGGACGGGCTCCAGGCTTCTGGCGATTACGACGTACGCAGCTTCTACTTTCAGGACCAGATGGTGATGGAGACCCAAGGCGCAATCTTCGACCGCTCACAGGAGAACCTGGCAGCATCGGACCGCGGCATCGTTATGTTTCGCAAGCTGCTCGACGAACAGATCGCGCTGGTCGAAAAAGGCGAGCAACCAACCGTTGCTGTCGTACGCGATCCAGAACAGAACCAGATGATCGACTTCCCGGGGGGCCACCGATCCCGGCGGCTCATTGGAGCTCAGTTTCGTTCGTTAAAACGCGGCGATCCACGGGCCAATCGGGAGGGGCATCGATGCAAAGATTGCGGCTCGGCATTGCCGGGGCAGGGATCGGTTCGTTGCAGGTCATTCCCAACCTGCACCAGCTCAAGGACAAGATACAGCTGACGGCGCTGGCCGACACCCGCGCGGACAACATGGCGTACTACGTCGAGCAATACGGTGAACCGGTCAAGATGTTCGATACGGTCGAGGCCATGTGCGCGAGTCCGGACTTGGATGCGATCTGGGTGGCGACGCCCAACGAGCTACATGCCCAGAACACCATCACGGCCGCGGAGCATGGCAAACACATCATTTGCGAGAAGCCCATGGCGGTCACCCTCGACCAATGCGAAGCGATGGTCGAGGCCGTCGAGCGCAACGATGTCAAATATGTGCAGGGACATTCGAAGGTTTACGATTCGCCAGTGCGCAAGATGGGCGAGATCGCGCGCTCCGGCGAACTCGGCCAGGTCATTCATATCCAATCGTTGAATTGGAACGACTGGATGATCCGCGCCGTCATGCCCCAGGAAGTGGACACAGATCGCGGCTCCGGGGTTGTCTTCCGCCAAGGTCCGCACCAGATCGACACGGTGCGTTTCATCGCCGGCGGCAAAGTCCGCAGCGTGCGCGCGCTGGCCGGTCGATGGGAACCCAATTTTCAGAAGTGCGAGGGTAACTACACGGCTTTTCTGGAATTCGACAACGACATCGCCGCCAATCTGATGTTCGACGGCTATGGCTATTTCGACGTGACGGAACTGACCTGGGGCATAGGCGAGGCTGGCAAAAAGCATCGCAATCCCGAATCGCTGATCGCGCGTGCACGGCCAAAAGGCCCGGTGACGGCCGAGCAGAAGTACGCTCTGGTGCGCAGCGGCAACCCCTACGGCTATGGTGAGGGTGGCGGATGGTTGGCGGACGCGCCGCAGCAAATGCCGTTCTTCGGCATGACGATTGTGACTTGTGAGCGCGGTGTGATCCGTCAGAGCGCCGAGGGATTGTACGTCTACGACGAAAACGGGCGCCGCGAGGTGGCCTGCCCGCGCACGCCCAACCGCGCCGCCGAACTCATCGAATTGTACGATGCCCTGGCGCACGACCGACCGACGCTGCTAGACGCGCGCTGGGGCATGTCGACGGCGGAGATCTGTTTGGCAATCCTGGAATCCTCGCGTGAGCGTCGCGACGTGAAGCTGCGGCATCAGGCACCCGCACCCGATGCGCAGGCGTTAGCGCGCTCGGCAGAATAATGTGGAGCGAGCCTGGACTCCCTGTCGTTCCTGGCTCAGATTCAACCGCCCTGGGTGCGAAGCGTCCGCTCCAGTGCCAGTGTGTTCTGGTATCCGGATTGGAGCACATCGACAGCTACCAGCACGGCAATGGAAAAGTAGAAAGTGGTTTTCGACATCGCTTCCACGGCGTGGCCAAACAGCGTTAAGTGCGCCTGGTGACCACCCTCGCCGAGTAACACGATGCCGACGATCAGCAGGATGAACAAACCCAAAACTTCGTATTTACGATTTTTCGAGAAACTCCGATACGTGATCCGCCCACACCAGCATGGCGACGCCGGAAACAATAATCGTCACCGCAAGCACCACAAAGACTTCGGTAATCGCAAGCGCTGAGAGTATCGAGTCAAAACTGAAGACCAGGTTCATGAAAACAATGAGCCCCGCCACCGCAACAGCGGATTTAGGCGATCTCTCATCTTCCATACTGTTCAGGTGCTCAATGGAGAGCATGTGTGAGATCTCTTTAACGGCCGTGTACATAATGAAAACGCCACCAAGCAGAAAGACCAAAGTCGCAAAGTTAAAAGTCCCTTCAATAACACCGGACCAGTGGATGCTGAAAAAAGGCTGGGTCAATGAACTGATGAGTTTGATCATCACAAACAACAAAATGATGCGCAGCGCGATGGCGATTAAAATGCCCCACCGACGCACGGTAGCCTGATGCTGCTGCGGAGCCCGCTTCGATTCAATAGATATGTACAAAAGATTATCAAACCCCAGAACGGCCTGAAGAAAGATCAGAACACCCAGGTTCGCCAGGTTCTCGACAGTGAACACTTCAGTCAACAGTCGGCTCCATATCGTAAAGGTTAGGGTGAATATTAATCCGCCGTGCGTAATTGTTAAAAATTACTATGACCGGGAGACAAGGCCGGCCCGGCTCCCTGAGGCGGCTGCACGAAGGTCCGATCGGGTTCCGCAACGGGCGGTGAAACCTCAGGGTTTCCAGGTCGCAGCGAGTCCACGGTTTGGATCCGTCCAGCCGCATAGGATGCTTGGGTGACGGTACCGACTGCGTTCAGGTGACGCCGCAGAATATGAACCGCATGCAGGAATCGGTCCGGCGCGACTTGCTTGATCGTTGCGCCACGGAGAATTCCCTTGCGATTCACAGGCGCCACCAACATTATCTCGCTTGCGTAATCGTCCGCATCAGTTAGTTCGAAAAACATATGACCCGCGCCGCCGCCCGTTCTACAGACATTGTCTAGCGGATCGCCATGCGCATAACAGGAAGCAAACACATATCGCGCGGCTGGATCCAGCATGGCTCCGCCGATTGTGGTCTCGACGATTCGCGTGCCCGAACTGGTTGCCGGCCGATGGTCGAGGTCGATTTTCTGGGTGATATTGGATAGACCCAGATACCAGCCGCCTCGCTGGCGAAAGGGGTCACGATCGAATACCGCACCGAGGACGTCGTCGAGGCTGCGCTCAATCGCCTGGCCGGAGAATTCTGCAACCACCAGCGCCGGCGCGAGCGGAAACCAGGTGTAGAGATCGCGCAACCGAATGGGATTGCCGGGTAGTACGGTCGAACCGAAACGAAATCCGTTAGTCATCGCAACGTCGACGCCTGCCCAGCCGTTTATCCCTGCGCTCGCGACGACAGGATCAGTGACTGCCCGTATTGCATCCGCAATAAGGTTATTGAGCGGGTCCTCTAGAACGTTGCGGCGTATCAGCAAGATTTCGGATTCGCCGACCACGGCATCAAGGTCGTCATTTAGCTGCAAGCCACGCTCAGTGGTATCGCCGCAATCTTTATCTGCGCAAAATCCGCCGGGCACAAACGTGTGGCGTTTCACAATTGCGTCAGCACCGGCGACGAAATCCTCCTCCGCGGCGGCCACAAGCGCCGCCATGTCGGCATCGGGCTCAACCGAATCGTCAACCGGGATCGCCTGCCAGCTGACCGCGGTCAATCGCCCGCCCGCAACGGTTAGATCCAGGCGCCCAACATGCAGATCCCGATCGGTTTCAACCACGATCCCGGCGCCGGCCTGCAATCTCTCCAAATCACGACCGGCAAAGCTCTGACCCGGCGTCGTACGCGTGACCGCATCTGCGTCCGCCACGAGTGCGCCCAAGGTAATTTCGTGTGTGTGTGCCGAATACATCACATCGATGTCCCTGAAGCGCCTCGCCAGGGCGATGTTCTGCGCAAGACCGAGTTCTGATTGGACAACGATAAGATTTGCGCCGGCCGATTGAACCTCCGCAATAACGGCAGGAAGCTCGGTGACGCCATGGGTGAAGCGGAAACTAACATTGAATACATCGGCTTGCTGAGCAACGATCGCGGCGGTAATACCGATCACCGCAATCTTTAATCCGTCGACGTCGAATATCCTGTAAGGTTCCAGCACCCTGCGCCCAAGCAGCGGCTGCGGCAACGGCGGCGCATTGTATGCGTTCAGCGCCAACGCGGGAAAGGCTGCTCTCGTTACACCCGGCCCGTCAAAAACGGCCGCCATCACGCGGATATTTTCAGGCAGCGGCGGTTGCGGCGGCTTCGTCGAGAATCGCTTACGAAATACCGACGGGCCATAGCCAAAGTCCCAGTTTCCGGGGGTGAAGGCATCGATACCGAAGGCATTAATCGCCGGCATGATGGCATCGCCAACGGTAAAAAGCGTTTCAGCGCTGCCGTGGGTGAGATCGCCTACCGATAACAGCAGACTATTGGTGCTGTCGGCTCTGATCCGGTCAACCACGGTCTTTAACTTGGCAAGCCCACCTGCGTCGGCGCTATAGCGATCGGTGTTATCCGGGTTTTTAAAAACAGCGGCGTGCGGCAGCAGGGTGCCGTGCAGATCGCCCATCATGATGAGAGTTACGTGTGACTCACGCGGCGCCCCTTGGACACAGCAAACAAAAGCTAACAAGGTCATTGCGATGCAGGACCGCACTTTACATCGGAGGTGGCTGCTCATTGCGTAGCGTGCAGACGCGGAAAAGCGCGAACTTTGTCTTCAATCGATTGTTTCCTCATACCCGTTTGTCGGACAATCGCGAGCGCGCTTTCAAGTTCCATATGATGGTCAGCCTTCAGGTGTACCGCCAGCCAGGCACTAACGCGATTACCGCTCGCGCAATGTATACGGATCCCGCTATCTCGGTTCGCTTCGACCAATCGCGTAATCGTCGCGAAGGTTTCTGATTCGAAGCTCGCCGCCTCGCCTGAAACCGGCACGTGGTAATAGCTCAATCCGGCGGTGCTGGCCGCCGCCCGCTCATCCCAATCTAGCTCGGAGACCTCTCGCAAATTGATGACGACGCCGATCCCGTCGGATTTTGCAGCGGCGAGGGCCCCATTGTCCGGCTGTCCGGATAGGTAGAGATGTTTGAATTGTTTGATGTTTTGAAGTGACCCCCAGGGGCCGACCTCGCGTACATCGGCAGGAGAAAGAGCTTCCTGCGCCTGCGCGGCTGTGGCGAACAAAGCAATAGCCGAAATCAGGAACCAGCGCTTCAATTGCCATTGATACGTGATAGTCGTGCGGATGAGAATACGGCGGTCTGACATTTTTACGGTCCATGAACTTTACCCGTCCCAACCATAACGTATTTTCGTCTGATCCACTGCGAGTCGGAATGTAAAACAGACAATCCCGGTGCTGACGCTCCGAATCAATCTAGGTTGAGCAGTCGAACCGCATTCTCTTTGAGGATCAGCGGACGCACTTCGTCACGAATGTCGATTTTTTCGAAATCCTGCAACCAACGCTCAGGCGTAATCAAAGGAAAATCGGTTCCGAACAGCATTTTGTGCTTCAACTGTGTATTTGCGAACTGGATCAACTGTGGCGAAAAATACTTTGGCGACCACCCCGACAGATCAATGTAAACCTGGGGCTTGTGTAGACAGATCGACAGCGCTTCATCCTGCCAGGGCCATGATGGATGGGCGAGAATAATCGGCATTTCGGGAAAATCCACGGCGACATCGTCGACATCCATAGGGTTGCCGTATTTCAATCGTATACCTCCACCACCGGGCATGCCTGTTCCGATGCCGGAATGCCCCGTGTGAAACAGCGCCGGCAACTTTGCCTTGGTAATGACTTCGTAAAGTGGATAGGCATTTTTGTCGTTGGGAAAGAACTCCTGGAACTGAGGATGAAACTTGAACCCGCGAATATCATAATTTTCAATCAGGCGGCGTGCCTCACGTACTGCCTGCGTACCTCGTGCCGGATCGACGCTTGCGAATGCCAGCATGGTGTCGCTGTTTTCCGCGGCCAATTCCGCAACTTCTTCGTTCGATACGGGTTTCTCTCCGCGCGCGTGTTCGCCATCCACTGGAAAAATCACACAGCCAATTTTGAGTTCGCGATAATAGGCCGCAATCTCCGGGATCCCGGGCTGTGGATTTTCATGCTTGAAATACTTCTGTGCGGCCGCCTGAAATTTCGACAACGGCTGGGGGGTCGCGAACCGAAACTTCCGCGTGAGTGTGCACGTCTATCGCAATGAGTTCACTAATATTCATAGCTCGTTTCCTCGTCATATTCGCCGGACTTTATACAGGGGAAAGTGGCAGCGCCCACGGATTTGCCGCTCGTGGTCGAATCACGCGTGAATTTATGTCGGATTTTGACATCTCACATTACTAAGCAATACTCCAAATGGCTTTTAGGATTTAAGATCAGCCCTGGTTTCAACCACCGGTTAGATTAATGATCACGCGAATGGTAATGATTCACTTTAAAGAGGACACACCCGCGGAAGCATTGCAAAGCTACGAAGATCAAAAAATACAGTTAGCGAAATTGCCCTGTGTCAAACGCATGATAAGTGGTCCGAATTTCGTTACCCCTAAAGAAGACGAAATCCGCGCGATAATGGATCGCGTTACCTACCCGCAGTCAGTATCGCTGTGGGAATTCGAGGACGAAGCTGGATTCAACGAATTTCTGACCGCGCCGCTACACAAGGAATTGGCAGGCAGTGATTTTGTGCAGCATATTCAATGGCGGTATGTCGGTAATATTAAATCGTAGAAGATTACTATTGTCGGGCCGTTGAAAAATGTCTAAGTGGCGTTTTTCAGTTTTGTGGCAATTCGCAGGACACGAATTCAGGTTTCTCGCCTCGGACCCATAACCGCTGCATTAACCTGAAATATTTTGTGTCGTCATAAAGCGTACCGGTGTGCAGCGTGCAGCGGTTGTCCCAAAGCAGCAGGTCACCAACCCGCCATTTGTGTCGAAACACGAACTGTTCCTGAGTCGCCCATTCCACCAATTCGTCAATCAAGGCCATCGCTTCAGCATTCGGCATTCCGATAACCTCCTTGACCGTACCGCTGCTCACCCATAGTGCGCGGCGCCCATCCACAGGATGAGTTCGAATCAAGGGATGTAAAACATCGGGATTCTCTTCTTCGAGTTCTTTGCTAATCTTCATGCCATTGTAAAGACGGGTCTCCATCAGATGTTTATAACTGTGGTGAAGAATCAAACCGTCCAACTCTTTTTTTCGCGCCTCCGGTAACGCCGAATAAGCCGCGCATAAATCCGCAAGCAAAGTATCGCTGCCCTCGGGGGGCACCTCGAGCGCGTATAGCGTGGTGCATTTGACCGGCTTCTCCTTGAAGGAGTAGTCAGTGTGCCAGCCGATGCCGTCGTTATGCGCGCCGATAGGGTTGCCGTCAGCATCCGTTCGATTCGAGAGGATAAAAATCTTCGGGTACCCGGGAAGTGTGTGTTGCTTTACGACATGGTCTTCGAGTTCACCGAAACATTGCAGAAAGGAGATCAGCGCGTCAGGCGACATATTCTGGTCGCGCACCAGTAGTGCTCCGTGTAAATCAAATGCGCGCACTACCTGCGCACGTATCTCGGAATTAGCCGAGGAAAGATCGACACCGAGCAGTTCTGCCCCGAAGCCGGGTTTGAGTTCTCTGATTTCCAGAGCGAGGGCTTTATCCATATGCGGGCTAGGATCTAATGGGCTTCGCGCAGCTCGGCCTGAGCTGACGATTAGACGGCCTCCCTTTAGCTTACATTAGCAATGGGGGCAGAAAGAAGATACCGAGCTTCACAATTGCGCGCCGCCTGTATGCCGAGCGAGAAAAACGCCAGTCTTTGTCAGCATGTCGATGCGATAGCGTTCCCGCCAAATGTTGTGCGCAACCTGATCATAGAGCACGAGGTCGCTCGATACACCCGCTCGTTTCAGTGCTTTGTGCAGATTTTTGCTGTGCTTGACGCTAACGTTGATGTCTTCCTTGCCATGAAACATGAGCACGGGAACCTGGATTTCTGACGCACGCTTCAGCGGCGAACCAGTATTCAGAACGTGTTTATCGTTACCAACGAATTCGCGCACGACACGCTTGTTCAGAAAGTTCCGGTAGTCGTTGATGAGCGTGCTCGGATCGGTGACACCGGCAATGCTAACGACGCATTTGTAGAGTTCAGGGGCCTCGATAGCGCTCAAGAGCGCCGCATAACCCCCATAACTCCAGCCGACGATACACATCCGTTCCGGATCGGCGATGCCGTTTTCGATCAGCCATCGGCTACCGTCGATAATGTCGCCGACGGACGAACGCCAGGCCTTGAATCCACCCTCCCCGGCCCACGCACTGCCATAGCCTCCGGAACCACGAAAATTACTCTGCAGCACGGCGTAACCCGCGGCGGCGAAGAATTGGGCAAACCAGTCGAAATCCCAGCGATCTCGACTCTGCGGCCCCCCGTGTGGCATCACCACCGCGGGAAGGTTTTTCCCCTCGCTGTGCGGCGGCAATGTCAGGTAACCGGGGATCTCGACCCCGTCAGCAGCCGGGTATCTGATCGGCCTCATCATCGCAAGGTCGCGCTCGTGCAGGTCCGGCCGCTTGAGCAACATAGCTTCCAGGACGTCCTGCTCTACGTTGAACCGATAATAACGCCCGGCATCTTGATCACTACTGATATGAATGAGGTAGAACTTCCTGTCCCAACTTTCATCTATGACCCCCACTACCTTGCCCGGCATCGTTAGCTGGATGCGGCGTGTGATTTCCTCGATGCGCTCATCAAAAAAATGATAGTGAGGTTTATCCGTGGAGTAGCCAATCCCCACCAGTCGCTCGCGCTTTCCAAGTGTTGTGTAGCCGTCGACGTCAACATTAGGATGGGAGAATATGAGTTCGTCTTCGCGGTTTCGCGCGAGATCTTCTGCCCACAGCGCCAACCTGCCGTGATGACGCTTGAAAACCAGCAGTGTATTGCGCTCATCACCGAACCCCAGCGGGTGATAAATGTCGCCCAGATCGGTCATCCGGGACTCGTGTAGGTCGCGCCACTGCCGCTCACCAGCCAGGCGGTACTGCCATCTGGATTTTTCGGTGCTCATGTAATGGCGTAGCCTGACGCTGCCGTAACCATCGGAGACCCAATCTCTGGCGTTGGTGCTGTTCCGTGCAACCGTGGCCACGCGGCCGGAGTAGATATTGAGGCGAGCGACACCGGTGCCTTTAGCGTTTGGCACCTCGATGAGGACATTCGCGGGGTCATCCGGCATCCAGTCGATCACGTCGTCCTGAAACTGGGCAAGCGTTTTCTGCAACTGTTTTTGAAGCAGGACTTTCTTCTTCGTGCCGTCTGCGTTTACAGCGACAAGCCGAGTTTCGGGCAGATAATAACCATACACTTTCGCGATACCGTAAAAACCGCACAGAAGCCGCTCGTTGTTTGCCCACCTGCACCAATTGATATCAAAAACGTCCGGTTTACTCGCAAGAACAAGTCGTGAATCCGCACCGGCAGTGAACACAAGGAGAACCGGAAAGTCGTCCTCGTACATGTGAAGAAAGGAAACGCGGGATCCGTCCGGCGACAATCGAGCACCCCACATCTGCGGGAATTTTCCGAAGGCGGTCGCTAGAGACTTCACCGAAGCCCCTTCTGCCGCATGTGCGCCGCCGCTCGGGAATGAAACTAATAGCTGCGTTAGCAAAATAATTGCTAGCGCACGCATCTTCACCTTGCTTGCCCGCAAATTGCATGAAGCGAGAGCGAGCGTTGTATGCATAGCTGGCATTCCTGAGTCTCTTGGACTTCGGACAGCTTAGCCTGAACTTACAGTTATTCAGACTCCCACCAGCTTACCCTAGCAAGGTGGGTAGAAAGAAGAGATCGGTCAATCTGGTGTCCAAATACTAATGCCAGCAATTATAAATGCGTCGCGGCAGCATACCGCCGAATTCCCTGCTCAATCACTCAATGCCCCGCATCTGCGGAAACTGGTGCTTGAAAAATAGTTAAAAACTGGACCAGGTCTATTTTCCTGCAAGTCGCTCAGGCGGCTTCGAGTTCGGGTTTCACATCACTGCAGAACAGATCCATGGTGCGCTTCGCTTCGTCGAACGTCATGTCGCCCGTCGGGATCTGGAGCACGATGTGATCGGTGAAGCCGGCGTCGAGGATCCCCGCAAAACGATCGCAGATCTGCTCGGATGTGCCGGCACCGGCTGCAATGGCCCCGTCGATGTGCGACATAATCCTTCGCAGCGGGCCGAGTGCAGCATCGGCCGCGTCTTCACCCAGGACCTCCGCGTCCCACTGGTGCACGTTGTGGGTGCGACGCATCAAACCACGCAGGCCGCGTTCGTTCACGTCCAGCGCCAACTTCTCGTTCTCAGCAATCGCGAGGACCATCGTGCACGCAACCTTCGGACCGGCGTTGGGGGCTTCCATCCGCACATCGTCGTGCTGGTGCGCGTACCAAGTCTCAGCGTAAACGTCGTACGCGGCCTGGTCGATCGGCCCCGGCCACATGAGGTTCAAGCCGAACTTGCCGGCGGTTACGGGGCTCCCCGGATACCAGAACGGGATCGTCTCCTGCACCGGCCTGGTCGCCATGGGCATGGTGCGGAAGTCGTAGAATTTGGAGTCCTCGGAGCTGATCTCGCCCGTCCGGAACGCACGGCAGATAATCCCGAGCACATCCTCAAAACGAGCGGTCGATGACAACCAGTCGCTGCCGAACCAGTAGTGTTCGATGGGAGCGACACCGCGACCGACGCCGAATTCGAGCCGGCCGTTGGTAAGGTTATCGACGATGCACATGTCCTCGATGATTCGAACGGGATGGTGAAGTGGCAACAGCTTCACCATCGGACCCATACGGATGGTGTCAGTGATCTGAGACGCCGCGGCGACAAACATCTCCTGGTTCGGCGCCATGCAGAGATCGGAGCCGTGGTGCTCAGCCAAAAAGTAGCTGGTGAATCCCGCTTGGTCTGCCATTCGCAGGAGATCGAGTCGATCCTTTAACAATTGGGGTGTCGACGTTCCCGGAATGCCCTCGATGTGGTCGAAAATGCCAAACGTCGGTGTCGCCATTCGATGTTCCTCAGAGTGATATTGCAACGCGAAGCGCGGAGTATAAGCGGAATAAACGCCCCCAGCATTGCGTCGAGCATACGCGCACGCCAGTCGTTCCGGAGTATCTCGGATCCGGGTGTTTAGAAGGCCAAACGTGGTTGTCGTTTCTCAAAATCCTGGTATTCGACCTAAGAAGCAAGCCGTGGACGGTGTTCCAACGTAAAATGCGCTAAACCCGTGTTTGATTGTAGCGACGTCGCACTGGAGAAGGATTATGGATCTCGGGATCGCCGGAAAGACAGCCGTAGTTGGCGGAAGCAGCCGCGGTATGGGATTGGCGATCGCCATTGGCCTGGCCAGAGAGGGGTGCAACCTGTTGCTGTGCGCGCGTAACGACGCTGAGCTACAAACCGCACAGGACCAGGTGGCTGCCTTTAGTGATCCGAGCAAGGTGATCTCATTGAGTGTTGATTTGAGCGAGTCGGACAGCGCACAACATGTTGTCGAGGCCGCGAGCGAACGCTGGGGTGGGGTAGACATACTGGTGACCAATACCGGTGGCCCTAAACCGGGGCAGCCGAGTGAATTCAGTGATGCCGATTGGGAACAGGGCTATCAGAAGATATTTTACAACGTGGTCAGACTGTGCCGAGCGGTGTTACCGCACATGCGTGAGCAAGGCTGGGGCCGGATCATTAATTTGCTGGCATTGTCCGTGCGCCAGGTCGAGGATAATTTGTCGTTGTCATCCACTACCCGCTCGGCGGTGGTCGCGTTCTCCAAGAATTTGTCAGAAGAAGTCGCTGCAAGCGGAATTACCGTAAACAATGTTCTACCCGGCTCGATCCTCACCGATAGGCTGGTGGAGGTATCGCGCATGCAGGCAGAGCACCACGGAAAAGATCCCGACCTCGCATTAGAGGCTCGAATTAGCACAATCCCGACCGGGCGCTTGGGTAAGCCGGAGGAGATGGCGGATTTGGTAGCGTTCCTCGCCTCTGACCGTGCCGGTTTTATTAACGGCCATAGCATCCCACTCGACGGCGGGCAATTGCGTGCGGTAATTTAGCAGGCCGACGCGCAGCGACATTTATCAATGGGATTCAATGCCGAACAGGTAGCAGACGATTTCCTGGCCAGCGCCGCACAGGGGATCCATTATCCACCGGCCTGGTTTGATCGCTTGGATATGGAGCAGGCATTACTAGTACAACACGCGTTGCTGGCACGCAAAGTGGCAGCAGGTGAGGAGCACGTCGGCTGGAAAGTGGGATTAACGGCTAAGGCGATACAGGATCAATTCAATGTTCATGAACCGGTCTGCGGTTATCTGCTTCGTTCGGGCATGATCGCAATTGGTAGTGAGCGCGCATGGCGCGATCTGATCGGACCGGGGGTTGAGAATGAAATTTGCTTTCGCATGGACGCCGATCTGGCCGGACCCAACGCCACGGCGCGCAGCGCCAGAGCAGCGGTGAGTGAACTGTATCCTGCAATGGAGTTAGTAGAGAGCCGTGGCGATTTTACCGCGCAGCTAGCGGTCTCTCTGGCTGATAACGTTCAGCAGAGTGGTTTTATTCTGGGTAACCCTATTACCTTGAGCGATGACATCGACATCGCCGCGATCGACGCCACAGTAATTATCAACGATAAGCAAGTGGGCGCGGGCAATGCCGCGGCGGTGTTGGGTAACCCGTTTAATTCTTTGGCGTGGTTAGCCAATAAACTGGCAGAACTGGAGTTATCTGTTCATGCGGGACAGTGGGTAATGGCCGGTTCACTGACCCGCCAATTTCCGTTGCAGCAAGGCGACCGCATCACTACCACTTTCTCAGGTCTAGGCGACGTAAACTTCAGCGTGCTTTAGCGTTTTGCTCGACGGTTCGATGGTTGCTAGGCATCAGGCACAGATACGTCCAATCAGTCATTGATACTCAACCCCAGCAACTGCGCCCACTCTTCGATGCTTTGGCCACTACCCATGGCATCATTGACCAAGCCGTTGATAGCAAAAGTAGGTGTGGAATGAACGCCGTTCTGCCGGGCATATTTTGTGTGCCATTTAAGCGCGCGAGTGACGCTATCCAACTCGAAAGTTTCGCTAAAATCGACGCCGCCCAATTGGGCAATGTGGCTAACAATATCCGCCGGACTCCGATTTAGATTCGGACCGGCGCAATGGTCCTTACAAACAAAATCTTCTCGGTTTTCAAATACCGCGCTAAGCACTTTAGCGCCGGCTTCTTGCCCGCCTACCGTGGCGGAGGCGGCCAGGATACAACGGCAAACTATTGCGGAAAAAAGGTGCCAGGGCTGCGACAGAAAGCGAATATTAACGGTCAGTTCCCCGTGACCCACTGCCGCCACTAACGGTTGCAGCTTGCCGTAGGCGAGCTTTGAAAATGGGCAAGTGGGTTCGAGAAAAACCTCCAACTCGAGTTTGCCGTGCCCGAACTGGATGGGTTCAGGATCTCTACTGTCTTGTGTGCTGCCGTTCATTGTCTATCCTCTCGCGCCTAGGCGGCTGCTCCTAATACGTCTCCGGTGTGCGGCGATTCCGGCATGGGCGACGGCCAGTTGATGACATCATCCCATATCGAAGGCCGCTTGTAGCAGCGGTGGGCGTATTCACGGACGCGCGGATAATCCTTCCACAAATATGCATGCCCCACCCAGTGGATACGATACAGGCTCACACCCCAGACCGCGTCAGCGAGGGTGAAGTCTTTTCCGCAAATCCATTGGTCCCCTTGCCGAACCAGTTGTGCGTCCAGTTCGGTAATGATGTCTTGAAATTCGTTTCTTATTGCCAACGTCACCTGGGGATCGCGGTGAATTTTCTTGCCGGCCTGCTCTTTGGCTATCTTGGCTTTATAGGCCTTGACCAATGCTGAATCATCTTTGTTCTGCTCGATAAGCTGATTCAGCGCGCCGACTTTGACGTCATAAACATCCTGCATAACGTGTTTGATAAAGTCAGGCCGCGGATCATTATCGTGAAATCCGTACAGGATCCCCGGATGTGGGGTGCCGTCGACTATTTTAACCTGGCGCATCACGGCTTCGACCTGGGCTGCATCGTCCGGGATAAGTTTGATTGCGCCTGCGACTTCATTGTCGAGGTACTTTATGATCTCCGCCGAATCGACGATTCCCTGACCTCTTTCGTTGTCGATCAAAAGCGGCACAACACAGGGATCGAATCCCTCGGTATCGACGGCGGTCCTCAACGTGTGTTGTTGGGCGAGATTGCCCGTCAAGCCCTGGGCGGCGCCAATATACATCCGCAATCGCACGTAGCCGGGTCGATAATTCTCCGCGGGCGAGTACTCATCTGAATAGATCCCTTTCTGGGCAAGAATGCTTAATTCATGCGAAAGGTAGGGCTCGCCTTTTTCGGCCAGCACGACCCTCACCTTTTGCGAACATATCGAAAGGCCGGCATGAAACAATTCCATGCGCGGTTTCGCGTCGGCATCACCGCATTGAATCACAGGAGCGGACTGTTCAGCGCGGGCTGCTGCTAACAGGCTATCAAACTCTTTATTCGCGCTCATTTCGATCTCCAAGCTCTGAGTCGGTTCACTTGGGCAACGGGCTAGCTAACAGGGGCCCGCCAAGGAGTTTGAATCTTATCCCGTGAATATTCTTAGGTACAACCTGGGACAATATCCGCGTAAATTAAAATCGACCGCCGCTGATGAACAGCCGTCAACAATGGGGTATCGTGCACCAGGACTACTACCAGTGGCCTATGACATGCCGGGGTGCAGGATGAACACGAATCGAAGACACTTTATCAAAAATACGGCGTTGCTCGCCGCAGGGGTGAAACTTGGGTTCGCAGGATCTGAGTCGTTGGCAACGGATCCCCCAGTGTTCCCGGGGATTATCGATACCCATATTCATGCTGTCGGCATGGCCTCTTATACCCAGGATTTAGGCGATAAGGTCAAGACGCTGGGAGACAAGATCTCGTTGAACTCTCGATATCCCGAATTACTCAAGAACGCGCGCGTCGGAGGTCCGTTGGACAGCACTGACATTATTATCGAACACATGAATACGAACGGTGTTGGTCATGCAATGCTGCAAACGGATTGGCTCGGTTCCAATGATCTTGTGGCTGAGACAGTTAAGAAACATCCGGACAGATTTTCCGGTTTACTGTCTCTGGAGCGGTGGGTTGATGTGCCTAGAGACCCACACACTGATGAGAAAGAACTGGCTAATTCCAGGGCTAAGGCAGCAGAAGAAGTAATACGCGGCGTTGAGGAACTAGGTCTGAAAGGCGTTGGCGAATTTTTCGTGCGTTCTTTTACGATGGAATCTCATCCTGAGAAAATTGCTCGAGATATGAAGCCGGTTATGGACGCCGTCCGCAGATACAAAATTCCTATTCAATTCTCAACCGGCTGGAGCATGTTTCCCCACAGCCTGGCTTATGGTGATCCCGTTTGGGTGGACGAGATTGCGTACGCATATCCTGAGGTCCCGATTATCGTGACTAAGATGGGACGGAGCATCCAACACCTGTTCGACAACGCTCTGATGGTCGCGTCACGTAACGTAAACGTGTACTTCGACATCGTGGATTCCAGCTCAGCACATATCCGCCAGGCGGTCGACAGGATTGGGGCGGGACGCCTGATGTTTGGTACTGACTGGGGCGGTGTAACGCGCTGGCTGCGTGAACCCTATGGTGTCGTTGAAAAGCATAAACGGCTGTTGGATGGTGCAAATCTTTCCAGTAGTGAGCGTGAGCAAATCGAATGGAAGACGGCCGCAAAGATTTTCCGACTAGACCTGCCCATCTCATAGCATGATTGCGGTCGCGGAATAGAGCTGTCAGGTGGTGCAAGGTCTAGTTAGCAAAAAACCTGACATTCCTGGCCTTCTCCCGCAAGGGGAGAAGGGATCCGTGATTTAAGCCCCTCCGACGACATCGTAGTCGGCCTGCATGGCGCCAGGCCTACTCGACGATCTTGAAGTAGGTGTCCTTCCGCTGGATCAGGCCGTCGCGGAAGGTGAAGATGTCGAGGCCGAGCCAGTCCTGCGTCTCGCCAGTCGGCAGGGTACGCCGCCGGCGCCACTCGGAATAGCCCTTGTCGCCGGCGACCCGGTTGTCGATCGGCCGCCATTCGATGTCCGCATGGCGCGCCATCAGCTCAGTGAAGAACTGCCGGAGCGTCGCCTTGCCGACGTAGCGGGCGCCGTGGATCTCCGGCCCACGGGCATTGTCAAATTGGATAGTTTCTTGTTTGTGACACAGCACTACTCCTCAATATGCTCTCTCGCCCGACGACAAAGTTACAACATCCGCGAAAGGACGTCATTTTGTTTATCGCGGTCAAAGAAACGATGTTTCAGGGCACCCGTTAGGTGCATGGTGATGACAACCAGCAGCGAATAGCCCAATACCATGTGCAGCCAATCCGTGACTTTGAAAACAGCGTCGTTATCGGCAATGACCTCTGGCAAATCGACCACGAAGAAATGGACTCCGCTGCTGTATTCATAACTACTGGAAAGCACATACCCCAGCACGGGCATGGCAAACATCATCGTATAAAGAAACACGTGAGCAACCCGGGCAAGCCTTCTGTCCAGTTTCGGTAAACCGGTCGGCAGCTCTGGAACGCTGCAACGCAATCTGATGCTTAACCGAATAGTTACGAGGATGAACACCAATAAGCCGAACGATTTGTGCCAAAAGTAGAGCTGACTGACCAGCGGCTCTCGGGTTTCATCATAGGGCGTCATGAACCAGCCGACGCCGATCATCCCGAGGACAATAACGGCCATTAACCAGTGCATGACCCGCATGACGACTGGATATTTGACGATTTCGGTCATTTAACCCGACCGCCCATGCTTACAGCTCGCATAACTTTGCCCCTATCCGGTTGTGTCATCTCGCGAAGACTCTGTGCGTGGCTCGCGTATGACGGATAGTTATCGCTCGCTGACGTTACGATCAACCTGGCCGGATCCGGCCGGTCAATCTCTCCGCAGAAACGCTTTTTTAACGAGAATCGGAGGCTAGCGGATCGACCTAGATCCAGTTAAAGAGGGAAAAGCAGGGAGACGCCTTATCGCTAGTCAAAGCTCACTTCAACGGCCTGGTCAGCTCCAGCGTCTGATTTGAAATAGTGGCTTTGCTCAAAACCACCGGCTGCCGCGACCCACAAGCCGGGAATTCTTCGGATGGCACTGTTGTATTCCTTGACCGCATCATTGTAGCGCTGGCGAGCGACGCTGATTCTATTCTCGGTTCCTTCGAGTTGGGTCTGTAAACCGAGAAAATTTTCACTGGCTCGCAATGCCGGATAAGCTTCGGCTACCGCGAATAACTTCGTCAATGCACTGCCCAGACCCTGCTGAACGTTTTGGAACCGGGCAACCATTTCCGGATTGTTAAGATCTTCGGCGCTGAGCTGAATTTTCCCGGCTTCTGCTCGAATGCGCGCCACCTCTGCAAACACCCCTTCCTCATGGTCAGCGTAGGCTTTTACGGTGCTGACGAGATTCGGGATCAAATCTATGCGTCGCTGGTAGGTTGCCTCTACCTTCCCCCAGGCTGAAGCGACGCCTTCTTCGAGCGTGACCACACCGTTATAGCTTTGCAGTACCCAAATAACCAGTAGAAAGATGAATAGCCCGATAGCAGACAGTATGACGAGCGCACCTTTTGCCATACCACGCATTGAATTAATCATCGGACGCTCCTCCTCCGCCGGATTCACCGCCGCCACCGGAATAACTATCATCGGATCCCGAATCGGAAGACCGAATATCGTCTCGGTATCGATCATCCCTGATTGCGTGTGCGCTACCACCACCACCTGAGCCGGAACTAATTACCGAATACCAATTCCAGTTGCCAACGAACGCTTGCCCTTCAGGGGTATCGCGCAGCAACAGCCAATATACGATCAGTAACATCAAATAAATGCCCAGCAGGCCAAGCCCGATGGTCACCCCCAGGACTGCCAGTAATAGAACGAATGCGAAGTATCCGGTGAACACCGAGGTCAACATCTTGCGATTGAGAAAGAAACAAGCCGACAGATACAGCAGTGCAGCGCCTAGCGCGCACAATATGAGCGTGGAAATCCATCCGCTATCTTCGGCCGCTTCTGTCCGGCGTTGATAGCTCTGCGCTATTGTCGCCAATATGGCTTCAGCACCGAGCGTAATTCCATCTTCGTATCTTTCTTCAACCACCGCCGGCTTGATCTGTTTGCGGATGATGCTGCCGGCCTGAATATCGGTCAGATCGCCTTCCAGACCATTTCCCACCTCGATACGGATCCGACCTTGCGCCCGTGTCAGCAGCAATAACACGCCGTTGTCACGATCGGCTTCTCCGAGTTTCCAGGTGTTGAACACTCGATTGGCGAATGATTCGAGGACATCTCCCTGCAGGCTCGGGATGGTTAGAACAACGACCTGGTTGGACGTTTCCTTTTCATGCGCAACTAAGGTTTGCTCAAGGCTGAGCTGCGTGTCGTTGGAAATCATATCGGCGTAATCGTTGATGTGAGCGCGTAGCGCCGGCACGGGAAGCTCGGCCGCATTCAGTGCTGGTGCGAGCACCACCAACAGCAACGACAACAGGACAACGGACTGCCTGAACGAAAGCGAAACCTGCATTTGTGTATCATACACGCGGGTTCTGGCGCTGACACACGCACTGCACTGTTGTGCTACGAGGTATTGCCATCCATGTTGGCGTTACCTGCCGCAAAACTACGCTCCGCGTCACCTTTCACCGCGCTGATTGTGTTCGCCTTGACCGCGATCACGGGCGCGGCCGTGAGTTATTGGGGCGTGAGTACCGCTCTCGCCACCCCTACGCAACTGGGCGCCCTCGATCGCGTGTGGCTGATACTGATCCCGTTCAGTGGCATCGCAGCCTACATCGGCTGCGTCGGTTTGCTGGGGTCACTCGACAGTATTCTGGGATGTGCATCCACTCGTGCCCAGTCGGCTTGGCGCGCCGTCTACAACTCATACTGGTTGTCTCGCCTGTCACATAAATCACATATAGCCCGTCGCTATGCGGCCACAGCGCTCGGACAACCCGGTTTTACATTTGCGGTCAGTGCGCTGCGGAGCCTGCTTGATGACAGCCAATGCCGTGCTGCGGCACACAATGCGCTGGCTAATATCGGTGGCCGAGAGGTAATGCTTCCTCTGGCAGAGGGATTCATCAAATTCGATGACGGAAAATGGTCAACTGTTGAGTCGCGTCTGGCGCGTGTGGACGCGAGTTGGAAGAACAGCGAGGAGATTAAAACCATTGTCCCGCAGTTGGCCAAGGCGATCGGCGACCACAAAAACAAAGGTCCCCGCCTCGCCGAGCTACTTGGCGTTATCGGTGATCCACAGGCTATACCCGGTCTCGTTGAAGCAATCCAAAGAGACTCATCCACGGACGTTGTCAAACCGTGCCTGAGCGTACTCAAACAATTCACCAGCCCGCAAGTTCTACCCACCATCGTCGGCGCTTTGCGTGAAAGCCGCAATCCCGGCACCAGGCGGGCCGCCGCCGCTATCCTTTCCGACTACGACGAACCACAGGTAGTAGACGCGCTGATCGCGGCATTGTCGGATGAAAATCTTCGCGTCGTCAGCACTGTAGTTTCGTCATTGACCAAGCTTCGCAATCCCAAAGCGATAGCGCCACTGGTGCTTAGGGCATCCGAAGAAAACGACTCGCGTTCGCTGGAAACCTTTTCCCAGGCAATGGAGGCATTGGATCCGAATTGGCGTAGCCGCGAGGATCTGACGCCACTGCTGCCTGACTTGTTGGCCAACATTCCCGAAGGCAGCACTGAGTTTATACTAGGCTTATTGAATACCATTCCCGGCGATTGGTCGCATCTGCCGGCCGCCGATGAGGTTGTCAAAGACCTTATCTCTAAACCATTGAAAGCCGAACACGCGCCGTTACTGGCGGCAACCGGAAATCCCCTTGCGATTCCACCACTGATTGAACTGTGGAGTCAGGTAACGGGTGAGGAACTTCAAGCTGTTGAAACCGCGCTCAATCAGATAGACGAACGGTGGGCCAGTAGTGAAGCGGCGAAACAGCTGGTACCGATGCTTGCGGAACGGTTGGCGGACGGTTATGCCCCCCGGGCCCTATCTGCCATTCACGCTATTCAGCGACTGGGTTATCGTGAATTCATTCCGTCACTGTTGCGCGCACTCACCCACCGCAAAGAAGAGATCCGCACAGCGGCCCGCGAGACCTTGGACACTCTGGATGACAAGTGGCCGCAAACACCCGAAGCACAGACTGCGGCGACCCAATGGCTAATCCCAGCGCTCAACGATGTTTATGTAGATGTTCACTACATCCTGGACATTCTTGATTCGATTTCCAGCAACTGGACCGCAAAAGCTGAAGCGACTGAGCTGGTCGAAACCATCATCTCCAGCGAATTGCGATTGAGACACAGTGCCGTGCTGACCGCAATTCGGGACCAACGAGCAATTCCGCGGCTGCTCGAGCGCATGTGTCGTGCCGAGGAGGAAGAAATCGTTCAAATCGAAGCAGCCCTGGATGCAATTGCGCCCGACTGGGCGAATCATGACGAAACAAAAAGCGCAACAGCGACGTTTGCGGTCCTGGTAAAGTCCGCTATGGGTTCGCCAAATGTAGCCGTAAGTGCAGCCCGATTGATGGAGCGTCTGGGCCATCGCGAATTCATCGGCCCGCTGGTCGTTGGACTTACCCATGAGAGTGACGAGGTAAAATCTGCGGCAACACAGGCGCTGGAGACGATTGACGCCGATTGGGTAGCGTCACATGAAGCAAAGTCCGCGGTACCTGAGTTGCGCGAGGTCAAGTCCTCCGGATTATTTGAGCGTATCCAGGAATCGGCGCAGGACGTGCTGACCCGACTGGGATATCCATCCGAGGACTAAGCCGATGTTGTTCTTCGCCATTAAACTCGAACCCCGAAAGGCTGCTTGATGCGAGACCGTGACTTTTGAGTGCTTGAGCCCTATTCGGAAAATTTCGCGACCAACAACCAAGACGTAATAATATCTATTCGAAATCAGCAAGGATCCACCCATCATGAACGACGCATCGTCTTACACTCCAGCCAAAGTTTGGAAATGGAACTCCGAGAACGGCGGGAAATTTGCCAAGATCAACAAACCGACGGCGGGAGCCACACACGAGAAGGAATTGCCGGTCGGCAAGCATCCGCTGCAGCTTTACTCGCTGGCGACGCCTAACGGGGTAAAGGTCACGGTGATGTTAGAAGAGTTACTCGCTCTGGGTAAGCGTGGCGCTGAATACGACGCTCACCTCATCGTTATCGATGAAGGCAATCAGTTCGGCAGCGGCTTTGTTGCGCTGAATCCGAATTCGAAAATCCCGGCACTCCTGGACCGAAGCACGTCTCCACCAACACGGGTTTTTGAATCGGGGGCAATACTGCTCTACCTGGCAGAAAAGTTCGATGCGTTTCTTCCCAAAGACCCGGCGGCACGCGCGGAATGCATGTCTTGGCTATTCTGGCAGATGGGCAGCGCACCGTATCTCGGCGGTGGCTTCGGTCACTTCTACGCCTACGCGCCTGTGAAAATCGAATACGCCATTGATCGCTTCGCGATGGAAGTAAAACGCCAGCTCGATGTGCTGGATAAGAATCTTTCGGCTCGGCGATACCTTTGTGGTGACGAATACAATATTGCGGACATCGCGACCTACGCCTGGTACGGCTGCCTTATCGTGAGCACGATTTACGATGCACAGGAGTTCCTCGATGTAACGTCGTACACGAACGTAGTGCGCTGGGCATCTGAAATAAAGGAGCGCCCGGCTGTCCAGCGTGGCCGGCGAGTCAACAGAACCTGGGGCCCCGAAGAAGAACAGTTACCCGAACGACATAATGCCAGCGACTTTGATAAACCGATCACTGCTGATCAGTAGGTAAGAACTAAGGGATTGAAACCACAAATGGCCGGTAGTAAATTTATTTGCGGTGAACTTTCCTGCGAGATTTTGCGATGCCAACGTTGCAACACCAACCGAATGCAGTAATCGAAGACGCAAACAGCAGCTTCGACGCAGTGGTCGTGGGTGCCGGCTTCGCCGGCGTTCGTATGCTCCATCGACTGCGCAGCGCGGGTTTTTCAGTACGGGTGTTCGAGGCCGGCAGCGGTATTGGCGGTACCTGGTTCTGGAATCGCTATCCCGGCGCGCGCTGCGACGCCCAGAGCTTGGAATATTCCTACCAGTTCTCAGAGGAACTCCAGCAGGAATGGGATTGGAGCGAACGCTACGCCACACAGCCGGAGATCCTGCGCTATATCAATCATGTTGCAGACCGTTTCGAACTACGGCCCGACATCCAGCTCAATACGCGTGTGGACGCCGCGGTTTTCGACGCGGCCGCGCAACGGTGGTCGGTCCAGACCAGCGATGGTAACCAGGTCTCCGCGCACTTCTGCATCATGGCGACCGGCGTCCTGTCGTCGCCGATCACACCTCAAATAAAGGGAATGGATACCTTTTCGGGTCCGACCTATTACACCGGCCAATGGCCCCAGGAGCGTGTTGACTTCAACGGTAAGCGCGTTGGCATCATCGGCACCGGGTCCTCGGCAGTTCAGGCGATTCCTCTGATCGCACAGGAAGCCAAGCGCCTGTATGTGTTTCAGCGCACACCTAACTACGCAGTGCCGGCTCACAACGCTCCGATCGATCCTGAAGTGCGCCGGCAGGTCAAAGCTGATTACAGCGGTTACCGTGAACGCAACAAACAGACATTTTTCGGCATGGACCTGGGCTACAACGAGGGCTCAGCGCTAGCGGTGACAGCGGATGAGCGCCGGCGCGAATATGAGGCACGCTGGAAGCGCGGCGGTCTGGCCTTTCTCGCCAGCTACGGCGATCTGCTCTTGAACCAGGAAGCCAACGACACCGCGGCCGAGTTCATCCGCGGCAAAGTCCGCGAACTGGTGCACGATCCGGCCGTCGCTGAGAAGCTGATGCCGCAAGGCGTGGTCGGCTGCAAACGCTTGTGTGTAGACACCGACTACTACGTGACCTTCAACCGGCCCAACGTAACCCTGGTCGACATCAGCCAGGCGCCGATAGAGGAGATCACCAAAGACGGCGTGCTCAGCAACGGCGAGGAATATAAACTGGATGTGCTCGTGTTAGCGACTGGCTTCGACGCGCTGACCGGCGCGGTGCTCAAGGTCGACATTCGCGGCAAAGGCGGCAGGACACTGGTAGACAAATGGGCCGATGGTCCGCGTGCCTACCTCGGGCTTGGGACTGCCGGTTTTCCAAATCTTTTCACCATAAACGGCCCAGGCAGTCCGTCGGTGTTGGGCAACAACTTGGCGGCCATCGAACAGCACGTCAACTGGATCGGCGAGTGTATCGAGTACCTGCGCGTACGCGACCTCGGCTGTATCGAGGCGACCCCCGAAGCCGAGGATGAATGGGCCACACATGTCAACGAAGTGGCCGCGCACACGCTCTTTATCTCGTGCAATTCCTGGTACCTCGGCGCTAATGTGCCAGGCAAACCGCGGGTGTTTATGCCGTACATTGGTGTCCCGCCCTACGCACAGAAATGCGATGCCGTTGCGGCGCAGGACTACGAGGGCTTTACCTTAAGCGGTGCATTCGAAGTGCTTTCGCAATGATATCGCTTTGATTTCGATGACGAGCTGCGTTCGCACGTAATCATCCCGGCGTCGATACTTTCTCGTCGTCTTGGTAATCGAGGAAGTCGAGGTTTACGCCGTCATCTAATACGTTGCCGCTGCGGCTTAGATCGCTAGCCCGGATTACCACGCCCTTGCCAAAACGGTCGATGAGACGGTCAATGGTTTTTTCCAAGTTTCGTGGGCCGTGCTCCTCGAATAAATCTGACTGCAATGGCTGTTCTTGCCAATCCAGATCGAATGCGGCCATGCCGACGAGCCGAAAAGGGCCGGGATGATCGAATCGATTCAGGAGTTTCTTCGATACGGCGAAGAACCCGTCGGCGGTATTGTCGGGTTTCGGCAGGCGCTCTTGTCTGCTAAGCATTTCGAACTTGGTCGTTTTCAATCTGACACGTATCGCGCCCGCGACATAGTGCTTTGCGCGCACGCGACGGGCGATTCTCTCGGCCGCGCGTCGCAGATGGCGCTCAATATCCGCCCGCAGAGAGACATCTTCGCTTAAGGTTCGATCCGAGCCGATGCTTTTCGCCGTACGCCCGCGGCTGACATGCCGTGGATCGATGGCGTGCGCAAGTTTGTAAAAGTGTGAACCTGCAGCCCCTAAACGATGGCCCAGTTCTGTCTCGTCGAGCGCTGCAATATCACCGATCGTGAAAATACCGAGCGCATTCAATTTCAGGGCCGTTTTTTTTGCCGACGCCCCACAACCGGTTTACTGGCAAGGGTGCAAGCCACTCGACGGCCTGGTGCGCAGGACGACGGTCAATCCATCAGGCTTTTCGTGTGCACTTGCAACCTTCGCAACATACTTGGTGGCGGACACACCCACGGAAATATGGAGATGAGTGGCCTCACGAACTGCATCCTTAATTTTTCGCCCCATCGCCCTGGGTGACCCGAAAAAGTGTTGCGAGCCGGACATATCCAAAAAGGCTTCATCCAAAGACAGCGGTTCGACGGCAGGGGAAAAGTCAGCGAACACGTCCATGACTTGCCTTGAGATTTCCTCGTATCGCCCCAGCCGCGGCGGCACCATGACCGCGTCCGGGCAACGGCGCAGCGCCTCAACGACCGGCATTGCGCTCCCCACACCAAAGGGCCGCGCCTCATAGCTCGCCGCTAAAACCACACCGCGGCGACTTTTCGGCCCAACCAGCACGGGTTTCCCACGCAGTGTCGGATCGTCTAACTGCTCCACCGATGCATAAAACGCATCCATGTCGGCATGCACCACGATTTTGCGCCAAGCGTCCACGCGTTGAGTTTACGTAAATACTGTATATAAAAACAGCCATACTTTCAGATGGCCACTCTCGGTCGCGGGCGCAGCAATGCGCGCCGAATACTTGTTGTCGCGCTATGGCCCTTTCGGCTAGGCCGCCTGTGCTTTGGCAATCATCTCGTCACCGAGCTTTTTCTGGGCCGGGCGGCTCCACAGAGCGTCAAGCCAACGCTGCACATCTGGATAAGCTTCGAAGGAGAACGGGAACAACTGGCAGAACGCCAGGATGGATGCGACGTTGAGATCACCGATCGAGAAATCATCGCCGACCAGGTAATCGCAGCCCTGCAGGTGCGTGTCCAGCACGCTAAGAAAACGTCCCAACTCTTTAGTCGCGTCAGCGATAACATCCGGCCGCGGATCCCCGGCCGGTGATCCGTCGGTATGTGTTCATAGTCGATGTTCATCTCGTCCTAAGCCCAAATACACCGCGGCGTACGGGACATCAGCCTGCCGTAAAGCTTCATCATGTTCTCCTGAGTCAGGTGCGGTAGCGGGTCCGGATTATAGCGGATAGCCCACGGATTGCTGCGCATCGTTGACTGAAATGGTGTCTTGAAATGGTTTCAGGTTTATTTAGTACGATTTACAGTACCCGCTCTTTAAATAAGCCTGACACCTTTATTTTTCTGGACACTATCGCGCCTCGCTTCCTGCGACATTACCCTTGGCGCGCTTTCATCTCGTCTACTCCGGGCTGTCCGGTTGCAGCTCGCCGACTAGCGTCGGTATGAGCTCGGCAACCGTTGGGTGAATGTGCACCGATCGTTGGATCGCGGTGTAGGGCAAATCGGCGTTCATGATGTCGATGATGCCGTGCACAGCCTCGTCGCCGCTTAAGCCCAGGATAGCAGCACCGAGGATTTTATCCGTGTCCGCATCGACCACCACTTTCATAAAGCCCTGGGTTTCACCGAACTCTTTAGCTCGACCGACACGGCTCATCATGCGCTTGCCGACAAGCAGCCGGTGTCCGGCGGCGCGTGCATCGCGCTCGGTCATTCCCGCCCGGCCCAGCGGCGGATCAATGAATAATCCGTAGCAATCGACCCGCTCGGTGACCTTGCGTTTGTGTTCCGTGAACAGATTCGCCGCAACGATCTCGAAATCGTTGTAAGCCGTGTGGGTAAATGCGCCGCGCCCGTTGACCTCGCCCAACGCCCAAACGCCGGAGACGTTGGTGCGCAGCTCGTCATCAACCGGGATTAGGCCGCGTTCATCCGTGACAATGCCGGCGGCGTCCAGCCCCAGGTCGTCAGTATTCGGTACACGCCCTACGGCGAGCAGCAGGTGTGAGCCGTCGATCGAGCGCGGCTCGTCTTCGCACGACACATTCACCTTGATCCGTCCATCGACGTTTTCCAACGCCACGCACTCGGCGCCGAGTTCAAATCGGATGCCCTCACCTTCGAGTATCTCGCGCACCGTGTCCGAGACGTCGTTATCGTCTCTGGGAATGAGGCGATCAAGCATCTCCACGACCGTCACCTCTGCGCCGAAACGCCGATATATCTGAGCAAACTCCAGCCCGATGTAGCTCCCGCCGATCACGATCAAGTGCTCGGGCACGACATCCACCTCCAACATCGTAGAGTTGGTCAGGTAATCGATTTGGTCCAGACCGGCAATGTCGGGAACACGGGCACGAGCGCCGACGTCGATGAAGATCCTGTCGGCTTCGAGCACGTTATCGTTAACGCTCAGGGATCGCGGACCGGTAAACCGCGCGTGGCCCTGGATGATCTCGAGATTATCCATACCTTGGAGCCAAGCGCTCACGCCCTGGTTGGATGCACCGCGAACTTCGTCCATGCGCGCTTTTACACGTTGCATATCCACCTCGACCGGACCGGCCAAGACGCCGAAGTCCGCCGCCCGACGAGCCAAGTGCGCGACGCGCGCGCTGCCTACCAGCGTCTTGGTGGGAATACAACCCACGTTGACACAAGTTCCGCCGAAAAGATTTCGTTCGATGATAGCCGTCCGTAGCCCTTCCTGCGTTAACCGTTCGGCGAGAGGCGGTCCTGCCTGTCCTGCGCCGATTACGATCGCGTCGAACTTTGTGCTCATATTCACCTCCTCGACAATTCCAATGGCTCCGATAGCCTAGAGCGACTATACATTGTCGAGCCTTACACGGGCGACGAGATTACCAAGGGTACGATTGATCGTATAAGGCGAATCGTGTCGAGGCGCCTAGACATTCACTCTTCTCATCCCTGAATGTATGTGCAACCATGCCTGCCCGAACATCACCGGGATAAGGAGCGTGCATGCGCACATTGATTTCGCTTTGTGTATTGGTTTGCAGTTCAAGTCTTTTCGCCGCAAGCGTTGAAGAGCTGACGTGGATGAAAGGTCGATGGGCCGGTCCTTATGGACCTGGCACGCTGGAGGAGACCTGGAATGACCCTCGCGGCGACACCATGGTCGCAGTTGTCCGCATGACCGCGCCTGATGGCACGAACATGGTAGAACTGGTCATCATCAACGAAGAAGACAACACGCTTGTGCTTCGCCTGCAGCAGTTTTCGCCGACCTACGAGCCACTTTCCAGCTCACCACAGACCCTGCATATGTCTGCACAAGGCGACCGGACCATCACTTTCAAAGCAACCGGCGATGGCGGTTTGTCGGAGCTGAAATACACACGCGTAGACGATGCTGAATTCGCCATTGAAGGCGTGTCAGCGGAAGGCAAGTTTGCCGTGTCGCTCAAGGCGGTCACAGAGTAGCCTGTCAACGTCGAGCCAACGGCGGTGCCTCGCTCTGCGTGGTCAGGTTTCGGAGCAACTGCTCAATAGGGAAGTGATTCCACGGTGGCGGGAACGGATCGAGGGACACCCCACCACCTAGGCCGGACGATTTTGGAGGAAGCTGTGGAGACGACCGAAGCTGGTGGCGGGAGAGTCAGCAAGGGCGAGTGGGGATCCGACATCATCGTCGATGTCCTGCGTGACCTCGGCATCGAGTACGTGGCGCTGAACCCTGGCGCGACGTTCCGCGGCGTACACGACTCCCTGGTCAACTACCTCGGCAACAAGAGTCCCGAGTTGATTCTGTGTTCACACGAAGAGATAGCCGTCGCCATCGCCCACGGCTATGGCAAAGCAGCAGGCAAACCGATGGCCGCCTACGTCCATAACGTGGTCGGCCTGCTCCACGCCAGCATGGCGATGTACAACGCCTGGGCAGACCGTTCGAGCGTCATCGTTCTGGGCGGAACCGGTCCGATGTCTGCCGATAGCCGCCGCCCATGGATCGACTGGATACACACGGCGAACGTACAAGGCAACGCGGTCCGCGATTTCGTGAAGTGGGACGATCAGCCGGCGAGCGTCGGTGCGGCGATAGAGTCGCTGATACGCGCTTACCACATCGCGACCAGCGCTCCTCAGGGGCCAGTCTACGTCTGTTTTGACGTGGCTACTCAAGAGCAGAAACTTGAGGAACCGGTCGAGCTGCCGGATCTCTCGACCTTCCCCAAGCCAACGCGTATCCAAGCCGACCCCGAGGCTTTAGAGCAAACGGCTACGCTGCTCGTGTCTGCGAGACGTCCGGTCATCATCGCCGACTTCATGGGCAGGTCAGATGACGCGGCGCGCGGCCTCCTGCGACTGGCCGAGATGCTGTCCGCACCTGTGGTCTCGGGCGGCGACCTGTACAACTTCCCCACACACCATCCACTCAACGCGACTTGGTCGAAGCGGCAGCTGCTTGAAGAGGCCGACGTCGTGCTTGCGCTCGATATCTACGATCTTCAGCAGTCGCTGACCGGCCAAGACTATCGTTCGCGTAAGCTTGAGCATTTTCTCCCACCGGGCGCCAAGCTCATCGACATCTCGTTGCGGCAGCTCGCTATGCACAGCTGGACCCACGACTACGGCGGCCTCTACCCCACATCGTTGTCCGTACAGGCGGACGTCGCTGTCGCAACCCCGGCGCTCGCCGACCTGGTCGAACGCCGGCTTGACGATGGCCCAGACCGCTCGGGCGAGCTGCGTGAGCGTCATGCCAAAGTCGCTGTGTTACAGGATGCGGCCGAGAAACAGACGCTTGAAGTCGTCGCAAATCGGTCGGGTGAGTCCCCCATCGCGTTGCCATTTCTGGCCTCCGAGATGTGGGAGGTCATCAAGGGCACCGACTGGGTGCTGGGGAACGGCGATCTACGCGGCTGGACCGAACGGTTGTGGGACTACAAGGAGACGTATCAGGTAATCGCGTCTCGCGGCGGCGGTGGTCTCGGCCAGGGATTCGGCCATGCGCTGGGCGTCGCGCTTGCAAACCGTGAAAAGGGCCGGCTGACGATCAACATTCAGTCCGACGGCGATTTACTGTTCACACCGGCGGCTGTGTGGACCGCTGTCCATCATAAGGTCCCGATGCTCGTAGTCATGTACAACAACAGGACGTATGGCAACGATCTTGGCCACCAGGGCCTCATGGCTGAGGTACGTGGCCGACCGTACGAGAACAAGAACGTAGGTATCGACATCGACGATCCGTATGTGGACTTCGCCGGCATGGCGCGCTCGTTCGGCGCATGGGCCGAAGGGCCGATCGAGGACCCGACGCAGTTGCGTGGTGCGTTGCAGCAAGCGAAGAAGGAAGTGCTGCAAAATGGGCGGCTGGCACTTGTGGATGTGGTGACAGAGCTGGGGGACCGGTAGGCCAGCGAAGGCAGCAATGCACCGGTGTGTGGCGAATTACTATGTTTACCTAATATTCATTGATTTCGTAGTCTAGTAACTGTCGGCGTCGACTCCACGATATTTGGATCCGTTACGTCGATTTTCTATTCATTCAACTCTTCACGACCGTTGCAAAACTCCTTCAACCAGGCTGTCGTTAGGATTGCAGCCAGTTTCAGATCTAATATTCAGCGAGCGCAACTACATTATTTAGGGATCAGGAACATGGTTCTAAAAATGGATTGCGAACCAATCGATGTCAGGTAAAAGTACCAATGTGTCGGGTACGCCGGCCTTCGTCGGCCTGGACCACGTTAGTTTTCCGTGCCGCGATCTCGCTGAGGGCATCCGGTTCTATCGTGACGTGCTGGGAGCAACGCTGGGAAATCCCGGAGTAACCTCGCTAATCCCTGCGCACCGTGGAGAAAATCCAGGTGAACATCTCCATGTCGGCATTGATGGGGTAGCTGCGTAACGGAAAGCTGTTCCGGGCTTCCCGCCTGCCGGCGAGCATCTGTTCCAAGCCGTCCTTCAAATCCACTAAACCGCTATAAGGCAGGGCGGGTGAAGGATGTTTAGCATCGGCGTGCGCGCCGTAAAGGGTCTCGGCGCCGGTCGTTTGCGCGAGCAAATACTTGGCACTTTCGACATACTTTTCAAAATTCGATGACGGTGCAAACCCGACCAACCAGCCTGGATAAATGAAATCGCCGGTAAATAGCTGCGCGCGTTCAGCGTCCGACAGTGCAATTGAACCATCCGCGTGTCCCGGAATGTGCAAGACTTGGACCCGGCGCTTACCAAGGTCAACGCTTTGTTCCGCTGGCCACCATTCGGTGATCTTAAAAGGCTTAATCCTGCGAACGGTGAACGCGGTCCGGAAACTTGGCTGATAGACACCTCCCGTCATCTGCTCGCGCAGCGCGGGCACGTCAATCGCCGCGACACTTTCAAATCTGAAGTTGTTGCCGATGTGATCGTAGTGGCGGTGTGACGAGATAACCGTCACCGGTAAATCGGTTAGTGTATCCACTACCCGCCTGATGTTACGTACGCCCGCGCCGGTATCGAACAAAATCGCCCGTTTGTTCCCCAACAGCAAGTAGTTATAGTTTTTTTGCCAATACCGCGGTTCGCCAATCGCAATCGTTTGTGCGTCGATATAGGTCAGGGTGTACCAGTCATCGAACCACAGCTCGCCCTCGCTCACCGGCGCAGAGTCTAGATCCGCCGTCACCTCAATCAACAAAAACAAGATGAGCGCTCCGACCAATACGACAGAAACCAATGCACCGATGATTAATTTACGGATCATTTGGCGTATTCTAGCGATTCATTCATTTGAGGTGTTCAGCACAGCCCGGCAGCGGGCGACGTTTGTATGTGCTCCGCAAGTTCACACAAAAGCGCGCGCTCCGGGGAGATTACCCGGGAAAGCGCTCAGACCCTGAGTTAAGCAGGCTCCGCGCGATGGGTTTGCTAAGAGGGAGTACGTCGGACGGGCGCTATGAGCCATCGCTGCTCCACAAGCTGTTGATACCCAGGAAGCTCACGGGAAACGAGATCAACGGCCGCGGTGAAACGCAATTCCGCCGACCAACGCCGATCTATCACTGGATTGGCAGGCTCAAGGTCCCGTTCAATTGGACTAATCTGCTCCTCATCATCGTCAGCGCTCTGAACAAAACAGCCTCGCGCCACATCAAAAAGTCACGCCAGATCGAACTGCAGCCCTACTCGCCCGTAGCGCCGGCTCCGGTCGAGAAATCTCCAGGCGAGTGGACCACGGCTATCAAGGAGTTCGCACTCGCGAACGGCGCCGATCTCGTCGGTGTTCGGCGCATGAAAGCCGAGTGGGTGTTCCAGGGGTTCGAAGTTCCGGAACCATGGATCGTCATGCTGGGCCTGCAGATGGATCACGACGAGCTGTCGAAACTCCCTCACGCAGATGGTGCCAATGAAGTGCTCAGGGTCTACGCGCACGGCCAGGAGGTGTCGTGGAACCTGTCCAACTGGTTGCGGCAATCCGGCTGGCACGCCCGCGGCTACTGTGGACCGATGGCCAGCCCCATCGTCATGCTTCCGGTTGCGCTCGCGGCCGGATTCGGTGAACTGGGCAAACACGGATCGATCATCAACCGGAAACTGGGTTCCAACTTCCGCCTGGCTTATGTATTGACGGACATGCCGCTGGAGGAAGACGAGCCAGACGCGTTCGGGGCGGACGATTTCTGTATGCGCTGCCAGGTGTGCACCCGCGAGTGTCCGCCCGAGGCCATTACTGCGGACAAGCAGATGGTTCGCGGTATAGAGAAATGGTATGTGGACTTCGACAAGTGCGTGCCGTATTTCAATGACACCAGCGGTTGCGGGATCTGCTTGGCTGTTTGTCCGTGGAGCCGTCCCGGCGTAGCGCCGAACCTGGTTACCAAACTCGCGCGACGCGCGGAACGAAAATACAATAGTGGGCCGAGGATCTAGATATGTTCGCAAAAAACGTCTGGTATGTGGCCGCATTTCCGGCGGCGCATGCCGCAGTGGAGACTTGAGAATGTAGTTGGTGAGAGCGACCTATTAGCAGTTGCATCATGCTCACTCACATCCCTGAATGAGATACTGTGAATACCCTAATGGAGAACGCCATGTACCTTACCCCCTATGCCGGCTCACCCTACAGTTTCCTTGACACGGGAACCGCGGCGCCGCTGGGCATCATCGAGATGATGCCGGGCGTGCGGAATCTGATGGACTATGCGGGCGTGCAGTCGGGCGAACGCCTGCTGCTGCTCGCTGAGCATACCGTCGACCCTGTAGTAATTCAGGCCATTGCAGCCGCGGCTGCCTACCGCAACGCCGACGTGCATATCCTTTCCGTGCCGCCGTTCAGCGCAGGCGGCTGGGATCGCGAGGTGCCGGCGCCGTTTCTGGCCGCTGCCCACGCCGAGGCAGACGTCGTCATCTCCTGCTGCTGGTGGGGCGAGGTGCATAGCGCGCCACTGTTTTTCGACGAAGTCGCCAAACGCAAGGCGCGCTTCGTGTCGTTGCACATGACGGCGACCGCTAGCGCGCTCGCCACCGGTGCGCGGCTGCCGCCGGAGATTTATTACGCCATTATGCGCAAGGTTCACGCGCGTTTTTCTGCCGCCGGTGCATTGCGGCTGCAGACTGCATTGGGCACGGATTTGATGTTCCGTGATATTAATGTCACACCGGACGACGGCCCCATGAAACCCGGTATGTGGCGGCCGTTTCCCTACGGCGGCGTGAATTTCTGGCCGGAGAACTCCGAGGGCGTATTCGTGGTGGAGGATTCAACCGTGACAGGTGTCCCGGAAGAGGAACTGCGCATCACGATGGAGAACAATATTGTCACCGCCATCGAAGGCGGCATCGCAGCGCAACAGATCCGTGACTACTCGCCAGAAGGCTACTTCATGCGGCATGCGCTGGCCGGGGTAAATCCGAAGGTACGCATCGCCCGCGCTACCCAGTTCGAACGCGAAAAACATGCGGGCGCCTTCTATCTGGGTATTGATGGGCTCGTGGACGGCAAAGCCGACCCCACCAAACCAGGGTTCACCCATGTTGACTGCCAGTTCGACCGCCCGACATTGTCTTTGGACGGCGAGCTCATCGTCGACCGCGGCCGGCTTCTAGTGCTTGATGACCCCGAGATCCGCGAGGTGGCCGCGCGGTTCGGTCCGCCGGAGGTGATGCTGGACACCAATCCCACCATGGTGCTGCCTCGGCGCTTCACGGGGGCACCCTCCCAGTGAGATGATCCATCGCCGGCGCAGCGCCGGCAATAACTCAGCGAGGCTGCCAGGTCGAGGCGGCGGCCATGAAGGCAAGCGTCTCTTGTTTGAGAGCACTGTTATCGCCTGGCGGAAAGTGGCAATGCTTTTGCAGCCGCGGGTGGGATCTGCATGTCAAAAGCAGGGGCAAACTGGCCATTTCCATTCGCTTGCGAACATTTTCATGGGCAATTACGACCTGCGTTTCGAACGTTAACGGAGCACCCGATGGAACAACAATTTCCTGAAGCATCAATCTTCAATTCAGAAGTTAGAAGCTTGTCGTCTTCTGTTGTGGGATGCGACTACCGGGTTTCGGTTTGGTTACCTCCTTCCTATGCTTCGAAAACGAAATCCTACCCCACCCTTTATGTACTCGATTCGAACGTGTGTTTTGGAATGGTTACCGAATCTGTTTGGAGTCTCGTGCTCGGCAATGAACTGCCGGAATTGCTGGTCGTAGGCATTGGATACCCAATCAAGAGCTTGGACGACTGGATAAGCAATCGTGTTCGCGACTTCACTCCAACGCGAATGCCTGAGCGCTCCAATTCCGGGGGTGCCGGACTTTTCCTGACTTGCTTGGAAACAGAACTCATTCCGTTTGTCGAGGAAAATTATAGAACGGCGCCAAACGACCGAGCCATATTCGGATATTCGCTGGGTGGGCTGTTTGCGCTGTTTTCTCTACTGCGTAACCCCGAGTTGTTTAGACGATACGTGGCGGGAAGTCCGGCTTTGTACTGGGACAATGCGGTGATGTTTCAATATGAGGCGGAATTCGCCAAACATCGGGCCAGATTGGACAAACGGTGTTTTCTATCCGTTGGCTCGAAGGAGTCGTCGTTCGTTTCACACGTGCAGAACTTCGCTGGTGCGATGAAAAAAAGGAATTATGAAGGTTTTGATCTCAACCTACAGGTGTTTGAAGGAGAAACACATGCCTCCAGTCCGGCATTTGCCGCTGTAAAGGGATTACAAACCGTGTTTTCGTGACGGCGTTCGGCTGCTGATTTAGTACGATCAGTGCCGACATCGTGATACATCTAGATTAGCGGGCGTCAGCGAAGAAAAATCAACGCTTGAAATGAGGTAGTACTGATTCGCCTAAAACGGTTACCGTCCGTTTCGCCAGCTCTACCGGCATGTCCCCGAAAGTCACGCGGAAGTTAATGTGGTTGACACCGGCCTCATCGCGGTATTTTTGAATGCTTTGTACACAGCTCTCCGCGCTGCCAACAAAGCAAAATTCATCTTGCGTCAGTCTGCCATAGTCGCTTTGCGGGTCTAAATGAACGCCCTGCGCATCTTGAAGATGACCAATACTCGCATAGAATTCCCATAATTCCTGGAGATACACTTGCCCTTCATCGTGCGCGAGGTCATGTGTTTCGGCCAGAAATGCCGTACGGTTGACGCACACGGTTGCAGGCGAGGTGTTTTCAGTTTTTTGAGCGTCCAGCAATATGCGATATCGCTGAGCTTGCCTTGCTATGGCGCCCAAGGGGTACTCTGTTGCTCCATACCATCCATCTCCCAACGCAGCGGCTCGCTCGACTGAGCGCCTGATACTTCCACCGATCCAAAGTGGCGGTCCGCCAGGCTGGAAAGCGCCGGGATAAAGACCGCCATCGACGTTGAAGTAGCGTCCCCGAAACTGTTGCTGTCCACTCCAGAGCTTTTTCAGCAGAAGCAGGGCCTCGTCCATGCGAGTCGCAGTTTCATCTGGATGCATGCCATAGCGCTGCATCAGTTCCCGGTGGCCAACCGCAACGCCGAGAGTCAGCCGTCCTTGTGAAATGTGATCGAGCAGTGCAGCGTCCTGTGCCAATCGCAGAGGTTGCCACAGCGGCAGGAGAATAACCCCGGTGCCCAACCGCATTCGAGTGTTTCGAGCCAACGCGGCCAGCGCCAGTAATGGCGATGTGACGTGGCCCGGCGCGGGCTCACGGAAGTGACCTTCTCCAGCCCATACTGAATCAAAGTCGTAGCGCTCGGCCAGACTCAACAAGCCCTGGTAATCGTCAAACTGCCTGGCCAGAGGCTTTACAGGACTCCAGAAATCCAACGCCAATCCGAATTTGATCGTCATATCGGTCCAGTCGGCTCGTGCGCTTGGCTGCAACTATAGGACAGCATAGCTTAGATGCCGGCCTCGTTAGGTTTCCTAACATGCAAGATCAGCGCCCAAACAAACAGCACGGCGAACACGGTAAGGCCGACATCCTGCAATTCAATATCCGTACCCGGAAGCTTGCTCGTATCGTTAAGAATCGAAATAGCTGCGCCGGCCAGCGATAGAAAGACCGCAATGAGCATCAAACCATTCCACCAAATCCTGGCAGCGCCCTTGGGGATGGCATCACCCAGCAACTGCTTGTTATTCATCAAAAAGAGAAAGCCAATGTAGGCTATTGGCAATAACACCATTGCAAACCGACTGATAGGAACGGCCAAATAAAACTGCGCTTTATCGGAGCGTAAAAACAAGGCCCCGAGCGCACCCGATATTGCTGGTAACACACAACCGAATTGGTAAAGTCTGCCGGCCGAAGGCTTGCTGGCCATTTCGCAAACCACGAATCCGTTGATCAACATCTGCATGATGATGGTGGATAGCGCCATGCCCAACACGCCAATACCAAAAATCAGTTGGGAGCCGGCGCCTGCCAATCGCTCCAAAGAGGTCGCCAATGCGAACGCATCGCGTAGAATTAACGTGGCCGCGAGAATCATCTCGCGTTGTTGCTCAGTGTCGATTGACCGCCGGCTGACCAGACTGGAACCCTGGCTTGAGAGTGCCCATGCGACGCGCAGCCTCGTAGAGGGTTGGATAGAATTGAACGAAGGTCCGCTCTGCAGCGGTGTGTTTCGTGTGGCATTCGACACACGACGCGACTTTATCCCCTTGCAGCGGTGCCGCCACATCGCTCATCGAGCCGGCTGCGCCGAAATTGAAAAACGCCCATCCATCGGCGAATCGGGAATCCTTTACTTCAGCTTCGAGGAACACCAGGTCCGCTTGCGTTCGTCCTGCAATATTAATCGAGGCATCTGTAGCAGCATTGCGCACTTCCAAGACGAAGATCGTTTGGTCCGGCCACGTGCCAACCGCCATGAAGTGTCGATAGGATGACCTGTTCACGAACACGTTCTGAAAAACCTCCGGTCTGGAATCTTCCGGCCCGGCCTGTGCGTCGTCCGCGTAGGTCATATTCAAACCGGAGCTGAGGAAAATCCATTCGCGATAGTCGTCGGGGCGAACGAGACTCGTCCCATTCACATACTGCGGACCGTCGCTTACTATCGATTGCGCCTGCACCACCAAAACCGCACACGCAACGACGAACACGACTGCCGCGGATGCGCCGACCTTGTTCATCGGTGTTCGTACATTCAGTGCCACCCTGGAAGTCTACTAGCTCGCATCAGCCTCTTCCAACGCCGCCATCGACGCATGCCGAGGTTCATACTTTTCAGTAAGGCTTGGGAGTCTGTTTGGGTCATCATGACTAATAATATTTCTGCCGTTTCAGTTTTTTGATGATGCCTGATCGTATTCACTACTCGAAGTTCTGCCGTTAACGTTTGCTGTAACATGACCGTAGAACTCGCGAATGGGGCTTGTACAGCGGCCCTCCAAAACAGGATAGCGTTCACGAGCGCAATTGAGGGGCGTCGCTGGATTTAACATAGGACGTGAATAGGATGCCGGCATGGATTAGTGCCACAACGATTCAGCTCTGCAACGATTCTTCCGAAACATCAATATGATTTCGACCCATGTTTTCTGTGAAAGGACTCGAGTCGTGAGTTATTGGGGCGGGACTGCCTCGGCCTGAAACCGAATCACCCAATACTCTCCTCCATACATTTCGTAGTCTTGTAAATCTCCAGTTCAACGAAGAAAGGCCAATCTCATTGACAACTGTGACGAAGGAAAACACCATGCTGTTATGTTTTTGGAATCAATTCTTCGCCAAGACCATGCCTTTGGTAGAGACCTCAAAGAATTTTTGTTCGCCAAACGTCCCCTTGCGCGTCAGTAACACTATGTGCCGTCCAACCACTTATCAGCATTTGCCGATTTCGATGCGTGTTGCTAAACCTGGACCAATACGATGAGCGCCAACGTGCGCGAGCCGCTTTCCAATCCGATTGCTTACCAAACTTATCGCAAGCTACCGGCAGAGTTGTACAGAGAGTCGAACCCGGCACCATCACCCGCACCGTCAGTTATCGAGATTAATCACGGCCTCCTCGACCAACTTGGTGTAGACGCGACGTGGTTTGACAGCGATCGGGGGCTATCTGTTCTGACGGGTAACGCCGTCAACGATGACAATCGGCCGATCGCGATGGCCTATTCCGGTCATCAGTTTGGGCATTGGGTACCGGTACTCGGCGACGGTCGTGCTCACCTGCTTGGGCAAATGGCAGTCGCTGACGGTTCAACGATCGACATTCAACTGAAAGGCTCGGGCCGTACGCCGTTTTCCAGAGGCGGCGATGGCCGTGCGACGTTGGGCGCCGTGATCAGGGAATATGTCATCAGCGAAGCGATTGCAGGGTTGGGTATACCGACCACGCGGACCATCGCGATGCTGGCCACCGGTGAAGACGTCATCCGTGAACGCGCTATCCCGGGCGCCATTCAGGTGCGATCGGCTATCAGCCACATCCGCGTGGGCACGTTCCAATACGCGGCATCCATGGGTGACGAACAAGCTGTTAGGGCGTTGGCCGATTTCGTCATCGCACATTACTTTCCCGACCTAGAACTCCTGCCCGATAGGTACTTGAAACTGCTCGGTGCGGTAATTGAGCGGCAGGCGTCACTGATTGCGCAGTGGATGTTGGTGGGTTTTATTCATGGCGTCATGAACACGGACAACATGTCCATTGTGGGCGAGACCATCGACTATGGCCCGTGTGCCTTCATTGACGAATTCCACCCAAACAAAGTGTTTAGCTCGATAGATCAGCATGGGCGATATGCGTGGGACCAACAACCTGCGATCGCGGTTTGGAACCTGAGCCGCTTTGCCGAAACACTGGTGCCGTTCATTGACGAAACCCCGGCCTCCGCCGTATCGATGGCGCAAGCGCAGCTTGCCGAGTTCACGCCTGTGTTGCGTGGCAAATTTCACCTCGGGCTCCGGCAAAAACTGGGGTTGGTCACCGATAACGACGTCGTTACGAAATTTACTGAAACCACGTTGACGACACTGGCACACGGCGGCATCGATTTTACGGTGTTCTTTGAGCGACTGACGCGCTTTGCCGGCGGCGAACCACAGTCACATCTACTTGAGCTTTTTGACAACGCACGCGAGGGCGCCGCTTGGTTGGACCAGTGGCAAGCGTTGCGATCCAACGATCCAACATCACTTACGATTATGCGGCGCGCAAATCCCGCAGTCATCGCGCGTAACCATCTGGTTGAACAGGCTATCGATGCCGCGGTGGCTCGCGATGACTTTGAGCCCTTTAGACGCTTATGCCGAGTTCTTGCTAATCCGTTTGAGATTGGTCCGGCAGATCAGGAGCTTCAACGTCCGCCTCGACCAGATGAGCGGGTCACACAAACGTTTTGTGGCACATGATAGTGGGCAATTTGCCCAGTTTGTGACCCCTATCACCCAATTTGATTGAGTATCTGCCTTAGCAGCAGTTCCTCACACTGGTGGTAAGTGCGTGTCGTAGAAACTCTCTTTGGTACGCCAAGTTCGGGGGTCGGAGGCATGGTCCAACATTGGCCGCTTCCAATAGTTGAGCGGGTCATCCACCTCCAGCACCGCCAGCGCCGTATAGCCAAGCCTCTGGTACCGCTCCGGGATCTGTGTAACGGGAAATCCGTTGAGAAATTTTATGATCTCCTCCAGGCGAGGCTCAATAGCATCGTAAAACACTCGCAAGTCTTCCAGACTGCTGGTCGTTCGTTTGTTCAAGCGAGCGGCAGCAGTTTCCAAACCCCATTCGTTCATGACCACGTTTAGTTCGCTGAAGTCAGGCGTATTCATTCAGATCCTCCTCTGCGATGTTCAAGCGCTGCAATAATTTTTCATGCAGTGCCCGCACGGTTGCTTCCATATCCATGCCACAGTAAGTGTTGTCCATAACACCCGAGCGGAAGTTTTCGTGAGCCGACTCCGCCATCGGCCAGTCTTCCGTCAGTGCGTTGCGCGTTTGTATCTTGCCGTGCTCACGGTTAAAGAGGTCACCGAAGTCGGATGTTTCACCTTTGTAATACCAATCCCACTCCCAGTCGGCCTCGTGCGCACTGAGCGGCCACACGCGCATGACGACAAGCACCTCCTTACCCACAAACAGAAGCAAGTTCGGGAAAAAGGTCCAGCAGTCGAACACCCAGCGCTCCGTTTCCAGGGGGTTCACCGCGCCGGGGAATTGCGCTGCAGCTACCGACGCGTCCTTCAGCACCCAGTTCGATGACGACCCGAATTGCATGGAAAGGCGCTGCACGGTGGTCATCTCAGCGAGCGGATCTTTATCACTTGAAACCATCGGCTGGTAGACGCTCAGCAGCGAGCAAACGCCGGGGCTTTGCGGAAAAACGCTGTTGCGGATTGAATCATGGGAGAAGAATTGCGCGCCGGGTAGCGACATCGAATGTAAAGTCTGCGCATGGTAGCCATCATGCTGTGCATTCATAAGGTCTTTCCAATTGGCTCTAATCACTCGCTCGTAGCCCGCATACCAGACCCAGTTTTGCTTGCCTAAATAGCCGTCGAGATTGTCGGGCACCCCATGGAACCAATCCTGAAGCGTAAATTCCGGCGCGGGGCTAAGATTCGCAAAAACGAAACCACCCCAGGTATCCACGCTGACGGGTTTCAGGCCTAACTGGTCCTTTGGAAGTCCCTCAAATAGATGATGCTCCGGAAGACCCCGTAATTTGCCGTCCAGATCGTAAGCCCAGCCGTGGAACTTGCAGACAAAGCTGTTGGCATTTCCGCGACAGGACTCATCCCGCGCGAGCCGACCGCTGCGGTGGGAGCAAACGTTATGAAACCCCCGCAGCTTACCGTCGCGCCCCAGTACCACGACAATCGATGCATGGATTACCTTGAGATCGAACGTGATGTAGTCGCCCGGCTTATTGAAGTCGTCCACGCGACCCAAAGCGATCCAGGAATCCCGCCATAGTCGTTTTTCCCGTTCGTAGAAGGAATCCGAATAGTATGGCGTGAGACTGAAGGGATCCGATCCAAAGTCCTGGAGGCCTTCGCCGAGCTTCACGACATTAGCTGATGTGGTCATTACCAATCCTCCGATCCCGATTGCCCGCCTGCGTCAGTCAACTGTTGATTTTGCTGCGCCGGTCGAATAGTAAAACATTAGGAGAATGTATGTGAAATCGGTATGTGGAATCGGGGATAGACCACGGTTTCAAGTGCGTAAATGTGGTCCGTCCCTGTTTTCCGCTATATGCGCAGGCGTCGCTTTGGGCTTGGGAGCATTGCGGGTTCGTTGTCTCGTTCACCGGGCATCGGGCATCGGGCATCGGGCATCGGGCATCGGGCATCGGACATCGGACATCGGACAAGCGCAGACCAGTTAACCCACTACGAGTTTCGCGTTAGCCTATCTCTTTGTTGTTCCCAAGACGTGTGTCCGGAATAATGCCGACGCACTGATCGTCCGAACCCCAGCAAGAGACAAATGATGAATACAACTTGCCTAGTCAGAAACGTCTTGTTCAGCGCCACGTTGGGTCTGTTTGCTGCTTGTAGCGAGGAACCGGCCGCGGTGCCGCCTGCGCAGCCAACGGCTACGGTACAAGCCAGTGTCACCGTGACGGCAGCTACGGGTCCCGACGCTGTTTATCTCAGCGGCAACATTTACACCGTCAATGAGAAGAACCCTCAGGCTCAGGCGATGGCGATCAGCGACGGGGTAATCGTCGCAGTGGGCGGTGACAGCGAGATCCAGGCGCTCGCCGCTGCGAATACCAAGCGTATCGATCTCGGTGGCAGGATGGTTATGCCCGGTATTCATGATATGCACGTCCACCCCAAACAAGCCGGCGAAACGCATCATTTCCAGTGCGGGTTTCCGTTTAGCCTGAGCATCGAGGAGATCATCGCCAAGCTCGGCAATTGTGCGGCTGCAACGCCCAAAGGCGAATGGATCCGGGGCGGTCAATGGGCGATGGAATTGCTCGATGCTGACACTGCCCCGCACCGTTCATTGCTCGATGCCGTTACCACCGATCACCCGATTTATCTGGGTGACTCTACGGTGCACGGCGCCTGGCTCAACTCTTTGGCGTTGCAGAAATTGGGCATTGACGCGACCACACCGGACCCGAACGGCGGCACGATATTGCGCGATCCGGATGGGGAGCCAACCGGGGTTTTGATCGACAACGCCGCCTACGACGTTTTGAGGGAACTGCCCGCCTACAGCGAAGCGCAGTATGAAACCGCGCTCGAATGGGCGATGCAACAAATGAACCAGGTCGGGGTCACCACCATCAAGGATGGGTTGACCGACAGTTACGGACTGGCCGCCTATAAGCGTCTTGATGACGCTGGCCGTCTGAGCATGAAAGTCAAAGCCAGCCTTGGCTGGAAAATGTCGTGGATCGATAGTGCCGAGCAGGAACGTAAGAACATCGAGCAACGTGCTGATTTCCGTACCGACAGACTGGACCCTAACTTCATCAAGATCATGCTGGACGGCACACCGCCCACGCGTACCGCCGGGATGCTGGAACCCTATGTAGCCGACGAGGCACACGGCGCCGATTTTCTAGGTGAACTGATTCACGCGCCGGAGCAATTGGCTGAAGATTTGATCTATCTGGACGGCCTGGGATTGACCGTCAAAATTCACGCTACCGGTGACCGCGCGGTACGTGTATCACTGGATGCATTTGCTGCAGCGCGTGCAGCGAATGGTGACTCCGGGTTGCTGCATGAAGTCTCCCACGCCGAGCTGATCCACCCCGATGATCGCCCGCGCTTCAAGGCGTTGAATGTGATCGCAGAGTTGTGCCCGATCCTCTGGTATCCAACCCCGCTGGTCGAATGGATGGCGACAGTCATCGGCGAGGACCGCGCGAATCAGTTCTGGCCGATCAAATCGATGCAGGAACTGGGTGCGCACCAGATCTACGGCTCGGATTGGCCCTCGGTGGTGCCGGATCCGAATCCCTGGCCGGGCATTGAGGCGATGGTGACACGCCGCGATCCCTACGGAGTGAGGCCGGGGGCGTTGTGGCCGGAGCAGGCAATTGATCTGGCGACCGCCCTGCGCATCTTTACCATTAACGGTGCGGTCGCCGGTAAGCAAGCCGAGCGCACCGGCAGTATCGAAGTGGGCAAGGCGGCGGATTTTATCGTGCTGGATCGCAATCTGTTCGCAATCCCGGTAGAGGATATCGGCGACACACAGGTGCTATTGACGGTGTTGGATGGCGTGCCAGTCTACCAGTCCGATGGTTGGCCGGATAACTAAGCTTGGTCTAAGAAATTGGGATGTGCGTTAACGTGGTCCCCGTTTTCCGTTCCGTGTTTTCCGCAAAAGCAAAACGACGGTACCAGCCCGCCGTTTTACCCATCCCCAATGAGTGCTTAGCCTTCGCCAGCGGCAGTAAATAAACTCTCGCGTGGCGCTTGGCGTACTTTGGTTTGCGCGATAACGCTGGGATCCACCTGAAACACCATCGACTTATCCGGCCCCACGCCTTCATCGCGGCAACAATCCGGCAGATTATCATCAGCAGCGGTAAACCCGGCTCCGTCATTAAACTCCCATTCGTCCGCCAGGCATTGCCAACCCAGATCTGCAATTTCCTCGCGCGGTACTTCGCGACCGATGAACGTGCCGTAGAAATCACGAACCTCATCCAGCGTCGGCTGCAGAAACATACAAAACCCGCTGGAGTCGCAAACTGCCGAGCTGATCTGGGTCTCTTGCGAAGCCAGCATCGCATCTTCATCACTTTGATTGGGCACTATGACGAAGCCGGCGGTGTGGTCGGCGCCCATGGGCGAGGTGCTGTAGGTCATACCGGCTGATTTCAGCGGACGCGGATCCCAGGCCGGCAAGGCCTGGCCTTTGCCCACTGGGATTCGGTGATGCTTACGCTTGGTGCCTACATGCAACGCGCCGTTGCCGACGTCGAGCGAGAGTTCCTGCCCGTCTGCGATTCCGCGCAACAGGTTCTTGGCGCCTTCGGCGTCACCCCAATCCATTCCTCCTGAATCCATCAATACCGCGATCGCGCCGCCGGTTTCAATCGTATCTAAGCCTAATTCGTCGCACAGGCGATCGAGATCAGCCACATCTTCCCAGTTATTGATGGCGCAGCACGAGCCCAGCAATGTCAATGTCTCGAATTCGAGTGCGGAGGTTAAGAAGTTGCCATCTTTATCGTGCACAATATTCGAACATTTGACGATGCAACCGGTCATGCAGTTATGCATCTCGCCGCCGCGTTGTTCGAAACTCTCCCGGATCTTGGCCCCGTCCAATCCTTCGAACTCCGGGTTTTGACCTTCAGTGCGGTTCTTGTACGGAAAAGTGTTCAGCATGTTCGCAATCGGCACTACCGCGCTGGTGCCATATTTGAAGTTGTCGTGCCGTTTGCTCAGGTAATCCTTGCTGAACGATTTGATCACGCCGCCGAAGGCCTTGAGGTCGGCGGGTTTACGAGCACGCACATTGCCAGGGTCAACCATCACCCACTTCAAACCTTTCGATCCCATCACTGCGCCGACGCCGCCTCGAGCCGCATGGCGTGCCGGCCGGCGATCCCGGGACTTATCCGTGCACGCCACCGAAGCACCTTTGAGCATCAGCTCGCCTGCCGGGCCAATCGAAATGACCGACGCTGACTTGGCCTGGGTGGCCAACAGCTTTTCACACATGGCGTAATTCCACATGCGTTTATATTCATCGGCACGCACTAGCTTCACCTCGTCGGCGGTGATCTCCAGACCCCACAAAGCCTCTCGGTCGCCCGGCTGTCCGGTGACCACGATAGCGCGGTAACCTAACTTCATTAGATGCTGGCCCGGATCGCCGCCGACGTTGGCTTCCTTGATCCCGTTAGTCAGTGGGCTTTTGCAGCCTACCGATAAACGCCCGGAAGTTGGTGCGGCACTACCCGTCAAAACACCCGGTGCCAGTACCAACACATTGTCTGGGCCTAACGGCTCACAAGTCGGAGCACATTCTTGCAATAAAATCCGTGCCGACAATGCGCGCCCTCCCAGCAACTGCCATTGTGCCGGGTATTGCTCAATCTTGACGGTCTGCTCAGACATGTTGATGCGGATGATTTTGTCGTCTGTACCGGGTGTTGCCATGCTTAATCTCCTGAAGTGCTTTGCTGTCGCGCCAGAGTATAGGCGGAATTAAGGCCCGCCACGCAGTCCTTTAGCGGCCGAAATCGCGGTGCAGCAGGCCCGCTGCGCCGCCAAGGCGTCGCCGAGAAATCCGACCATCGTTGAAAATCCCACCGAACCGAATGAAAATTCATTCTCGATACGGATTCATTTTCCTATCCTTTAACACCTCTGGTGGGGATATCACCATTATGAGAACTCTTTGCGCCCAGACTCACGCCCGCACGAACGCCTCGATAATGTAAAGATTCTGATCAAGAACGGCCCGAAAGATCGGTGGTCACGCTTCATGCCAGGAAATCACCGATTGCACCGCGGTGAAACTTACCCGCTATCGTTCTCGGGAAACAAACAGCCCGCCACGTCGTGATCCAATTGGAAATGCCGAATGGCATTCTGTCACTGGCGGAAGCGAAGATCTTTGGTGCTCCAGCGGCCAATGCGCAATCGAGTGACGCATCGGTCAGGCTCTTCGGGGAAACCTATGGGGCACCTGCTTCAAAAACGCCCGCACAGGCGTGTTTCGATGCCGCGAGACGGTGTCAGGTCTCGAGACGGTGTCAGGTCTCGAGACGGTGTCAGGTCTCGAGACGGTGTCAGGTCTCGAGACGGTGTCAGGTCTCGAGACGGTGTCAGGTCTCGAGACGGTGTCAGGTCTCGAGACGGTGTCAGGTCTCGAGACGGTGTCAGGTCTTGCCTTTTGCCCGACGGCTAGCAAAAGGCAAGACCTGACCCTCAAAATTCGACGGACCCTCAAAATTCCGGCCGACAGGTTGAATGAAATTAATACGGCTATACAGACGCAATGAATGTAAGCACATAGTCGCCCGCCAATCGCTTGTTCTAGATCCCACCGGTCATCACTACGATCGTTCAGGGTCCAGTAACTTGGTTGCTCTCGGCGATCCGAGCTGCTACATACGCACCGGCAGTAGTGTCGGGATATTTGGTAGGGTTCTCGTCACTGATGCAGCTCGGAAACGCACTCACCAGTGTGTCCGAGTCGGGATCCACGAAATAGGCGATGGAGTAGCGTTCACGGTCGCCTATCATCGGTTTGACACGGTGCGGGGTGGAGCAATACCGGTCGTTCGTCCAGGTGGCTACCAAATCGCCCGTATTGATGACGACGGTGCCGGGAATGTAGACGGCATCTCGCCAATCGCCGTCACGACCCTGAACCTGCAAACCGCCCACATCGTCCTGAAACAATAGCGTAATGGTGCCGAAATCGGTGTGCGCGCCGGCGCCAAACTGGTTCGGTGCGGGTTGCTCCTCCAGGACTGGGTAGTGAAGATAACGCAGAGAAACGTTCTGCCCGTAATGATAGGCGCGAAAGAAATCGATCGGCAGCGCGAGAGCAAGAGCGAATGCTTCCATAACACGATTGGCCCCATACAGTCATTCGTTGAACATCCGATTCGCGATATTGAGAAATTCCGTCGCAGGCCATAGTTCCGGCCTGTTCTTATTACCAGGAATGTTGCGCATGGTGAAGGTTTCCTTCAAATCAGGCGCAATGCTCGCATCGAGGCGTTGACCGCCTGAGCCCTGGAACCCGTGATTATGCTCCTGAACGTATGGAACGTTCGCTTTCTCCGCATCTGATCGGGCGAAGAACGCGATACTTGACGTGAAAGCCTCCTCGACTAATGCCTCATCGATGCCCAGATTCTCGACATACATGAAGCCGACCTCAGCTGCTGCTCGATCGACCTGAGCGGCAATACTGCGGCGATGCACATCGTCGCCACCGTCGAAATTGTTGAAATCGATAACGGGGATCTCGCTCATAAATGTTCCTTTGACGTTAATTGTAGCCGCGCGGAATACGAGCACACTTACGACCCGAATTAAAAGGTACTCTACTATTCCTATGACTGGCGTAAAAGATTCTGAATCTGACTTTCTTGGTACTCCGTTCAATGCCAGAACTGCGCCGTTGAACATCAACCAGCGATGGATCGCGTGGGACAAGTATCACGTTGTGGACTCATTCAGCAGTTTCGACACGGAATACGCTGCCATACGACAGTCAGCTGCAACTATCGACATGTCGCCGTTGAGCAAGTACGAGGTGGTTGGGCCGGACGCTCAGCGATTTGTGGATTACGTCGTTACCCAAAACATCATGAAGCAGGAAGTTGGTCAGATTTACTATTCCCCTTGGTGCAACGAACAAGGTAAAGGTGTCGGCGACGGCATGATTTTTCGCATCGACGAAAATACGTTTCGGTTCTCCACCGACCCGCAGTATCTGTGGCTTACCCAGCATGCCGATGGATACGATGTCGAAATTATGGACATCAGCGACGCCTACGGAATCCTTGCCTTACAAGGTCCGAGTTCGCAGCGAGTGCTTGAGTCAACAACGGGCACGGATTGGTCTGACCTAAGATTTTCACGTACACGCGATATCACGCTTGACGATGTCCCCGTCCAAGTCATGCTGCAGGGCTTTACCGGCGAACATGGCTACGAATTGTGGATGAAAGCGGACGCGGCTGTTGCCGTATGGGATGCGCTTTATGCGAAGGGCGGCCCTTTCGGATTACAGCCCGCAGGTTATCACGCCCTCGATGTGGCGCGGATAGAGGCAGGATTGGTAATCGTCGGTCCGGATTATACCGGTGCGGGATCCGATGCCCTGGCCGCCAATATCGAAGTCGATGAGGAAAATCAGGCTTCGCCTTATGAACTGAGACTGGGCAACTTTGTTGATCTGGACAAAGAGAGCTTTATTGGCAAAGCCGCGTTGCAGCTCGAGAAGGAAAAAGGCTCAGCCAAGAAGATGGCCGGAGTGCTCATTGATTGGCGCGGGATTGCTGACCTGCATACAACGCAGGGATTGCCCCCGACCGTTGTGCCCAAGCCGATCTGGTATCCATTAACTGTATACAAAAACCAGACGAAGGTAGGACGCGCGACCAGTGTGGCCTGGAGCCCGGCTGTTAGCAGTATCGTTGGTTTCGCCTTTCTTGAACCCGAGTTTTGTGAACCCGGAACCAGCGTGGCCGTGGAATTTTCAGTAGGCGAAAAAACGGGGAGGGTAGATGCAACGTTGGCGCGACTACCTTTTATCCAAATGAAGCGCAACGCATAACGTCCTATAGTTGTGTCCTCGATTTAAAACACGCTGAACACGTGGCGACAAAACATTGACTGCTGATCGGCGTGTCCCTGTTCCCGATTGTAAATAGCGCGTACGTTGCTCGACAAACGGCGCTTTCGGACCTAGCCATCCAATAGCTGCTTAGAGATGCCGCTTAAACCAATCCACAGCCATCGCACTACCCTGTTCAAACCCGTCGAAGTACATCCCGTAGTGATCAATTCCTTTTATTGTTTCGTAATGTGCTGTCACGCCATTCGAACTCAGGGCGTCATATACACGGCCGGCATGTTTTGTGTTGTCGAAAAGCGCCTCGTTTTCCGCGTCCAGTATTAGTGTGGGTACTTTCAGTTTGTCGACCTGTTGGGCTACATCATATTGAAGTGTCTTCGCCAAATTCAGGGTTCCCGCTAGTTCGGGCCGAGGATCCAACCCTTCGGCGAACGGATCGATTACACCGCGCGCCATGTCTATGGCCCGCTGCTTGGCGTGCGAAAGCACGGGTTCTTCCAATTCCCGCAAAGCAGGCACCTGAATGACGAGTACCTGTATCCTGTCATCATGGATCGCGCAACTGGTTGCGGTTCCACCTCCAAAGCTCGTGCCCCACGCTCCGATTCGGCTTACATCCACCCCCGGCTCTCCTTCGAGGTAATCCGTTGCGGCTCGAAAGTTTTGAATCCACTGCAGAGGGTCAATGACCTCTCGAACAAAACGAACTCTAATCGTCGCCTCATTGTTTTCATCCGGTTCGGGTTTGTCATCAAGTACTACTACATTGCTCCCCGATCCATGCCAGGAATTGTGTGTGAAGGTCACCGCAATCATTCCGGCGTGCGCAAATTTTGCAGCGTATCTTTCCCCCGTGTGCTTGCCGCCGCCCCAGCCATGCGACAACACAATTCCAGGTAACTTTGTGTCCGGCTCGTACTCTTTTGGTCTAAAAAGATCGCCATCAAGGCGTATGCCGTTGCTCCAAATCGCAATCTGAGTACGGACTACGGAATCGGGTAACACCAGTGCGGGATATTTTTGTTTCATGCTCTACGTCTCTATGACCAACAGATTTATCGAGACGGTGTCCGGTCTTACCTTTTGCCCGGCGGCTAGCAAAAGGCAAGACCTGACCCTTAAAATTCCTCTAAAAATTCTATGACCCTTAAAATTCTCACGCAAAATCTAATTCAGCGCTATTTCTTAATAACGTTCGTGATGATACCGGGCTCAAAATGGGTGCTCTTGGGTTCGCTTTGATCCGTACCGTAGTAGAGCAGCGACGAGGCAAAGATCTGGTTGGTATCAAAATTGAGATGCAGGGTTACGAAGTCCAAGTCCTTACCGTGTTTTTCGTCCCACTGCACAATATAACGGCCTGGCTCGAGCTGCTGGGCTTTGTAGTCGAAGCCCTCACTTTCCTGACCTTTGTATTCGCCCGTAAGCGCCGCCCAATGACCTCGTCCGTTTTCAAAGCTCACTTCGAATGTCCAGCCATTCACATAGGTATAAACAATGGTGGTTCCATCTAAAACCGATGCCGGGCTGTTGATATCCGTTGCCAAGGTAACGGTCGCCGTGGAAAGCAGCCAGATGGCGAGAATCTTTCCAGTTAACCTGTTCCCCATAGTGCACCTATTGCAGTGTTTGGATCTGTTGGGACCTGACTCTTTAATCTACCGAGCAATAAAATAGGGGAACGGTGCTAATCAATCGGCTTCCCAGAAAAATGCATACCAGTCTCCGGAGATGTGGGTATAGCCAACAAAACCCTCGACTGCCGCTGCATCTGGTCGCATAACCTCGAGGTTCTCGTAGATTTTTTCGGGCGCAGATGGCGAATACGCGATCCCAGTTCCATAAGAACCTAAACCAAAGCCTTTAACGTGCGTGTGGTAGTTCACCATCGGCATCGGCGTCGAGCGAAGCTGTAGGAATTGATAGACCTCGCCTTTTGCAAGCGCGGGATCCATTTGCTTGCCTTCACTCAGCGCGGCCAGGATTTCCACGTTAACGCGTTGCAAGACCACCTGATGTTGGGCGAAATAGCCCTTCATTCCATCAGTTGTGGGTAAGGCTTCCTCCTGACCGAGGAAAAGCCACACGACGAAAAAAATTACGATGCCGAGAACGATGATCTTCATTGAACGAGTCCCCCGCACTTAACGGTGAGGCCGGGTGCGTGCGACGCCGCTCCCCCGACGAACACCCTTAATACTAACTCCATTTTGCTGTCGGTCGGTGTGATGACCGGGGGATATTCCGTGGAATTGCGGAAAAGGGCGTTTGTTCGGCCTATACTCATTTGATGGGCCAGCCCGGGCGACCCTGATCCTGATTTTACGCCTGTATTACCCTGGGATGTATCACCCCGTGATGACGTCGATTTACTCGATGGACGTGTTGGTCTGCAGGGAAATACCTGGTCCTTAATGGCGTGGTCAAGGAACCTGTTGGATGAGGAATATAATGACGAATTTAGCCATCCGTTTGTCTGGAAGGCACAACCTGTCAAATGGGGTATTGATTTTTCAAAGCAATTTTAAAACTATCGACTGTTGATGAGGAATATACTAATTGAATAAAAGCAATGAACGTATCCTTACTACCCACGCAGGTAGTTTACCTCGGCCAGAAGATCTCACGCGTCAAATGTGGGACCTGCTCGATGGAAAGGATGTTGATGAGGATGCTCTTGATGCCCGCGTAACACAGGCAGTGGCTGAAGTCGTTAACAAACAAAACGAGATCGGTATTGATGTCATATCCGATGGTGAAATGAGTAAGGTTGGTTTCAGTAACTATGCAATGCAACGTTATTCAGGATTCGGTGAACAAACACAATTTTCAGCCACCGACATAGGTGATTTTCCTTCGATCATTAACAAACTGTTTGTTGAGGACGAAGGAGGAAAGCACGTTATTATGCGTTGTGTAGAGGGTCCGCTTGAATTAAAAGACCCTGAAGCAGTACAAAAGGATATCTCGAATTTCATTGCTGCATTGGGTGATAAAGACCCAGATGATGCATTTATCCCTGCTGTCACCCCCGGGGCAAATGCTATTCAATTTTCCTAACAAATATTATGCATCAGATGAGGAATATCTTGAGGCAGCAGCCAACGCGTTAAGGTATGAATACGAAGCGATCATTAATGCGGGATTTAATTTACAGCTCGATGCACCTGATTTGCCCATGCGCGCACATAGCTTTACAGAAGATACTGGTGTTGCCGATATGGAACACTATGTACCCATGTCAATTGAATCTATGAATGAAGCTATCAAGGGACTACCTTCTGACAAGATCAGACTCCATTTTTGTTGGGGCAATTATGCAGGTCCGCACCATCACGACATTGAGCTGAAGGAAATCATTGAACCAGTATTAAAGATCAATGCTGATTTTATTTATTTTGAGGCTGCCAATCCCCGACATGCACATGAATGGGAAGTGTGGGCGGATACGAAAATTCCTGATGGCAAAGCCCTGATCCCGGGTGTTATTGATACATTGACAAACCATGTAGAACATCCACGACTTGGTGCACAGCGATTGGAAAAATTCGCCGAGATTGCCGGTAAGGAAAATGTTATCGGTGGCACGGATTGTGGATTCGGAACTTTTGTCGGATGGTCAGGAACTGATCCCGAAGTGGCATGGTTAAAACTTCAATCCCTGGCTAATGGTGCTGCCATTGCATCAGATAAACTTTGGTAATTAAAACGAGACGTTGTCAGGTCTTGCCTTTTGCCCGCAGGCTAGCAAAAGGCAAGACCTGACCCTTAAAATTTCAAAGGCAAGATCTGACCCTTAAAATTTCTTGGTTTTTCGTTGTGGGGCGGGGAACGCGGAGCTGCCATTCGCCGGGAGCGCAGGATGAACACGAATCGAAGGAGCTTTATCAAAAACTCGGCTTTGCTCGCCGCAGGGGCGAAACTCGGATTCGCCGGAACTCAGTCATTAGCGGCGGAGAGCCCGTCACAGTCATCGCTGTTGCCCGGGATTATCGATACCCATGTTCATGCTGTGGGTACTGCCGCTCACACCAAAGATTTGGGCGATAAAGTCAAAACGATGGCAGACAAAATCTCACTTTACTCCAGATATCCGGAGTTACTCAAAAACGCGCAGTTCGAAGCTCCCTTGGATATCAGTGACATTCTTATAGAACACATGGATAACAATGGTATTGGTCACGCCATAGTTCAAACCGATTGGCTCGGTTCGAATGATCTTGTGGCTGCTACAGTCAAGAAACATCCGGACAGGTTTTCCGGTTTATTGGCTCTGCAGCGGTGGACTGATTTGCCTAAAGACCCACACACTGAAGAAAAACAATTGGCTAATGCCAGGGCTAAGGCAGCAGAAGAGGTAACACGTGGCGTTGAAGAACTAGGCCTGAAAGGCGTTGGCGAATTTTTTGTGCGCTCATTCACGATGGAATCCCATCCTGAGAAAATCGCGAAAGATATGAAACCGGTTATGGATGCGGTAGCCAGATACAAAGTGCCCATTCAATTCTCAACGGGCTGGAGCATGTTTCCCCATGGTCTGTCTTATGGTGATCCGCTGTGGGTCGACGAGATTGCCTACGCTTATCCCGAAGTCTCGATAATCTTGACTAAGATGGGACGCAGCATTCAACACCTTTTCGACAACGCTCTGATGGTAGCTTCACGTAACATAAACGTGTACTTCGACATCGTGGATTCCAGCTCGCAACACATCCGCCAAGCGGTCGACAGGATCGGAGCGGGACGCCTGATGTTTGGTACAGACTGGGGTGGCCCTACGCGCTGGGTGCGTGAGCCTTATGGTGTAGTTGAAAAGCATAAGCGACTGTTGGATGGTGCAAATCTTTCGGGCAGTGAGCGTGCGCAAATAGAGTGGAAGACGGCTGCAAAGATTTTTCAACTAACTCTGCCCATCCCATCCACATGATCGCGGCTGACAATAGGGTAGAGACCACGATTTTCTAGTTGTCCGCGGTCTGTTTCATCGCGAAAACGCCGTAGAAAACGGCTAAATATGTGGCAGCCGTTGGCCGTCGTGCAGCGCCACGAACCGTTCCGCGCCGCCGTATTCCTGAAAACTGTTGGCAACCTCGGGTTGTCCGTAGACTTCGATCGCGAACGAAATATCTGCCAAAGCAAAAGTTAAATGCAAAAGATTGTGCTCTGCATTCGTCAATGCGGCGAGGTCGAATTCATTCAGGTGGACTATTATCTCGTCCATCCGGGGGATTATTGCTTCGTAAAACGCGCGGATTTCAACCATGTCTTCAGTGAGGCGTTTTTGATTGCGCTCGGTCTCACGTGCTAGCGCCCAGTCGGCAAAGCGTTCGAGGTCGCTGAATTGTGCAGGAAACAGGTTCACGACAGAGCTTGCTGTGCTCGTTCGGTGTCATGGTTGACGTAATCCATGACGATTTTGAAAGTGTGACGCGGTAACAGTTCCTGATCGTGCAAAATAAAGTGCTGCTTGGCGCCTGACTTCAATGTCGATTGAACTGATTCCATCGCGGTGGTGTCTTCCAACCAATTCTCGCGCATCAACAAATGAGCATATTCCTGACTGAAGCGCTCGCCGGCATTTCGCGGCGCTGTGTAGTAAGTATTGCCGATCCATCGCGTTCTATCGGCGGCGAGTGGATGGAACTCGTGGGTGAAATAGGTGCCGTCGACCAGGTGCACGAGGAAGTTTGGAAAGAAATGCGTTAACTCGAAGGCAAATTTGCTGTTGCCGGTCGAATTGACCGCTGCTGGCAACCACGTCTTAGCATTGGATTGGCGTTTTGTGGACATCGCACCCCCAACGCTGCGCAATTGCTTCGGTGACACGCGGCTGATAGTCGGGATTTCCCGGTACACCCATGACGGCGTGGCGGCCAAAGATACTGGCGTACGGGATCTGGCAAAGTGGGTTGTCAGCCGAAGTAAACGTCCCGGAACCCCCACTTGCCGTGAATGAATACCACATGATAGGCCTCAGTAAATGCATCGAGCGCGACTTTCCAGTTACAGCGCAAATCTGCCGAATAGGTGTAGCGTTCGGGCGCATTTTCGAACGGGAAGTCCGCGATTCGGCTGCCCGCTTCGCCGAGATATTCTTCCAGCGTTTCGCCCGGCTGTGTGTCGAGATTTATGAAGATCAAACCTCGCCAAACGTCGACATTGACGGTGGCCAGGTTACAAGCGCTACGATCGAGCCGATAAAACATCTGCTCGTCAGGCACAGTTCGAAGCTGTCCGTCAGTTAAATAGGTCCAGCCGTGCATTCGACAACTGAATCCGGATTCCCGGCCCGCGTCGTCCCACACGAGTTTGTTGCCGCGATGCGAGCACACGTTGTGAAAAGCACGGATCTGATTATCTTCGCCGCGCACAACAAGAACCTAGGTGTCCGCGACTGTTAAGTCACAAACGAAATAACTGCCCGGATCCGGGATTTGTTCGACCCTGCCCACCTTCAACCAGGCGCGACGGAACAGCCGGTCTTTCTCCCCTTGGAAGTGGGTTTCAGAAAAGTACGGTTCGATCGGGATCGGCTCGGTACCGAGTTCGGGGTAATGGGTGGTGAGACCGCGTTCGCCGATGATCGTCTGCGTGATGCTCGCCATGATGCAGCCGTCCGTCCTGGGTGGTATTAAAGTATGGGCAGAATAAACGCCCTTTCCCCGCAATTCTGCACTGGGGGTTCACGGGCAGTAGGCCCAACTGAAAAGCTGCAAGGATCCAGCCGAACAGCACGCCAAAATTATTCATTCCGCGGTCCTTACTGTAGGAATTAAGGGAGGCATCGGGCATTCCAATGCAAGCGCAATAATGCGGATCAATTCTCCCTCTTGAGGCTTGAATTGATTATCGTGCATCACGAATCGCTAAGACGCCAAGAGCACTCGGGAATTTGATGCGATAGTGCTTACTGGAAGTTATGCTTGTCGACTAAGCTGAACACGATTGAAAGGAACCCGTAGCTTACCGAGCCAGTGGTATATCGGCGTCGGCCTGAGAACGGTCGTCTCGCAGACGCCGTTGATCTCATTGCCGGTTATGTGTGGGCGCAGCAATTTGTGCATAAATGAAGGCACATAGCCGCGCTCGACAGTCCTACCAAGAAGGAATCCCATCCGCGTGCCGTCCTCTTTTACTTACCGCGGCGTCAGGGCATCCGCACCGCAATCCCCATACTCTCCGCAACCGCTATCCGCGCCGCCATCTCCTCGTCCACGACCTGCTTCGACAACCAGGGAAAGTGGTGGTCGTTCTTGGACACCGGTGGTATGCGCTCAGCGATGCGCGACCACGACGTGCCATCGTCTTCGCTGATGTAGACCTCACCCGCGGACGAACCCATGGCGAACATCATGCCGCCGGGCCAGTGGTGCAGACAGATCGCCTCGATGGCCGCCTTGAATGGGCTTGGCAGTGTGTTAGTCAGCTCCACCCATTTCCGCCCGCCGTCGGTGCTGCGCGCGATCGTGGAGTCCGCGTTCTGGGTTTGGAACCAGTGGCCGGGATCGTGCCGCGCCCCGGCCAGATAGAGCGTCTTGCCGTCGCGCGGGTCAAGGAACACGAAGTCGGGATAGCCAATCCGGCCGCTGGCCAGCATCAGATGCTCCCAGCTCTCGCCCTCATCGGTACTGGCGTAGAACCCTTCGCCGGTGGCGAGATAGAAGTTCTGGGGGTTCCGGGGGTCGATCACCAGCCGGTGGACATCGCGATAGGCGAGGTCGTCGGGCAAGGAATAGCCGGCGAGCTCAGTCCAGCTGCGCCCGTCGTCGTCCGAGCGCAGCAGCGCGCCCTGTTCGACCAACGCGTAGATCGTCTCGGCCTTGCCCGGATGGAAGACGATCGACTTGACGTGGGCGATATGCGGCGGCGGCGGGAACGTCCATTTATCCGCGTCCGGCACAAGGCGCAGGCTTTCGAGCTCGATCCAGGTCTCGCCGAAGTCCTCACTGCGGTAGAGCGCGGCCGGCTCGGTCCCGACGAAGAGGCTCACCCGGTCACCGATCTGGCGCCGGGCCAGCCCGTACACGTGCGGCCGGTCGAGCCCGTTGGTAAGCTCGCGCCAGGATGCACCCGCGCCGTCCTCGCTCACCCAGACCCCGCCGCTGTCATGTGCGCCGGCGAACAGCCGACCCGAGATGGGCTCGAACACGAGCGCGCCCAGATGGCGGTCGGTAAGCGTCCGGTCGGCGAGCCGCCAGGGCGTCCCCTGGTCCTCGCGGGCGTAGGTCGCAACACCTTCGATGGTCGCCACCACCAACCTGGTCGCCGGCCCGTCCCCCCAGGTCTCGTTCTCGCCATTCGGCGACAGGTACGCGGTCGTCTCAGCCATCGGTCAGTCCTCTGCGCCAGGGAATGATTTTAGGAATTCGACCATGGCTGCGGACGTGCGTCAAACCGATGGTCAGACGGTTGCGCGTTACCCGCTTGCCGTTCTCCGAGGACGATGACGTGATCGAGAAACTTCTGACGGATTGAACCGATCACCCGCCGTACATCTGCGTTCTGGGTTAGCCTGTGTCCGTGAGCGACCAAATCACTACCACGCCGGATCCGCCAGTACCCGAGCCTCGCAGATCGGGTACCGTAGCAGTCTGTCTGGCAAACTGCCTGGCTTTCGTTCCGCCCAACATGTCCCCCATGATCGTGGCGGGGCTGATTGCCGGCCTCGGATTCAACGAGGCCCAAGCCGGGCTCGTTCTTACCGCCGAACTTCTGTTCATGGGTATAGGCGCTGCAGGACTGGCGCCTTGGATGGCTCGTTTGAACGCACGATCGGTGAGTCTCGCCGGGGCGTTTCTGCTGCTCGTGGGTCACGGCGGCGCCGCTGCTGCGGAAAGCATGTGGGCCATCGTCCTGTGGCGCACTGTCGCCGGGCTCGGTGCCGGTACCGTGCTGGCCGCCGTCAACGCGACTATCGCCGGCGCCCCCAATCCACCGCGGCTATACGGTCTCGCGCTAATGACATCGCCTCTGGTCGCCACGGTGACCGCCTTCATCATGTCGCGGACGGTCGCGGTCCTGGCACACAGCGGCGCCTACGGTGTGCTGGCGGTTCTCACGCTTATCATCGCGCCGATCCTGATCGTTTTCCCCGAGTACCGCGCGCAGCGCACAGTGCGTTCGCCGGATGCTCTGCCCGAACGCGGGCCGGGGATCGTGCTGTTAATCGCAATCTTTCTTTTTACTGTGAGTATGATGGCCTATTTTCCGTTCATCGAGCGTTTGGGCGTACGCCTGGATCTGTCGCTCGAGCGCATCGGCGAGATCTTCACCATAGTCGTCGTCGCGGGCGGTGTCGGGGCGGGTTTCGCAGCAGTGGTCGAAACCCGCTTCGGCGTGGTCGCACCACTGGTCGGCAGTTTGCTGCTGCATTCGGCGGCGATGATACTCGCGATCGAAGTCGCAACCATGCCCGCGTATGTCGTCGGGACGGTGCTCGAGGCAGTATGCTTTTCATTTTCCGTGACGTTTCAATTCTCTTTGGCGGCCATGCTCGACCGACACGGGCGTTGGGCGGCCGCGGCCGGCGGGTCTTTGTCGCTCAGCCTGGGCGTTGGTCCCTACCTCGGTGGCGCGCTGATAGAAAGCGCCGGTTATTCGGCATTGAGCGTCTTGATCGTGGTGACGACGGTCCCTGCCGTCGCAGCCTTTTGGTGGGTCGCACGAGGCAGGCGTGCAGTGATGACAGACCGCCTTTGATATACGATTACTGAGTGTCCGGGCGGCGCCAGCCGCTCTGCCTTCGAGGTGAACGATCTATCCGGGTGACGCGATGAGACATCCGCGGCACACATTTAGATAGAGATGGAGGAGTTGAATGATGCCCCAGAATGAGGTTTTCATCCCCGCGAATGAGGGTGGCGCCTGCGTAATCCGACGCGGCGAGGTAATCCGAATCGTCGACGTGGAAGGTCACCAGATTTGCGATTTTACGTGCTTCAACCTACATAACCTGGCTGAGAAGCTCTCGACGGGCGAGACTGTGGCATTCAATCTCGTCAATGACACGTGGTCGAGTTACATCACCAAAGGCAGCCGTATCCGTTCGAATCTGCACAACACGATGTTTGAAATCACTGAAGATCATGCACATGGCGTGCACGATCTACTCTTTCCACCGTGCTCCAGCGCGGTATATGCGGAATGTCTCGGAGATCCGACCCACAGAAATTGCCGCGACAATCTCGCGCTCGCTGTAGAAGAATATGGCCTTCACTATATCGACGTCCCGGAACCGATAAACTTCTTTCAATACTCCCGTCCGCGTCCGGACGGGGTCATAGAATGGCAACCTGCTCCAACTGAGGCCGGCGAGTACATCGAGCTGAAGGCAGTCATGGATTGCCTTGTCGCGGTATCCGCTTGTCCCTTCGATCTGGAAGTGGAGGGTCAACGAGCCAATGGCGATGTATGTACGCCGCTGAAGATTGAGTTCGTGTGATTTGCAATCGCCGTGTTGTCCCGCCTATTACTCCGAGAACCACTCCAAGACCAAACTCGTGGTCACTAGGCTTACGTCGGATTAAGTTCTGAAAGATAACGAACTAGCGGCTGGATATCGTGTTCGTCGGCAGCGCGCAGCGCGGCTATGTACTTGGCTCGCTCTTCTGAGGCAAGCTCAAAAAGCCGGTGCGCGTTCAGGCGGCCTTCAAGCATTTCAGTAACGGCATGACCTCTTCGCCAAACTGCCGGATCCCGGGCACGAAATGGGGCCAGCTGAAGAGTATCCCATCGATGCCTGTCTCGTCGTACATCTCATCGATTTTTCGAGCGATCGTGGCGGGCGATCCGAGTAGCACCGGAATGCCCATAAAGGCCATATTGCCTTCCTCAATGCTTTGCTCCAAACCGGATTTGATTTGCTCACTGGTGCCTTGGGGATTAGTGTCGAGGCTGGCGCTTGCGATCATATTGGCGACGGCGCCGCGGTCGACGCGGGCGACGATATCCTCGCCGATACGAATTGCCTCATCGTCCGTATCGGCAACGATCATGTGATAGAGGGAGTAGATACCGACCTTGCGCCCGGTTTTCCGCGCACGCGCCTTAACGTCTTTGACACCCGCCAGCAGCTTCGATTTACCCGTCATCACGAACTGATGATCGGCCCTCTCGGCGACGAATTGTTTGCCGCGCGGCGACTGGCCGGCGCAGACGATAGGGATCTCGCGGTTCGGCGTCGGATATACGGTACAGTCATCGAGTTGGAAGAACTCGCCGTCGTGGGTGCAACGCCCTTCTTTCCACAGCGTTTTGAGAATCGCGAGGTACTCGGCTGCGTACTCATAACGCCGCTCGTAATGTGAATCGCCGGGCCACAGGCCCATTTGAGCGTATTCCGGACGGTTCCAGCCGGTGACGATATTCAGGCCGCAGCGCCCGCCGCTGATGTCATCGATGGTCGCGATCATGCGTGCGACGACGGCCGGATGTTGGCTCAAAATCGAAATCGAGGGATAGAGTTCGACGCGCTTGGTGACAGTCGCCAGCGCCGCCATCAAGGTAAAGGATTCCAGGCAGGCATCCCAGTAACCCGTTTCACCGCCGAAACCGCGGTATTTCATCATCGACAGCACAAAGTCGAGCCCCTGGTTTTCCGCTTCCACCGAAATGTCTTTGTTGTGCTCGAAAGTCGGCGGATAGACGGGACTGCCGGCCGAGGGAATGTAGCCGTTGCTGCCGTTGGGTAAAAAGACGCCGAATTTCACAGGAGCAGTATACTTATTTCCGTCGGTATTATGGACATCGATAAGCTGAAAAATGATGAAGGCGCTAAATTAGTGAAGAACAAAGACACCCTGCCCCGGCGAACGTTCCTGGAAAATGTGGTTGGAGCGGGCGCCGTCGGACTTCTTGGCTCAAAAGCCAGCGCAATCGAACCGCAAGCCACCGGAGCCACTGCAAACCAGATCGAAACTTTGCGCAACGCTATCGGAGGCAAAGTTATCGCAAGGACTGACGCGGACTACGAACTATGGCGCCAAAGCATGGTGTGGCAGGCATTCAAACCGAAGCGGTTTCCACACCTCATTATTCAAGCAAAGACCGTTGAAGATGTCATAACCGCCGTCAAATTTGGCCGCGCGCAGCGTATGAAGATCGTCGCAAGAGGAACAGGGCATAGTCTTTGCGGGTCATTCCTGCGTGATGAAGGGATTATGCTCGGCATATCGGGTTTGCGTGACGTAACGGTAAACAGTGAAGACCGGACCGCAGTCGCCGGACCGGGGATCTGGTCAACCGATCTGCTGAAATTGCTGGAGCCCTATGGGCTGGCTTTTCCGGTTGCGCAATGTGGAACGGTGTCGTTGAGCGGGTACCTGCTTGGTGGCGGCTTGGGATACAACATCGGTAATTGGGGCGTTGCGTGTGAGTCTGTACTGGGTGCTGACGTCGTTGACGCCCACGGAAATCTAATCACCGTTAACGCTGATCAATTTCCGGACTTATTCTGGGCACTGCGCGGCGCCGGACCAGGCTTTTTCGGTGTTGTCACCAGATATTATCTCGGACTTCATCGCTTACCCCGCGTCGTTGCATCGTCAACCTATATTCTCCCGCTGAGTCGAATTCGCCAATGGACGAGGGCACTGGAAACCCTTATTGCTCTGGAAATTGATAATCTCGAACTAAATCTGCATATCAGCGCAAACCCGGAAAATCCGTTAACGCCGGGAAATCAAGAACCACATATCTGCACCTTTCGCGCAGTGGCATACGCAAATGACGAGCAGCAGGCCAATCAGATCTTGATGCAGGTGGCGGATAGTGAACTGGGAGAGATCAGCTTATCAAAACGGGAACGCG